>NZ_JAQSDR010000014.1 GCF_029946005.1 Aquabacterium sp.
CCAAAAACACGGCGGTAAACCGTCTGGCAAGGACGTCGGCGAGTTACCGCTTACGCCGCAACGTCATGCGCATGACATTTCACCCGCAGGGCATGCAGCCGCGGCTGAAGAACTGGCCCCAGGTGGCCACCTTGCTGTTGAATCGGCTGCATCGCGAATTGGCGGCAGACCCAACGCACCAGGCATTGCGCCAGTTGCTGGCCGATGTCAGTCGGTTCCCGGGCGTGAGTGCGTCATGGCGCAGCCAGGACTGGCTCAGCGGCTCGCCACCGCCCATCTTCCCGATGGAATATGACTTGGGTGAGCACACGCTCAAGGTGTTCTCCATGGTGTCGACGTTTGGCACAGCGCTGGACGTAACGGCTGACGAGTTGCGAGTGGAAACGTTCTTTCCGGCAGATGAGTTCTCTCGGAGTTTCTTCCACATGCTGTCGGCTTGACCGAACGACCGGCGCCGCGCCTTTGCTTGGCTGAGAGAGGCGCTACCGCGACCGTCGCAGAACCCGACATCGGCGAATTACCGCTCGTGGCCGGGAGTTCCAGTTCGGTTTGCTTTCCCATAGCGGCCTATCGCTTGGTCGAGTCATCCACCAGGCCGGAACCCGGCGGATGGTTGGTTGCTATGGGATAGTCAGATCTCCGTCTGCTCCGAGATCTCTAGGGCGTCATCGACCTCCATGCCGAGGTATCTCACGGTCGATTCCAGCTTGGAATGCCCGAGGAGCAGTTGTACCGCGCGCAGGTTCTTGGTCCGCCGATAAATCAGCGTCGCCTTGGTTCGACGCATTGAATGCGTACCGTAATCGGCCGGATCAAGGCCAAGCTCCTTAACCCAACACTCAAGGATCCGGGCGTACTGCCGAGTGCCAATGTGAGGTGATCCGTGGAGGCGGCTTGGGAACAGGAAGTCTTCAGACTTCAGTCCAGCGGCTTTGATCCATTGCTGCACAGCATCACGAGCGGCCTGGGTGATTTCGAACTGAACCGGGCGCTGGGTTTTGTGCTGCATCACGATAGCTCGTGTCGCAACTTGATCACCATGACAGACGTCGCGGACTTTCAGGGCGACGAGGTCGCATCCACGAAGCTTACTATCGATACCCAGGTTAAAAAGTGCTAGTTCGCGTACCCGGTGGTCCATCTGAAAGCGGACGCGAAGTGCCCAGATGTCTTTGAGCTTGAACGGTGCCTTCTGGCCGACGATCTTGCCCTTGTTCCAGGGTTCGCGGTGAAGGGTGTTGGCTGAAGTTTCCATGATGGTCTCCCATCGAGTTGAGGGGCGTCAACGATGCTCCATTTCGATGCTGCTGCCTATGTTGGTGACGCCGGATGACCGCTCATTGGGAAGCTGCCGGAATATCAGTCCCGGCCAGTAGCGGACGGTCGTGTGTCCCGCACGGGAAGACTTTCGACATGTTGGAGTACCGCCCGGTAGGCGCGCACGGCCAGCGGCGTGACGCCGAGGGCTACGCCGAATACGAGAACGTGCAGGCGTAGGCGTGCCGCTGAGACACGGGGGAGAACGCCCATTCCGCAGGGCACCGGGCTGAAACCCGAGGTCGGCTTTTCTTGTTGAGGTGCGGACCCTGACCGCTCCACCGCAATGCATCCATCGTTTGGTGGTCAAGACAGCTAGTTTTCATCCAGCGAACCAGGGTTCGATCCCCGTGGTTGTACCAAGACACGCCTGTGCTCGCCGGCGGTCCTGAGGCACAGTTAGCCGCACTCCGCAACTAGGCCGCTGACGCGAGCAAACCCCTGTGCTCGGCCAAGTCACTCTGCCGAGCGCGGAAGGGCGCTGACAACTCCGACGTAAGCGCGGGAGCGCAATCCGGCACGGGTGGAATACCGCAGGATTGCGTAGTCGGCACTCACAGCAAGTCCGACGCAGAGCAAATTGTCGCTCGGCTCGAGATGAAGTCTATGTGTGTTGGCGCCGATTCAAAATTGAGCCACGGCTCAGTTTTCGGTCGGCGTCAACAGCCTTGGAGATCAGGACGTGCAGCGGGGCCAACATCGTGTTGGGCTCGTCCGGAGAGCCTTCGATCTGCGAGAGCACATGCAAGGTGCCCGTGGAGAACTCGCGAATGGAGGCTGTATCCGGCGGCAACGGGCAAAGGACGGTATCGGCTGCAAAAGCGGCTGCCGTCGGCACGGGACCAATCGCGCCCTGCGTGTCGATCAGGACGAAGTCGTAGTTGTCCTCAATGATCGGCGCGGACAGCGCCACGGCAAGTCGGGTGCGACGATCTGGCCGTGCATCCAGCCAGAACTGGAGCCGAGCATTGCCATCGTTGCTCTTGATGAGGTGCAGGTTTGGTCGGTACGTGCGGGAGATGCACGATTCGGAAACGATCCCCGATGTGACGACCTCGACCAGGCCGTGGGGCGCCTCGTACTCCAGCGGGTAGTACTTCGACAGCGTGGGTTGAATGTCGCCATCGAACAACAACACGCGCGCGCCCATGTCGGCGAGCAAGCCGCCGAGATTGGCCAACGTGGTGCTTTTGCCTACCCCACCCTTACTATTCAGGGCGGTGACTTTCCTGGTCATTGTGTGCTCCTCCGGTGTCAAACGGAGAGGGCACTGCAAAAGCGAAAACCCGCCTGCGGATCTCAATGATCTACAAGCGGGCTACAAATAAATTTGGTGGGCCCCGACAGATTCGAACTGTCGACCAACGGATTAAGAGTATGCGAAAGCCGGTGTTTATCAGTGTTTCGCACTGTTGACCGCAAAGCAGCACACCCCACAAAATCCATGTTAATCAACAACATACAAGCCTACATGAATCCGTAGGTCGTTGACTTGCGTTGATTGAAATGTCAATATCGTGGCTACATGGTGGCTACATGAGAAAAAGACCTCTCCTTGCAACCACCCCACGAACGCATCGGGGGATGCATGACAGACACCAAAAACACCAAGCCAACGCGATTCAAATTCACCCGTGAAAGCGTGGATGCTGCCCAGTGCCAAGAAGGCAAGTCACAGTCCATTTACTGGGACACCATGCAAACGGGGCTGGGCCTGCGCGTCACGGCCCATGGTGCCCGCGCCTTCATCTTTGAAGCCAAGCTGGGACGGCAAACCATCCGAATGACCATCGGCGCGGCATCCATGCCGATACGGGTTCCCAAGGACAAAAAGGGCAACCCCACGGGGCCGGGTGCTGACGGCGTGGCCGCTGAGTACAGTTCAAAAATCAAACAAGGCATTGACCCGCGCCAAGAGAAGGCCGCGACCATCGCAACAGACCAGGCCGACCGAGCCGCCGTCAAGGTGGGCAAGCAGCGCCTAGAAGTCATCGCCCTGACGGCCTGGGCCGACTATTGCAAGGCCCGCCGCCGTGCCTGGAGCGAGCGCAACTACACCGACCACATCGGCTTCGTCTCACCCGGTGGCGAGAAGCGCAAGCGGGCCAAGGGTGACACCATCCCCGGCCCGCTGCACTCTTTGCTGAATCGCCCACTGGCTCAGATTGACAGCGAGGCCGTGCGCCAATGGGTGGAACGCGAAGCCAAAACACGCCCGGCCCGTGCCCTGCTGGGCTTTCGCTTGTTGCGCGCTTTCATCAACTGGTGTGCCGAGGACGAAACCTATGCACCCCTGGTACAGCCTGAAGCCTGCAAACCCAAGAAGACCCGCCAAGCCTTGCCAAAGGTGGCGGCAAAGGACGATTGCTTGCAGCGCGAACAATTGGCCCTTTGGTTTGCCGAGGTACGCAAGCAGTCAAACCCCATCATTTCGGCCTACCTGCAAGCCTTGCTGATAACAGGCGCCCGCCGTGAAGAACTGCTGGGGCTGCAATGGTCTGACGTGGATTTTCAATGGCAGACCCTGACCATTCGCGACAAGGTGGACGGCGAAAGAACCATCCCGCTAACCCCGTTCGTGGCGCAAATGCTGGCCGCACTGCCCCGCCGCATGCAGCACAACGGCAAACCGAACCCCTGGGTCTTCTCAAGCCCGCAAGCTGAAAGCGGACACCTTCAAGACCCGCGCATCAATCACAACAAGGCATTGCAAGCCGCTGGACTGCCGCACCTCACCTTGCACGGCCTGCGCCGCTCATTTGGCACCCTCAGCGAGTGGTGCGAAGTGCCGGTGGGCATCGTGGCGCAGATTCAAGGCCACAAGCCCAGCGCCATTGCCGAGAAGCACTACCGCGTGCGCCCCATCGACCTGCTGCGCCAGTGGCACGCCAAGATTGAAGCCTGGATGCTGGAGCAAGCAGGGATTGAATTCGACGCTGGCAAGCCCAACGGCCTGCATGTTGTCACCGCTGCCTGAGCACTTGCCAAACATACAAGAATCAATATAATTCAAGCATGAAGGATATCGAGTTCAGAGGCACCGCCCTTGATGACCTGCGAGCATTCCCACAGACAGCCATGCGCGAAGCGGGCTATCAACTGGACCGCGTGCAGCACGGTTTGCCGTCGAACGACGCCAAGCCCATGACCAGCATTGGGCCGGGTGTGACTGAGTTGCGAATCTGGGACGAGGCGGGCACGTTTCGCGTGGTCTATGTGGCCAAGCTGGCAGGCACGGTGTTTGTGCTGCACTGCTTTCAGAAGAAGACGCAGCAGACCGCGAAGCGAGACATTGACCTGGCCAAGAAGCGGCTCAAAGACTTGATGAAGGAGTTTGCATCATGACCACCAAACAACGATTTGCCAGCATCTGGGACGCCATCGAAGACACCCCCCAGGAAGCCGCCAGCCTGCGCACCCGGTCGGGTTTGATGATGAGCATCACCGAGGCCATCCAGCAGCAAGGCATGACCCAAGCGCAAGCCGCCGTTTTGTTTGGCGTCACCCAGCCTCGCATTTCCGACCTGATGCGAGGCAAGGTCAACCTGTTTTCATTGGATGCCTTGGTGGACATGGCCACGACTGCGGGCATGGCGCCAACCATCACCGTGACCATGCCAAAGAAGCCAGCACCACGCACAACAGCGCGCAAGACGCCGCCCCTGGCCAAGCCCAAGGCTTCGCCAAAGGCATTACACAAAACCGCCGCCTGACCGTTCAGGGACTTGCAGGGCGCGCAGTCTGCATAATGTTTTGAGCCCCAGCTAGGCCCGGCCCGCAAGCCAGTCTGAAAGACTATGCCCCCGCATGGTCCCGCTGGGGCATCTTCTTGGCGGGGTGTGCACGGGGGTGCATGTTGAGCGAGTCAAAACGTTTCCTTTTTTGGGCAAGCATTCCTGAAGACAAGCCCGTCAAGGTCGGCGAAATCCCCTTTTTGGTGGCCGAAGCAATTCACACGAGCGAACTTGCACAAGCAGCAGCAGAAGTGAACGTATGGGAGGAGATTCAACGGCTCGTGAAACCTGACGGGTGGACCGTGCGCAACCCGCTGGACATGGGGCCGCACACATGCCCACTTGGGCAGGCATTGAGAACTGCCGTGATTTTCCCGTGGGAGGCCGTCAAGTGGTTTGAGCATTGGGGTGTTGGCTTGAGGCTCCTCCCTGCTGGCAACGGGCCTGAGTTGTGGAATCTTGCAAACGCGGCAACCGCAATTGCAACTCAAGAGGGCTGGCATATTGGCGCCCGTGGCACGTTTTTAGAACAGATGATGCAAGCCGTGCGCGACAGGGTGCTAACCGTTCGCCACCCTCACACGGACCAGCCCTATTGGCCCAACGTAGTACGCGACTTCTACGAACTGGTGACCCCCACCGACGTAAACCAGTGGCTTGCGCTCGACCCTGCTTCATCACTGAGGTGGAAGGCCAGCGAGCGTGCCCCCTCACAAAGTCAACCGAACAGCAGCGGGCAAGAAGAATCCAGCATGCTCGACGAAAGGCTAAGGCTCGACGCAGTGGACCGCGAAGCGAAAAAGCGCGAACGGGGGGCCGAGCAAGCCGCCACCGGGTGGTATTACCTCTTTGAAGTCGCTGAATACATCACGCGCCAGCGTGGCATCAATGAGGCATACAGTGACAGGTTACTCAAAAGCATGATTCATGCAGCCGAGCAAGAATTACTCAAGGTGTTTGATGAGTTGCACCAAACCAAACTAGCCAAGGGCGAAGAGATTCACAGCTTACGCATGACACGCCGCGAACATGTCAATGCATGGCTGTTGGCTGATGGCGCTGGCTATCAATGGGCGGATGAGTCGCGGGCCGCAATCGGAAAATCCGAGCAAAGCCCGCCCAGTACATACGGGATGCCGGATGGTCAATTCCGGGAATGCGTCCAAGCCATCATTAGCCGAATCAAGTTCCTAGAGAGTTGGGGAAGCAGGAATGCCCCTGCCGCAGAGGGTGCGGGACTTGTTTCCGTCGGCTATGCGATACGCAAGCTGGCCATTCAATACCTTAAGCCGTATGACCGTTGGCCGGGCCGCGAGCATGAAAGCTTCCCCCAAGAAGTCACAGACGGTTGGGCGCTCAAGTGGTACTTCAACTACCAAACCGCAATGCGCGACCACATCAGAGGCGTTCAAGAAGCCGTGCGCAAAGGGGAGTTGACCCTTCGTACGCTGAACCGAGCCAAAGTCCCAGACGATGTGGCGCAGAGTTGGTGCAACTCGGACCCATGGCCAAAAGCAGCCACCGACTTGCGATTGTTTCCGGACTGCTCCAAATGGGATGTGATGGCATCCGATTGGCCCGATAGCCTAGGCATACCTTCTGGCGGCTTCGACCGCGATGAATGGGCGGACTGGGCGGAGCGTGCGGGCTTAGTTGAGCTTGGCTTGGCTGGAGCTATTGCCATCAAAGCCATTGCCGCGAACAGCCACACAGAAGCCGCCCAAGAAGTCGAGCAAGCAATCCTAGAAGACCCAAGGATGCGGATTCAAGCAGCCGCCGCCGAATACTGGATTGAACTCCTGGCAAAGAACTGCAATCCGACTGTGCATGGAATTAGCGAATACATCGCCAAATGGTGCGCAGAAAACGAAGTCAGAACAAAGGGCAATGTGAACCCACGGGCTGAGACTATTCGGAACTCTATCCTGAACAGCCAAAGCTGGACCCCCCCGACGATGAGCCGAGAAAAAGCGAGCGCACACGTACAGGCGAAAAAGCAGGTTGCACAACCTGCACAAGTTTCACAGCCACAAGTTGCAAAACCTGTGCAGGACGCCTCAAAGCAATGATTGGCCTTTATCCATGCGGGTTACGGCCCGTTTACGCCTTTTGCAATGTGATTGTGTTGAACGGTGATTGTGCAAACCAGGATGGGTTTCCAACCTAGCCCGTGACTGACCTGTGATGTCGGTCTGTGCTGCTAGGTCTGGAGACCATTTTGCAAACATCGACCCTTCGAAACAGCGAAGCCCGACAAGGCACGACTGCCGCGCCTACGCTCCCCCCTGACTTCATCCCCCTTCACCTTGAACTGAGGACGCACGTCAACACCAAGTTGATGTGCGCGCACGTTGGCGTCAAAGAACAGACCGCAAGAGCCTGGGCCTGCCTGGAAAAAGGCCCACTGCGCCCGATACGCATCAATGGCGCCCGGCTTGCTTGGCCGGTCGCTGAAATCAAGCGCGTCTTGGGGGTATCGCAATGAAAGACGCCCGACCCAACATCAAAACCGAATCGAGCGCCACCGTGCAAGGTGCCCCGATTGTCATGCCCTTCGGCTTTCCCGCAAAGCTCAATACCGTTTGCGCCGAGGTCTTGTGCCGCCTGCTTTTGGGCGAACGCCTGACCGGCCTGGGTGCTGTAGGCGAAGCCAGCACCACACGACTTGCCGCCCACATCTTCTATCTTGAAGACTCCTACGCCTGGCAGATTGAGCGCATTGACAAGGTAGCAGGCTGCAAGGATGGCCGCATCACCTACGTGGCTGAATACTTCTTACATCAATCCGTCATTGCACACGCAATGGGCCGAGATGCCGCCCAATGGTGCGCCAAGGTCAAAGCTGCACGCCTGAAGCTGCGCGCCAATGCAGCCAAGGCCAAGCAGCAAGCCGAACGCGCCAACCGCGCAACAGCCAAGCGCCGTCAGGACGCCGAGCAACGTGCCTTGTTTGATGGTGGCACAGCATGAGCGCAGCAGCCCGTCGTCTCGTATCGTGGGCAGGTTGCTGGGGCCTTATCCTCGCGCCCATGGCCTGCTGGCTGCTGCGCTTGCTGGGGTGCAAGACATGAGCGCCGCCGCCTTCTTTCGGCTCAAGAAGTTGAAGGGCGGCGGCATCTTGCTAGCCGCCGCCCGACACAACCGCCGCACCATTCAAGCCGAGCTTGGCGCAGACAGCCACATCAACCCGGCACGCTCACACCTTAACGAAACCTTGTGCGGCCCGCCAAGCCCTGACGGTGTGGCGCAGCAGGCCAAGGACGCCATGCAGGCCGCTGGGGTAGGCAAGCTGCGCAAAGATGCCGTGGTGGGCTTGGAGGCCGTCTTTAGCCTGCCTGTCGGCCATGTCATTGACCGCCGCCAATACTTCGCGCAATGTGTCGAATGGGCTGGGGTGCAATTCGGTGGCGCTGCAAACATCATGAGTGCAGACATTCACCACGACGAAGCGCAGCCCCATGTGCATGTCTTGCTGGTGCCTCTGGTCAATAGCCGCATGGTGGGGTCTGACATGGTGGGCAACCGTCAAACATTGCTGGCCCTGCAATCAAAGTTCTTTGATGAGGTGGCGCGCCGTTTCGGCCTGACCAAGCCCCCGGCCCGCCTCATGGGCACCGCCAAGACCGACGCAGCGGCCCGAGTCATCGCCGCCATGAAGGCGAGCAACGACCCAGCGATAAAGAGCGCCGCGTGGGCTGTGATTCGCGCCGCCATCGAATGCGACCCTGCGCCGTTCATGGCAGCGCTTGGCGTGGTCATGGCCCCCAAGGCAAAGCACCTCAGGTCATCGACCGCGATTTTCACCAGCCCTGGCAAAGGGCCAAAGACTGAGGCCAAACAACTCAAACCCTATAGGGTTCAAAGCGCCGAAAAAGAGCAAACCCTATCCTGTGTAGGGTTCGCCTCAAAATCACCGCCATCAATCGCGCCCATCTCAGCACCGACAGCCGTGCAACGAGGCAGCGAAGACCGCGCCCACATCGAAACCGTGCGCGTCCGTGACGACGACATGCACGCCGAAAGCTGGGACAGCGACACCGGCACCTTCCACCCCAAACCACACCGCGACCACTCGCAAAGGGCCGCCGCGCAAGCCTGGGTATCGGACGCCTTGCGAGGCATCAAAGCCCATCGGGTGAGCGCCACCAACTCAACCCTTGAAACATGAACAAGGACAACGACATGCACGCCATTCAAAACTTCCCCGCCGTGAACATCGAAGCGCTATCGAACGGCCTTTTCAGGCTTGAGGACGACAGCCCCATTGATGGCAGTCAGGTTATCGACCTGCACCCCGCACAGGTTCAAGTGCTGGCCTCAATGGTGGGCTTCGCGATGCCGGACAAGACCCGCCGAAGCATCGGGCGCATTCATGAACGGGTCAAGGCACTGAGCGAGCAGGCAAGCGACCTGGAGGACTTGCTAGACCATGCCTTGACCATTCAAGACCTGGACGTGACACCCGAATGGAAAGCCTGCCAGTTCATCGCCTTGAACCTGGCCCAGGTGGTCAAGGATTTGGACGACCTGCGAGCGCCAGACCTTGAGCCCGCGCCCGATGCCATCGCCAACCCTGGCGGGCAAATGACGCTGCCGGTCTGAACGTGGCCGCGATGATGAAGGGCCCCGGTCCCGCCGCGTTCGCCTGCATGGTCCGGGTGCTGGCACCACCCCCAGTTTCTTAAATGGTTTCGTATTCATAGGAGCTTGAGCCATGGCAAAAGGTGGAAGCAGATGGAACGCGGGGCGCCCTAGCTTGCATGTCAAAGCCGAGCACTGCCGCCGAATCGACGTGCGCCGCTTTGCACGGGAAAACATGTTGCGGGTCGGTTCGTGGGGCTGGCAGTGGACCGACTCAGACACGGGCCGCACCCTGGCATCAATCGGCATCATTGGCACCCCGCATGCCTTGAGGCTGGAATACGCTGTTGATGGGGTGCCACGGTCAGAGCAAATCGACATCACGCGCACAGCCTGCGCCTATGGTAGTGAACGCCCTTGGTTCAAGTGCCCGAAGTGCTGGGGCCGGGTTGCGCTTTTGTTTCTGAGGCAATCCCGCTTTGCCTGCCGCAAGCGTCACAAGCTGGCCTATGTGTCGCAAAGCCTGGACACGTGCGGCCGTGCATGGCGCAAGCAATCGAAGCTAGAGGCCCGCCTAGGCCCGAACTGGCGCCGCCCCAAGGGCATGCACAGGGCGACCCGCGAACGCATCCTAGAAGCCATTTGGGAATGTGAAGCAACCCGCGATGTTGCGCTAGCCGACTACCTGGGGCGGGTCGGCTTCAATGGGTGGCGGTAGGGGCCGGTTTCAATCTCTAAGCCGTTGCATCCCTTGACCGACTTGTTCCCGCCGCTTTAACGCTAACGCACAACTTGTGTCTTGCGCGCGCGAGGGGCGGACTCTCCAATCCGGTAACGCTACCGGATTGGGCTGTGTCGTGCGTGCGCGAGGGGCGGGCGAGACGGTCCAGGCACTGCGCTCGTGGCCCAACGTCGAACACCTCAGGGGGGGGCGGTCTGATTCTTTGGAAAATCGCCTTTTCCCTGACCGCCCTGTTCCGCACGCGCAGAAAAAATCCCGTCTTTGGAAACAATCAACAAACAAGCGGACGGGCACCCACCCCACCCTGCTGATTGTTGGTCTTTGCAGGCTGGTTAAGGGGCAAGTGTTGACCTACCGTGGCTACACAGTGGCTACATGACTTTCGACCGAGCAAAAGAAAAGCCACCGCTAAGGGTGGCTTTTTGCGCTAAGTGATTGATTCATTTAGCTTAATTTTGGTGGGCCCCGACAGATTCGAACTGTCGACCAACGGATTAAGAGTCCGCTGCTCTACCAACTGAGCTAGGAGCCCGAAAACTTCAATTTTAAACCTTGCATTGCTGCCAGGCTGCAAAGCTTGAGTACTTTGCCAAGATTTCAATTATAGAACGAAACCAAGCGTTTCGTCAAAAAACTGAAATTTTGGTGGGTCGAGCGAGACTCGAACTCGCGACCAACGGATTAAAAGTCCGCTGCTCTACCGACTGAGCTATCGACCCCCGAAAAGCCTAAGATTATAACGTGGTTTTCAGCCTTTGATCAAGGTGTTGATCAGTTGCGCCGCCGAAACCATGCCAAAGGTCGCAGTCACCACCACGCTGGAGCCATAGCCATGGCAGTTCAGCGAGCCATCACCAATGTCGCAATCGGCATCTTGCGGCGGCAGCACCGCCTCGCGTGAGAACACGCAAGCCAGGTTCATGCGCCCCTTGCGCGAGCCCTCATGGCGCTGCCGCAAACGCTGCCGCACGCTGGCCAACAAGGGGTCGTGGGTCACCTCGGACAAGTCGCCCACCTGCACCAGCTGCGGCTGGGATTTGCCCCCCGCCGCGCCCACGGCCACCACCGGCACTTGGTGCGCCCAGCCCCAAGCGGCAATCGCGGCCTTGGCCTTGACCTGGTCGCAGCAATCGATCACGCCGTCCAGCGCCTGGGCCGACAGCAGCTCGGCCACATTGGCCTCGTCGATGAACTCTTCAACCGTGCGCACCACGCAGCCCGGGTGGATCTGGGCGATGCGGTCCTGCAAGGCCAACACCTTGGCTTGGCCCACGGTGCTGTCCAGCGCATGCACCTGGCGGTTGATGTTGGACTCGGCCACGTGGTCCAGGTCGACCAGCGTCAACTCGGCCACACCGCTGCGCGCCAAGGCTTCAGCTGCCCACGAGCCGACGCCACCCACGCCAATCACCGCGATGCGGGCCGCGCGCAGGCGCTCGTAAGCCGCAGCGCCATGCAGGCGGCGCAGGCCGCCAAACCGGCGCTCCAGGTCGGGCTGCTCGTTCGGGATCATCAACGCCACCACTCAGTTCTTGCGCGATGCTGCCTTGGCCGCGGCGGTGGACGCGCTGGCCAAGCGCTCACGCGCGGCCTGGGCCGCTTCGGAGTCCGGGTAGTTTTTGATCAGATCGTCCAGCGCCTTGCGGGCCGCCTTGGTCTCTTTGAGCTCGGTGTGGCAATTGGCGATGGACAGCATGGCCTCGGGCGCGCGGGCATGCGCTGGGGCCTGCGTCAACAAGGCGCGAAAACTGACCAGCGCCTCCTTATAGTTGCGCAATCCGTATTGCGCATTGCCTTGCCAGTACAAGGCCGACTCGCGGTAGCCCGTCGATGGATAGCGTTTGATCAGCCCAGCCAAGCCCGCCGCGCCACCGGCAAAGTCGGCTTGCCGCAACTTGCCCAGCGCGTCTTCAAACAACACTTTCTCTTCGGGCTCGACCTGGAAGTTCTTGCCATCCAGGTTCACCGTTTGCGGCTCCAGCTTGCGCACACGTTCGTCCACGCCTTGCTGCAGATCCTTTTGATGGCGCTGCAACTCGGACAGGTCGCGGGCCAGCAACTCGTTCTGGCCACTTTGCCTGGCCAGGTCGCCGCGCAGCTGCTCGATCTGGGCATTCAAATCAACCAGGCTGCGCTTGACCTGGTCCAGCTGCGCGTTCAGGGCGCTGATCTTGGCATTGCCGGACTCGCTGTCCTTGGCTCGTTGCTGGCGCAACTCCAGGATGGCACGGCGTGCCTCGTCATCGTCCAGCAAGCCCGCATGGGCGCTGAGCGCCCCACAAGCCGAGGCCAGGGCGAGCACCCAGGGGCGAACACGTTTCAACATCAACGCGGCCCCCATGATCAACGGTCTTTGAACTCAGCACGACGGTTACTGGCCCAGGCTTCTTCGGTGCTGCCGGTGGCGGCAGGACGCTCTTCGCCAAAGCTCACGGCCTCAACTTGGTCGGCCGACACGCCGAGGAGCGTCAAGGACTTGACGACTGCTTCAGCCCGCTTCTGGCCCAGCGCCAGGTTGTACTCGCGGCCACCGCGTTCATCGGTGTGTCCTTCGATGAACAGCTTCTTGCTGCGGATGGTCGTCAGCACCTTGCCGTAGCCGTCCAGCACAGGGCGGAACTCGTCCTTGACCACAAAGCTGTCGAAGTCAAAGTAGATGACGCGGGGCAAGCCGCTGAGTGCGGCATTGGCGGCACCGTCGGCATCGGCCGCCACCACGGGGGCCACGGTCGAGGCCGCATTGGACGACGATGACGTGCCCGTGCTGCCCGACACATTGCGCGACTCGATCGGAGGCGCCTTGTCGTCCAGCTTGACGGAGCTGCAGCCGGCCATCCACAAGGTGGACGCACCCACCAGGCCGACCACGGCCAAGCGGATGGCACGGGCGGACATTGAAGCGGAAGTTGGTTGGATCGTGTTCATGAAGGCTCCTTACAGGTCAATCAAAGATTCAAAAATGAGGTGTCAGCGCTTGGGGCCGACGATGTTCGGACCCCAAACGGGCTCGCGAACGTCTGCTTGGGGCGTGGCCAGACTGGCCTTGATGCGGCCGTCCAGCGAGGTGGTCATCAGCACATCGCGTCCTTGGTTGCGCGTGGCATAGATGATCTGCTTGCTGTTGGGCGCGAAGCTGGGGCTTTCGTCGTCGCGGGTGTCGGTCAGCACGCGCACCGTGCCGGTGGACAAATCCATCAGCTGCACCTTGTAGGCGCCATTGACCTGGCCGATGAAGGACAGCCATCGGCCATCGGGGCTCAGGGCGGGGCTGATGTTGTACGGCCCATTGAAGGTGACGCGCTGGGCGCTGCCGCCTGCCAACGGCGTCTTGTAGATTTGCGGGCTGCCGCCCCGGTCGCTGACGAAGTACACCGTGCTGCCATCGGCCGACCAGGCCGCTTCGGTGTCGATGCCACCGCTCTGCGTCAGGCGCCGGACGTTGTCCCCATCGACGCCCATCACGAACAATTGCGAGCCGCCATCACGGCTGAGCGTGACCAGCATCTGTTTGCCATCGGGCGACCAGGCAGGTGCGCTGTTGGTGCCCTTGAAGCTGGCCAGCACGCGGCGGCGTCCAGTGCTCAACTCTTGCGACATGACCTTGGCCTTGCCGCCTTCAAACGATACATAAGCCAGCTTGCCGCCGTCAGGCGACCATGCGGGCGAGATGATGGGCTCGTTGCTGGTCAGGGCATCGCGCTCGCCCTTGCCATCGGAGTCGGCCACCCACAGCACATAACGGCGGCCGGTTTTGGCCACGTAGGCAATGCGCGTGGCGAAGGCGCCCTTGTCACCGGTCAGCTTTTCATAGATGTCGTCGGCGATGCGGTGGGCGGCCAGGCGCAGGTCAGCGGCGGGCACCACCAGGCTTTGCACGCCCAGGTCTTTGTTGCGGGCGGCATCCCACAAGCGATAGCGGATGTCGAAGCGGCCGTCGGCCAAGGGCAGGATGGAGCCAGCCAGCAAGGCATCGGCGCCTTTGCCGCGCCAGTCGGTCAGCACCGGACGCGAGGCTTCATCCAGCTTGTCGGCCGAAGCGTCGAGGGTCTTGAACAGGCCGCAGCGCTGCAGGTCGGCGATCACGATGCTGGCGATGGGCTGGGGCACGCCCTCCTCGCCTTTGAAGCGCCCGATCGCCACCGGAATCTGTGTGGCCCCCACGCCGGCAATTTCGACCCGGAACTGGGCCAGCGCTGGCGTGAGGCTCCACAGGCCCGCGCTGGCCAGGGCGCCCGTCAAGGCCCATGTTTTCAGGCAAGCGCGGCGAGACAAGGGCTTGGGGGGGGCAGCAAGAGTCAGATCGGTGTCAGGCATCGTGTCGGCCATCAGGCTCCAAGGTTCAGCCTTGAATTGTGCCGTGACTGGCCCCAATACAAGGACCCCAAGGGCAAGGGGCGTGCAAAAACATGTAAAGCACAGCCCGAGGCGGCCGAAAATGTGACGAAGGCTTCAGCGTCGAGCTCCCCGCCATGCCCAACCCCCACCAGCCCAGCGCTGACCTGGTCAAAATCAGGCAGCAGGGCGTTCACCGCTTTGTGGTCATGCTGCCTGCATACGGTGCGGTGATGGCCATTTTGTGGGTGGGCGTCTGGCTGGCCATTGTCCGCCCGGCTGTGGCACTGGTGATTTCGGGCGTGATGGTGTTCACGCTGGTGGGCTTTTACCAGGCATTGCGCAGCGGTGCCGCCGCCCGCACCAAAGACCCGTTGCTGGCCTTTTCACAGATTTTGTTCAACATTGTCCTGGTGGCGATGGGCTATGCCTGGCTGGATGATTTGCGCAGCACGGCGCTGCTGTGGCTGAGCGTCATCATCGCTTTTGACATGTGGCGCCTGCCCGGGCCCCAGATCCGGGCCGCGGCCACGTTCTGCATTGTGCTGCCCCTGCTGGCCACTGCCGCACGAGGATGGTGGCACCCCGTGGCGCTGGATTGGGTTCATGAGCTGTTCACGCTGCTGATGCTGGCGGTGGTTTTGCCCGTGTTGTTTGCCGTGTCGGCCCAGGCGCGGGCCGTCCGCAGGCGCCATGTGCAGCAAAAGGAGCAGATGGCACAAACGCTGGCCCAGTTGCACCAGCTGTCGCTCCGCGACGGGCTGACCGGCCTGTACAACCGCCGCCACATGCTCGATTTGCTGGCCGCAGAGGTGCGGCGACTGCAACGCTCGGGGCAGCCGTCCTGCGTAGCCATCCTGGACCTGGACCTGTTCAAAAGCGTGAATGACCGCTTCGGGCATGCCATGGGCGACACCGTCTTGCAAACCTTTGCACGTTTGGGGCAGGCCGTTTTCCCTGGCAAGGCAGACGCCCTGGCGCGCTGGGGCGGCGAAGAATTTTTGCTGTTGCTGCCGCAGACCACCGAGGCCGAGGCCCGCCAGGCGCTGCTGCGGCTGCGCGATGAAATGCACCGCTACCACTGGTCGCAGCACGCGGCGGGCTTGAGCGTCACCTTTTCGGCGGGTGTGTGCCGGCATCAACCTGACCACACCCTGGCACAAACGCTGGAGCAGGCGGACCAGGCGCTGTACCGCGCCAAGGCCTCGGGCCGTGACTGCATCTTGGGCACAGACCTCGCTGTGCCACCCGCGGTGGTGGCCCCCTTGCCCGCTGACGCGCCATGTGCACGACCATCGGTGCACCACACGCCTCCAGCGGCCAGCGCGATCCAGGCGACGGCCGAAGCTGCCACGCCATCGACACGACCACCAAGGCGCAGCCGATGGGAGCCGCTGCTGAGCGTGGTCTTTGGCCGCAACCCCCGGCTGCGCCCTTACCAGACCATGTGCCTGCTGGCAGCGTGCGTGTACCTGAGCTCCATCGCGGGCTTCCTGCTGTACGTCGCGCCCCACCACTTGCTGAACCCTGATCAAGCGCTTCTGTTCGTGGTGCACAACGCGTTGGGGGCCTTGGTCCCCTACGTGCTGTTGCGCCTGGGTATCACGGCCCATTGGCGCGACCCGTCCCTGGTCTTGCTGCAAATACTGTGGGGCGGCACGGGCGTGATCATCGGCTACGGGCTGATGCCAGCGACCAGCCCGAGCACCCTTCAGATGATCTGTCTGAGCATGGTGTTTGGCTTTTCAAGCCTGCGCCCCTCCGAGACCCGCCTGGTCGGCATCTACATGATCGCGCTGATGGTGGGTGTGCTGGGCGCCAAGGCCTTCATCGGCCCCGCCAACTTCAACTGGCCGCGCGAACTCCTGGAGGTCTCGATGACCTGCCTGGCCCTGTGGCTGCTGACGCTTCAATCGCACCGACTGAGCGTGACCCGGGAACGCGTCCGGGCCGAAAAGCGCGCGCTGGCCGATGCCACCGAGCAAGTCAACCAGGTCATGATGCATGACCCGTTGACTGGTCTGTTCAACCGGCAACACATGCAGTCGCTGCTGGAACGCGAGTGCGACCGCCACCACCGATCAGACACCGGCTTTTGCGTGGCCCTGATCGACCTGGACCACTTCAAGGCCGTCAATGACACGCATGGCCACCCGGTGGGCGACGAGGTCCTGATCGGCTTTGCCCAAGCCGCTCAAGCCGTGTTGCGCACCACCGATGTGATCTGCCGTTGGGGCGGTGAAGAATTCCTGGTGCTGCTGATCGACACCGACCCGGGCCCCGTCGGCATGCGCGCGGTGGACCGTTTGCGCCAGCACCTGGCCAGACAGCCGGTGTGCCCCTCACAGCCTCAGCTCAAAATCACCTTATCGGCCGGGCTGGCCGAGCACCAGCAGGGCGAGTCGATTGCCGACATGCTGCAACGCGCGGACCAGGCCTTGTACGCGGCCAAAGCCGCAGGCCGCGACCGCTGCATCTGCGCGGCGATGTCGCCCTCACAACAGCACGATGTCGTACTGCTCGGGTGACACCCAGGGCTCAGTCTGCAAGGACACAGGCTTGCCGATGAAATCGATCAGACCGGCCAAGTGCTGGCTTTCTTCATCGAGCAGCATCTCGACCACCGCGGGGCTGGCCACGACCCGGAACTCGCGCGGGTTGAACTGGCGCGCCTCACGCAGGATCTCGCGCAGGATGTTGTAGCAGACCGTGCGCGGCGTCTTGACCTGGCCGCGTCCTTCGCACGTGGGGCAAGGCTGGCAGAGCATGTGGGCCAGCGATTCACGCGTGCGTTTGCGCGTCATCTCGACCAGGCCCAGCGGCGAAAAACCACTGATGGTGAGCTTGGTGCGGTCGCGGCTCATCTGCTTGCGGAATTCGGCCAGCACGTTGTCGCGGTGGTCCTCGCGCAGCATGTCGATGAAGTCGACGATGATGATGCCACCCAGGTTGCGCAGGCGCAGTTGCCGCGCGATGGCCTGCGCGGCCTCCAGGTTGGTCTTGAAGATGGTGTCGTCGAAATTGCGCGCGCCCACGTAGCCGCCGGTGTTGACGTCGATGGTGGTCAAGGCTTCGGTCTGGTCGATGATCAGGTAGCCGCCTGACTTGAGGTCAACCCGCCGCGCCAGGGCTTTTTCGATTTCCTGGTCGATGTTGTACAGATCGAAGATGGGCCGCTCGCCCTTGTAGTGCTGCAGCTTCTCGACTGACGTGGGGGTGAACTCGGCGCCAAAAGCACGCAGGGCATCGAACTGGATCAGTGAGTCGATGCGGATGTTGGCCGTCTCGTCGGTGACCAGGTCACGCAGCACGCGTTGGGCAAGATTCAAATCTTGGTGCAGCAGCGAGCCGGGCGCGGCCTTGAGGCCTTGCTCGCGGATCGTGGCCCAGGTTTTGCGCAGATAGGCGATGTCGGCGCCCAGCTCTTCGTTGGTCGCGTCTTCGGCGTTGGTGCGCAAGATGAAGCCGCCCGAGCGCGTGCGCCCTTCCTTGCTTTCGGCCTCGCCCAGCAGCTGCAGCATGCGGGCGCGCAATTGATCACGCAACTCGGGCGAACCAATCTTTTGCGAGATGCCGATGTGGTCGTCTTGCGGCAGGAACACCAGCAAGCGGCCCGCAATGCTGATCTGCGAAGACAGGCGCGCGCCTTTGGTGCCGATCGGGTCCTTGATGACCTGCACCATCAGGGTCTGGCCTTCGTGCAGGCGCTTTTCAATGGGCGTGGCGTTGTCGGGCGACCGCACGCTGCCGCGCTGGCTGGGATCTTCGCGGTGCAGGTCAGCCACGTGCAAAAACGCAGCGCGCTCCAGGCCGATGTCAATGAAGGCCGATTGCATGCCGGGCAGCACGCGCGCCACACGGCCCGCGTAGACGTTGCCGACCAGGCCGCGCTCCAGCGTGCGCTCGACGTGCAGCTCCTGAACCGCGCCATTTTCAACCACGGCGACGCGGGTCTCCTGCGGGGTCCAGTTGATCAGAATATCGTGTGAGTGGGCCATCTGATTTCCTGATTGTTCATGGGTAGAGTCAGCTCAGGCGCCTCAGTTCAATGTTGCTCAAGCCATGCACGCCAGGACGGGCCGATTTGGCAGCATTGACCAGGCCCTGCGCGACCTGGCTGGCCTGCACGGGGCGGTAACGCTCGGGCAGCAACCAGCCGAATTTCAGGCCGATGCGTTCGGCGATGCGCACCTCGTCTCGGTCGCCCGCCAGCAAGGAAGGCCGCGCGAAAGTGACCGACTCAAAACCGATGTCGGCAATGGCCTCTTCCAGCTCGCCCTTGACCCGGCTGTAGAACACTTTGGATTTGGCATCGGCCCCGGTGGCGCTGACCAGCAGGAAGCGCTTGGCCCCCTGGGCCTTGGCCAACTGGGCCACTTGCAGCGGGTAATCAAAATCCACCTGGCGGAAGGCGGCGCGCGAGCCAGCCTTGGCGATGGTGGTGCCCAAAGCGCAGAACACCCAGTCGGCCGCCAGCCATTCGGCGTGAGCTTCCAGGCGGTCAAAATCGGCCACGCAGACCTGCACCTTGGGCGAGTCCACGGCCATGGGTCGGCGCACCAGCACGCGCACCGCACCCACGGCCGGGTCTTGCGACAACAGCCGCAGGCATTGCTTGCCGACCAGGCCGGTCGCGCCAACAAGCAGCGCCACGGGCCGGGTCGCGGAGGGGGTTTCAGTGGTCATGCAGTGGGGTCAAAACCGCCAGCCCAGGGGCCTGAGCAATTCGGCGGTTTCATACAAGGGCAGGCCCATGATGCCACTGTAGCTGCCCTCGATCTTTGGCATCCAGGCGGCGGCCTGGCTCTGGATGGCATAGGCGCCGGCCTTGCCCATGGGCTCGCCGCTGGCCACGTAGCGGTCGATTTCATCGGCGCTGACGGTTCGCCAGGTGACATGCGAGGTGCTGAGCAACAGGCTGCCGTCCACCACCACCGCGGTCAAGACACGGTGGGTGCGGCCGGACAGGCGCGCCAGCATGCGGGCCGCATCAAGCTGGTCAACCGGTTTGGCCAGGATGTCAGGCCCGATCGCCACGGTGGTATCGGCGCACAGCACCGGCGCCTTTGGCACACCTTGAGAGGCCTGTCGGTTGGCCAGGCGCAGGCGCGCGGCCTCCCACTTGGCCAGCGTCACGCGCTGCACATAGTCTTCCGGCGATTCGCCTGCGCGCTCAGCCTCCAGGGCCTCGGCGTCTTCATGCAGATCGGGCAGCAGCAACTCATGCCGCACACCGAGTTGGTCCAGCAACTGGCGTCGGCGCGGGCTTTGGGAGGCCAGGTAGATGAACGGGGCTTCCAGCTCAGGCACGGTGCTCATGCGCGGTGATAGGGGTGGTTATTGCGCAATGACCAGACGCGGTAGAGCTGCTCCAGCAAGAGCACCCGGGCCAGCGCGTGCGGCAAGGTCAGGTCAGACAAACGCAGGGTTTCGTCGGCGGTTTTTTTGAGGGCGGGGTCGATGCCATCGGCCCCACCGATCACGAAGGCCACGTCGCGGCCATCGTTGAGCCAGGCCTCGGCGCGCTGGGCCAACTCGACACTGGTCAGGCGGCTACCGCGTTCATCCAGGATGACGCGGCGCACATCGCGGCCCAAAGCCGCTTCGATGCGAGCGGCTTCGGCCTGCATGATGGCGGGCACCGACTTGCCGCCTTCGCGGGGCTCGGCCTTGAGGGCCTTGACCTCGACTTTCCAATCAGCAGGAAAGCGCTTAAGGTAGTCCTCGCAAGCGGTTTCCGCCCAGGCGGGCTGGCGTTGGCCAATGGCCACCACCGTCAGCTTCATGAAGCCTTGCGGGCCACTTTCTTGGCAGCCACCATCTTGCGGACCGGCGCCTTCTTGGCGGCGACCTTTTTAGCCGCCACTTTCTTGCCGGCGACTTTTTTCACGGCGAACTTGTTGACCACCATGGTCTTGGGCACCACGGGGATCGCAGCCAGCACCTTTTTCGCAGCGGCTTTCTTGGCGGCGATCTTCTTGGCCGCCACGGGCACGCGGTTGGAGGTGGAGCGCTCGGCCGGGGTCTTGGCCACGGCCTTTTTCGCCACGACCTTCTTGGCCGCCACTTTGCGGACTGGCGCATCCAGCTTGCCCGTGACCGACTTCTTGCCAGACGCCTTCTTGGGCGCGCCATCCTCGTCGTCCATGGGCTCGGAGGCCTTCACCAAGCGGGTGACCACGTCGTTGAGCTTGATCTTGATGGGCTTCTCGCCCCAGATTTCTTCCAGCAGGTAGTACTGGCGGATGGCGGGCTGCATCAGGTGCACCACGGCGGCGGCGCAGTCCACGATGATCCATTCGCCGTTGTCTTCGCCCTCGGTACGCATGACGTCAAAGCCAGCGGCCCTGACGGATTTGCGCACGCTGGCGGCCAGCGCCTTGGTCTGCCGGTTGGACGTGCCCGACGCGACAATCACCCGCTCGAACAGGGCCGAGAGGTGCTCGGTGTTGAAGACGACGATGTCTTGGCCCTTGACGTCTTCGAGGCCATCGACGATGGCGCGTTGCAGTTTACGGATGTCCATTCAGCGGGGGGTGCCAGCGGCGTAGAGTTGATGTTGTTCAATATAGCGCGCCACGGCGTTTGACACCATGGCAGGCACGAGGGTTTTGGCAGCATCACCTTGGGCCAGGCGAGCCCGGATGCTGGAGGAAGAAACGGCCATCGCGGGCATCGGCAACACCACCATGTGGTGAGGATGCGAGGCCAGTTCAGGCGCCGGTTGAGGCGATTGCCCCGCCCGGCTGGCGACGGCCAAAGTCACGCGTTGGGTCAGTTCAGACCAGCCATGCCACGTGTGCAGATTGGCATATTGGTCCTGGCCAATGATCAAAAACCAACGCTCAGGCAGGTCGGAATTGGTCAAAGATTCGGTGTTTTGCAGGGCCCGAACGGTGTCGAGAGTGTACGACGGACCAGCGCGGTCGGTTTCCAACGTGTCGACGACGAATCGCGGCTCGTGTTCAGTGGCCAGCCGGACCATGGCCACGCGGTGCTCTGCCAAGGTCAAAAGACGCGCCTTTTGCCAGGGCTGGCCCACTGGAATCCAGCGGACCTCGTCGAGCTGCAGGTGACTCAGCGCCGTGTGCGCCAAGGCCACGTGTGCCAGGTGAACCGGGTCAAAGGTGCCGCCGAACAGGCCGATTTGGCGGCCTTGGGTACCCTGCCGCAAAGGATCAGACCCAGTCACGCGGGGGCAGGAAGTCGGAGTAGAGGCGAGCCTCGGGTGTGCCGGGCTGCGGGTGCCAGTCGTAGCGCCACTTCACGATGGGCGGCATCGACATCAGGATGCTTTCGGTGCGGCCGCCCGATTGCAGGCCGAACAGGGTGCCACGGTCCCACACCAGGTTGAACTCGACGTAGCGACCACGGCGGAAGGCCTGGAAGTCACGCTCGACCTCGCCATAGGGCGTGTCGCAGCGGCGCTTCAGGATCGGCAGGTAGGACTCGATGAAGGCATCACCCACCGAGCGGGTCATGGCCAAGCCTTGCTCAAAGCCCAGCTCCGAGAAGTCGTCAAAGAAGATGCCGCCCACGCCGCGCGCCTCGTTGCGGTGCTTGAGGAAGAAGTATTCGTCGCACCATTTTTTGAAGCGAGGGTGCTTGTCGTCGCCGAAGGGCAGCAGCGCGTCCTTGCAAGTACGGTGAAAGTGCTGGGCGTCTTCTTCGAAACCGTAATACGGTGTGAGGTCCATGCCGCCACCGAACCAGGCCACCACTTCGCCATCGGGCTTGTGCGCGGCCAGCATGCGCACGTTCATGTGCACGGTGGGCGCGTAAGGATTGCGCGGGTGGAAGACCAGCGACACGCCCATGGCCTCGAAGGGGCAACCTGCCAGCTCGGGCCGGTGTTGCGTGGCCGAGGGCGGCAGCTGCGGACCCTTGACATGCGAGAAATTGCAGCCGCCACGCTCCAGCACCAGGCCTTCTTCGATCACTCGAGAACAACCATCGCCTTGCAGGCGTTCGCCAGGCTCGCGCACCCAGGCATCACGCTTGAAAGGCGTGCCGTCCTCAAGCTCAAAGGCCGCGACGATGCGGTCTTGCAGGCCCAGCAAATATTGGCGTACAGCGGCGGTGTCCATCATCAGCTCAGCGGGGTTTGTTGATGGCGCGCCAGCCAATGTCGCGGCGGAACTGCATGCCATCGAACTGGATGCCCAGCAGGTATTCGTAGGCGCGTTGCTGCGCCAGCTTGGCCGAGTCGCCCAGGGCGGTGACGCACAAGACGCGACCACCGTTGGTCACCACTTTGCCGTCGACCACCTGTGTGCCGGCGTGGAAGACCATGGCATCGTCAGCGTCCGCAGGCAAGCCGGTGATGACGTCGCCCTTCTTCGGGTTGAGCGGATAACCGCCAGCCGCCACGACCACGCCCAGCGCGAAGCGGCGGTCCCATTGCAACTCGACTTGGTCCAGCGTGCCATCGGTGGCGCTGAAAAACACGTCCACCAGGTCGCTCTTCAAACGCATCATGATGGGCTGGGTTTCAGGGTCGCCCATGCGGCAGTTGAACTCCAACGTCTTGGGATTGCCCTGCGCGTCGATCATCAAACCGGCGTACAAAAAGCCGGTGAAGGGGATGCCATCTTTGCCCATGCCGGCCAGCGTCGGCAGGATGATCTCCTGCATGGCCTTGGCATGCACATTGGGCGTGACCACGGGCGCGGGCGAGTAGGCGCCCATGCCACCGGTGTTGGGGCCTTCGTCGGCGTCCAGCAGGCGCTTGTGGTCCTGGCTGGTGGCCAGCACAGTCACATTCTTGCCGTCTGACAGCACGATGAAGCTGGCTTCTTCGCCTTGCAAAAATTCTTCGATCACCACCCGAGCGCCGCCCGCGTTGTGCGTGACGCCCAACTTGTTGTCGAGCAACATCCAATCGACGGCTTCATGCGCCTCAGCCAGGGTCATGGCCACGACCACGCCCTTGCCCGCTGCCAGACCATCGGCCTTGATCACGATGGGCGCGCCGTGCTTGTCCACGTAGGCGTGGGCCGCCACGGCATCGGTGAAGGTTTCGTAAAACGCCGTGGGGATGCCGTGGCGCTTCATGAAGTCTTTGGCGAAGGCCTTGGAGCTTTCAAGCTGCGCGGCCGCCTTGGTGGGGCCAAAAATGCGCAGGCCACGCGCGCGGAACTCATCGACCACGCCAGCGGCCAGGGGAGCCTCGGGGCCCACCACCGTCAGGTTGATTTTTTCGGTTTCAGCGAAGTCGGCCAGGGCCTTGACGTCGGTGATGTCGATGTTGACCAGGTGCGGACTGCGGGCGGTGCCGCCATTGCCCGGGGCCACGTAGACCTTCTGGGCCTTGGGCGATTGGGCGAGTTTCCAGGCCAGGGCATGTTCGCGTCCACCCGAGCCGATCACAAGAATATTCATACAGTCCGTCGATTCTTCAGTTCAATTCAGCGTTGTGGAACACATCCTGGGCATCGTCCAGGTCTTCCAGCATGTCCAGCAGTTTTTGCTGGCGGGCGGCATCTTCGCCGGTCAATTCAACCGAGTTTTCAGCGCGCATGGTCACTTCGGCCACCTCGGGGGTCAATCCCACGTTCGTCAAGGCGGCCTTGATGGCTTCAAACTCCAGCGGCGGCGCCAGTACTTCGATCGAGCCGTCGTCGTGGGTGATGACATCGTCGGCGCCAGCGTCCAGCGCCACTTCCATGACCTTGTCCTCGCTCGTGCCCGGGGCAAAGATGATCTGGCCGCAATGCTTGAACTGGAACGCCACCGAGCCTTCCGTGCCCAGGTTGCCACCGTACTTGCTAAAAATGTGCCTGACTTCTGCCACGGTGCGCACGCGGTTGTCGGTCATGCAATCGATGATGACGGCCGCGCCGCCGATGCCGTAGCCCTCGTAGCGCACTTCTTCGTAGTGCACGCCTTCGAGGTTGCCGGTGGCTTTGTCGACATTGCGCTTGATGGTGTCCGCGGGCATGTTGGCCGCCTTGGCCTTTTCAATGGCCAGGCGCAGGCGCGGGTTGACGTCCAGGTCACCGCCGCCCAGGCGCGCCGCGACGATGATTTCGCGGATGACCCGGGTCCAGACCTTGCCCCGCTTCTCGTCCTGGCGCCCCTTGCGGTGCTGGATATTGGCCCATTTGGAATGTCCGGCCATGGTGGTTGTGCTCCAAGCTGTTTTTCGCCGCAAAACGGCGCCTTGCGTACCCTATTGGGAGGGTGCGCGAACATGATTTGCAGAGATACTGGGATCTCGTGATTTCCCGAATTTTACCTTTGCCCTCAGGAGCCCCGTTCATGGCCGACCCAATTCTGATTGCCCGCCACGGCGAGACCGAATGCCACCTGCTGCCGGAACTGGCCAATCGGCACGGTTTGATCACCGGCGCCACGGGCACGGGCAAGACCATCACACTGCAAAACCTGGCCGAAAACTTCTCGAAACTGGGCGTGCCGGTCTTCATGGCCGACATCAAGGGTGACCTGACCGGCATCTCGCAGGCGGGTACCCTCAGCCCCAAGCTGGCGGGCATCCTGAAGGAACGCGGCATCGAGCCGCCCCCCGCCCTGGCCTGCCCCACCACGCTGTGGGACGTGTTCGGCGCCCAAGGTCACCCCGTTCGCGCCACGGTGTCCGACATGGGCCCGCTGCTGCTGTCGCGCATGTTGAACCTGAACGACACCCAGCAAGGCGTGCTGCAACTGGTGTTCAAGATCGCCGACGACAACGGCCTGCTGCTGCTGGATCTGAAAGACCTGCGGGCCATGCTGCAGCACGTGGGCGACAACGCCAGCACCTTCACCACCGAATACGGCAACGTCAGCCCAGCCAGCGTGGGCGCCATCCAGCGTGGACTGATGCAGGTGGAAGAGCAAGGTGGCGACCAGTTCTTTGGCGAGCCCATGCTCGACATCCACGATTTCATGCAAACGGTCGATGGCCATGGCGTGATCAACATCCTGGCCGCCGACAAGCTGATGAACGCGCCGCGTTTGTACGCGACCTTCCTGCTGTGGATGCTGTCGGAATTGTTTGAATCGCTGCCCGAGGTGGGCGACCTGGACAAACCCAAGCTGGTGTTCTTTTTTGACGAAGCCCACTTGCTGTTCACGGACGCGCCCAAAGCCTTGATCGAACGCATTGAGCTGGTGGTGCGCCTGGTGCGCTCCAAGGGCGTGGGCGTTTATTTCGTCACTCAAAATCCGCTGGACGTGCCCGAGACCGTGTTGGGCCAATTGGGCAACCGCGTTCAGCACGCCCTGCGCGCGTTCACGCCGCGCGACCAGAAAGCGGTCAAATCTGCCGCCGAAACCATGCGCGCCAACCCCGGCCTGGACATCGCCACGGCCATCACCGAACTGGCGGTGGGCGAGGCCTTGATCAGTTGCCTGGACGACAAGGGCCGCCCCGGCATCACCCAACGCGTGTTCGTGCTGCCGCCCGGCAGCCAGATTGGCCCGATCACCCCCGAGCAGCGCAAAACCCTGGTGAGCACCTCGCTGGTGGCCGGTGTGTACGAAAAGGTGGTGGACCGGGATTCGGCCTACGAGAAGCTCAAAGGCCGGGCCGCCAGGGCGCCCACCCGTGAGCAGGCCGAAGCCCATCAGCCCAACTCGATGCGTGAAGAAGCGGAGGCAGCGGTGCGCGGCAAAGGCCATGCCACCACCACCAACCAGCCCCCACCCGATACCGGCGGCTCCTGGCTGGGAGACCTGGCCGGCGGACTGCTCAGGGGCAGCGGGCGCAAGGATTCCGTGCTGGAAACCGTGGCCAAGTCGGCTGCGCGAACGATCGGCTCATCGGTCGGCCGCGAAATCATCCGCGGTGTGCTGGGATCGCTGCTGGGCGGCAGCAGCAGCCGACGCCGCTGACCGCCAGGCAAGCCCCGCCGAGATCGATCAACGGCCTCGGTGACCCCAATCGCCGCCACGACGATCGTCGTCGTCATTGCCCCGGTCGTAGCCGCGCTCGTAGCCTTGGCGATAGCCGTTGGCGTAGGCTTCGGCGCGACCATGGCGATGCCTATGTTGCCCCCAGCCACGGTGCGGCCGGAAGGCGGGCTGCGGCATTTGGTACACCACGGGCTGGACACCGTAATAGGGCTGCGGAACCACCATCATCCGGCGGGGTTGGACATACACGGGCTGAGGCGGGTAGTAGTAGCCACCGCCATTCGACACCACGGCGTTCACATGGCCCGGTCCGGGGATGAGGGGCGCATTCACCCCCACCGTCCAGGACACACCGCCCGCATTGGCCACACCGGCCACGGCCAGCAAGGCCGTGGCGGCCAGTGCTTTGGATCGAGAAAATAATTGGCGAGCATTCATGCTGTTTCTCCTTGTCATGACGGCTGGCCCTGGATGAACAAGCGGCACGTTCTCCGTCATGTCACTACAACGGCCAGCTTACAACCGCCGATGACAGGTTTTCGTAAAGCTATGTTGCCGATGTGTGAGCGGTGGTGACTCAGTGGCAATCGCTGCGGGCCACGGCCAGCAGGCGCTCGACCTCGTCACGATGGTGAATGGTGTTGCTGCGGTGCCAGAGCCAGATGCCGAACATGGCCACCGCGACCGCCAGCCCAAAGATGGAGATCTGACCGTAGGCGGAAAAACCGAGCTTGGTCAAAACAATCAGCAACAGACCAAAGCCCAAGATACAGGCTTGCTCATTGAAATTCTGAACCGCAATCGAACGACCAGACCCCATCAGGTTGTGGCCACGGTGTTGCAGCAGGGCGTTCATCGGCACAACCAGGAAGCCCCCCAAACCGCCCAGGATGATCATGAAGGGCACGGCCACTTCAATGTCGCGAATCACATTCATGCCCAAAACCAACAAACCCATGGCCACGCCCAAAGGGATCACGCTGGTCGCTTGAGCCAAGGTCATCTTGGCAGAAGCCAGAACAGCGCCCACTGCCGTGCCCACGGCCACCACACCAACCAGCGATGAGGCGTGGGTCGTGTCATACCCCAAGGCCACCGCTGCCCAGGCCAGCACGATGTAGCGCAAATTGCCGGACACGCCCCAGAACAGCGTGGTCGTGCCCAGAGAAATCTGGCCCAGCTTGTCTTTCCACAAACGGCGGTTGCAGTCAAAGAAGTCGCCCACCAGCGACCACAGGTGCACTGGCAGCGGTTGCAGGGGGGTTTCAGTGCGGGGAATGCGCAGGTTGAACAATGCCGCCACCACGTATAGCAGGATCATCGTGGCGATGGCGGCTTCGGGCGGCGTGTCGATCCCCGTGTCCACGAAAGGCAGGTCAAACGCCAGCAGGTGCGGCGAGACGACCTCGCCCATCAATTGCCCGCCGAGCACCACGCCCAGGATGATGGAGGTGATGGTCAGCCCTTCGATCCAGCCATTGGCCTTGACCAGTTGCGAGGGTGGCAGCAACTCGGTGAGGATGCCGTACTTGGCGGGTGAGTAAGCGGCGGCGCCCAGGCCCACCACCGCATACGCGATCAAGGGGTGGCTGCCAAACAGCATCATCAGGCAACCAACCACCTTGATGCTGTTGGAAAAGAACATGACCCGGCCTTTGGGCACCGCGTCGGAAAACGCGCCCACGAACGGGGCCAGCACCACGTAGAACAAAGCGAACATGGGCACCAGCGCCGCTGGCTGCCATTCCGGGGCCCCTGAACTTTTCAGCAATTCCACCGCGGCCACGAACAAGGCGTTGTCGGCAAGCGAGCTGAAGAACTGCGCCGCCATGATGGTGAAAAAGCCTTTTTTCATAAGCGGGCAGTCACTGTCTTCATGCGTGTGATGTTGGACCTTCGCCGCCCACCAGACATCGGTAAAGCGGCAGGCCAAGCCGCGGTTTATAGCATGGCCGCTGGCACAATCCCCTCATGCCCCGCCCCTTAGAAGCCTTCATCCACGTCGATGCCCTCCTCCACAACTTGCAGCGTGCCCGCGACTGCGCGCCGGATGCGCGGGTGTGGGCCGTGGTCAAAGCCAACGCCTACGGTCATGGCCTTGAACGCGCCTTTGAAGGCCTGCGCGCCGCCGACGGTTTCGCCTTACTGGACATCGCCGAGGCGCAACGCCTGCGCAAACTGGATTGGCGCGGCCCCATCCTGTTGTTGGAGGGCGTGTTCGAAGCGCGCGATCTGGAGTGGTGCTCGCGCCTGGGCCTGTGGCACGTGGTGCATTGCGACGAACAGATCGACTGGCTGGCGCAGCACAAGACGGAGTGGCCGCACCGCGTTTTCCTGAAGATGAACACCGGCATGAACCGCCTGGGTTTCACGCCGCCCGCTTTCCGCAGTGCCTGGGCGCGCTTGTCGGCCTTGCCGCAGGTCGACGAGGTGTCGCTGATGACGCACTTCTCAGACGCGGACGGGCCACGCGGCATCAGCCAACAGACCGAGTTGTTCCTCAGCACCTGCGCGGACCTGAGCGGCGAGCGCAGCCTGTGCAACAGCGCCGGCACCTTGCGCCACGCCCAGGAGGCCAGCGTGCGTGGTGACTGGGTCCGCCCTGGGATCATGCTGTACGGCTCATCGCCCGACTACCCAGAGCACAGTGCCGCCCACTGGGGCTTGCAAGCCACCATGACCTTGAAGTCGCGGGTGATCGCCATTCAGCACTTGAAAGCCGGCGACACGGTGGGCTACGGCAGCCGCTTCGTCGCCGACCGCGAGATGCGGCTGGGCGTGGTCGCCTGCGGCTATGCCGATGGCTACCCTCGCCACGCCCCCAACGGCACCCCCTTGCTGATCGACGGTGTGCGCGTTCCTTTGATTGGGCGCGTGTCCATGGACATGGTCACCGTGGACCTCAGCGCGGCATCCCAAGCCCGGGTCGGCAGCGAAGCCACCCTGTGGGGCCATGGCCCGCTGGTCGATGGCCAACCCACCTTGCTGCCGATCGACGACGTGGCCCAGCATTGCGGCACCGTGGGCTATGAACTGATGTGCGCGTTGTCGCAACGCGTTCCGGTCACCGCCGTGTAAGTGCCGCATGAGCGCACCATTTCGGCACAGCACTTGCATGCAGTCGTTCCTTTTGCCCCGACCCCAATGAGTTTTGCACCAGAATCAAGCATGGACATCGACCACCACCGCCACCAGTTGCGCATGACCTTGCTCATGACGCCGGACATGGCCAATTTCTCCGGCAATGTCCACGGCGGCACCATTCTCAAGCTGCTCGACCAGGTCGCTTACGCCTGTGCCAGTCGCTATGCCGGCTGCTATGTGCTCACCTTGTCGGTCGACCGCGTGACCTTCCGCCAACCCATCCACGTGGGCGAACTGGTCACCTTTTTGGCCTCTGTCAACTTCACGGGCAACTCGTCCATGGAGATAGGCGTCAAGGTGATCGCCGAGAACATCCGCACCCAAGTGGTGCGTCATGCCAACAGCTGCTTCTTTACCATGGTGGCGGTTGACGACAACAACCGCCCCAAACCCGTGACGCCGCTGGAACCCAGCACAGGCGAAGAAAAGCGCCGCTTCGAATCCGCCCTGCTGCGCCGTCAATTGCGCCAGGAACTGGACCGCAAATTCAAAGCCATCCACGATGGCCAGAAGGACGGCGACGAGATCGCCTGAACGACACCTTTCATGGCCAAAGAGAAAACGATCTACACCTGCTCGGAATGCGGCGGCACCAGCCCGAAGTGGCTGGGCAAATGCCCTCATTGCAACGCCTGGAACACGCTGGAAGAAACCCGCGCCGACACAGGCCCGGCCAAAAACCGCATGCAGGCCCTGACTCGCGGGCTCAACGCCCCGCAGCCCGTGGCCACCTTGTCCCACATCGAAGCGGCCGACATTGCCCACACGCCGACCGGGCTGGAAGAGCTTGACCGCGTTCTGGGTGGCGGCATCGTTACCGGCGGCGTGATCCTGATCGGGGGCGACCCAGGGATCGGCAAATCGACCTTGCTGCTGCAAGCCTTGGATGCGCTGTCGCGCCAAATGCCAGTGCTCTACGTGACCGGCGAAGAGAGCGGCGCCCAGGTGGCCTTGCGTGCGCAACGACTTGGCCTGGACGGCTCGAAGGTGCGGGTGCAGGCCGAGATTCAGTTGGAAAACATCATCGCCACGCTGGATGCCGAGCGACCGTCTTTCTGCGTGATCGACTCGATCCAGACGATTTACTCCGACCAGCTCACCTCGGCCCCCGGTTCGGTCGCGCAGGTGCGCGAATGCGCCGCCCACCTGACCCGCGTGGCCAAGTCCAGCGGCTGCACCATGGTGTTGGTGGGCCACGTGACCAAAGAAGGCGCCTTGGCTGGGCCACGGGTGCTGGAACACATCGTCGATACGGTCTTGTACTTTGAAGGCGAAACGCACAGCAGCTTCCGCCTGGTCCGCGCCATCAAGAACCGCTTTGGCGCCGTCAACGAGATTGGCGTCTTCGCGATGACCGACAAGGGCTTGAAAGGCGTGAGCAATCCCAGCGCCATCTTCTTGTCCACCCACGATGAGCCCGTGCCTGGTTCGGTCGTGATGGTGACGCTGGAAGGAACGCGCCCTCTGCTGGTCGAGATCCAGGCCCTGGTTGATTCAGGCGGCCCCAGCCCGCGCCGATTGAGCGTGGGCCTGGAGCGGGATCGATTGGCCATGTTGCTGGCGGTGTTGCACCGCCACGCGGGTATGGCCTGCGGGGATCAGGACGTGTTCGTGAATGCGGTGGGCGGTGTGCGCATCAGCGAACCGGCGGCCGACCTGGCGGTGCTGCTGGCGATTCAAAGCAGCTTGCGCGGCAAGCCTTTGCCCAAGGGATTTTTTGCCTTTGGCGAAGTGGGCTTGGCGGGTGAGATCCGGCCGGCGCCGCGTGGTCAGGAGCGTTTAAAGGAAGCGGCCAAGCTGGGATTTTCGATCGCGGTGGTGCCGAAGGCGAATGCGCCCAAGAAGCCGATTGAGGGGCTCACCATCCATGCGGTGGATCGGGTGGAGCAGGCGGTGGACTTGGCTCGATCGCTTTGAAGGCTCAGGCTTGATGAGGCAACGCTGGGGATGCGATTGGTGGTGTGCTTTGTGTTGGAGCGCGAGGCGGGGATGAGGCGGTGACTGGCAGGGCTCCGATGGTGGCGGTCCACCGCGTTGCGGCGGACTGCTCTGCGGTGCTCGCCCAGGGCGGGGATCGTCCGAAACTCGCCCTTGCAGGGCTCAGACAGCGGACGATCCTTTTTCCGCCCTGAGCTGCGCTCCTCGACGCCCCCGACGTCGCCCTGCCAGTCACCGCCTCATCCCTGATCGCCTCGCTGGTGGCGTGCCACGAGGGGACTCCTTCCATTGCCATCACTGAGCGATACCCACCACGGAGCCGTGCCACGCCACCAGCGGGGCGCAAAGGTGCCGGGGCGGCATCCGGCGGGGCGCCTGGGTGGGGGCTGAGAAGCACAGCGCCGAGGTGGGCGCGCGTTAGCGCGCATCAATCACTGACTTGCCGTGGTTGTTTGAGCGCAGCGGCCAGAGGCCGCGAAGCGAGTTCCACGGCACCACCTTGGCGCGAGCATCGCAAGGCAGTCCCGCGCAGCGGGACCACCCACCTGAAGCCCTGACGGATGCCGCCCCAGCAGCCCCCAGCCCCGCGCTACCCCTCCAGCGCCCAAGCCGTCGTCGACCAAGACCACGACCCCGACCGAACTGCTACCGCCTGATCGCCTGCCGCAAGTTCATCCCCGAAAGAATCAGCGTGCCAAAGTAAAGCACGCCCGCAGCCGCCAGGCAGGCCGCCATCAGGCCCACGCGCAACAAGGGCTGGCCATGCAAGCCCAGCCAGTCAATGCGATGCGCCGCGAACCAGAGCAACACCCCCAGCAAGGCCGACGCCAGAACCACGCGCAGCGCGAACAAGACCCAACCCGGAGAAGGCTGATACCGCCCGGTGCGGCGCAAGCCGATCAGCAACCAAGTGGCATTGATCAGCGAAGCCACGCCAATCGACAAGGCCAGGCCCGCATGCCCCAACCAGGGCACGAACACCAAGTTAAGCACCTGCGTGAAGACCAGCACGGTGATGCCGATGCGCACCGGCGTGCGAATGTCCTGCGTCGCGTAAAAGCCCGGCGCCAGAATTTTGATGCCCACCAGGCCCATCAGGCCGACGCCGTAGCCACTCAAGGCCAGCACCGTTTGGCGCACATCGGTCGGGCTGAAACGCCCGTAGTGGTACAGCACCGACACCAGCGGCTCGGCAAACAACAACAAGGCCACGGCGCAAGGCAGCGCCAGCAAGACCACGAGGCGCAGACCCCAATCCAGCAGGTTGGAGAACTCTGCTTTGTCGCCACTGGCTTGCGCCTTGGACAGTTGCGGCAGCAACACCACACCCAGCGCCACACCCAGCATGGCCGTCGGGAACTCCATCAGCCGGTCGGCATAGGTCAGCCATGACACCGAACCCGCTTGCAAATGCGAGGCGATCTGCGTGTTGACCAGCAATGACAGCTGTGCCACCGACACCCCCAACACCGCTGGCCCCATCTGGCGCAGGATGCGCCTGACGCCAGGGTGATGCCACGCGTTCTTGATGCTCGACAACGAAGCGCCAATGCTGGGCAGCGAGTGGATCCGGATCAGGGCCGGAATCTGGATGGCCAGTTGCGCCACGCCGCCCACCATCACGCCCACGGCCAAAGCCAGCACCGGATCCAGTCCGTGCGAGCGGAACACGGGCGCTGCGAACCAAGCCGCCGCGATCACTGAGAGGTTGAGCAACACAGGGGTGGCCGCGGGGACGGCGAAGCGCCCCCAGGTGTTAAGGATGCCCGCACTCAGGGCCACCAGCGACATGAAGCCGATGTAGGGGAACATCCAGCGCGTCATCACCACGGCGGCGTCAAACCCCCCGCTTTCGCGCAAGCCCGACGCCATCATCCACACCAAAACCGGCGCCCCCACCACGCCCAGCACGCTCACCACCAGCAAAGTCCAGAACAGGACCGTGGCCACGGCGTTGATCAGCAGGCGGGTGCCCTCGTCACCCTGACGGGCACGGCTTTCGGACAGGATCGGCACAAAGGCCTGCGAAAACGCTCCCTCGGCAAACAGGCGGCGCAGCAGATTGGGGATTCGGAACGCCACATTGAAGGCGTCCGTCGTGGCACTGGCCCCAAAGGTGGCGGCAATCAGCAGTTCGCGGACCAGGCCCGTGATGCGGGATGCCAGGGTCAGCAGGGAAACGATGGACGCGGATTTCAGCAAACTCATCGACGGGATTATAGGAAGCGCAAGGGGCGGCCTAGGCAAAAGCTTTCTGGGACGTTATAATCGTCGGCTTTTCAACCAACACTGGCTCTGTGGGGTGCGAATTGGATGTGATCTCCTGAATGGGGTTGCGCCAGGCATCTGCAAGGCCCAAAAAAAATCATGCCATCAGCATCGAAGCCCAAAAAGACCGTCCGCATTGCCTCAGGCCTCAAGCGCGTTCGTCAAGACGTCAAACTGAACGCCGCCAACTCGGCCCTGCGTTCGAAGTTCCGCACCGCCATCAAGGGCGTGCTCAAGGCTGTCAAGGCTGGCGACAAGGCCGTGGCCTCTGACGCTTTCAAGACCGCCCAAAGCGTGATCGACTCGATCGCCGACAAGGGCCTGTTCCACAAGAACAAGGCCGCTCGCCACAAGAGCCGCCTGTCGGCCAAGGTCAAGGCCCTGACCGCCGCCTGATCGAAAGATCAAGCCATCAATCAGGCTCCGGCCTTGATTGTCAAAAAGGCCCGCGTCAAGCGGGCCTTTTGCTTTTGGGAAACGCCGGAAGCCTCAGGGCAGTGAGCAGGCATCCGTCACCTGCAGATCGTTGTCACGGGCAAAGTTCATCACGAAGTCCCAGGCCATGGGCTCCAGGTCTCGCAATGCTTCGTTGACGATCACGCATTTGACATCGCCAATCGACGTCGGCACGCAGTAGGGCGAGTAACCGATGTGCGCCGAACGGCCCATGTGAGAGGCGCCAGGCCGGAACGATGACATGGCCCCCGCCAGACGCTCGGCCCAGTCGCTGGGCCGGAAAGTCTTGCCTGATGTGGTCAGGCCCTGGATGAAAACCTCGCGAGGTTTCGGACTTCGAGGGGGAGTCAATGACACGGTGGGGCTTTCGATGGCGGCCGGTTTTGCCGGCGTGCTGCAAAGAGAGGTCGCGACTTCAAGGGTGGTATCCATCGTCAACAGCCCCACATTGTCGATCACAAGACTGGTGCGCCGCAACATTGATGCCAGTAACCCCGTGCATTGGTGGGCGCAAACACAACGAAGCAGGCGGTGCGCCGAAGCCGTGCCTTTTCCTTAGAATGCCCATAGCGCAGTATTGCCACTGCGCTTTTTCTTTTTTGCGAGAAACCAAGCCATGAACGCCCCTGTGACGATGCCCCACGTGATGCCCACCTACGGTCGCCTGCCGATTGCCTTGTCGCACGGCCAGGGCACCCGCGTCTGGGACACCGATGGCCGCGAGTACCTGGACGCGCTGGCCGGCATCGCCGTGAACACCCTGGGTCACAACCACGCCAAGCTGGTCCCTGCCCTGCAGGATCAGCTCACCAAGATCATCCACAGCTGCAACTACTACCAGGTGCCCCTGCAGGAAGAGCTGGCCCGACTGCTGGTCGAGCGCTCGGGCCTGACCAACGTCTTTTTCTGCAATTCGGGCCTGGAAGCCAATGAAGCGGCCTTGAAGATCGCCCGCAAGTTCGGCCACGAAAAAGGCATCGACCGCCCTGAAGTGATCGTCTACGAGAAAGCCTTCCATGGCCGCTCGATCGCCACGCTGTCGGCCACGGGCAACCCCAAGATTTGGGCTGGTTTCGAACCCCTGGTGGAAGGCTTTGTGCGCGTGCCGCTGAACGACATGGCCGCGCTGGACGAAGTGGCCGAGACGCACCCCAATGTGGTCGCTGTTTTCCTGGAAGTGATCCAGGGCGAAGGCGGCGTGAACCCCGCCCGCAACGACTACCTGCAAGCCGTGCGCAAGCTGTGCGACGAGCGCGGCTGGCTGCTCATGCTGGACGAAGTGCAATGCGGCATCGGCCGCACCGGCAAATGGTTCGCGCACCAATGGGCGGGCATCCAGCCCGACGTGATGCCGCTGGCCAAGGGCTTGGGCTCGGGTGTGCCGATCGGTGCGGTGGTGTGCGGCCCCAAGGCGGCCCATGTGCTGCAGCCGGGCAACCACGGCACCACTTTTGGTGGCAACCCGCTGGCCATGCGCGCCGGGGTCGAGACCTTCAGGATCATGGAAGAAGACGGCCTGCTGGCCAACGCCGAGCGCGTGGGCGCGCACCTCAAGTCCGCGCTGACACGCGAACTGGGTGAGCTGAAAGGCGTGAGCGACATCCGCGGCCAGGGCCTGATGATCGGCATCGAGCTGGACCGCCCTTGCGGCGTGCTGCTGAGCCGCGCCATGGAGGCCGGGCTGCTGCTGAGTGTGACCGCCGACAAGGTGATCCGCCTGCTGCCCGCCCTGATCCTGACCACGGAAGAAGCCGACCAGATCGTGGCCTTGCTGGCGCCCCTGGTCAAACAATTCCTGAACGAACCCAACGCGGCCTGAGCATGAAACCCGGATCCAGCCTGATCAAGCATTACCTGCAGTTCAAGGACCTCCGCGCCGAGGAATACGCCTACCTGTTCGAGCGCGCGGGCCTGATCAAGCGCCGCTTCAAGAACTACGAGAAGTACCAGCCGCTGGCTGACCGCACGCTGGCGATGATCTTCGAGAAGGCCAGCACCCGCACGCGCGTGAGCTTTGAAGCGGGGATGTACCAGATGGGCGGCTCCGTGGTCCACCTGACCACCGATGGCAGCCAGTTGGGCCGCAGCGAGCCCATCGAAGACAGCGCCAAGGTGATCTCGCGCATGGTCGACATCGTGATGATCCGCACCTACGAGCAATCCAAGCTGGTCAAGTTTGCGGCCAACTCGCGCGTGCCAGTCATCAACGGGCTGACCAACGAATACCACCCCTGCCAGATCCTGGCCGACATCTTCACCTACATCGAGCACCGTGGTTCGATCAAAGGCAAGGTGGTGGCCTGGGTGGGCGATGGCAACAACATGGCCAACACCTGGCTGCAGGCGGCCGAGATCCTGGGCTTCACGGTGCACGTGAGCACACCCAGCGGCTACGAGATCGACCCGGTCGTGGCAGGCATCAACAACACCGATTGCTACAAGGTCTTCAAGGACCCGATGGACGCTTGCCGAGGCGCCTCATTGGTCACCACCGACGTGTGGACCAGCATGGGCTTCGAGGCAGAGAACGAAGCGCGCAAGATGGCCTTTGCCGACTGGTGCGTCGATGAAGAGATGATGGGCGTGGCGCAGCCCGATGCCCTGTTCATGCACTGCCTGCCCGCCCACCGTGGCGAGGAAGTGGCCGCCGAAGTGATCGACGGCACGCAGTCAGTGGTGTGGGATGAAGCCGAGAACCGCCTGCATGTGCAGAAGGTGCTGATGGAGTACCTGCTGCTGGGCCGCATTGGCTGACCCAGGCTGACCAACCGCTCAGCGCTGCAACGACGCGGGCACGCGGAACACGTCCATCGCGTGCGACAACTCGTCGGCCTGGCGACTCAGGCTTTCTGCGGCGGCGGCTGTTTGCTCCACCAGTGCAGCGTTTTGTTGCGTGGCCTGGTCCATGCGGCCAATGGCCTGGTTGATCTGGCCGATGCCGTCGTTCTGCTCGGAGCTGGACACGGCGATCAAGCCCACCAGTTCTGTCACGCGGCGCACCTGGCCCACCAGCTCGCCCATGGTCTGACCCGCGCTGTCGACCTGCGATGAGCCGGCCTCGACCTGGGTCACGCTGCTGCCGATCAACTGCTTGATTTCCTTGGCGGCTTCGGCGCTGCGCTGGGCCAGCATGCGCACTTCGGAGGCCACCACCGCAAAGCCGCGACCTTGTTCACCGGCCCGGGCGGCTTCCACCGCCGCGTTCAACGCCAAAATATTGGTTTGAAAGGCGATGCCATCGATCACACCGATGATGTCGGTGATCTTGCGGCTGGATTGCTGGATGTCGCTCATGGTGGTCACCACGCGGCTCACCGACTCACCGCCCGCCACCGCGAATTGCGACGCGGTGCCGGCCAGTTGGTTGGCTTGCTGTGCGTTGGCCGAGGTGGACTTGATGGTGCTGACGATCATCTCGACCGAGGCGGCGGTTTCTTCAATGTTGGCCGCAGCTTGCTCGGTGCGCTGGCTCAACGATTGGTTGCCCGAAGCGATCTCGCTGGAAGCGATGCGCACGGATTCAGCCGCCTGGCGTACCTGGTTGATCGACTGTGCGATGTGGCGCAAGGCTTCGAGCAGGCGCTTGGTGCGGCTGTCGTCGGATTGGGTTTCGGCCACCGACAGGTCCACACTGCCATCTTCCGCGCGCAAACGATCCACGATGGTCATCAACTCTTGCGCGGTGGCGAAGTCCTTGCGGGCCTGCGCGGCCAGGAACAGAAGCACCGCCGTTTCAGCGACCACGTAGAGGGCGTGCTCCACCACTTTGCCAAAGCCAGGCTCGGTGAAGCAGATGGGGCCCCAGGCCCAGGTCTGGAGTTGATTGAACAAGACATGGTGAACGGCGATGGTGCCCGCCCCCACCAGCACTGGCACCGCTCGCCTGTAAGTGACCAGGCAGGCGAGGAAGGCAAAAACCGCAAAGTGTGCCTCGTTGTGCCCTCGCGCCACGTGGATCATCAGGCCAACCATGCCCATGCCCAGAAAGGGCAGCGCCCACTGGCTGAGCGCCTCGCCACGCGAACTGACGGCGGCCAGCAAGGCCGCGATCATGATCGGCAAGCCAATCGCCAGCGCCAGCCCCATGCCACCGTAATCGCCGGCATAGGCCAGGGTGCCCAGGAAGGTCGCGGCCATGGCCGACAGAACGACAAAGTCCTGGGCTTGGAGTTTCCAGATCGAACGTGTGGTGTCTTGGTTCATGGGTCAACCTGATGGGAAGTCACTTTATTTCGGCCAAATGACCGAATACTTGAGAAAAAATCGGTCAGAACCTGTAGGCCAGGCGCAGTCCGCCCCAAGGCCGCCCTTGCACCACGATGGGAGCCGACGCTTCCTTGAGCAGCACGAAGTTGCCACCGCCCATGTCACGCCGATAGGTCTGCAACAGGAAGGGCCGCTGGTTGCGCGCCGAGGCCAAACCGGTGCGGTCATTGAAGACGCGGCGCCAGCGTGAATTGGCCGTGTTCCACACCACATCGCCCGCGCGTTGAGGCTGGCAATATTTCTTGTTGTGGGTGGAGATGTAGCCATTGCGGTCGGCCGAGATGCAAAACACGATCTCGGGCAAAGCTGTCAGCGCGGCTTCCTGGATGGCCGGGAAGCTGGCATCGGTGACGGCATTGAACTTGGTTTGGTGCTGCTGCGGCTGGCTGCCTTGAATGGGACGGTAGTGCTCGTCGAACAAATCCGTCAGGCTGATCTTGCCCGTGGTCACAGCCTTGTCCAGCGATTGGGCAATCTGGTTGGCCACGCTCTGGGCCAGCTCGATGTAGGGCGTGTCAGGGGTTCGCACGCCGCTGCCAGCGATCAGCTCCATCAAGCGCTCCGACACACCCAACACGGCTTCACTGCGCTTCATGGCCGTGTTCAGCGCCACATGCGTGCGCTTGATTTGCGCCCCCATCTGCGAGACCTGCTGGTTCACGCCATCCGACAAGCCACGGCTTTGATCTGCGGCCTCCGTGATCCGAAGCACGCCTGTCTCGACCTGCGTCAAAGCCTGGTGAAAGGTCACGCGCTGGGCGCGGCCATCGCCGGACGAGGTGGCCTCATCCCGCGACAGCAATTCGCGTGACAAGGCCTGGATGCGGTCGTCCAGTTGACTGACCGTGCTCATGATGGTCTTGGAGGTGGCCTCCACCTGCGTGGCCAGGTCCTTGACGGCATCGGCCACCACAGAGAACCCACGCCCCGCTTCGCCCGCGCGCTTGGCTTCGACCGAGGCGTTGAAGGCCACCAGCCGGGTCTGCAAAGCCACCTGGGTGATGTCGCGCGCGGCCGAGGCCACGTGCTTGAGCGTGACAACCACCTGGGATACTTCATGCCCCACGTGTTCGACGCTTTGGCGGGCCTGCGCCACCGAGGCCAGGCTCTGGTGGCTGGTGTCCTGGATGCGGTGCTGGGCCTGGCCGATGTCTTTCAACTGACCCGTCAGCACGGCGAAGCCCTCTTCCTGGTGCACGGCCACAGCGCAAGAGTCTTCCAGCGTGCCGCGCAACTCGGCGGCTTCATGGCCCAGGCCATCGGTGTCTCGCTGGAGTTTTTGCGCCAGCGCGTGCACATCGGAGTTGGGTTTCTGCGCCGAATCGATCAATGCGGACGTGGTTGCCGGCGCTGCAACCGTGTCCTTGCGCTTGAAACCCAACACGTGGTCACCACTCTCTTAATTTGACTCTCAACCGGGCAATGGACTGGCTGTGCAACTGGCAGATGCGCGACTCGGTCACGCCCAGCACAGCGGCGATTTCCTTGAGGTTCATGTCCTGCTCGTAATACATGCTCATCACAAACTGTTCGCGCTCCGGCAGGTTCTTGATCGCTTCGACCAGGGCCGAGCGCATGCGATGGTCCGCCAGCAGGGCCAGGGGGTCGTTGCCTTCGTCGGTGACGTGGCGGTCGAGGTAGTCGTTGTCGCCATCCTCGCCACTCATGTCTTCGAGGTGGATGAGCTGGGTGCCACGCACCTTGCCCAACATCTCCTGGTAGTCGATCAGCGACATGTCCATTTCCTTGGCGATCTCGCTTTCGTGTGGCGCACGGCCCAGGCGCTGCTCCAGGCGGTGCACGGCGCCTTCGATGTCGCGCTGCTGCTTGCGGGTGCCGCGGCTCATCCAGTCGGCACCGCGCAGCTCGTCGAGCATGGCGCCGCGGATGCGCTGGGTGGCGAAGGTCTCGAACTGCACGCCCTGCCCGGCATCGAAGCGGGTCAAGGCATCGCTCAGGCCGATCATGCCGACCTGGATCAGGTCATCGATCTCAACGTTGGCCGGCAATTTCGCAATCATCTGGTGGGCCAGACGCCGCACCAGCGAGCTGTATTGCTTGAGCTGGGCGTCCATATCGAGGCGGCCTTTGGCGGTGTACATGCGCTGCTCCATGAACATCAATTGAGTACGGGGGCCATGCGCGAAGGCAAGGCAGACCCTGGTGAGACCAAATGGTCGAATGCAGCATCACCGAGGGTGAGCGGCAAGGCACACTGCAAAAGTCCGGCGGCCAGTTCCAGGAACCGGGGGCTGGGGTCGTGACTGGACGGCTCGTGGGGATTGATGCGCAGCCAGTCACGTTGCGCAGCACCCAGGAAGTTGTCGGCGCACTGGCCCAGGCGCTCGGCCACGGCATCGGCCTGGTCAGAATGGGGATGTGCGCACACCAGCAGGTCGTAGGCCAACCACGGGCCCCGCTGGCTCATGATCTTGACGGCGGCATAGGCCTGCTTGAGGCCTTCGGCCACATCGTTGGTGAACACCAGCGGGCGCAGGTTGCCGTGCCGGGCACGTTCGCCAAAGATGCGCACCAGTTCGCTGGCGGAGGCATGCACCAGCACCACATCGCATTGCGGTGCCGCATCGGCCAGGGCGTGCAACAGGCTGCCGCAGGAACCGCGCGCATCGGCGTGTCGCAAGGGCAGGCCGCGGGCGGCCAGGTAACTCACCTGCTTGGACAAAGGCTCGATGCCTTCGCTCAAGTCAAACTCCGCCAGTTCGCTAAGGCCTCTGGCTTGGTCACCGGCGTCCACCACCAGGGTGTGCAGGCCAAAGCTGGCGTAGGCGGCGCACAAGCGTTCCAGCACGACACCACCGCACGCCGCGCCGGGGTTGGCCACCACGGGCACAAACCGCAGCACGCGCGAGGCGAACATCTGGCGCAAACCCTGGGCCTGGTCGGCCGGGGGGCTGGCGGCAAGGGGTTGAGGCGAAAAACTGGTCATGGGCGGCGACAGGTTCAAAGCGCGGACGGTGAGGCCGTGACGTCGGTCATGGCGGGAGTCGAAAACACCAGGCTGACTTCATTGGGGTCCAGGCGGTACGCGGGATTGAGACTGGCACGCAAGGCGCGGTGCACCAAAGCCTGCGATGACAGTCTGTGCCAATCTTCTGGCACGCGTTGGCCGTTGGCGACGCCCAGCACCTTGGATTTGTGACGGATTAACGCATCCAGCGCCGGACCAAGCTTCACAGCCTCGTCCAGCTTGGACAGGATCACGCCAGCGCAGGCATTGACCTGGTAGGCCGCCATCACGTCTTCGATCGCATCGCCTTGCGACGAGGCGTTGATGACCAGCACTTTGCGAATCGCGGGGTGGGCCAGCATCTCGAGCAGGTCTTTGGTGCGGCCATCGCGCTGGGCCATGCCGGCCGTGTCGATCAGCACCATCTTCTTGCCAGACAGCAATTCGAGCAGGTCTTCCAGCGCGGCGCGGTCGTGGGCCATGTGCACGGGCACACCCAGGATGCGGCCGTAGGCGCGCAGTTGGTCGTGGGCGCCAACGCGGTAAGCGTCCAGCGTGATCAGGCCCAGGTTCTGCGCGCCGTGCTTGGCGGCGAACATGGCGGCCAGCTTGGCGGTCGAGGTGGTCTTGCCCACGCCGGTCGAGCCGATCAGGGCAAAGATGCCGCCCTGGTCTTCGATGGCCAGTTCCTTGTCGGCCGTGTTCAGGTTGCGTTGCAGCACCTGGGCGGCCCACACGTTTTCGTCTTGCGCACCGGAGCTGACGTCGGCGGGCATGGCGTCCAGCATCTTGCGGATCAGCACGGCGGAGAAGCCGCCGTCCAACAGCTTTTGGGCCAGGCCAGCCTGGGCAGGCGTGCGGCGCAGTTTTTCGATGAAAGCGATGGTTTCAAACCGTTCCTTCATCATGGCCCGCATGGCGCGCAGCTCAGTGAGCATGGAGGCATTGGCGTCTTGCGATGCCTTCAGCGCGGCCATGGTGGCGGCATCGGGGCGCGAGCTGTCGGCCGAGGCGGCGCTGCGGCCAGTCACGGCCTTGAGTGTCAGTTCAGCAGGGTCGCTGGCCGGGCGGGCAGCCTGGGCAGGCGCCTGACGCGGCGGGGCTTGGGTTTCTTCGCGAGATTCGGCACGCAATGGCAAGACCTGGGCCACGCGGCTGGTGTCTTGAGGCACGGCACGAACAGCCTGCACCGGGCGAGCAGGTGCTTGAGCCGACTGGGGCGGCGAAGACAACCAGGCGTCCAGGCCAGCCGACAAGTCCACATTGGCGCTTGGCTGCGCTGGCTGCTGAGGTTTGACATTGCCCAGGCGCTGCGAGAGCTGGTCTTCAGGCGTGCCGGCCAGCGCGGGTTCGGTGCGGGCGGCTTTCAGGGCCACCTGGCGGCGCTTGAGCATGCGTTCACGCACATAGTCCTGGAAGGACAAGGTGCTCATGGCCAGTTGCTTGACGTCATCCTGCACGGTCGAAGCCAGGTTGGACATCGCGGAGCGGGCTTGAGACTGGGCGGCCACTGGCGCGACTTCGGCCTTCCGAGCAGGCGCGGCGGCTTGTGGTGAAGCAGCTTGCTGACGAGCCGCAGGCGCACGCTCTTCGCGTTCGGCCGGTGGGTACGAATCCATCGACGGCACGCTGTCGGTGGCCATGGCCAGCACCTCGATGCCACCTTCAGGGGCGGGCTTGGTCGACAACACGACAGCGTCGTTGCCAAACTCGAGCTTGACCTTTTGCATGGCCTCGCGTGAGGTGCGTCCAATAAAGCGTTTGACGTTCATGCGTGGCCTCCAATCAGGGTACCGATGCGGATCGAATGGGTCTCAGGGATTTCGCTGTGACCCAGCACCTTCAGACGCGGTGCTGCGCGTTTCAACAAGCGGGCCACCGTGGGCCGGATGGCGTCGGGCACCAGCAGGCAAGCGGGGTGACCCAGGTTTTCCTGGCGCTGGGTGGCTTCAGCCGCCTGGCGTGTGAGGTGGTCGGCCACGCCGGGGTCCAGCATGGGGCCGCTCGGTGAAGTCAGGGCCTGGGTGAGCAAGCGCTCCAGATCGGGTTCGATGGCAATCACATCCAGTTCCTTCACGGGGCCATAAATCTGCTGGACGATGGCCGGGGCCAGACCGACGCGAATGCGGCGGGCCAGCTCGGCAGGATCGTTGGCCAGGTGGCCCGCGCCCGACGTTTGCTCGGCCAGCGTTTCAATGATCGAACGCATGTCACGGATGTGAACGCCTTCTTCCAACAGGAGCTGCAGCACTTTCTGCAAGGTCGCAATGCCAACCATCTTGGGAACCACGTCTTCAATCAGTTTGGGGGCCAGTTTCGTCACATGCTCCACCAGCTGCTGGGTCTCTACCCGTCCTAGCAACTTGGCCGCATGGACCTGCATCAAGTGTGAAAGATGCGTGGCCACCACGGTCGAGGGATCAACGACGGTGTACCCGGCCATTTGCGCCGCTTCACGTTGGCGCTCTTCCACCCACACCGCAGGCAAGCCAAACGCCGGGTCGACCGCGGCCGTGCCCTTCAAGGGATTGGTCACGTGGCCGGGGTTGATGGCCATGAGCATGTTGGGGAACACCTCGCCCTCGCCCACGATCGCGCCACGCAAGGTGATGCGGTAGAAGCTGGGCCGCAGCTCCAGGTTGTCCTTGATGTGCACAGAAGGCGGCAAAAAGCCCACTTCTTGCGCGAACTTGCGGCGAACGCCCTTGATCCGGGTCAGCAGGTCGCCACCCCGGTCCTTGTCCACCAGCTGGATCAGGCGGTAGCCCACTTCCAGGCCCAGGGTGTCCACGGGCTGCAAGTCTTCCCAGGTGGCTTCGCCGTTGTTGTTGACCGGCGCATCCACCGGTTTGTCGACCGGCTGGGGCGCCTTGCGGGCCGCCTCCTGCTTTTCCTGCATGCGCCAGGCCATCCAGCCAAAACCACCGGCCATCGGCAGGAACACCAGGCTGGGCATGCCGGGGATCAGGCCCAGCAGGCCAATCACGCCCGCCGCCACGCCCATCACCTTGGGGTTTTGGAACATCTGCGAAATGATCTGCGCGCCCACATCCTCGCCCTTGCCCACGCGGGACACCACCATGGCAGAGGCCACCGAGATCAGCAGGGCCGGGATTTGCGCCACCAGCGCGTCACCCACCGCCAGCAGCACGTAAGAGCTGGCAGCTTCGCTGGCCGACAGGTCATGCTGCGCCACGCCAATGATGAAGCCGCCGATGATGTTGATGAAAAGGATCAGGATGCCGGCGATCGCATCACCGCGCACGAACTTGGAGGCACCGTCCATGGCGCCGTGGAATTCAGCCTCTTCGCCCACCTCGATGCGGCGGCGCTTGGCTTCTTTTTCGTCGATCAGGCCGGCGTTCAAATCGGCATCGATGGCCATCTGTTTGCCGGGCATCGCGTCCAAGGTGAAGCGCGCGCCAACTTCGGCAATCCGCTCGGAACCCTTGGTGACCACCACGAAATTGATCACCACCAGGATCGCGAACACGATGATCCCGACCGCGAAGTTGCCGCCGATCAGGAAGTGGCCAAAGGATTCGATCACCTGGCCCGCAGCGCCTGGGCCGTTGTGCCCTTCCAGCAGCACCACCCGGGTCGAGGCTACGTTCAGCGACAAGCGCAGCAGCGTCGTCAACAGCAGCACCGAGGGGAAGGCGGCGAAGTCCAGCGGGCGCAGCATGGTGGCCGACACCATCATCACCATCACCGCCATCGCGATGTTGAAGGTGAAGAAGATGTCCAGCGCCAGCGGCGGCAGAGGCAGGATCATCATGACCAGCACCAACAGCACAGCAATGGGCGCGGCCAGCACCTGGAAGCCCTTGGCGGACTTGCCGCTCATCACGGTTTGAAGTTGTTGCAGGAACGGGTTCATGCGTGCGCCTTATTGGCTGGATCCAGGGAGGCGGGAACGTCCAGGTCTGGCAAGTTGCCCGGCAGGGGCGCCTTGCCAGCCAAGGCCGCTTTGAGTTGGTACACATAGGCCAGCACCTGCGCCACGGCGCCGTACAAGGCCATGGGCACCTCGGCATCGATCTCTGTGTTGGCGTACAGGGCGCGCGCCAGCGGGGGGGCTTCCAGCACGGGCACCTTGTTCTCGGTGGCCAGGTCGCGAATGCGCAGGGCCAGCAGATCCAGGCCCTTGGCCACCACGCGGGGGGCGCCCATCTTGCCTTCGTCGTACTTCAGTGCCACGGCATAGTGGGTGGGGTTCATCACCACCAGGTCGGCGGAGGGAATGGCGGCCAGCATGCGCTTGCGGGCCATCTCGCGCATCCGCTGCTTGATGCGCTGCTTGGCCTCCATATTGCCTTCCATCTGCTTGACTTCATCCTTCTGGTCCTGGTGGCTCATCTTCATGCGGCCCATGAACATGAAGCGCTGCAGGGGCCAGTCCACCATGGCGAACAAAGCCAGCACCAGCAACATGGAGGTCATCACGCTGCCCAGCGTCATGCCGAATTCACGGATGGCGGTCGGCAGGGGCAGGCCCATCAGGCCCACCATGTCGGGCCAGACGCGGGACAGGAAGAAGGCCCCGGTGCCACCCAGGATCAAACCCAGGGCACTCGCTTTCAAGGCATCGACCATCTGCTGCTTGGACAGCAGGTTGGCGAAACCAGTGATGGGGTTGAGCTTGCCAAACTTGGGAAAAATGACCTCGAAGGACATCACCCAGCCGCCCGCCAGGATGCTGGCCGCCACCGAGGCCAGGGCCACGCCAGCGCCCACAGGCACCACCATCATCATGGCCTGGGCGCTCCATTGCGACAGGCGCTGCACCATCACGTCGGGATTGGCCACCGCCCGGGCATCAAAGCGCATGCCGGCGTTCAGCTGCAGCTGCATCTTGTCCATCCAGACCGGCGTCAACGCCATCAGCACCCCCACCGCGGCCAGGATCACCAGGAAGTGCCCCAGGTCACGCGAACGCACCACCTGGCCTTCTTCGCGGGCTTTCTTAAGCTTCCGCTCTGAGGCTGGTAGTTGCTTGTCTTGGGAGCTGTCGGACATGGTGGGTGGGTGCCTGGGTACTTCTTGCTCCGATTCTTGGCGACCCGGCCGAAATCTTGAGCGAGATAAACAGCCACCAAGGCACCCATTTCGCGCCCCGTTTCAGAGGCCAAAATGCATCGCGGGACGCAGCGTGATGTTTGTCACGCTGCGTCCCGCGATGGGGCTGGAAGTGGAAAAACTCAGTCGAGTGAGAACACCACCTTCACCGAACCATCGACCGCGCCCTTGTCGATGTAGCCGATGGCTTTGGGATCGCTGATCACGGCTTTTTTAACGGCGGCGGCGTCCGGCAAGATGATGGGCGCCTGGCCTTTGCCCGTGAACACGATCCGGGACCAAGTCGCTTTGATCTGGGACTGGTCTCGGTCGGTGGCCTTCTTGTAGAACTGCTCACGCAAAGGCGAGGCCTCGGGCAGGTCGACCGGTTTGAGGTCGAAGCTTCGGCCCAGGTAAATGTTGGCCAATTGGTCTTTGCTGACTGGTGCCGCGCTGGGACCCATGATCACGGCCACTTGGGCCTGAGATGCCATGGAAACAGCGGACAGGCCCAAGGCGATCAAACCGCGTTTGATGTAATTTTTCATGGTGATCTCCTCCCTTAAAACACGAAGTCAACGCCAACGGCAAAGACATTGACAGTGCCTTTGGCAGCATCAGGCACCACGAATGCAGCGGTGTCCCGACCGTCATACCGGCTGACTTGCGCCTTCAAGGCTACGTTATTCATCAGGTCGTAGCGCACACTGAAATTCATGTTGTGCGTTTTGACCGAGGTCAAGGTGTTCTTGGCCTCGCCATAGACCACCATCGGCAGCCATTTCCCGAAACGCCAGCCGCCTCCCGCATACCACGAGCGGGTCTCGGCCAAAGGCTTGCCACCAATATTGAAAGGCGCCCCCGAAAAGTAACTGGGGTCGATGTCATTTTGCTTACGCTGAGCCCATTCGGCCATCACGATTGCTGTTCCGTTGTCGTACTGCAAACCTGCGCTGGTGAACACGTCTTTCATCTTGTGGTTCAACGGGCTGCCTGCCAAAAAGGGGCTAAGCACGAGGTTTCTCAGCATGGATGAGCCTCGCACCTGCCCGGCCCGAATCAGCCAATCACCAAATTCAAGGTTCGCATTGAGGCTGGCAACAGGGTGAGAAGTAGCTTTGAGAGGCAAGCCACTGCTGGAGATGTTGAACGCACTCTCACCATAACTGGGTTGAATGGTCATGATGGCGGGCCCCATGGGAATGCGCCATAACGCCTGGACGCCATCCAGCGTCGTCAATGGCATTTGCGCATACACCGACATCGGTGCACGCAGCCAAGGCTGTGTATAGCCTACGTTGCGCGAATCCGAAATCATGAATGATGGCAACACCACGCGCCCCAGGCGCAGATCGATATTGGAAGTGGGCGAATATTGGCCAAACAGCCATTCAAACCCAACATTGAAATCTTCATTCGAGGTAGGTGTGCCATCAGTGCGGCGGCGTTGCCCCAACAACTGCGAAGTGATGGAAAAACCAGATCCAAAATTGAGGACACCTTGCAAGCCCAGGCGGGAATCCACCCCCAGGTCCAGCTTATTGCTAGCACCCTCGGATTGACTCAAGGAATTGCGAAACTGAATGTCATCTTGGTCGGTCATGGTGGCCGCCAAAGTACCGTAGCCGCTGACCTTGAAAGTGACCTCGGCGGAAGCCTGATTGGCTGCCATCAAGCCGATGCCAGCTGCACACAATGTGGCAGACAGCTTTGTCCTGTAAAGGATATTCATCATCTTGTTCTCCGGTTTCATGATTGCGTGAGGAACTCGTCTCGGGGCATGTCGCGCCCAAGCCTCTTGGCTTATCGGACAGATCCCAAGTTAACTGAGCCCATCAATCACAGAATACGGAAAAACGCCTAAATAGGGGGTTTAGTGCAAGAACGCAACATGTTATGCACAAGCCCCTTGCATCACTCCATCGACGCAGGCACCACCGTCCACTGCTGGCGAACATCGCCATCACCGTTCACGCTCTCCATGTGAACCGGAAAACCCCACAGCCGGGCCACGTGCTTGAGCACCTCGCGCGTACCATCCGCCAAAGGCCGGTTGGCCTGCTGCGTGTGCCGCAAAGTCAAAGAGCGGTCACCGCGCAGGTTCACACTCCAGACCTGGATGTTGGGTTCGCGCGCGCTCAGGTCATATTGACGTGACAGGCTTTCGCGCAGCGCGCGGTAACCTGCCTCGTCGTGAATGGCAGACACCTCGTATTCCGGCTCATCCTCATCATCCCTGATGGCGAACAGGCGGAAATCTCGCATCACCTTGGGCGACAGAAACTGCCCCACAAAGCTCTCGTCCTTGAAGTTACGCATGGCGTAGTCCAGGGTCTTGAGCCAAGCATGGTCGCCCTTGGGCGCACCTTCAGCCGAACCCGCGAACTCGGGGAACCAATGCCGGTCTTCCTCAGTAGGGTGCTCGCAAATGCGCTTGAGGTCGGTGTACATCGCAAAACCCAAGGCATACGGGTTCAGCCCGCTGTAGGCGCGGTGCCCCACCGGCGGCTGGTACACCACATTGGTGTGCGATTTGAGCCATTCCAACATGATGCCGTCGCTCAGGTGGCCGTCTTCGTACATGGTGTTGAGCAAGGTGTAGTGCCAGAACGTGGCCCAGCCCTCGTTCATCACCTGCGTCTGGCGCTGTGGGTAGAAATACTGCGCCACCTTGCGCACGATGCGCACCACCTCGCGCTGCCAGGGCTCCAGCAACGGCGCGTTCTTCTCGATGAAGTACAGGATGTTTTCTTGCGGCTCCGACGGAAAACGCCGCGCGCCATCGTCATCACCAGTCTTGTCGACACGGCGCGGCAAAGTGCGCCACAGATCATTCACCTGCTGCTGCAGGTAGGCCTCACGTTCTTCACGACGGGCCAGCTCTTTTTCAAGCGACAACTTGCTGGGGCGGCGGTAGCGGTCCACCCCATGGTTCATCAGGGCATGGCAGGAGTCGAGGATTTCTTCGACGGCGTCCAGACCATGGCGTTCTTCGCAACCAGCGATGTAGTTCTTGGCGTAGACCAGGTAGTCGATGATGCTGGACGCATCCGTCCACATGCGGAAAAGGTAGTTGCCTTTGAAGAAGCTGTTGTGGCCATAGGCCGCGTGCGCGATCACCAGGGCCTGCATGGCCATGGTGTTTTCTTCCATCAGGTAGCTGATGCAGGGGTTGGAGTTGATGACGATTTCATACGCCAGCCCCATGAAGCCGCGCCGGTAGTTCTTCTCGGTGGCGATGAACTCCTTGCCGTAAGACCAATGCCGGTAGTTCACCGGCATGCCCACGCTGGCGTAGGCGTCCATCATCTGCTCGGCGGTGATGATTTCCAGCTGGTTGGGGTAGGTGTCCAGCTTGTAACGCTCGGCGGTGGCGCGTATGACGTCGTGGTACTGCTCGATCAGCTCGAAGGACCAATCCGAGGGGCCTGGGAGGGGATCGGGTCTCAAAATGGCGCTCATGAATCTGCCCCTTCCTTCTTGAACAGTTCACGGAACACTGGGTAGATCTGCGAGGCGTCCAGCACCTTGCGCATGGCAAATTGCTTGTGTGATTCGCTCAGGCCCATGTACTCGTCCCACAGGTTTTGCTCAGTTTGCGCCACTTGCACATAGGCAAAGTAACGCACCAGGGGCAGGATCTTGTCTTCCAGGATCTCGCGGCAACGGGCTGAATCGTGGTGCCAATTGTCGCCATCGCTGGCCTGGGCCACGTACAGGTTCCACTCGTTGGTGGGGTAGCGGGCGGTGATGATCTCGTCCAGCAGCACCAGGGCGCTAGACACCACCGTGCCGCCGGTCTCGGTCGCGTGGAAGAACTCGTCTTCAGTCACCTCTTGCGCCTGCGTGTGGTGGCGGATGAAGACCAACTCAATCTTGTCGTAGTGCCGGGTCAGGAACAGGTACAGCAGGATGAAGAAGCGCTTGGACAACTCCTTGCGCTGCTCATCCATCGAGCCCGAAATGTCCATCACGCAGAACATGACAGCCTTGGTGGTGGGCACGGGCACCTTGATACGGCTGCGGTAGCGCAGGTCGATCGGGTCCAGGAAAGGGATGCCACGAACGCGGGCGCGCAGATGCTCAATGCGTGCTTCCAGCGCTTCGATCTCGTGGGCGTGTTCGAGCGTTAGCGCGTCGTCACCGGCTTCGTCTTCGGCGCGCAGCGCGGCCACTTTGTCTTCCAGCTCTTTCAGCTCGCGACGCACGCCCGCACCCAGGGCGATGCGCCGACCCAGCGCGCCGCGCATGGAGCGCACCACGTGCAGGTTGCTGGCGGTGCCATCGCTGGAGTAACCGGCGCGTTGGCTTTTCCACTCGGGGATCTCGGCCAAGGCGGTTTTGACCATGTTGGGCAAAGCCAGGTCTTCAAAAAAGACCTGCATGAATTCTTCTTTGCTGAGCGAGAAAACGAAGTCGTCTTCCCCCTCGCCGGAATCGCTCGCTTCGCCCGAACCACTGCCCTGCCCGCCGCCACCCGGTGGCCGCTCGATGCGGTCACCTTGCACGTACTCGCGGTTGCCCGGGTGCACCACATCACGGATGCCACCCTGGCCGTGGCTGAACACCGGCTCGGACAGGTCGCGCTTGGGGATCGCGATGTCTTCGCCTTTTTCGATGTCCCGGATGCTGCGCCCATTGATGGCCCGCTGCACCGCATCGCGAACCTTGTCGCGGTAACGCCTCAGGAAGCGTTCGCGATTGCCGATCGACTTGTTTTTACCCGCAAGCCGTCGGTCAATGATGTGCTGCCGCATCGGGACTCCGTTTCAGGACTTATGACGACTTTCGAACGCGCAAATACCATTCGCACAGCAGGCGGACCTGCTTGGCGGTGTAGCCCTTTTCGACCATGCGGTTAACGAAGTCTTCGTGCTTTTTGACCTCGTCGGCGCTGGCCTTGGCATTGAAGCTGATGACCGGCAACAACTCTTCGGTGTTGCTGAACATCTTCTTCTCGATCACCGTGCGCAGCTTTTCGTAGCTGGTCCACAAGGGGTTCTTGCCACTGTTGTTGGCGCGGGCCCGCAGCACGAAGTTGACGATCTCGTTGCGGAAATCCTTGGGGTTGGAAATGCCGGCGGGCTTTTCGATCTTCTCCAACTCGCCATTGAGTGCGCCACGGTCAAAGCTCTCGCCCGTGTCGTTGTCGCGGTACTCCTGGTCCTGGATCCAGTAGTCGGCGTAGGTCACGTAGCGGTCGAAGATGTTCTGGCCGTATTCGCTGTAGCTTTCCAGGTAGGCGGTCTGGATCTCTTTGCCGATGAACTCGGCGTAGCGAGGCGACAGCGACTCCTTGATGTAGGCGATGTACTTGGCCTCCAACTCCGCCGGGAACTGCTCGCGCTCGATCTGCTGCTCCAGCACGTACATCAGGTGCACGGGGTTGGCGGCCACTTCAGCGGTGTCGAAGTTGAACACCTTGGACAAGATCTTGAAAGCAAAACGGGTGGACACGCCGCTCATGCCCTCATCCACACCTGCGTAGTCTCGGTACTCCTGCAGCGACTTGGCCTTGGGGTCGGTGTCCTTCAGGTTCTCGCCGTCGTAGACCTGCATCTTGCTGTAGGTGCTGGAGTTTTCCGGCTCCTTCAGGCGCGTCAGGATGGCGAACTGCGACATCATCTTGAAGGTGCCCGGGGCGCAAGGCGCTTTGGACAGCGACGAAGTGCGCACCAGCTTTTCGTAGATCTTGATCTCTTCAGAGACGCGCAGGCAGTACGGCACCTTGACGATGTAGATCCGGTCGAGGAAAGCCTCGTTGTTCTTGTTGTTGCGGAAGGCCTTCCACTCGCTTTCGTTGCTGTGGGCCAGCACGACGCCGTCGAAGGGGATGGCGCCAAAACCTTCCGTGCCCTTGTAGTTGCCTTCTTGCGTGGCAGTCAGCAGCGGGTGCAGCACCTTGATGGGCGCCTTGAACATTTCAACGAATTCCAGCAAGCCCTGGTTGGCCAGGCACAGGCCGCCAGAGTAGCTGTAAGCATCCGGGTCATCCTGCGCATAGGTTTCCAGCTTGCGGATGTCGACCTTGCCGACCAGGGAGCTGATGTCCTGGTTATTTTCGTCGCCCGGTTCGGTCTTGGCGATGCCGATCTGCTTGAGCACGCTGGGGTAGCGCTTGACCACGCGGAACTTGCGGATGTCGCCGCCGTACTCGTCCAGACGCTTGACGGCCCAGGGGCTGAGGATGCGTTGCAGGTAACGGCGGGGAATACCGTATTCGGCTTCCAGGATGGGGCCGTCTTCCAGCGGTTCGAACAGGCCCAAGGGCGATTCGTTGACCGGCGATCCCTTGATCGCGTAGAAGGGCACGCGCTCGGCCAGTTGCTTGAGGCGTTCGGCGATGGACGATTTGCCGCCGCCCACTGGGCCCAGCAAATACAGGATCTGTTTCTTTTCTTCCAAGCCTTGTGCAGCATGGCGGAAATAGCTGACCACTTGTTCAATGGCGTCTTCCATGCCATAGAACTCTTCGAAGGCCGGGTAGATCTTGATGACCTTGTTCGCAAAGATCCGCGACAGGCGCGTGTCGTTGCGGGTATCGATCGTTTGCGGCTCGCCAATGGCCTGGAGCATGCGCTCGGCGGCGGTGGCGTACGCGATTTTGTCGCGCTTGCAAATGTCAAGGTACTCCTCCAGGGAATACTCTTCTTCACGGGTGCGCTCATAGCGAGCGGCGAAGTTACTGATCACGTCCATGCAGACCTCCGAGACATCGACACAAGCCATCGATGCTGGGGTGAACTGCCGGATATCCGTCTGGTGGCCCGGCGCGAGCACACAAGCATCGCCATAACACCAAAGATCGCTGAAATCACCCCTTGTTCATACCCCGAATAACCAGAAGAAGACAGGGCTGATCTGTGACTTCATTGGTGCTTATCTTGCACCTTTTTCAAAGGCCGCGTGCGGCTTGGGCACAACAACGTCAAGAGTTGCTGGTCGCGCGCACTTCTTCCATGCTCGTGATGCCCATCAAAACCTTCTCGATGCCGTCCTGGCGCAAGGTGCGCATGCCCTCGCGCAGGGCCAGTTGCTGGATCTGTTCGGCACGCCCGCCAGTCTGGATCAGGTGCCGCAACTCGCGGCTCATCGACATCAATTCGTGCAGGCCGGCGCGGCCTTTGTAACCCGTTTGGTTGCAGTGGGGGCAGCCCGGGTTGTGGTACTTCATCAGCTTGCCGTCGCGGCCAAAGCGGCTCAGCCAGTCCTGGTGAACGTGCTCGCGGTCGAACTCGGGCACGTCTTTGGGCGAGACCTGCAGGAAGTCGCGCAGCAGGATGTCGATGTCTTCATCGGTGGCGGGTTCGGCCACTTTGCATTGCGTGCACAGGCGGCGCACCAGGCGCTGCGCCAGCACCACCAGCAATGAGTCGGCAAAGTTGAACGGATCCAGCCCCATGTCCAGCAGGCGGGTCACGGTTTCGGGCGCACTGTTGGTGTGCAGGGTGGACAGCACCAAGTGGCCGGTCAGCGAGGCTTCAACGCCCATGCTGGCGGTTTCCTGGTCGCGCATTTCGCCCACCATGATCACGTCTGGATCGGCCCGCAGGAAGGCGCGCAGGGCCTTGGCGAAGGTCCAGTCAATCTTGGGGTTGACCTGCACCTGGCGCAGGCCGGGCTGGGTGATTTCCACCGGGTCTTCGGCCGTCCAGATCTTGCGCTCGGGCACGTTGATGAAACTGAGCGCCGAGTGCAGCGTGGTGGTTTTTCCAGAGCCCGTGGGCCCCACGCAGAGCACCAGCCCGTAAGGGCGTTCCATGGCCTCTTTCAGGCGCGACAGGTTGTTGGGGCTCAGGCCGATCTTGTCGAGCGGCAAGGGCTTGGCCGAGGCCAGGATCCGCATGACGATGTCTTCCATCCCGTTGTTGGTGGGGATGGCGGCCACGCGCAACTCGATCTTGTGCTGCGGCACGAACTTGGCGAAATTAATCTTGCCGTCCTGCGGCTTGCGGCGCTCTGAGATGTCCAGATCGCACATGATCTTGATGCGGGCGATCATGGCGCTGCGGTAGTTGGGCGGCAGCTCCAAATACGGCATGAGCACGCCGTCCTTGCGGAAGCGGATCTTGATCTTCTCTTTACCGGGGTAGCTTTCAACGTGGATGTCAGAAACGCCCTGCGCGTGCGCCTCGATGATCATGGTGTTGATCAGACGCACCAGCGAGTTGTCGCTTTGCTCAATGGGGTGGTCGTCTTCGTTCCCGCGGGAGTCCTCGTTCTGCTTTTCCAGGTCCTCCATGAGCGAGCCGGAAGACTGCGCTTCCATGTCGAAGTCGTTGCTCTGGTTGTGCGAGGAGGCCCGCCCATAGGCATCGGCGGTGATGTCAGCGCCAATCTTGCTGTAGGCGTCCTTGATAGCGAACTCAAGCTGGGTGTGCTGGGCCAGCACCGGCACGATCTTGCACTGGGTGATGAACTCCAGCTCGGACAAGGTCAGGCGCTTGCTGGGGTCTTCGACGGCGATGATCAGGTTGCCATCGCGCAGCAACAAGGGCACCGTCATCAGGCGATGGGCCACGGGGAACGGCACCTTGCGCAGCGCTTCAGCCTCGATCGGGAACTTGTCCAGGTCCACCAGGGGATAGCCCATCTTGCGCGCCAGGGCGGTTTGCAAGTCGTGGCGTGAAACCAGGCCTTGGGTGACCAGCAACTCGCCCAAGGGCACGCTGCGATCGCGCTTTTGGCGTTCCAGGGCTTCTTCCAATTGAGCTTGGTTGATCATGCCCAGGGCGATCAGCGCTTCGCCGATGCGCACCATGGGCATCTTGCCCTGTTGCTCGATGGCGGCCAGCAACTGCTCGGGCGAAACCACCTGCTGGGTCAGCAGGATGTCACCCAGCTTTTGGTTGCGCATCTGGCTTTGCACTTCAACCGCCTGCTCCACCTGCTCTTGTGTGAGCGCGCTGGCGCCCACCAGGATTTCGCCGATCTTGCCGCCCACTTCAAACGACTCCAGGACCTCACGCCCCACGAACAGGCGTTGCACGGACCCGTCATCGCCCACGGGCGGGAACAGGAAGACGCCGAATTCGGTTTCCCGGTGGCCCATGGTCTGGCCCTCAATCTGACCTCCGGCCTTGAACTTCACCCGAAAATCAACGCTGGCGCGGTGCCCCAGCATGGACGCGTGGGGGTCCTGCCCATCCCCTGCTTTCTTGGGCTTGAGGGGGTTGGTGAGCAACAAAGTGCGGAACTGGCCAAAGCGCAGGGCCATGGTGGTGCGAGAGGGCGGCACTTGGATGTGGGCCACTTCCTCGTCCGGCACGAAAAAGCTCAGGCGCCCCTTCATGATCCGGCCATTGAGGCCTTCGATCTCGCAGGTTTCGTGTTCGGTTTGCTGACGGGCAGCCGGGTAGGTGGCGAAAGGCGGCGTCGGCCAGAGGAACACCCCACTTTCGCTGTCGATCATCGACTGATCCTGGTCCACCAAATCGGCCGACCCGGGCGCGGCAGAATCGAGCTGGCTCAAGGCACCCTCCCAGTTCAGCGGCGGCAATGGTGAATCAGACATGACACTCCTAACGTTCCACGGCCCGACAGTGGTCGTGAATGATTGCCATGCTATGAAATAGCCTAGGATCGTGAAGCGGCCATTTGAGGCAGTTTTTCACGGCAAATGGAAATCAAGGAATTCGGTGTCAGATTTCCGGGCGCCCGACGACCAAGAAATCAGAGGCCGCTACCGAAACCTCATCGCCAACCATTTTTTGGAGTTTACAAATGAACCAACGACAACTGCTCTCCTCCGCCCTTGCATCCGTCATGGCATTGGGCCTCGTGTCCCCAGCTGCGGCCGACATGGATTCTTCGATGGGCGCCGAAAAGGGCAAGGAAAAATGCTTTGGCGTGGCCAAGGCGGGCGAAAACAGCTGTGCCAACCTGTCGGGCAGCCACTCTTGCGCCGGCCAATCCACGGTGGACAAGGCCCCCGGCGAATGGAAGCTGGTGGCCAAGGGCACCTGCGCCAAGCTGGGCGGCCTGTCCGCCGCAGAAGCCAAGGTCGCCATGGCCAAGCAAGCCGACAAGAAGTAAAGCGGATGGTGGCCACATCCCACAGCGGATTGGCCGGCATCGGGCTGCGCCAGCCCCACTACCAGGCCTTGATGGCGCGCTTGCCCCCCCTGGGGTTTGTCGAGGTCCACTCCGAGAACTTCTTTGGTGACGGCGGGGCGGCCCTGGCCGTGCTGCGTGCCACGCGGGAGCACTACCCAGTGAGCCTGCATGGCGTGGGCTTGTCACTGGGATCGGCCTGCGGGTTGGATGCCGGGCACTTGGACAAGCTGGCGCGGCTGGTGGAACAGATCGAGCCCGTTCGGGTGTCCGACCACGCGTGTTTTGCGCGGGGCAGCTGGCCTGGCGGCGACACCGTGCATGCCAGCGACCTGTTGCCTTTGGCCTTCACCCCCGCCTCACTGGACATCCTGGTGCGCCATGTGGACGAGGTGCAGTCGCGCCTTCGGCGCCCCATCATGGTCGAAAACCTGTCCGCCTACCTGAGTTACGCGGACGATTGCCTGCCCGAGGCGCAGTTCCTCACCGCGCTGTGCCAACGCAGCGGCTGCCAATTGCTGCTGGACGTCAACAACCTGGTGGTGAACGGATTGAACGCCGTGCGCCAGGGCCGATCAGCCTTGGATGAGGTGTCTTTGCCTCGCGACCTGGCGGCGGCTGGGGCCTACGCCCGGGCCTTCATTCAAGCGCTGCCGCGCGACTTGGTGGGCGAAGTGCACCTGGCGGGTTTTCAAATGCCCACGAAAGCAGGCCAGCTGGTGGTGGACGACCACAGCGCCGAGGTGCAACCGGTGGTGTGGCAGGCCTATGCCGAAGCCATGCAACGCTTTGGCCCCCAAGCAACCTTGATCGAATGGGACACCGATGTGCCTTCACTGGACGTGCTGCTGGGCCAAGCCCGGCGGGCCGATGCGGTGGCGGCACAAGCCCTGGCGGCCACCGCATGAGCGCGGCCGCAGAAGGCCAGCGTCAGGCCGCCCTCTTGCAAGCCCTGTGGGGCCTGCCGACCCATGCCGCCTGGCGTGAGCAGGGGGAAACTCTGCGCCTGGGGCTGGCCGCCTACCAGGGCAATGCCAGCGCGACGGCAGAGCGTGTGCTGGCCGCCGCCTACCCCACCGTGCAGGCTTTGCTGGGAGAGGAGGCGCTGGCGCTGCTGGCCAGACAACTGTGGCGCCACCACCCGCCCACTGAAGGCAACCTGACGGCATGGGGCCAGGCCTTGCCCGATTGGCTGGCCGGTTTGCCCGAAGTGCAAGCCTGGCCCTACCTGCCCGATGGCGCCCGGTTGGACTGGGCCCGGCATACCGCCGAACACGCCAGCGATGCGACCTTCGAGCCCGACTCGCTGGCCTTGCTGGGCACGCAAGATCCCGCCCATCTGCTGCTTGAATTGCGCCCTGGCTTGAGCGTGATCCGATCAGATTGGCCAGTGGTCACGCTATGGCAGGCCCACCAGACCGCCAGCGCCGAAGGCCCGCCCCAGGCCGACATGCTAGATCAGCTGCGCCAGGTCATATCGGCCCGCCAGGCCGAAACCGCCGTGGTGTGGCGCCCCCAATGGCGTGCCGAAGTGCTGGCACTGCCCGAGGCGATGGTGGACTGGATGAGCGCCCTGGCACCGTCAGCCAACCGAAGCGTGCCTTGCTTGTCCACCTTGCTGGACAGCGCACACGCCGATTTCGACCTGGCTCAGTGGCTGGCGCTGGCCTTGCACCATGGCTGGATCTGGCGCGTGAGCGTCACCGATCGCGCGGGCTGATCCCGATCTGGAAGACCGTGTCGGGCAAGCGACCGCGTTCGTCCAAGGGCAGGGAGCGTGTCTTGTCGATGCCATCCAGCACGGCCTTGTCCCAGGCGGGTGAGCCGCTGGGATCCAGCAGGCGGCGTGACAGGATGGTGCCGTCCGGCGCGCAGCGGATCTCCACAAAAGCTGTGGGATTGCCACTGCCCTCGTCCATCAGGAAGGTGATGTTGGGGATGATGCGTGCCCGGAGCTTGCCCACGTAGTTGGCAGAAGGGCCAGCGGATTGCTCCGAGGTGCCCAGCGAGCCCAAGTCTTTCATCATGCGCTGCATGGCGGCCTTGCGCTGGGTCTCGCGCTCGGCCGACGACACGGTGGGCGTGGTGGGCGGCACAGACGGCGTCTTGGGCTTCTTCGCGACCACCGGAGGCTCGGTGATGAACGTTTCCTTGGGTGGCGCGGGCTTCTTTTTGGGCTTGGGCGGCGGCTCCACCTTGGCCACCGGCGGCAATGGCTTTTCCTTCTTGCGCTTGGCCTTGGGCACCGGCGCACTCGGGATGTCGGCCTCGGGCTCAGGCACGGGTTCGGGCTCAGCCTGCGCCACAGGGGGCGGCGGCGGTGGGGTTTCCTCGACCGGTGTAGGTGGTGGTGGCTCTTCGGCAGGGGCGACGGCCTTGGGCACTTCGGCCCAGACCTCGGCCTCTGCGATCACGGGCGTGTTTGTTCGCCAGCTCACGCCAAAGGCCAGCGCCAGCACCAGCAGCAAGTGCGCCGCCAGGGCCAGGACCATGCCCAGGCCCAGTTTGTCCTCGGCCTTGGGCCGAAACACCTCAGCACGCGCCATCGCCATGCTGCTCATCCCCCGGTCGTGTGCACCGTCAGCCCGACGCGGGCCACGCCTGCACGCTGCAAGGTGTCCATGATCTTGAGCACGGCGTCATAGCGCACATCCTTGCGCGCGCTGATGATGACAGGCGCCGCCATGGGGCCACCCGCCGTGGCGTCCTGGGCGGCCTTCACGCGCTTGGTCAGCTCGGCCAGCTTCATGCTGCCGCTGTCTTGCTGGTCGATGCGCAGGCTGACTTGTTCGCCCTCGCCCACCACCACCTCAATGACTTTTTCAGGCGCCTGTTTGGCCTTGCCCACGCTGGGCAAATCGACCACACCCGTGGGCATCAAGGGCGCGCTGACCATGAAGATGATGAGCAACACCAGCATGACGTCGATGAACGGCACCATGTTGATCTCGTTCTTGGTGCGCCGCCCGCGCCCGCCTCGCCAATTGCTTTGCGCCATGGGGCAAGGCCTCAGCGAACGTTGGTGGCAGGACGCGCGGCTTCCGCACCGGCTGCGGGCTGCGTGTTGCGCGCCAGGATGTTGGAGAACTCTTCGATGAAGGACTCCAGGTGGGTGGCAATGCGGTCGATGTCGCGCGAAAAATTGTTGTAGGCCAGCACGGCCGGGATGGCCGCGAACAGGCCGATGGCCGTGGCCACCAGGGCTTCGGCGATGCCCGGTGCCACCGTGGCCAGCGTCACTTGCTGCATGTTCGACAGGCCCGTGAAGGCATGCATGATCCCCCACACCGTGCCGAACAGGCCGATGTAAGGCGAGACCGAGCCCACCGAACCCAGGAAGTCCAGGCGGGATTCAATGATGTCCATTTCGCGCTGGTAGCTGGCGCGCATGGCGCGGCGTGAACCTTCCAGCAAACTGACCACATCGGTGACACGCCGCTCGCGCAGCTTCAGGAACTCGCGCATGCCGGCCGCGAAGATGCGCTCTTGTGGCGATGGCGGCCCGGCAGCCCGCGAGGCGTCTTGGTAAAGTTCTTGTAAAGTGCGGCCCGCCCAGAATTCGCGGTCGAATTCTTCGTTGTCGCCCTTCAAGCGCTTCAAGCCAATGGCTTTGCCGAAGATCACGCTCCAGCTGGCCAGTGACACCACCAGCAGCAGCACCAGCACAATCTGCACCACCACGCTGGCATGCTTCACCAATTCAATGATGGACAAGTCTTGATTCATGGGTGGTCAAGCTCCGAAGGCTTTGGGTTGGGGGTCGGCAAGATGGCCAGGATTTGAGCGGGGATGCGGGCGGGTTTGAAGTGGTCTTCAAAAGGGGCCACCCAGCCGATGCGCACGCGGCCTTGGGTCAACAAGGTATCACCCCGCCAAACTTCCTGCACAAAGGCGATGGTCGCACGGCCAAGCTCGACCAGTCGCACCGTGACGGTGAGCATGTCGTCCAGCCGCGCAGGTTTGATGTAGCGCAAGTGGGTTTCGCCCACCACGAACATGCCCTCGCCACCGTTGCGCAGGCGCTCCTGGCTGAAACCCAAGGCGCTGAGCCATTCGGTGCGGGCACGCTCCATGTACTTCAAATAATTGCCGTAGAACACGATGCCGCCCGCGTCCGTGTCTTCCCAGTAAATGCGGACCTGGTGCCTGAAATGCCAGGTGTCGGGCGCAGTGACGTCCGGTGCGGGAGGGAAGGCGGTCGGCGGGCTCATGTGCCCTGATTATCCTGGGAATCACACCAGGCTTGCGGGCTCAGAGAAAGTCGGGGGATTGCACTGCATGCAAAGTCACCTCCAGGGTGCCTTCGCGGTCGCGGCCACGGAACCACCAGACCGCGCCCTTGCGGATGGCCCAAGGCAGGTCCTGCCCGGTCAACAGACGGGCCGCCAACAGGCCCAGGGTGGGCTGATGGCCGACCAGCAACACGGGATCCTTGCCGCTGGGCCACCGGGCGGCCAGCAGCAGGTCATCGACCGAGGCGTCGGGCGCGATGGTGGCCACCGTCTTGAAAGACCGCCCCAAGGCCTGGGCCGTTTGCTGGGTGCGTTTGGCCGGGCTGACCAACACACGCGTGGTGTCGGTCAGGCGCTGGTTCAACCACGCCGCCATGCGCTCGGCTTGCCGGTCACCCTTGGGCGTGAGGGCCCTGACCAGGTCCTCGGCGAACGACACCGGTGAGCCGTCTTCGGCCACGTGGGCCTGGGCTTGTGCATGTCGCCAGAGGATCAGGTCCATGGTCTTGCTGGTCTGGCTGCTCAATCGACCGCGCGGTGCAGTTCCATCAGGGCACGCTGGGCACTGGGGCCATCCACGCCCACGCGCTCGTAACGCCCATCGGCTTGCTGCTGCCAGGCATCGCAGCCGTCCATCAGGTAAGGCACCAGGCACTCGTCGATCACACGCTGGCGCAAGGCCAGGTCGCGCACTGGCCAGGCCACCTCGATGCGCCGCGTCATGTTGCGGTTCATCCAGTCGGCGCTGGACAGGTACAAGGCCTCGTCGTGCTCGGACTCGCCCCAGCGGAAGTACAGGATGCGCGTGTGCTCCAGCATGCGGCCCACCACCGAGCGCACTCGGATGTTGTCGGTGAAGCCGGGCACGCCCGGCGGCAGCACGCAGGCACCGCGAATAATGAGGTCGATCTTGGCGCCGGCTTGGCCCGCTTCGATCAAGGCCACGATCAAGGGCTCATCGGTCAGCGAGTTGAGCTTGAGCACGATGCGCGCGGGGTGCCCAGCCTGAGCTGCCTCGCCCACGCGTGCCATGATCCGGATCAACTGCTTTTGCAAGCCAAAGGGCGCCAGCATCAATTGCTTGGGCGAACGCAGTTGCGTCAGGCTGGACAGTTGCTGGAACACCATGTCCACGTCGGCCGTGATCTCCTGACTGGTGGTCAGGTAGCCCACGTCGGTGTAGACGCCGGCCGTGCGCGGGTTGTAGTTGCCCGTGGACAAGTGGGCATAGCGGCGCAGGCGCGTGCCTTCGCGGCGCGTGACCAGCATCATCTTGGCGTGGGTTTTCAAGCCCACGATGCCATACACCACCTGGGCGCCCAGGGCCTCCAGGCGCTCGGCCCAATTGATGTTGGCCTCTTCGTCGAAGCGCGCTTTCAGCTCCACCACGGCCAGCACTTCCTTGCCACGGCGCACGGCCTCCAGCAGCAACTCCATCAGCACCGACTCGCTGCCAGTGCGGTAGATGGTTTGCTTGATGGCCAGCACATCGGGGTCGTGCACGGCCTCGCGCAGGAACTCGACCACCGTGTCGAACGACTCGAAGGGGTGGTGCAGCATGATGTCCCCCTTGCGCAGGTACTCCAGCATGCCGCCCTGCTGGGGCAGCCCTTCGGGCCAACCGGGCTGGTAGGCTGGAAAGCGCAATTCATCGCCCCGCACCTGATCAATCAACTGCGTCAGGCGCACCAGGTTGACAGGGCCGTTGACTTTGTACAGCGCCTGCTCGGTCAGGCCAAACTGCTCCAGCAAAAAATCGGACAACTCGGGAGGGCAGCTGCTGACCACTTCCAGGCGGATGGTCTGGCCGAACTGGCGCGTGCTCATCTTGCTGCGCAAGGCCTGGCGCAGGTCGGTCATGTCGTCTTCATCGACATCAATGTCGGAGTCGCGGGTGACGCGGAACTGCGAAAAGAACAGGATCTCGCGCCCCGGGAACAGTTCGTGCAGGTGGGCCCGGATGACGCTGGACAGCAGCACGAACGACTGCCGTCCATGACTGATGTCTCCCGGCAGGCGGATCACGCGCGGCAACACGCGCGGGATGCGCACGATGGCGATGGAATTGTCGCGGCCAAAGGCATCGCGGCCACCGAGCTTGGCGATGAAGTTCAACGTCTTGTTGGCGACCTGCGGAAACGGGTGCGACGGGTCCAGCCCAATCGGCACCAACAAGGGGCGCACCTGCTTGTGGAAGAAGCCGGACACCCACTCGCGCTGCATCAGATCGCGGTCGGCGTGGTTGAGGATGTCAATGCCCTCGGCCTTGAGCGCGGGGCCCACCACCTCGTTGAAGATCTGGTACTGCTCATGCACCAGCCGGTGCGCCTCGTCGGAAACATCGGCGAGGTACTTGGGGCCAATGCCGGTACCTTGCATGCGCGAGGCTTCGAGCACGTCGGCATAGCGAACCTCGAAGAACTCGTCGAAGTTGGAAGACACGATGCAGATGTAGCGCAGCCGCTCAAGCAGGGGCACGTCGTCGCGCTGGGCCTGGGCCAGGACGCGTCGGTTGAACTCCAAAATGGCTTGTTCGCGGCTGAGCAGTTTCAAGCGCAGGGCTCCTGATGCCTTGGGCACCTCATCTGACAGAATCATGTTTTTTCTGGTGGACTGGCCCCAATCAACAACACGGAATTGGGCGGCTCAGTGTACGCAAACATTGTGACAACCGTCTGACTGGCTGCAGGGCTCAATGGGCGGACTCCCAATTGGGCCCGGCGCCCACTTCGGCCAGCAGCGGTACACGCAATTGCGCCACCGAAGCCATCAAGGTCGGCACTTGCGTGCGCACCCAGTCCAGTTCGCCTTGCGGCACCTGCAGCACCAGTTCGTCGTGCACCTGCATGATGATCAGGCTGACTTTGCCCTCGGCATCCAGCGCTTTCTGCACAGCAACCATGGCCAGCTTGATGAGGTCCGCCGCCGTGCCCTGCATGGGCGCGTTGATGGCCGCCCGCTCGGCACCCGCGCGACTGGGGCCATTCGGGCTGTTGATCTCGGGCAACCACAAGCGGCGGCCAAACACGGTCTCGACATACCCCTGGGCTTTGGCCAGGGCGCGGGTCTCGTCCATGTAGCGTTTGACGCCAGGGTAGCGGGCGAAATAGCGCTCGATGTAGGCACCCGCCGCAGAGCGTTCAATGCCCAGGTTCTTGGCCAGCCCGTGCGCGCTCATGCCATAAATCAGTCCGAAGTTGATCACCTTGGCGTAGCGGCGCTGCTCGCTGCTGACCTGATCCGGCGCCACGCCAAAGACCTCGCCAGCCGTGGCGCGGTGCACGTCCATGCCTTCGGCGAAAGCACGCAGCAGGTTTTCGTCCTGCGAAATGTGGGCCATGATGCGCAGTTCGATCTGCGAATAGTCAACCGACACGATGCAGTGATCCGCAGGAGCAATGAAGGCTTCGCGGATGCGGCGCCCCTCTGCCGTGCGCACAGGGATGTTCTGCAGGTTGGGGTCGTTGCTGGACAGGCGCCCCGTGACCGCCACCGCCTGCGCGTAGTTGGTGTGCACGCGGCCGGTCTGGGGATTGACCATCAGCGGCAGCTTGTCGGTGTAGATGGACTTGAGCTTGGCCAGGCTGCGGTATTCAAGAATGCGGGCGGGCAGCGGGTAGTCCTCGGCCAGCTTTTCCAACACCTCTTCATTGGTGGAAGGCACGCCCGTGGCGGTCTTCTTGACCACGGGCAGGCCTTGCTTGACGAACAGGATCTCGCCGAGCTGTTTGGGCGAACCCAGGTTGAAGGGCTGACCGGCCAATTCGTAGGCTTCGTGCTCCAGCGCCACGATGCGTTGCGCCAGCTCATGGCTTTGCTGCTGCAGCAATTGGGCGTCGATCAGCACGCCATTGCGCTCGATGCGCTGCAGCAGGCTGGAGACCGGCATCTCCATGCGCTGGTAAACGTCCTGCAAGGCAGGCTCTGCCTGCAGTTGGGGCCACAAGGTCTGGTGCAGGTGCAAGGTCAGGTCGCTGTCTTCGCACGAGTATTGCGCCGCCCGGTCCACCGCCACTTGCGCAAATGGGATCTGCTGCGCGCCCTTGCCGGCCACGTCTTCGTAGCTCAGGCCCTTGCGGCTCAAGAAACGCCAGGCCAGGCTTTCAAGTCCATGGGGCTTGTGCGCTTCGAGCACATAGCTTTGCAACATGGTGTCGTGCGCATAGCCTTTCACAGCGATGCCATGGTTGGCCAGGACGTGGCTGTCGTACTTGATGTTCTGGCCGACCTTGGGGTGCTGGGCGCCTTCCAGCCAGGGCTTCAGGCGGGCCAGCACTTCGTCCAGCGGCAATTGCTGGGGCGCGTCGGGGCCTTGGTGCGCCAGAGGGATGTAGGCCGCCTCGCCCACGGTCACCGAAAACGACAGGCCCACGATGTGGGCCTTCATGGGTTCCAGCGAATCGGTTTCGGTGTCGAAGGCCGTCATTTCGGCTGCTTCGATCTTGGCCCGCCAGCGCTCAAAGGTGGACCAGTCGGTCACCGTGTCGTAATGGGTGTCCATGCTGGGCGCGGTGGCCGCCGAGGCATCGACAGCGGGCTCGGTGCCTCTATCCGCATTGGCATCTGCGCCGGCCCCAGCACCAAACAAGTCCTGGGTGCCGTTGGCCGCCTTCGCCGTGCCTTTGTGCTTGGCGGCTGGAGGCGAAGCCTTGGCCGCAGAAGCGCCCCCGCCCAGGCGCTTTTCGAGCTCGGCCTTGGCGGAGCGGAAACCGAAGCGGGTGTAGAAATCCAGCAAGCTCGGGAGGTCAGGGGCCTTGAACGCCAGCGCGTTCAAGGTGGGCCACTCGGGCACGTGGCCAGTGAGGTCGCAATCGAGCTTGACCGTGATCAGGCGTCGGCCTTGTGGCAGCCAGTCCAGCGCCTTGCGCAGGTTCTCGCCCGTGGCGCCCTTGAAAGAATCTGCCGCGGCCATCACGCCGGCCAAGGTGCCGTGCTCCTGCAGCCACTTCACCGCGGTCTTGGGCCCCACCTTCTCGACGCCGGGCACGTTGTCCACCGTGTCGCCGACCAGGGTCAGGTAATCAATGATCAACTCGGGCGGCACGCCAAACTTGGCCCGCACCCCGGCGGTGTCCAGCACCTCGGGCGGCTTGGCCATGGTGTTGATGAGGGAGACCTGCGGGTTGACCAGTTGGGCCAGGTCTTTGTCGCCGGTGGAGATGACCACTTTGTGGCCGGACGCGGTGGCCACGCGGGCCAGCGTGCCGATGGCGTCATCGGCTTCGATGCCGGGCACCTCCAGCACAGGCCAGCCGAGCAACTTGACCACCTCGTGGATGGGCTCGATCTGCGTGCGCAGATCATCCGGCATCGAGGGGCGATGAGCCTTGTACTCGGGATACCACTCGTCGCGGAAGGTGGGGCCTTTGGCGTCGAAGACGCAAACGGCGTGCTCGGCGTCAATGTGGTCGCGCAGCCAGCCCAGCATGTTCACCACGCCGTGGATGGCGCCCGTGGCCTCGCCTTGCGGCCCGCGCAGGTCGGGCATGGCATGGAATGCACGGTACAGGTAGCTTGAGCCATCCACCAACAGGAGCGTTGGCAGGGCGTCGGAGGGTGAGGCCAGATCGTTCATGGCCCGCATTGTGAGGCCTGCTGGAGAAGGCCTCGTGGTTCAGAACTCGCCTTGGAACCCACCCGACAACATGTGGCGATTGCGGTTGTTTCCACCACTGATCTGGATGAAGTCATAGCCCATCACCATGCGCAGGTGGCGATTGAAGGGGAAGGACAGGCCCATCCCGAAGTACGGCGAGGTCGTGTAGTCAATCTCGTGGCTGGCCACGCCCAGGTCGTTGGTGATGTCCGCCCTGTTCTGAACACGCGCGACCCCGGCGCGAATGTGGCTGGCGGCGAACTCGAACATTTCGATGTTCCAGTTCATCCCCAGAGACACGGCCTTGGCGCTGACGGCGCGACTGGACTTATCGGTCAAGTTGGGACCGGTATCGGTCTTGCCAAAATAAAAGTAATTGATCTCGGCGGCCACATTGGGCGTGACATTCCAGCCACCGAACAACTTGGCACCCGCACCCACGCGATCGCAACCGGAGAAGCCGTCGCAGCTTTGCGCACTCGGTGACAAGCCGACCGTTGCGCCAATGTATGCACTGAAAGGAGCAGCATGAGCCACGGAACCCGCCAGCACGCTTGAAACAACGGCCGCAGCCAGGGACAGTCGCTTGAACGACAATGAATTGCACAGTGCTGGGGTACGCATGATGATCAACCGGCTCCTCTTGGGGAAATTAGCGAGCCCCGCCAAGCTTTGGGGGGTCTGATTTCAGAACTGTGAGCAGTCTGCCACAGCGACTCCTACAATCACACGTTCCGCGCGCCCCGAACGTTGAGGGTTTTCTCCTACGTCCGAGGGCTTTCCCCGAGCGGTTGCTTCGCAACCTGCCGCCTTTGCTGTCCGACCTGTCTCATGGCCGTTTTCACTGAAGTGTCCCCGACTGAAGCCTCCGGCCTGATCTCAGACTTGGGACTGGGTAGCTTGCAATCGCTGCAAGGTGCCACCTCGGGCATCGAGAACACCAATTACTTCGTCGGCACCGACCGGGGCGACTATGTGCTCACCTTGTTCGAACGGCTCCGCTTCGCACAACTGCCCTTCTACCTGGAGCTGATGCGCCACCTGGCCGAGCGCGGCATCCCCGTCCCTGCCCCGCAAGCTGACGCCAAGGGCGTGATCCTGCACACGCTCAAAGGCAAGCCCGCCGCCGTGGTCACACGCCTGAAAGGCCGCAATCAACTGTCGCCCCAAGCGGCCGATTGCGCGCAAGTGGGTGCCATGCTGGCCCGCATGCACCTGGCCGGTCTGGATTACCCGCCACACCAGCCCAATCTGCGTGGGTTGAACTGGTGGAGCGAGACGATCCCCGTGGTCGTGCCATTCCTGGCAAACGCTCAGCGCGAATTGATCGAATCTGAGCTGGCCTACCAGCAAGCACTGGCCACTTCACAGGCCTACCAAGGTTTGCCCCAAGGCGCCATCCACGCGGATCTGTTCCGCGACAACGTGATGTTCGATGGCCCCAAGCTGTCCGGCTTCTTCGACTTTTATTTCGCTGGCTGTGACACCTTCGGCTTCGACATCGCGGTGTGCCTGAACGACTGGTGCATCGACCTGGCCACCGGCCAACTCGACCCGACCCGGGCGCAGGCCTTCGTGGCCGCCTACGATGAACAACGCCGACTCAGCGACGACGAACTTGCTCTGCTGCCAGCCTTGCTGCGGGCGGCGGCCCTGCGATTCTGGACCTCCCGCCTGTGGGATTTCCACCTGCCCCGAGATGCCGCCATGCTCCAAGCGCACGACCCCACCCACTTTGAGCGGGTGCTGACCCAGCGTCGGCAATCTCCCTGGCAATACCAGCGCCCCTCATCACTGACAGGAACCCCCGCCGCATGAAGCTGCGCATCATGCCTGCCCGCATGGGCCTGACTTGGATGGGCCACGGCCTGCGCGCCTGCGTGCGCCAACCACTGGGCTTCGTGGGCTTGTGGGGCCTGATCGTGGGCGCGGCCGTCATCACCTGCGAAATCCTGGCTCAGATCGGACTGCCGGCCATCGGCCCCTTGCTGATCGTGTCCTTGATGCCCATGGTGTGGATGGGCTTCATGCTGGCCAGCCGACGGGTGCTGACCGAACAACGCGTCACGCCCACCGTGTTCCTGGAACCGTGGCGCGGACAGCCAGCGGAGCTGAAATGGATGTGGGCCAAACTGGGCGGCGCTTACTTGCTGGCCACCCTGCTGGTGATGGTGCTGGCCGATGCCTTCGGGCCTGGCTCGGACACCCTGGCCCAGGCCATGAAAACCGCCAAGGAAACCTCCGACCTCATCAGCAATCCCGACGTGCAGTCGGCGATGCTGTGGCAGTTCGCGCTCACCATCCCCGTGTCGCTGATCTTCTGGCACACACCTGCCCTGACCTATTGGGCCAAGCTGTCTTTGGGCAAGGCCTTGTTTTTCAGCGCCATCGCGTCCTGGCGCAACCTGGGCGCCTTCCTGGTATTTGGACTGGGATGGCTGGGCCTGGGCGTGGCCTTGGTCCTGGTCAACGGTGTATTGGCCGCCACACTGAACCAACCCATGCTGATCAACGTGCTGCTCACCATGGGCGCCATGTGGATGGCCTCGGCCTTCTACGCTTCGCTGTACTTCTCGGTGGTCGATTGCTTCGAACCCGATGAGGCGTTTGGCTCGCTCCCGACGGTCTGAGCAGCTTCAGCCCGTCAGGCGCACGACACCCTCCAGCGGGCAGGCATACACGGCATTGCGCAAGGCCGCGATGGCCTCGTAGCGGGTGAAGCTGCGCCGCCACACCAGCACCACACGGCGCTTCGGCACCGGCGCATCAAAAGGGATGAAGGCCAGGTGCGGATGCGGCTCGGCGGGGACCGAGAGCCTGGGCACCACGGTCACACCCATGCCGGCCGCCACCATGTGCTTGATCGTTTCAAGGGACGAGCCTTCAAAACTCTTGCGGATGCCTTCGGCGTCGCTGGAAAAGCGCGCGAACTCGGGGCAGACATCGAGCACGTGGTCGCGGAAGCAATGGCCGGTGCCCAGCAAGAGCATGGTCTCGCGCTTGAGCTCTTCGGCGTTGATGTGATCGCGCTGGGCCAAGGCATGGGACTTGGGCACGGCCACCAAAAATGGTTCGTCGTACAGCGGGGCCACGGCCAGGCCAGCATCCGGGAAGGGTTCGGCCAGGATGGCGCAATCGAGTTCGCCAGCGCGCAGCATTTCCAGCAGCTTGACGGTGAAATTCTCTTGCAGCATCAAGGGCATCTGCGGCACGCTGGTGATGATGTTGCGCACCAGGTCGGGCAGCAGGTAGGGCCCGATGGTGTAGATCACGCCGAGCCGCAAGGGGCCGCCCAAGGGGTCTTTGCCGCGCTTGGCAATCTCCTTGATGGACTGGGCTTGCTCCAGAACAGATTGCGCTTGGCGAACGATTTCCTCGCCCAGTGGCGTGACGCTGATTTCAGAACTGCCGCGCTCGAACAGCTTCACGTCCAGCTCGTCTTCCAGCTTCTTGACGGCCACCGACAAGGTCGGCTGCGACACGAAGCAGGCTTCGGCGGCCCGGCCAAAGTGGCGTTCGCGGGCCACGGCAACGATGTAGCGGAGTTCAGTCAAGGTCATGGTGAGAATGATTGTCGGTGATTTGCAGATCAGGCCTTGAGGTATTCGGCTCTGTAACCCAGCCAGCGCTGCACATGCCTTTGGGCGAGGTGTGGTTGGTCGCGCAGCAAGGCTTGGGCAATTTCGCGCGCTCGCTCGATCAGGGGCTGGTCTTCGCCCAGGTCGGCGAAACGCAGCAGGGCCGCTCCGGACTGGCGTGCACCCATGAACTCGCCGGGCCCGCGGATGTCCAGGTCGCGGCGGGCGATTTCGAAGCCATCGTTGGTATCGACCATGGCCTTCAGACGGGCTTTGCCAGAGTCGGACAGAGGCGATGAGTACAACAGCACGCAGACGCTGGCCACCGCGCCCCGCCCAACCCGGCCGCGCAGTTGGTGCAACTGGCTCAGGCCAAAACGCTCGGCGTGTTCGATGACCATCAGGCTGGCGTTGGGCACGTCCACGCCCACTTCGATCACCGTGGTGGCCACCAGCACCGACAGCTCGCCGCGTGAAAAGCGGGCCATCACCTCGGCTTTCTCGGCCGTGGGCAAACGCCCGTGCAGCAAGCCCACGGCGCGCCCAACCAAGACATCAGACAACTCCTGGTGCGTTTGCGTGACGTTGCTCAGATCGAGCGGCGGGCGGCGATTGCTGTTGCGGCCCGCCGCCTGGTCGGCGGCCTGGTCGGACTCTTCGGTTTCATCGATGAGCGGGCAGACCCAGTAGACCTGGCTGCCCTTGGCCGCCTCGTCGCGGATGCGCTCGATGACCTCGTCGCGGCGTGAATCGGCAAACACCTTGGTGAGGATGGGCGTGCGGCCCGGCGGCAACTCGTCAATGGTGCTGACCTCCAGGTCCGCCAGGTAGGTCATGGCCAAGGTGCGCGGGATGGGCGTGGCGCTCATCATCAGCAGGTGCGGCTCCAGGTCGGCGCCCTTGAGCTTGCCGCGCAATTGCAGGCGCTGCGCCACGCCGAAGCGGTGTTGTTCATCAATCAGGGCCAAGCCCAGCCGCGCGAACTCAACCTGGTCCTGGATGACGGCGTGGGTGCCGACCACCAGTTGCGCTTCGCCCGAGGCCACCATGGCCATCTGCTCGCGCTTGGCCTTGGCTTTCAGACTGCCGGTGAGCCAGGCCACCTTGATGCCCAGGGGCTCCAGCCAGCCCACCAGCTTGCGAAAGTGCTGCTCGGCCAGGATTTCCGTCGGGGCCATCAGGGCGCATTGCCAACCGGCGTCCATGGCCACGGCGGCGGCCAGTGCGGCCACCACGGTCTTGCCGGAGCCCACATCACCTTGCAGCAAGCGGTGCATGGGCTGTGGGCGCGCCAGATCCTGAGCGATCTCATCGCAGACCCGGCGCTGGGCTGGCGTCAGCTGAAAAGGCAACACCTTCAGCAAGCGCTCATGCAGTCCACCCGCTTGCGAGGGCAGCGCGGGGGCCTGGAGGTGGGCGCGCTCCTGCCTGGCCTGCAATTGCGACAGTTGCTGGGCCAGCAGCTCCTCGTACTTCAGCCGCATCCAGGCGGGATGGCTGTGGTCTTCCAAGGTGGCCAGCGGCACCTCGGGGCTGGGGTGGTGCAGAAAGTTCAAGGCCTCGCGAAGGCTGGGCCAGGCGGCGGGCACGACGCCCGAAGGCAGGATCTCGTCCAGGTGCGCACGCACCAGGCCGGAGGCCACGGCTTTGCGCAGGTAGGTCTGTGGCAGGCCGGCGCTGGTGGGGTAGACGGGCGTGAGTGCTTCGGCCAGTGGCGTGTCAGAGGTCACCACCTTGACCGCGGGGTGCATCATCTCCCGCCCGAAGAAGCCATGACGCACCTCGCCACGCACCCGCAAGCGCACGCCGGGTGCCCAGGCTTTTTGCTGGGTGGCGTAAAAGTTCAAGAAACGCAGTTGAACCTCACCACTGCCATCGTCCAGCTTGACCAGCAATTGCCGGCGCGAACGCATCTCGATGCGGTTGTCCCGCACCACGCCTTCGACCTGCACCGTGTCGCCATCGCGGGCATCGCGCAGCAGGGTCAGGCGGGTTTCGTCTTCATACCGCAAAGGCAGGTGCAGAGCCAGGTCGATGTCGCGCACCAGGCCCAGTTTGTCCATGGCCTTGGCGGGTGCCGACTGCGAACGACTGGGGGTGGGATTGGCCGGCACGGGAGCTAAATCTCACGAGGTGAAGGGATTCTGGATTGTGCAATGCCACAGGCACACCCCCCGCATCAGGTGGTGATTAACGCCCATTGACATGTCCGAACTCGCCGACAATCATGCCTTCCTTGGCACGGGGCTCGTCAGCCCCTCAATGGCAGCAGTCATGACCCGCAGTTTTTCCCTTGGCGATTTCGATTTTGAGCTTCCGCCCGAGCTGATCGCCCAGCATCCCGCCGCCGAGCGCAGTGCCTCGCGCCTGCTGGATGGCCGCAACCCCACCCCCATCGACCGCATTTTTCGCGATCTGCCATCGCAACTGAACCCGGGCGACTTGCTGGTGTTCAACAACACCCGCGTGATCAAAGCCCGCCTGCATGGCCTGAAAAGCAGCGGTGGCACGGTCGAAGCCTTGGTTGAACGCGTGTTGCCCGGCCAGGAAGTACTGGCCCACATGCGCGCGAGTAAATCGCCCAAGCCTGGCAGCGTGGTTCGTTTTGCAGACGCCTTTGACGCCACCGTGCTGGGCCGGGGCGGCCCCGATGACGGTTTGTTCCACCTTCGCTTTGACGGTGACCCTTTGACCCTGCTGGAGCAGCACGGGCACGTGCCCTTGCCGCCCTACATCACCCACGCCGACTCCAACGACGACGTCAATCGTTACCAAACCGTGTTCGCCGCGCGACCCGGTGCCGTGGCCGCCCCCACCGCCGCCCTGCATTTCGACGAGGCCCTGCTGGCCGCATTGGCACGGCGCGGCGTGCAAACTGCCGAGGTCACCTTGCACGTCGGTGCAGGCACCTTCCAGCCAGTGCGCACCGAGAACCTGGCCGAGCACAAGATGCACAGCGAGTGGTTCGAGGTGAGCCAATCCACCGTGGACGCCATTGCCCGCACCAAGGCTCAGGGGGGCCGCGTGGTGGCCGTCGGCACCACCACCTTGCGCGCGCTCGAATCCGCCGCGCTGTTCTGCCCGCCCAGCCAGATCCTGAAAGCGGGCAGCCGCGACACCGCCATCTTCATCACGCCCGGGTTCGAGTTCAAGGTGGTGGACGTGCTGGTCACCAACTTCCACCTGCCCAAAAGCACTTTGATGATGCTGGTCAGCGCCTTCGCGGGGTACGAGCACATTCGCGCACTGTACCGGCATGCCATCGAACACCAATATCGATTTTTCAGCTACGGGGATGCGATGCTGATTCAACGATAGAGTGCGCGTCAAACAAGTAATTCAATATAAAAATCATGGGATTGAACTGGCTCAAATACACACGGCACTTGGGGGTGCTGCTGGTCCTGTGGACCTGGGGCGGAGCCTGGGCGGCGCCCAGCATCGTGGTGACCCATGCCACCCTGGCCAAGGGCCTGTGCTCCGAGCACCAGCAGGAGATCGCGGTCAAACTGCCGGATGACTGGAAGGCCCACAACCTCAAGCCTCCAGCCGTGGCCTGCTACCGCGCCAAGATCTTCATGGCGCATTCGCCCACCATCGCGTGGGCCTTGCGCATCGACCGGCTGCCGGGCAACCACCGCATCACCGTCAATGGCATCCAGCTGACCACCCGCCACATGGAGGGCGCAGACGTCACCAGCATGGCCACCCTGCCCTACCTGATCGAATTGCCAGTGAACGTGCTGCTGGCGGGTGAGAACGACATCGAGATCGATGTGCGCATGGGGCCCTTCCGCAAGCCGGGCATCTCGCCCATGACGGCCGGGCCCATCGCCCACATGCGCGCCGACTTCGACGCCTGGACCTCGCTGACCGTCGACCTGCCCAAGACGCTCAACTGGACGGTGGCCGGCATGGCCCTGTTCCTGCTGCTGGCCTGGCGCGCGCGCCCGTCGGACAAGGTCTTCGCCTACTTCGGTGGGCTCATGGTCATCATGTCCTCGCGCAATGCGTTCTACTTTCTGGAGACCATTGGCTGGCCGATCCCGATCGTGGACTGGCTGTTCTTCTCCTCGCACGCGGTGACCAGCTTCTACCTGGTCGCCTTCGGGATGAGCTACGCGAGCATCGACCTCAGCCGCATCATCAACCCCTTGCGGGTGTTGATGGTCACCTTCATCCTGGGCTCCTTCGCCGCACTGGACACGCCCCACCTGGACACCCTGCGCCTGATCGCCTACCCGATCATGATGATCGGCGGCATCGTGGTCGTCATCAAGGTGGTGCAGACCGCCTGGAAGCGCGATTGGATAGAAGCCGTTTTCATGACGGCCGGCCCGGTGGGCACCTACATCAGCGTGGCCCACGACTACCTGTTCCTGACGCCCTACCTGGACGTCACCGACCTGTACTGGACACCCTACTGCACGCCCATCATCTTCCTGGGCTATGCCCTGACGCTGATGCGCAAGTTCGTGGACACCATGAACCTGTCCGAGCGCATGAACATCACGCTGGAAGAACGTGTTGCCGAACGCACCCGCGCGCTCGAAGTGGCCAACCAGTCCAAGACCCGCTTCCTGGCCTCGGCCAGCCACGACCTGCGCCAACCCACCGCCGCGATTGGCCTGCTGGTGAGCCTGCTGCGCCAACAAAAAGTGGCGCCAGAGGTGAAAGAGCTGACCGACATGCTGGACGAGGCCGTGGCCTCCATGGAGTCCCTGCTGGTGGGCTTGCTGGACATTTCACGCCTGGACGCTGGCGCGGTGCAAGTGCAGTTCCAGCCCGTGTGCCTGAATGACGTTTTCCAGGCCGTGCGCGTGCATGAGAAAAGCGCGGCCGACGCCAAAGGCCTGCAACTGCGCTTTCGCTTTCCCGCCAACGCTGGCCCGCACCTCACCGTGCTGACCGACCCGGTGCTGATCCACGGCGTACTGCGCAACCTGGTGGCCAATGCCATCCGCTACACCAAACAAGGTGGCGTATTGGTGGCCGTGCGTCGGCATGGCAAGCGGCGCCTGCGCATCGAGATCTGGGACACGGGGATCGGCATCGCGCCCGACCAGCAGGAACGGATCTTCGACGAGTTCTACCAGGTGGGCAATTCCGCGCGCGACCGCAGCCGGGGCATTGGCCTGGGCCTGGCCATCGTGCGCCGCACAGCCTCCTTGCTGGGCGAGCAGGTCACCGTCAAATCGCGCGTGGGCCGGGGTTCGTGCTTCGCCATCGAGCTGCCGCTCAACCACGTCAATACCAGCAAGCCGGTGGCGCCCACCTCACCCCAACAGCCCATGGCCGGCCGCAACGCGTGGATTGTGGAGGACGACCCCATCCTGCGCCGGGCCCTGGGCGAGATGGTGCAAAGCTGGGGCGCCCAGGTGCGCACCTGGCCCGACGGCGAGGCCCTGCTCGACGAACTGCCGCAGCTGCTGGCCACCACGTCCCGCGCGCAACGCCCCGACATCCTCATCACCGACTACCGCCTGCCCGGCATCAATGGCCTGCAACTGAGCCAAACGATCCAGGCCTACCTGCGCGAATCGGGTGTGTCGCTGTACACCCTGATCATCTCGGGCGACACCGACCCGGCCGAGATCGCCCGCTTGAGCGCCTCGGGCCAGGTGGTGATGGCCAAACCCTTCCGCAGCGAGCGCCTGCTGGAACAACTCCTCGCCTTGCACCAAGCCAAGAAAGCGGCCTGAGCCTCGCCCCGGGGCTCAGTGCGGCGACAATACCGGCATGCTGAATTTCGACCTGATCAAGACCGAGGGCCATGCCCGCCGTGGCCGCCTCACCCTCAACCACGGCGTGGTCGAGACCCCCATCTTCATGCCCGTGGGCACTTACGGCACCGTCAAAGGCGTCATGCCCCGCTCGCTGGAAGAAATGGGCGCCCAGATCATCCTGGGCAACACCTTCCACCTGTGGATGCGGCCGGGCCTGGACGTGATGAAGCAGTTCGGCGGCCTGCACAAGTTCGAGAGCTGGCAAAAGCCCATCCTGACCGACTCAGGCGGCTTCCAGGTCTGGTCGCTGGGCGAGATGCGCAAGATCAGCGAAGAAGGCGTGCGCTTTGCCTCGCCAGTCAATGGCGACAAGCTCTTCCTCACGCCTGAAGTCAGCATGCAGATCCAGACGGTGCTGAACTCGGACATCGTCATGCAGTTCGACGAATGCACGCCCTACTGGAAAGGCGGCAAGGAAAGCCAGGCCAACGGCCACATCACCACCGAGAAGGAAGCGCGCGTGTCGATGGAACTCAGCCTTCGCTGGGCCAAACGCTGCATCACCGAGTTCACCAATCTGCAAAACCCCAACGCCCTGTTCGGCATCGTGCAAGGCGGCATGTTCGAGAACCTGCGTGAAGAATCGCTGGCCGGCCTGGTCGACATGAACCTGCCTGGGTATGCGGTGGGCGGCGTCAGCGTGGGCGAGCCCAAAGACGAGATGCTGCGCGTGATGAACCACATCGTGCACAAGCTGCCCGAGCACAAACCGCGCTACCTGATGGGTGTGGGCACGCCCGAAGACCTGGTGGCGGGCGTGGCCGCGGGCGTGGACATGTTCGACTGCGTGATGCCCACGCGCAATGCGCGCAACGGCCACCTTTTCACGCGCTTTGGCGACCTGCGCCTGCGCAACGCCCGCTACAAGTCTGACGAGCAGCCGCTGGACTACACCTGCAGCTGCCACACCTGCCAGAACTTCAGCCGCGCCTACCTGCACCACCTGGACCGCTGCAATGAAATGCTCGGCCCCATGCTGACCACCATCCACAACCTGCACTACTACCTGAACCTGATGCGCGAAGTGCGCGAAGCCCTGGACGCTGGCACGTTCGCCGAGTTCCAGAAGCAGTTCGCAAGCGACCGCGCCCGAGGGGTTTAGGGTTCATGCCCCGCGCTGCCCATACCAGACGCCCAACCACCGCCATCCATCCCAAACGTCACTGATTCCGCACCAGCAACAGATCGGCAATGACTGGTCGGTGCTGGGACGCGACCTTGCCGCCCACGAACGCATCGCTCACACCGATCTCCTCACTGACCAGGATGTGGTCAATGCGCAGGAACGAAATCCCGGGCCACAGGGAGTGCCCATGGGTGTAGCCATAACCCAGACCCGCGGACGCAAACGCATCGCGCATGCCCGTGTCCAACAGATCTTGCACCACGCTTGAATTTTCGGGCGCGTTCAGGTCACCAGCCACGATGCGAGGCCGCTTCATCAAACGCAGGTGCTCGGCCAACACGCCTGACTGGGTCAGGCGTTTGTTCATGTTGTCGCGCCAGGCACCCAAGCCCTGCATGCCGCCATTGCGCGCCGCATTCAAGCCATCGCGTGGCGTCACGAAATGCACCGTGACCAGGTCAAAATCGGTGCCATTGACCGAGATCACGCAGTGCACATAGCTGTGGTTCTGACCGTTGTAGGGGATCCAGCCCGGCAAGCAGCCTTTCATGGGAAACCGGCTGGCCACGATGTACTGACCAAAGGCATAGACCTCTCTCTGGCCAAAAATGGTTTTGATCGCAGTCGGAGGGGTGTAGCGTTCATCCAAAAATTGCCCAGCATCCTGCATCACCACCACATCGGGATCGTGCTGCAAAACCTCCATGGCCACATCGGCCACACCAGTGGGCCGGTGCACGGCCAGATAAGCCTTGACGTTGTAGGTCATCAGGCGCACACGCCGGTAGCCGTCATCGGAGCTGCCCAGGGCTGGGCGCATCAACACGGCCAGCACGAATACCACGCTGCCCATGGCCAGAACGCGCCAGCGCCATCCCAAACTGAACGACCAGATCAATGCCACCACCGCTGGCACCAGGTAGACCGGGTAAGGCACATACAACAGCAAGGCCAGGGCAGCATGGCTTTCCGGGTCATTGGACAAGCCCAACCAGACCAGTAAAAGCCCCACGGCCACCGCCGCGACCAACAACCGGCCGAGCGATGGCCACCACTTGCGCGTGCGCTCCATGGCAGGTTTCCTTGCTGGCCTGATTACCAAAACTGCCAGTTGCCGTAGAGCACCACCCACACCCCCAGAACGCCGTTGGTGACGGCATGGGCCACGATGGGCGCCCACAAGGAGCCCGTCCGCTTGTACAGCCAGGCATAGGCCAAACCGGCCAGGATGGCCGCCAACCACTGCGTGTGCGCCAGCATGAACACCACGGTGGACAGGGCCACCGCCTTCAGCGTGACCGTGCGCGGGTCCACCTTCTCGAAATCAGGGTTGTCAACCCAGCGCATCAGGTAGGAGCGCCAGAACAACTCCTCCATGACCGGGACCATCAGGGCTGCACCGATCCAGCGCACCGCCACCAGGCCCCATTCAATCCGCCCCTCACTGTCAACGGGACGGAAACTGGCGGTGGCCTCGCCCAACATCATCCAGGGCTGGGCCAGGTTGATCCACAGCAAGAACACCACCACGCCAACGATCACCGCCAGCACCAACTCTTTGGCCCTCGGCAAAGTGCCACGCGCCAGTTCTTGGTAATCACGCCAGAAAAACAGCAAGCTGCCACTGACCACCAGCACACACAAGCCATAGACCCAGCGTGGATCGATGCCCCAACTGCCGTCGGCGGGCACTTGGCCGCGCAAGGCCAGCATCACCATGAACAACACAAACGGCACCACACGGGCCAAGACCGAGCGCGACAGGAAGCTTCCCATGATTTTTGAAGAGTTGATGCGAATGGCTACGATTGTGACCCAAGCCATTGCCTGATCAGGCTCACCGAGCGTTTGAGGAAAATCGGCTGCCAGGCAAACGCCAAGCCACATACCACGATGTGGACCACGGCCTGGACCGCGAACAACTGCCCCATGCTCAGACCCGCCGCGCTCAAACCACCGACCAGCACAGCGCTCAAGAGGATGAACAGCGCATTCAGGATGTTGTTGGCGGCAATGATGCGAGCCCGGTGACTGGGCTCGGCACGAGCCTGAATCTGCGCGTACAAGGACACGCTGAACAGGCCCACCGACAGCGCCATCAGCAGCAGGTCCACCAGAAAACGCCAATGCGCGGGATGGGTCACGAACTGCACCGCGGTCCAGGCGGGGCGAACACTCAAGGACCTGGCCTGCTCCAGCGCATGAACAGCCATCGACATTTCGATGGCAAACACGGCCATGCCCAAGGCCCCCAACGGAACCAAGCCCAACTCGACCCGCCCCCGGGACAAGCGCTCGCACATCAAGGCGCCAAGGCCAATGCCCAGCGAGGTCAACACCAATAGAAACGACGCCACGCCTTCCTGACCATTGAGCACGTCCTTGCTCAAGATGGGGAACAACGCCAAGAACCCAGCCCCAAAGAACCACATCCAGGAGATGCCCAGCATGGAGGCGAACACCAGCGGGTCTTCATGGCAACGCTTCAGGTTGCGCCAGGTCTCGGCCACCGGGTTCCAGTGGATTTTCAAGCCCGGATCAACGGCGGGCGTGCTGGGGATCCAGTGCGAGGCGATGCGGCCCAGCACACTCATCAGCACCACCGCCAGGCCCAAGATCCAGGTGCCGCCCAGCTCGGGCGCCACCAACAAGCCGCCTACCAGGGTGCCCATGAGGATGGCCAGGAAGATGCCCATCTCCAGCAAGCCATTGCCACCCGTCAACTCATGCAGGCGCAAATGCTGAGGGATGTAGGCATAGCGCACGGTGGAGAACAAGGCCACGTGAACACCGCTGATCAAGACGCAAGCCACCATCAAGGGCGCATCGCGCCGCCACAAGGCCCAGGCAGCCAGGACCATCATGATCACCTCCAGGCTTTTGCCCAGGCGGATCAACCAGCCCAGGTCGCACCGGTCGGCCCACTGGCCCAGCGTGGCCGACAAGAGCAAGGACGGTGCGATGAAAATGGCCCCCATGAACGGGCCGACCAGGTTCGGCGGCAACCACGGCACGGTGACCTGGTAAGTCAACAGCAAGGTGACGGCGAACTTGAGGACGTTGTCATTCATCGACCCCAAAAACACCGTGAAGAAGAACGGTGAAAAGCGGCGCTGCCCCAGCAGGCGAAACTGATGCGGCTGTTCGGGCTTCAAGGGGCCGGCTCGTTCAACAAAGCCTGCACACGCGCCTGCAAGCCTTCAGGGGTGACCTCATCAGGGGCGATCGCTTCGCCCACCACCAGGCCGACATGGTTGAACAGGCCACGGCGCAGGGGCTTGGCCATGGCCACCCCATCGATGCGCGAAAAGGTGGAGCCCCACAGATTGTGCAAAGCCGCGGGAACCACCGGCACCGGGTTCGTTTCCAGGATCTTCATGATGCCGGCTTTGAAAGGCTGCAAGGTGCCGTCGCGGGTGATGGCGCCCTCGGGGAAAAGGCACAGCAACTCGCCCTCCCTCAAAGCCTGGCGGGCGCGCTCAAAGGCTCGCTCGTAAGCCACCGGGTCTTCTTTCTGGGGCGCGATGGGGATGGCCTTGACGGCGCGGAAGAACCAGCCCACACCGGGGGTCTTGAAAATGCGGTGGTCCATCAGGAAGATCATGGGGCGTGGGCTGATCACACCCAGGATCACCGCATCGACAAAGCTCACGTGGTTGCACACCAGGATGGCTGCGCCGTCGGTGGGCAAGTGATCCTCTCCACGCACCTTCAGGCGGTAGACGATGCGGGTCGCAAGCAGCATCACCAGGCGCACGATGTACTCGGGCATCAGCCAGAACACATAGCCGACCACGATGATATTGAGCACGGCCGTGGCCCCGAACACTTCAGGGATCGACAGACCCGCGCCCAACAAGGCGCCCGCCAGCAGACTGCTCACGATCATGAACAGCGCATTGAGGATGTTGTTGGCCGCGATGATGCGGGCCCGGTGGCTGGGCTGGGCCCGCAACTGGATCAGGGCGTACATGGGCACGCTGTAAAGGCCCGCGCTGAAAGCCAGCATGGCCAGGTCGATCATCACGCGCCAATGGTCATGCTGCGCCACGAACTGGCCCACGGTCATCAGGTTGCCCAAGGGGTGGGTCAGGCCACGGCTGGCCAAGTACAGGTCGAAGGCGAACACCGTCATGCCGACGGCCCCGATGGGCACCAGGCCGATTTCAACGCTGCGGTGCGAGAAGGTCTCACACAGGAGCGAGCCGATCGCAATGCCCACGGAGAACACCACGAGCAGCAAGGACGCCACTTGCTCGTCTCCACCCAGCACATCGCGCGCAAACGAAGGGAACTGCGCCAGGAAAACGGCGCCAAAGAACCACATCCACGAGATGCCCAACAGCGAACGGAACACGCTGGGGTACTCGGCGGCCAGCTTGAGGTTGTGCCAGGTCTCGGTGGCCGGGTTCCAGTTCAGTGTCAAGCCCGGGTCGGACGAGGGCGAGGCCGGGATCTGCAAAGCCATCAGCCAGCCGATCACCGCCACGCTTAAGCAAGCGCCCGCCACCCAATGCACGCCGACCTCGGGGATGCTCATCAACAGGCCGCCGCCCACATTGCCCAACAAAATGGCCACGAAGGTGCCCATCTCGACCATGCCGTTGCCGCCGGTTAGCTCACGCGGGCTCAGGTGCTGCGGCAAGTAGGCGTATTTGACCGGGCCAAAGAAGGTGGAGTGCAAACCCATCAGGAACACGCAGCCCAGCAGCAGCGGCACATTCTGGCCAAAGAAGCCAAACGCCACCAGGACCATGATGACCACCTCCAGCAGCTTGATGGCCCGCATGATGCGGCCCTTGTCGTACTTGTCGGCCCACTGCCCCGCCGTGGCCGACAGCAGCACGAAAGGCAGGATGAACAAGGCGCCGATCACCAGGCCGGCCATCTTGGCGTCCAGCCAGGACACGCGCAGCTGGTATGTCACCAGCACCGTGAAGGCAAACTTGAAGAGGTTGTCGTTGGCCGCACCCAGGAACTGCGTCCAGAAAAAAGGCGCGAAACGGCGCTGGCCCAAGAGGGCGAACTGTCCGCTCGGGGGCGTGGCTTGACCAGGTGGGTTGCTCAAGATCGTGTTCCTCTCACTGATGCTGGATGCGGCGCTTGTATCGTCAGCCGAAAATGTATAGGCAAATCCGACAAGGCCAATCCATGGATAAGCAGGGCTGAGTCTTCGTTACCATGCCCTTCATGAGCGCGACCCATGCCAAGTGACGCGTCGAACGGTACAAGCATGCAAGACACACCTCTGAACACCCGCACTCGGCAACTCACCTTGCTCACCGGCCTGTACGCCGCCCAAGGCCTGCCCTTCGGCTTTTTCACCCTGGCCTTGCCTGTGCTGTTGCGCGAAGCCGGCTGGTCACTGACCGCGATCAGCTTCCTGCAGTTCCTGGCCTTGCCGTGGGCCATCAAGTTCATGTGGGCCCCCGTGCTGGACCGCCATGGCAGCCGCCGTGGCTGGCTGTTGGGGCTGCAAGGCGCGGCCTGCGCCACCGCGCTGCTGCTGTCGCAGCTTGACCTGCAATTGGGCAGCGTCGCTTTGTTCACTGCCGTGTTCGCCTTCAACCTCATCGCAGCCACGCAGGATGTGGTGACCGACGGCCTGGCGGTGCGGCTGTTGAACGCCAAGGAACGCGGGCTGGCCAATGCCATCCAGGTGGGTGCTTACCGACTGGGCATGATCCTGGGGGGCGGCTTGCTGCTGTGGATCTTTGCCCGCAGCAACTGGAGCGTGATGTTCCTGTGCATGGCCGCCATGCTGGCCATCACGATCGTGCCGGTGCTCACCATGCGCGAGCCACCCCCGCACGCCGACCGCATTGATCGGCCGGGTGGCTGGCGATTGGCCATCGCCTGGGTCCACCGGGCGCTCAGGCCCGGCATGCCCGCCATCGCGGGCCTGATCTTTTGCTACCGCTTTGGGGACCAGATGGTCAGCTCGCTGATCGTGCCTTTCCTCAGTGACCAGGGACTGAGCAAGGAAACCATCGCCGGCATGAAAGGGGCGGTGGGCTCAGCCACCAGCTTGATGGGCGCGGTGATCGGGGGCTGGTTGACCTTTCGGGTCGGGCGTCGCCAGGCCTTGCTTTTCAGCGGTCTGGCCCAGGCCTTCGGGTTCGGCCTGTACATCGCGGCGGCGCTCGGCCTGGGCGGCGTCGAGTTGCTGTGGACGGCCACGATCGTGGAAGGCCTGGTCGGCACCATGGCTTCGGTGGCCCTGTTCGCCTTGATGATGGACGCCTCCGACCCTTTGCACGCCGGCACCGACTACACCTTGCTGGCCAGCGTGGTGGTGCTGGTGGGCAGCCTGGGCGGCATCGCGGGTGGCCTGGCAGGCGATCTGCTGGGCTATGCCCCCACCTTCACCATCGGCACCGTGCTGGCCGCATTGGGTTGCGTGTTCGTGGTGTACTGGCTGGACCGCCATCCCACCCATGAAAGGGTGGCCCAGGCCTGGCGGTGAAACCTGAGCGGGAAGGCCTGAGGCTCAGACGTCCAGGCCTGGCTTCATGCCCAACTCGTCGGCCATGCGCAGTACCAGCGTGCGCAGGGCGGCCAACTCCAGCGCCATGTCGGACTGGCGGGCTTTCAAGGCCACCAGCTCTTCCGCCAACACTGACTCTTCACCCTGCCCTGTGGCCATGGTGGCCACTGGCATCGTCACCTCGCCACACAGCAGGTGCGCCCAACGCGACTCGCGGGCGCCCGGCGCACGCGCCAGCTTCACGACCATGGGCTGTTCGCGCTCGGCCAACTCGTCCAGGAAGCCTTCCACCGACGAGACATCGGCAAAGCGGTGCAAGCGCTCGGTGTGCAAGCGCAACTCGGCCGAGGTTTGGGGCCCGCGCAAGGCCAGCAAGGTGAGCAAGGCCACTGCCTGGCTGGGGACACCCAGGCCACGCGCCGCGTTGTGCTCAAAGCGAACCACGCGGTTGCCACTCACCTCATTGACCAGGCTGAGCTCGCGCAGGCCTTCAATGGCCTGCAGCACCTGGGCCTCGGTGGCCTGCATGACCGGGTCGCGCGCCGTTTTCTGATTGCAGCCCAAGGTCAAGGCGTTGAGCGACAAGGGGTAGCTGTCGGGCACGGTGTGGTGTTTTTCAACCAGCACGCCCAGCACGCGGACTTCAAGGGGGGTGAGTGTTCTCATCACAAGGATCCTAATTGATGGGCCAGCGCTTCGGTGTAGTTCCGAGACTGCTGCACATCGCTGTGACCAACGCCTGGCAAACGCAGCATCTGCACACGCGGGTTCAACGCCATCAGGCGTTCAGCATGGGCGATGGGGATGAGGGTGTCCTGCTCGCCATGCACGATGAACACCTTGCTGCGGACCTTGGGCAGCCATTGGTCCGCGCGCAAGGGATAGCGCAAGGCCAGGCTGGGCACCCAAGGATAAGCATCACCCGACAACCGCTCGATGCTTTCGTACGGCGACACCAACACCAACAAATCTGCGGGCACCTGCGCGGCCAGTTGCGTGGCCAGGCCCGTGCCCAAGGAGCGCCCATAGATCACCAATTTTTGCTTTGCATACGCTGGCACCACCTGGGCCCAGGCACGGCGCACATCGTCGTGAAGCTGATCCTCGCTCTCAATGTGGCCGGTGCTTTTGCCAAAACCCCGGTAATCCATCATGAACACGTCGTAGCCCGTGCTCAGCCAGAAGTCGGGGTTGGTGAACCATTTCGCGAGGTTGTCCGCGTTGCCATGCAGGAAAAACACCAGGCCGCGCGTGGGCGTGCCGGCAGGCTGGCGCAAATGCAGGGCGTGCAAAGTGGCGCCGGGCACCTGCACCGTTTCTTCGACCGTGTGGGCCAGGCCAAACTGGTAGTCCGGTGCCAAAGGCACGGGCTTGAACAGCAGGGACTCCTGACGCGACCACAGGCTGCCCACCGCGCCCGCCCACAACACCGCAGGCACCGCGATCAGGGCGATCAGCAACCATCGCCCAACAGGATTCAGAACGCCTCGCACAGGCAATGCGCGCTGACGCTGAAAGGCTTGCGGCCCTTGCCGAGGTCGGTCACCAGGCCGAGGTCGCGGCGCAGGTCATCCGCGATCTCGGGCGGCGCCCCCAAGGGCAGCAAGTTCAAGTCCACTTGATGCGCCCACGCCAGCGCGGCATCACCGCCCAGCGCGCGCAGCAAGCCAGCCAGCTTGCCCGGCTCGCGCTCAAGGTAGGTCACCCGGTACCCTTCCGACAATTTGGCGCGCACGGCGGCTGCCTTCAAGGCATCGCCATACGAGCCCAGCTTGTCCACCAGCCCGCGCTCCTTGGCTTGGGCGCCGGTCCACACCCGGCCTTGCGCCACCTCGTTGATCTTCTCGGGCGTGGTCTGGCGGGCCTGCGCTGCCTTGGCCGTGAAATCGGCGTAGATGTGATCGATGCTGGATTGCACCATGCTGGCAAAGCGCGGGTCCAGGGGACGACGCGGATCACCAGCGCCGCCCAGCCAGGTGGTGGGTGCGCCATCGGTGTGCACGCCCAGTTTGTCCATGGCCTGGTCGGCCGTGGGCAGCAAAGCGAACACGCCGATGGAGCCGGTGATCGTGGCCGCATCGGCAATCACCTGGTCGGCGGCCATGGACATCCAGTAGCCACCCGAGGCCGCCAGATCACCCATCGACACCACCACCGGCTTGCCCGCCTGACGGGTCAGCTCCAGCTCGCGCCGAACCAGCTCCGAGCCAAACGCACTGCCGCCCGGCGAGTTGACCCGCAGCACCAGGGCCTTGATGTTGCTGTCCTCGCGCGCCTTGCGGATCAGGGCAGCGGTGGACCGCCCGCCCACCAGCCCAGCCGGGGCCACGCCATCCACGATTTCACCTTCGGCCACGACCACGCCCACGGCGTCGCCAGTGAACGAGGGCCGCTGGCGGGCCAGGTAGTCCCCGAAGGAAATCTGCCGAAAGCCTGTGGCCTGGTCATCGTCCTTGGCACCGCGCTGGATCAGCAACTCGCGCAATTCGTCGCGGGTCTTGATGCCATCCACCAGTTTGGCTTGCAAGGCCAGCTTGGCCGAGTCGCCCGAGACCGCCGCCAATTGCTCGGGCGCCCCGTTGATGTAGCCCATCAGGGCGCCTGCAGGCAGCTTGCGGGCTTTCTCGACGCCCTCGGTGTAGGTGCTCCACAAGCCCTTGTACAAGAAGGACTCGGCTTCCTTGGCCGCTGGCGACGACGCGTTGGCGATGAAGGGCTCGGCAGCGCTCTTGTAGGTGCCCACGCGGATCAGGTTGACGCTGACGCCCACCTTGTCGAGGGCATCCCGGTAGTAGTTGCGGTAGCGGCCAAAGCCTTCCAGAAAGACCATGCCCATGGGGTGAATGAACACCTCGCTGGCATGCGCGGCCAGGAAGTACTGGCGCTGGTCGTAGCTGCTGCCCCAGGCGATCACCTTCTTGCCGCTGACCTTGAAGCGGTCCAACGCCGTGGCCACTTCCCGCAAGCTGGCCAGGCCTGTGCCCTGGAACTCGTCCAGCACCAGCACCACGTGCGAGATGTTGGCATCCTTGGCGGCCGCGTCCAGCACGGTCAGCAGATCGCGCAACTGGGTTTTTTGCATGTCCTGACCGCGCAGCTGCTGCATGGCCGTGGCCCGCAGATCGTCCGTTTGCTGCTCCACGATGATGCCTTGCAAGTCCAACACGAGCGCGGTCTTGTCAGCCAAGGCTGGTCCCCGGCTCTTGAACAAGGCCACCACGATCATCACGATCAACAACAGGAACACCAGGTTGAGGATCAGCCGACGACCGGCATCCAGCAGTCGCGAGAATTTTCCGAACCATGACCGCCCCGTTGTGGGCTGCGTATTGGACATTGAGGCTCCGTGCGTTTGAAGTGATGGAACGAGCTTAACCCGGTCAAATGCTCAACTTTTCAGTAACGCAAACCATTCTCATTTAAAATCGCATCTTCATTCAAGCCTTTGCTCACGCACTTTCCGTCATGAAACTGAATAAATTGGCAATCGCCTTGGCGGTCATCACGATCGGCAGCACTGCCCACGCAGACGAAAACTTGTTTGGCTACATCCGCGGAGCTGAAGTGCTGCCCAAGGGAGCTGGAGAGTTCTATCAATGGTTCACCCAGCGTTCGGACAAAGGCACGGGCACCTACCGCGCCATTGACAGCAAGACTGAGCTGGAATATGGCGTGACCGACCGTTTCCAGGTTTCGGCGGAGATCAACGCCATGTCCCTGAAGACCTCCGGTCTCGTCATCAATGGCTACCTGCCATCCGACAAGGAATTTGGCCTGCGCCTTCAAAGCGTTGGACTGGCCACGAAGTACAACTTCCTGAGCCCGGCGAAAGACGACTTCGGCCTCTCAGGCTACGCTTCGTTCGAGTACGGTGTGCTGGACCCCCATTCGGGTCAGAAGAAAACAGAATACGAGCTGGAAACCCAATTGCAGGCGCAGAAGTATTTCATGGAAGGCCAGCTTGTGTGGGTGGGCAACGTGGGTGTTCGCGCTGCCTACGAAAAGCGCAAAGCCATTGCCAATCTTCCGCAGGACTTCGAGTGGCCCACCGATCCTGAGATGGAAATCTCCACCAAAATCGGCACCGGCCTGTCTTACCGATTCGTGCCCAGCTGGTACATCGGGGGCGAAATAGTGCACGAAACCGAATTCGAAACCGAAGTTGGCCAGGAACGTTGGTCGATGTTCGCAGGCCCGACCCTGCACTACGGCGGTGACAAGTGGTGGGCCTCGCTCACCTACTTCAAACAATTGCGCGGCGGCGGCGAGAAATACGACGGGCAGGCTGATGACGGCCTGCACCTGATCGAGAAGACCAAGCAAGAGATCCGGCTCAAGGTCGGGTACAACTTCTGATCGAAAGTCCGAACCATGAATGCGCGCGATTGGAGTGTCTTCCTGCTGCCCGTGGCGGCCATTGCCTGGCCCGCGCACGCCGCGGACTACTTGACGGTGGCACAGGCCCAGACGCTGTTGTTCCCGGCCGCCAAGGCCTTCGAACCACAAGCGCTCAAGTTCACCGACGAACAGCGTGATCGGATCAAGGCCACTTCGGGCATGCGACAGCGTTGGGATGAGCAGAAAGTTTGGCGTGCCGAACGCGATGGGCAGTTGCAAGGCTGGTTCATGGTGGACGAAGTCATCGGCAAGCACGAGTTCATCACCTATGCCACCGCCATCTCCAAGGATGGCCATGTGCTGGGGGTCGAAATCCTCAGCTACCGCGAAACCCACGGTGGCCAGATCCGCGAGCCCAGCTGGCGCAAAAACCTGGTGGGCAAAACCTTGGCAGATCCATTCAAACTGGACGAGGACGTGCCCAACATCAGCGGGGCCACCTTGTCTTGCCGCAACGTCATGGACGGTGTCAAGCGCATGCTGGCTTTGCACAAACTGTTCCTGGCCAAAGCATGAGCCCATGGACGAGGTGAAACGCATGCGCCCGCTGCTGGGCACCTTTGTCGAGGTCTGCGCACGGAGCAGTGACGCTCATGCCGCCATCGACGGCGCATTCGCCAGCCTCGATAGGGCCCAGTCCTTGTGGAGCTTTCAGGACCCGCGCAGCGAACTGTCGTGCCTGAATGGCGCCCCCGGACGCCAGGTGCCGCTGGCATCGGACACCGTGCGCTTGCTCAAGCTCGCGAAGGCCTTGATGCAAAGCAGTGGGGCCACCTTCGACTGCACGGTCGGCGGCCTGCTGGTGCACCAAGGCATCTTGCCCAATCACGACGCGCTCGCGGACCTGCTGCCCAGAGGCGACGCTCGGGACATTGAACTGGGCGCCAACTGGGGTCGCTTGCTGCGACCCGTGAGATTGACCTTGGATGGATTGGCCAAAGGTTACGCCGTGGACCTGGCGGTGCGCGCCCTGCGACGCCATGGTGCGGTGGCGGGCTGGGTCAACGCAGGCGGGGACCTGCGGGTGTTTGGCGACATGAGCTTGCCCGTGGGGCGGCGTGAACTCGACGGCCGCTTCATCTCGCTCGGAACGCTGCGCGACGCGGCCCTGGCCAGCTCACAGGCAAAGACATCGCTGGAGGCCGATGCCGATTTTCCAGCCTGCATCGTCGCCCGACCCGGCGAAGCGGCACACCCCGGTCTGTGGACCGTGCTGGCACGCAGTGCCTGGCGAGCAGATGCCTTGACCAAGGTGGCGGCCACGGCACCATGGGGGCAGCGTGAAGCGCTGGTCCGGCGCCTGGGCGGCCAACTGGTCGCTCAGGCGCCGGACCAGCTTGCCGCATGAAGGGCTATCCCAAATGGTTTCTGCGGGCATTGGCCGGGGTCATGCTGCTGGCGTTCGTCACCGGCGGACTTCTGGCACCGACCACCCTGGTCTTGCGGGCCAACGCCGAAATCGCGCGCTTGCCGGGTTCAGCCAGGGTTCTCATGGCGGCGCTGCACGCGGTGGGCGGCTTTGCCCTGGCCCTGCTCATGGGCGCCTTGTGGAGTGTGCACATGCGCGCAGGTTGGCGCCGCCGTCGACAGCGGGCCAGCGGCCTGCTGCTCAGCATGATGATCTTGTTGTTGATGATCACCGCCGTGGCGATTTACTACCTCGGCGATGAAGCATGGGCCGCAACCGCCGCCTTCGTGCACCTGGCGACAGGGCTGGCCTTGGCCGGGCCGTTTGGCTGGCACTGGGTGAAAGGCCGACGCGCGCGCCGTGAAGCCCATGCGCAACGCTCGTTGAACCGCAAGGCCACTCACTTGCCAACCTCCAGCCACAGGCCCACGCACAAAGCCAACCCAACGCCATAGAGCAGCCAGGTCGATGACACGGCGTAGGGGTAGAACATCAGCGCCACGCCCAGCCATTTGGTGTGCGGGTGCTGCGCCTTCTTGCCTCGCCAGTAAGCCCACATGCCCACGATCCCGAAAAGGATGAGGCCCACGATGTAGGGCGGGGTCGGCAGGGTCAAGCCCATTGATTGCAAGGTGGCGAGAGAATCCATCGGCCTATGGTGCCGCGTTTTGGCCTGCCAGACGTGCCAGCACGGCGAGCTTTTCATGGGGGTTCATGCTGCCCCAACGTGCGATCTCATCGAGCGTGCGGCCACAGCCGACACACACTGCCCCCGCCATGCGGCACACCTTGGTGCAGGGGCTCGGTGGTGGCTCGGGAAGCGGCGGCAAAGGGTTCACAGCGAGCGCGGCCCCAGCAAGCGTTCCGTGTCCTCACCCAAGGTCGGCGCCCTGCGCGTGATCCGGCCCGGTGTGGCCGACAGCTTGGGGATCACACCCGGTACCTGCACGGTCAGCCCGTCGTGGGTGGTCACGGGCACGATCATTTCGCGCGCCAGGTAGTGCGGGTCTTCGGCAATGTCGCGCGCCGAATAGATGCGCCCCACCGGCACGCTGACGGCATTGAGCACGTCCACGACCTCGCTCACCGAGCGCAGGGCGGTCCAGGCGCCAATGGCTTCGTCGATCTCACCCACACGCTTGACCCGGCCCGGGTTGGTCGCCAGCTCGGGATCCACCGACAGGTCCGTGCGACCAATGGCGATCATCAAACGCTTGAAGATCGAATCACCGTTGCCCCCAATCACCACCATGCCATCGGCACAAGGGTAGGCATTGCTGGGTGCGATGCCAGGCAAGGCCGAGCCTGCGGGCTGCCGCACGGCCCCAAAGGCGCTGTACTCGGGCAAGAGGCTTTCCATGCAATTGAACACGGCCTCGTACAGGGCCACATCGACCACCTGGCCACGGCCCTTGGGTGCGGCCTCGCTGATGCTGACATGCCGAGCCTGCAAGGCCAGCAGCACACCGATCACGCCATGCAAGGCGGCCAAGGTATCGCCCAGGCTGACCCCGGCGCGCACCGGCACACGCCCCGGTTCGGCATTGAGGTAACGCATGCCCCCCATGGCCTCGGCCACCACGGCAAAACCGGGGCGCTCGCGGTAGGGCCCCGTCTGCCCATAGCCACTGATGCGCAGCATGATCAAACCAGGGTTGCTGCGGCTGAGCTCGTCAAAACTCAAGCCCCACTTTTCCATGGTGCCGGGTTTGAAATTTTCGATGACGACATCGGCCTCGTCGATGAGGTGGCGCACGGCCTCCCGGCCTTCATCCGTGCGCAGGTCCAGCACCACGCTTTGCTTGTTCCGGCTTTGCACCTGCCACCACACGCTGGTGCCCTGGTGCAGCAGGCGCCATTGGCGCAAAGGGTCACCACCAGGTCCGCCCTCGCTGGCCGGTGGCTCGACCTTGATGACGTCGGCCCCGAAATCGGCCAGCGTTTTGCCAGCAAAAGGGCCAGCGATCAACTGGCCCAGTTCAATCACCTTGATGCCGGCCAAAGCCTGCGGCGGGATGGGGGAGGAAGTCTGCGCATTCATGGGCGACGATCCTACCCCCAGCGCCTCACTTCTTGGCGACGGCAGGCTCGGGGTCGGTCACAAAACCGATCTTGCTCAAACCGGCCTTGGAGGCATCGGCCAAAGTTTCGGCCACGGCTTTGTAGGCCACGGCCTGGTCGGCACGCAGGTGAATTTCCGGCTGCGTGGCCTTCTGCCCTTCGAGCACAAAACGCTGGGCGGCTTCCTCGCGGGTCAGCGCCTTGTCGTTCCAGTACCGCACACCATCGGCATCGATCGAGAAGTTGATCTTGTCGGCTTTGGCCGACACGACCTGCGAAGTGGCCTTGGGCAACTCCAACTTCACGGAATGGCTGAGCAAAGGCGCCGTCACGATGAAGATGACCAGCAGCACCAGCATCACGTCGATGAGCGGCACCATGTTGATCTCGGCCATCGGCGCGCCGCTGCTCTTGCTGTCAAAACTGGCGAAAGCCATGGTGTGCTCCTCAGTTGCCTGTGTTCGTGGTGACTTTCAAGGGATGCACATTGGCATTGGTCTTGAGGGTCTGGCCGGTCGACAGGAAGGTGAACAGCTCGAACGCGAAGGCGTCCAGACGGGCACCCCACACACGGTTGCTGCGGGTCAACCAGTTGTAGCCCATGACAGCCGGGATCGCCACGGCCAGGCCCACGCCGGTCATGACCAGGGCCTCGCCCACAGGGCCAGCGACCTTGTCCAGCGTGCCCGCACCCGTGGCGCCAATGGCCAGCAGCGCGTGGTACACGCCCCAGACGGTGCCGAACAGGCCCACGAAGGGGGCCGTGGCACCGATGGTGGCCAACACGGCCAAGCCACTTTCCAGGCGCATGGTTTCTTCGTCCAGCACCTTCTTGATGGTGCGGGTCAGGAAATCCTGGGCCGAGCCGGCTTCCTCCAGCTTGGCCGCACCATAGCGCGCATGGTGGGCCTGGGCGTGCATGGCATGCGAGGTGAGGTGGGCAAAGGGCTCGCTCACACCGTGCGCGGTGATCTCGTGTTGGACCGATTCCAGCGAAGTAGCATTCCAGAAAAAGTTCAGGAAGGTCTTGCTGCGACGTTGACGCAGGATCAGGCCCACGCCCTTGGTGATGATCAAGGCCCAGGACAGCAGGGACATGACCACCAGGATCACGAACAAGCCTTGCCCGACGACATCGGTGTTCTTGATGAAGTGCCCGAAGCCCATTTCTGCGGCGGGGTTGCTGGCCTCAACCACGGCAGTGGTCGTGGCGGGTGTGGTGGTTTCGTTCATGGTCGGTCAACGCTCTTCGAGATTGAAAGTAATGCTGTGGGGTACCCAGACACTGCGTGGCACACCCGCTTCAAGATAAGGCTGAAAACGAGCCGCGTTTTCCGCCGCCACGGCCGCGCGATCCAGCCTTGGATAACCCGACGATTTGGTCACCTTGACCTCTTTGGCCCGGCCGTTTTCGTCCACCAGGATCAGCATGGTCACGGTTCCAGACTCGCCCAGCTCCAGTGAGGCGGCTGAGTAAACCGGTTGAGGCTTGATCAGGAAACGCACCGCGGACGATGGCAAAGTCTTGGGCGGAGGCGGCACCGCCGGTTCGGTGGATGGCGCGGTGCTGGCAGACGACGTCGCGGCGACCGTGGGCGTGTTCTGCACCGTTGCCGGTGTGGTCACGGCGGGCGCGAGGCGCGGCTCGGGCGCAGCCACCGGCACTTGCATGTCTTGTGGCTCGGGCGCTCGGTTGGCGGCCAACACGGGCGGGGGCGTTTTTTGCGGCGCCACTGCCGCCACAGGCTTGGGCGCGGCAACCGGCTTGGGCGGCTCAACCGTTGGTGGTGCAGGCAGCGCCAGTTGCATGGCGTCGTCGGTGATCAAACTTACCATCAACGGGGCAGGATCTGGCGGAATCGCAGGCAAAGGGGAAGACTGCCACACACCGATGGCCACGATGCCGTGCAGCAAAACCGCCACCGCCGCCAGCGACCAACGCTGCTTTGGGGACAAATCTGCACGTGGCGCGTCGCCGCCACCTGCCAAAGAAAACTCAGTCAACACCATGCGGCCACTTTAACATTTATTGCAATTGAGAATCACTCACATTTAGTGAATCAGTCGGACATCCACCCATTGCGGGGGGTGCCCTGCACAGAGCGAACGGCCCTGCCTTCATGGGAAAATCCTCCGCTGACGAATCCGCACGAATACACCAGGGACCCCATGAACAACGAAGCCTTGCTGGCCCCCATCGCCGGCAGCCTGCCCTGCGGCACCGACCTGTCCTTTTCCACCGAGTTCGACCAGATCGCCGACATGCGGCGCGAAGATGACCCCACCCTGGACCAAGGTGAATGGGTCACGGCCCTGAAAGTGGCCGACTGGCCTGGCGTGGTGCGGCAGTGCGGCCAACTGTTGAGCCAACAGACCAAGGATTTGCGCTTGGCCCAGTGGCTGACCGAAGCTTTGGCCCTGACCCAGGGTTACGCGGGCCTCCTGCAGGGCCTGCAGTTGTGCACGGCCCTGTGCGAAAACCACTGGGACGACCTGCACCCCCAGGCCGACGAGGGTGACATGGACCAGCGCGTGGGCAACATGACCTGGCTGCTGCAACGCCTGGTGAGCCTGGCCATCACGCGCCCTTTGACGCGGGGCCGACAAGGCGCGGTGTATTCGCTGCAAGACATGGCAGCAGCCCACCTCTGGCAAACCCAACTGGAGCGCTCGCCACAAGACGCGCGCGCGCAGGCCAACGACCGCGTCACGCTGGAGCAGTTCATGCGCGCCCTGCGCGACACCCCGAAAGACGAGTTGCGCGCCACCTTGCAGACCGTGCAAGCGTGCGAGCAGCAACTGCTGGCTTGGCAAACGGTGGTGGACGCCAAGCTGGGGTCGCAAGGGCCCTCCTTCGTGTCGGCCAAGGAAGCCCTGTCAGGGGCCGTGCACGACCTTGAGCGCCTGGCTCGCGAAGTGGGCGCCTTGACTGCCGCCACCAATGCCCAGGCGGGCGTCGAAGCACACGCCTTGCCTGAGGGCGAAGAGGAAGTGGCCCACGCCCCGTCCATTCAGGGTTTGGCCAAAGGGCCGCTGCGCAGCCGCGCGCAGGCCCTGCAGCAACTGCGCGATGTGGCCGCCTTTTTCCGCCGCACCGAGCCGCACAGCCCGGTGGCCTACTTGGCCGAAAAGGCCGTGAAGTGGGGAGACATGCCCCTGCACGAATGGCTGCGCAAGGTCGTTAAGGACCAGGGCTCGATGTCCCACTTGCACGAACTGCTGGGCGTGGAACCCGAAGAGGGCGAAGCCGGTCTCTGACCTGGGCCAACGGCTCATCAGGCCATCCATAGGCCAGGTTCAGGGCTCGACCCGGAACTCGATGCGCCTGTTGCGGGCCCGGCCCTCGTCGGTGTCATTGCTGGCCACGGGCCGATCGGGCCCCAGCCCCGTGGTGCCAATCAAATCGGCCAACAGCCCCTTGCTCACCAGGTAGGTCTTGACAGACTGCGCCCGCGCCAATGACAGCGCCACGTTCGCCACGCGACCGCCTTGTGCATCGGTGTGGCCAATGACCTCGACCTTCTTGCCCTTGAGCCTGGACAGCGCCAGCGCCATCTCGTCAAGGATGCTGGTGCCCGCTGGCCGCAGCACCGCGCTGCCCGCCTCGAATTCAACGATACGGTTGCCCAGGGTCTGGTCCACCAGGCTCTGCTCTTGCGCGGCCACGCGCAAACCATTGCGAACCGTGTAAGTCGGATTCAGCGAGGCCGCCATGTCGCTCGCCATTTGCTGACGCACGGCCTCGTTGGACACCTCGCCTTTCAAATCAATGATGTTGCCCTGCACGCTCAACTGTCCTCGGCTGATTTGCTTCAGGGAGGGCGACAAAACCTTCTGCAAGTTCTGAGACCACTGCGGCGGCGCCACCACCGCGCCCAGGGTCAAATGGTCGACCACACGGTCAGCGCCGTACAGCTCGCGCAGCCGCGAGACCACCTGCACGCGGGTGGCCTCGTCGGGCACAGTGCCCGCAACCACCACCTGATTGGGGCCCAGCACTTGGGCGCCAGCGGTGGCCACGGCGGTTTGCGCACCACTTGCCGCGCACCACAGGGCCAGGGACACGGCCAGGACTTTGGCGTGGTTCATGCTCGTCATACTCCCAGAAAAATTTCTTCGAACGTGCGCAAGGCCTGGGCCAATGACAAGGCTGGGTCACACAGGTAGTTCGACAATTTGCGCAGGCCGTAGTCGTCTTCCAAGCAATCTTCTACCCAATCGGCCTGGGTCACCTCCACGGTGTCGCGCAACAGGGCCTCCGGGTCGATGACCGAGCACAGTGAGGCGGCCGAGGCGCCCTGAAAACACAAGATCAGTTCGGGATGGGTGCCATGCGTGGTCACGAACAGCGCCAGTTCCGCGTCCACGCGCTTGAAAAAACCCAGGATCAGCGACAGCCAGAAACAGGCGACGGGCCAACGCAGACCAGCGTCTGACGGCAAAGGCAGGCGCAGGCCCTTGTGCAACTTGCCAGCGCCTTGCGCCATCACCGGTTGCAGCAAGGTGCCCAGGGCCAGCAGAGTCTGGCGCACCGACACCCGCGCGCCTGAGGCCGCCAGCATCTGCTCCAGGCTGGCCACCGTGTGCGTTTCCAGAAAATCGACCAACTCCAGGCGCGGGCCGCTGGTCTTGAGTGCGCCCTCAATCGGCGTGGTCAGGCTGGCCTGCGCATGCGCCAGGTCGGTGGCGGCATGGGCCACCCGCGCAACCTGCTCCAGCCGGGCCCATAACCGAGCCAACACCAAAGGGCCATGCTGGATGAAGTCAATCTGATCGGTCACATCGAACACGCCAGCCGTGATGAAGGGAAAGCGCCGCCCGGATGCATCCTGGCTGGCCAGCCAATGGCCTGCCAGACCCACTTGGCTGTGCAAACCCAGGATGGCGAACTGCACGGCGGGGGCTTGGTCGTAGACCAGCTTCCAGCGCGGGTCGGTGGACAGGCGCTCCATCGCTTGGGCCTGCCACTGGTCCAGGCTCTGGATGACCGAGGCGTGGTGCGCGCTGCGGACAAAATCACCCCGTGACGGCAGCTTGCCGAAGTACAACACCTCGGTGGCATGGGTGGTGACGCTGCTCATGGCTTGGCCTCCGGCGTGATCGAGGCCACGGTGGCATCGGCGCCCCCCGCCACCATGGCGGGCAAGGCACCGGGACGCCCGCTGCCTGCGGATGGGCCACCCGAAGCGGTGGCCGCAGTTGCAGTCGGCGCAGACGCATTCGAGATGATGCGCAACTGCAAGGCCACCGCCAGGGCGCCCTGCGGCCAGCGCAACTCGAACGCGCCGCTCTCGGTGCGCTTGCGCTGGGCCGTGTTGATCATCTTCTCCAGGCCATAACGACCGGGCTCGTTGAAGAACTCCACCGTGCGCCCGTCGTAGGTCACGCCCGATATCTTGACCCCGGGGGTGCCCGGCCCGGGCCACACAAAGTGCGACCAGGTCGCGGCGGCGTTGCGGTAACGCATTTGCTGGCCATCGATGTCCACGGTGTACTCGGTCAGGCCCGGCACCGCTTGGGGCAGCAGCTCGAACACCGTCTGGGCTTCGACCGCCGCCGCAGCAACGCCACCCGCGCCCTGACCACCCAAGGGCGCCACCCAGGCCGCCAGGCCGCCGGAGAAGTCAGGCAGCAAACGCACCCCCATGTCGGCCCAAGTGCGGGGGCTGACGGTGTCGCCCCGCCGCACCACAAGGGTGGCCAACGACTGCTCGACAAACTTGGCCACGGCGCCTTCTGATCCAAAAACCTTGGCCACCTCGACCGGGCTGGCTTCCACTTTGGAGGCCCGGTCAAACGGGTACTTGGCCGACAAGGTTTGTTGATAAGGCTCGAAGACCTGAGCCATCCACACGCGGTTCAGTTCGGACTCGGTGGGCCGCACGATCACGGCAAAGGCCTGCATCAAAGGCCGCACCAGCAAAGGCCGCAAGGTGGCTTTGGCCGAATCGCTCATGCCATTGAGCATCTGCTCGTCGACCAGCTTCAAGGCATCGGCCAGCTCCGAGGTTCCCTCCAAGGTCTGCACCATCAGCTGGCGCGAGGCCGGTCCCGGATCGCCCTGGTTCTTCATCTGGTTGAAGCGGGTTCGGATTTTGGACAGCGCATCGAGGTAGGTGCGCACCAGCGTGGCGCCACCATCGCGCGTCATCATCAAGCGGTTCAGGCCGACGAACTCCTTGCCGATCGGGCCCAACGGGATGTCGGACGTGGGCATGGCCACGTTCACATTGACCGGAACCGATGACGGCGTCACGCGCAAGATGGATTGCTTGAACCAGGTCATGAAGCCACGCTGACCTTGGGCCAGCTTGTCGTTCAGCAAGGAGGGGTTGTCCCAGGCGGTCTGGTCGTACATGGTGCGCATCAGCAGGCCCACCGGTGACGCGGCCGGATCGCCCAGGCGGTTCATGTGCACCACGGCTTTCTCAAAGCTGCCGAACTCCTGCACGGTGATGCCTTGCATGAACCTCTGCCATTCGCGCACGTACTCGGTCTTGTACAAATGGGTCAGCGCCTTCTGGATTTGCTCTGGGCTGCCCTCCAGGGTCAGGTCGTCGTTGGACGCCGTCTTGAGCACCCAATCGGTGGCCTGCAGTTCGTTGTTGGCGGCGTTCTTGAACGCCTCCTTGACGTACTGGTCCCAGGCTTCCTTGGTGAAGGTGCCGGAGATGGCGTAGCTGCCCGCGACAATCGGCCGATCGGGCTCGCTGATGAGGCGGGCCACGGTCATCGGCGCGAAGCGCGTGGCCGCGCGGGCCTTGATCTCGGCATAGACACGCTCGCGCGCCGGCATGCCCTTGATGACGCGGCGCAGGTTTTCGCGCGTTTGGTCCAGCAGGCCCAGGTTCAGGTCCTGCTGAGGAAACGCGGGATCGGCCATTTGTGCCAGCGCGAACGACATGATGTGCTCACCGCTTTGAATCAGGCGATCGCGGGGCATGGTGCCGCGGTTGGCCTCCAGCCAGCTGCGCCAGAAACGGGTCAACTGGTCGCTCATGTGGCCGGGCTCCAGGCGCGCTCGGTCGCCCAGCATCAGGTAGGCCTTCAGGGCGTTGTAGGCCTCGGTGACGTTGGTGCTGGAAGCGCTGGCATAGGCCGATTCGCCAGCCGCGGTCGGAGTGGCCGCGCTCGGGGCAAGCGCCACACCGGAGGCCAACTCAGGCGCAGGCGTGCCCTCGCCAGCCCGCTGAAGGGGCCGCAGTTCTGCCGCATGGGCATTGACGTCTGACAAGTAGGCCGCGATGGATTGCTCCACCGGTTTGAGCATCACGGCCTGCAGGCCAGCGAAGTACTCTTGCTGCAGACGGGCTTCAATGGCCTGCCCCTGGTAGAGCCCCAAACCCAATGACCAGGGCCGAGTGCTGCGGTACTGCTGCATCTGGGCCAGCCGGTCCTGCAGGATCTCAAGCGCTTCAAGGCGCGACTGCAGGTCAACGCGGTTTTCTTGAACACGCTGCGCCTTGGCCAGGTCGGCCTGCACATTGCTCACCAGTTGGCGGTTGCCCAGGTAAGACCAAGTCCACGTGCCCAGCAAGGCGCCCAGCAACACCACCCCCGCGAAGAAGCTGGCGTAACGCAGGTTCAGCTTTTGGCGGCTGGTGTATTGCTGCACCAGTTGGCGGTCGGCAAAGATCACCTTTGAAAACAGCTCTTTGAGGAAGAAGCCGCTTTGCGAATAAACCTTGGAGGCCGTGCCCGGTTGCAGTTGCAAGGCGAACTGCTCGGCCACACGCTCGCTGGCACGCCCGGTGGACTGGCCTTCCTGCACCGCGCTGGTGAAGTAAAAGCCGCGGAAGATGGGTCGGAACTGGTAGGGGTTCTCTTCAAACAAGGTGGTGATGAAGGTGCGCAGGGACGACTTCAGCGCGGCGAACTCAAGCGGAAACGTCAGCACGCCCGGTGGCAGTTGTTCGCCACGGTGCAACGACATGCGCGCCACCGACGCCTCTTTCAGGCCTTCATACAGGTCATCGAAATGGTGATCGAACGCTGCCACGGCATCGGCCTTGCCGGTGGTGTCGTAAGGCAGCGTGGCGCCCCACACCTTGTCGCGCTCGGTGCGGTCGCGGTCTTCAAAGAAATCCACAAAACCGGAGATCAGGTCGGCCTTGGTGAAGACGACGTAAACGGGCGCGAACACCTCCAGCTTCTCGGTCAGCTCTTGCACCCGTTGGCGCAGCTTGCGCGCCAGCTCAATGGCGAACTCGGGCTTGTTGGCGCCCAGTTCGGCCACGCTGGCCGCGATGATCACGCCATTGATGGGCGCCTTGGGGCGGTGCTTTTTCAGCAGCGAGAGGAAGCCCAGCCATTCGCTGCGGTCTTCCTCGTGCACGGCGTAGCGGCCCGCCGTGTCCAGCAGGATACCTTCGGTGGTGAAGAACCAGTCACAGTGGCGCGTGCCACCGATGCCCTGGATGACGTTTTCGGTGTTGTCGGCGAAGGGAAACTTCAGGCCCGACTTGACCACCGCCGAGCTCTTGCCCGCCGCCGGGTTGCCGATCACTGCGTACCAGGGCAGCTCGTACAAGGCGGCCGATCCCGAGGTTTCGCCCAGCTTGGACGACTTGATCAGCTTGACCGCATCGACCATGCGTTCGCGCACGGCCTGCACTTCATCGCGCTTGTCCTTACCCGCCGACTTGACGGCCTTGTCGGCCTCGGCCTGCAGGGCTTGCTCCAGTTGCGACGAGGCCTTGGCAGCTTTCGCCCGGCGCACGGCCCACACGGTGAACCAGGCCACGGCGATCAGGCCCAGCACCACCGCCGCCCAGATCAAGCCCAGTTGCAGCGTGTCGGCCCCCAGGAACAGCAAGGCCGCCAAAGCGGCCACGCCCAGCACGGTCAGGACCTTGGGGTTGAGAAAAAACTGCCAGATTCTCTGCATGGTTCCAGTCCAGGTCGATCAGGTCTTGGCTGGGGCCGGTGACGGCGCCCAAGTCCAGGGAGTTAAAGCGAGTGCCACGCGCTCGTGCGTGGCCTGCACCAGCACGGCCAGCGTCACGCCAGCGGCATCGTCTTGTTGGGCCAGGCTGGTGGCCAGCACGACGGGCACGAGGGCGCCAGCCAGGCCCAGGTCACCGCAGGCTTCGCCCACACGGGTCACCGACAGCATCGGGTCGAGTTGAGGCGCCAGGCCTTGCAAAGCTTCGAAGACCTCGGCGGTGCGGCTGGCGCGGTGGTCGCCATCGGCCACCACTTGAAGCAGGTCGCCGGGCAAGGCGGTGCACACGGTCAAGGCCTGGGCCATGGCGTTTTGCAACACGGCGGCGCCCACGCGGCCCGCGGCATCGGCCGACTTGTCGCGGCGCAGGCGCACGGGGCGGTACAGGCGTGCGGGTGGCGGCGTTTGCGCGTCCAGGCCGGGCCAATGGGGCGTGGCCAAGAGCAAACCCGCCGCCGCCTCACCAGGGATGCGGCCAGTTTGATGAACGCCCGTGAAAAGTTCGCCCACCGCCTGACGCCGCTCGACTTCGTGCTCGTCGATGGCGCTGTCGGCCACGAGCACGAGGCACCATTGCGCCCGGCCTTCGCGCGACCACTGCAGGGTCTGCTGGTCCAGGAGGGCCCACAGGCCATCGGCCTGGTCGAGCGCATGCACGTGCAGCGCCGGAGAAGGCAAGTCGGCGCAGCGCATGCGCAACCAGGCGGACGCGTGCTCACGCTCGGCTTCTGTCCACGAAGAAGGCAAGGCCAGGCGCACGGTCAAGCGGGGCAGCGTCGGGCATCGGCGCACGCCCGTGGTGGCCGCTATCGACATGCCGCTGAGGTGCGCTGGATGATCAACCGTCATCGAGGGCCGCGCCAAGGCCTCGTCAACCGGCCAGTCCTCCGCGAGCATCAATACCCGCTCCAGCAATTGATCGGCGGGCGCCTGCAACAAGGTCAAGGCCCGCACCACGCGGTCGCCCACGTCTGATGGCCAGGCTTGGCGCAAGGCCACCACGTCCAGCTCAGGCATGCGCGCGGTGAACACCGGGGCGCCGTCCAGGTCCTGCAGCTCGGGGTCGAGACCCGGACGAACGTCGCCTGATCGGATTTGCGACAGCACCTGCTCGGGGGTGTCACCCGCCGACAAGCGCACCACGGCTTGCACCACGGCCACGCTGAGTCGGCGGTCGTCCGTGGCCACGGCAGCTGGTTGGTCGGCCGAAACAGGGCGCGCCTTGAGCGCCACCGGCTTGGCCGCATCAACCCTCAAACGGGCCACGCCCCACACCGCGAGCAGCAGCACGGCGGTCAACACCACCGGCAAGACAAACAACTGGCCCACGATGTCGGCGCCCGACACATCGCGGCCAGCCGTCTGCCATTGCCACAGGGTGACCAGCCAGATCAGCGCCCCAATCCCCAGGCACAACAAGCCTGCCTTCAACAGCTTGCTCATCTCAGATGCCGGTCGATACCGCCTGGGCCGCAATCAAGGTGGCCCCACAGGCGCACTTGTCGCCATGGCGGGCGGCGGGTTGACCGTCAATGATCATGGTGGCATCGCCCGACACGATCACCGTGGTGCCATGACCCCGGTGAGGACAAGTGACCTGGTCACCCACCCGTGCGATGCGCTTGCCATGGGTGTCGGTCGTGCCGGAGGCACCCACCACCGTGCCGCCATGGTCGGTGCTGTCACCCAGAACAATGAAAGGACGCCCCATGTCGTCTGACTCCCCGTGTGTTGTCGTCGTGGCCCGCACTTGCAGCAGGCAGGGGCGCAGTCTAATGGCGGATGCACCCGGCCCTTCCCCCCCGTTGGGGCGGTGCGTGTTACTTTCTGTTTCTGCGCCACTCGACGTGGCCGAAGTCCATCAGGCGCCAGCGCCCACCCCAGGTCAGGCCCAATTCTTCGGCAACTTCACCATAAAGCTGGTAGCCACGCATGGCCCACGGGTCCTTCTCGGAGATCACCAATTTTCCCTCGCGCAAGAAAGCGCAATCGGCCGCCAGACCATGTTGGTGGTAGCTCTGCCAGGCGCCGGCGTTGGTCACGTGCGCACCTTGCGCGGCCAGCAGGTTCTGTCGCTCGGGGCTTCGGTAGCCTTCCAGCAAGGCCATGTCGTAACCGTGCCGCTCTTTCATGACCTTGAAGACCATGAGCACGCGCTGCACGAAGGCCTCGTCCATCCGTTCCCAACGGCGGTTGGCGGTGGACAGCATGGGCCGCACCACTTCCACCTCCGCTGTGGTGAAGGCCTCGGGCGGCAAAGCCGGTGGCGGCACCAGCTGCTCGCCTTGCAACAGGTGGGCGACGTGGCGGTTGCCGTCGTCCAGGGCCGCGTCGTCAAAGGCTTCCAAGTGGCGGCCGCCTTGCAAGCCGCCGCCCCACCACCAGACCCCCGCCGCGGGTAGCACCAGCAAAACGCTGCCCAGCACAAGCCACGGCACCACACGCGCGCGGCCCCGATGGCGCCTCTTGAATGACGCGCCGACCCAGGCCACCACCGCGCGCCGCTCCGAAGGGAACACCAGGCTCGCCAGGACCAGACAGCCCAGCACGAAGTACCCCAAAACCCACCCTGCCAGCATATTGTTGTAACGATTGATTGCAAAAAGAGGTGAGGGCCGCGCCGACGCGTCGAACGCTTCGTAGAATCCGCGCCTTGGCGACACCACAAAAATCAACACAGGGAGTTGGCGTTGAGCTACCCATCGGGCGAACATCAAGCCCCCAAACCCGGACGCGTCCAGAAGCCCAGCCTTGACCGTCCCAGCCTGTTCGCCGGCATGGACGGCGAACCCGCGACCGAGGACCACCAACGGGTGCGGATTCTATCCACGCTGGAGTCAACCCGCCACGCCTCTCGGCCCAGCCGCACCAAAGGCGGCAAGCGCACCAGCAAGTCGCACCGCCGCAGCTGGTTGCACGGCGCGCTCTGGGGCGCGATGGGCGTGGGCGTGCTGGCACTGATGGTGGGCTTCGTCATGGTCATCCAGGACAGCAAACCGGCAATTGCGCAAGCGCTGCCTGCCACCACGGCGGTGGCCCACGCACGCGCGGCGGCCAGGCAGGACACGCCAGTGCCCATTGCCGAGATCACGGCGCCCTCGGCCGCGGGCCCTGCGGTGATTGAAACCACCCCCTCCAACTCCCCATTGGCGGCCTTGAGCACGGCCACCCCGGTGCCCGAAGCATCATCGGCACCCGCCCTCACCGCCCCGGTGCCGGAACGCTCGACCAAGCGTCACCCAGCCAGCGCGGCCATGGCCACCCCCACCGTGCCGTCGGCCAAGCCTGGAAAGGGCGGGACGTCTGCCAAGGGACAGGACGAGGACGTGGCCTTGCTCGAAGCCATGTTCGCGCACACTGGCCGCAAGCCACCGGCCAAACCCGTTCAACCCAAAAACTGAGGCATCCCCCCGCAAAGCCGGGGCCGCCTCGCATGGAACGCGCACAAGGCCGTGGAGCTTGATAGCATCGGCCATCTGCAGACTGCTTGTTTTGCCAGGCTTTGAAAGCGCGCCATGACCATGCCCAACCTCCGCGCCATCGACGCGGCCCCTGACAACGACGAAGGCACGCCCGTGTCCGTCAAGATCCGGGAACGCTTGAAAGAGGCCCAACGGCGCTTTCACGCCAACGACAACATCGCCGAATTCATCGAACCCGGCGAGCTGGAAAAATTACTGGACGAGGTGCAGAGCAAGATGGCCGGGGTGCTGTCCAGCCTCGTGATCGACACCGAGAGTGACCACAACACGCAGGACACCGCCCGCCGCGTGGCCAAGATGTACCTGCACGAGATCTTCAAGGGCCGTTACCACCAGGCCCCGGCCGTGACGGAATTCCCCAATGCGGAACGCCTGAACGAACTGATGATCGTCGGCCCGATCACCGTGCGCAGCGCCTGCTCGCACCACCTGTGTCCGATCATGGGCAAAGTCTGGATCGGTGTGATGCCCAACGAGCACTCCAACCTGATCGGCCTGTCCAAGTACGCCCGCCTGATCGACTGGATCATGAGTCGCCCGCAGATCCAGGAAGAAGCCGTCACGCAAGTGGCCGACCTGCTGCAATCGCGCATGCAACCCGATGGCCTGGCCGTGGTGATGGAGGCCGACCACTTCTGCATGCAGTGGCGCGGCGTCAAGGACATGGACTCGAAGATGATCAACAGCGTGATGCGCGGCTCCTTCCTGAAGGATCCCAACCTGCGGCGCGAATTCCTCGCCCTGGTCAACCAACGAAAAGGCTGAGGTCACACCATGCTTGTTAGACTGCTTTACGCCAGCCGGGCCGCCAAGCCCCTGTCTGCTGACACCATCGAGACCATTTTGTCTGCCTCACGCAGGAACAACCTCGCGCTGGGCGTGACGGGCCTGCTGTGCCACAGCGGCGACATCTTCATGCAATTGCTGGAAGGGGGCCGCGACGCGGTCAACCAGCTGTACACCAAGATCGCCAATGACCCGCGCCACGGCAACGTGATCCTGCTCGACTACGAAGAGATCGACGAGCGCCGCTTTGCCAGCTGGACCATGGGGCAGGTCAACCTGGGCAAGGTCAACCCATCGATCCTGCTGAAGTACTCCGAACGTCCGGTCCTGGATCCTTACGCCGTGCCGGGCAAGGTCTCGCTGGCGCTGCTCGAGGAGTTGATCGTCACCGCCTCCATCGGCTGCAAACCCAGCTGAATGGCCGACCTGAACGGCGACGTGCCCGGCACCTTGCTGGGCCTTGATTTCTCGTGCGCGCCTTCATCCCGCAAGCCACTGACCCTGGCCTGGGGTCGACGCTCGGGCGCGGTGGTCAAGCTGGACAAGCTGGACGAGGTGACCACGCTGGCTGGGCTGGAGCAGGTGTTGGCCAACGCGCATGGCGTGCTCGCCGCCTGCGACTTTCCTTTCGGGCTGCCCCGCCCTTTTGTGCAGGCCCTGTGCGCCCACCCACCCCATGACTTTCCGGCCGAGCACCTGGCCGCTTTGCGCCAGAGCGTCGAGGCGCCGACGGGCCCTTCCAACGGCGCCGCCGAGGCCCTGATCCGGGCGCTGCACGCCCATTGCCAAGATCGTGCCGGATTCCAGGCCCTGGTCGATGGCTGGGGCCAGACCTGGGACTTGCAGCGCGGCGCGGGCCCCAAATTACTCCACCGCCCCACCGACACCGCCGTGAAAGGCATCAGCAGCACCAGCCCCTTGCAGACGCGCTACGTGCCTGTGGGCAAGATGTATTTCGAAGGCCTGATGCGGCTGATCCACGCCGACTTCACCCTGCCCGGTCTGCGCCAGGGGCGACCCGATGCCCTGGCTTTCGAGGCCTACCCCGGCTTCCTGTCGGGCGAAGTGCTGGGTCGGCGCAGTTACAAGAGCGATGCCACCGCACCGCCCGAGCAGCAACAGGCGCGCCTCATCGCCCGCATGGACCTGGTCGATGCGCTGGAGCAAGGCCGAACCCGCCTGAACTTGCGCTTGAAGCTCACCCCCGGCCAGCGCGATTTCCTGGTGTCCGACGCCAAAGGCGACCGACTCGACGCCGCCCTGTGCCTGGTGCAGGCCGCCTGGGCACAGCGCGAGGGCGAAAGCGCCACCCACTCATGGGGCCTGCCCAAGACCATCGACCCCATCGAAGGATGGATACTCACAGCATGACTGAATCGACCACTTTCCACGACCACCACGGCCAACCGGCCCTCCTGATCCGCTCGCCCGATGGCGCGCAAGCCACCGTGCTGCTGCATGGCGCCCATGTGGTGTCCTGGGTGCCCGCTGGCGGCACCGAACAGCTCTACCTGTCGCCCACCGCCGACTACAGCGCTGACAAGGCCGTCAGAGGCGGTATCCCGGTGATCTTTCCGCAGTTCGAAAAAAAGGGCCCCGACCGCAGCCTGCCCCGCCATGGTTTGGTGCGCACCCGCGCCTGGCGCCTGGAAAGCCAGCGCGAAACCACCGCGCATGCCCAGGCCACCTTGCAACTGTCGGACACCGAAGAGACCCGCGACCTGTGGCCCCATGGTTTCGAACTGGAACTCACCGTGTCAGTGAGTGGCGCTGAACTGGAGCTGGAGCTCTATGTGCGCAACAGCGGCAGCACCGTCTGGCCTTTTTCGGCCGCGCTGCACACCTACCTGGGCGTGGCCGACCTGAGCCAAGTGCGCCTGCAAGGCCTGGACGGCAGCCGCTACATCGACAACCTCACGGGCGGTGAAGCCGTGAGCGATCAGGTCGACAAGCGCTTCGTGGGCGAAGTCGATCGCATCTATGAAAAGTCGACCAAGCTCTTGCTGCTGGAAGGCGGCCGCCGCGTGGGCATCGTCTCTGACAACCTGCCCGACGCGGTGGTGTGGAACCCCGGCCCCGAAAAATGCGCCACCCTGAGCGACATGCCCGCAGGCGACTGGCAGTACATGTTGTGCGTGGAAGCCGCCCGCATCCTGCAGCCCAAAACGCTGTCGCCGGGCGAAGAATGGACCGGCCGCCAGGCCTTGACGCTCTTAGCCGCCTGAGGAAGAAGACGCCAGCAACTGCTGGATGTCCGAGGTCAGGGCGTCCACGCCCAGGCCGTAGCGCGCGAATAATCTGACCTGCCCACTCGGGTCGAACACGAAGCCGCCCGCAGTGTGGTCCATGGTGTAAGCACCGTCCTTGGTGGGCACCTTTTGGTAGAACACCTTGAATTCGCGGGATACCGCGTTGACCTCGTCCAGAGAACCACGCAGGCCGATGAAGCTGGGGTCCATGCCCGTGAGGTAGGCCTTGAGCACCTCAGCCGTGTCGCGCTCAGGGTCAATGGTGATGAAAACACCTTGCACCCGATCCCCGTCCTTGCCCAGCCTGCGCTTGACCTCGGCCAGTTCGGCCATCGTCGTGGGGCAGACCTCGGGGCATTGCGTGAAGCCGAAGAACACGAACACCACCTTGCCTTTGAAGTCGCTGAGGGTGCGTTTCTTCCCATCGAAATCGACCAGCGAGAACTGTTTGGCATAGTCCGCGCCCGTGATGTCCACCGACTTGAACGCGGTCGATTGGGCAGGCACTGCAGCCTCCTTGGCGCTGCCGGTGGCGCCAGTGCTTTCCGACGAGCTCCGATCACAGCCCGCCAGGAAGACCGACGAGGCCAAGGTCAAGCCGCAGGCCAGGGTTGCAAAAGACTGGATGTGGGAGCGCATGGGGTTCTCAGATCGGCACGTAGTGGTCCACCAGCAAGGCCGCGAACAGCAGCATCAGGTAGATGATGGAAAACTTGAAAGTCTGGCGGGCCAGCTCGTCGCTGTAGTGGCGCCAGAGGCGGAAGGCATAGGCCACGAACCACAGGCCCAGCACCAAGGCCGACACCAGGTAGATCCAACCGCTCATCTGATAGATGAAGGGCAACAAGGTGCCCGCCAGCAGCACGAAGGTGTAGAGCAGCACGTGCAGGCGCGTGAACTCATTGCCATGCGTGACCGGCAGCATGGGCAGGCCCGCGCGGGCGTAGTCCTCGACCCGGTACAGGGCCAGCGCCCAGAAATGCGGCGGTGTCCACAAGAAAATAATCAAGCAAAGCATCCAGGCTTCCGGATCGACCGACCCGCGCATGGCCGCCCAACCCAGCACTGGCGGCATGGCACCCGAGGCGCCCCCGATGACGATGTTCTGCGGCGTCAAGGGCTTGAGCACCACGGTGTAGATGATGGCGTAACCCACGAAGGTGGCCAGGGTCAGCCACATCGTCAAGGCGTTGACCCACAAGGCCAGGATGGCCATGCCCAGCACGCACAAGCCCGCACTGAACGCCAGCGTCTGCGTCTTGGTGAGTTCGCCACGCGCCGTGGGGCGCCAGGACGTGCGCTTCATGCGTGAATCGATCTCTTGCTCGATCAGGCAGTTGAAGGCCGCCGCCGCGCCCGCCACCAACCAGATGCCAATGCACGCCGCCAGGGCCGTCAGGGCTTCAGCTTGCGTGGGCAAGCCCGGCACGGCCAGCAACATGCCGATCACCGCGCAAAACACGATCAATTGCACGACGCGCGGCTTGGTCAGCACGTAAAACTGCTTGAAACGCGAGGGCAAGCTCATCGCGGGTGGGCTGGAGGCGAGGGAGTCAGTCATGGGAGGTTTGCAGGGTCAGGCCCAATTTTAAGAGGTGCGCGGAGAAATCGGGGCCCCGCGCGGTTGTACCAGCAAACGCACCAACCACCACACGAGCAGGGCCGCTCCGAGGGTGTGGCCCAAGGCGGCCACCAGCGGCCAGCCCAGCACCACGTTGCTCAGGCCAGTGATCAATTGCCAGACCGCGAGGGCCCACAGGCCGATCGCTTCGCGCCGCCACCAGCGTGCGCGCCACAAACCCCAGGCCAACGCCACCATGGCGCTCAGCACCACCAGGGCCGCCAAGCGGTGGACCATGTGGATGGCGGTCAAGCCCGCCAGGCTGATCTGCGCCCCCAGGCCATCACCGCCCAGCGGTCGCAGCAGGCGAAAACCGGTTTCAAAATCCATGGCAGGCCACCATTGCCCCTGGCACAGCGGCACCTCGCTGCAAGCCAGCACCGCCGAATTGGTGCTGACCCAGCCGCCCAAGGCCATCTGAACCACCGCCAGGGCCAGCACCAACAGGGCGCCCTGCCTGAGCGACGAACCGCGCCATGCCTGGGCCGAGGCAGGGTCCACGGGGTCCAAGGCGCGGGCTTGTGCGGTCAACAAAGCCACGCCCAGCAATCCTCCCAGCAGGTGCCCGGTGACCACCAGGGGATACAGCTTGAGGGTGACCGTGAAGGCGCCAAACGCCCCTTGCGCGCACACCCACACAAACGTCAGCGTGGGCCACCAAGGCGACAGACTGCCCGCTTTGTGGCGCCCCCACCAGGCCGCGATCATCAAACCCGTGATCAAGGCACCGACGCCGGAGGCCAGGTAGCGGTGGATCATCTCGATCCAGGCTTTGCCATGCGTGACGGGCCCGCTGGGCAGGATGGCCTGCGCCTGTTCGATCAGCGAGCGGGCCCCCACCGGGCTGTTGTGGCCGTAGCAACCCGGCCAATCCGGACAGCCCAGGCCGGAATCCGTCAGCCGTGTGAAGGCGCCAAACACCACCAGGTCCAGGGTCAGGAACAAGGTGGCCAGGGTCAAGGCACGTTGCCATGCCGGCCAGCCTTGCAGCCCCTCACGGCGCCCCTTTACCAGCACCCACAGCAAGGGCAGTGCCGCCAGCAAAGCGCCCACCAGAGCGATCTCCAGCGCCGGGTTCCAGTCGATCCAACCACCCATGTTGTGCACCAGCCCGCCTCAGCGGCCCGCCTCATCCCAGGAATCGTTGGCCTTCATCAGGCGGCTGAGGTCGCGCTTGACCTTGCTCATGTCGGGCTGCGCCGGGAAGCGCATCATCCACGCCCCCTTGGGATCCACCAGGTAGAAATGGGCGCTCAAGGGCTGCCCACTTTCTGGGTTGAACCACTTAGCCAGATCGCCTTGCGGCGCGCGCAGCACCGTGGTGCCCTCCAGGCCTGGCTTGATGGCATCCCGCACGGGCGCGTCGTCGGTGATGAGCCAGACGCGGTCCACCCGGTCCTTGTCCTTGCCCAGCGTTTCGCGCACCTGGCGCTGGTAGTACAAATGCTGCTCGCAGGCGGCATCACAGGCGCCGCCTGCGACGGTCACCAGCAGCCATTGCCCCTTCAGCGACGAAGCCACCACGGGCTGATTCTGCAGATCCTGGAGCGGCAGCGCGGCATCCGCCGGCATCTCACGCGTCGGCAGGATCAAGGTACCGTAGTTGGCGCGCCCCTCGGGCCGGATCACGTAATAGGTCAGGTAGGAGGCCACCACCGGCGTGGCACAAATGGCCCACACCAGCAGCATCTTCAACCGACCCATGCGGGTGCGCTGGCCGAGTTCGGCTTGCGGCACCGAAGGCAGGCTGTGCACGCTCATTTGCACCAGCGGATCACCGCGTTCGGCGGCGGAGGGGGCTGAGGAGTTGGAACCAGACATACAGTCCTGTGATCAAGGCGGCCAGGGCGAACCACTGGACCGCGTAAGCGTTGTGTTTGCCGACATCGGAGGCCGGGGCCGGCCAATCGCGCCGCAAAGGAAAGCCCGACGCATCGGGGAAGATTTGGCCCGTCTGCGAGGTCTCGGGCCGCAACTGAAGCACCGCCATCGGCACCACCGTCCTGCCCAGCAGGGTCGGCAAGGCCGAGAAGTCGATATTCTGGACGATGCGGGGGCTGGATGCGGCGGGCAAGGCCAAATCAGCGCCCAAACTGTAGGAGCGGGACAGCTCGGGCACCAGACGCCCGACCAATTGAACAGGGCCCGAGGGGGTCAGGAATGGCGGGGCTTGGGTGCGATCCTGAGCATTGCGGGGCACCCAGCCACGCTGCACCATCAGCACCTGATCAGCGCAGGGCCCAGGCCCTGTGAGTTGCATCGCCGTGATGACGTAAAAACCAGCCCGGCCATCCATGGCGCGGTTGTCCAGCAACCAAGTGTGCTGCGGCAACCATTGGCCCTTCAGCACCACTCGGCGGTTCACCAACAAGGCATCAGTCAGCGCGTCACAATGCAAAGCGGCGTTGTCGAGCGTCGGCAAGGCTTCGCGCTCGGCCACGGCGGCTTGCCGGGAGAGTTTTTCGTCGGCACGGTGCAATTGCCAACGCCCCAAGGACAAGGTCAGTCCCACGGCCAGCACGGCGGCCACCAAAATCAGGGCTTGACGAGAACGCGGGGTCATCGACCCCCCATCCGCAGCGCGCGGCCGACATAATGTCTCACCATGAAAATCATTATCACCTTTGCATTGCTGGCCATTGCCGTCGCGCTGGCCATGGCCGGCCGGGCCTTGCTCAAGGACGGCCGTGACGGCGCCCCAAAAAGCAACCGCATGCTGCATGCCCTGGCTTTGCGCGTGGCCTTGTCCGTGACCTTGTTCCTGTTCATCCTGTTCAGCTACAAGATGGGCTGGATCCACCCGACGGGCATCCCGCTTTGAGTGGCTGCCCAGGGGTTTGAAGTCAAAAGAGCGCCACCTGGGCGCTCTTTTTTTTGGAGCCCGCGCCTGCCCGTGCCGGGCCAGGGGCAGGCGGCTTGCCTACATCCAATAAACCACGATGTACAGGCCCAACCAGACCACGTCCACAAAGTGCCAGTACCACGCCGCGCCCTCAAAACCGAAATGGCGTTGAGCGGTGAAGTGGCCCTTGTGCAAACGCAGGGTGATGAACAACAGCATCAGCGTGCCCACCAACACGTGGAAGCCGTGGAAGCCCGTCAGCATGAAGAAGGTGGAGCCGTAGATGCCCGAGGACAGCTTCAGGTTGTAGTGGACATAAGCTTCGTAGTACTCGTAGGCCTGCAGGCAAAGGAACACCGAGCCCAGCAGCACCGTGAGCCACATGAAGGCAATGGTCTTGCCACGGTGGTCTTCACGCAGGGCATGGTGGGCAATGGTCAGGGTCACACCGGACGTGAGCAGCAGGGCTGTGTTGATGGTGGGGATGGGCCACGGGCCCATGGTGCGGAAGGCTTCCACGGTCCCGGCGGGCGAGGCGGTCGCGCCTGCAACCACGCTGGGCCAAAGTGCCTTGAAATCGGGCCACAACAATGCGTTCTCGATGTTGCCCAAGGCCGGCAAAGAGTATTGGCGTGCCCAGAACAAAGCCCCGAAGAACGACGCGAAGAACATCACTTCCGAGAAAATGAACCATGCCATGCTCCAGCGGAAGGACATGTCGACGCGGTCGCTGTATTGGCCGCTTTCGCTTTCATGGATGGCATCGCCAAACCAACGCTTGAGCGTGAACAGCCACCAAGCCATGCCCAGGGCCACGGAGTAAGGGCCCCACTCCACGCCATTGACCCACTGTCCCGCGCCCAACACGACAAAGAACAGGCCGATGGCCGCCATCACCGGGTGGCTGGACGGGCCTGGCACGAAATAGTAGGGAGCTTGCCCTTTGGGAACCGCTGCCGACATGTTGTTCTCCTGGATACCGTTACTTGAAAGAATTGAAGACGAAAACCATCACTGCGCCACGCCGCTCGTCACCACCCAACGCACGAGCAAGACCAGCACGGTCACGAACACCGCACCACCCAGCAAGCCGACCAAGATCAGGTGGGCAGGTTTGATCCGGGCAATGTCTTGCGCCTGCCCGGACGACTTGCGGATGCCAAAAAAAGACCAGGCCACGGCTTTCACTGCTTGAGTGAAAGATCCCTTCGGTTGATCGTTCACACGCCCCCCTTCGGCGCCGCAGGCACCTTGCCACCCACCTCGAAGAAGGTGTAGGACAAGGTGATCGTGGTGACATCCTTGGGCAACTGGGGATCGATCACAAACACCACCGGCCAGCGCTTGGTCTCGCCCGGTTTGAGGATGTATTCGTTGAAGCAAAAGCACTGCAATTTGTTGAAATGCGCGGTCGCCTGCTTGGGCGCATAACTGGGAATGGCCTGCGCGGCCATCGTCCGGTTCTGCGTGTTACGGAACTCGTACATCACCGTGGCCATCTGCCCAGGGTGCACCTGCAGGGAGCTCACCTCGGGCTTGAACTCCCACACGCCCCGGGCGTTGGCATCGAACTCGACCGAAATGGTGCGGCTGGTGTCCACCTGCGTATTGGGACGGCTTTTGGCCGACGCCCCCGGGATCACCTGCTCGGTCAGGGACAACACATTGATGCCCAGCGCTTTGCAGATCGACTTGTACATGGGCACCATGGCGTAGCCAAAGGCGAACATGAGGCAGGTCACCACCAACAACTTGCCCACCATGCCCAGATTGGCTTGGCGCAGATGCAGCATCCGGGCAGACAGGGTGGCGGGCGTGGCGCTCATGGTGCGTCAGTGCTTGAGCAAAACCAGCCGCGTGATGAAGCCCACGAAAAAGACCAGGGCCACCGAGCCCAGGATCAATCCCAGGCGCACGTTGCGCGAGCGCAAGGCTTTCTGGCTGTCAGGGGTAGGCCGGGTCATCTTGATCACCTGGCTCAGCCGATCACGCGCGTGGCCGTGGGGTCCAGCTTGGGCGGCGTCTCGAAGGTGTGGAAAGGCGCTGGCGAGGGGATTTCCCACTCCAGGCCTTCAGCACCCTCCCAGGGACGGGCCGGGGCCGGCACGCCCTTGCCACGCATGGCCGGGATCATCACGCCAAAGATGAAATACACCTGGGCCAGGCCGAAGGCGAAGGAACCGATGGAGGCAATCTCGTTGAAATCGGCGAACTGCATCGGGTAGTCGGCATAACGACGTGGCATGCCCGCCAGCCCCAGGAAGTGCATCGGGAAGAAGGTGACGTTGAAGGCGATCAGCGACCACCAGAAGTGCAGTTGGCCCTTCCAGTCGGGGATCATCACGCCGGTCCACTTGGGGGCCCAGTAATAAAAGCCGGCGAACAGCGCGAACAGCGAACCTGCGACCAGCACGTAGTGGAAGTGGGCCACCACGTAATACGTGTCCTGCAGTTGCGTGTCGATCGGGGCCATCGACAGGATCAGGCCGGTGAAGCCGCCCATCGTGAACACGAAGATGAAGCCCACGGCCCACACCATCGGGGCCTCGAAGGTCATGGAGCCGCGCCACATGGTGGCCACCCAGTTGAAGATCTTCACGCCGGTGGGCACCGAGATCAGCATGGTGGCGTACATGAAGAACAGCTGGCCAGTCACGGGCATGCCGGTGGCAAACATGTGGTGAGCCCACACGATGAAGCTCAGGATGGCGATGGAAGCCGTGGCGTACACCATGGACTCGTAGCCGAACAGCTTCTTGCGGGCGAAGGCCGGGATGATCTGGCTGACGATGCCGAAGGCCGGCAAGATCATGATGTAGACCTCAGGGTGACCGAAGAACCAGAAGATGTGCTGGTACATCACCGGATCGCCGCCGCCAGCGGGGTTGAAGAAGCTGGTGCCGAAATGGCGGTCGGTCAGCGTCATGGTGATGGCGCCAGCCAGCACGGGCATCACGGCGATCAGCAGGTAGGCCGTGATCAACCAGGTCCACGAGAACATGGGCATCTTCATCAAGGTCATGCCCGGCGCGCGCATGTTCAGGATGGTGACGACGATGTTGATCGAGCCCATGACCGAGCTGGCACCCATGATGTGCATGGCGAAAATGCCGGCATCCATTGACGGGCCCATCTGCAGGGTCAGCGGCGCGTACAGCGTCCAGCCTGCGGCGGGCGCGCCACCAGGCATGAAGAAGGAGCCGACCAGCAGCAGCGACGCAGGGATCAACAGCCAGAAGCTGAAGTTGTTCATCCGCGCGAAGGCCATGTCGGAGGCGCCAATCTGCAGCGGGATCATCCAGTTGGCCATGCCCACGAAGGCCGGCATGATGGCGCCGAACACCATGATGATGCCGTGCATGGTGGTGAACTGGTTGAACAACTCGGGGTTGAACAACTGCAGGCCGGGCTTGAACAGCTCGGCGCGGATGCACAGGGCCAGCACGCCGCCGATCATCAGCATGGTCAGCGAGAACAGCAGGTACAAGGTCCCGATGTCTTTGTGGTTGGTGGCGAACACCCAACGGCGCCAGCCGTGGGGGTGGTCGTGGGCGTGATCGTCGTGCCCGTGGGCGTGACCGCCGTGATCAATGACTGCGCTCATGTCGAATCCTTTACGTATCTTGTCAGGTCAGCGCCGCGTCACTGACGGGCAGTGCGCACTTCGGCAGGCTGCACGACCTGCCCGGTCTTGTTGGACCAATGATTCTTGGTGTAGGTGATGACCGCAGCGATCTCGGTGTCGGAGAGTTGCTTCCAGGCGGGCATGATGTTGTTCTGCCCATTGAGCAGCACCTTGATCTGCAGACTCTTGTCGTCATTGAGCACAACGGCGGCGCCATCCAGCGGCTTGATCGCGCCACCACCCTTGCCGTTGGGCAAGTGGCAGGCGGCGCAATTGGCGGTGTAGACCTTCTCGCCACGCGCGATCAGATCGTCTTGGTTCCAGACCTTGTTGGGATCATCGGCCTTGGCCTTCATTTCTTTCAACTGGCCTTGCACCCAGGCGCTGTAGTCGGCATCAGACACGACCTTCACGTGGATGGGCATGTAGGCGTGTTCCTTGCCGCACAGCTCGACGCACTGGCCGTAGTAATCGCCGATCTTTTCAGCGCGGAACCAGGTGTCGCGCACGAAACCGGGGATGGCGTCTTGCTTGATGCCGAAGGCCGGCACCATGAAGGAGTGGATCACGTCGTTGGCGGTGGTGATGATGCGCACTTTTTTGTTGACGGGCACCACCAGAGCGTTGTCGACCTTCAACAGGTAGTTGTCACCCTGAGGAGTGCCCGCATCCGACAAGGCGCGGTGCGAAGCGTCCAGCGTGGACAGAAAGCCAATGCCCTCGCCTTCGCCCCGAAGGTAGTCATAGCCCCACTTCCATTGGTAGCCGGTGGCCTTGATGGTCAGGTCGGCGTTGGTGGTGTCTTTCTGGGCCACAACCACCTTGGTGGCGGGCAGGGCCATGCCGATCACGATGATGAAGGGGACCACGGTCCAGATGATTTCAACCGTGGTTGATTCGTGGAAATCGGCGGACTTGGCGCCCTTGGACTTGCGGTGTTTGAAGATGGAATAGAACATCACCCCGAACACACCAATGAAGATGATGCTGCAAATCCACAGCAACAAATAGTGCAGGTTTTGCTGCTCCAGGGCGATTTTGGTGACGGCGGGATGCATGTCCAACTGATTGACCGCCGGGCCGCCCGGCAAATCGTTGACCGCCCAGGCCGCAGAACTGGCCGCCAAAGACGCCAACGCGCCGCCAAACGCACAACCGACCGCCCGTCCTGCGGACCACCGACTCACCTGATGCCCAAGATCCTTGATCATTTCTTCGCTCGTCTATGGTTGAACTTGTTGTTTGAGAGGTCTGTTTGCGGAGGGACTGCCAGGCGCATGAACGCGACACAAGGTCACGGTCAGGCGCCTCAGTCCTCCAGGTGCTTGAGCGCCCAGCGGAACTCGTCCGCCAGCTGGCGTCGATGCTGGCGCTGAACGAATTCACCCACCACCACACTGCGCCCTTGCCCCGACAAACGCACCAGGGAGCCATCGTCCCGATCGGGCTCGACGCGCACCCAGCGCGGGTTGAATTCGACACAGTTGGTGCGGCCACCGCTTCGGCGTTCGACCCGCAGCAGATTGGGGCGCATCGCAATGTACTCGCGATCGGCGGCATGGCGGGAGTACATCAGCACCGCGGCCATGACGGCGAGCATTTCCATGAATGCAAAGGGCAGCACGAAGGCCGCCCCGAAATACCAGAAACCACCTGCCAGGCTGACCGACACCAGGCAAAGGGCGGCATACACCGACCAGACCTGGCGGGCGCTGAACGCACCATCGCGCTGAAGAAGCCACTCGACCCGCCAGCTGGCGGCATCGGGCGCCGCCATGGAAGCCGCACCCTGCACCAGATTCAGCAAAGGGCGCCACACCCCAAAGCGCAGGGCGGCTGAGGACATCAGGGGGACTGGGGACAAGGCGGCAGGCATTTACGCCACGGCTCCAAGGCCACAAAGGGCGGAAAAGGGCGAAACACCCGGAAAAAGGTCAGCTTCGTGGGCCGACCTCAATGATCCGGCTATTTTAACCGGGGTCTGTCGCTATCTCAACTCGCGAGGAATTTACTTTTGCTATGGCTAACCCGTGATTTTGCGGGATTCGCAACGTGCAGGCACCCCCACACGGCCTCGGAAACTCAGGTTTTGGACGAACCGTGCCGGATCATCGCCTTCATGTCATCGAGGGATACGCGGGTCTCGGCGGCGATGGGTGGACGGGGCGCGGGCTTGACCGCGTGGCCGTAGACCAACTCGATCGTCAGACCCAGGCGGCCGTCTGCCCGCATCAAACCCTGGGTGAGCGCCTTCAACAAGCGCGCACGCCAGCGAGGTGTCCGCAAGCCAGCAAATCGACCCTGTGCCACATTGCCACCCCAGGTGCGCCACTCGGCCAGCATTTCTTCGGCACTGCCCCAGGTGAGGGTGACCTGTTCCATGTCCATGACGGGATCGGCAAACCCGGCCTCGACCAAGGCGTCGCCCAGGTCGTGCATGTCGATGAAACTGATGGTGGGCAGGGGCCAGCCCAGCTCCCGGTAAAGATGGCGCAGTTCACGGGCGGTGTCGGGCCCCAGGCCGGAGCACATCAGGAAGCCGTCCACGGCCAGGGCCTGGTGCCATTGCTTCAACAAGCCCGGCAGGTCCGGGTGAGCGTGCAGCGCCATGTTGGCCCACAGCATCTGGACGCCTTGCGGCGCCCACGGGGCGGGCTCGGTGGAGGTGCCCAGCACGACCGGGTCAGTGTCACGGCGCCAAGGCGCCCACCAGATTCTGGGCGCCTGGGCCCGCCACTGATCCCGACTGCGTTGCTGCAACTCAGGCACAGGCTCCCTCACCCAACGCTGGGCTTGCGGGTAGTGGGCCTGCACCTCGGCGGCCCCGCCCCCCAGAAACCCACCCCAATCCAGCCATTGCAAAGGTTGCAAGAGGATGATTTCCAGCTTGGAGGCCAGTCGGCGCGCCACTTCCTGGTAAAGCCAAGGCGCTCCAGGTAGACCGGCCAGACGGCGCGCCTGGTGCAACAAAGCCTGGGATTGAGGCGCGACAGGATTGAGAGAAGGGGCGGACATGGGACACCGGTGACAGCAAGGACCCCTCCACGGAGCGATGGCTTGCGGGCGGAGCGCTCAGTATATTGACTGGATGCTTTCTTTGCCCAGCCCCTCTCTTCGCTGGCGCTTGCCGTGGCCCGGCCTGTGCCTGGTGTGCCAGCGCGCGCAATGGCAGGCCATCTGCCATCACTGCCTGTCGGCTTTTGCCCCGCCGCGCCTGCGTTGCCAGCGTTGCGCCTTGACGCTGAAAACCGGTCAGTCAGCCTGCACGGCCTGTGAAGACTACCCCCCGGAATTTGACCGCGCCCTGGCTGCCGTGGACTACACCTCGCCCTGGCGCGAGCTGATCGCGCGCTTCAAGTTCCAGGGCGATCTGGCGCTGGCCAAGCCTTTGGCCAATTTGATGGCCGCCCAAATCAACGCCTTGCCGCCCCGCGCTCGGCCTCACTGGATCATTCCCACACCCTTGTCGGCGCTTCGTTTGCGCGAACGGGGCTACAACCAGTCGTGGCAACTGGCCAGGCACCTTTCCCGGCAAACGGGCATCCCCACCCTGCCCGATGCCCTCCGCCGCGTGAAAGACACGCCCCGGATGATGACGCTGGAGGCGGACGATCGCCGAAATCAAATTCGAGGGGCGTTCGAGGTCAACACACCCTGGCGCCGTGCCTTGGTCGGGCGCCGGGTGGCCCTGGTGGATGACGTGCTGACCACGGGCGCCACGGTCGATGAGATCACGCGGACTCTGCAGGCCGCCGGGGTGCGCAGCGTGTCGGTGTGGGTGGTGGCCCGGACACCTGCGCCCGGTGCGTGAGACCGCGCAGGCCACGGGAGATCGCTGGTATTTCTAAAAAAATGATTTCTTGACGTAACGGTGAGCGGGCACGCTGGTTGCCCTGTCATTCAAGGCACTGCACTCGCACGAGTTGCAGAGATGTTGTCCTTGATTCACCAGAGAGCTCCTCCCATGCGCGCCGTCATCTTCTCGATCCTTGCGGGGGCCGCCTGCGCATCACATGCTGCGCAGCCTGACTGCTTGCCCGCGAGCCTGGCCTTGTCGAGCACGCCCACCGGGCAACCGATTGCCCGACACACCCAGCGACCCAGCTTGTTCATGGCGTCCAACCACGGCTTGGCCGCTTACTGGTTTTGCCAAGCTCCACATGGCCAAATCACTTACTGGGAGGTTCATGGCACGCCAAAAGCCATCTTGGAAGCAGGCGGGGCCAGCGTGCTGGAAATGCTCTACATCCAGGATCGCGACGCTTCCTTGAGCAAACTGTCGGCAACGCCCTGCAACCGCGCGAACATTGCCGACCTGGACGAACAGCAACTCTGCAAAGAATTGCTGGACGAGGTCAGGGCCCAGTGGCCCCAATCCTCGGTCACAACGTCCCCTTGAAACGGGACGCTTTTCAGCGGTAAATCTGCTCGCCGTTGTAGCTCTTCCAGCTTTGCTCAATGTGGGCCGCATCATTATCCGAACGCGGCCTCACGCCCATCAAGATCCCGCCTTCTTGAATGCCGGCTTCATACTGCTTGACCCGCTCTTCGGGGATGCCCAAGCCAATCAGGGCGCCGATCAGCCCTCCGCCAGCGGCGCCCGCGCCCGCGCCAGCCAAAGCGGCCGCCAACGGTCCCGCCACCACCACGCCCAGACCCGGAATGAGCAGTGAGGTGCCGATGGCTGCGACTGCTGCCGCGATGGCGCCAACGGTGCCGCCGATCGCTCCGCCGATGCCTGCACCTTCGGCGGCCTTGTTGCCCAGTTCGGTTTCGGGCAAGGAGGATGACTTGAAATGACGATTGCGTGTGTCATCGGACATCACCAGGTTCACGTCATCCTGACTGTAGCCGCGTTCAGACAGCGACTGGTAGGCGCGCTCTGCGCTCTCGCGGTCCTTGAACAGACCAGTGACGTAAGGGGTGTTGGTATTGGCCATGGTGGCTCCTCAGCGTTAAGTTAGTGACGCTCCATGTGTGGCAAATGGCGAGCCCATCGCGCTTGAACGCCCCAATAGTCGGCGCCACCCCCCTCATCTGCCCCGATCAAGGTGATGGCAATCCCGCAAAATTGCCACAAGGCGGATCGAACCTCACCAAGTCGCCTTCTTTTGAAAGCGATGGTAAAAAATGCCGATCAACGCAGCATCTACCCGCAGGCACGCCCTGGCCCTGTATTTCTTGGGCCTGGGTTTGATCATGCTGGGCGCCGCTCTGATGGACTACTTTGACTCCCTCATCCCGATGGCAACGTGCGCGTCCGCCGGACTGATGCTCAGCGCCCCATTGGTCCAGCAGCTGGTGTGGCGATTCCTGGGCCGTCCTTTGGACCGATCTGCGGAATGATTGCGTACCAGTGGGCCTAATGCCGGTGTGACAGGGCGATGAGTCGCCCCAACTGTCGCGCTTCCTGGGCGATTTCACGCAGCATGCCGGTGGGCGAGACGTAATAGCCGCAGAAGTACAAGCCGTGGGCCTGACTCAAGGCCTGGCCGCTGAGCAGGGGTGTCCCACCTTCGCCGAACACGCCCTCCCCCACTTCCAGCCAGGATCGGACATTCGGCCGATAGCCCGTGGCCAGCACCACGGCATCAAAGGCCTCGGCCCGGCCATCGCTGAAGACCACACCACCCTCGGTGAAGCGCTCGATGCCCGGCCTGACCTGGACCAATCCCTGCTTGATCAAGGCGATGGTGCCCACATCAATGAAAGGCACCCGCCCGTGCTTTCGAATCTGCGTCACCGGGCCCTCGCTGGGTTGGCGCAAGCCGTATTTCGACAAGTCGCCCGTGAGCAGGCGCATCACTGGCGCGTTCAGGGCGTCGGCCAGTTGGGGCGGCAAGGCTTTCTGCAGGATGCCGATGGTCAGGAAAGGGATGCCGAACACCTCGCGCCGGATGACGTTGACGGGGCTGCGCACGGCCAGGGTGGGCCGCGCGCCATGCTCGTGAAGATCAATGGCGATCTCGCCACCCGAGTTGCCCAGGCCGACCACCAGCACGCGTTGGCCCTTGAAGGCGGCGCCATGGGCGTAGGCCGAACTGTGCAGAATCTGGCCTTGGAAGGTGTCCATGCCAGGCCAGGCGGGACGTTGCGGCTCGCGGTTGTAGCCAGCGGCCACCACGAGCGATCGGGCGTGGTAAACGGTGTCCTGTGAGTGGACCTCCCAGCCATGCTCGCTGCGGCACGCACGCACGATCTTCTGTCCATAGAAGGGCTGGATCTGGTGGTGGCGCGCGTAGGCGTTCAGGTAGTCCACCACTTGTTGGCGCGAGGGGTAGCGCGGGTAGGACTTGGGGAAGTCAAAGAATGGCAAGGCCGAGTGGGCCTTGTCGGTGTGCAGGTGAAGGCGGTGGTAATGGCCGACCCAGGACGAACCCACGTGGTCGTGCTGCTCCAGCACAATGCAGGGCACCTTCTCTTTTTGCAGGCAGGCCGCCATGGCCAGGCCCGCGGGGCCCGCACCCACCACGATCACGGGCGAGGCCCGAGCCACCGCGTTCATGTGCTGAGGATCTCCTGGGCGACCCGCTCGCCCGAGCGCACGGCGCCTTCCATGTAGCCGGTCCAGACGGACGAGGTCTCGGTGCCGGCCCAATGCAGCTTGCCCACGGGCGCGCGCAGGCTGGGGCCGAAGCCGGTCAGCACGCCGGGTGGGAAGACCCCGGTGGGCCCGCCCCCGCTGAAGTTTTCGGCTTGCCAGTTGTTTTCCATGTAGGCCAGTGGCGTGACCGCCTTGGGGCCGAAGAACACGGCCAAGGCCTCCAGCACCTTGCGCTTGCGCACGGCGGGTGTCATCAAGGCCGCATCGCGGGCGTCCTGGCCATCGATGAAGGCCATGATCACGCCAGGCGCGCCAGCCGTGGGCTGGGTGGTGTCGAACACGATCTTGGGCAGGAAGGCATCACTGGTGACTTGGCCACTGAGGCCTTCGTCGCGCCAGAAAGGCCGGTCATAGACGACGTGGATCTTCCAGGCCGAGCCCATGGGCACGCGCTGCATCATTTGCAAACGCACCTGGGTGGGGCCGTCCAGCGGCTCGTAGCTCAGGCGCGAAGCCATCCAGGGCGCCATGGCCACGACCGCACGCTGAGCCCGCACGGTGAAGCCATCGCCCGAGACCGCGATGCCGCCGCCGTCTTGCTTGACCGACCGGGCCGCCGCGCGGAACAGGATGCGGCCACCCAACTCGCGCGCCATGCCCAAAGCGATCGATTGCGATCCACCCACGATGCGGTCTTGCTGCGCCCCGCCTTGCGTGCTGAGCAGGCTGGTCAGACCGCCGCCCGAGTGAACATAGTGCAGCATGTACAGGAAGGAGATGTCGCGCGGCTCGGTCGACACCAGGGACAGGACGCACAGGCGCAGCAGGCTCTTGGCATCGGCGGTGAGCAGGTTGCGGTCTATCCAGGTCTGCATGCTCTGCGCATCCCACTCGGCGGCCTTCAAGGCAGTCCAGGGGGCATCAAGCGGCACCTGCTTGGCCATGGCGTCGATCTTGAGCATGGTGATGGCCACCTCGCCCGAGGCCAGCAAATTGGACCAGGGCAGCACGCCCGTGTAGGTGCTGCGCTTGCCGTTAGCGTAGTTGATCAGCTTGCCGGTGTCGTAGACGGGATAGGTCTTCAGGCCCAGCTGCTGGACCAGGGCGTACATGCGGTCTTGCGTGGGGCCGATGAAGGCAGCGCCACCCTCGACCACGTAATTGCCAAAGGGGGCGGGCAGGTTCTGATTCCAGCAACGGCCACCGACACGGTCACGCGCTTCCAGCAGCAAGACCTGCCGACCTGCGGCCACCAGGGCTCGGGCACAGGCCAGGCCGGAGTAGCCGCCACCGATGATGACCACGTCGGTGCTGTACTCGCCAGTGGCCGTGGGGCCCGTGGCGGCCTGGGCCTGCCCACCCGTCATCAGGGTGGAGGCGGCTGATGCCGTGAGCGCCGCGAGAACGTTGCGGCGGTGGATGGTGGGCTGGGTCATGGTGGCCTTTCAAGGTGGAAAACAAGGCGTCGTCAAAAACGGTGCGTCGACCTCCTCCGCCGTCAACCGGACGTCAGCACCTGGAAGCTGCGGGAGGTGCCGGTGAAGGGCTTGATGACGCCCAGCAGCGACTTGGCATGGCCATGGTGCACGATGCGGTAAGTTCCCAATGGAGCATCAGCGGGGATGGTCCATGAAATCTCGGCCCTGGATTCTGCGGCGAACACCCGCTCCCAGCGGTACTTGGTGGACCAGTCCCCATCATCGGCCACCGCCTTCCAGCCCGCTGGGGTGAGTTGCTGCACCTCAAGGTAGGTGCCGCCTCGGCGCAGATTGTTCTTGGGGTGACCGGTCTGGAATCGCACGACCACGGTATCACCCCGCTTGTAGCTGCTGGCCGCATCGCTCAGCACGCTGCCAAAGGTGCGGCCCAGTGAGGGTGCATCCATGATCACGCCGGTCTGGAAGTTCATCTGGCAGCACGCCAGATCACGGGGTTGAAGCGTGTTGGTGGTGGGCACACCAGCCACCATGTCCTTGGCCAACTTGTCGAGTTCTTGCTGGTAAGCCGGTTGCGTCCAGGGGCCAAACAAGGTGCTGCCACCTTCGTAGTCCTGCTGGCTGTACTCCTCGGGGGTGGTGATGTAGTTGGTGTAGGCATTGGTGTAGCCCACCACCAGAACCTGCCGGATGTCCGTCCCGAGAGTCTGGGCCAACTGGCGCCGAATGCGGTAACCCGACATGACGGTGGCTTCACCGGGCAGGGTCGCCAGGTAGAGCTGACCCAAGCGCACCAGTTGGACGGGGACCACTTCGGGCGTCCAGGGGTAGGGTTGCAGCCGACCCGTTGGCACGAAGATCTGCTTGGCGCCATGGCACTCGCGCAGGCTGCTGGGGATGGTGAACACCAATCCACCCACGGATTGAAGGAAGGGGTTGGACACCCCCTCATTGGCCACACCAGGGCCGGGTCCATCTTCCGTGCTGCCTGCGGCAAACGCCGCGCCCAGCGCAGCGGAGCAGGTGGTGTGTGGTTGCGCATCCGGGGTGTAGGCCGCCGCCACTTGCACGCTGCTCATGTCGATGAAGCGCATGCGGTAGTCCAGCCCCCCGCTCAACACCGTGCTGGATTGGTTGGACAAGGCCAGGGCCTTGTCGGTCTGGCGCTGGCCAATGATCCGGGTGTTCTCAAACTCGTCCTCGGTGGGGCCACTCCCCGGCTTGAGGTTGAGGTTGGGCGTCATGTCGCCGGCATTGGTCTGCGCAAACCCCGCCACAAACGGTGAGGTGCTGCTGCGATAGCGCACGCCTTGGTGGTCATGCTCCCAGCGGTAAGCCGCGTAACCCTTGTTGTCGCCACTGATCAGGGTGTTCTTGCCGGTCATGCTGGTGCCATGGGTGGGGAACAGGCTCAGGGCGCCCACGGCCTGGCCACCCTTTTTGAAGGTCAGCACCGTCATCAAGGGGTCGATCTCCTGCGGGAAGGCAGCACGGTCAGACGCAGGGTTGCGCTGAAACGCGGGGGATGAGCGGTTTTTGCTGACGGTCGTCAACTCGCCTTGATTGAGCAGGATGTCGCCGGGCGCCTTGCTGGCATGAGCACGGTCAATGGATTCGACAATGCCATCAACGATGGCGTTGAAGGTTGCTTTCTGAAAACCCAGGATGGTGATGTTGTAGAGCGCGTAATGCGAATAGCCGCCGGGGCCCGCGTGCGTGTGCGTGGCCGTGATCACCAGGTTTTGCTGGTGGTACAGCGAACCATAGCGGGTGGCCAGTCTGGCCAGCACGGCTTGGTGAATGGACTGCGTGACCAAGCCAAGGTCGGTGACCACCAGCGCCACAGTTTTGTGGGTGGCAACGTCTTCGCTGATGAAGGCGCGGGCACGCAGGCGCTGGTGGATGCCCGAGGTTTTCTGGCCCAGCTCGGCATAGCCCATCATGCCCACCTCGGCGGCTTCGCCAGTGATGTCGCTGATGCCCACGCCGACCAGGTAGTTAGACGCAGCGGATGCCGGCCATTGAATGCACAAGGTCGTGAGCAAGGCAGCCGCAGCTGTGCTCAGGCTTCTTTGAATCGGCATGACGGGCTCCAATGATGGGAAGGCGAAAGCATTCGGGGCCGCCCACAAAGGCAGCCCATAGCAAAAACAATATGTTTTAAAAAAACATCGTTTTAATGATACGTGCCAATCGCACGCAAAGTCATCATTGGAAACCCTGCCTCCTGCCCAGCGGGTCAGGGCGAGGTGGGGCAGCCCGCCTCATCGACACCGCTCAGGCTCACGTCGGTGCCAGCGCAAGAGTCACGACCATTGGGCACACCATCCACATCGGAATCAAGCCAGGACTGGGCGTTCAAGCCAATGACCTTGGAGCCCCATGCCGATACCGACAAAGGGAAGCTCACGGGGGCCTTGGTCTTCACATCGATGTAGCTGCCGCAAGCCGCCGCATCCGGGTTCGGGCAAGCGATGCCCGTCCTGACGGTCGGTGAGGCGTTGTAGTAGCCCACGGGGGCGGCATTGCCGGTGAACACTTGCGCTTTGCGGAGCGACACATTGGCCAGCTTGAACGGCGACCCACCAAAGAACTTGAAATAGACCATGGCGTTGTTGCTCATCAACTCCTCGACGGTCAACAGGCGGCTGTAAGTGGCCTTGCCCAGGGAGCCCATGACCTGGGATTCGCCCGTCTGTGCAAAAACGGGCACGGCGACGTCATCCCACGGGGAGTCGCTGCGCAGGATCGAGGCCAGCAAGGGCGAGCCTGGCGCACCCGCAAAATTGAAGGACAACCAGTACTTGGTGTTCTTCTCCAGCGAAATCGGTGCTCCCGTGTTGACCGAGAACGAAACCCCCTGGGTGCTGCTGGGGTTGGTCGGCGTGACCGTCAGGAAGTTCTCACCGCTCAGGACACTGAGGGAGGCATCTCCCGTCCACCAACCATTGGTGTTGCCCGGGCTGAACACCCCGTTGAGGATCAACTCGGGGGCACCCGCCACGGCACCAATGCCATAAGACGTGGCATGCAGTGCACTGCCGGAGCTGGCCAAATCACGCCCACTGGCCTGCCACTGCTTGAAGGTCATGAAACGGCGAGTGCTGGCCGGCGTGTCGTTCTCGGCAAACTCAGCAGACCGGTAGCTCGCGTAAGCGTTGTTCGTGAAAGTGCCCAGGTCGGTGGTCGCCCGGTACAGGCTTTGTTGGTAGACCAGCGGCTCGGACGAGTTCGAGGCGAACACATTGCCGTTGAACACGTTGTTGGACATGGGGTAGGTGCTGGAGATGTTCTCCTGCAGCCACACCTGACGGCGATTGTTCACCACCGTGTTCGACGAGATGGTGTTGTTGCTGCCCTGGTGGATCAGCACGCCCATGTCGGATCCCGACACATGGTTGTTGCTCACCTGGGTGGCGCTGGCGTAGTCATCAAGGTAGATGCCGCCGACATAGGTCTTGCGCACGCCGTCGTTGAAGCCGTTGCTCATGGCCGAGCCGTCAAGCCGGTTGTCGGCCACCAAGGTGCCTTCGATGAAATTGTTGGAGATTGTCGTGCCCACGTCGAACTCGGTCCAGGCCGGGGTGTGGGGCTCATCGGTGATGCCGTACAGCTTGCCATTCACGTAGATGGCACCACAGTCGTCGTAGCCCAGACAGGCGTTCTTGACCAGGTTGTACGAGATGGTGTTGAGCTTGCCACCATGGATGCCGATGGCGGATGGGCTTTCCACCAGGTTGCCTGTGGCGTTGCCCTTGCGACCCAGTAAAATGGCAGCCCGGGCATAGGTGCCCGAGCCGGCATTCACCACCGTGTTGTTGGTGATGTTGATGTTCCGCGTGATGCTGTTGGCCCAACGTCGGTCGCCACTCACATCAATGCCTTCATTGACGCTGTTCTCGACGCGCGACTGATTGATGGAGCCTGTGCCCGCGCTGGACGACGACGTGTTGTTGACCACGTTGATGCCCTTGCGCCCCGCATGATTGACGACCACGTTGTTGATGGTGACGCTGGCGCCAGCTTTCCAGCCATGATCGATCACGATGCCATCGCCGCGCGTTTCGCGCACCTCCAGCCCGTTGATGCTGACCGACGCGACCTTGTCGGCCTGGATGCCGTGCATGCGCACCGCCGCGGTCAGGGCCTTGCCTTGGGGGGAAGTGCCATCGGGCAGCCAGACGTAGAGCTTCTTGGTGGCAGCGTCATACGACCACTCACCGGGTGCGTCCAGCATCCAGCGCTTGTTCTCCAGCCAATAGCCATACCGAGGATCGATCGGATAAGTGCCCACGCCGGGCCAATCGCCATCCCGAGCTTTCAGGATGTCGGCCGCGTATTCAGCGGTGGGCTGCATGTCGGCCGTGATGTTGACCTTGCCGCTTGCCACGGCTGAGGAGGTCGACACATACCGGGTCATGTACCAGTCATTGTTCTTGACGTAGACCAGGGCGTTGAGCAGGTCCTTGTTTTGCAAGCCAGAGGTATCCGGAGACACGTCCAACTGGTGTGAATACTCGTCGGCGAGTTGCACATTGGCAGGGCCGGTCTGCAGGAACTTGCGCGACCCCTTCTTGAACGTGCCGAAACCGACATTGGGGTGCCGGGCCCTGGTCAGCCGCACGCCATTCAGGAAGAGTTGGTCGACGCCGGAAGCGATGGCATTACCGCTGGCATTCGCCTCACTGACCAAAAGCGTGGATGCATTGGCAACCCAGACATTGGCGCCATCTGACGCCCAGGTGAGGCCGCCAGCAGGCACCGAGCCGCTGAGGATGGGCCTGGCCGTGGAGACGAAAGGCGGCGTGTAGCTGTTGTAGGTGACGCCCGACTTGACCTTCAAGGTCTCGTTCCAACGGTCGCCCGTTTTGAAGGAAACAATGTCACCCGGCTGAAGATTGGCACCATTGACCTTGCTGACTGATTTCCATGGAGTGGTAGTTCCATTGCCACTGTTGGCATCATTACCCGCGTTGCCGCTGGAGACATAGTACTGAGCGGCCCAGGCCGTCTGAGACAAGACCAGGCCTGCTGCGGCAAGGCCCAATGCTGTAGAAATTTTACCAAGTGGCATGCTTAACCCCTGCTGATGTGTGAAAGACCAGTGCCGTCACTGGATGGACATAGTTAACCGCAAAAATATAGCAACTTATTGGTATTTAAATTGCTACTTAATGGCAATTAAGTGATCACACCCCCAAGGTGAAGGGCAGGGAAACCCTCACCGGGATGCGAGACCGATCGGCACGGGAGCGGAAAGGTGTCACCGCCCGATCTTGACCCGCACCGTCTTCACGCTGCCATCGGCCTGCGGCACCTTGACCACCAGGTTGAGCGTGCCCTTGAAGTCGGCCGGCGGGGAGCCCGTGAAGGCGCCAGTGGCCGGGTCGAACTTCAGCCACGTCGGCATGGGCTTGCCGCTCGCGGTCTTGACCTCGATCTTCTTGCCCGGCGGCAAGGTGGCCGGCACCTGCACCACGGCCTTCACCTGAGGCCCGGCGGCCGCACCGGCCTTCTCGACGCTGCCACCCTTGGCCACCATGGCTGTCGTGGTCTTGCTGACCTCGCCCCCGGCCTTGGTCAGCCCGATCGCGGCGTTGCCACTGACCTCATCCGACTTGCTGATGCCCCCAGCCGCGTTGATGCTGGCCGTGCGATCGACCTTGGTGCCCACCAAGGTCACGTCCTTGCCCGCCACGATGTCGACCCCCTTGCCGCCTGCAATGCTCGCCGCGCTGGACGTGGTCGACTTGCTGCCCGACAGTTGCAAGGTGTTGCCCGATTCGCCGGTGTACTGGGTCGTGCCTTTGGTGGCGCCAGGCGTCGCCTGCCCTGCGCCGGCTGGTGCATCGCCGGCCGAGGTCTCGCGCTTGCCGGAAGCGGTGAGTGAGCCGCTCACGGCGAAACCCGAAGAGGTGCTTTCCGCCGCCTTCACATTGACGTTGCCGCCCGCCGCCACTGTCGTCTTGCCCTGTGCGGTCACCTGCGTGCCTTCCAGCGTGGTGTCCTTGCCTGACGACAGCGTGAGCTTGCCGCCAGACTGGACCGTGCTGCCCTTGGCCGTGGTGCTGCTGCCCTGCGCGTAGCCCGCGCTGAGGCCGACATTGCCTTCTGAAGACGAGCTGGCCTTGGTGGTTTCGCCCGTCTTGGCGTCTGTGCCGCCCGGGCTGCTGGACTTGGTCGCGCCGACCTTGCCGCTCACGTCCAGCGACTTGCTGGTCGCCGTGTCCTTGGCCGCATTGAAGGCCAGGTCACCCTTCGCTGCGATGCTGGCGTCGCCCTTGGCGGCGATGTTGCTGCCCTCGAAGCTCGCGTTCCCGCCGGACTTGACGTCGAGCTTGCCGCCCGACTGGATGCTGCTGACCACGGCCTGCGAAGAACTGGCACTGCTGTCCTTGTAGCCGCCGCTGAGCTCGGCCCCAGCCGACGAGCCACCCTTGCCCTTGTCGGCCGTGACCGAGGCGGCCACGTTGAAGCCCGTGGTGGCACTGGACTGCGTGTTGCGTGCGGCATCGACCTGAAGGTTGCCGCCGGTGGTGCCCTTGCCCGTGGTGGTGGAGGTGTTGGCCGCAGCCTTGTAGTCCAGCGAACCGGCGTTCAGCTCGACATCCTTGCCCGCTTTGATCTGCGTGCCTTCCAGGCTGGTCTTGCCGCCCGATGTGCTGCTGACCTTGCCGCCTGCCTTGATGTTGGACACGACGGCCGTGCTGGTCGACGACGCGCTTTGGCTCTGGTCGTTCTCGTAGCTGGCCTTGAAGCCCGCAGCAGCCGTCGCACTGGTTTCGGGCTTGGCGGTGGTCACCGGCCCCCCGAGGCCCACCGAGGCATCGGCCTTCATGGAGGCGCTGGCACCCGCCTCGGCGTACACGCCCAGCTTGGCCGTGTTCGTTTCCGACTTGGACGACTCGTAAGTGGTGTTTTGTGCGGCCTTGCTGGTGATGGTTTTGGCCGACTGCATGAAGTCGCCCCCCGCTTCGATGTTGGTGCCCACGTCGATGATGCTGTTGGCTGCCGAGCGTTGGATAGCCCTTGCGACGGATCTTGGCCCGCCAGTACTGCCCGCGTTTCTCGAAAGTTGCCATCTGCTCCTCATGTGGTGGTTGAGTGCGAGTGCCAGGCCTGACTGCTGCCCCACTGTCCCAAAATTGTCCCAAATTTTGAAACGGGCAAGAAAAAAAGCACCTAGCATCGCTGCTAAGTGCTTGATTTTCCTTGGTGGGCGGTGCAGGGTTCGAACCTGCGACCCCTGCCGTGTGAAAGCCCTCCGACCCCTAGGCGGGACACTGAAAACCGCCAAAAATCAACAACTTAACTACTCCACACATACCGAATTATTTACCAATATAACCGAGCGAGTGTCGGAGAAGTGTCGGAGATTTTGAAGCGACTTGAGCGTCAGCAGACCGGTGCCAGATCACACCATCGACCGGGTGGGCCACCCATTTTGGACTGTCCCGAAGCGCTTGGACTGGTCAGCCCTGTGTAGATGAGATGTCGTGAATACTAAAATCACGACACATAACTGTCGCAATACTTCTTGCGCGACAAATAAATTGTCGCGATACTCGGGCTCTGGCGCCAAGGAATGTACATGCCCCGAGTCCCCCCGCAACAAGAGCTTGATCGTCTGGCTGCGCTGATTAGCCAACAGCCTGATGGCATCGGGATCGATGCGCTTTCGCATGCGCTAGGCAACAACTTGCAGCGCCGCACCTTGCAGCGCCGCCTGGCCTTGCTGGTAGAACAAGGCCGCATACAGATGCTGGGCGAAGCCCGCGCTGTGCGCTACGCCATAGCGCCACAGGCCATCGGGGCCGCCACGCCTGACCAGATCAAAGCCGTAGATCAAGCCCCTGCTGATATCTACGTGCCGACATCAGCAAAGGGGCAGGAAATCAAGGCCTATGTGCGACAGGCCCGCCAACTGCGCAAGCCGGTGGGCTACCAACTGGGCTTCCTTGAGCAGTACCACCCCAATGTCACGGCCTATCTGCCTGAAGCACTGCGCGATCAATTGCATGCGCTGGGCAAATCGCCCGCAGACCAAACGCCAGCAGGCACATTTGCGCGCGACATCCTCAATCGCCTGTTGATTGATTTGTCCTGGGCATCGTCTCAACTGGAGGGCAACACCTACAGCAGGTTGGATACCGAGCGCCTGATCGAGTATGGCCAGGCCGCAGAAGGCAAGGATGTGCTGGAAACACAGATGATCCTGAACCACAAGCAGGCCATCGAGTACCTGGTTCATGACCCTGACCATGCCCGCGTGGCCCCGGACACCATCATCGCTCTGCATGCCTTGCTGTCAGACGGCTTGATGGCCGACCCCAGCGCCTGTGGCCGCATCCGCAGCAGAGCAGTTGAGATCGGCGGCAGCGTGTACCTGCCAGTCGCCCTGCCCCAGCGGCTGGAGGAACTGTTCGGCATCGTGGTGCAGATGGCGGCAGACATCCTTGACCCGTTCGAGCAAGCCTTCTTCTTGATGGTGCATCTGCCTTACCTGCAGCCATTCGAAGATGTGAACAAGCGCGTGTCACGCTTGGCGGCGAACATCCCGCTTATTCGCCACAACCTGTGCCCGCTGTCCTTCATTGATGTGCCGCAGCAAGCCTATGTAGATGCCATGATTGGCGTGTATGAGCTGAACCGGGTCGATTTGCTGCGCGACGTTTTCGTTTGGGCCTACGAACGCTCGTGCCAGCAATATGTCGCGGTCAAGCAGAACCTGGTGCCGCCCGATATCTTTCGCCTGCGCTATCGGCAGGCCTTGGGTGAGGTCATCGCCCAGATCGTCCGTGGTGATGAGGTCGCAACCCAGGCCACTGTGAACGCGAGAGTGCCGTCTGCCGTGCCTGAGGCGGACAAGGCGCATTTCATCAAGCTGGTTCTCGATGAGTTCAGCACTTTGCACCCCGGCAACGCTGTGCGCTTTGGCATTCGGCCTTTGGAGCTGGCCGCCTGGCGAAGCGCCCAGCGAGCCACTGACAGCTCACCACCTCAATCGCCATAAGTCTTTGAAAATCAAACACTTATAGGCAATCAAGGCAACAAAAAACCCGACCTGCTTTGAGGCAGTGTCGGGTTCATGTTTTGGTGGGCGGTGCAGGGTTCGAACCTGCGACCCCTGCCGTGTGAAGGCAGTGCTCTACCACTGAGCTAACCGCCCGAAACTGGTGATTTCGGCTACGCCTAGGTGTTTGGCGAAGAGCAAGATTATAGCACGGCTTCCAATGATTTCCAAATCGCCTTGCCGCCACTGGCTTTGTCGATGTCGGCCAGCGCCTTGTCAAAGGCCTCGGCTTCGGCCGTGCTGGGCTCGATCACCCTCAGCGCGAACAGGCTCAAATCCACGGCAGCGGCGTCGAGCGCGGCCTGGCTGCCCTCTTCGTCGCCCCCAGCATCGATCAACAGCGCATCCTGGCCGCGCGTCATGTTGATGTAGACCGTGGCCAGCAACTCGGCGTCCATCAAGGCGCCGTGCAAGGTCCGATGGGTGTTGTCGACTTCCAGCCGTTTGCACAAGGCGTCCAGCGAATTGGACTTGCCCGGGAACATCTCGCGCGCCATCACCAGGGTGTCGAGCACACCCTCGATGTGGTGGGCCATCACCCCCTTGCTCACGCGGCGCAACTCGGCATTCAGGAAGCCGATGTCGAAGCTGGCGTTGTGGATGATCAACTCGGAGCCAGCCACGTAGTCCAGAAACTCGTCGACCACGGACGCGAACAGGGGCTTGTCGGCCAGGAACTCGTCGGTCAATCCGTGGATGCGGACAGCATCTTCATGGTTGGGCCGCTGCGGGTTCAGGTAGAAGTGCAGGTGCCGGCCGGTCAAGCGCCGGTTCACCATCTCCACACAGCCGATTTCGATGATGCGGTCGCCCGACTCGGGGCTCAGGCCAGTGGTCTCGGTGTCGAGGAAGATCTGGCGCGACATGTCAGTGGTTCTCGCGCGCGTGGTTGATCGTGTACTTGGGGATGTCGATCACCAGGTCTTTGCCCGCCACGATGGCCTGGCAGCTCAGGCGCGAGTTGGGCTCCAGGCCCCAGGCGCGGTCGAGCAGGTCTTCTTCGGTCTCGTCCATCTCGTTGAGGCTGTTGAAGCCCTCGCGCACGATGACGTGGCAGGTGGTGCAAGCCGCGCTCATGTCGCAGGCGTGTTCGATGGCGATGTTGTTCTCGAGCAGCGCCTCGCAGACCGAGGTACCGGGTGCCACGGTGATGCTGGCGCCTTGTGGGCACAACTCGGCATGGGGCAGGATTTTGATGATGGGCATGGCGTCAGACTTGATCGATGGTGCGGCCGGCCAAAGCCTGGCGGATGCCGCGGTTCATCCGTTCGGCAGCGAAGGCTTCGGTGCCATTGGCCAGGGCTTTGATCGAGGCCTCCAGGGCATCCACATCGCCCCAATCACAGCGCTGGCCCACATTGGCCATCAGCTGATCGATCTCGGTGCGCTGGCCTGCGCTCAGCAGGTCGCCATCGGCGGTCAGCGCGGTGCGCGTGGCCTCCAGCATGCGCTCGGCCTCGACGCGCGCTTCGCGCAGCGAGCGGTCCTTCATGTCGGCTTCGGCCGTGGTGAAGCCTTCGCGCAGCATGTGGGCCACCTGGTCGTCACTCAGGCCATAGCTGGGCTTGACCACCACCGAGGCCTCGACGCCCGAGTGCTGTTCACGCGCGGTGACGCTGAGCAAGCCATCGGCATCGACCTGGAAGGTCACGCGGATGCGCGCAGCCCCAGCAGCCATGGGCGGGATGCCGCGCAACTCGAAACGCGCCAGCGAGCGGCAATGCTCGACCTGCTCGCGCTCGCCTTGCAGCACGTGCACGGCCAAGGCGGTCTGCCCTTCCTTGAATGTGGTGAAGTCTTGTGCCAGGGCGCAGGGAATGGGCGTGTTGCGCGGGATGATGCGCTCGACCAACCCCCCCATGGTTTCCAGGCCCAGGGACAGGGGCAGCACGTCCAGCAGCAGGTGATCGCCCTTGTCGTTGTTGCCCGCCAGTTGATTGGCCTGGATGCCCGCGCCCAGGGCCACCACTTCGTCAGGGTTGAGGTCGGTCAGAGGCGGTTGGCCAAAGAATGCGCCCACGGCATCGCGCACGGCCGGCATGCGGGTTGAGCCGCCGACCATCACCACGCCTTTGACTTCATCAGGCTTGACCTTGGCATCGCGCAGCACGCGCTTGACTGCTACCAAGGTGCGGTCGATCAAAGGCTTGGACAGCTCTTGCAAGCGTTCACGGGTGATGCTGGTGGACAGCATGCCGCCCGACAGCTTGCAGGACAAATGCGCGTGGCCATCGGTGGACAGCTTCTCCTTGATCGCCCGTGCCGCCACCAGCACCGCGCGTTTGTCTTGCGGCGTGACGGCTTCCATCTGCGCGTCCAGCAGGGCGGCTTCGGCCAAGGCATGGTCGATGTCGTCGCCACCCAAGGCGGAGTCACCTCCGGTGGCAACCACCTCGAACACACCGCGACTGAGTTGCAGCAGCGAGATGTCGAAGGTGCCACCGCCCAGATCGTAGATGGCGTAGAGGCCTTCGGAGCGGTTGTCCAGGCCATAGGCGATCGCAGCGGCCGTGGGCTCGTTCAACAAGCGCAGCACGTTCAGGCCGGCCATCTGCGCCGCATCCTTGGTGGCCTGGCGTTGGGCATCGTCAAAGTAGGCGGGCACGGTGATGACCGCGCCAAACAGGTCGTCGTTGAAGGTGTCTTCGGCGCGCTGGCGCAAGGTGGCCAGGATCTCGGCCGACACCTCGACGGGCGACTTGACGCCCGCCACCGTGACCACGCCCACCATGCCGGGCTGGTCTTCAAACTGGTAAGGCAGGCTCTTGGCATCGGCCAGGTCGGCCAACTGCCGGCCCATGAATCGCTTGACCGACACGATCGTGTTCTGCGGGTCTTCAGCCTGCTGGGCCAGTGCGTCAAAACCGATCGCGCGGCGTGTCTTGCCTTGAGCGTCGAGCAGGTAGCGCACGGCGGAAGGCAGGATCACGCGGCCCTGCTCATCGGGCAGGCATTCAGCCACCCCGCTGCGCACGGAAGCGACCAGCGAGTGCGTGGTGCCCAGGTCGATGCCGACCGCGATGCGGCGCTGGTGCGGGTCGGGCGATTGCCCGGGTTCGGAGATTTGCAGCAAGGCCATGGGGATGCGGCTCAGAGGCCGTCTTCGTATCGTTCAAGTCGCAGGTTGATCTCATCGCTCAAGCGATCGATGAACATCAGGGCACGCACTTCAAGTGCGGCTTGCGTGGGGTTGGACTGGACATCCAGCAATTGGGTGATCTTGGCCAGGCGCGCCTTGCGTTGGCTGGAGACCTCGCCTTCCAGCACCTGCACGTCTTCGGCCGAACCGGCGGCTTCCAGAGCTTCGCGCCATTCCATTTGCTGGATCAGGAAGTCAGAAGGCATCGCGGTGTTGCTCTCGCTTTGCACCGGCACGCCCGCCAGCTCGCACAAGTAGGCGGCGCGCTTGAGCGGGTCTTTCAGGCGCTGGTAGGCCTCGTTGACCCGCACTGCCCACTGCATAGCCACGCGCTGCGCAGCGCCACCCTCGGCGGCGAAGCGATCAGGATGCACCTTGGCCTGCAGCGCCTTCCACTGCGCGTCGAGCGCGCTGCGTTCCAGCGCGAAGGACCGAGGCAATCCCAGCAAGGTGAAATCATCAGCGTCGAGGTTCATGGCAATGCGCTCATCTCACAAAGCAAAACCCCACCACAGGGTGGGGTCGGCGGCCGGGCAAAAAGCAGGTCAGACGCGGAAGGACTCGCCACAACCACACCGGTCACGCTCTTTGGGGTTGTTGAACTTGAAGCCTTCATTCAGGCCTTCGCGCGCAAAATCCAACTCGGTACCGTCGATGTAAGGCAGGCTTTTGGGATCGACCAGGATCTTGACCCCTTGGTTCTCGAAGACGATGTCTTCCGGTGCCACCTCGTCGGCGAACTCGATCTTGTAGGCCAGGCCCGAGCAACCCGTGGTCTTGACGCCCAATCGCACGCCCACGCCCTTGCCGCGGCGGCCCAGGTAGCGGTTGATGTGCCGTGCAGCGGCATCGGTCAGCGAGACCGACATGCCTTGCGCACCCGCCTGGCCAGCGGAGGCCATCTCGGGCAAAGGCCCATTACCGGGCCCGCTGGTGCACGAGCTAGAAGCGGTGCTGACGGCTTGATCAGGCAGCATGTTTGGCCTTGTAGTCGTTCACGGCGGCTTTGATGGCATCTTCCGCCAAGATTGAGCAGTGGATCTTGACCGGAGGCAAAGCCAGCTCTTCGGCAATGTGCGTGTTCTTGATGGTGAGTGCTTCGTCCAGCGTCTTGCCGCGCACCCATTCGGTGACGAGCGAGCTGGACGCGATGGCCGAACCGCAGCCGTAAGTTTTGAAGCGCGCGTCTTCGATCACGCCGGTTTGCGGGTTGACCTTGATCTGCAACTTCATCACATCGCCGCAAGCCGGCGCGCCGACCATGCCGGTGCCCACGGACTCGTCGCCTTTTTCAAAGGCGCCCACGTTGCGGGGGTTTTCGTAGTGGTCAATGACCTTGTCGCTGTATGCCATGGTGGTACTCCAAGAACGAGTTGAGCGTAGCGCGTTGACGGGAAGTCAGTGCGCGGCCCATTGAATAGTGCTGATGTCAATGCCGTCTTTGAACATGTCCCACAAGGGGGACAGTTCGCGCAGCTTGGCCACGCGCTCTTTCAAGGTCGACACGGCGTAATCGATTTCTTCTTCGGTCGTGAAACGGCCGATGGTCATGCGCAGCGAGCTGTGCGCCAACTCGTCGCTGCGGCCCAGGGCGCGCAGCACGTAGCTGGGTTCCAGGCTGGCGGACGTGCAGGCCGAGCCCGAAGACACGGCGATGCCCTTGATGCCCATGATCAGCGACTCGCCTTCCACATAGTTGAAGGAGATGTTCAGGTTGTGCGGCACGCGGTGCTCGACGTCACCGTTGATGAAGATCTGCTCGATGTCTTGCAGGCCTTTGAGCAAACGCTGCTGCAAGGCCAGGATGCGCGGACCCTCGATGTGCATTTCTTCTTGCGCGATGCGGAAAGCTTCACCCATGCCCACGATCTGGTGCGTGGGCAAGGTGCCGGAGCGCATGCCACGCTCGTGCCCGCCGCCGTGCATTTGCGCTTCCAGACGCACGCGCGGCTTGCGGCGCACGTACAACGCGCCAATGCCCTTGGGGCCGTAAGTTTTGTGCGAGGCCAGGCTCAGCAGGTCGACCGGCAGCTTGGCCATGTCGATGTCGATCTTGCCGGTGGCTTGCGCGGCATCGACGTGAAAGATGACGCCTTTTTCGCGGCATAGATTGCCCAGCGCCGTGATGTCCTGGATGACACCAATTTCGTTGTTCACGAACATGACCGAGGCAAGGATGGTGTCGGGGCGGATCGCGGCCTTGAACTTCTCGAAGTCCAGCAGGCCGTTTTCTTCCACATCGAGGTAAGTCGCTTCAAAACCTTGGCGCTCCAGCTCGCGGAAGGTGTCGAGCACGGCCTTGTGCTCGGTCTTGACCGTGATGATGTGCTTGCCGCGGCTTTGGTAGAAATGTGCCGCGCCTTTGATGGCCAGGTTATTGGACTCGGTGGCGCCGGAGGTCCACACGATTTCACGCGGGTCGGCACCAATCAGGTCAGCGACCTGTTTGCGGGCGTTCTCCACGGCCTCTTCGGCATCCCACCCATAGGCGTGGGTGCGGGAGGCGGGGTTGCCGAAGCGCTCACGCAGCCAGGGGATCATGGCGTCAACCACGCGCGGGTCCACCGGGGTGGTGGCGCCGTAGTCCATGTAGATCGGGAAGTGCGGGGTCATGTCCATAGTGGGGACTCTTGGGAACTCATGCTGTTGCCGCCCTTCAACCTGCAAGGCAGGCCGGGGCCGGCGTGACCATCAGAAAAGCCTGCGATTATCGCCCGGCGACTTATTTCGCCAGCGTGGACCCCAGCGCGAACACCGAATTGGGGGCCGTGATCTTGATCGGCTTGACCACGGGTTGCGTCGAGATGGCGCGCTTGATCGGCTGCGCTTCAATCGAGACACCCTTGGCGAGCTGGTCTTCAACCAGTTTGCGCAGACTGATCGAGTCGAGGTACTCGATCATCTTGTTGTTCAGGCTGGTCCACAGGTCGTGGGTCATGCAACGGCCACCGTCATCGGAGCCCATGCAGTTTTCCTTGCCACCACAACCAGTGGCGTCAATGGGCTCATCGACGGCGACGATGATGTCGGCCACGGTGATGTCCTCAGCCTTGCGGCCCAGTGAGTAACCGCCGCCGGGGCCACGGGTGCTTTCGACGAGTTCGTGGCGGCGCAGCTTGCCAAACAACTGCTCAAGGTAAGACAGTGAAATCTGCTGACGCTGGCTGATCGCGGCCAGGGCAACGGGCCCCGTGTGTTCGCGCAGGGCCAGATCGATCATGGCGGTGACGGCAAAACGCCCTTTGGTGGTCAAACGCATGGCTCTTCTCCTTGTGGTCAGAATCTAGACGCCTCAGTCCTGGCCAGGGTAAACCAGAAACGACACCGACCGGGTATGACCGGCTGGCCCGGGGCGTAGTCAATCCCGAGTGAATTACTCAATTATAGAGAAACCTACTAATTTAGTCAACCAAAGACCAGGGAAATCCCTTGGGTTCAGGTCCGAACGGCCATGGCCCGAAGCCTTTGGTGAAGGTGGTCGACCAAGCCTTCACAGGCTGATTCCACCAAGTCCAGCACGGCCTCGAAGCCGTCTGGGCCGCCGTAGTAGGGGTCACCCACCACTTCACGGCCCAGCAAGGGGGAGCGCGCCGGAATGAACTCGGTCAGGCGCCGCAACTTGCTTTGCGCCTCCAGGCCCGGACAGTTTTTTTGCAGCGCCGCCAAGTTGTCCCAGTCCATGGCCAGGATCAGGTCGAACTGGTGGAAATCACTTTGCTGCACTTTGCGGGCCCGCAGGTGGTTGAGCTTGTAGCCCCGGCGCAGCGCATGCACCTGACTGCGGTCATCCGGCGGGCGGCCCACGTGCGATCCCAGTGTCCCGGCGGAATCAACTTCGACAAGCTGACCCAGCCCGGTTTGGGCCAGCTTCTGGCGCAGAACCGCCTCGGCGGTGGGCGAACGGCAGATGTTGCCCATGCACACCATAAGAACACGCAGCTTGGGGCCGCTGGGCGAGGCATCTAAAGAGGCGTTCTCAAGGGACACAGTGGGCGAAAAATGCAGTCAACAAGCTGGGATTGTCGCCCTCTTTGATGACCTTGGCACAAGCCGGGACGCTCAATGTGCACGCAAAACGGCCGATATGACCCCAGGAGCCGTGGGGCTCCGATCGACCACGCCCAATGTTCTCCGCACCGCCTGTCACGTTTGATGCACCCCAAGGATCCGCGTTTGCGCGACTGGTCATGGGCCCGCTCGGGCCTGTGCATGACGGCGCGCGGCGGCTGGTGCTGACCCTGCCCAGCTACGCCTTCATCGCGATGCTGCTGGTGGCGTGCGCCGGCATGGGTTTCGTGCAGCCTTGGCAGTCCACTGTGGTGATTGGCTACAACGTGGTGGGCATCGGGGTGTTCTATGGGCTGGTGCGCAGCGGCATGAGCACCAGGCTGGCCAAAGATTCATCGCTGGCCTTTCAACGGGTTTTGTTCAACGCGAGCATGGTGGTGCTGGCCTATGCCTTGATCCCCATGGCCCGGGGGCAGGCCTTGCAATGGCTGTGCCTCACAATCTTGTTCGACATGCGGCGCATGAGCAAGGTGCAGATCCGACTGGCAGCCGCCAGCGCCTACGCCATGCTGGTGGGCACCGTGTTGCTCATCTTGAAATTTTCGCCGTCGTCCATCGACATGGGCGCCGAGTTCATCAACGTGGCCATGGCCAGTGTCACGCTGTGCGTGCTGTTGGTGGTCACCCAGATCGGGCAAGGGGTCAACCAGCACCGAAAACAACAACAGATAGAGCTTGAGCGCACGGTGGCGCAATTGAACGCGCTGTCGATCCGGGATGGGCTGACGCAATTGTTCAACCGGCGCCATTTCCAGACTTTGCTGGACGAGGAGATGCGGCGCAGCCACCGCTCACGCCGTCCTTTTTGCGTGGCGATCCTGGACATCGATTTTTTCAAGCGGGTGAACGATCAACACGGTCATGCCATTGGCGATGTGGTGCTGCGCGAGGTCTCGCGCCTCGCCCAGGGCGCCATCGGCCCGTCGCATGCCTTGGCCCGCTGGGGTGGCGAAGAGTTTTTGCTGCTGATGCCGGAGACGCCCTTGTCAGCAGCCTTGCAGACCCTGGAAGCGGTTCGCCGCGCCATCAGCGAACACGACTGGGGCCAGCACGCCAAGGGCCTGCGCGTGACCCTGTCCGCCGGGGCGTGTGAACACCCCCTTGGCCTGGACTTGAGCCCGACACTGGAACGTGCCGACCGAGCGCTTTACCAGGCCAAGCATGGTGGGCGCGATCAGGTGATGGCGGCCAGCCCATGATGGGCCGATGGCTGTCCGAGTTGGTCGTGGGCAAGGACCCACGCATGAAGGCCCGCCTGGGCCTGTGCCTGGTGTCCGTGGTGATTTACGTCTGCTGGATCGCCGTGCTGCTCGCCTATGCGCTGCCGCGGCAGTTGATGTCGGAGGCGTCAGCACACTTCTTCGTCGTCTACATAGGCGTGGCGCTGTGCGTGTTCTACCCGCTGGTGCGCAGTGGACTCACCCGTACTTGGTCCGACCCCGGGCTGGTGGCACCGCAAATTTTGTGGGCCAGCGGCGCCATGATCATCAGTTACGCGGTGGCACCCATGGTGCGCTCGGTCGCGTTCCAGACCTTGTGCCTGATTCAGGTGTTCGGTTTTCTGAGCCTTCGGCCCAAGGTGGCCGCCTGGACCGGAGGGCTGACCACGGCCATGCTTGTCATCGCCTGGATTGCCATGACCCTGCTTGGCCTGAGCGAGGTGGATCCCCGCGCCGAGGCTTTGAAGATTTTGGCCTCGTGCTTCGTGTTGGTGCTGATGACGTTTCAATCGCGCAGCTTCGGGCTGCTGCGTGAACGCGCTTTTCACGAAAAAAAATCATTGGCGGCAGCCGCCGAAGCCCTGCGCCGCATCACCATCCATGACGGTTTGACCGGCCTTTTCAACCGGGCCCACATGCAAGAGCGCCTGGAGGCCGAGGTGCAGCGAGCGCTGCTGAACGGACACCACTTTTCGGTGGCCTTGATTGACCTGGATCATTTCAAAAGCATCAACGACACGCATGGCCACCCGGTGGGCGACGAGGTGCTGGTGAACTTCGCGCTCCAAGGCAGCTTGGTGCTGCGCGAAACGGATGTCATCGGCCGCTGGGGTGGGGAAGAGTTCCTGGTGCTGATGCCCGAAACCGAGGCCGCCAAGCAAGCCCAGATCGCCATGGCCCGCCTGCGCGACAAGCTGCGCTCAACGCAGGTGAGTCGGGTCGCCAGGGAGCTGCGCGTGCGCTTTTCTTGCGGCGTGGCCACCTGGAGCAGCCAGGACACGATCGAGCAAGTGCTTGAACGGGCCGACCAGGCCTTGTACCGCGCCAAAGCCCTGGGCCGCGACCGCACCGAACTCGAGCCGCCGCTGACACCCGGAACTACTTTTGCCGCCCAGCCTGAATCGGCACAATGTGATCGCTGACCACGGCGCCAAAGGCCTGTTCTTTCAGCAAGCCCAATTGGTCTCTTAAGCGCGCGGCCTTCTCGAACTCCAGGTTGCGCGCGTGTTCCAGCATCTGCTTTTCCAGTTGCTTGATGCGCTTGCCCAGGTCTTTCTCATTCAAGGCGGGTGCATCGGCCATGGAGGCGGTCAGAGCCTCGGCGGCGCGCAGGTCATCCTTGGCCGCGTTGGACATCACCCCATCGATCAGCTCCTTGACCTTCTTGTTGATGGTTTTGGGCGTGATGCCATGCGCCTCGTTGTGGGCGATCTGCTTGTTGCGCCGCCGCTCGGTCTCGCCCATGGCTTTGCGCATGGACTCCGTGACCTTGTCGGCATACAAGATCGCGTGGCCATTCTGGTTGCGCGCCGCCCGGCCGATGGTTTGGATCAGGCTGCGCTCGGAGCGCAGGAAGCCTTCCTTGTCTGCATCCAGGATGGCCACCAGTGACACCTCGGGGATGTCCAGTCCTTCACGCAGCAAGTTGATGCCCACCAGCACATCGAAGGTGCCCAGGCGCAGATCGCGCAGGATCTCAACACGCTCAACCGTGTCGATGTCGGAGTGCAGGTAGCGCACCTTCACCCCGTTGTCGCTGAGGTAGTCGGTCAGCTGCTCGGACATGCGTTTGGTGAGCGTGGTGATCAACACCCGCTCGTTTTTCTCGACGCGGATGCGGATCTCCTGCAGCACATCGTCCACCTGATGCACGGCCGGGCGCACCTCCACCATCGGGTCGATCAGCCCGGTGGGGCGAACGACCTGCTCGACCACCTGGCCAGCGTGCTGCTGCTCGTAGGCGGCCGGCGTGGCCGAGACGAACACCACCTGGCGCATCTTGCCTTCGAACTCTTCGAACTTGAGCGGCCGGTTGTCGAGCGCCGAGGGCAGGCGGAAGCCATATTCCACCAGCGTCGTCTTGCGCGAGCGGTCGCCGTTGTACATGGCGCCCAGCTGGCCGATCATCACGTGGCTTTCGTCCAGGAACATCAGCGAATCGCGCGGCATGTAGTCCACCAGCGTGGACGGCGGATCACCCGGCTTGGCGCCCGACAGGTGGCGCGTGTAGTTCTCGATGCCCTTGCAGTGGCCGATCTCCTGCAGCATTTCCAGGTCGAACTTGGTGCGCTGCTCGACGCGCTGCGCCTCGACCAATTTACCGCTGCCGACCAACTCTTTCACGCGCTCGTTCAGCTCATGCTTGATGCCTTCGATGGCGCTCAGCACCTGCGCGCGCGGCGTCACGTAGTGGCTCGAAGGATAGACCACGAAGCGCGGGATTTTCTGCCGGATGCGGCCGGTCAGCGGGTCCAGCAGCGACAGCGATTCGACCTCGTCGTCGAACAACTCCAGGCGCAGCGCCAGCTCACTGTGCTCGGCCGGGAAGATGTCGATGGTGTCGCCGCGCACGCGGAAGGTGCCGCGCGTGAACTCCACGTCGTTGCGCTTGTACTGCATGCGGATGAGCTGGGCGATGATGTCGCGCTGCCCCATTTTTTCGCCCGTGCGGACGATGAAGCGCATCTCGGTGTAGTCCTCGGGCTTGCCAATGCCGTAGATGGCCGACACGGTGGCCACGATGACCACGTCGCGCCTTTCAAGCAGGCTTTTGGTGGCGCTCAGGCGCATCTGTTCGATGGCCTCGTTGATGGCGCTGTCCTTCTCGATGAACAGGTCGCGCTGCGGCACATAGGCCTCGGGCTGGTAGTAGTCGTAGTAGCTGACGAAATACTCGACCGCGTTCTTGGGAAAGAACTCGCGGAACTCGGCATACAACTGCGCCGCCAGGGTTTTATTGGGCGCGAACACGATGGCGGGACGGCCCTCACGGGCAATCACATTGGCCATGGTGAAGGTTTTGCCCGAGCCGGTCACGCCCAGCAGGGTCTGGTAGGCCAGGCCGTCCTCAATGCCTTCACAGAGCAACTCGATGGCGGTGGGCTGATCCCCTGCTGGCGGGTAGGGTTGATAGAGCTGAAATGGCGAGTCGGGAAAACTCACGAATTGGCCCTCTGCCTCAGCGTCGGCGCCCCCTTTGGGCGCTTGAGCAGCAAGAGAAATATCAATCAAATCTGACATGAGGTGCGCAGGTCGATAAAATAATGGGTTAACTGGTTTCAGCTTATCCCAACCGATCAAGGACTGCTTGCATGGCCTCGCTATTCGCCACCGTTGAAATGGCTCCCCGGGACCCGATCCTGGGCCTGAACGAACAGTTCAACGCCGACCCCAATCCCGCCAAGGTGAACCTGGGCGTGGGCGTCTACACCGATGACCAGGGCAAATTGCCCCTGCTGAAATGCGTGGCCGCCGCCGAGCAGCAAATGCAGGAATCGCCCAAAGCCCGCGGCTACCTGCCCATCGAAGGCATTGCTGCCTACGACAAGGCCGTGCAAGCGCTGGTGTTCGGCGCCGAGCACGCCGCCGTCAAGGCTGGCCGCATTTCCACCGCGCAAGCCATTGGCGGCACGGGCGGTTTGAAGCTGGGCGCCGACTTCCTCAAGCGCCTGAACCCCGATGCGCAAGTCCTGATCTCAGACCCCAGCTGGGAAAACCACCGCGCCCTGTTCGAGAGCGCTGGCTTCAATGTGGGCACCTACCCCTACTACGACGCTGAGAAAAAGGGCGTCCACTTCGACGGCCTGCTGTCCACCTTGAAGGCTGCCGCTGCGGGCACCATCATCGTGCTGCACGCCTGCTGCCACAACCCGACCGGCTACGACCTGGACGACGCCCAGTGGGAGCAGATCATCGGCGCCGTGAAAGAACGCGGCCTGGTGCCCTTCCTCGACATGGCCTACCAGGGCTTTGGCAACGGCATTGCCGAAGACGGCAAGGTGGTCATCAAGTTCCTGGACGCTGGCCTGAACATCTTCGTGTCGACCAGCTTCTCCAAGAGCTTCTCGCTGTATGGCGAGCGCGTGGGTGCCCTGAGCATCGTCAGCGAATCGGCCGAGGAAGCCGCCCGCGTTCTGAGCCAACTCAAGCGCGTGATCCGCACCAACTACTCCAACCCGCCCACGCACGGCGCGCAAGTGGTGGCACTGGTGTTGACCACGCCTGCCCTGCGCACGATGTGGGAAGAAGAGCTGGCCGCCATGCGCGACCGCATCAAGCTGATGCGCGGCGCGCTGGTCGATGAACTGAAGGCCGCCGGCGTGAGCGATGACCTGAGCTTCATCACCCGCCAGAAGGGCATGTTCAGCTATTCAGGCCTGAACGCGACGCAAATGCAGCGCCTGCGCTCGGAGTTTGGCATCTACGGGGTGGACTCGGGTCGCATCTGCGTAGCCGCGCTCAACAACGGCAACATCAAGGCCGTGGCCGCCGCGATCAAGGCCGTGATCTGAGCCACTGATTTGAACCGACCATGACAAAGGGGGCTCACCGAGCCCCCTTTTTTTGTGCCCGGCCGAAACCGAATCAACCCAGCTTGATGATCTTCGCCACCGAAGGCACACCGGCTGAATTGAAGACGAACAGCATGTAGTAACCGGGTGGCGCGAGGTTGGCCGACGAAGGCACCTGGATGGTCAGGTTGGTGCCGGAGGCGGTGTAGCCCAACTCCATGAAGCGCTGGTCAAAGTCGACCGTGTGCGTGGCCGACCCGGTTTTGACCAAGGTGACGCGGCTGATGCCCGTCACGTCGGTGGTGGCCGCGATGCTGGCGCCCCAGGTGGTCACGGTGGGCGCCGACTGGATGACCGGGCGAACGGCCAGGACGCTGCCCGACTTGTACAAATACGGTGGCGTGTAGATCTCGGCATTCAGGTTGGTGGCAGGGCCGGGCGCCCCGCCGCCCGCCGTCAGCACCGTGGCATCGGGCAAGAGCAAGGACGCCGAGTGGTACAGGCGCATCTTGCTGGCCGTGGCGGCCACAGTCCAGGCCTTGGTGATCGGGTTCCAGATCTTGGCCTGGTAGGCCACGCCATTGGCCACGTTGTCCACCATGGAGCCGCCATTGACGAACACCTGCCCATTGGCCATCACCGTGGCCGAGCCATGGAAGCGGTCCTGCCCCACCCCCGCGACCGTGGTGGCCGTGGGCGTGGCGCCATTGATGTCGACGATCACCGCCTTGTTGAACTTGCGGAACGCCAAGATCTTGCCGGGGGCGTACATCACACTGGGCAGGTACACATCGCCCGTCGCCAGCTTGAGGGGCGTGGCGGCCAGCGAACCATTGCCAGTGGGGTCCATGTAATAAGTGCCGCCCCAGATGGTGGCCACGAACACCTTGCCGTTGGGCGCCTGCCAGGCGCGGGGATAGCTCCAGTTGCGCAGGCCATAGGCATCGTCGCTGGTGGCGCCGCTCAGCGTGCTCCAACCCTCGGTTTCGGAATACAGCTCAGGCGTGGGTGCCGGGGTATCCGGGTCAGCGCGCCCGCCCAGCACCAGCACCTTGCCATTGGCCAAGGTGACCACGGTGGGGTACCAGCGCAGCGCACTCATGCGCTGGGGTGCCGCGTACATCGCGTTGTAGCGGTAGTCGAAGAAATTGACGTCGTCCGCCGAATAGTTGCGCACGCCCTTGATGGTGCGGTCACCGCCGGTCAGCAGCACCGCGCCACTGGAAGGCACCACGATTTGCGCATTGCAAAAAAGGTCTGTGCCCGTGGTGTTGGGCAACATGAGGTGCGAGGCAGTGCCCGTGCCCTTGGTGGGGTCCCAGATGTCGTAATTGAACTGCCCGGTCTGCACCCCTTTGGCGTCGGTGCCATAGCTCATCACGCGCCCGTCGGGCAGCAGTACCACGTGGATGGGGATCAGCGGCCAGCTCGCCACAGCCCCAAACGTGCCTTTGAGGTACGCGTCGGTCGGGATCGAGCCCGTGGTGGTGGTCGGCGTGGTCGTGGTCCCACCACCACCGCCGAACAACTTGCGCAAATCGTCAAAAAAACCGGCATGGCTGACGGTGGGCAAACTGCCCAAAGCGGTCAGCAGCAGTGCTGAGCAGGCGTGTGAAGCCTTCGTTTTAAAAAAAGACCGTTGCGAAGCGGGCAGGCGCGAAATCAAATCAGTCATACAGGGCTCTCCCCAATGTGTAACCAAATTTAGCACGCGGTTTTTTTTGGTCATCCCTCATCAAGGGGGGGCCTCACCCCCGGAATTGCGGGGTGGACGTGCACTTGTTGTGCTTCTTGGAAAGGCACAGTCGGTGCAAAGATGCTTAAAGTCGTCTATGCTGCACTGCACAATGCGCCCAAAAGGTGCGTTTTTTGAGAGGTTACCCATGCTCTATCAAATTTTCGAAACCAACCGCGCCTGGATCAGCCCGTTCTCCGAGTTCGCCAGCGCCGCATCCAAGCTTTACAGCAACCCCTTGTCACCGTTTGCCCAAGTGCCCCAGGCCCAGCGGGTATCGGCAGGCTTCGATTTGGTGCATCGCCTCACCAAAGAATACGAAAAGCCCGAGTTCGGCATCAACAAGGTCATGGTGGATGGCACCGATGTGGTGATCCAGGAGCAAGTGGTCGTGGCCAAGCCCTTCTGCCGCCTGCTGCGCTTCAAACGGTTCACCGACAACGCCAAGCTGCTGGGCACCATGCGTGATCAGCCCTCTGTGCTGGTTGTGGCACCCCTGTCAGGCCACCACTCCACGCTGCTGCGCGACACCGTCAAGACGCTGCTGCAAGACCACAAGGTTTACATCACTGACTGGGTCGACGCCCGCATGGTGCCGGTCGATGAAGGCGCCTTCCACCTGGACGACTACGTCAACTACGTGCAGGAGTTCATCCGCACCTTGGGGCCGGACGTTCACGTCATATCCGTTTGTCAGCCGACGGTGCCGGTGCTGGCCGCCGTTTCGCTGATGGCCAGCCGCGGTGAACCAACCCCGCTGACCATGACGATGATGGGCGGCCCGATTGACGCGCGCAAATCGCCCACGGCCGTCAACAACCTGGCCATGAACAAGAGCTTCGAGTGGTTCGAGTCGAACGTGATTTACCGCGTGCCGACCAACTACCCGGGCGCCACCCGCCGCGTGTACCCAGGCTTCTTGCAGCACACCGGTTTCGTGGCCATGAACCCCGACCGCCACCGCGAGTCGCACTACGACTATTTCCTGGATCTGATGCGCGGCGATGACGACAGCGCCGAAGCCCACCGCGTGTTCTACGACGAGTACAACGCCGTGCTGGACATGCCCGCCGAGTACTACCTGGACACGATCCGCATCGTGTTTCAGGATTTCTCGCTGGTCAACGGCACCTGGGAAGTTCGCAATCCCGAGGGCGTGCCCGAGTTGGTCAAACCCGCTGACATCAGGACCACCTCCCTGCTGACGGTGGAAGGCGAGCTGGACGACATCTCTGGCGCAGGCCAGACTGAAGCGGCCCACGACCTGTGCTCCGGCATCCCGGCGTCGCGCCAGAAGCACTACACCGTGGAGGGGGCTGGCCACTACGGCATCTTTGCCGGTCGCCGCTGGCGAGAGATGGTCTACCCGGAAATCCGCAGCTTCATCTCGGCCAACAACAAGGCGGCCAAGGTCAAGAAAGCGGCATGACGTAGACTGCGGCGCCATGTTGGACGCCGCCCTGATCAATGCCCTTTTGCCGCAGACGCAATGCACGCGCTGCGGCTTTCCCGATTGCGCAAGCTACGCGCAGGCCATCGTGGCGGGCGAGGCCGGCATCAACCAATGCCCACCCGGTGGAGAAGCCGGCGTGCAACGGCTGGCCCAGGCCACGGGCCTGCCCGCCCTGCCCCTGAGCGATGACCATGGCCTTGAAGGCCCACGCTTTCTGGCCGTGATCGACGAGAAGTGGTGCATTGGCTGCACCTTGTGCATCAAGGCCTGTCCGGTGGATTGCATCGTCGGGGCCGCTAAGCAGATGCACACGGTGATCGAAGACTTGTGCACCGGCTGCGAGTTGTGCATCCCCGCTTGCCCGGTGGACTGCATTTCCTTGGTGCCCGCTATCGATGTTCAGCCCCCACCGACCGGCTGGGCTGCCTGGAGCGCGCCGCTGGCCCAGCAAGCCCAAGGCCGCTACGATTTTCACCTGCGGCGTGTTGAACAAGCCAAACACAACAACGATGCCCGCCTGCAGGCCAAGGCCGAGCGCAAGCTGGCCAACCTGGCCGAGGAGTCGCGCCTGACCGACCCGGCCCAATTGGACGAAAAGCGGTCGGTGATTGAAGCGGCGTTGGCCAGAGCCAGAGCGCGTCGCAACGCTGGCGACTGACCTGAAAAATCCGCACGGCGGCGGGGCCGATGGCTACATCAATTGTTCGTACTCAGATTAACGCTGTCTGGCAATTGCGACGCTTATTGCCGAAATGAGAGCTGGATTCCCCCCATTCAAGGGTCATCCGCATGTCACAGTTGGCCCGCAAAATGCATCCTCACGAAATGGGCAGCGCTTGCGCCGTCGCCCATGATGTGGAGATTGACTATGCGCGCCTTGATGAACCTTGCCATTGAACCTGCCCTGCACCTCTTCGAGGTGTCGGCGTTGGTGATCCTGAGCCCCACCTCGCAACAAGCGGTCATCCGCGTGTTGAAGGTCTTGGCCGACACGCCCATGGGCGCGGTCAAGATCGTGCGTGACCGCTACCCCAAATCACGGGCGCACCAAGTGATCTCGCGTCACAACCTGCCGGACAACCTGTCCTTCGCATGATGCTTGATGCTTGATGCATGACAAGGGCTCAAAGGCCCTTGAAACAAACCGGTTCGTTCCCAGTTATGCTGTTGCGCTGATGCGGTATTCGCATCGGCATTTCATACCAGGCTGAGGAAAGAATTGCGATGACTGATCCTTCACCCCGTCGCTGGCTGAGCGTTTTGGCCACCGCCACCATCGTCGTTTCCCTGTCGGGCTGCGGCTACAACGAGTTTCAGACCCTGGACGAGGCAAACAAATCGGCGTGGTCCGAAGTGCTCAACCAGTACCAGCGGCGTGCCGACCTCATTCCCAACATCGTCAGCACCGTCAAGGGGGAAGCCAGCTTTGAGCAGGACACGCTGACCAAGGTGGTTGAAGCCCGCGCCAAGGCCACCAGCATCCAGGCCACGCCCGAGTTGGTCAACGACCCGGCTGCTTTCCAGAAATTCCAGGCGGCCCAAGGCGAGTTGTCGAGCGCACTGTCACGCCTGCTGGTCGTCACGGAAAACTACCCCAACCTGAAGGCCAACCAAGGCTTCCAGGATCTGCGCGTGCAACTGGAAGGCACCGAGAACCGCATCACCGTGGCCCGCAACCGGTACATCAAGACCGTGCAGGACTACAACATCAAGGTGCGCAGCTTTCCCACCAACCTGACGGCCAAGGTCTTTAGCTACGACGCCAAGCCCAACTTCACGGTGCAGAACGAGGCGCAGATTTCATCGCCGCCCGTGGTCGACTTCAACACCAAGAAGTGATCGGCGCTCCATCGTGAGGCGCACGCTGTCGGGGCCCGTCTGGCTGCGCTGGACACTGGCCAGCCTGACCGCGCTCATTCTGCTGGTCATTGGGCCGGCATTCGCCGCCGACGATGGGGGCGTTCAAGCTGTGCCCGTGCTCAGTGGCCGGGTCATCGACCAGACCAGCACCTTGAGTGAAGCCCAGCGCGTGGCGATGGACGCCAAATTGGCCGGCATTGAAACCCGACTGGGCACGCAGATGGTGGTGTTGATGGTGCCGTCCACCCAACCCGAAGACATCGCTGCGTACGCCCAGCGGGTGGGTGATGCCTGGAAGATCGGGCGCCGTGAAGTGGGCGATGGCCTGTTGCTGGTGGTGGCCAAAAACGACCGCCGCGTGCGCATCGAGGTGGCCAAGACCCTGGAGGGCGCCATCCCCGACCTGGCCGCCAAGCAGATCATCACCCGGGCCATCACGCCTGCCTTCAAGGTCGGCGACTACGCGGGGGGCTTGAATCTGGCCATTGATCAGTTGGCGGCGCGCGCGCAAGGCGAAAACCTGCCGCTGCCAGCAGACCCCTCGGCGTCCTCAGCAGAAGGCCCTGGCTTTCAATGGAATGACTTGGGCGTGTTCCTGTTCGTGGGCGTCCCCGTGGTGGGCGCCTTGCTGACCTCCATGCTCGGCCGCAAGGTCGGCTCGCTGACCTCAGGCCTGGTCGTGGGCGGGCTGGGCTGGCTGGTGACCACCAGCACACTGATCGCCCTGGGCGTGGGCCTGGCCTCGGCCGTGGTCGTGGCCGCCATGGCCAGCGGTTCCCGAGGACGCGGTGGCCCCTTCATCGGGGGCGGCGGCTTTGGTGGAGGTGGAGGAGGATTTGGCGGTGGGGGTGGAGGCGGTGGCTTCTCATCCGGCGGTGGTGGCGATTTTGGCGGTGGAGGTGCATCCGGTGACTGGTGAATCCAGGGTTTCGGCCCACCCTCTGTTGCGCTGGGCCAGACACCTCTGGACCGACGGGGACGATGTGCGTCGCCAATTGGGCGTGGCCGGCCTGAATCGTTTGCAAGCGCAAGTGCGTGCCAGCGAAGTGCAACACTTGGGTGAATTGCGTTTGTGCATCGAAGGTGGCCTGAGTTGGCAGGACTTGAAAGACGGGCAAACCGCCCGCTCACGCGCGCTGCATCTTTTCAGCACCTTGCGCGTGTGGGACACCGAGCACAACAACGGCGTGCTGATCTACCTGCTGTTGGCCGACCACCGCATCGAGATCCTGGCCGACCGAGGCATCATCGCCCGAGCTGGGCATGAGCCCTGGGCCCACATCGCCCAACACCTGGCGACCAGTCTGCACGACGGCCAGTTTGAACACGGACTGAGCCAGGCCATCAGCACCGTCACGCACTTGCTGGCGACTCATTTCCCGGTTGACCACGATCGTGACAACCCCAATGAGCTGCCGGACAAGGTCGTGGTGATCTAGTCCTAGACCTTAGACGTCTTCAAAGGTGGGTTCTTGATGAGAGGCCGCCACGCATGCTCCGGATCACACCATGAAACGCCCCTTGTTGTTCGTCGTCCTCGCATGCTTGCTCTTTGGCGCCTTGGCATGGGGGCTGGTGCAAAAGATGCGCGGGCCGGCCTTGGCCGGCTACGAAGTCGCCGCGCGGCCGCTGGTGCAGACCGTGGTGGCGACCGGCCGGGTGGTGGCCGTATCGCGCGCGCAGATCGGCAGCCCGGTGACCGGCGTGGTGGTTGAGCGGCGCGTGAAGGAGGGCGACGTGGTGCAGCCTGGCGACGTGTTGGCGGTGCTTCGTGCTGACGACCTTGAGTCGGCGGTGCGCGAAGCGGAGGTCGCCCTGGCCCAATTGCAGCAGTCGACGCGTCCGCAGGCGCAGGCCGCGCTGCGCGAGGCGGAGGCACGTTTGGCCCAGGCCAGCCGCGAAGCCCAGCGCCGTCGCGACCTGTTTCAGCAGCAGGCCATTGCCCGCGAAGAGATGGAACAGGCGGTACAGGCTGAGACCATGGCCCGCGCCGCCGCCGAGCAAGCGCGGCTGGCTGCCCGGTCGCTGCTGGTCGGCAACCCCAATGAGGCGGCGGCGCGCGCCCGAGTGGCGAGCGCCAAGGCGCAGTTGGCCAAGACCACGATCCGCGCCGAAGTCGCTGGCACCGTGCTGACCCGCAACGCCGAGCCAGGCGACTTGGTGCAGCCCAGCCGCGTCCTGTTCGAAATTGCCCGCAAGGGCGACACCGAAGTGCTGCTACCGCTGGATGAAAAGAACCTCGAAGTGCTCGCCATCGGCCAGTCGGCCATGTGCATCGCCGACGCCTACCCTGCGCGGCCCTTCCCGGCCAAGGTCAGCTTCATCGCGCCCAGCGTGGATCCGCAACGCGGCACGGTGGACATCCGCCTCACCGTGACCCCGGTGCCGGGCTTCCTGCGCCAGGACATGACCGTCTCCGTGAACGTGGAAACGGGCCGCCGGGACCGCGCCATCGTGGTTCCGAACGAGGCCCTGACGGCCATGGACGGCAACCGCGCTGAGCTGTGGCTGGTTGCCGATGGCCGCGCCAAGCGACACCAGGTGCAACTGGGCCTGAGGGGCCTGACCCAAAGCGAAGTCACGGCTGGTTTGCAGGTCGGCGACCGTGTCCTGACAGACGCGCAGGCCGCGGTGGCACCAGGTGATCGCGTGCGCGTAGTGCTCAGCGGCCTGCCTGTCGGTGCTGCGGACCCTGCCACCCGCAAGGAACTGCCAGCCAAGCTGGACTGATGCCGATGTGGATCGAGTGGACCATCGCCACCAAGTTCCTGCGTGAAGGCAAGGCACAAAGTACGTTGATCCTGGTCGGCATCGCCGTGGGCGTCGCGGTGATCGTCTTCCTCACGGCACTGATCACCGGACTGCAGGGCAACATCGTCAACCGCACCCTGGGCACCCAGGCCCACATCAAGGTCCAGCCTCCGCAAGAGCGCAACCGCATCCTGCCGCCCGACCCCGGAAGCACACAGCTGGTGCTCGAGAACAAGCGCGCCCAGCGCCTGCGCTCAATCAACAACTGGCAGCAGGTGCGCGACGTGCTCGATGTGCAACCGCGCGTCAAGGCCGTGTCGCCGGTGATCTCGGGGCCAGCGTTCGCGCGCCGTGGCGAGGCGCTGCAATCGGTGGCGCTGGTCGGCATTGACGCGCCGCGCTACCAGCGCATCATCCCGATCCAGAATGACATGGTCGCCGGCGTGTTCCGCATCGGTGCTGGCGACGCCGTGATCGGCAAGCAGCTGGCCACCGACCTGGGCCTGCGCGTGGGCGACAAACTGCGCCTGGACGGCGGCCAGGGACGGGAGAGCGTGGTCAACGTGGCCGGCATCTTCGAGCTGGGGGTGCGCGAATTGGACGCGCGCTACGTGTACTTGGACATGAAGCAAGCGCAGTCGCTGCTCAACCTGCCCGGCGCCGCGACGATCATCGACGTGACGGTGGACAACATTTTCGATGCGCAGGCCGTGGCGGCGCGCATCGCCCGCCTCACCGGCCTCAAGGCGGAAAGCTGGATGGAAACCAACGCCCAGCTGATGAACGCCTTGCGCTCGCAAAGTCTGTCCACGCAGATGATCAGCGTGTTCGTGGCCTTGAGCGTGGCCTTGGGCATCGCCAGCGTGCTTTCAGTGAGCGTGGTCCAGCGCACACGCGAGATCGGCATCCTGCGCGCGATGGGCACCACGCGGCAACAAATGCTGCGGGTGTTCCTGGTCCAGGGGGCCTTGTACGGCCTGGCCGGCTCGCTGCTGGGCGGCTTGGCGGGCTATGGCTTGGTGAGCGCGTTCAATGCGTTCGGCCCCAAGCTGTTCTACATCCCGGTGAATCCGTGGCTGCTGGTGGCTGCGATGGGCCTGGCCACCGTCACCGGCATCCTGTCGGCCGCCGTGCCAGCGCGACGTGCCGCGTCTCTCGACCCAGTGGAGGCGATCCGTCATGTCTGAGCACGACGCCAGCCAGGAGGTACTGCGCTTGCAAGGCCTTCGGAAAAGCTACAACGGCGGCAAGCCCACCGAAGTGGAAGTGCTGCACGGCTTGGACCTGCGCCTGCAACGCCGCGATTTCGCCGCGCTCGTGGGGGCCTCGGGCTCGGGCAAGAGCACGCTGCTCAACGTGATCGGCCTGCTGGACCGCCCCACCGCGGGCGAGCTGTTTGTGCTTGGCGAGCCCACCCGGAGCATGGACGACGCACGGCGCACGGCACTGCGTGGCAGTGCGATCGGCTTCGTGTTCCAGTTCCACCATCTGATCCAGGCCTTCACAGTGCTCGAGAACGTGCTGATGCCGCTCATGGTGGCCACCGGCAAGCCCACGCGCGAACAACTCGACCGCGCTCGCGGCCTGCTGGCCCAAGTGGGCCTGGCGGGACTTGAGCAGCGCAAGCCCGACCAGCTTTCGGGCGGCCAGCAGCAGCGTGTGGCCGTGGCCCGCGCGCTGGTCACCCACCCGTCGCTGCTGCTGGCCGACGAACCCACGGGCAACCTGGACAGCAAGGCGGCCGCCGAAGTGTTCCAGCTGTTCCGCAACTTCAACCGCGAGTTCGGCTGCGCGGTGCTGCTGGTCACCCACGACTCACGCCTGTCCGAGCAGTGCGACCGCACGGTGACGCTGGTGGACGGCCGCATCGAAAGCGATGAGGTGCTGGGCTGATGCCTTGACACGCGAGCCACGCCGCTAGACTGGCGCCATGAAAGCCGCCGACATCGCCCCGTTTTTTGCCACGCTGCAAGCTGCCAACCCAGAGCCCGAAACCGAGCTGAACTACAGCACACCGTTCGAGTTGTTGACCGCCGTGCTGCTGTCAGCCCAGGCCACCGACGTGGGCGTGAACAAGGCCACTCAGAAGTTGTTTCCGGTGGCCAACACGCCGCAAAAAATCCTGGACCTGGGCTTTGAAGGGCTGTGCGAGTACATCAAGACCATCGGCCTGTACCGCAGCAAGGCCAAGCACCTGCTGTTGACCTGTCAGATGTTGATCGATTTGCACGAGGGCGAGGTGCCGCGCAGCCGCGAGGCCCTGGAAGCCCTGCCGGGCGTGGGCCGCAAAACCGCCAATGTGGTGTTGAACGTGGCCTTTGGCGAACACACCTTGGCGGTGGACACACACATCTTTCGCATTGGCAACCGCACGGGCCTGGCCCCAGGAAAGACGCCCTTGGCCGTGGAGATGAAACTGCTAAAGCGGGTGCCGCCGCAGTATCTGCGGCACGCCCACCATTGGCTGATATTGCATGGGCGCTACGTGTGCCAAGCGCGCAAGCCACGCTGCTGGGAATGCAGCGTGGCCCGCTACTGCTCGTTCAAACCCAAGACGCCAGCGCCGACGTCTTGATCGGCGCGGGCATCGGCATCGGCATCGGCATCAGGCCGCTTGGCTGCGCCGCTGGCGAGCAGCAACGCCCGCGATCAGCAAGCCAACCAGGGCCAGCCCGAACGTGCCGGGTTCAGGCACAGCGGCGGCCATGGACTGCCCCAAGGCCAGGTGCAGCCGGGCCGTCGGGTGCACACCATCCCACAGCGTGTACAGATCAGGGTTGGTGCACAAGGTGCCCCCCGTGCCGGTGTAATTGCCCGTCCAGCAGGACGCGGTGGCCGTGCCCCCGTCCGCCAAGACGGCATCACGGGCGGCATTCAAGGATGGATTGGGGTCAAAGACGCGGATGCTGGCACCACTCAAGTCGCCTTGAAGCCCTTGCAAGGCAGACGCCAGGTTGGTGTTAAAAAACACCGACAAGGCGTGGGCCTGTGCTTGCGCCGCCGGGCCACCATTGATGGCGTCCAGCGTGCTGGACAGGTCGGGCAGCAGGGGCACAAAGAAGTCGCGCGCGCCCGCGCCGTAGAGCTGGCTGACCTGGCCGGTCAGGTTGGCAATGGCCGGAGCCACTGCCGCCAGCTTGTCGGTGGCCGAGAAGAAGTCATTGCCACCGCCCCACAAGAAATACAGGGCGGAGGCATCGGCCGTTTTCTGGGCCGCGCTCAAGCTGGTGGTGAATTGATCGACCTCGTTCTGGATGCCGGGCAGGCCGGGGATGCCCGCGCGGTTGCTCGTGCCCGTGAGCGCGCCACCAAAAGCGTAGTCCACCAGGGCGATGCCCAGCGTTTGCGCCATCACCTCAACCGCCACGGGGCCATTGCTGAAGCGGCCGTTCCAGTACGGTGCAGTCGGTATGCCAAACCCCAGGCCCGCTTTGGTGGCCGCGAAGACATTGCCGTTGTCCGACAGGCTGTCGCCAAATGCCACGATCTGGCTGTAGGCGGCGTTCGCCGACGTGAAGGGCGATGCCATCAGGACGATGGCCGCGCCAATCGAAGTGAGTGCTGTGTTGAAACGCATGGTTTGAATCCTCGGTGATTTTTGAATGGTGGAAACTCAAACTTTATCTCAAGCCAATCCCAGGCCCTCGCGCACCGTGGGGCAGCGCAGCGTCACCCTCAACTCCGCATGCAGGCGGTGGTTGTCCAGCCGCCTGGACTCGCTCAAGAAAGACATCTGCATCGGCGACAAGGCCAGCGTGGCCTCGGCCCGGCTCATGCGCGGTGGGCGCGGCAGGCCGCACAGGTCGGCCACCATATCAAAGTAGTCGCCCATCAGCAGGGTCTGGTCATCGGATGCGTGCACGACACGGCCAGGGCGCCCTCGCCACAAGGCGGCCACGCACGCCCGCGCCAGGTCATCGGCCTGGATGTGGTTGGTGAAGACATCGTCCTCACGCCTCAACACGGGTGAGCCTTTGAGCACACGGTCGCGGGGATGCCCCCCTTCGCGGTCCACCGCGTAGATGCCGGGAATGCGCAGGATGCTGGCCCGCACGCCCGCCCTGCGCCCCCACCACCGCACCAGGGCCTCGGCATGGACACGGCGCTGGGCGCGTGGCGTGGTCGGCGCCACAGGCCGGGTCTCGTTGAACCGGGCGCCACCTGCATTGCCATAGACCCCCGTGGTGCTGCCATAAACCAGGTTGCGCACCCGGCCACGCCGGGACAAGGCCTGCAGCAAGTGGCGCGTGCGCGTGTCCTGGCTGCCTTGCCCTGGCGGAGGTGCCAAGTGCACCACCCTTGTGGCCAGCCCCGCCAACCTTGCCAAGGTCTCAGGTTGATCCAGGTTACCCAGCAAGGGCACCAGGCCTGCCTGACGCAAAGCCTGCGCACGCTCAGGCTGCGAGGTCAGGGCCAGCACGCGGCAACGCGGCAACAACTCGCGCGCCACGCGCAAGCCGACATCGCCGCAGCCCACGATCAACACGCGGGTCTGGCGAAAACGGGCGGGGCGGCTGATGGAAGGACTGGGCATGGGTGGCTGAGGGACAATGGAAGACAATTTTGACCGCAGTGGAGCGCGTTTTGAGCTTTTCCGTGACCATCCAGCCCAGTGGGCGCCAATTCTCGATGCAACGCGACGAGACCGTGCTGAGCGCGGCCATCAGCGACAACGTCGGCTTGCCCTATGGCTGCAAGGACGGCGCCTGCGGCTCGTGCAAATGCAAACTGATTGAAGGGCGGGTGATCCATGGCGTTCACCAAGCCAAAGCCCTGAGCGATGAAGAGGAAGCCAACGGCTGGATGCTGACCTGCTGCGCCACGCCACAGACCGACTTGATCATCGAGTCGCGCCAGGTGGTGTCGGCGGGCGACTTCCCCATCCAGAAAATGCCCACCCGCGTCATCAGCCTGACCTTGGCCGCTCCCGATGTGATGGTGATGCGCTTGCAACTGCCCACCAACAACACCTTCGGTTTCCGCGCCGGGCAGTACATCGAGTTCATCCTGAAGGATGGCAGTCGGCGCAGCTACTCCATGGCCAATGCCCTGAACACCGCGACCACCGCGGTGGAAGGCGCCGCCCCGGTGACCAGCATTGAGCTGCACCTGCGCCACATGCCCGGTGGCAAGTTCACCGACCACGTGTTTAGCACGATGAAGGAAAAAGAAATCCTGCGGGTGGAAGGCCCTTACGGCACCTTCTTCTTGCGCGAAGATTCAGACAAGCCCATCGTGCTGCTGGCCTCGGGCACGGGCTTCGCGCCCATCAAAGCCATCATCGAGCACATGCGCTTCAAGGACATCGCACGGCCCACGGTGCTGTACTGGGGTTGTCGCAGCCGCGCAGATTTGTACCTGCACGACTGGATCGAACAAGCCGTCGCCGAGCTGCCGTGGCTGACCTATGTGCCCGTGCTGTCGGAGCCCAAACCTAACGACCAGTGGGCCGGTCGCGTTGGCTTGGTGCACCACGCCGTCATGGACGACCTGCCCGATTTGTCAGGCCACGAGGTCTATGCCTGCGGTGCCCCAGTGATGGTGCAAGTGGCCCAGCGCGACTTCGTGAACCTGCATGGCCTGCCCGCCGAGTTCTTCTTCGCCGACGCCTTCACCAGCGAGGCCGACAAGGCTCACAACCCCAAATAAGCGGCTTGCACCTGCGGGTCGTTCAACAGGCTTTGCGCGGGGCCTTCCAGCACCAGTTCGCCCGATTCCATGACATAGGCGCGATTGGCAATCTCCAGCGCGCGGTGGGCGTTCTGCTCCACCAGCAGCACCGTCACGCCCTGCTGGGCGATGTCGGTGATGACCTCGAAGATTTTGTCCACCATCAATGGTGCCAGGCCCATCGAGGGCTCGTCCAGCAGCAAGAGCTTGGGCCGCGCCAGCAAGGCCCGGCCCATGGCCAGCATCTGCTGCTCGCCGCCCGACAAGGTGCCGGCCAGCTGGCGGTGCCGCTCTTTGAGGCGGGGAAAGCGTTGGTAGACGGACTCCATGTCCGCGTTGACTTCACCGTCGCGGCGCAGGTAGGCGCCCATGCGCAGGTTCTCGTCGATGGTCATGCGCGTGAAGATGCCCCGCCCCTCGGGCACCATGACCAGGCCTTGGGCGACCAAGTCCCAGGCGCCCTGCCCCTTGAGGCTGCGGCCCTGGTAAAGCACCTCACCCGACTGCGGCGCCAGCAAGCCGCAGATGGCTTTCAAGGTGGTGGTCTTGCCCGCGCCATTGGCGCCGATCAGGCTGACCAGCTCGCCTTCCTGCAAATGCAGGTTCAAACCCTTGACGGCCTGGATGCCGCCATAGGCCACGCTCAATTGGCGCAGGTCCAGCAAGGCGCTCATGTCGGTGCCCCTTGGTGAGTGGCCGCCGTGCCCAGGTAGGCTTCGATCACAGCCGGGTCGCACTGCACTTCAGCGGGCGTGCCACAGGCGATCAGCTTGCCCTGGTCCAGCACCGTCACGCAATCGCACAAGCCCATCACCAGCTTCACGTCGTGTTCGATCAGCAAGATCGCGCGGCCCTGGGCCTGGATGCGGCGGATCAGCTCGCGCAGTTGCAGCTTCTCAGTGGCGTTCATGCCGGCTGCGGGTTCGTCCAGCGCCAACAGGCGCGGCTCGGTGGCCAGCGCACGCGCGATCTCCAGGCGGCGTTGATCGCCATAGCTCAAGGTGTGGGCCGTCTGGTTCGCCACAGCGCCCAGGCCGACGAACTCCAGCAAGGCCTGTGCATCAAGGGTGATGCGCGCTTCTTCACGAACGAAGGCAGGCGTGCGCAACACCGCTTGCCACCAGCCCACCGTGGTCCGCACATGACGGCCCACGCGGACGTTGTCCAGCGCCGTCATGTGGGCGAACAGGCGGATGTTCTGAAACGTGCGCGCGATGCCCGCTTTGGCCACCTGGTGGACCACCGTGGGTTTGTAGCGGCGGCCCGCCAGTTCGAACTGACCTTGATCGGACGGCACCAGGCCCGTGATGACGTTGAAGAAGGTGGTCTTGCCCGCGCCATTGGGGCCGATCAGGCCGTGCACCTGCCCGGGCTGGATGCTCAAGCCCACGCCGCTCAAGGCTTGGACACCGCCAAAGCGCTTGGACACATTCGCCACGTTCAACAAGGCCCCGCTCATGCAGCCACCCCGGGCTTGTTGTCTTCATGGCGTGGTGCGGGCCACAGGCCACGCGGTCGCCACAGCATGATGCTGACCATGGCCAAGGCCACCAGCAATTGTCGCAAGATGGACGCGTCCAGCCGCCCGCCCGTCATCGCTTGCAAAGGCCCGGCCACATGGCGCAGCACCTCAGGCAAGGCTGACAGCAAAAAGGCCCCCAGGATCACGCCAGGCACGTGGCCCGAGCCGCCCAGCACCACCATGGCCACCACCATGACCGACTCTTGCAAGGAGAACGATTCAGGTGAGACGAAGCCTTGGAAGCTGGCGAAGAGCACCCCGCCGATCCCGCCAAAGGTGGCGCCCAGGCCAAAGGCCAGCAGCTTGAGGTTGCGCGTGTTCAAGCCCATGGCCTTGGCGGCGATCTCGTCCTCGCGGATGGCCATCCAGGCCCGGCCCAGGCGGGAGTTCTCCAGGCGCAGGCTGATGATCACCGCCAGCACCACGATGCCCAGGAAGAGGTAGTAGTGCAAGGTGACCGGCTGCAGCACGTATCCCGCGATGTGCCAGGGCTCGCCCAGGCTCACGCCAAAAATGGTGAACGGGTCGATGCTGTCGATGCCCTTGGGGCCGTTGGTGATGTTGACCGGCGCGTCCAGGTTGTTCATGAACACGCGGATGATCTCGCCGAAGCCCAGCGTGACGATGGCCAGGTAGTCGCCCCGCAGCTTGAGCGTGGGCGCCCCCAGGAGCACGCCAACCAGTGCCGCGACACCCGCGCCCAATGGGATCACCGCCCACACCGGCAGGTGCAGGCCAGCCGGGAACATGGCCGCCACCGCAGGCAAGTGGTTGCTCAAATGCGGCGAGGCCAGCAAGGCGAACAGGTAAGCGCCCACGGCGTAGAAAGCCACATAGCCCAGGTCCAGCAAACCCGCGTAGCCCACCACGATGTTCAGGCCCAGGGCCAGCAGGATGTAGATCAGCGACACGTCCAGGATGCGCACCCAGGCCTGGCCGAAGCCTTGAACGATCAGCGGCAACACCAACAGCGCCAGGGTGGCCAGGAGAAAGATCGGCAGCTTGTTCTTGGGGCTCATCGTCTTCATGCGCGGTCAGCCACGCGCTCGCCCAGCAGGCCTTGCGGGCGCAGGGTCAGCACCAGGATCAACACGGCGAAGGCAAAGATGTCTTGGTAGTGGCTGCCCAGCACGCCACCGGTCAGGTCGCCGATGTAGCCTGCACCCATCGATTCGATCAGGCCCAGCAGCACGCCGCCCAGCATGGCCCCGGGCAAGTTTCCGATACCGCCAAACACGGCGGCGGTGAAGGCCTTCAGGCCAGGCAGGAAGCCCATGGTGTGCTGCACCGAACCATAGTTGGCGGCCCACATGACACCGGCCAACGCGGCCAGCATGGCGCCAATGATGAAAGTGGCCGAGATCACGCGGTCGGGCCGCACGCCCATCAACTGCGCCACGCGCGGGTTCTCGGAGGTAGCGCGCATGGCCCGGCCCAGGCGGGTGCCGTGGATCAGCGCCATCAGGCCCGCCAAAGTCATGGCCGTCACCGCGATGATCAGGATCTGGACCAGGTTGGTCGTGGCGCCCATCACCTCGATCGGGTCGTCGGGCAACAGGATGGGAAACGGCTTGTAGTCGGGCTTCCAGATGATCATGGCCAGCGTTTGCAGCAGCAGCGACATGCCCATGGCGGTGATCAAGGGGGCCAGGCGCGGCGCATTGCGCAAGGGCCGGTAAGCCAGCTTCTCGATCAGGAAATTGAGCACCCCGCACACCACCATGGCGGCCAGAAGGGCCACCAACAGCAGCACCCAACCGGGCCAGCCCAGCGTGCCCAGGCTGGTCACCACGGTCCAGCTCACCAGGGCGCCCACCATCAACACCTCGCCATGGGCGAAGTTGATGAGGTTGATGATGCCGTACACCATGGTGTAGCCCAAGGCCACCAAGGCGTACATGCTGCCCAGTACCAGGCCGTTGATCAGTTGTTGTATGAAGGTGTCCACAGCTCGTTCACATGCAAAGCCAACACATGCAAAAAGCCCGCCACGTTGCTGCTTGACTCATGAAGAGCGGCAGCGACCAGCGGGCTGGAGAAAGATCGGAAGGATCAGTGTCCGATCTTATCAGGACACGTTCAGAACAATGAAGGCCAGCGCAGGCTGTCCACCGTCAGGCGGATCAGCTTCTTCTTGGTGTCCGTGTAGGGCGGGAAGAACATCTTGGCCATCATGATCGGGCCGGACTTGAGCACCGCCCGCTCGTGCGAGAAGGCCTTGAAGCCGAAGTGCCCGTGCGCGTTGCCGATGCCCGAGTTGTTGACGCCGCCGAACGGCAGGTTGCCGTGCGCGTAGTGCAGCACGCAGTGGTTGATGGCCACGCCGCCCGAGCTGGTCTTTTGCAGGATCTGGTTTGTGCGCGCTTTGTTGCGGCTCCAGATGTACAGCGCCAGGGGCTTGTGGCCCGCGTTGATCTGGCGCACCACCGCATCCACGTCGCGGTAAGCGATCAAGGGCAGCACCGGGCCGAAGATTTCTTCGTTCATGATGCTGGCATCAAGCGGCACCTGGTCGATCAAGGTGGGCGCGATGTAGCAGGTGGCGATGTCGATGTCACCGCCGGTGAGCAGGTTGGCGCCCTTGGCTTGCGCTTCTTGCAGCAAGGCGGCCACGCGCTGGGTGTGACGCTGGTTGATCACGCGGCTGAAGTGCGGGCTCTTGCGCTGCTCGGCGGGCGTGGCGCCATAGCGCTCGGCCAGCACCTTGCGGCACTCGGCCACAAAACCATCCTTGACGGACTCGTGCACGAAGACGTGATCGGGCGCGACGCAAGTCTGGCCGCAATTGGTGAACTTGCCCCACATCAGGGCCTCGGCGGCCAGGCGCAGGTCGGCGGTCTCGTCCAGGATGACGGGCGACTTGCCACCCAGCTCCAAGGTGACGCTAGTGAGATTCTTGGCGGCAGCGGCCATCACCACCTTGCCCACAGCAGGCGAGCCGGTGAAGAAGATGTGATCGAAAGGCAGGTCGAGCAGCACTTGCGAGGTGGGCAGGCTGCCTTCAAACAGCGCGACTTCTTCGGGCGGGAAGATGGCGGCGATGATCTCAGCCATCACCACGCTGACGGCGGGCGTCATTTCTGAGGGCTTGAGGATGACCGTGTTGCCAGCGGCCAAGGCCGAAACCATGGGGCCAAAGCACAAGTTGAGCGGGAAGTTCCAGGGCGCGATGATCAGGCTGCGGCCGCGCGGTTGGTATTCGATCCAGGCGGACGTCATGGCAGTGGCCATGGTGGGCCAAACCTTGGTGGGGCGCATCCACTTCTTGAGCGAGCCGATGGCGTGGCGGATTTCATCCAGCACGGGCATGAACTCGGTGCCTTCGACTTCGGACGAGGGCTTGCTGTAGTCCTTCTGGAAGGCCGCGTAGAAATCCTCGCGGCGGGCCATCATGGCATCGCGCAGTTTTTTCAAGCGGGCAATGCGTTCGGCCGCGGTGGACTCGCGCCACTGGAGGGCGGTCGCCAGTTGGCGGTCAAATACCTGACGGATCACGGCGGGGTCAGACTCCCCGGTGCTCGGGTCAACGACGTGCATCATGGCTTGGCTCATCCTTGTCTCCAATGAATGTTGGACTCAGAAAGATTCATTCAAACTACTTGGCGGCCAGACCGGCGCGGAGCACGCGGTCCACCAGGTCGGCCAGGGGCACGCCCTCTTGCTCGGCCTGGCTTTGCAGTTGCTTGACCAGGTCGGCGTTCAATTTCACGGCGAAGGCCACCAAGCCATTGGCTTGGTCGATTTTGCGCTGTTCACGGCGATCCGGCACCGAAGCAGCTGCGCTGCCAAAACGGCCGGAGGACGGCGCCTGGCGCATCTGGTCCATGATTTTGGAGGCCTTGTTCTTTTCGAGATCAGTTTTTTTCATCAGCGGCAGGCCTCGATGGCCTGGACAATAAGTCGACAATCCCGCGATTGTGCACCGCCACTGCACAGTCGTGCACCTTTTCACCCTCGACAAACGCCAGGCTTGCGCCAGGTGCAAGCCAAACTCCCCCCAAATAATCCATGGCCAGCCTGAATCAGATCACCTTCGAGTTGCGTGGCGACTTCATCACGCTGGACCGCCTTCTGAAGGCCACCGGCCTGGCCGAGAGCGGTGGCCGCGCCAAAACCATGGTTGCAGAAGGCATGATCCAGGTTGACGGGCAGGACGAGCTGCGCAAGACCTGCAAGATCCGCGCGGGTCAGGTGGTCAGCCTGCACGGTGCACGCATCCGGGTGGTCACACCCGCGGAACCCCAGGAGACATCGACATGAGCCAGAACATCTTCGACCAGGACCTGCCGCGTAACGAGGCCAATTTCACGGCCCTGAGCCCGCTGTCGTTCATCGAACGCGCCGCCCTGGTTTACCCTGATCGCCTCGCCATCGTGCACGGCGCACTGCGCCAGACCTGGGCCCAGACTTACGCCCGCTGCCGACAACTGGCCAGCGCCTTGAACCAGCGTGGCCTGGGCGTGGGTGACACGGTGGCCGTGATGCTGCCCAACACGCCGCCGATGGTCGAGGCCCACTTCGGCGTGCCCATGGCAGGCGCCGTGCTGAATGCGCTGAACACCCGCCTGGACGCGGAGGCCCTCGCCTTCATGCTGGACCACGGCGAAGCCAAGGCCGTGCTGGTGGACGTTGAATTCAGCGCCGTGATGGCCCGCGCCCTGGCGCTGCGCCAGTCCACGCAGCCCCTGCTGGTGATCAACGTCGATGACGTGGTTTACACCGGCGCGGGCGAGCGCATTGGGGCGCTGGACTACGAAGAGCTGCTGGCCAGCGGCGACCCGGCGTTCAACTGGGCCTTGCCGACCGACGAATGGAACGCCATCAGCCTGAACTACACCTCGGGCACCACGGGCAACCCCAAGGGCGTGGTCTACCACCACCGCGGTGCGGCCATGAACGCCGTCTCGGCCATCCTCGAATGGGACATGCCCAAGCACGCCGTCTACCTGTGGACGCTGCCCATGTTTCACTGCAATGGCTGGTGCTTTCCGTGGGCGGTGGCGGCGCGTGGCGGGGTGAATGTTTGCTTGCGCAAGGTCGATCCCAAGGCGGTGTTTGACGCCTTCCGCGAGCACCATGTCACCCACTATTGCGGCGCACCCATCGTGCACGCTTCATTGGTGAACGCGCCCGAAGCGTTGCGCCAGGGCATCCCGCGCGGCATCCAGGCGATGGTGGCTGGCGCGGCACCACCGGCCGCCATGATCGAAGGTATGGAGCAACTGGGCATCAACCTGACGCACGTGTATGGCCTGACCGAGGTCTACGGCCCTGCTTCCGTTTGCGTGAAGCACGAGGACTGGGACGCGCTGGACATTGGCGAGCGCGCGCGCCTGAATGCCCGCCAGGGTGTGAACTATCACCTGCAACGCAGCGTGGCCGTGATGGATGCAGGCACCATGCAGCCCGTGCCCCTGGATGGCGAAACCATGGGCGAGATCATGTTCCGCGGCAACATCACCATGAAGGGTTACCTGAAGAACCCCAAGGCCACTCAAGAAGCGTTTGCCGGGGGCTGGTTTCACACGGGCGACTTGGCCGTGCAGTACCCCGATGGCTACGTCAAGATCAAGGACCGCAGCAAGGACATCATCATCTCGGGTGGCGAGAACATCTCGTCGATCGAGGTGGAGGACGTGCTTTACCGGCACCCCGCGGTGCTGGCGGCCGCCGTGGTGGCCAAACCGGATGACAAGTGGGGCGAAACGCCTTGCGCTTTCATCGAGTTGAAGGCGGGTGCCCAGGTGACGGCCGAGGACATCGTGGCGCACTGCAGGCAGCACATGGCGGGGTTCAAGGTGCCCAAGGCCGTGGTGTTTGGTGAGTTGCCCAAAACGTCGACAGGCAAGATTCAGAAGTTTGAATTGCGCAAGGTGGCGGGGTCGGCTCGGGCGATTGATCCCTGATCCAGACTTTGCTGCAGTCTGGTTTGCTTTGCCTTGGCAGCGCGGGGCGCGGGCTGGGGCCCTTTTTTCGCCCGGCTGGTGGCATGCCACGGTTGCAATCGTGCTGCGCCACCAGCGGGGCGGATCAGGGATGAGGCGGAGGCGGGCGGGGCGACTTCGGGGGCGTCGAGGCGCGCAGGCCACGGCGGGTTGCCCATCGCGCAGCGAGGGGTCGGCGAGGACTGTTTGAGCCCGAAGGGCGAGTTCCGCAGCCGCCCGCGGTGGCCGAGCACCGAGCGCAGTCCGCCGCTACGCGGTGGACCGCCACCATAGGAGCCCCGCCCGCCTCCGACTCATCCCAGCCCCGCGCTGCCTATAAAAAGCCCCCGCCCCAAGCTCGGGAATAAAACTAGCCGACCGCCGCTCCCACCACTCGCGGCAACTGCCTCATCCCACCAATGAATTCAGACGGGATGTCAGCATCGCTTAGCAAAGTGGCGCCGTCATGGAAGCTCACGGTGGTCGACCCATCGCGCTGGGTTTCCACCAGCAGCTTCATGGGCAAATGCGGCTCGGCATTCGCCGTGTCCTGTACAACTGGCGTGTGCCCGTCCGTGTCACCCAGCACCAGCACCAAAGCGGGCGCCTGGCTCATGTCCTGTCCGCCAGGCCGCTGAGGCGACACCTTGGCCATGACCGACATGCCGCGCGAACGCGCCGCCTGCATCAGCTTGCTCACCGTGTCGTCCAGGCTGTGCTTGCTGGTCAGGGTCACCCAGCCGATTTTGGAGTCGGACGCGTCCTCGCTGTCGCGAAGCTCTGGCAAGCGCCCGGCCGCCATCAGCACCAGAGCCATGCAGCCAGTCATCCAGTATCGTTTCAAGCGCATGTCGGGCACCTCCAAAAGCAGTCCAGATAGGATGGGGGCGAGCTTGAGAAGTTCAAGCCCTGACAGGTTTCAGTTCGTAAAGCCGATGGCGCGCCAAATACCGCATGATGGCGGTATCAGGTTGCCCCATCATGACGACCCATGAATCTGTTCACCGCCTTCACCGCCGCCTGGCCGACCACCCTGGACGAGCCCGCGATCCTGACGGACACCGGGCTGGTTTACACCTGGCGCGACCTGGACCGCGCCACCGCCATGGTGGCCAACCTGCTGACCGGCCTGCGCCTGAAAGGCCACGCCGGGCGCCCACCGGTGGTGGCCGCGCACGTGGACAAGTCGGTCGAGGCGCTGATGCTGTACCTGGCCACCTTGCGGGCGGGCTTCGCCTTCCTGCCCCTGAACCCCGCCTATCGGCAGGCCGAGCTGGATTACTTTGTGAACGATGCGCGCCCTTCGGTGCTGGTGTGCCGCTCGCCCGATCAGGATTGGGTGGTGCCGCTGGCCGCGCAAGGCCGGGTCGCCCACCTGTTCACTCTGAATGACGACCGCACCGGCAGCTTGCTGACCCACGCTGCACGGCAATCTGATCAACAGACCGCCGCTTTGGCCCACGCGGATGACCTCGCCGCCATCCTGTACACCTCGGGCACCACCGGTCGCAGCAAGGGCGCCCTGCTCACCCACGGCAACCTACTCAGCAATGCCCGCACCCTGCTGCGCCACTGGGACTGGCGCAGCGACGACGTGCTGGTACACGCGCTGCCCATTTTTCACATCCACGGCCTGTTCGTGGCGGGCCATTGCGCGCTGCTGTCGGGCACGTCCATGCGCTGGCTGAACAAGTTCGACGCGACTGGCGTGATGCAGCAGATTCGGGATCTGGCCGAGCCCCGGGCCACGGTGTTCATGGGTGTGCCAACCATGTACGGCCGCTTGCTGGACACTGCCTACTTGCAAGCCGGTGGCTGCGAGGGCATGCGCCTTTTTGTCAGCGGCTCGGCGCCTTTGCTGAGTGCCACGGCCAACACCTTCGAGCACCGCAGTGGCCACCAGATCCTGGAGCGCTACGGCATGAGCGAGACCGGCATGCTGTGCTCCAACCCCTGCCGCCCCCGTGAAGGTGCGCGGGTGCCCGGCAGTGTGGGTCGGCCCCTGCCAGGCGTGGGCCTGCGCATCACCGACGACCACGATCAGGCCTGCGCGGCGGGCACGGTGGGCCACGTGCAGGTGCGCGGCCCCAATGTCTTCAAAGGCTACCTGGGCATGCTGGAAAAAACCCGCGAAGCCTTCACCCCCGATGGCTGGTTCAGGACCGGTGATGTGGGCTTGGTCGATGCACAGGGCTACGTTCACCTCAGCGGCCGCGCCAAAGACCTGATCATCACCGGCGGCTTCAACGTCTACCCGGCCGAGGTTGAAAGCCACCTCGAAAAACTGCCCGGCGTGGTCGAATCGGCCGTGGTGGGCGTGCCGCACCCCGACTTTGGAGAAGGCGTGATCGCCATCGTCGTGCCCCAAGCGGGCCAGGCGGTGGATGAGCATTCCCTGATCCAGGCCATGAAAGACACCATCGCCGGGTTCAAAGTGCCCAAGCGCGTGTTCTTTGCCACCGACCTGCCCCGCAACGCCATGGGCAAGGTGCAGAAAAACCTGCTGCGCCAACAACACCAGGAGACCTTCGCATGAGCCTGAACATCCCTTCCTTGAAAGACAGCGTCAGCCCCGAAGAATGGCAGCTGCGCGTGGACCTGGCCGCCTGCTACCGCCTGGTGGCTGCCTATGGCTGGAGCGACCTGGTCTTCACGCACGTGTCGGCGCGCATCCCCGGGCCAGAGCACCATTTCTTGATCAACCCCTATGGCTTGATGTTCGACGAGATCACCGCGTCCAGCCTGGTCAAGGTCGACCAGAACTGCAAAATGCTCAGCGACTCGCCCTTCCCGGTCAACCCGGCAGGATTCACCATCCACAGTGCCGTGCACGCGGCGCGCGAAGACGCTGGCTGCGTGCTGCACACCCACACGCGATCGGGCGTGGCGGTGTCGGCGCAGAAAGACGGCGTGCTGCCGATCTCGCAGCAAAGCACGTTTGTGCTGGCCTCGCTGGCGTACCACGACTACGAAGGCGTGGCCTTCCGCGATGAAGAAAAGCCCCGCCTGCAAGCCGACTTAGGCCACAAGAACTTTCTGATGCTGCGCAACCATGGCCTGCTGACCGTGGGGCCCACCATCGCCGATGCCTTCCTGTCGATGTACATCTTCGAGAGCACCTGCCAGATCCAGATCGCCGCGCAGTCAGGGGGTGCCGCCTTGACGCAGGTCAATCCTCAGATCGTTGACGGCGTGGCCCATGCGATGAAGGTGCAGACTGGCAGCTTGGGCGGGGCTTTTGTGTGGCCCGCCTTGATCCGCAAGCTGGAGCGCCTGGATCCCGGCTACCAAACCTGAAGCAGTGCATGGCATGAAGAAGTGGGAACTGATCGCAGGCTTGCTGGTCGCGTCTTTGGCAGCGGCCACCTTCATCGCGCTTGACCATGGCGAGCCAAAAATGTCCAGCCCTGAGCAGGCGCCCATGAAGGAGTTGCCGTGGCAAATCCAGCAGCTGCCATCGGGCGACACCCAGGTCTTTGGCCTGACGCTGTCCGCTCATCCGGAGGCCGCCAGCACGCTGGGTGATGTGCAACGCCGATGGGCGTCAGACTTTCAAATGGCGGTGGTGGCCGCCCCTGGCGAGAACGGCACCCTGGAAGCGTATGTGGAAACCGCCACCATGGGGTTCATCATTGGCAAACTGGTGGTGACCGCCCAGGTCAGCCCGCAGGTGATCCAGGGATTTCGCGAACGCGCGGCCAATGTTGGCTACATGAACAGCAGCACGCGCAAGTACCGCTTGAACGCCACCGACCAGGCGCAGGCCTTGCGCTCACCCATCCTGGCACTGGCCTTCATCCCGCAGGCCAACCTGGACGATGACATCGTGAAGGCCCGTTTTGGCAAGCCCGCCGAACGTGTGCGCACCAACGCCCACTCAGAACACTGGCTGTACCCGGAAAAGGGCCTGGGCATCACGCTGGACAGCGAGGGCAAGGAACTGCTGCAGTACGTCGCCCCCGCTCAGTTCATGCACCTGCGCGAGCCCCTGAGGCAGCCCGCGCAAACCCCCTGATCAACGGGGCTTGAAGCTGGCCACCAGCTCATTGATGCGCCGGTCTTTTTCGACCCACAGCCCGTTGACCCAGGTCTGCAAGCGGGTGCGGTAAGCCGGGTCGCGACCGGTGTCGGTCTTCAAATCTGGCGGGATCGCGATCTGGCGCACGTCCACGATCACGTCGCTCAGGCGTCCGCAGATCAGGTCGGTGAAGGTGGGCACGCCCTTGGGGTAGACGATGGTCACGTCGAGCAAGGCATCGAACTGCTCGCCCATCACGGCCAAGGCCATGCCAATGCCGCCTGTCTTGGGTTTGAGCAGGTGCTGATACGGCGACTGCTGGCTGTCTTTCTTGCTGGGCGTGAAACGGGTGCCTTCCAGGAAGCTGATCACCGAAGTGGGCACCACGCGGAACTTCTCGCAGGCCCGGCGTGCGGTCTCCAGGTCCTTGGCCGCACTGGCCTTGCCGCCCTTGCGCGACATGAAGGGGAAGTCCAGCGCCCACCAGGCCAGGCCGATGATGGGCACGTAGATCAGCTCTTTCTTGATGAAGAACTTCAACAGCGGAATGTGCCCGCTGAACACTTTTTGCAGCACCAGGATGTCGACCCAGCTTTGGTGGTTGCTGCTGACCAAGTACCAGCCTTGGCGTTTGAAGTTTTCAACCCCGGTGATCTGCCAACGGGTGTGCCCCACCGCAGCGATCCAAAGGCCGTTGTTCGCCACCCAGACGTCGGCGATCTTGTTCAAGGCGTAGTCGGCCACCTGACGCACCGCCCGGAACGGCAACACCAACTTGAGCAGCGCGAAAGGGATCATCAAGGTGAAGCCGATCAAGGTGTTCACAGTAATGGCCAAGCTGGCCAAGGTCGCCTTGACGACATACACAAGTCTTTGGAACATGGTGATTTGAACGCGCGACGGTTGCCTACGCCCTGGATAACGACAGACCGCAATTATGGCGCCTGGCGGCCAGGCATCACATTCTTCAGGCCGCCTCCTGCGCCTGCCATTGCTGCAGGAGGTAAAGGCGCTGATAGCGCCCCTCGGGCAAGGCCATCAGCGCCTCGTGCGACCCCTGCTCGGCGATGCGGCCATGGTGCAGCACCACGATCGCATCGGCATCGCGGATGGTGGACAAACGGTGCGCGATGGCCACCACGGTCACCTGGCCATGCAGCGCATCCAGGGCTTTTTGCACCAAGCGCTCGGTGTCGCTGTCGATGTGCGAGGTGGCCTCGTCCAGAAACAGGATGCGCGGCTGCCCTGCCAGGGCCCGCGCCATGGCCAGCAATTGCTTCTGGCCCACGGACAGGCGCGCGCCACCCTCGCCCAGCGGCGTGTCGTAGCCGTTTTCCAGCGCCAGGATGAAATCGTGCACCTGGGCAGCGCGTGCGGCGGCCTCGATTTGAGCCGGACTCAAGCCCCGTCCCATGTCGATGTTTTCGCGCGCGCTGGCGGCCAGCAGGAAGGGCTCTTGGGGCACCAACCCGACGGCTTGGCGAAAGGCTTCGTCATCGATGTCATCGACCGGCTGGCCGTCGATGGTGACGGTGCCGACGGGCGCCGGGTAAAAGCGCAGCATCAGCGACAGGAGCGTGGATTTGCCGCTGCCGGTGTGGCCCACGATGCCGATGAACTGGCCCGGCGCGATGCCCAGGTTCACGTCGTGCAGCACTGGCGGGTTGGCGGCGTAGGCGAAGGTCAGGTGGCGGATGTCGATGGCACCTTGCGTGACCCGGCCTGATCCGCTGTTTCGCAAGGACTCGGCCTCTTGCAGCAAGGCGTTGACCCGCGCCGCCGCCACCATCGATTGCTGCAACTGCGAGAACTGCGTGGTGATCTGGATGAGGGGCTCGACCACGCGGGCCATGGTGCTGATGAAGGCGTAAAGCACGCCGATCTCGACCGGGCTCAAGGTGCCGCCCTGGCTGCGCAAACCAAACACGGTCATCACCAGGGCCAGCAGTGAAATGTTGAGCAAGTCGAGCGCGGGGCGCAGCAGCCACGCATTGGCGCGCAACTCGTCACGGCGGGCCTGCAACTGCGCATGCGCCGTCTGCGCAAAGCGCTCGGCGAAACGGGGTGTGGCATGGCTGGCCTGCAAGACCGCCATGCCCGCGATGGATTCGCCCATCTGCGCGTTCAGGTCGCTGCGCAACTGGCGAGAACGGGTCACGGCCGGGGCGCTCAGGCGTTGGTAGAGCCAGACGATGGCGGTCACGGCGGGCACCAGCAGCGCCACCACCAACATCAGTTGCCAATCGAGGTAAGCCATCGCGAACAAGGCGGCCACCAGGGCCACCACGCTGTCGAGCATCACGAACAGCACCTGCACGTAGAGCGCCTTGACCGCTTCGGTGTCATTGGTGACGCGGCTCACCAGTTGGCCGGTGATGGCCCGGTCAAAGTAAGCCATGGGCAGGCGCAGCACGTGGCCATAGACCTCTTCACGCAGGCGCAGCACCGAACGCATGGCCAGGCCCGCCAGGCGGATCAACTGGCCATAGCGAATCCAGCTGGCGATCCAGGTGGCGAACAGTGCGCCGACCAACAGGCTGGCCATCTCGGGCCAGGTGCCTTGGTGCGGCATCAGGTGCCGGTCGATGAAGGCCTTGCCCAGGATGGGGCCCAGCGCCTCCAGGCCCGCGGCCAGCATCAGCCACAGCAGGCCGCGCCGCAGGTGGTGCAGCTCGGGTTGGGCTGCGCGGCGCAGCAGGGCCAAGGCCTGGCCCCGGTCAAGCGGCTGCATCGTCGGCCTCCAGTTGTTGTTCCAGTTGCTGGTAACGCCATTGCCGGGCGTACCAGCCTTCCTGCGCCAGCAGTTGCGCATGGCTGCCCTGCTCGGCCACCACGCCTTCTTTCAGCACCAGAATGTGGTCAGCGTCGGCCACGGAACTGAGCCGGTGGCTGACCACGATCGCGATGCGCTCGGGGCGCAGGGCTTTCAACTCGCGAAGGTGCCGCAGGATGCTGGCCTCGGTGTCGGTGTCCACGGCGGACAAGGCATCGTCCAGCAACAGCAAGGGGGCATCGGCCAGCAGGGCGCGGGCAATGGCCACGCGCTGGCGCTGGCCGCCAGACAAGGTCACGCCGCGCTCACCCACCGGCGTGTCATAGCCTTGCGGCAAACGCAGGATGTCGTCGTGCACGGCGGCCATGCCGGCCACGTGTTCCACCTCGGCGCGCATGGCCTGGGGCTTGGCCAGCGCGATGTTCTCGGCCACCGAGGCTGAGAACAGAAATGGCTCTTGCGGCACCCAGCTGACGGCGCGGCGCAGGGTGTCCAGCTTGTAATCGGCCAAGGTCACGCCGCCCCATTTCACACGGCCTGAATCAGGCGCGAACTGGCGCAGCAGCAAACGCACCAGCGTTGATTTGCCCGAGCCCGTGGGGCCCACCAAGCCCAGGGTCTGGCCCGGTTGAACCACCAGCGACACGCCTGACAAAGCCGGTTGGGGGTGGCCGGGGTAGGTGAACTTCACCCCGTCTGCCTGCAAAGCGCCGGGCTGGATGGCGAGCACCGGGCCATGGTCCTGCACCGTGAGCGGCGCCTCCAGCACCGGCCGCAGGCGATCCCAGGCAGCACGGCCCCGCTCGATCAGGGACAGCACCCAACCGGCCGCGAACATGGGCCAAATCATCTGCCCCAGGTAGAGGCTGAAGGTGGTCAACTGGCCAATGGTCAACTCCTTGTGCCAGACCAGGTAGCCGCCCATGCCCAGGCTGAGCATCGTGGCCGCGCCCAGCGTGAGGCTGACGGCGGGCTCGTAGGCGGCTTCCCAGCGCTGGGCCTTCAGGCTGGATTGCGCGGCCTGGTCGGCCAAGCGGGTGAAGTCGGCGGTGCTGCGCGCTTCCAAACCCAACGCCCGCACGGTGCGCACGCCCGACAAGGTCTCGTGCACCTGGTCGTTGAGGTGGCCGAAGTTGTCCAGCGACTGGCGCGACGCCGTGTGCACGTGGTTGGAGATCCACCAGAAGGCCCAGCCCATGAGGGGAAAGGGCAGCAGAGCCACCAGGGTGAGCCGCCAGTCCACGCCCAGCGCCATCGAGCCGATCACCAGGAGCAGGGTCATGGTGCCGTCAAAGCCCGCCAGCACGGCCTCGCCAGCGGCTTGCTCCACCGCGTCGATGTCGTTGGTGGCCAGGGCCATCAGGTCGCCGGTGCGGCGGTCCTGGTAAAAGCGCGGGCCCTGCAGGCTGAGGCGTTCGTACAGGCGGGTGCGCAGATCGACGCCCAGCCGATACGCCGCCGCGTACAGCAACTGCCGCCAGGTCACGCGCATGAAGTAGATGGCCAGGCCCGCCAGCACCATCAGGCCCACCTCGCGGATCAGCCCATCGGTGTCCAGCCGCCGCGCCACCAGGCCATCCACCAGGTGGCCCACCTGGCGCGGCAGCCAAACCGTGAGCAGGGCGATGGCAACCAGCATCACGGCCGAGGGGCCGTAGGCGCGCCAATGGCGAAAGATGAACTTGGTGACGAGCGCGGACAGGGACATCGGTCAGCTTTGCCCCGACCGGCGCCGCTCCCGCAGCATGAACAGGTACAAGCCTTCAACCTTTTCTCGCGCCCAGGGCGTCTTGCGCAGAAAGCGCAAACTGGACGACACGCTGGGGTCAGCCTGGAAGCAACGGATGTTGATGAGCCGACCCAACTCTGGCCAACCGTAGCCGGCCACCAATTCGTTGAGGATCGTTTCGAGCGTCAGCCCGTGCAACGGGTCCTGGCTGGGGGGATTTTTCATGGCGGCATCATGCCGCACTTATCATGTCCCCACCTCACCGAATGCCTTGAAAGAACGCCCATGAAGACACGTGCCGCCGTCGCCTGGAAAGCCGGACAGCCCCTGACCATTGAAACCGTCGATCTGGAAGGCCCGCGCGAGGGCGAAGTGCTGGTCGAGGTCAAGGCCACCGGCATTTGCCACACCGATTACTACACCTTGTCGGGCGCCGACCCCGAAGGGCTTTTCCCTGCGATTTTGGGTCACGAAGGCGCGGGCATCGTGGTCGATGTGGGCCCCGGCGTCAGCTCGCTCCGCAAGGACGACCACGTCATCCCCCTGTACACGCCCGAATGCCGCCAGTGCAAGTTCTGCTTGAGCCGCAAGACCAATTTGTGCCAGAAGATCCGCGCCACGCAGGGCAAGGGCCTGATGCCCGATGGCACGTCACGCTTTTCGCTCAATGGCGATCCGCTGCTGCACTACATGGGCACGTCCACCTTCAGCAATTTCATCGTGGTGCCCGAGATCGCATTGGCCAAGATCCGGCCTGACGCGCCCTTCGACAAGGTTTGCTACATCGGCTGCGGCGTGACCACGGGCGTGGGCGCGGTGCTGTTCAGCGCGCAGGTCGAGGCGGGCGCCAATGTGGTCGTCTTTGGCCTGGGCGGCATCGGCCTGAACGTGATCCAGGCGGCCAAGATGGTGGGCGCCGACAAGATCATCGGCGTGGACCTGAACCCCAAGCGCGAAGCCATGGCCCGCCAGTTCGGCATGACGCATTTCATCAACCCGAAAGATGTGCCCAATGTGGTCGACGCCATCGTGCAACTGACCGACGGTGGCGCCGACTACAGCTTCGAGTGCATCGGCAACACCACCACCATGCGCCAGGCGCTGGAGTGCACGCACAAGGGCTGGGGGCGCAGCCTGATCATCGGCGTGGCCGAGGCCGGTGCCGAGATCAGCACCCGCCCCTTCCAATTGGTGACCGGCCGCAAGTGGGAAGGATCGGCCTTTGGCGGCGCGCGCGGCCGCACCGACGTGCCCAAGATCGTCGACTGGTACATGGACGGCAAGATCAACATCGACGACCTGATCACGCACAAGCTGTCGCTCGATCAGATCAACGAAGGTTTTGACCTGATGAAGAGTGGCGAGTCGATCCGCTCGGTGGTGATGTACTGAGCGCGCGTTGGCCATGACGACCGCCACCATCGAGACGCTCAGCGAGCATGCCTGCTTTGGCGGCGTGCAAGGCTTCTACCAACACGCCTCCAGCACCATTGGCTTGCCAATGCGCTTTGGCGTGTACCGGCCACCGCAGGCGCTGCATTCAGCCAGCACACCCGTGCTGTGCTACCTGGCGGGCCTGACCTGCACCGAAGAGACCTTCGCCATCAAGGCGGGCGCCCAGCAGTACGCGGCCGAGCATGGCCTGATCCTGGTCAGCCCCGACACCAGCCCGCGCAACACGGGCCTTGAAGGCGCCGATGCCAACTGGGACTTCGGCACGGCAGCCGGTTTTTACCTGGACGCCACAGCGGCACCTTGGTCCCAGCATTGGCGCATGGAAAGCTACCTGACGACAGAGCTGCTGCCCTTGGTGTTGCAGCACTTCAAAGGCGATGCCGAGCGCACCGGCATCTTTGGCCACTCGATGGGCGGCCATGGCGCTTTGACCCTGGCCTTGAAGCACCCCTCGTTGTTCAAGAGCGTGTCGGCTTTCGCGCCGATCGCCGCGCCCACGCAATGCCCCTGGGGCCGCAAGGCGCTGCAAGGCTACCTGGGTGATGAGTCTTCAGAATGGGCCCGGCACGACGCCACCGAATTGGTCAAGGGCGGGGACAAATGCCCACCCATCCTGCTTGACCAGGGCTTGGCCGACAAGTTCCTGGCGGACCAATTGCACCCGCACCTGCTGGAGGCCGCCTGCCAGCAGCATGGCCAACCCCTCACGGTGCGTCGGCATGAAGGTTACGACCACGGCTACTACTTCATCAGCACCTTCATGCGCGACCACATTGCGCATCACGCCGCTGCTTTGAAGGCCTGAGGCGCGTGAGGCGCCCGGGTAGCGGGCCGCCTCACGCGGGCATCGCCCCCGACTTGTTGGACGACGTCTGCTGCAAGCTGGGCGGCAACCACAACTCGATCACCCCGGGGCGCCGGTTGAGTGACTTGGGCAGATCGCGCACCCACACCTTGTCCGCCGACTCACCCGGCCCCACCCAAGGCAGGCCCAGCAAACCCGCCATGGCTTTGGCACAGGCCCGGCTGCCAGGATCGTGCAGCACAAAGGTGGGCTGAGGCCAGGGCGCTGGCCGCCGCTGCTGGCGCACCTGAGCACTCAGCGTCACGTTCTCGATCGGCGCCACCTGCACCAGCTCACCCGCCTGGGCCTGCAGCGTCTGACGCAAAACCGTGGCGGGCACGCGAGAAAATTCGTCATACACCTGCACGTACAAGATCGTGTTGCCCTGTGGTCGGCGGCAGGCCTCCAGCGACACGGCGGCGGGCGTCGTGGCCGCCACGGCTGGCACCTCTTTCGGTGGCACCGCTGGCACAGGCTCAACGGGCGCTTTGGCGGTGTTGGTCAGCGGCCCCTTGGCGCTCCAGTTTTTCAGTTGCTGCCACACGGCGTCGGCCGCCAAGGCCTGCCCAAGCGGTGAGTTGCCCGAATCCCAATAGCTCAAGGCGGAGCTGGCTGGTTGGAACGACGACACCAGTTGCAGCTCGCTGCGCATGCGCAAAGCGGTGGCCGGGCATTCAGCCTCGGTGGCCCCCGGTTTGGCAAAGTCGGTGGCAATGCGAGCGGCCACCAGATCCACACCCTCGCGCTCCAGCAAACTCAGCAAGGGGCTGCCCCGCATCACCTGCAGCAGCGTCTTCGTCTGCACATACAGGAACTCCGGCATCTTGGGGCAGCTGGCATCGATGCCCTGCAAACCTTTGGACACCTCGGCGAACAGCTTGCTGGCTTCGGTGCGCGACTCGGCCTCCTTGCGCTGCACCTGTTCGATCGTTTGCCAGGCCGACAGGATCAAGGTGCCCGAAGCGCCCAGGCCCAAGGTCGTGCCAATGGCGGTGGCGCGGGCCGTGCGGCGCCACCAAGGGGCGGCCTGGGCTTTGTCGGGCGAGTCCTTGGCGTCGTTCAGGCGCGCGGCCACGCGGATGCCGTGGTGGGCCGGGCTGCGCCAGCCGGGCAACTGCGCCAGCCAGGTCTCGTGCATGGCCAAGCCGAAGTCCTCGCCCAGGCGGTGGTAACTCTCCCATTGGGCTTCATCAAATGACTGGTCGCCAGTGGACTCGTGCGGGAAGTCTTCGCGCTTTTGCGCGTAGGCCAGCACATCCACGTCCAGCGCGTTGTGCAGGTTGGGCTTGACGATCAGCAGCGTGCCCTCGGGGCGCATCAACACCGTCTGGCCATCATCGCGCTTGACCGGGCGCTCGCGGTAGCGGATGCGCGCCAGCAGCACGCCTCGGCAGGAATGGCTGTTCGCCACGTCTTCGGGCGACAGCACCGTCAGGCCACCCTCGCAATCCGAGGTGAACAAACGGCGGGCCTCTTCGCGCGAGTAAAAATCGATCTCGGCGCCAAAATCGATGCGGGCCTTGCGCACCAGGTTCTCGATGTCGCCAAACTCGTAGCGTGGATCGCAACTGGCATCGGACAGGATGATGAAATCCAGCTCGCGTTTGACCAGCGCATAAACGCCGGTGTTCTCGAAGTGCCCGCCATCCGACAGGTACCACCAGGGTCGATCGCCCCCAAAGTAGACGGCCGTTGCCTCGCTGGCCAGCATCAATGGCTTGGGCAGAAAGCGCCACGACAAATCGCTCAAGCAGCGCAAGGGCACGAGCGCGCCTGGCGAACGAATCCAATGGCCCAGGCGCACGCCCAGGAAGTACAGCAACAGGGCCAATCCCCGAGTGGTGTAGGCGCCCGCCCCTGGCGAGGCCGCCGCACCTGACACCGCCACCCACCGCCCCAGCGTGCCAGCGTCGTGATCGGCCTGCATCGGGATGAAGCGCGATGGGCCCACCTCCAGGCCGCGCCAGGTGGCCGTGACCGCCGCGCCTTTGCGGTCGGCGTTGTACAGGCCGCTCAGGTCATCCCGCGTCTGGTTCAGGCAGGTGTTGACCAGGTGGATGGGGCCGCCGCGCAACTCGGGCTGGTAGTGGCGCAAGCCCATGTCATCACCCTCTTCCACCGACGTGACGTCGGCCCGACCCGCACCACCACCACCACCAGCACCCAGCCCCCGCCGGGGATTGCCCACGGCCAGGTAAGCGCGGGTCAGGCGCGCCCGGTAGAAGCTGTGCAGTGATGACGTGTTGGGCATCTGGGCATTGCCCGCCGTGAGCACCACCCACGTGAACCACACCAGGGCCACCAGCGCCGCCCGCATCCATGAAGGCGTGTTGATCAGCGGCGCGAAGGTGTCGGGCGCGAAGATGAACCATTGCAACAGCACCAACCAGCCCAGCACCAACACCAACAGCCCCGCCAGGCTGCCCACATTGATCAGGCGAGGCAGCCATTCGCGCGCGCGCCCACCCGCCTCGGCCGCCATTTGCTGCAATGGCTGCACCATGGTGCGCAGGCCCAGGGCCACCAGACCGCCAAATCCCACGCCACGCCACAGGTAGTTCTCGTTGCCCGCCTGGGATTGCAGCTCTTCCAGCAACCACCAACTCAGCACATCCAGCGCCCCCAGCCCGGCGACTGCACATGCCGCGAGCGTGACCATGCGCAAGGCCCGGGTGAGCGCATTGCGCAAGCGGGCCACGGCCAAGGCATGGGGATCGCCGCTGAAGAGCAACCAGCCTTGCGCCAGCGATTGCCCCACCGTGATGGACAACAGCGCCAACACCGCCGCGCTGATGGCCGTCAAACCATCATGACCAGGGTCCAGCAACTGCGCCGCGATTGACCAACGCACCAACACCCAGGTCCCGAAAGCACAGCCCAGCAGGAAGAGCACATCGCCCACGCTGGGGCCCGCCGACTTGGCGCCCGGGTTGGCCGTGTCTCGCGCCGCCCAATAGCCCGAGATCAGCCCCGGCGCGGTCAGCAGCCAGCCCGCCAAGGCCACAACCCACCAGGGCGTCTGCCAGAAGGCCCAGCCTTTGGGATCAAGCACCTGGGTGCTGTGCTGCAACAAGTGCGGCGCCACCACGATCAGGCCGACCAGCATGCAGGCCACCATGAATTCCGCATGGATGGCGAGCACGGCACGCAGGTAAGTGACCACCGCCGTGCCCCAATCGCGCGAGCCCGAGGTGGACAGGTAGCGCCCATTGCGCCGCAGCCATTCCAGCACCGGCGATGACGCGTCGGCCATCAAGGCCTGCGCACGCGCGATGCCAAAACTGGACACCAGGCGCCCGAACATACCCCCGATGTAGCCTCCGCCCGAGACCGTGGACAGGTAATCGACACGCCCCAGCAGGCCATCGGCATCCAGCGTACTCTCATCAACGGGCACACCATCTGGGCCGCCACGGCGGTGCTGGGCCAGGCCACGCATCAAACCCAAGGCAAAAGTGGCGCTGCGCACGCCGCCGCCCGACAAAGCCAGGCCCACCCGTGGCAGCTTCAATTCGGTCTCTGCATGGACCGACGCCTCGCCGAGCACCTGCTGCCTGCGCGCCTGCAAGGCGGCCTGCTCGGCAGACTGCAAAAGCGCGCCAGCGCCCGGGTGCGCGGCCTGGCCGGGATGTTCAAGCGAAGATTGGATGGAGGAGCTCATGCCCAATGCTGCTGCATATGGCGGCAACTGCCAACCAATTCAGGGACGACAAATTAGGGGGTGGCAGCCCCGGCGCGGATAATCCGCCACATGAACGCCCCCACCCCGACCGCCAAGACCTCCGCCGACCAGCCCTTCAGCCTCCTGCCCCTGGCCCCCGCCATGCTGGACAACCTGACGCAACTGGGCTACCTGACCATGACCCCGATCCAGGCCGCCAGCCTGCCCATTGCGCTGGCCGGCCAAGACCTGATCGCCCAAGCCAAGACCGGCAGCGGCAAGACCGCCGCCTTCGCTTTGGCCCTGCTGACGCGCCTGGACCCGAAGAACTTCGCGGTGCAGGCCCTGGTGCTGTGCCCCACGCGCGAGCTGGCCGACCAGGTCACCCAAGAGATCCGCCGCCTGGCCCGCTTCGAAGACAACATCAAGATCCTGAGCCTGTGCGGCGGCACGCCCATGCGCGGCCAGATCGACAGCCTGGAGCACGGCGCCCACATCGTGGTCGGCACGCCCGGCCGCCTGATGGACCACCTGGAGCGCGAAACCCTGAACCTGTCCGCCCTGAACACCCTGGTGCTGGACGAAGCCGACCGCATGCTGGACATGGGCTTCTTCGACGACATCGTCAAGGTGGCCAAGCAGTGCCCGAAGGATCGCCAGACCCTGCTGTTCTCGGCCACCTACCCTGAAGGCATCGCCAAGCTGAGCCAGCAGTTCCTGCGCAATCCGCAAGAGGTGAAGCTGACCCAGCAGCACGACGACAGCAAGATCCGCCAGCGCTGGTACGAAATCACCGAGACCGAGCGCCTGCACACCGTGGCGCTGCTGCTGCAGCACTACCGCCCCGTCAGCACCCTGGCCTTTTGCAACACCAAGCAGCAATGCCGCGACCTGGTCGATGTGCTCACGGCCCAAGGCATCGAGGCACTGGCCCTGCACGGCGACCTGGAGCAGCGCGACCGCGACCAGGTGCTGATCCAGTTTGCCAACCGCAGTTGCTCCGTGCTGGTGGCCACCGACGTGGCCGCGCGCGGCCTGGACATCGCGCAGCTTGAGGCCGTGATCAACGTCGACATCACGCCCGACACGGAGATCCACGTGCACCGCATCGGCCGCACCGGCCGCGCTGATCAAAATGGCTGGGCCCTCAACCTGGCCACGATGAACGAGATGGGCCGCGTCGGCAACATCGAAGTCGCGCAGGGCAAGCCCTCCGAATGGCACCCGGTGAGCGAGTTGACGCCCGCCAGTTCAGAGCCCCTGCTGCCCCCCATGATCACCCTGCAGATCCTGGGCGGCCGCAAGGAAAAAATCCGCCCGGGCGACGTGCTGGGCGCCCTGACCGGCGAAGCGGGGTTCACCAGTGCGCAAATCGGCAAGATCAATGTGAACGACTTCCACACCTATGTGGCGGTGGAGCGCGGCATTGCCCGCCAGGCGGTCAGCAAGCTGTCCGAAGGCAAGGTCAAGGGCAAAAAGGTGAAGGTTCGTTTTCTCAACGAACTTTGAGCGATTGGGGCGGCAGAGCCGCGTGTATAAAGTCTTCACCTTGATGACCACAGGATGACGCCCCATGACCGCTCTTGACCCCAACCTGCCCCGCTACGGCGTGATCGGGAACAGCAAGGTCTCGTTCGGGCGCTTCAACTACGGCACGCAATACCTGTCCATCCACGAATGGGGCGAGGGGGCCTCGTTCAGCATGGGCAGCTTCTGCTCCATCGCCTCCAACATCACCATCTTCCTGGGCGGCAACCACCGCACCGACTGGATTACCACCTTTCCCTTCGGGCACGTGTTCCAAGAGCAACTGGGCGGCATGCACATCAAGGGCCATCCCGCTACCAAGGGCGACGTGGTCATCGGCAACGATGTCTGGATCGGGCACCACAGCACCATCATGTCGGGCGTGACCATCGGTGATGGCGCCGTCATTGGCGCCCACGCCGTCGTGATCAAGAACGTCGAGCCCTACGCCATCGTGGGCGGCAACCCCGCCAAACACGTGAGATTCAGGTTTGAACCTGAGATCTGTGAGCTGCTGGGCCAGTTCAAGTGGTGGGAGCTGCCGGTGGACGACATCAAGGCCATCGCCGAAAAACTGTCCGCTCAACCCACCGTCGAGCTGTTGCAAGCCTTGATCGACACCTACAAAAACACGCCCCGCACACCCTGACGGCGGGCGCCGGGCAACCACCCTACTCAAAATAGGGCCATGGATTTGCCCTGAAAGTGGACAATAGAGGGTTGCCCCTTCGTTGTCTCGCCGCCTGCCATGTCCGCCACCGCCTCGCCGATCACCATCCCCAAAGCTGAAAAGACCCTGAACGGCTACCGTCCGTACTGGGCCAAACGCTTTGGCACGGCCAAATACCTGCCCATGAGCCGGGACGAGATGACCGCGCTCGGCTGGGACAGTTGCGACATCATCATCGTGACGGGCGACGCCTACGTGGACCACCCCAGCTTCGGTATGGCCGTGATCGGCCGCATGCTCGAAGCCCAGGGCTTTCGCGTCGGCATCATCGCGCAGCCGGATTGGCAAAGCGCCGACCCCTTCAAGGTGCTGGGCAAGCCCAACCTGTTCTACGGCGTCACCGCCGGGAACATGGACTCGATGATCAACCGCTACACGGCCGACCGCAAGATCCGCAGCGACGACGTGTACACGCCCGGCGGCCAAGGCGGCAGCCGCCCCGACCGCGCCTCGCTGGTTTATGCGCAGCGCTGCAAGGAAGCCTACAACGACGTGCCCATCATCATGGGCGGCATCGAAGGCTCACTGCGCCGCATCGCCCACTACGACTACTGGCAAGACAAGGTCCGCCGCTCCATCCTGGCCGATGCCAAGGCCGACCTGCTGCTCTACGGCAACGCCGAGCGCGCCATCGTCGAGATCGCGCACCGCCTGGCTGCGCGCGAGCCCATCGAGCAGATCACCGATGTGCGCGGCACCGCCTTCATGCGCCGCACCAACGACCCCACCGCGGCGGGCTGGTTCGAGCTCGACTCGTCCCAAGTCGACATGCCTGGCCGCGTTGACGAGCACATCAACCCCTACCAAACCACGTCAGAACAGGCCGAAGCGCAGGGCACGACCTGCGCCAAGGAAGACGCCGCCAAAGCCGATGGTCCGCCCTCGCCCATGCCAGCTTCAGGCGGCGATGCCACCAGCGCCATGGCCGCCGCCATGGGCAGCGGCGTCAAGCCGATCGCCTTCGTGCGCAACCCTTTGAGCGTGGTCAAGCCCACCGGCAAGATCAACATGCCGCCGCGTGACCGCACGGTGATCCGGCTGCCGTCTTACGAGCAAGTCAAGAGCGACCAGGTGCTCTACGCCCACGCCAACCGCGTGCTGCATTTGGAGACCAACCCCGGCAACGCGCGCGCCCTGGTGCAGGCCCACGGCCACCGCGACGTGTGGATCAACCCGCCGCCCATCCCGCTGACCACGGCCGAGATGGACTTCACCTTCGATCTGCAATACGCGCGGTCACCCCACCCCGCGTATGCCGACGAAAACGGCAGCCACGATGGCGCCACCAAAATCCCCTCCTGGGAGATGATCCGCTTCAGCGTCAACATCATGCGCGGCTGCTTCGGCGGTTGCACCTTCTGCTCCATCACCGAGCACGAAGGCCGCATCATCCAGAGCCGCAGCGAAGATTCGGTCATCAAGGAAATCGAAGCCATCCGCGACAGCGTCAAAGGCTTCACCGGCGTCATCTCCGACCTGGGCGGCCCCACGGCCAACATGTACCGCATTGGCTGCAAATCGCCCGAGATCGAGGCGGCCTGCCGCAAGCCATCTTGCGTGTACCCGGACGTGTGCTCCAACCTGAACACCGACCACGGCCCGCTCATCAAGATGTACCGCCGAGCGCGGGCCTTGAAGGGCGTCAAGAAGATCCTGATCAGCTCGGGCCTGCGCTACGACCTGGCCATCAAGTCGCCCGAGTACATCAAAGAGCTGGTCACCCACCACGTGGGCGGCTACCTCAAGATCGCGCCCGAGCACACCGAGCAGGGCCCGCTCACCAAGATGATGAAGCCCGGCATCGGAAGCTACGACCGTTTCAAGCAGCTGTTCGAGAAGTTCAGCGAAGAGGCCGGCAAGAAGCAGTACCTCATCCCCTACTTCATTGCCGCCCACCCGGGCACCAGCGACGAAGACATGATGAACCTGGCCATCTGGCTCAAGCGCAACGGCTTCAAGGCCGACCAGGTGCAGACCTTCTACCCCTCGCCCATGGCCACGGCCACCGCGATGTACCACACCGGCCGCAACCCCTTGCGCAAGATCACCCGTGACAGCGAAACGGTGGACATCGTGCGCGGTGACCGTCGGCGTCGCCTGCACAAGGCCTTCTTGCGCTACCACGATGCCAACAACTGGCCCTTGCTGCGCGAGGCCTTGAAAGACATGGGCCGCGCCGACCTGATCGGCAATGGCAAACACCACCTGATCCCGACCTACCAGCCCGTGCTGGACGGCAGCTACCAGACCGCGCGCCGCAAAAACTCCACGCCCACGGGCGCGGTCAAAACGTCGCCGGTGACCAAGGGCCGCATCCTGACGCAGCACACGGGCTTGCCACCGCGCGAGACTGGCGCCAGCGCATCGCCGACCCGTTCGGTGAAAAGCGTGGGGGGCGGCATGGCCCACAAGGCCATTGGGCGCAAAAAACCTCGCTAAGGACTAAGACTTCAGCAAAGCGAGAAACTCGTCCGAGTCAAACCCGTTTTTCATGGGCTTGCCCTTGACCATCAGGAAGGGCACGCCCACGCCGCCCAACTCCTGCAACTTGCGCTCGCAGTCCATGCTGGTTTGCGCATCGCATTCGGTGAAGGCAAAACCGTTCTGCGTCAACCAGCCCTTGGCTTGCGCGCAATAAGGGCAGGTGGTGGTGGTGTAGATGATCACATCGCCCGACTTGACCGAGGCCGCCAAAGCCTGCACATCGCCTGACGAAGACTGCTCGGTGGCGCCGCCCTCGGCGCGGTGCTTGGCCGCCGCCTGCCACCCCATCCACGCGCCATAAGCCAGCACGGCCGCCGCCACACACTTGCCCCACGCGAACTGGCTTTGCTGCCGGGCCACGAACACATCGGTGCGCACGGGTTGGGGCCTCAAGCCCTCGGAGGCCTTGGCATAAGCCACGCCGCAAGCGGGGCATTGCCAATCGGGGGCCACCGCTCCGGGCTGGCGAACATGGTGGCACTTGGGGCAGCTCTGCGTCATGTCATGCGTTGGTGGTTGGGCAAGCCACACTCTGCCTGAAATCACCCACCCTGCACCACCAGAATGCGCATTGTTGCAGTGCACAATGCGCATTCATCAGCAGAAGGGACCGGACCATGCGCTACGTTGTGTTCAACCAAAAAGGTGGTGTCGGCAAATCCACCATCACCTGCAACCTGGCGGCCATCAGTGCGAGCCAAGGACTGCGCACGCTCGTGGTCGACCTGGACCCCCAAGGCAACTCCACGCATTACCTGATGGGCGATTCGATCGAGGAGGGCACCGCCAACCTGGCCGAGTTCTTCGACCAGACGCTGAAATTCAGTGCCCGGCCCAAGAACACCGCCGACTTCGTGGTGGCCACGCAGTGGGACAACCTCGACCTGATGCCCTCCAGCCCCGAGCTGGAAGAGCTGCAAAGCAAGCTCGAATCGCGCCACAAGATCTACAAACTGCGCGACGCCCTGTCGGAACTGGACGAGGCCTACGACCGCGTCTACATCGACACCCCGCCCGCGCTGAACTTCTACACGCGCTCGGCCCTGATCGCCGCCCAAGGCTGTCTGATCCCGTTTGACTGCGACGATTTCTCGCGCCGGGCGCTTTACGCCTTGTTGGAGAACGTGCAAGAGATCCAGGCCGATCACAACAGCGATCTGAAAGTCGATGGCATCGTGGTCAACCAGTTCCAGCCGCGCGCCAACCTGCCGCAAAAACTGGTGCAGGAGCTGATCGACGAAGGCCTGCCCGTGCTGCAGCCTTACCTGAGCGCCTCGGTGCGCATCCGCGAATCGCACCAGCAGGCCATGCCCATGATCCACCTGGATCCCCGCCACAAGCTGACCCAGGATTTTGTGGCTTTGCACGACAGTTTGCGTGCCATTTGATCCACACCCCCTTTAACGCGGGGCGGTAAATACACCAATCGAATTTTGACAACATCGACGGTATGTTTGGCGGCATGAACCACACCAAACTCACCAAACTCTCTCGCCTGCTGCAGGTTTCACTGGGCGTCAGCGCCCTGGCCCTGTCCCTGGCTGTCCAAGCCCAGCAAACCGGCGCTGACCCCACCACCGCCAGCATTGAAAAGGCCGGCCCCCTGGCCGTGGCCAACGTCAAAGTGTCCTCGCCCAGCGGCTACGGCTCCGGCACGGTCTATTACCCCACCACGGGCAGCGCCTATGGCCTGGTCTCCGTGACCCCGGGCTTCACTGAAGGCCAATCAGCCATCAACTGGCTGGGCCCGCTGCTGGCCTCACACGGCTTCGTGGTCGTCACCATCGGCACCAAGACCATCCTGGATGTGCCCACCAACCGCGCCAAGCAAATGATGGCGGCCCTGGCCCAAGTGACCGCCCTGAGCGCCACCAAGACCAGCCCCTTCGCCGGCAAGGTTGACGCTTCGCGCCTGGCCGTCATGGGTCACTCCATGGGCGGAGGCGGCTCGCTCGACGCGGCCCGCGACAACCCCAATCTGAAGGCCTCGATTCCGCTGGCCCCGTGGGAAACCACCAAGGACTACAGCAAGACCACCGTGCCGACGCTGATCGTGTCCTGCGAAAGCGACGCCATTGCACCGGTCAAGGACCACGCCAACAGGTTCTATGACAGCTTCACGCCCACCTTGACCAAGGCATTGCTGGAAATGAAGGGCGCCAGCCACTTCTGCACCAACAGCTCGGCCAACACCGCCACCAAGACCTTGATCGGCAAGTACAGCATCTCGTGGCTGAAGCGCTTTGTGGACGGCGACACCCGCTACAGCCCCTTCCTGTGCGGCGCTCCCCACCAGGCTGACCTGACGGGCTCGCTGATCTCCACCTACAAGGAAAACTGCCCTTACTGAGCAGGTGTTTGAAGCCGCAGCCTGCGGGCGGCTTCTTCATCCTTGGCGTCGTCGATCTCGCGCAGCACCGCGCCGAGGTCGACGGCTTTTTCGCTTTTGGCGAACTGGCCGGTGAGTTTCACCTCCGGGTTCAGGGCCCCGGCTTCGTACAGGGCCCAGATTTCTCGGCCGTAGTCGGTGGTCAGCAGCTCGGGCGCGTATTGCCCAAAGTAGTTGCGCAGATTGGCCACATCGCGCTCCAGCATGTCGGAGGCATGGTTGTTGCCAGCGGCGTCCACCGCCTGGGGCAGGTCGATGATGACCGGGCCATCGGAGCCCACCAGGATGTTGAACTCCGACAAGTCACCGTGGACCACGCCAGCGCACAGCATGCGCACCACTTCCATGATCAAGGTCTGGTGGTACTGGCGGGCCAGCTCGGGCTCGAAAGACAGGTCGTTGAGGCGCGGAGCGGCATCGCCATCGGCCCCCGTCACCAACTCCATCAGCAACACGCCTTCATGGAAGTTGTAGGGCTTGGGCACGCGCACACCCGCACCGGCCAACCGGTACAAGGCATCGACTTCGGCGTTCTGCCACGCGGCCTCTTGCGCCTGGCGGCCATAGCGCGTACCTTTGGCCATGGCGCGCGCCTGGCGGCTGTTTTTGGTCTTGCGGTTCTCGGTGTAGTCCACCGCCTGGCGAAAACTGCGCTTGTTGGCCTCTTTGTAGACCTTGGCGCAGCGGATGTCGTCGCCGCAGCGCACCACGAAGACCATCGCCTCCTTGCCGCTCATCAGCTGGCGCACCACCCCGTCGATCAAGCCATCTTCAATCAGCGGTTCCAGTCTTTTGGGGATTTTCATGGTGCGCATTGTGCGCTGCCCGGATGCGACGACAATCCTCGTCCAGAACTTATCCGTCCAACAACACCCAATCAGTCATGTCCCGATATCAGGTTCGCTCCGCCATTCCCCGCGATGCCATGGCCATTGCCGACATCTACGCCGCCGCCGTGCAGGCTTCCTACAAGGACCTGGTGCCTGACGAACTGCTGAGCACCCTGTTCGCCACCAAGCGCCAGGGCTACTGGCGCGAGGCCATCGAAATGGGCGAACCTCAGATCCAGGTGGCCACCGAGGGCGAGCAGGTGGTGGGCTTCGTCGGCTATGACCGCTCACGCGACCCCAAGACCCCCTCCACCATGGGCGAAATTTGGCAGATCTACGTCACCCCTGAGCTGTGGGCCACCGGCGCCGGCCTGGCCCTGTGGGACGCCGCCCGCGATGGCCTGGAAGACGAAGGCTGCACCCACGTGTCGCTGTGGCTGCCCTTGCGCAACGAGCGCGCCCTGACCTTCCACGAGGTGGCAGGCTTCAAGCGCGAACTGACCACGGCCAAGACGGTGGACATGGGTGGCGTGAAGATCGAGACGATCCGCCTCGTTCGGTCCATCGGCTGATCACGGGTCGGGCCCGGCTGGAGATCAGCTGATCTCCAGCATTTCCATCACTTCGTCTTCCCAGATGGCCAGCTCATCGGCCGAGACCTGGAGCCAGGCCAAAGCCTTGGCACCGTGCGCCGTCCAATCCTTTTCCGGCTGCAGGCCCTCCTGCAAGCGCAAGAGGTGATCGGCCAGCAGACCGGCCGCCACCAGGGTGTGCACCTCAGGCTCGGTGAAGCGATCGCCCAGCGAGGCCAGGTCGTGGTGCTGCCGGATGGCCGCCATCAAGGTGGGCGACAACCGCCAAACCCGGGCCACCAAAGCGCCCACCACGGCGTGGTCGGTGCGGTGGTTGGCGTTTTCAGTGGCCACGTAAGATCGATCAACGCGGGCCTGGGCTTCCACCATGGTCCCCACGTAGCCCTTCACGCTTTGCATCATCACTGGCAGGCCCACATGGCAGAACAGGCCGTAGGTGTAGGCCAGGTCAGGTGACATGCCGGGCAGGCGCTTGGCGATGAAGGCCATGGCCAGGGCCCGCTTGGTGGCACGCTCCCAAAATCCTTGCAGGTGCGCGCTGGTGATGCGGATGGCGTTTTGCGCCAGGAAACCCGTCAAGATCGCCGCCGTTTCAGTCAACCCCAGACGGTTCATGGCCTGGCCAATGCTTTGCACCGGTTGACCACTGGCGTACAGCGGCCCATTGGCGGAGCGCAGCAGCGTGGCCGACATGGCCACATCGCTGGAGGCAATTCGGGCCACTTCGTTCAGGTCAGGTTCGCCCGCCGCCATGGCTTTTTGCAATCGTGTCAGCAATTCCGGACAAGGCGGAATGACGATGTGCTGCAGTGGCCCTTTCGCCCTGGCTTGATCCAACTCTTGCTGGATGGCAGAGGTGCGCGTCGGCGCCAGTTCGGTGGTCGTCATGGAAAGGCCTGGGAGTGGTGCACAGCCTTGGGTATCGGCTTTTTATCCAGGAACTGAAGAGGGGGAAAACCGGTGTTACACAAAACAGCCAAGCTGCGATGATCATGGCGGGACGATGAGCCCTGCCAAGAATGAGGAGTCGCACTGTGAAGAGACAAAGCCTATGGCGGCGCTGGGCGCTTTCATGCCTGATGGTGCTGGCCAATGCGGCCCATGCCGCACCACCTCGTGAGCTGGAGGGCGTCGCCATCGACGACACCGCTCAGGTAGCGGGCGCCAAGCTGGTGCTCAACGGCGCGTCGATTCAAAAGCGCGGCTTTTTCAAAACCAACACCTGCGCCTTGTACCTGACCGAAAAGCGCCACACGCTCGGCGAGGTCGTGAAGCTGGCCGGGCCCAAGCGTGTCCACCTGGTCATGCTCCGCGACGTGAAGGGCTTCCTCATCGCCCGACAGTTTTTGAACGATTTCGCGGCCAGTGCCTCCGAGGCCGAAGCACAGGCCTTGACCACCGAAGTCGAGTCCATCGCCGCTGGCTACGCCAAGATCGACATGCTGCACAAGGGCGATGTGGTGCTGATCGACTGGATCCCTGGCGAGGGCATCGCTGCTTCGCTCAACGGCCAGTCCATGGGCCCCGCCCACGACAATGAATTGCTGTGGGACGTGTCCTTGCGCCCGGTGATGGGTCCTCTGGCGCCCCGCGAGTTGCGCGAGCAGCTGTTGGGCATCAACTGAGGCGGGGTTTGAGGCGCATGGTCAGGCCCACGGGCGTCATGGTGAAGGACATCAGCTCTTGCGCTTCGCCGCCCTGTGGCGTGTCAACGCGGTCGATGTCGAACTGGCTCAGCAAGGTGACCATGGCCACCTTCATCTCGACCATGGCGAGGTAACGGCCCGGGCACACGCGGGGGCCGCTGCCAAAGGGGGTCGAGACCTTTTTGGCCGTGCCTTCGGCCAGCCAACGCTCGGGCATGAACGCCGCGCCGTTCTGGAAGTGTTGATCGTTCAGCGCATCGTGGCGCGAGATGCACCACACCAGCGCGCCTGTGGGCACCAGCACATCGCCCACCACGGTGTCGCGCAAGGCTTGCTGCACCCGGAAGGGCGCGACTGGCTTGAGCCGCATGGTTTCCTGGATGCAGGCGTCCACGTAAGGCAAGTCGCCCATTTGGTCCATGGTGACGGCCGACAGGTCCTCACCCACCACGCGGCGCACCTCGTCTTGCGCTTGCCGCAAAGCGGCCGGGTGACGGTGCAAGAGGTGGATCAACCAGGCCAAGGTGTTGGCGGTGGTGTCCTCACCGGCCAGCAGCATGGTGAACACATTGCCCGCCACGACCTCGTCGTTCACGCCACTGTCGGGTTGGTCGGCGGCCACAATCAGGGCCTCGATCAGGTTGGTGGGCTGCTCCCGTCGGGCGGGCTCCTGGCGCATGCGTTCGCGCGCCTGCTCGATGAAGCCATTGATGGCCTCCCTCACGGTTTTCAAACTCCGTTCCAGGTCGTGGTCCGACGGCAGCTTGACGTAACGCCAATACGGCAACAGCGCGTTGAGACGCTTGAACAAGGCGGGGAAGATCTTGTCCAGGTGCCGCTGGATGACTTCTTCATCCGACTCCAGAGTGTTCATGTCCACCCCAAACGCCAGGCCGGAAATGGCGTCCACGGTGAAACGCATCAAATCGCCTTGCAGGTCAATCGCCTGCCCTTGCCGCGCGGCTTTCTGCCAACGCCCATTCAGGCGCTGAGCCACCTTCATCAAGGCGGGAAAATAGGCACGCACATGGGTGGGTGAAAACGCCGCCATCACCATGCGCCGCTGATGGTGCCAATCCTGGCCCTCGGCGCTGAACAGGCCTTGCGCGCCGCCCAGCTCCTTCACCACCCGTTCCAGGCTGGCTGGCCGCCTGAACCCATCAGGTCGGTCTTTCATGACCGCATTGATGGCCTCGTGGTCGGTCAGCACCAGCACCGGCGTGGGCCCCAGGCGCACCAGGAAGGTCGGCCCGTACTCGCGTGCCCACTGCTCAAAATCCAGGTGGATGCGTGGCCGCTTGAGCTGCAGGGCATTGCCCACGATGGGCAGGGGGCGTGGGCCGGGCAGTTGGTCCAGGCGGCGCAGGGGCGGATGGCTCAGCAAGGTGCTCAAAGGATGACTCCATCGCGGGGGGCCCTCAGTCTCGCACGCGAGACACGCCCGGCCAAGCTCCGTACACTACGCCCCCGGCTCCTCCCTCCCTGAATTGTTCATGACCATCCTGCTCGCGCCCATGGAAGGCCTCCTGGATTTCCCGCTGCGCGACATCCTGACCCGCGTTGGCGGCATCGACCGCTGCGTGTCCGAGTTCATCCGCATCACCGACCAGTTGCTGCCCGAGCGTGTCTTCACCCGCATCGTGCCGGAACTGCTCCATGGTGGGCGCACGTACGCTGGCGTGCCGGTGCGCGCGCAACTGCTGGGCTCCGACCCCAACTGCATGGCCGAGAACGCCGCCCTCCTTGCGACCCTGGGCCCGGCCGGCATTGACCTGAACTTCGGCTGCCCGGCCAAGGTCGTCAACCGCCATGGCGGTGGCGCGGCCTTGCTGGTCGACCCTGAGTTGTTGAATGCCATCGTGTCCGCCGTGCGCCGCGCCGTGCCGGCCGACATGCCCGTGTCGGCCAAGATGCGCCTGGGCTACCTCGACGATTCCATGGCGGTCGAATGCGCGCAGGCCCTGGCCAGTGGTGGCGCAGAAGAACTGGTCGTGCATGCCCGCACCCGCGCCGATGCCTACCGCCCCCCCGCCTACTGGGACCGCGTGAACGACATCCGCCTGGCCGTGAACATCCCCGTGGTGGCCAATGGCGAGATCTGGAACGTGGACGACGCCCGCCGTTGCCAGCAAGCCTCGGGGTGCCAGGCCTTGATGCTGGGGCGAGGCATGGTGGTCAATCCCGGGTTGGCGCTGAGCATTGCCACCCCAGGCCACCCCGGCATCGCCTGGTCAGAGTTGGTGCCACTGATCGAGGCGTTCTGGCAACTGATCCAGCCCCGCGTCGAACCGCGTCACCGGGCCGGTCGGCTCAAGCAATGGCTGAATTTTCTGCGCCGCCAATACCCGCAGGCCGAAGAAGCCTACGGCCGAGTACGCACCGTCAACGACCACGCGCTGGTGGGTCAGACCTTGTTTGCCTAATCAAGATTAGCCAAGGGAATGGGCTTGACCGGCCCGTCAAACTTCTCTTTGGCAGGTTTGCCAGACAAAGGCGGAAACGCCAGCTGAGCCTCAGGCACCTGGCAGTCGGGCAACTGGTCCAACAGGTGGCGGATCAAGGTCAAGCGCCCCCGGCGCTGGTCGTTGAAATCAACCAATGTCCAGGGTGCATGTTTGGTGTGCGTGGCCTCCAGCATGGCGTCTCGGGCCTGCCCGTACTCTTTGTATTTCAGGCGAGCTTCCAGATCGATGGGCGACAACTTCCAACGCTTGAGCGGGTCGTTCAAGCGCTCCGCCATGCGTTGCTCCTGCTCTGCCTGGTCCACCGTGAGCCAGTACTTGAAGAGCAGGATGCCATCGTCCACCAGTAGCTTTTCAAACGCGGGCGCCTGCTTCAGGAAGCGCTGGACCTGCTCATCGCTGCTGTAGCCCATCACTTTCTCGACCCCGGCGCGGTTGTACCAGCTGCGGTCCATCAGCACGATGTTGCCGCCCGCCGGCAAATGCGCCACATGGCGCTGAAAATACCACTGCGCTTGCTCGGTCTCGGTGGGTTTGCTCAAGGCCACCACATGGCACATGCGCGGGTTGAGCGTTTCGCTGATGGCGTTGATGACGCCGCCCTTGCCCGCCGTGTCCCGGCCCTCGAACAAGATCAGCACCCGCTTTTGATGGTGCTGCACCCAGCGCGCCAGGTTGTTGAGCTCCACTTGCAAAGGCGCCAGCAAGTCGCTGTACTGCTGCTTGCCCACACGGTCGTCCGACTCGGGGTCTTTGTCTTTGTCCTTGCCTTTGCCGTTGTTGCCCATGGCGTGCTCGATGAAGTGACGGTGCGATCTTTATAACCCGACCTGTCCATGCCAATGGTCAGAACAAGGTGCCCTGCCGGTCTGAGGCCTGCGCAAACGATGCCTGCGGGCGTTGGAATCGGCTGACGTCCAACTCAAGCGCGGGCCGACGCGACAAGCCATGCCGCGCGGCCGCCTTGCTCACACGCTGCGCGATCAATTCGGCCCACAGGCCATGGCCCCGCATGCGGTGGGCAAAGTTGGCGTCGTAGTCCTTGCCACCCCGCAGGTCGCGGATGCGCGCCATGATGCGATCAGCGCGCTCGGGCACATGGTGCTGCAGCCATTCCTGGAACAAGGGGTTGACCTCCCAGGGCAAGCGGACCACGGTGTAATGGATGGACCCGGCCCCAGCCTCGGCCGCGGCCTTGATCACCTGCTCGATCTCGGGTTCATTCAAGAAGGGGATGATGGGCGCGACATTGACCCCGACTGGCACCCCCGCCTCGGCCAGGCGCCGGACGGTCAGCAAGCGCCGATGAGGGGCCGCCGCGCGGGGCTCAAGCTTGCGGCACAGCACCGGGTCCAGCGTGGTGATGCTGACCAGCACCAAGGCCTGATTGCGCCGAGCCGCCAGGCCGATCAGGTCCAGATCCCGCTCAACCCCGCTGGACTTGGTCACGATCGAGAACGGGTGCTCACACTCGGTCAGCACCTGCAACACGGACCGGGTGATGCCCAGCTCGCGCTCCACCGGCTGATAACAATCGGTGGCCGAACCCAGGTTGATGGCGCTGGGCTGATAACTCGCCTTGGCCAGCTCGCGCCGCAGGCAATCGGCCGCGTTGACCTTGGCCACCAGGCGGGTTTCAAAGTCCAAACCAGGCGACAGGTTCAGGTAACTGTGGGTGGGCCGCGCGTAGCAGTAGATGCAGCCATGCTCGCAGCCCCGGTAGGGGTTGATCGACCAGGTGAAAGGCAGGTCTGGCGAATCATTGCGCGTCAAGATGGTTTTGGCATGCTCGTGGGTGACCTGGGTTTGCACGGCCGACGCTTCCGCATCCACCTCATCGGCATCGGTTGGCCAGCCGTCATCAACCCGCTCGCGCCCCTCTCGGTGGAAGCGGTGCAGGATGCGGGTGGCGGTGCCCCGCCCTTTGAAGGGCGTGGCGATCAGTCGGTCGTCGGGCAGCATGGTACTGTTTATTTATACAGCACCAACCGTATCCCTGCAAGCCCTACCCCCTCGCTTTCAAGAAGACGCGCTGGAATCAAACTCCGAAAACGTCGCTTTCACAAAGGCGCGCTTGCCGCTGTTAAAGCGCTTGGCACTGTCAGGGCTGCGCATGGCCTCCAGGAAGGCCGATGACAAATGGTAGGTCCGGGTGTCCAGCCCCAGCTCCTCCACCGCCTTTTTGAAGCCTGCCGCACCGCCCATGGCGGCATGGAAAACATCGTGAGCGTAGGTGTTGGGCCAGGTGTTGAAGGGATCCTCGAACGACTTCTGGCAGTTGTCCTTGTCGGTGGAATGGTAGTTGCGGCACACGGAGGGCCGCGCCGCGTAGACGGAACAACTGTGATCAACCAGGAAGGGACAAGTTGGCCTCAGGGTGAGCCGGGCCGCCTCGGTCGCGGCTTTGCGCTCATTCACGTTGCGGGTGGCGCGCTCGATCGTGCCGCGCAACTGCTCCGCCGTGAAGTGCCTCGACACGTAGGCCTGGACCTCAAACACCTCGAAGGGGTGGGCCACGACCTCGAACTGGCGGCAGCAGTAACTGCAACCTGCCTCACAAGCCAAAGCTTGGGGCGATGCCTGAACGGCAGTGTCCAATTTCGCGTCATGGCGCGCGTAAAACCGCACCACGGATTCCCGCATTGTGAATTTATGAAGGTCTTCACGCGCCTGGGCCAACTCGGGCCGCGCGTGTTCAAGCATCCGCTCTTCGGACATGGGGAACTCTCCTTGCAGGGTGGCCAAGATAGCAAACTCTGCCGCTGAATCGGCCCTGGCGTTTCCGCGCATTGAAACATTTTGAAAGTCCCTTCAGGGGAACTTTTCAAGGCTTAGCACTCAAAGCAATAGAGTGCTAATATTTCCTTTCAAAGCAAAGGATGATTCCGAAAGGACGCCAACGATGACTGCCGCCGCTACCGCCTTGACCACCCGTGATCCCTGGACCCTGGTTCCCTCGCTGGGCAACCTGGATGCCTACATCCGCGCCGTGCAAGACATTCCCATGCTCAAGGTGGAAGAAGAGCAGGCTCTGGCGCGCAAACTCCGTTCGGAAGGCGATGTTCAGGCCGCCGGTCGCCTGGTGCTGTCCCACCTTCGCCTGGTGGTGTCGATTTCGCGCCAGTACGTGGGCTACGGCCTGCCCCAGGGCGACCTGATCCAGGAAGGCAATGTCGGCCTGATGAAGGCTGTCAAGCGCTTCGACCCCGACCAGGGCGTGCGTTTGGTCAGCTACGCCATGCACTGGATCAAGGCCGAAATCCACGAATACATCCTGAAAAACTGGCGCATGGTCAAGGTGGCCACCACCAAGGCCCAGCGCAAGCTGTTCTTCAACCTGCGCTCGCTCAAGCACCAGTACAAGGGTGACGCCGACGACGCCCACGTGGGCCGCATGGGTTTCAGCGAATCCGAGATCCAGCGCGTGGCGCACGACCTTGATGTCCGTCCCGAAGACGTCATCGAGATGGAGACCCGCATGTCGGGTGGCGATGTGGCGCTCGAAGCCCCGGCCGACGACGACCACGAGGGCCCTGCGGCCCCCATGGCCTACCTGTCGGACGACGCCAACGAACCCACCCGCGTCATCGAGGCCAACCACCGTGACTGGCTGGCCAGCGACGGCATCACGCACGCCTTGAACCAGCTGGACGACCGCAGCCGCCGCATCGTTGAAGAGCGCTGGCTCAAGGTCAACGACAACGGCTCGGGCGGCATGACGCTGCACGACCTGGCGGCCAACTATGGCGTCAGCGCCGAGCGCATTCGTCAGATCGAAGTGGCCGCGATGAAGAAAATGCGCAAGGCCTTGAGCGCAGAAGAAACCGCCTGATGAAGGCTCAAAGCGCTTGATGGTGGCTGGGCAAGGCGCCCAGCCTGATCAAGTCGCGCTCGCATTGCGCGGCATCGACGAACTGAACCGCGTTCCAACCCAGTTGCTGGGCTACCGCCACATTGCCCCCGTGGTCATCAATGAACACGCAACGGCTGGGCTCCAGGCCAAACTGCTGCGCCGCCGTGGTAAAAATCGCGGGCTCAGGTTTGATCTGACCCACATCACACGAAAACACGCCATCGCGAAAGTGCTTCAGGAACGCGTGCTCGCGCAGCAGATGCTGGGCAAACGGGCTCGGCATGTTCGACAGGTAGTGCAGTCGCGTGCCTGCCTTGGCCAGGCGCTCGATCCAGGCCACCGTGGCCGCGATGGGCGCCAGGTGAATCGGGATGGCATCCAGCAGGCGGTGCAAGTCACCGTGCGCCAGCCCTGTGCGGTGGGCAAGACGCAATTCAATCTCGGGCCGCTGCAAAGCACCGCGGTCAAACTCTGTCCAGTCGCTGCCAGGGGTGAATGACTGGAAGATGCTCAACGCCAGGGCCTGGGCCTCATCGCGGGTGGTGGCCAGGTGCGGCCACATCGACAGGATCAGATCGGGCGGGCTCCAGTTGAAGACCACCCCACCAAAATCGAACACCACGGCCTCGCAGGGCGCGACGAGGCTCACCGCAAGCGCCCGATGAGGGCCGCCGTGGAGGCATCCAGCCCGGTGACATCGCCCGTGGCCAAACGTGGCAACAAGGTCTTGCTCAGCGCCTTGCCCAGCTCCACGCCCCATTGGTCAAAGGAGTTGATGCCCCACAGCGCACCGCTCACAAACGTGCGGTGCTCGTAAAGCGCCACCAGCGCGCCCAGTGATTCGGGCGTGAGCTGGTCCAGCACCAGGGTCAGGCTGGGGCGGTTGCCGGGGAAGGTGCGGTGGCGCGCCAGCACATCGCGCGGCACGCTGCTAGAGGCTGTGGGCACGGTCTCCTGCGCAGCCTCAAGCTGGGTCTTGCCCCACATCAAGGCTTGCGCCTGCGCCAGGCCATTGCTCAGCAAAACCTGGTGCTGTTGCGCCATCAGCGCGCGCAACTCGGGAGACCATTGTTTTTCATCGCGGTGCGTGGCCTGCCTGACCAGGATGAACTCCAGCGGGATGACATCGGAGCCCTGGTGCAGCATCTGGAAGAAGGCATGCTGGCCATTGGTGCCCGGTTCGCCCCACACCACGTCACTGGTGGCGTAAGGCAAAGGCTGGCCATCCTGGTCCACGCTCTTGCCATTGCTTTCCATCAGCAATTGCTGCAGGTAAGCGGGCAAGCGCCTCAGGCCATGGTGATACGGCGCGATGCCATGGCTGGTGTAGCCCTTGAAGTTGCGGTACCAGACGTCCAGCAAACCCAGCCACACCGGCAGGTTGGATTCAAGCGGCGCCTGCGCGAAATGCAGGTCCATGGCATGGGCGCCCGACAGCAAGGCCTTGAAATGATCGCGCCCCAAAGCCAGTGCAATGGGCAAGCCAATCGACGACCACATCGAGAATCGCCCGCCCACCCAATCCCAAAAGCCAAACGTGGTGGTGATGCCAAAGGCGGCGGCGCCTTCCACATTGGTGGTGGTGGCCACGAAATGGCGAGCGATGTCCTGCCCACCCTGGTCCAGAAACCACTGGCGCGCGGCTTGCGCGTTGGCCATGGTCTCCTGGGTGGTGAAGGTTTTGGAGGCGATGATGAACAGCGTGTGTTCGGGCAGCACGCGGCGCAACACCGCTGCCAGATCGTGGCCATCGACGTTGGACACGAAATGAAAATTCAGGCGTGGGTGCACGAAGGGATCCAGCGCGGGCACCACCATTTGCGGCCCCAGGTCGGAGCCACCGATGCCGATGTTGACCACGTCATGGATGTCACCGCGAGCCAAGCTGCCTGCTGTGGCGCGGATGCCCTCCACATAGGCCAGCATCTGGTCCAGGGTTTGGTGCACCAGCTCGCTATGAGGCGCCTGGCCGCGCGGCGCCCGCAAGGCCGTGTGCAGCACCTCGCGCCCTTCGGTCTGGTTGATGGGCTCGCCAGCCAACAAGGCATCGCGCCGAGCCTCGATGCCGCATTCGCGGGCCAGGTCCAGCAGATGGCGGGTGGTGGCGACGTCCCAATGCGCGCGCGAGGCATCCACGAAGACACCGGCGGCTTCGAAAGCAAACCGTTCGGCGCGCTGAGGATCCTGGGTGAACAGATCGCGCAAATCCTGATCGCGCCCATGCGCCTCGAAATGCCCCTTCAAGGCCTGCCAGGCCACCGTTTGATCACAGCGCGGAAATGTCATGCCCACCACCTCGGCCATCAACGCTGCGCTTCGATGAGCGCGTCCAGCTTGGCCGAGTCAACGGCAAACGAACGGATGCCTTCGGCCAGTTTCTCGGTGCCCATGGCGTCGTCGTTCAAGGCGTAGCGGAAGGCGGCTTCGGTCAATGGCGGCACCGGCGCGGCGCTGCCGATGTCGGAGGCCCCACCCAGCTGCCTTCGCACCGGCTGGCTGGACGCATCAGCAGCCTGCAACTGGGCCAGCAACTCGGGGCTGATGGTGAGCAGATCGCAGCCCGCCAGGGCCAGGATCTGGCCCACGTTACGGAAGCTGGCGCCCATCACCTCGGTGCGGATGCCCTGCTGCTTGTAGTAAGCGTGGATGCGCGTCACCGACTTCACGCCTGGGTCATTCAGGCACGCGTTGGCGGCCTCGTCCCAGGCGCTGCCCGCCGTCTTCTTGTACCAGTCGTAGATACGGCCCACGAAGGGCGAGATCAGCTGCACGCCCGCGTCGCCACAGGCCTGGGCCTGGCAGAACGAGAACAACAAGGTCAGGTTGCAATGGATGCCTTCGCGCTCCAACTCGCGGGCGGCCTGGATGCCCTCCCAGGTCGAGGCGATCTTGATCAGCACGCGGTCGCGGTGGATGCCGGCTGCCTCGTACCAACCGATGATGCGGCGGGCCCGGGCCAAGGTGCCCTGGGTGTCGAAGCTCAGGCGGGCATCCACCTCGGTGGAGACACGGCCCGGCACGACTTTGAGGATCTCCAAGCCGAAACGCACCAGCACCTGGTCCACGATGGCGTCCAGGGCCTCGCCCCGGTGCGCTGCCACGGTGTCGGCCAGCAAGGGCGCATAGTCGGGCTTCTGCACCGCCTTCAAGATGAGCGACGGGTTGGTCGTGGCATCTTGCGGCGTGAACTGTGACAACTGCTTGAAGTCGCCGGTATCGGCCACGACTGTGGTGAATTGCTTGAGCAGATCGAGTTGGGAAGCCATGAAGTGAGCTCTTGCTCTCAAATTGTTTTATCGTGGGCTTGATTTTGAATGGTTTTTCGTGACAAACCGCTGCGAACCCTTTTTTACACCCTCCTCAGCCCATGTCTTTTGACCTTGTTTTTTTTGGCGGCACCGGCGATCTGACCTGGCGCAAGCTCATGCCCGCTTTGTTCCAGGCCTGGCGACACGGCAAACTGCCCGCCCATGGCCGCATCCTGGCCGTGGCCCGTGATGACCGGGATGATGCCGACTACCGCGCCTGGTTGAAGGATCGGCTGCAGGAGGCCGAGAGTGCCAAGCGGCCCAGCGAAGAGGAGTTCGCGCGTTTCTCCGAGCTGATCCACTACCTGCGCATGGACCTGTCGCAGCCCACGGACTATCAGCGTCTGAAGGAGTGGCTGGGTGCCCGAGGCGCCGACACCGTGGTCATCTACCTGGCCACCAGTCCGCACCTGTTCCCGTCCATTTGCGAACAGTTGGGGGCTTGCGGCCTGAACCATGATCGCGTGCGCGTGGTGCTTGAAAAACCCCTGGGCCACGACCTGGCCAGCGCCCAGGAAATCAACCGCGTGGTGCGCTCGGTGTTCTCTGAACAGCAAGCCTTGCGCATTGACCACTACCTGGGCAAGCCTTCGGTGCAGAACCTGATGGCCCTGCGCTTTGGCAACATCCTGTTTGAACCGTTGTGGCGGCGCGAAAGCATCGCCAACATCCAGATCACCCTGGCCGAGAGCATTGGCGTGGGCACGCGCGGCGACTTCTACGACCGCACCGGCGCCCTGCGCGACATGATCCAGAACCACGCGCTGCAGTTGCTGACCATGATCGCCATGGAGCCCCCCTCCAGCGCGCACGCCGACGCCATCCGCGACGAAAAACTCAAGGTACTGCGCTCGCTCAAACCCTTTGACGCCATCACCGTGGCCCGCGATGTGGTGCGCGGCCAGTACCGCGCCGGCAATGTCGAAGGCCATGCCGCCGTGGGCTACGTTGAAGAAAGCAAGGTGCCCCCCGGCAGCCACACCGAAACCTTCGTGGCTCTGCGCTGCGAAATTCAGAACTGGCGTTGGGCGGGCGTGCCCTTTTACCTGCGCACCGGCAAGCGCCTGGCCCAGCGCCAGGCCGAGATCGTGGTCAATTTCAAGCCCACGCCCCACCCCATTTTTCCGGGGCCCAACGCGGCCAACAAGCTGGTGATCAAGCTGCAACCCGAAGACGGCCTGGAGTTGCAACTGTTGGCGGCCAAGGGAACCTCGTCTGGTGCTGAGCATGAGGCGTTGTCACCCGTGTCGCTGGACCTGGACTTCGACAAGGCGTTTCCGACCAACCGCGTGGGTGCTTACGAGCGCATGCTGCTGGATGCGCTGGCAGGCCGCTTGAACCTGTTCGTGCGCTCGGACGAGCAGGAACAGGCCTGGCGGTGGGTCGAGCCCATCCTGGATGCCTGGGACGCCAACCCGAATGGATTGCGCCCCTATGCTGCGGGCACCTGGGGCCCACCAGCCGCCAGCGCGCTGGTGGCCCGCGACGGGTTTGCCTGGGCCGAAGAAGAGTGCTGAAAACCTTCGCCAGCGATCAGACCGATTGCAACAGCGCATCCACCCCATAAAGCCGCGCCAGTTCCTGCAGCTTATTGGGCAACGATTGCACCGCGAATGCCCGGCCCTTGGCCCGGGCCATTCGCTGGCATTCCAGCAGCACGGCCAAGGCACTGGAGTCGAATTGCTCCAGGGTGGAGCCATCCACGGTCAGCATGGCCGCTTCACCAGAGCCTGCGGCCGCCGCGCGGTCCAGGGTCTCGCGGAACAAGCGCAAGGTGGCCCCCACTTGGGCGTGGGTCAAGACAGCAGGCAACATCAGCATGGCAATCAGCCCACTGGTTTCTTGCTGGCCAGTTGCTTGTTGCGCTCGGCCAATTTGCCGATCAGGCCATCCACACCGGAGGCTGACACTTCCTGGGCGAAGCTGCTGCGGTAGGTTTCCACCAACCAGGCCCCCAGAACGTTGACATCGTAGATCTTCCAGCCGTCGCCAACCTTTTCAACGCGGTAGTCGATCTGCACGGGATCCCCCTTGCCGCGCACCAGGGAACGCACGATTACCTCGGTGTCTTCCGGGCGCGAACGCACCGGCTTGAACTCCACCACCTGGTCCTTGATCTGGGCCACGGCACCGGCGTAGGTGTAGGTCAGCAAGGTGCGGAACTCCGCTTGCAGGCGCTTTTGCTGGTCAGGCGTGGCCTGGCGCCAGTTGCGACCCACGGCGGAGGCCGTCATGCGCTGAAAGTTGACGTAGGGCAGCACCTTGGCTTCGATCACCGCAATCGCCTTGCGCAGATCACCAGACTGGATGGCCTTGTCGCCGCGCACGGTGTTGATCAGGTCGGCGGTGATGCTTTTGACGAACAGGTCGGCCGTCTGGGCGGCCGCCGTGGTCATGACGTCGGCAGACGCCGCCATGGCGGCTTGTGCCAGCACAGCCGGACTGGCTGCGGCCAAGGCCATGGCAAACGCCAGGGAACGCAGCACCGTGCAGGGGGAAAGCTTCGAAATGTTCAAGATCTTCGTCCTAAGGATGATGGTCATGCAGTCTTAACGCACGAACTCGTCCGCGCGCAGACCTTGTAACTCTGCAACGGTGATATCAGGCCAATGTTTGGCATCCGAATCAATCTTGGATTGCGGGGCCACGGGGTCGACAGCAGGCTCGCTGTCGTAGTCTTCCTCGTCCTCTTCGGGCGGCTCGCCGTTGTAAACCTGGCTCTGCCGACGCTGCAAATAGGCATCACGCACGAAAGAATACGGGTCCAGGGCCACGTCGGTCAGCAAATTGGTGACGTCCAAGACGCTGGCGCGGGCATTGATCACCTGCAGGATGGACACACCCATGGCGGCCTCGTCATCGTTGATCACCAAGCGGGGGCTGAAGTACAGGTCACCCGGGATGCTCACCGAATCCCGCAAGGTCGAGGGCCCCAGAATGGGCCAGACGATGTAAGCGCCAGGCTTGACGCCCCAGACGCCCAGCGTTTGCCCGAAGTCCTCGTTCTGGCGCTCCAGGCGCATGGGCGTGGCCATGTCAATCAAGCCAGCCAAACCGAAGGTGGTGTTGACGCTGACCCGCATGATCTGCGTGGCGCCTTGACCCGGATGCCCTTGCAGAAACAGGTTGATGGCCGACCACAGGTCTTTGAAATTACCGCCAAAGTTGCTGATGGCCGTGCGCACAGGCTGTGGCGTCACGGCCTTGTAACCGGTGGCCACAGGCTTGAGCAGGTTGTCGTCCAGCGCCTGGTTGAAAGAGAAGACCTTGCGGTTCATCACCTCCAGCGGGTCAGGATTCTGGCGGGTGGCACAACCTTGCAGCAAGGTGGTTGACACGATGAGCAAGCCACCCAAGCCTTTGGCCCAGGTCGAAGTCTGAACGGGGGCAGCCCATTCAACCGGTCGTGGATTCACTTCTTATCTCCCGAGGCACCACCGCCGTCCGCCGCCTTGCTGAACAAAAACTGACTGATCAGGTTTTCGAGCACGATGGCCGATTGAGTGGTTTTGATGGCGTCACCTTGAGCCAGGTTGATTTGTTCGTAGCCTGGCTCAAGGCCAATGTACTGCTCACCCAACAAACCTGCTGTGAGGATTTTGGCGGAGCTGTCTTTGGGAAAGCTCACGCCTTTGTTCAAAGCGATTTCAACACTGGCCTGAAAGGTCTTGTCGTCGAATTTGATGGCCTGCACACGGCCAATCACCACGCCAGCGCTTTTGACGGCTGCTTTGGGCTTGAGGCCGCCGATGTTGTCAAAGCGGGCCGTGACCACGTAGGTCGGGTCAAACGACAAGGTCAGCAGGTTGCCGGCCTTAAGCGCCAGGAACAAGATGGCCGCCGCGCCCAACAGGACGAACAAACCCACCCACACGTCAAATCTTGATCGTTGCATTGCTATTTCTCCGTGCCGCGTTCGTTGATCTGGTCAGATCGAGAACATCATGGCCGTCAGTACAAAATCCAGCGCCAACACGGCCAACGAAGCCACCACCACGGTGCGCGTCGTGGCCCGGGACACCCCTTCGGGCGTGGGCTGGCATTCAAAACCCTGCAACAAGGCGACGAAGGTCACCGTCAGGCCAAACACCACACTCTTGATCAGGCCGTTGCCCACGTCATACCAGACGTCAACGCCACCCTGCATCTGGGACCAGAACGCCCCCGAATCGACGCCGATCATGATCACACCGACCACCCAGCCGCCAAAAATACCCACGGCCGAGAACACGGCGGCCAGCAAGGGCATGGCGATGACGCCGCCCCAGAATCGGGGTGCCAGCACCCGCTGGATGGGGTCGACCGCCATCATCTCCATGGCAGCCAGTTGCTCGCCCGCCTTCATCAAACCGATGCCAGCAGTGAGCGACGTGCCAGCGCGACCGGCGAACAGCAAGGCGGCCACCACCGGGCCCAGCTCGCGAACCAGCGACAAGGCCACCATGAGGCCCAAGGCCTCGCTGGAGCCGTAGCGCTGCAGGATGTAATAGCCCTGCAGGCTGAGCACAAAACCCACGAACAGACCAGAGACCGTGATGATGGCGAGCGAATGGTTGCCCAAGAAGTGGATTTGCTCGCTCAGCAGGCGCCCGCGCCTCAAGGTGGGCAGCAGTGAGCCCAACAAACGCAAGAACAGGCGCGCGGCATAGCCCACATCGGCGATCTTGCCGCGCAAGGCGTAGCCCACATTGGCAGGAGACCAGGCGTTCATCATCCACGAACTCCGAAGTCCTGGCCCGCGTCCACCGCAGGGTGGTGGAAGCGCACCGGGCCATCCGGGGCGGCGGTCACGAACTGCTTGACCAGAGGGTCGTCGCTGGCCCGCAATTCAGCGGGGGTGCCTTGCGCGGCAATGCGGCCATTGGCCAGCAGCACCACGTGGTCGGCGATCAGGAAAGACTCGTCGACATCGTGGGACACGAGCACGCTGGTCAGCCCCATGGTGTCGTTCAATTCGCGGATCAGGCGCGCGGCCACGCCCATCGAGATGGGGTCCAAGCCAGCGAAAGGCTCGTCGTAGAGCATCAACTCAGGGTCCAGCGCCATGGCGCGCGCCAGGGCCACGCGGCGGGACATGCCGCCTGAGATTTCACTGGGCATCAGGTCGCGGGCGCCACGCAGGCCCACGGCGTTGAGCTTCATCAGCACCAGATCGCGGACGATGGACTCGGGCAGGCGGGTGTGCTCGCGCAAGGGAAAGGCCACGTTTTCAAACACCGACAAGTCGGTGAACAAGGCGCCAAACTGGAAGAGCATGCCCATGCGGCGACGCGCAGCCATCAGGCCGGCGGCGTCCAGCGTGCCGATGTCCACGCCATTGATCAGCACGTGGCCCTTGATGGGAGACAATTGCCGACCGATCAGGCGCAGCACGGTGGTCTTGCCGCCACCGGAGGTTCCCATCAGGGCGACCAGCTTGCCGCGCGGCACCACCAAATTAATGTCCGACAAAATAACGCGGTCCCCATAGCCGCACGTGACGCCACGCAACTCCACGAGCGCGTCGGGAGACTGGAGCGGCAAAGCGGATTCGGAGGGGGTGTTGGCTGTCATGGCAAAAAAATGCGCCGGTGAGCATGCACCGGCCGGTGGATCATAGGGGATTCCCCGTCGCCCTGCCGTCCGGGCGAGGGGTAGGCACAACAGCCTTGAGCCTTATCTCGACAACTTCAGGCAACTTGGCGCAAGTTTGAGCAGGTTTTTGATCCCCAAATGGCTCAGCGCAACGCCACGGTGATGACCGCGGACGCTGCGCTGACAGGTTGACGACTTTGGAGGCTTAACGCGGCAGATCGGACGTGCCCATCAGGAACTCGTCGATCGAACGTGCGGCCTGGCGGCCTTCGCGGATCGCCCACACCACCAGGGACTGGCCCCGGCGCATGTCGCCTGCGGCAAACACCTTGTCCACATTGGTGGCGTAACCACCCATGAAGTCGGTGCTGGCGCGCGCGTTGCCGCGGTTGTCCTTGTCCACTCCGAAGCCGCTGATGATGGTCTCGACCGGGCTGACAAAACCCATGGCCAGCAGCACCAAGTCGGCCTTGAGCACCTGCTCGCTGCCCGCCACTTCTTCGAACTTGCCGTTCTTGAATTCGACGCGCACGGTCTTGACGCCCGTGACCTTGCCGCCTTCGCCGATGAACTCTTTGGTGGCAATGGCGAACTCGCGCTCGCAGCCTTCTTCGTGGCTGGACGAGGTGCGCAGCTTGATCGGCCAGTAAGGCCAGGTCATGGGGCGGTCTTCCTCTTCGGGCGGACGGGGCATGACCTCGAACTGGGTCACGCTGGTCGCGCCATGGCGGTTGGAAGTGCCCACACAATCGGAGCCAGTGTCGCCGCCGCCGATCACGATCACGTTCTTGCCCGTGGCCATGATTTGGTCCTTGACCTTGCCGCCGCCGTTGATACGGTTCTGCATGGGCAGGAATTCCATCGCGAAATGGATGCCTGACAAGTCGCGCCCAGGCACGGGCAGGTCGCGCGATTGCTCTGCGCCCCCGGCCAGCAGCACAGCATCGAAGTCCGCTTGCAACTGCTTGGGCGTGACGGTTTCCTTGGCCCAGTTGGTGACCTTGCTGCCTGGCCCTGATTTTGGCAACTCACCCACCATCACATTCGTCTTGAAGACGATGCCCTCGGCTTCCATCTGCTTAACGCGCAAGTCGATGTGGCCCTTGTCCATCTTGAAATCGGGGATGCCGTAGCGCAGCAGGCCGCCGACGCGGTCGTTCTTTTCGAACACCGTGACGTCGTGGCCCACGCGGGCCAGTTGCTGTGCAGCGGCCATGCCGGCGGGGCCGGAGCCCACCACGGCGATCTTCTTGCCGGTCTTGACCGTGGCGGGGCGGGCTTGAACCCAACCTTCGGCCCAGGCCTTGTCGATGATGGCGTGCTCGATGGACTTGATGCCCACCGCGTCGTCATTCACGTTCAAGGTGCAGGCGGCCTCGCAGGGTGCGGGGCAGATGCGGCCGGTGAACTCGGGGAAGTTGTTGGTGCTGTGCAGCACCGTGATCGCGTTCTTCCAGTCGCCCCGGTAAACCAGGTCGTTGAAGTCCGGAATGATGTTGTTGACGGGGCAGCCGCTGTTGCAAAACGGCGTGCCGCAGTCCATGCAGCGCGCGCCCTGGATCTTGGCGTCTTCGGGCTTGAGGCCGATGACGAATTCCTTGTAGTTCTTCAGCCGCGCCTCAACGGGGGCATAGCCCTCTTCAAGACGGTCGAATTCCAAAAAGCCGGTGGGTTTTCCCATGTCGATGAACTCCTGTGTGTCTGGCCGCTCAGGCCTTGGCCTTGCCAGACTTGGCCTTCACATCGTCCTTGGCTTTGGCGATGGTGGCGACGGTTTCTTGTTTGGCGCCCATCTCGGTGAGGGCGCGGCGGTATTCGTGCGGGAAGACCTTGACGAACTTGGGCAGCAGCGTGCTCCATTGGTCAAGGATTTCGCGCGCACGCAGCGATCCGGTCCAGCGGTGGTGGTCTTCGATCAGCTTCTTGAGCAAAGCCTCGTCGGCCACACCGTTGTGCATGGGGATGCCATCGGCCTGCTGGTCGGCTGCGGGCAGCACCTTTTCCAGGCTGACCTGGGCCAGGTTGGCACGCCTGCTGAATTGGCCGTCTTCGTCGTAGACATAAGCCACGCCGCCCGACATGCCCGCCGCGAAGTTGCGGCCGGTCTGGCCCAAGACCACCACGGTGCCGCCGGTCATGTATTCGCAACCGTGGTCGCCCGTGCCTTCGACCACGGCCGTGGCACCCGACAGGCGCACGCCGAAGCGCTCGCCGCCGACACCACGGAAGAAGGCCTCGCCACTGGTGGCGCCGTACAGCACCGTGTTGCCCACGATGATGTTGTCGACCGCGTTGCCACGGAAATCTATGCTGGGGCGCACCACCACGCGGCCGCCGCTCAGGCCCTTGCCGGTGTAGTCGTTGGCCTCACCGATCAGGTACAGGGTGATGCCCTTGGCCAGGAAGGCGCCGAACGATTGGCCGCCCGTGCCTTCCATCTGGATGAAGATGGTCTGGTCTGGCAAGCCATCGGGGTGGTGCTTGATCAGCTCGCCCGACAGCATGGCGCCAACAGTGCGGTTGACGTTGCGGGCCTCTTCCATGAACTGGACCTTCTCGCCACGCTCGATGGCGGCGCGGGACTTCTCGATCAGGCGCAGGTCCAGGGCCTTGTCCAGGCCATGGTCTTGCGTCGACACGTGCAGACGCGGCACGTCGGCGGGCACCGGCGGCAGCGCAAACACGCGGGTGAAGTCCAGGCCCTTGGCCTTCCAGTGCTCGACGCCCTTGCGGGTGTCCAGCAGGTCAGCGCGGCCGATCAGTTCGTCGAACTTCTTGATGCCCAGTTGCGCCATGATCTGACGCGCTTCTTCGGCGACAAAGAAGAAGAAGTTGACGACGTGCTCGGGCTTGCCGGAGAACTTCTTGCGCAGCACCGGGTCTTGCGTGGCCACGCCCACCGGGCAGGTGTTCAGGTGGCACTTGCGCATCATGATGCAGCCCTCGACCACCAGCGGTGCGGTGGCGAAGCCGAACTCGTCGGCGCCCAACAAGGCACCGATGACCACGTCACGGCCGGTCTTCATCTGACCGTCGGCCTGCAGACGGATGCGGCCGCGCAGGCGGTTCAGCACCAGCGTTTGCTGGGTTTCGGCCAGGCCGAGTTCCCACGGCGTGCCGCAGTGCTTGATCGACGACCAGGGCGAGGCGCCCGTGCCGCCATCGTGGCCCGCGATCACGATGTGGTCGGCCTTGGCCTTGGCCACGCCAGTCGCCACCGTGCCCACACCCACTTCAGACACCAGCTTGACGGAGATGTCGGCCTTGGGGTTGACGTTCTTCAGATCGTGGATCAGCTGGGCCAAGTCCTCGATCGAGTAGATGTCATGGTGCGGCGGGGGCGAAATCAGGCCCACGCCCGGCACCGAGTGGCGCAGCTTGCCGATGTAGTCGGAGACCTTGCCACCGGGCAACTGGCCGCCTTCGCCAGGCTTGGCACCCTGGGCCATCTTGATCTGGATCTGGTCGGCGGACGTCAGGTACTCGGTGGTGACACCGAAGCGGCCCGAGGCCACTTGCTTGATCCTGGAGCGCAGGCTGTCGCCAGCGTTCATCTCGTAGTCGACTTCGACGACATTGGCGCCGATGATCTCGGACACCTTGGTGCCTTGCTTGATCGGGATGCCCTTGAGCTCTTGACGGTAACGGGCCGCGTCTTCGCCGCCCTCACCGGTGTTGCTCTTGCCGCCGATGCGGTTCATGGCCAGGGCCAGTGTGGAGTGCGCTTCGGTGCTGATCGAACCCAACGACATGGCGCCCGTGGCAAAGCGCTTGACGATGTCGGCAGCCGACTCGACTTCTTCCAGCGGGATGGCCTTGGCCGGGTCGATCTTGAACTCGAACAGGCCGCGCAGGGTCAGGTGACGACGCGACTGGTCGTTGATGATCTGGGCGTATTCCTTGTAGGTGTCGAACTTGTTGGCACGCGTGCTGTGCTGCAGTTTGGCGATCGCGTCCGGCGTCCACATGTGGTCTTCACCACGGGTGCGCCAGGCGTACTCGCCACCGGCGTCCAGCATGGATTCCAGCACCGGGTCAGCCCCGAACGCGGCCTTGTGGTTGCGGATGCCTTCCTCGGCCACTTCGAACACGCCGATGCCACCCACTTGCGTGGCCGTGCCACGGAAGTACTTGTCGATCAGCTCCTTGTTCAGGCCGATGGCCTCGAACAACTGCGCGCCGCAATACGACATGTAGGTCGACACGCCCATCTTGGACATGATCTTGGACAGGCCCTTGCCAATCGCCTTGACGTAGTTGTAGATGGCCTTGTCGGCCGACAACTCACCCGGCAACTCCTGGTGCATGGACACCAGCGTTTCCAACGCCAGGTAGGGGTGGACGGCTTCAGCGCCATAACCCGCCAGCACCGCGAAGTTGTGCACTTCACGCGCCGTGGCGGTTTCAACGACCAAGCCAGCCGACGTGCGCAGGCCCTTGCGGACCAGGTGGTGGTGGATGGCCGACAGCGCCAGCAAGGCCGGGATGGCGATGTTGCTGCGGTCCATCTTGCGGTCGCTGATGATCAGGATGTTGTGACCCGACTGGATCGCTTCCACCGCTTCAGCGCACAGCGAGGCCAGCTTGGCTTCGACACCTTCGTGCCCCCAGGCCAGTGGATAGACGATGTCGATCTCGTAAGGCTTGAACTTGCCACCGGTGTGCTTGTCGATGTTGCGCAGGCGCGCCATGTCGTTGAAGTCCAGCACGGGCTGGGACACTTCAAGACGCATCGGCGGGTTCACCGCGTTGATGTCCAGCAGGTTGGGCTTCGGGCCAATGAAGGACACCAGCGACATCACCACCGCTTCGCGGATCGGGTCGATCGGCGGGTTGGTGACTTGCGCGAACAACTGCTTGAAGTAGTTGTACAGCGGCTTGTTCTTGTCCGACAGCACGGCCAGGGGCGAGTCGTTGCCCATCGAGCCCGTGGCTTCCTCGCCATTGGTGGCCATGGGGGCCATCAGGAACTTGACGTCTTCCTGGGTGTAGCCAAAAGCCTGCTGGCGGTCGAGCAGCGATTCGCTGAACTCGCCCACGGTGCCGCTGGCCTCGATGGTGTCCAGCTTGATGCGGACGTTCTCGATCCACTGACGGTAAGGCTTGGCCTGCGTGAACTGGGCCTTGAGCTCTTCGTCATTGATGATGCGACCTTGCTCGAAGTCGATCAGCAGCATCTTGCCGGGCTGGAGGCGCCACTTCTTGATGATCTTGTTCTCGGGGATGGGCAGCACGCCCGATTCCGAGGCCAGGACCACGAGGTCGTCGTCGGTGATGATGAAACGGGCGGGGCGCAGGCCATTGCGGTCCAGCGTGGCGCCAATCTGGCGGCCGTCGGTGAAGACCATGGCGGCCGGGCCGTCCCAGGGTTCCATCATGGCGGCGTGGTATTCATAGAAGGCGCGGCGGCGCTCGTCCATGGTCGAGTGCTGCTCCCACGCTTCCGGGATCATCATCATCGCGGCTTGCGCCAGCGGGTAGCCCGACATGGTCAGCAGTTCGAGCGCGTTGTCAAACGTGGCGGTGTCCGACTGGCCGTCCATGCTGATGGGGTAGAGCTTCTTCAGGTCATCGCCCAGCACGGGCGACTTCATCACGCCTTCGCGGGCGCGCATCCAGTTGAAGTTGCCCTTGACGGTGTTGATTTCACCGTTGTGCGCCACCATGCGGTACGGGTGGGCCAGAGGCCATTCGGGGAAGGTGTTGGTCGAAAAGCGCTGGTGCACCAGCGCCAGGGCCGAGACCACGCGCTCATCGGCCAGGTCAAGGTAGTACTTGCCGACCTGGTCGGCCAGCAGCAGGCCCTTGTAGATGATGGTGCGGCACGACATGCTCACCACGTAGTACTCGCCGCCGTGCGTCAGGCTCAGGCTGGAGATCTTGCTGGAGGCCGTCTTGCGGATCACGTAGAGCTTGCGCTCCAGGGCATCGGGCACCAGGATGTCCGGGCCACGACCCACGAAGACCTGGCGCATGACCGGCTCTTTTTCGCGCACGGTGGGCGACATAGGCATGTCGCGGTCCACGGGCACGTCACGCCAGCCCAGCAACACCTGGCCTTCGGCCTTGATGGCGCGCTCCATCTCTTGCTCGCACGCCAGGCGCGAGGCGCTTTCCTTGGGCAGGAAGATCATGCCCACGCCATATTCGCCAGGCGGGGGCAAATCAACACCCTGTTTGGCCATCTCGGCACGGTAGAACTCGTCGGGAATCTGGATCAGCAAGCCAGCACCGTCGCCCATCAGCGGATCGGCACCCACGGCACCCCGGTGGTCAATGTTCTCCAGGATCTGCAAGCCCTGGCGCACGATGCTGTGGGCTTTTTGGCCCTTGATGTGCGCCACGAAGCCCACACCGCACGCGTCGTGCTCGGCGTTGGCGTACATCCCATGCTCGGCGGCATGCAGGATTTCTTGTTGGGTGGCCGAGGTAGAAGCTTCGGTTGAGGTGGGGAACTGAGTTCCCGAAGTCGCCTGGTTCATGGCGCGCTCCAGAAGTGAGTGGAGATAAAACAACGGCAAAGAGGCCCAAGGATACTGCGCGAGGCAGCCAATTTCAAGTCCATTAAATAGGGTCAGACCATAATTAACAGATCAACGACATAAACAAGGGCCTTAATCAGGGACACATCACCAAGTTCACGAGGAAAACGCCCTATTTCGGTGCCTCATCCACCGGGGTGAGCCGACGGGGTCGCCCGCGAGGCTTGGGCTGCACATGCCGCCCCAGCACCCCCTGAACCTTCTGAAGAAAATCATCACCCCCTAAAGCCCACCCTTTGTGCGTGGCACTGGATAACTCGGACACCTGCCGAGCGGACAATCCCTGTTCAAGGCGTCGCCGCCAAGCCGCTTCGCGGTCAAAAGGCGTGTTGCCCAAAGCCCAGTACAGGGGATGGTCCTGGATCACAGGGTCCACCCGCAAACCCAGGTGGTGACCGACGCTGGACCACCGGTCTTCCGTCACGTGCTGCACCGCCCCCGCCCGCAAAGCATGTTGTTCGATGAAAACCATGCCATCAAGCAAGTACCGCGCCGCCTCGATCACCGTGCAGCGGTAACGCCCCGACCACAAGCCACCGCGCCGGTCATGACGCCGGTTGTAGGCGGCCACATAGCGCCGCCCCACCGACTGCATCAAGCGGCTCAAGCCTTCATCGGTGGCGGGCGTGGCCAGCAGGTGCAGGTGGTCAATGGCGATGACATAGGCGTGGATGGCCACCGACTCCTCACGGGCCGCCTCTTTCAAAATGCGCAGCAACAAGGCCACATCGGCCTCATCGCGCACCAGCGCCTGACCTTCGTGAACGTGCTGAACCACCATGTGGGGCCATTCGGCCCCGCTCAACCGTGGCATGCGCGCCATGTGCTGCTCCTTGGATCGGGTCTGACCCCGAATTCTGAGGCAAAGCAACCTAGCGGGACCGATGACCCCAACCCCCTTGTTTGCGGGGGAACCCTGAGATTTCAAGGACTTCCCCCGATGCTCCGAAAAGCCCTAGACAGTACGCTATACACATGTGCATTAAACTAACGATTAATGTTGCACGCTCCCCGTGGTTTTTGGCGAGCCTCAACGTTGTCTTGTTGCCCGGAGTTTTCCCCTGATGGTTGATCATTCTTCATCCTCCTTGACGCCCTCGGCCATGGGCCGCGTGTCGGGGTGGCTGACGCACTGGGGCATCAGTCCCCTCGCCTTCGATGACACCCTCAGCCTCATCAGCCCGCTGCTGACGGTGACGCGCCTGCATGCGCGGGTGATCGCCAAACAGTCCGAGACACCCGGCGCCACCACCCTGGTGATGCAAGCAGGTTCGGCCTTCCGAGGCCTGCAGCCTGGCCAGTTCATCTTGTTCAGCGTGGTCATTGATGGGGTGCGCCACCGCCGCGCCTACTCGCCGCGCAGCGTCGATGGCCGCCCCGGACGCTTTGCCATCACCGTGCAACGCCAGCCGGGCGGCCTGATGTCCAACCACCTGAACGAGCACACGAAGGTTGGCGACATCATCGAGATCGATCACGCGGGGGGCGCCTTCACACTGCCAGCCGCCACGCCCTCTGAAGTCTTGCTGATGGCTGGTGGCAGCGGCATCACGCCCTGCATGGCCATGCTGGAGCACCTGCTGCGCAGCCAGGCCGCCACACGCGCCACGCTGATTTACTTTGCACGGGGCCGTGAAGACCGCATCTTTGCGCAGGCCCTGGACGACATGGCCAAGCGTTGGCCACAGTTCACCTATGTGGCCATCGACAGCGTGGCCAACACGGTCACGGGGCCCGGTGCTCAGGCGCAACAGCAAGTGCTGGACGTCGCCCTGCTGGACCAAACCGCGCCTCAATGGCGCCAAACCCTTGCTTATTGTTGCGGCCCGGCACCGCTGATGGACGCTGCCCGCCAGTTATGGCTGGACGCCGGCATCGGCGTGCAATTGCACCTGGAAGCGTTCGCACCCGCGAAACCCTCCGGCGACACCCACGCGGTGCATTCCGTGCACATGGAACGCGCCCGTCAGACTCACAGCTTCTCAGCCCCCGGCGACCTGACCATCCTGGTCGCGGGTGAAATGGCTGGATTGACCATGAAACACGGCTGCCGCCAGGGCATTTGCCACGAATGCACCTGCCGCTTGCGCAGCGGCAGCGTGCGCGATCTGACGTCTGGCGCCCGCATCGATGGCGAAGGCCAGCCCATCCGCCTGTGCGTCAGCGCAGCGATGAGCGACCTCGACCTTGAATCCCTGAATTGATTGAATGAGCCTGGCAGGTACGACCATGAATCACCCCACGAAACAGATCGGCCCCAAGACCATCGAACAGATGGACGCCTTTCAACGCGACCTGGACGTCATTGGCGCCGAGGCGCGCAAGCTCGTTGGTGAGCAAGATGCTCAGCACATTCGCAAGGTGTTGCGCACCGTGCGTGTGACCGAGGCCCTGGGCCGCGCGCTGCTGCTGTTCGGCTGGTTCCCGCCCACGTGGTTCCTGGGCACCTTGCTGCTGGGCATCTCCAAGATCGTGGACAACATGGAGTTGGGCCACAACGTGATGCACGGCCAGTACAACTTCATGAACGACCCGCGCTTCCATGGCGACACTTTCGACTGGGACAACACCTGCCCCGCCTCCGAATGGCGCCACGCGCACAACTTCGTGCACCACACCTACACCAACGTCATCGGCATGGACCGCGACTTTGGCTACGGCCTGCTGCGCTTGTCCAACGACCTGCGCTGGAGCTGGCTGCACCCCTTCCAACTGGTGTTGACGGCCCTGCTGGCGCTGTACTTCGAATGGTTCGTGGCCGTGCACGACATGCAGATGGACAAGGTGGTCATCGGCCGCAAGAAGTGGGCCGATGTGCAGCCCCAGTGGCGCGTGGTGCGCCAGAAGTTCGCTCGCCAGCTCCTGCGCGACTACGCCGCCTGGCCTTTGCTGGCCGCTGCCCTGGCCATGCCTTTCGGCCACGCGGTGGATGCCGCCCTGGCCGTGCTGGTGGGCAACTTCGCCGCCAACATCATCCGCAACGTCTGGGCCTGGGCCATCATCTTCTGTGGCCACTTCACTGACGACATCTACACCTTCAGCAAGCAATCGATCCAGAACGAATCGAAGGGCCAGTGGTACCTGCGCCAGATTTTGGGTTCGGCCAACATCCAGGGCGGCCGCTGGATGCACTTCATGAGCGGCAACCTCAGCCACCAGGTCGAGCACCACCTCTTCCCCGACATCCCCGCGAACCGCTATGGCGAGATGGCGCCCAAGGTGCAGGCCGTGTGCGCCAAATACGGCGTGCCCTACAACACCGGCAAGTTCGCCTGGCAGTTGATGACGGTGCTCAAGCGCGTGGCCCGCTACAGCCTGCCGGGCGGCCCGCACAAGGCCGTTCACATTGAAGTCGAATCGATCTTGCCCGAGAACGCGTGACATGAACATCAGCTCCGCCTGTCGGCCGAACATGCGGATCACGCCTGGCCCCCAGACGACAGCGGAGTTCGATGCTTTCGCCCGCGAGATCGACCAGGTGCGGGTTGACTTCAAGGCCTCCCTCGACGAGTCGGATTCGCGCTACATCAAGGGCGTGCTTTACCTGATCCGGGGCCTGGAATCGGCCGGGCGTGCATTGCTGACCCTGGCCGCGCTGGGCTGGCCCATCGGGCTGCTCGGGGCGGTGCTCCTGGGCCTGAGCAAGTGCATCGACAACATGGAGTTCGGGCACAACGTGATGCATGGCCAGTACAGCTGGTTGAACGATCCGCGCTTTGAGGGCATCACCTGTGACTGGGACACGGTCTGCAGCCAGCAGAACTGGAAAGAGTCCCACAACCACATGCACCACTATTACACCAACGTCGAGGGCATTGACCGCGACTTTGGGTATGGCTTTTTGCGCTTGTCGAGCGACACGCCGTGGGAGCCGCGCCACGCCGTCCAGAGCCTCTACATGGTCATCGTGGCGTTTCTGTTCGAGTGGGCCATTGGCATCCACAACATGGCCTTCGATCAATTGCGAAACGACCGAGAGGCCACCAAGGTGAACATCGCACGGCTGTGGCCTGCAGCGCGGGCCAAGATGTGGCGCCAGACCAAGAAGGACTACCTGCTGTGGCCGCTGCTCGGCGGGATCGCCAGCCTGGCGCTGGGCCATGGCTTCTGGGCAGGCCTGGGGGCTTCGCTGCTGGGCCACTTCATTGCCAACGTGATCCGCAATCTGTGGACCTTCGTGACCATCTTCTGCGGGCATTTCACCGACCAGATCCACACGTTTGACCCGGCGGACCTGAAGGCGGAAACCAAGGGGCAGTATTACCTGCGCCAGTGCCTGGGTTCGGCCAACATCAGTGGTGGCAAGGTCTTCAATTTCATGACCGGGCACCTGAGCCACCAGATCGAACACCACCTGTTCCCAGACCTGCCCTCGCACCGCTACGCGCAGTTCGCACCCCGTGTGCGCGAGATCTGCGCACGGTATGGCGTGCCCTACAACACGGGTAGCCTGGCCAGGCAGTTTCCAACGGTGCTGTGGCGCGTGCTTCGCCACAGTTTTCCCGGTGGCGAAAGCCCGATGTCGCGCCCGGCGACCGCCGTGGAAGCACCTGCTCACGTCCCTTCGTGACACAGGGCACGGCCTGGGTCTTCCAGGCGTTCACATCGTGAGACTGGCCCGGCATTGCCGGGCTTTTTTCTGCATGGGTTTTGGCCTGTTTCTGCGGCCGACAAAACCCCTTTGTCAGGTTTCTTCCTACACGACAGGCAGCGTGGACCCGACGCGCCTTACAGCGACCACCCTATTCAGTTATCCCAGGTGACTGCGCAGAATCCATTCCATGGTGAGACGCAAATCCCACCCCCACCCAATCGCCAAGACACCGGAGCCACCCCATGAACGCCGACCAAATCCTGATGGAAATTCGCGAAACCAACCTGTCGTACCTGATGCTGGCCCAGAGCCTCATCCGTGCCGACCGCGAACAAGCCCTGTTCCGCCTGGGCATGTCGGAAGAAGCCGCCACCATGATCGCCATGCTGTCGCCCGCCCAGGTGCTGAAGATCGCCTCCAGCAACACCTTGCTGTGCCGCATGCGTGTGGACGATGACCTGGTTTGGACGCTGCTGACCAACCACGGCAAGTCGGGCTCCAGCGATGTCACCCGCCTGCACGCCAACATCCTGATGGCCGGTCGCCATCAAGAAGCTGCCTGAATCTGCTGACCTCGTTCTTTGACACCCACACTTCTCGAAAGCCCCACCATGCGCACCAAGAGCCTGTTGACCGAAGCCAAGCAAATCGAACGTGCTGTCACCTTGATCGGCCTGGGTGCCCGCCTGCAAGTGTTGGAGTCGGAGACCGACATCTCTTATGAGCGCCTGCTGCGCCTGTACAAGGAAGTGTCTGGCAAGTCGCCTTCCAAAGGCCAACTGCCCTTCTCGACCGACTGGTTCATGACCTGGCAGCCCAACATCCATGCCAGCTTATTCCTCAACATCCACGAGTACCTGAACAAGTCTTCCGAGATTGACGAGATCGATGTCGTCATCAAGGCTTACCAGCTCTACCTGGAGCAGACCCAGTCCCAAGGCCTCGAGCCCCTGCTGTCCGTGACCCGCGCCTGGCGCCTGGTCAAGTTCATCGACAACGGCATGCTCTGCCTGACCAAATGCAACAAGTGCGGTGGCTCTTACGTGACCCACCCCCACGAAATCGCCCGCCACTTCACCTGTGGCCTGTGCAACCCCCCAGCACGCGCCGGCAAGGGCAAGGCCGCTGGTGCCCTGCACATGCATTGATTCTTCTCAAGTATTTCTCTGTGGTACCGAAGTAGTTGTAGTTGTTCTTGTAGTTTTGCTTGTTTCATTGTTTTCTCCTCCTAGCGTCACGCCAGTGACTTGCCAACGGACTCTTCGGAGTCCGTTTTTTTTAGCCGTCCAGCGTCAAGCGCGTTCACGCAGTTTCATGGTCAGGCCCACGGGCTCCATCGTGAAGGCCATGTGCTCTTGCGCCTCCTGGCCGTCGGGCGTGTCCACGCTGACGATGTCGAAGCGGGACAGCAGCATGGCCATGGCCATCTTCATCTCCAACAAGGCCAGGTAGCGGCCCGGGCACACGCGCGGCCCTGCGCCAAAAGGCATGGACACGCGCTTGGCATGACTGGCGTTGTGCTGTGGGCCGTTGCCCTCGGCCAGCCAGCGTTCGGGCTTGAAGGCGGCAGCATCCTCGAAATGCTGCTCGCTCACGCTGTCGTGGCGCAGCACGTTCCAGATCAGGGTGCCTTCGGGCACGCGCACATCGCCCACCACCGTGTCGCGCGAGGCCTGCAGCGGCAGGAAAGGAGCGACGGGTTTGAGGCGCATGGTCTCGTGGGCGCAGGCTTCCAGGTAGTCCAGCTCGGCCATCTTTTCGGGGGTGAAGGCGGCGGGGTCGTTGGCTTTGCTGCGCACCTCTTCCTGTGCGCGCTTCAAGGCCAGCGGATTGCGCTGCAGCAGGTGGATCATCCAGGCCAGGGTGTTGGCCGTGGTGTCCTCACCGGCCAGCAGCATGGTCAGCACGTTGTCGGCCACGTCCTGGTCGTTCACCCCGCTGTCAGCCTGGTCGGCGGCGGCGATCATGGCTTCCAGCAGATTGGGTGGGTTGTCGCGGCGCGTGGGGTCGGCCTGCAGGCGCCCGCGCGCCTGGGCAATGAAGTCGGCGATGGCCACCTTGACTGCCGTCACGCTGCGGTCCAGATCACGGTCGGAGGGCAGCTTGAACACGCGCCAATAAGGCACCAGGGTCAGGATGCGCGTGAACAAAGCGGGGAAGATTTTGTCCAGGTGCTGCTGGATGATGTCCTCGTCCGACTCCAGGGTGTTGACATCAAAGCCAAAGGCCAGGCCGGTGATGGCATCGACCGTGAAACGCATCAGGTCGGATTGCAGGTCGATGGCGCTGCCAGCCTGCGCGGCTTTCTGCCAACGTGTGCCCAGGCGTTGGGTCACCTTCAGCAGTGATGGGAAATAGGCGCGCACATGGCCGGGTGCGAAGCTGGCCATGACCATGCGCCGCTGATGGCGCCAGGCATCGCCCTCGGCCGCGAACAAACCCAGCTTCAGGTTCATCTCACGCGAGATGATGGCCAGGCGCTCCGAACGGTTGAAATCGTCGGGCCGTGCTCGCAGGATGGCACCAATCAACTCATGGTCGGCCACGACCAGCACGGCGATGGGGCCAAAGTAGGCGCGGAACAGCGAGCCATACCGCCGGGCCCACTGCTCCACGTTCTGGTGGATCAGGTCGCGATCAATCTGGAAGGCATTGCCCACCAGCGGGAGGCGGGACGGACCAGGCAGGTCATTCAGTTCGCGAAGCGATGCAACGGAGGTGGTGGTAGGCATGGGGGCTTTCCTCTTGTCTGATCCACTGAAGGCGGCATTGATGTGAGCATTACAGTGCTTTCCGACCAATGAAGCCAGCGTGGTGACCATGATCACCCAGGAAAGCTGCGCTCGGTGATTGGCGTGATCCGCAGAGCCTCTCTGGAGCCCCCCTGCTGGGCTCGCCCGAACTGGAGGACGAGCTGGTGCGGATGGTGTGGCGACTGGTGTCCGTCAATTTACGGCCTGATCGATTGACCTGGTTGTTTTCTGGATGGTGTTTCCCCTGGTTTTCGAGGCTTTGTAAGGGATCTTCTGACAAGACGTGCAGCCAGCGCCTAACGCGGGATACAGCTGTGCACCCATTAAGAAAACCTGGCATCGGGATCACTATTCATTCCATGGTGAGACGCAAATCCCACCCCCACCCGATCGCCAAGACACCCGGAGCCACCCCATGAACGCCGACCAAATCCTGATGGAAATTCGCGAAACCAACCTGTCGTACCTGATGCTGGCCCAGAGCCTCATCCGTGCCGACCGCGAACAAGCCCTGTTCCGCCTGGGCATGTCGGAAGAAGCCGCCACCATGATCGCCATGCTGTCGCCCGCCCAGGTGCTGAAGATCGCCTCCAGCAACACCTTGCTGTGCCGCATGCGTGTGGACGATGACCTGGTTTGGACGCTGCTGACCAACCACGGCAAGTCGGGCTCCAGCGATGTCACCCGCCTGCACGCCAACATCCTGATGGCCGGTCGCCATCAAGAAGCTGCCTGAATCTGCTGACCTCGTTCTTTGACACCCACACTTCTCGAAAGCCCCACCATGCGCACCAAGAGCCTGTTGACCGAAGCCAAGCAAATCGAACGCGCTGTCACCTTGATCGGCTTGGGCGCTCGCCTGCAAGTGTTGGAGTCCGAGACCGACATCTCTTACGAGCGCCTGCTGCGCCTGTACAAGGAAGTGTCTGGCAAGTCGCCTTCCAAGGGCCAACTGCCCTTCTCGACCGACTGGTTCATGACCTGGCAGCCCAACATCCACGCCAGCTTGTTCCTCAACATCCACGAGTACCTGAACAAGTCTTCCGAGATCGACGAGATCGATGTCGTCATCAAGGCTTACCAGCTCTACCTGGAGCAAACCCAGTCCCAAGGCCTCGAGCCCCTGCTGTCCGTGACCCGCGCCTGGCGCCTGGTCAAGTTCATCGACAACGGCATGCTCTGCCTGACCAAATGCAACAAGTGCGGTGGCTCTTACGTGACCCACCCCCACGAAATCGCCCGCCACTTCACCTGTGGCCTGTGCAACCCCCCTGCACGCGCTGGCAAGGGCAAGGCTGCTGGTGCCCTGCACATGCATTGATTCGTGAAATCCGCACGCTGCCGGGCCTCAAGCCGGGCCATGCGTTGCCGATAGAACTGTTGGGCGGTTTGGAAACGAAACGTCCTTGCTTGTCTCCTCCTAGCACGACGAGTGCTTTAGCGGGCCCCACACCGGGCCCGCTTTTTTCTATGCCATGAAAAAAGCCCCGCACGCACGCGTCTGTTCACAGCTTAGGAAATTGCCTTGCTCGCCGAAGATCAAGGCATTGATCAACCTGCCGCACATCGCCTGACCAGAACACCATGAACGTCGTCATCGGATACATCGTCGCGCTGGGTTGCATCTTTGGGGCATACATCATCCACGGTGGCAACACGGAGGTGATCCTCCATGCGCTGCCCCTGGAAATGATGGCCATCTTGGGAGGGGCCTTGGGCGCCTTCGTGGTCAACAACCAGACCAAGACCATCAAGGCCGTGCTGCGCAACTTCGGGACCTTGCTCCAAAGTTCCAAGTACACCAAGGCCCGCTACATGGAGCTGATGGCCATGATGTACGAGATCTTGCAGAAGGTGCGCAAGGAAGGCCTGATGTCCATTGAAAAGGACGTTGAAGACCCCCACAACTCTGCCCTGTTCAAGAAGTACCCCACCATGGGCCACGACCACCACGTGGTCGAGTTCATCACCGACTACCTGCGCATGATGGTCTCGGGCAACCTCAATGCTCATGAGATCGAAAGCCTGATGGACAACGAGATCGACACCCACCACCACGAAGGCCATGCCGCCGTGGCCGCCGTGGCCCGCCTGGCCGGCGCCCTGCCCGCCTTCGGGATCGTGGCCGCCGTGCTGGGTGTGGTGAACACCATGGGTTCGGTGGGCCAACCCCCAGCCGTCCTGGGCGGCATGATCGGCTCGGCGCTGGTCGGCACCTTCCTGGGCATCTTGCTGGCTTACGCCGTGGTTGAACCGCTGGGCGGCCTGATGGAGCAAAAGCTCGACGAAGGCACCAAGGAATTCAACGTGGTCAAGACCGTGCTGCTGGCCAGCATGCAAGGCTACGCGCCACAGGTGGCCATCGAGTTCGGCCGCAAGGTGCTGTACTCGACCGAGCGCCCCACCTTTGCCGAGCTTGAAAGCCACGTCAAGGGCAAGAAGTGACCCAAGCCATGATGAACCTCGCGGAGACCTCCCATGGCCGGTGATTCCAAAAAAGTTCAGCCCATCATCATCAAGCGCGTCAAGAAGGGCGGCCACGCCGTTCACGGTGGCGCCTGGAAGATCGCCTACGCCGACTTCGTGACGGCCATGATGGCCTTCTTCCTGTTGATGTGGCTGCTGGGCTCGACCACCGAGGGCGACAAGAAGGGCATTGCCGATTACTTCAACAGCCCACTGAAGGTTGCCATGTTTGGCGGCTCAGGCGCGGGCGATGCATCCTCGATCATCAAGGGGGGCGGCAACAACCTGGCCGAAAGCGTGGGGCAGCTCAAGAAGGGCGCCTCGGAAACCGCCGAGATCAAGGCCCGCAAGAAAGCCATCAAGGCCGAGCAGGCTGTCGCCGAACGCGCCCAGTTGGCCGCGCTCAAGCAAAAGATGGAAGAAATCATCGCCAATGACTCGCGCCTGGCGCAGTACAAATCCCAGATCCGCCTGGACCTGACGGCCGAAGGCCTGCGCATTCAGATCGTGGACGACCAGAGCCGCCCCATGTTCGACAGCGGCAAGCCGGAGATCAAGGGCTACATGCACGACATCCTGCAGTCCATTGGCGCCGTGCTGTCGGTGGTGCCCAACCGGCTCACCATCGAAGGCCACACCGACTCCAAGCCCTTCAGCGCGGGTGAGCGTGGCTACAGCAATTGGGAGTTATCGGCCGACCGGGCCAACGCTTCCCGGCGCGAACTGATCGCGGGGGGCCTGTCAGGCGAAAAGGTCTTGCGCGTGCAAGGGCTGGCCGCCAGCCTGCTCTATGAGAAAGACGACCCCGAAAGCCCCTTGAACCGACGCATCAGCATCGTGGTCATGAACCGCGAAGCTGAGGATCGCTTCTTCCAGGCCGCCAAGATCGAATCCGGCCAGACCGACGAAGAAACCGCCACCGACCCAGAAGTTCCTGCGGCCTTGGCCAGTCCCATAAAGGCCTCAAGCCTCCCCACCGAACGCCGATAACGGCTGTGAACACCTCGCGGAGGCCGTGCAAGGCCTCTATCGATTGAATCAAGGACGAGCCATGAGCAATCCCTCCCCCGACATGAAATTCCTGATCGTTGACGACTTTTCCACGATGCGCCGCATCGTCCGAGGTTTGCTCAAGGAAATTGGCTTCAACAACGCGGAGGAAGCCGAAGACGGCGCCGTGGCCTTGAACATGCTCAAAAACGGCAAATTTGATTTCGTGGTCAGCGACATCAACATGCCCAACATGAATGGCTTTGACTTGCTCAAGGCCATCAAGGCGGACGACACACTCAAGCACCTGCCGGTGCTGATGGTCACCGCCGAAGCCCGCAAGGAAGACATCGTGCTGGCGGCTCAGACCGGCGCTGCGGGTTACATTGTCAAGCCCTTCACCAAGGCGACGCTGGAAGAGAAGGTGCAAAAAATCATGCAAAAACTCACGGCCGCGGCCTGAGCAGGGAGAACCAATGATGAAGATGGACGATCTGCCCACGATGGCGGCACCTGCAGCAGCAGCCGCCGCTTCGCCAGAAATTTTTCAGCAGTTGGGCACGCTGACACGCCAGTTGCACGACACGCTCAACCAGTTGGGGGTGCTGCCCAAGCTGACCGACTCGGTCAACAACCTGCCGGATGCGCGCAGCCGCCTGAGCTACATCGCTATCAAGACCGCGGCCGCCGCCGAAAAGGTCTTGAACCTGGTGGACGAGGCCAAGGCCGATCAGGCCCACATCGTGGCCCAGACGCGCAAGCTGGCACAACTGCTCGTCGCGGACCCGGTCAAGGCCGTGGCCAGTGGCGCGGTGATGAATTTTGTGGAAGACGTGGAAACCGTCACACAGCGGGTGGACGGGCACCTGACCGACATCATGATGGCGCAGGACTTCCACGATCTGACAGGTCAGGTCGTCGCCAAGGTGGTGTCCCTGGCCACCGACCTGGAAAAGCAATTGGCTGGCGTGCTGATGCAGGCCGCCCCGCCCGAGTTGGCCCACAAGGCCGAAGTGGCCATGACAGCCAACCACCACATTGAACCCTCCTTGAGCGGCCCGGTGGTGGATGGCGAAGGCCGCACCGATGTGGTCAACAACCAAGGCGAAGTCGACGATCTGCTGGCCAGCCTGGGCTTCTAGGCCCAAGCCTCACGGGGCGCTTTGTTCAGCGCCCCGCCATCACCTCGCGCACCGTGGCCACCTGCCTTCTCGACACGGCCAGCCACTCGCCCGTGGGCCCGACCTGCACCGCCCAGGTCTCGCCGCCCTCCTCGTCATCGGCCCGGCGCTCCAGCGCCTTCATGGCAGAGCGAGCCACCAAAGCATTGCGGTGCACGCGCACAAAGCGCTCGCCCAGTTGCGCCTCCAACTCCGTCAGAGATTGATCCAGCACGTGGCTGTGCTCGGCCGTGCGCAGGGTCACGTACTTCAGCTCGGCCTTCAGGTAGATGACCTGTGAGGCAGGCACGCGCACCAGGCGGCCCCGGTCCTGGGCCACCAAGGTGGGCTCGTCCACTGGCTCGGGCACGCCAGGCGCGGCAGCAGGGGGCTTGCGCTTGACGCACCGGGCCAGCGCGGCATTCAATCGGTCCAGCCGAACCGGCTTGGTCAGGTAATCCAACGCTTCCAGCTCAAAGGCCTGCAAGGCATGCCCGGCATGGGCGGTCACGAACACCACGGCGGGTGGACTGGGCAGCGTGCGCAATCGTTCGGCCAGGCGCAGTCCATCGGGGCCCGGCATTTGAATGTCCAGCAGGACCAGGTCGATCACAGGAGCGACCGAGCCATCGTTTGAACCGAAGATCGCCAAGGCCTGACGCGCATCACCTGCCTCGGCCACCACCACGTTGGGGCAATCGGATTGCGACAGGAGCGTTTTCAGGCGCAGGCGCGCCAGCTGTTCATCGTCCACCACCATGACGCGCAAAACATCGTTCATCTTGCATTCATCCCCGGCTTGAGCGGCACGGACACGCGCACCACGTAGACCGAAGCATGCTCGGCCGTTTCACCTTTGTGCACCCCGGCGGCAAAACTCGCCTCAACATCGTGCATCAGCCGCAAACGCTGGCGCACATTGCGCAAGGCGATGCCGTGGCCAGCGGTTGAGGCCGCCTGAGGATTCGCCGGAATGGAGTTGGTGATGGTCAGCACGGCCTGCCCCGCCTTCACGTGCGTGGACACGCGCAGCCAGCCGCCATCCGGGTCGGCCTCCACGCCATGCTTGACGGCGTTCTCCACCAGCGGCTGCAGCATCAGGGCAGGCACCTCGGCCTCGCCCGCTGCCGGGTCCAGCGTCCAATGCAAGGTCAGGCGCTCGCCAAAGCGCAATTGCTCAATGCGCAGGTAGCGTTGCGCCAGGTCGATTTCATCGGTCAGCGATGCGCGCAAATGCGGCGAGGTCAGCGCCTGGCGGAACAACTCGGCCAGGTCTTCCAGAACGGCTTCGGCCCGCGCGGGTTCGATCTGCACCAGTGCGATCGCCGTGTTCAAGGTGTTGAACAGAAAATGCGGTCGGATGCGCGCCTGCAGCTCGGCCAAGCGGGCCTGGGCCTGGGCGGGCAACTCGCTGTGACCGCGCTGGCGCAACCAGGCCAGGGTCACCGAGGCGAATGCCGCGCCGGTCAGCATGGCCGGACACACCCCCCACCAACTGCGTTGGGCCCCACCCATCCACCAGTCCAGCATGGACGATTGCACTTCGCCATACAGGCCCGCCAAGGCGCCCAGCAGCACCGCGCTGCCCCACTGGCCGAGCGGCGACATCCGCTCCAGCAGCGAACGGCCAGCGCAGGCCAGCACCAGCCACAGCAAACTGGCTGGCAATGCCGTGGCCAAGGCTTGCGACCAGCGCACCAGCCAGTCGGCCGGACTGACCGCCACATGGGCCACGCCCAGCGCCAGAACAAGTTGCATGCCCAACACCACGCGCAGTACCACGCCCACGTGGCACACGTCAAACGCCGAGCGCGATGCGCTGCGGGCGGGAGTGGCTGGCTGGTCAAATCCGGTGGCCGCCCACATGGTTGGCGCGGCCAGCGTGTCACCCGCCTGATCCTGTGTTTGGGCCCTGGATGGCGCTTTTGCAGGCGCGGCCACCCGCGACCGAAGTGATCGGTTCGACGTGGGGGGCGTGGGCTCTCTACAATCCATGGTTGGAACATTCTCGCCCAAGCACGCTGCGCCATGAGCACAAATCAACTCGACACCAAGTCCCAGGCCTGGTCGGCCCTCTTCTCAGAGCCGATGAGCGACCTGGTTAAACGCTACACCGCCAGCGTTTTCTTCGACAAACGGCTCTGGCGCGCGGACATCCAGGGCTCGCTCGCGCATGCTGAAATGCTGCACGCCCAGGGCCTGATCTCGGCCGCCGACTGGGCGTCCATCGAGAAAGGCATGGCCCAGATCACGCAAGAGATCGAAGCCGGCAGCTTCGAATGGAAGCTCGACCTGGAAGACGTGCACCTGAACATCGAGGCCCGCCTGACCACGCTGGTGGGCGACGCCGGCAAGCGCCTGCACACCGGCCGCTCACGCAATGACCAGGTGGCCACCGACGTGCGCTTGTGGCTGCGCAGCGAGGTCGATGAAATCGGCGTGCTGCTGAACGCCCTGCAAAAGGCCCTGGTCGATGTGGCCGAGCGAAACGCCGAGACCATCCTGCCCGGCTTCACCCATTTGCAAGTGGCCCAGCCTGTGAGCTTTGGCCATCACCTGCTCGCTTATGTGGAAATGTTCGCCCGCGATACAGAGCGCCTGATCGACCTGCGCAAGCGCATCAACCGCCTGCCTCTCGGATCGGCCGCACTGGCCGGCACCAGCTACCCCTTGGACCGCGAACGCGTGGCCCGCACGCTGGGCATGGTTGACGAGGCAGGCCAGCCCGCCGTCACTCAAAACAGCCTGGACGCTGTCAGCGACCGCGACTTCGCCATCGAGTTCACCGCCGCCGCCTCGCTGGTCATGGTCCACATCTCGCGCCTCAGCGAAGAGCTGATCTTGTGGATGAGCCAATCGTTTGGCTTCATCGACCTGGCGGATCGCTTCTGCACCGGCTCATCCATCATGCCGCAGAAGAAGAACCCCGACGTGCCTGAGCTGGCGCGTGGCAAAACCGGCCGCGTGGTGGGCCACCTGATGGGCCTGATCACCTTGATGAAGGGCCAGCCCCTGGCCTACAACAAGGACAACCAGGAAGACAAGGAACCCTTGTTCGACACGGTCGACACCTTGAAGGACACGCTGCGCATCTTCGCGGAAATGGCCGGGGGCATCACCGTCAAGCCCGAGGCGATGGAGCGTGCTGCCAAGAAGGGTTACGCCACCGCCACCGACCTGGCCGACTACCTGGTGAAAAAAGGGCTGCCCTTCCGCGATGCGCACGAAGTGGTGGCGCACGCCGTGAAGGACGCCATTGCCCTGGGCGTGGACCTGTCGGAGTTGTCGCTGGACCAACTCAAGAACTACAACCCTGCCATCGGTCAGGACGTGTTCGAGGTGTTGTCGCTGCGCGGATCGCTCAACGCCCGCAACTTGCTGGGCGGTACGGCACCTGAGCAAGTGCGCGCGCAAGTGGCACGGCACCGCACGCGCCTGGCCTGACATTGCGCCAGGTCAAGGTCGGTTTGGGAGCGAGCCGATAGCCTCGCGAGCATCGTTGTATGGATGAACCCGCGCACCATGGTCGCCACCCTTGTCTGGTCTGAAGCCTTGTCCCTGTCCATGCCCGCCATGGACGACATCCATCGGGAATTCGTGGATTTGCTGGCGGCCGTCCAGCAGAGCCCGGATGCCCAACTGGTCGAGGCCTGGCAGGCCCTGCTGGCCCACACCAAGGACCACTTTGGCCGCGAAGACCGATGGATGCTGGCCACGGGTTTTGCCCCTGGAAACTGCCACGCCACTCAGCACGCCGTGGTGCTTCAGGTGATGCACGAAGGCATGGCGCAAGGACAGCAAGGCAAGTTGGGGCCCATTCGCCAGATCGCTCATGAGCTGGCGCTGTGGTTCCCCCACCATGCCCAAAGCATGGACGCGGGCCTGGCCTTGCACCTCAAGAGCATGGGCCACGACCCCGTGACCGGCGACTTGCCTTACCCGCGCAATGCGGTCACGTTGGACGCATCCGCCGCTGTCAGCGCACCCACCACCTGAGGCAGGCGCTGGCGCACCGATTGCTCGATGCCCGCCGCGTCCAGGCCACACATCGACATCAGCTTGACCGGGTCCCCGTGCTCGACGAACTCGTCGGGCAGGCCCAGGATCACCAGCGGCTTGACCACGCCCGCGAGGCTCAGGGCCTCGGCCACGGCAGAGCCTGCGCCGCCCTGCACGCACCCCTCTTCCACGGTCACGAAAGCATCGTGGGTGCGGGCCAACTCCAGCAACAACTCGGTGTCCAATGGCTTGACGAAACGCATGTTGGCCACGGTCGCATCCAAACTTTCCGCGGCTTTCAGCGCCGGGTAGAGCAAGGTGCCAAAGGCCAGGATGGCCACGCGCTGCCCGCTCGCGGCCTGGCTGGTGCGGCGCACCTCACCCTTGCCCCAGGGCATGGTCTTCAGATCGGTCGACACGGCCACGCCGGCACCCGCGCCACGCGGGTACCGCACGCACACCGGGTGCTGCTGCGCGAAGGCCGTGCTCAGCGCCTGGCGGCATTCATTCTCATCGGCCGGCGTCAGCATGCTCATGTTGGGAATGCAGCGCACAAAAGCGATGTCAAACGCCCCCATGTGCGTGGCCCCATCGGCCCCGACGATGCCGGCGCGGTCCAGCGCGAACACCACGGGCAGGTTCTGGATGGCAACGTCGTGGATCAACTGGTCGTAGCCGCGCTGCAAAAACGTCGAGTAAATGGCGACCACGGGCTTGAGCCCTTCACAGGCCATGCCGGCCGCAAAGGTCACGGCGTGCTGCTCGGCGATGCCCACGTCGAAATACCGGCCCGGGTACTTCTGGTGGAACTCGACCATGCCCGAGCCTTCTCGCATCGCAGGGGTGATGCCCACCAGGCGCGTGTCGTGGGCGGCCATGTCGCAAAGCCATTGGCCAAACACTTGCGTGAACGTAGGCTTGGGGGGCTCGCTTGAGGCAGCAGCCTTGACCAGGCCCACGGCCGGATCGAACTTGCCAGGGCCGTGGTAGGCCACAGGGTCGGCCTCGGCCAGTTTGTAGCCATAGCCCTTTTTGGTGACCACGTGCAGGAACTGGGGGCCACTCAGGTCGCGCAGGTTCTCCAGCGTGGGGATCAGCGAATCGAGGTCGTGGCCGTCGATGGGCCCGACGTAGTTGAAGCCGAACTCTTCAAAGATCGTGGCCGGCACGACCATGCCCTTGGCGTGCTCTTCCAGCTTTTTGACCAGCTCGAACAAGGGCGGCGCATTGCGCAGCACCTGCTTGGCACCTTCGCGCGCGGCGGAATAAAAACGACCCGACATCAAACGCGCCAGGTAGCGGTTCAGCGCGCCCACGGGCGGCGAGATCGACATGTCGTTGTCGTTCAGCACCACCAGCACGTCGGCTGCACGGCCGTTGTGCGGCACGCCAGCGTTGTTCAGCGCCTCGAAGGCCATGCCCGCCGTCATGGCGCCATCGCCAATGATGGCCACGGCCTTGCGGGCCTCGCCGCGCAGTTGCGCACCCAGGGCCATCCCGAGCGCGGCCGAGATGGAGGTGGACGAGTGCGCCGTGCCAAAGGTGTCGTACTCGCTTTCATCGCGGCGCGGAAAGCCGCTCAGGCCGCCCATCTGGCGCAGTGTGGGCATGCGGTCACGTCGGCCGGTCAGGATCTTGTGCGGATAGGTTTGGTGGCCCACGTCCCATACCAGCCGGTCGTTGGGCGTGTTGAACACGTAATGCAAGGCAATCGTCAGCTCCACCGTGCCCAGGTTGGACGACAGGTGCCCCCCCGTGCGCGACACGCTTTGCAGCAGGTACTCGCGCAACTCGCCCGCCAGTTGTTTGAGCTCAAGGCGAGACAGGCGCCTGACATCGGCGGGCGTCTCGATCCTGGACAGCAGGGTTGAGGTCATGGTGGGCTTCCTTGGGGAATGAATTTGTTGTTGTCGGATCAGTGATCGCGGTGCACGATGCGCTCGGCCAGGGCGGACAGAGCTCGGGTGCGCTCAGGCGAAAGTCCGCTGCCCGACAGGGCATCCTGAGCCTGCTTCAGCAAGCGGTCAACCTCGGCGCGCGCCGCGGCCAAACCCAACAGACTCACATAGGTGGGTTTGTTGGCATCGGCATCCTTGCCCGCGGTCTTGCCCAAGGTGTCGGATGGCTGGGTGGCATCCAGGATATCGTCCACCACCTGAAAGGCCAAGCCCATGGCATCGCCATAGTGGGTGAACGCCTCCCAGATGGGGCCGGATTCATCGATGCCGGCGCTGGCCGCGCCCATTTGCACGCTGGCACGCAGCAAAGCGCCGGTCTTGCGGTGGTGCATGTCACGCAAAGTGGCCTCATCCAAGGCGATGCCAATGCTGGCCAAGTCAATGGCTTGCCCCCCCGCCATGCCTGCCTGCCCGGCCGAGCGCGCCAGCAAACGGCACAAACGGGCCTGAATGGGCGCACGCATCACGAGATCGGCTGAGCAGGCATCCGGCGTCAACACTTCAAAGGCCAAAGCCTGCAGGGCATCGCCTGCCAACATGGCCCGGGCTTCACCAAACTGCACGTGGACGGTGGGCTTGCCACGGCGCAGCACGTCGTTGTCCATGCAGGGCATGTCATCGTGGACCAAGGAATAGGCGTGGATCAACTCCACGGCGCAGGCCGCGCGCAAGGCCGCATCCCGGCCTGTCGGCGTTTGCTCGGCATCAGCGGCTTGCGCGGCGGCCATCACCAGCAACGCCCTCAGTCGCTTGCCGCCATCTAGCACGCCATAGCGCATCGCATCGCCCAGTCCGGCGGGGGCGTCGATGGGCACCCATTCCTCCAGCGCCGATTCGACCTGGGCCAGGACCTCGGATGACCAATCAGCGTAAGCCTGAGAATTCATGCGGCGTCCCAGGGTTTGAGTTGACCGTCTTCCAGCAGCTTGACCTGGGCCTCGACCGCCTCCAGCCGTGCGCGGCAGAACTGCAGCAGCTGGGCGCCGCGCCGGTAGCTGGCCAGCAGGCCGTCCAGGGGCAATTGGCCAGACTCCATCTGGCTCACCAGGTGCTCCAGTTCCGCCTGAGCCTCCTCGTAAGTGGACGGCAGGGGCAGTTCTGGGGTGGGTTCGGCAGTGGAAACAGGGGTTTTGGCCATGGTGTCGCCCAGGCAAGCCTGGGGTGAGGGCAAACGCGTATTCTATATTTCGCATGCGGCCAAAAGCAGCGCCCCTGAAGTCCTGTGAAGCTCAGGGCAGCCCCCGGTCTGGGTGGTCCCTTGACCTTGCACAACCCCGCCATTCACCTGGCGGGTACAATTTCGGGTTTTCCCGTCACGAATCGGGGTGGTCCTCGGCTGCGGCCGAGGTTTGGTTGACATAGGTTTTTGGAGAACCTTGGGGATCATGTCCGACCTGAGTCCTGCGCTCAATGCTCTCGCCCGCAGCCGCACGCAGCTGCCTGTTTCCAGCTACTTCAATGAAGTGCTTTATCTGCGGGAGCTCGAACGCATCTTTCAGTCCGGTCCTCGCTACCTGGGGCACGCCCTGTCGGTGCCCGAGGTCGGCGATTACTACGCACTGCCTCAAGAAGGCGAAGGTCGCGTGCTCGTGCGCACTGAAAAAGGCGTTGAGCTGATCTCCAACGTCTGTCGCCACCGCCAGGCCGTGATGCTGCGCGGGCGCGGCAACAGCCGCCACAACGTGGTCTGCCCCCTGCACCGCTGGACTTACGACCTGCACGGCCAACTGATCGGCGCGCCCCACTTCGACCACGACCCTTGCCTCAACCTGAACAACTACCAGGTTCGCGACTGGAACGGCCTGATTTTTGAAGACAATGGCCGCGACGTGGCCGCCGACCTGGCCGGCATGTCGCCGCGCTTCGCCCCCGGCGGTGACCTGGACTTCACCGGCTTCGTGCTCGACAAGGTCGAGCTGCACGAGTGCAACTACAACTGGAAAACCTTCATCGAGGTCTACCTGGAGGATTACCACGTCGGCCCCTTCCACCCAGGCCTGGGCAACTTCGTCACCTGCGACGACCTGAGCTGGGACATGGCGCGCGATTACTCGGTGCAGACCGTGGGCGTGGCCAAGAACTTTGACCGCCCCGGCTCGGCCACCTACAAGAAGTGGCACGACGTGGTCATGAAACACGGCAACGGCGAAAAGCCCACGCAAGGCGCCGTCTGGCTGACTTACTACCCCACGATGATGGTGGAGTGGTACCCCCACGTGCTGGTGGTGTCGAACATGTACCCTCAAGGGCCGCAAAAAACCCTCAACGTGGTCGAGTTCTACTACCCCGAAGAGATCGTTGCGTTTGAGCGCGATTTTGTCGAGGCCCACCAGGCCGCCTACATGGAGACCTGCGTGGAAGACGACGAGATCGCCGAGCGCATGGATGCTGGCCGCAAGGCACTGATGCTGCGCGGCGACAACGAGGTCGGTCCCTACCAAAGCCCGATGGAAGATGGCATGCAGCACTTCCACGAGTGGTATCGGCGCACCATGGATTTCCGCGACGAGTGATGAAGAAGCGCGCCGCCCCGTGAACGCCCTCGTCAAGGTGGCCTCGCGTCAATCCGCCGCCGGGTTGATGGTGATCGCCACCTTGCTGTTCGCGGCGATGGGGGTGTGCGTGAAGAAGGCCTCGGTCGAGGTCGGCACGGGTGAGGTTGTTTTCTTTCGGGGATTAGTGGGCGCAGTGATGATGGGCCTGCTGGCCTGGAGCCGCCAACTGTCTCTGGCGACCAAGGTACCGCAACTGCACTTGTGGCGTGGCTTTGCCGGGGTCACGGCCCTGAGCCTGTGGTTCTACGCCATTGGCCACATGCCCCTGGCCACGGCCGTCACGCTGAACTACATGTCGTCCGTCTGGATGGCGGTGTTCCTGGGCATCGGGGTTCTTTGGAAGCGTTGGCGTGGCCAGCCCGGCAAGGGTATCCCGCCCTCCCTGCTGATCGCTGTGGCGGTGGGCTTCGCGGGCGTTGCGCTGGTGCTGCGCCCTACCCTCCAGCGCGATCAATGGTTGGACGGCCTGATTGGCCTGACCTCGGGCATGCTGGCAGCCTGGGCTTATCTGCAGGTGGCCAGTCTGGGCCGCGCAGGTGAGCCCGAACACCGTGTGGTGTTTTACTTCTCGGTGTTTGGTGCCGTGTCTGGCTTGCTCATCAGCGGCGCCACGGTCGGCATGGGACAAGTGGCGTGGCACCAACCCAGCCCCATGGGTTGGGTCTGGCTGCTGGGCGTGGGCACCTTTGCCACGCTGGCCCAGTTGGCCATGACCCGGGCCTATGCACGCGGTCAGGCATTGGTCATGGCCAGTTTGCAATACCTGGGCATTGCGCATGCTTTCGTGCTGGGGGTCTGGATCTTTGATGATCCTGTGAATCCGCTGTCGCTGGTGGGCATGGGCTTGATCGTGCTGGCAGGCATCGCGGCCACGCGGTCCAGTTCGGTGATCAAGGACTGAAGATGTGCGCTGGCAGGGTGCCTTGCCTTAAGAGCGCGGGCGCGGGCTGGGGCGGTCTCCGACTCATCCCCGCCCCGCGCTGCCCAGACAAAGCGCCCCATCTCAAAGCATTGCATCAATGCATGCTGTGCACGATGGTGCCAATCATCAGCAAGCCCACCACCAGCCAGAACAACTGCAAGAAGGTGTCCCGCCAGCTCAGCCGCTTTTGCAATTGCGGAATCAAATCCGCCACCGCCACATAGATGAAGCTGCTCGACGCCACCACCATCATGTAAGGCAGGTACTCCTGCCAAGGCGCGATCAGCACATAACCCAGCACGCCTCCCACCACCGCCGCCAGCCCTGAGATCGCGTTGTAGACCAGCGCCCGCGTGCGCGAAAAGCCAGCGTTCAGCAGAACGATGTAGTCGCCCACCTCTTGCGGGATCTCGTGCGCGATGATGGCCAACGCCGTCACCAGACCCACTTGCGGATCGGCCAGGAAGGCCGCCGCGATCAGCAAGCCATCGCAGAAATTGTGGATGCTGTCACCCACCAGCACGCTCCAGCCACCACGGCCAGCCTGGGCCGCATCAAAACCATGGTGGTGGTGGTGGTCGTCATGCTCATGGTGGTGACCGTGGCGGTAAAGCTCGGCCTTTTCCAGCAGGAAGAAAAACATCAACCCGACCAGCAAGGTCATGAACAAGGCATGAGGCGGCGCGGTGGACTCAAACGCCTCAGGCAACACGTGCAGCAAGGCGGTGCCCAGCAAAACCCCGGTCGACAGGCTCACCAGGTGGCGAACAATGAGGCTCAAAAGAGGGGCCGACAGGGCGGCGGCCAGCACCACGGAAGCCACGCCGCCCAACAAGGTGGCCAATACGATGTAAATCAAAGTCATCGTGGGATCTTAGCAATGCTGTCAAGCGCCAAGTCACACATTGCGAAGACAATGATCGATATGAACACGAACACCGCCGCCAAGACGATGCGAGCCACCTCTTTTCCCCTTGAAGCCAGTGAATGGCCGCATCTGCTGGCCTCGATCGACATGGGCTCCAACAGCTTCCGGCTGGAGATCGCCGAGCTGAGCAAAGGCCGCTACAAGCGGATCGACTATTTGAAGGAAACCGTGCGCCTGGGCGCCGGCCTGGATGCTCAAGGCTTGCTGACCGAAGACGCCACCCAGCGCGGCCTGGCCTGCCTGGCCCGCTTTGCGCAACGCCTGAAGGGCTTCGCGCCCTGGCAGGTGCGCGCCGTGGCCACGCAGACCCTGCGCGAGGCCCGCAACCGCGATGCATTCCTGGCGCGCGCCGACCAGGTGCTGGGTCACGAAATCGAAGTGATCTCTGGCCGCGAAGAAGCCCGGCTGATCTACCAGGGCGTGGCCCGCCTGCAGCCCAATGAGTTGCCACGCCTGGTCATCGACATCGGCGGCCGTTCAACCGAGATGATCCTGGGCCACGGCCGCAGCGCGTTGCGCGCTGAGTCGTTCCGGGTGGGCAGTGTCAGTCTGTCGATGACGCATTTTCCGCAAGGCCGGTTCACGGCGCAGGCTTTTCGCAGCGCCCAGATCGCGGCGGGCGCCGAACTTGAAGAAGCCCTGACCCCCTTTGCCCGCGCCAACTGGAACGAAGCGCTGGGCTCATCCGGCACGGTGGGCGCGGTGTCTCAGATCCTGGTGGCCAATCAGATCAGCGATGGCAGCATCACGGCCGATGGGCTGCGCTGGTGCATGGAGCAGTGCCTGCAAGCCGGGTCGATGGACACGCTGACCCTGGCCGGGCTGAAGCCCGAACGCAAGGCCGTGCTGGGCGGTGGTTTGTCCATCCTTTACACCCTGGCCATTCATTTCGGCATCGAGTCCCTGCGCCCGGCCAAAGGCGCCTTGCGCCAAGGCGTGATCTTCGACCTGGAAGAGCGCATCGAGGCCGCCAGCAACCAACGGCAGCACGACCAACGCGACACCTCGGTGCGCGAGTTGCAGCGGCGCTTTCACGTGGACCTGTCGCAAGCCGACCGCGTTCGCCAGCGCGCCCTTGCACTGTGGGAGGGCCTGCATGAAGACGGCGCCCACCAGGCCGACAGCGACGCCGCACGCGAACTGGGCTGGGCGAGCGCCGTGCACGAGATCGGCATGATGGTGTCCCACCATGACCACCACCGCCACAGCGCCTACCTGCTGGGCCACGTCGATGCACCGGGCTTCTCGCAATCGCAGCTGCGACACCTGGCCGGCCTGGTGCTTGGTCAGCGCGGTGAGTTGACCAAGCTGGCCGACCACCGGCAGGACACCGGCTTGATGAACCAGGTTTTGTGCCTGCGCCTGGCCACCATCCTGCACCACGCGCGCACCGCCTTGCCGGCCAACGTGGCGCAGTTGCGCACCTCACGTGGCAAAGCGGTATTGACCTTGGGCGAACAATGGGCCCAGCAAAGCCCACGCACCATGCACCTCCTGAGCGAAGAGGCTCAGCGTTGGGCCACTCAGGGTGACCGCACCCTGGTCATCAAGACCGAGGCTTGACGGCGCCCTTCTGGGCACGCGGGTTGGTCGGCTTGGTCGTTGGCAGGGCCTTTCGGTAGACCGGACCCCACATGGGGTGCCCGGCTTCCGCCTTGGTCAAGGCAAAACCGGGGTCCGCCGCCCGCGCGGCCTTGAAGGCCTTGGCGCAAGCGATTTCGCGGCGGCTGGTGCAATAGATGAAGGCCAGGTGCTTGTGGGCGGTGGCCGCATCGGCAGGGGCCGTCAAGCCAGTTTGCAAAGCCGTGTTGAACTGGGTCTCGGCGATCGTGTATTGCGCAGCCTGGTAGGCCTTGAGACCTTGCGCCAAAGCCGCCTCGGCGGGTTTGACCACAGGCGCGGCCGACGCCACCACCGCCACGAGCGGCCCTGCAGCCACCAGACTCGGCGCTGGCGGCACCGCCTTCGGGGGCGTATCGCAAGCGGACAACAGCAGCAAGGCCACGACGGCGGTCAAGCGTTTGAAAGCGAAATGGGCATGAATGCGCATGGAGCCTCGCGGTCAGAATTGGTGGTTGATGCTGACCGGTGCGCCAGCCTTCACATCCACCGTCTTGCGCAGTGGAGATGCGTCGCCGTTGCGGATGGTCAAGGTGTGTTTGCCAACGGGCAGCTTGAGTTGCGTCATGGGTGGGGTCACGCCCAAGGAGCGGTCACCTTCAAACACCTCGCCCCAGGGGCTGATGGTCAGCTTGACGACGCCGCTGGGCACGGCCACAGGCTTGCTGATGCTCGTCGCCACAACATTCGTGGCCTCCATGACGACTGGAGCAGGCGCCACGGCCGCTGGCTCAGCAGGGGCGGGGGTTGGCGCAGTCTCCGACAGCACAGGCACAGGCGCCATCGGCGTTGCGGCGGGCACTGCCTTGGCCGCGACTGGCGCCACGGCCGCCATCGTCTCATCAGGTTTGGCGCTTGAGCGCTCTTGCCAAACGAACCAGCCCAGACCACCCAGCGCGGTCAACCAACCGGCCGCCGCCAAGGACCACATCCAGGATCGCGAGACCTTCTGACCAGACTTGCTGGAGCCCGACGCGCGTGAAGACGACGATGAACCAACCCCTGATTGCGGAACATCACCCTGCTGACTCAACCAGTCGCGCAAGGCTTGAGACAAAGCACGCGCCGAGCGAGTGCGCACCGCAACATCACGCTCCATGGCCTTGGCCACGATCTCAGACAAGGCCTTGGGCACCTCGGGATTGATTTCATGCGGGGCAAGCACCTCGCCCTTCAAGACCGCGTAGGCAATCTCGTCCAGGCTGTTGCCCGTGAAAGGCCGCTTGGTGGTCAGCAACTCGTACAGCACCACGCCGAGCGAGTACACATCGGCACGCCGATCCGTCGGCTCCTGGCGCACCTGCTCGGGCGCCATGTAATACGGCGAGCCGCCAAACACTTCCTGAAAACGACTTTGCTCGTCATCGCGGCCCATGGACTCGGCCTGGCGAATGCGCGCAATGCCGAAATCGAGCACGCGGGGTGAGGTGCGCCCCACCATGAAGATGTTGGCCGGTTTGATGTCGCGGTGGATCACGCCCTTGTGGTGGGCGTAGGACAAGGCATCGGCCACGCGCCGCACGATCAAGGCGGCCTGTGCGGGCGTCGGCTTCCAGCCCAGCGTGAGCAGTTGCCGCAGGTCTTTGCCGCGCAACAGCTCCATCGCGATGTAGGTGCCCTGCTCGCTCAAACCCGCGTCGTACATGGTCACGATGTGGGGGTTGTTCAGGCTGCCCGCGGCCTTGGCCTCGTTCAGGAACAGGGCGTTGAACTGCTCGCGGTTTTCAGCTGGCAGGTCCACGTTCAAGGTTTTGATCGCGATCAGGCGCGACAGCAAAGGGTCGTGCGCCGCGTAAACCGTGCCCAGGCCGCCCGCGCCAATCTTGTACTTCAGCGCGTAGCGGCCAATGTGCCCGATGGTGGGCAGCAGGTCGGGCCGGGCCTTGGGGACTTCGCTGGGGTCGGGTTCGGGCAGCGGGCGCGTCTGCGCAACGGTGTCCGGATCGTCGCCCGGAATGGGCTCGCCATCCTCGTCCAAAGGACGAGTCACCGCCGGGTTGAAGTCAGGCACGGCCACAGTGTCAGCGCGGCCCCGAGCGTGTGGAGCGCACTTCGTCAGGACGCAGCACCGGCGCCAGGTGGTCCAGCACGCCGTTCACGTACTTGTGGCCATCGGTGCCACCAAAACTCTTCGCCAACTCAACCGCCTCATTGATCGCAACCTTGTAGGGCACGTCCATGCAATGGGTCAACTCGTAGGCGCCAATCCACAACACCGCGTGCTCGACGGGTGAGAGCTCTTTGACCGGGCGGTCCAGGAACTTGGACAAGGCTTCGTCAAGCTGCACATGCTGGTCGATGCAGCCATGCAGCAATGCGTCGTAATGCGAGCGGTCGGACTTGGCGAACTCTTCCAGTTCGCGCACATGCGCGTCGATGCTGCTGGCGTCACGGCTGTTCAACTGCCATTCATACAGGCCTTGCAAGGCGAACTCGCGGGCGCGGCGGCGGGATGACTTGGCACGGTCGCGACCAGGCACGCCACCCGCGTTCTTGCGGGCCGGGCGCGCGGCAGGGGACGTGCCGACGGCGTCGTCCTTGGGGGTCTCGGGAGTGCTCACAGCAGGTCGTCCAGCAAATTGGCCATTTCAACGGCAACGCGGGCCGCGTCACGGCCCTTTTCTTCAACACGGGCTTCGGCCTGGGCCTGATCTTCCACCGTCAGGATGGCATTGGCAATCGGCAGGTGGTGGTCCAAACTGACCCGGGTCACGCCCGCACCACTTTCGTTGGCCACCAATTCGAAGTGATAGGTCTCACCACGGATGATGCAACCCAGGGCGATCAGAGCGTCGAAACGCTCACTGTCGGCCATGGCCTGCAAAGCAGTCGGCACCTCCAGGGCGCCGGGCACAGTGACGTGCTGGATGTGCTTGGCGACCACCCCCAGGGCGACGAGTTCGTTGATGCAAACCTCGGCCAATCGGCCGGTCAGATCGTGGTTGAAACGAGCCTGGACGATCCCGATGCGCAATTCGCGCCCGTCGAGTCGGCCGGCTTGTCCTTTGTCAGCGCCTTGCATGTGTTGTGGTCCTGAAAAAAGAGCGAGTGGGAGTCAAAAAAGAGCGAGAAAAATCAGTGCGAAGGCGCCAGGCTCTGGCCATCGGCCGTGAGGAAGCCCGTGACCTCCAGGCCGAAGCCCACCATGCTGGGCAGGCGTTGCTGATTGCCCATCAGCTTCATGCGTTGCACGCCCAGGTTGCGCAAGATTTGCGCGCCCACGCCGTAGGTGCGCAGGTCGGGCGGGGTGCGCGGAACTTCGCCGGGGTTGGTGGGCAACAGGCGGTCCATCAAACGAACGGATTCTTCGCCCGCATTCAGCAAAACGACCACACCACGACCAGCTTGCTGCACAGCGGCCAAAGCCTTGGGCAGCGGCCACGAGTGGCTGGGCGCACCAGCGTCCAGCCAGTCCAGCACCGACAGGGGTTCGTGCACGCGCACCATCACCTCGTCCGTGCAGCTCCACTGGCCCAGGCTCAAGGCCAGGTGGATGCCGCCCATGCGGTCGCGGAACACCTTGGCGTCGAAGGTGCCTTCAGGGGTCACCATGGGGCGCTCGCCCACGCATTCGATCAACGATTCGTTGCGGCTGCGGTATTCGATCAGGGCCGCGATGGTGCCGATCTTCAGGCCGTGCTCTTTGGCGAAGACTTCCAGGTCCGGCAAACGGGCCATGGTGCCGTCGTCTTTCATGATCTCGCAGATCACCGAGGTGGGCGACAGGCCCGCCATGCCCGCCAGGTCGCAACCTGCTTCGGTGTGACCTGCACGCATGAGCACGCCGCCATCCTGCGCCTGCAATGGGAAGATGTGGCCGGGCTGGACCAAGTCAGTCGCCTTGGCATCGCGTGCCACGGCGGCCTGCACGGTGCGGGCGCGGTCGGCGGCTGAAATGCCGGTGGTCACGCCTTCGGTGGCCTCGATGGACACGGTGAAGGCCGTGCCGTGCTTGGTGCCGTTGCGCGTGGCCATCGGCGGCAGCTGCAGCCGCTCGCACCGGTCGCGCGTCAGCGTCAGGCAAATGAGGCCACGGCCGAAGCGGGCCATGAAATTAATCGCCTCGGGGGTGACATGATCGGCCGCGAGGACCAAGTCGCCTTCGTTTTCGCGGTCTTCTTCATCCACCAGGATGACCATGCGACCAGCGGCCAATTCGGCGATCAGCTCAGGAATAGGGGATATGGGCATCCCGCGATTGTAGGCGGGCGGGCCTGCTCATTGCTGCAAAACACGGGGGAAACCCGAGAAGAACCTCGCATTCATGGCGCGATTCGGCCCGCGCTGTTCAACATTCTTTCCACATAGCGGGCGATCAGGTCCACTTCCAGGTTGACCGGTGAGCCCGCCTTGAGCTGACCCAGGGCTGTGTTTTCGACCGTGTGGGGGATCAGGTTGATGCTGAACTCGGCATGCCCGTCGGCTTGGTCTTCCACCCGGTTGACCGTCAGGCTCACGCCATTGATGGTGATGGAGCCCTTGTAGGCCAGGAATCGGGCCAGGCTTTGGGGCGCGCGGATGCGCAACTCCCACGACTCTCCCACGGGCGCGAAATGGCTCACCGTGCCCACCCCGTCCACATGGCCCGTCACCAGGTGACCGCCCAGGCGATCGTGCGCACGCAGGGCTTTTTCCAAGTTCACGGCGCCCAACGCGCCCAAGCCCACCGTGCGGGCCAGGCTTTCGGCCGACACATCGATGGTGAAGCGGGCCGCGGGCGCGTCGAAAGTCGTCACGGTCATGCAGGCGCCATTGATGGCGATGCTGTCGCCGAGGCCCACATCGTCCACGAAGCCGGTGGGTGCCTGCAGGGTGAGGCGACGCCCGTGGCTGGGGTCAGCCCCCAGGGACTGCGATTCGATGATCTGGCCAACGCCAGTGATGATGCCGGTGAACATGGGTGGAGCAAAACCTGTATGTGAAAACTAGAAATGTTCGCGGCCCGGTGGCCGGGCGATTACACGAAGGTCATCGCCGACCATGGTCGCATCACGGAATGACAAAGCCCAGGCATCCGACAACTGCGCCAGGGGCGGCAAGGCAGCCAGACCCCGTCCGGGGCCGATCAACTTGGGCGCAAGATACAACAAAAGCTCATCGACCAGATCCTGTTCGATGAACGCGGCGTTCAACCGTGCACCAGCCTCCACGTGCAGTTCGTTGACGCCTCGGCGGGCCAGATCCTGCAGCACGAAAGACAGATCGACTTGGGACTGAGGGCTTTCAGACGCGGTGACCAGTTCGGCGCCAGCGTCTCGCAAGGCTTGTTGGCGAGCCTGCGCAGCAGACTCTCCCGATGAGGCCAGCCCATAGATCAGAACCTTGCCCGGCGCAGCCAGCAAACGGGCCGAGGGCGGCGTGCGCCATCGCGAATCCAGCACCACGCGTGACGGCTGCAACACCGTTGACACTTCTCGCACATCCAGGCGGGGGTCATCGTCCAGCACCGTGCCGATGCCGGTGAGCACCGCCGCCGAACGGGCTCGCCAGGCGTGGCCATCCGCCCTTGCCGCCGGGCCGGTGATCCACTGGCTTTGCCCGTTGTCCAGCGCAGTGCGTCCGTCCAGCGACCCGGCCACTTTCAGCCGCACCCAGGGGCGATTTCGCACCATGCGGGACAAGAACCCCAAGTTGAGCTCGCGGGCTTCCTGCGCCTGAGGATCATCCGCAGGCAGCACGTCTACCTTGATGCCAGCCTCTTGCAAACGCCGCACGCCCTCGCCTGCCACCTGAGGATTGGGGTCCAGCAAGGCCACCACCACGCGCGCCAGGCCTGCAGCCACGAAAGCATCGGCGCAAGGCGGCGTGCGGCCATGGTGCGAGCAGGGCTCCAAAGTGACGTAGGCGGTGGCCCCTTTGGGCGACCAACCGCGCACCTGGCCATCGCGCAGGGCCATGACCTCGGCGTGCGGGCCACCCGCCTGCTGGGTGTGCCCCCCGGCCATCACCTCCCCTTGCGGCGACACCAGCACACACCCCACCCGGGGGTTGGGGTCGGACAGCCCGATGGCCTGTCGGGCCAGCGCCAAGGCTTGCGAAATGAAGAGCTGATCGGACATGCGCGTTACCACTTAGAGGCGCCTATCTTGCCCGACAAAACGACCGCCGGTCGGCCGCTGAGCGCCGCGCGTCGGATGCCAACTGTTCACGAAAAGCACGACCGTGCACAATCCAAAGCATGAATAAACGTGCATTTCGACACATGAACATCAGAGGCAAGGGCTTCACGCTGGTGGAGCTGATGGTGACGGTGGCCATTTTGGTCATCTTGCTGGCCATTGGGGTGCCGTCGATGCAGCAATTTTTGGAAAGTCGGCGCGTCATCTCGAAAGCCGATGCCCTGACTTCGGGCATGAGGTTCGCACGATCGGAAGCGCTCAAACGCGGACAGACCATCAGGATGTGCATCACCACAACGGCCGATACCATCACCCCAACATGTGCCGCAGCCGCCAGCCGTGACTGGGCAGTGGGGTGGATGATCTACGCCGATGCTGACAACGATGGCAACTTAGACAACACAGAACAGATTTTGAGAATCCAGCAGGCTTTCAATGGTGGGGGCGCCCTCACAGGCGATCGCAACCCAGTGTCGTTCACCGCCGATGGATTTGCCCTGGGCAGCAATACCAGCATTCTTGTTGCATCCTCACAGGCAAGCGACCTGAACATTCAGCGCTGCGTTTTCCTGAGCGGCCAAGGTCGCACCAGGACCGACAAAGTCCCGGCCAACGGGCAATGCTAAGACCATGCATAACGTCATGAACAACCACCAGCGTGGCGCCACCCTGATCGAGGTGATGGTGTCTGTTTTGATCGTGGCTTTCGGAGCCTTGGCCATGATCGCGCTGCAAACCAATGCGGTCAAATTCAACAAGACCAACGAGTACAGGTCATTGGCCACGCTGCTGGCCAATGACCTGGCCGATCGCATGCGCGTGAACATAGATGGCGTGGTGGCTGGTAGCTACACGCTCAACGCGGCTTATTCGGAACCGGTGCAGGGCGTCATCCCACCGCGTACCGAATGCACACTGCCTGACAACTGCACCGCCCCTGATTTGGCACGCCGTGACTTGAGCGAATGGCAACGCGCCCTGTTCTTCTCACTGCCGGGTGGCACGGGGTTTGTGCAACCCACGGCTAATAGCCAAGCCGCCGACATCTGGGTGGCCTGGACCGACCCGGCCGGGGCCAACCCCCTCCAGGGCGCGAACAATGGGTGTCCCGCAGCGTTCAGGGCCCCTAATACCGCGCACTGCGTGTATTTCCGAGTCGCCATCCAATGAACAACCAGCAGCAATTGCCCCGAACTGGCCCCGTCCGCACCTCCCTCGGCTTCACCTTGGTCGAATTGATGATTTCGATGGTCATCGGCATGGTCGTCATCGGCGCGGTTTATTCGGCCTACACCACCAGTGGCTCCGGCCAGAACAGCAACGCGGCATTGAGCCAAATGTCCGAGGACGCCACCCTGGCGCTCAACCTGATCCGAAAACAAGTGGCCCTGGCAGGTTACAGCCAACCTTATCAGCTGAGCAACAAGGGATTTGACCGCCGTTATGGCAACAATCAACAAGCATTGGCGGGCTGTGACGCCACCAACTTCGACAACCCCACCGCCGCCACCATTGCTGGCCTCAATTGCAATGGCGCAGATGCCAACAACAGCGCCATTGCCGTGGCCTACGAGGCCGACAACCAGAACACCTTGATGACCGCAGCCAACCGCCCTCGCGACTGCGTTGGGTCAGGGATTGCACAAACCCCCCAAAACGGTTTGATCCCGGCCCATTGGGTGGCGGAAAGCCGCCTCTACATCAACGGCAACTCGCTGATGTGCCAGGGCAACGGGCAGGCGACTTTGCCGGTGGCCGGTGGTGCCGCGCTGACCGGTACACCAGAACCACTGGTCAACAACATCGTCAACATGCGGATACGTTACGGCGTTTCAAACAATGAACAAAAAACGGGCATTGACGGGACACTGATAACCCTACCCGGCAGAACTCCAGCACGCTTCCTGACTGCCGCCGCCATACGAACAGCGGGAGCCACCACCTGGAACAATGTCACGGCCGTGCGCGTGTGCATCGTTGTTCGCAGCGAACGCGAGGTTCTGGATCAAAACACGCCGTACTACGGGTGCGAAGCGCAGGAAGCGGCAGCGCCAGCGCTGACCCAGGCGCCCGACCGACGCATGTACCGCGCATTTTCGACCACAGTCATGGTCAAAAACCGGTTGGGGGGCTGATCCATGCAAGCCAAATCATCATCGTCACAGCAAGGCGTCGTGTTGATCATCGTGTTGGTCATGCTGGTCGTCATCGGATTGACATCGGCGTCCGTCATGCGCAACGCACTCAGCGCAGACGCTGTCAGCGCTAACGTCCGCTCAGAAGCCTTGGCCACCGAAGCCGCGCAGATGGCGCTCGCTCATTGCGAACGCCAGGCCTTGATCGGGACCGGCGGTTCGGTGCCCGTTCAGGTCGTTGCCACGGGGGATCCTCATTGGCAAACGCTGGCAAACTGGAACAGCATCACTGGCCCCATCCCCACCACCCTGACCCTTGACCAGCTCAGAACAACTGACGCCACCTTCAACGCCAGGTTCATGCCTCAATGCATGGTGGAGCAATCCCCCCTGAATCCAGCTTCAGTGATCGTGGTCACTGCGCGCGGCTTCAGCCCCGATTACAGCCAGGATGCCAACCGACGCGCTCAGACCGGATCAGTCGTCTGGCTGCAATCAACCCTCCGCCTTCGGTGATCAGAGGAACACACATGATCTCTTTCCCCCCTCTTCCTCAGGCCCGACGCAAGGCGCTGGCCTTGTTCGCTGCGGTGGCTTTCATCAGCCTGAATGCCACCGCCCCGGTTTGGGCAGCACTGGCTCAGAAACCACTGCTGGCCAGCACGGGCGACCTGCCTTCGCCCAACATCATGCTCACCATCGATTCGTCAGGGTCGATGAATTTCCGGCACATGCCGGAATCCAGAACCACGGTGAACGGCACCGAGATGAGCGTTACCCAAGGCGGCACCTGGAAACATCACCAAGATGACACCTACGAGACCTCCGTGCAATTGGCCGGCACCATGCCGGCCAAGAAAGACGAGACCGACAACGCCAAGCTGTTGACTCAAATCAAGCTGCGCTCGCCTGACATCAACACCATTTACTACAACCCCAGGCAGCGTTACAAGCCCTGGGCCGCCACGGCAACCACCCGCTATCCCGATGCCTCCATCAACAAGGCCTTCATCGACCCCGTGAAGCAAGCGGCCACTGACACGGCCATCGATTTGACAAGCAACCTGAGCGAACAAGTTTGCCTCGAGTACGGTTTTTTGGGATTTTGCCGACGCGAGGCGCGGCAGACCGTTTTCTGGCCTGGCCTGTACTACCTGCTGAACGATGGCGCGAACCCGACCGTCACGGGCAACTACGTCGTCCATGACATCAACGACTCGACCCAGGTGTTCGCCAAGTACCCCAACCGCGACGACTGCCTTGGAAGCACTTGCACGCAAAAGGAAGAGCGCCAGAATTTTGCAAACTGGTTCGTGTACTACCGCACCCGGATGCTTCTGGCCAAAGCTGCCTTGTCAGAGGCGTTCTACAAAATGAACAACGTGGCCCGCGTGGGATGGACCACCATCAAGTACGCATCGCAAGTTGGCAACCGCGTCTCCTCGGCCAACCCTCTGGGGCCCATTCAAGACAAGATCAAACCCTTGACCCCCACCAACCGCCAGGCTTTGCTCAACGCCATCCAGACAAAGTGGGCGGCTGAAGGCAGCACGCCTTTGCGGATCGGCCTGGACCAGGTCGGCAAGTACTTCATGGATGACTCCAACAACAGCCCCTGGAGCGATGACCCGGTCGGTGGCAGCAACAATAAATCGGCATGCCGACGCTCGTTCAACATTTTGACCACCGATGGCTACTACAACGACACGCTGACCCTGAACCAGTTCAACGACTATGCCAGCCGGATCGACGAGGTAGATCAGGTCGGGAATCTGGATGGCAGCGACCGCTTGCCCAATTACAGGGCAGTTGCACCATACAAGGATAGTTTCGGCAACACCTTGGCCGACTTTGCCTTGAAGTATTGGATGACAGACCTGCAACAGGGCGTGAACGACAACATCAAGCCGTCGACCAGCAACCCGGCCACCTGGCAGCACTTGACCCAGTTCACCATGGGCATTGGCGTGAGCGGTACTTTCGACCCGAGTCGATCAGATCAACCGAACCGGGACAGTGACCTCAAGCAATTGACCGATGGCGTCGCACAATGGCCGAATCCTCAAGGTGCCAACGCAACCCGGGCGGACCAAGCCAAGATTGATGATCTTTGGCATGCCGCCATCAACTCGCGCGGCGCCTTCTACAGCGTCAAAGATGCACAAAGCTTGGCCGCCGCGGTTCGCGATGCCATCGGGCGAGCGGAATCCATGGACCTTCGGGAAGGTGGCGTGGCCACCACCAGCTTGGTGCTGGAGGCTGGTAATCGCAAGTACGTGCCCGAGTACTCCACCGTTTCATGGCGAGGTGAGTTGTTTGCCTTTGACTTGAACCTGTCTGGTGGGCTGGTCAGTACCACACCAATGTGGCAGGCCAGCACTGGTGTGCCTGCCTTCGGAAGCCGCAACCTCTGGATATGGAGCCCGGACAATGGCTTGTTGAGCGGCGCAGCCACACCCTTCACCTGGGACGACATGGGGGCGACCAATCAAGGCGCCATCGTCTCGGGCAGCGCCAAGTTGGTGAATTTTTTGCGTGGCGACGTTTCAAATGAAGGCACGGGTGACACGCAGTTCCGCCCGCGCCAAGGCGCCAAGCTGCCTGATTTCATCAACGCCAGTCCTTTGTATGTCAGCGATGGCACCAACAGCGTCATTTTCCTCGGGGGCAATGGTGGTTTTGCCCATGCCTTCCGGGCTTCCGACGGGGTTGAAGTGTTTGGCTTCATGCCGCGCGGCGTTCTGCCCAATGTCCACAAGCTGGCAGATCAAAATTATGGCCTGACGGGTGGGATTGAGCATCAGTATTTTGTGGACGGCGCCATGGCCACCGGAACAGTTCAACTGCGCGGCACAACAAACGCCAACGTGCTGGTGGGCACTTTGGGCGCTGGTGGCAAAGGTCTTTATGCGCTCAACATCACCAACCTCGGGGCACTGGGGAGATCAACCATCTTGTGGGACAACACGGTCCCATCCAGCGAGGATGTGGGCCACATCTTCTCCGCCCCCGAAATTGGTCAGTTGCCCAACGGGCAATGGAAAATCTTCACCGGCAATGGCTACGACAGCGTTAGCGGCAAATCAGCCTTGCTGGTCATTGACGTGGACACGGGCCGCATCGACTCCGTGGTGGCCGACAACGCCGATGGCAATGGCCTCGGGGGTGTTCGCTTGGTTCGCAACAACCAAAATCAAGTCGTGGCGGCCTACGCTGGGGATTTGAAGGGCCAGTTGTGGCGATTCGAGTATCAAGCCAATGGTGCACAGATGGTCACTGGCTACCAAGGCAAGCCATTGTTCACGGCCACGGATTCCAGCGGCATGGCCCAAGCAATCACCGCAGCGCCTGCGGCATTCCTGCACCCCAGAAGCGGTGTGATGGTCTTGTTCGGCACCGGCAAGCTGCTCACCGAGGACGACAAGACGAACACCCGCCGACAAAGCGTTTATGGCGTCTGGGACAAGACACGGGAAACCGACAGCACCAGCGCCAGCTTCTCACCTTTCGATGATGGCAGCAACGCCACCGCCGACCGTTTGCAGTTGGTGACCCTCTCCATCAGTGCCAATGCGCAGTTTGCGGACTACTTCAATGTCACCCAGGATGATCCCAGCGATACCAAAACCCTGGGCTGGTACATGGACCTCACGATTGCAGAAGGGCAACGCCTGATCTACCCGATCATTCCGATTGACGAATTTGCCTTGATCGGAACCGTTGTCCCGTCGTCTTCTGCCGCAGAGTGTGCCTTGTCGCAAGGTGTGGGGTACAACTTCCTGCTGCCCGCATTGACGGGTGCGCAATACTCCAAAGCCATTTACGACGTGAACGGAGACGGCCTGATCAACGATGCCGACGCAGCGTCGGCGGGCTACAGGACAAGATCGGACGGAGGCGACACCATCCTTCGCGATCAAAACGACTCCCGCAAAGTCAGTATCCAAAATACCGGTGGCCAAAAGGGTGCTCTGCTCCCTCCTCCACCCAAGTGCACAGACCCTGCCAAGTGCCCGGATTTCACCATCCTCGACCGCGTCTGGAAGCGTTTGATCAATACCCCTCAAAACTGAATATGCGCCTCCTGCCTACTTCCAAGATCCGGGGCTTCACGCTCATTGAAGTCATGATCGTCGTGGCGATCATCGGCATCCTTGCCGCAGTGGCCTATCCGTCCTACGTGGAGCACGTCAGGCGATCTCATCGCGCTGAAGCGCAAACCTCGCTCCAACAAGCAGCCCAGTTCATGGAGCGGTTCTACGCGGCCAACAACAGCTACAACATGCAGATTGATGGCACCACGGCCAACCCAGGCCTGCCCGCCGGGTTGCAACGTGCGCCAGCACAAGGCGCCATCGCCTACGACATCGCACTGGTTCAACAGGGCGCTACTGCGGCGACCGCCACCACATACACCTTGACAGCAACCCCAACAGGCTCGATGACCGGAGACCGATGCGGCACCCTGAGCCTCAACAACCTGGGTCAAAAGGCCGTGAGCACCGGCCTGCCCGTCGCCGATTGCTGGAAATAGCCAAGCGGCCGGAAGAAAAGGAGAAAACGCTCACGCGCCCTCTCCTTTCCCCCCCCGCCTCGCCGTCTCCTTGATCGCAGCCACAAACTCACTCACATCGTCAAAGCTGCGATAAACCGACGCAAAGCGCACATAAGCCACCTTGTCCAGCTTGCGCAGCTCATTCATGACCCATTCGCCCAGTTGGGTCGAGTTCACTTCCTTGTCGCCACTCTGGCGCAAGCGTGCCTCGATCGACTCGACTGCCAAGTCCAGCGCCTCGGCGCTGACGGGCCGCTTGCGCAGCGCCACCATCATCGACCCTTTCAGCTTGGCACGCTCGTAGTCAGTACGCCGCCCATCGCGCTTGACGATGGCGGGCAGTTCGATCTCAGCACGTTCGTACGTGGTGAAGCGCTTGTCGCACCCCCCACAACGACGACGACGGCGCGTCGAATCACCTTCGTCGGAATCGCGGGTCTCAACAACCTGGGTATCGGGGTGCGCACAAAAAGGGCAGCGCATGCCTCGATCAACGGTAAACCGGGAAATCGCGGGTCAGCGCCGCGACCTTCTCGCGCACGCGGGCCAGGTTGGCTTCGTCGTGTGGGTTGTCCAGCACATCGGCGATCAGGTTGCCCACGGCGATGGCCTGCTCTTCCTTGAAGCCGCGCGTGGTGAAGGCCGGGCTGCCCAGACGGATGCCGCTGGTCACCATCGGCTTTTGCGGGTCGTTGGGGATGCCGTTCTTGTTGCAGGTCATGTGCGCCTTGCCCAGGATGGCTTCGGCTTCCTTGCCCGTCAGGTTCTTGGGGCGCAGGTCCACCAGCATCACGTGGCTCTCGGTGCGACCCGACACGATGCGCAGGCCGCGCTGAATCAGCGTGTCAGCCAGCGCGGCGGCGTTCTTCACCACTTGCTGCTGATACACCTTGAATTCGGGCGACAGGGCTTCCTTGAAAGCCACGGCCTTGCCCGCGATCACGTGCATCAGCGGACCACCCTGGATGCCCGGGAAGATGGCGCTGTTGATCTTCTTGGCGATCTCTTCACCACGCATCAGGATGATGCCGCCGCGAGGGCCACGCAGGCTCTTGTGCGTGGTTGAGGTGACCACGTCGGCGTGCGGCACGGGGTTGGGGTACACACCCGCGGCGATCAGGCCGGCGTAGTGGGCCATGTCCACCATGAAGTAAGCGCCGATTTCCTTGGCGATCTTGGCAAAGCGCTCGAAGTCGATGCGCAGCGCGAACGCCGACGCACCCGCGATGATCAGCTTGGGCTTGTGCTCACGGGCCAGGGCCTCCATCTTCTCGTAGTCAATGTCTTCTGCCGCGTTCAGGCCATAAGACACCACCTTGAACCACTTGCCCGACATGTTCAACGGCATACCGTGGGTCAGGTGGCCGCCTTCAGCCAGGCTCAGACCCATGATGGTGTCACCCGGTTGCAGCAGGCCGAAGAACACAGCCTGGTTGGCTTGCGAACCGGAGTTGGGCTGCACGTTGGCGTATTCGGCGCCAAACAATTGCTTCAGGCGGTCAATGGCCAGTTGCTCAACCACGTCCACGTATTCGCAGCCGCCGTAGTAGCGCTTGCCGGGATAGCCTTCGGCGTACTTGTTGGTCAGCTGGGAGCCCTGCGCCTGCATGACGGCGGGCGAGGTGTAGTTTTCCGAGGCGATCAGCTCGATGTGGTCTTCCTGGCGTTTGTTCTCAAGCTGGATGGCAGACCAGATCTCGGAATCAACGTTGGCCAGGGTTTGTTGGGCGCGGTCAAACATGAAAGGCAGTCCTCTTCAGTCGTGTGAAGACCCACCGCAGCACATCATTGCTGCCAGAGGGCTGCCCAGGCGAACGGCGCAACAACAATCAGGCCAGATGCCTGGATGTCGGCCGCGCTTCCCGGTGGTTCACCACCTCAGGCCCAGATTTGGGCCGTCTATCGCCAGTCGCGCGGCAATTGTGAATTGTATCGGAGCTGGGGCCTCAGTGGGCCAAAGCCACCTGTTCAGCCCGGCGCATGGGCGCCGTGTCGCTGGCAGAGGGCGCCGTCGGCATGGCCGCAGGCGGGATCACCACGGCGGCAGGTGTGGGGTGGCCACCCTGCACGGCCGCTTCGGGCGTGGCCGACACGGCAGCGGGTTGCAACTGAGGCGCCAACGTTTCAGCTTGCACCATGGTCTGCACCGGCGTGGACACGTTCACGGGCACTTTCTGCCCCGCCACCACTTGCCGCAAGAAAGCCTGCTCAGCCAACACGCGATAGGCATAGCCGCCATCATTGGCCAGGTTCGCCGCACCCACGTAGTATTTCAAGCCACCCTCCAGGCTACCCGCCCGCTGAATGCATTCCTTGAGGACCTGAACGCCCACGCGCAAATTGGTCACTGGGTCAAAAGCGGCGTTCTGCCCCCCGAAGATTTGGTACTTGTCATGGTGAATGCGCGTCATGACCTGCATCAGGCCCTGGGCGCCCACATGGCTTTGCGCAAAGGGGTTGAAGCTGGACTCGATGGCCATGATGGCCATGATCAGCGTAGGTTCCACCCCGGCACGGCGGCCCACGTCCCAGGCCTCTTGCACCAGACGGCTCACGGGCTCGGGCGCCACGCTGTAGCGGCGCGACAGCCAATAGGCGACAGCGGCCTGCTGACGGGTCAGGTCAGCGGGATCGATCGCCGTGGCACGCTGAATGGCTTCGGGCTCGGCCATGGCCAGCAGCACGTTGTTCAGCTCAGGGTCAACGGCCACTTGGGTGCGGGCGGTGGCACGGTCCACCAACCAGCTCAGCACCTGGCTTTCCAGGCCATGGCGCACATCGTCACGGCCCGACAAAAACACCACCACGGCCACAGCGGCCAGGCCCAACAGGGCCAATGCGTTGTGGCTCACCTGGCGCAAACCAGTCACCACATCCTGCACAAACAAACTCACGCCAGCGCGTGCGGACGAGACCAGCTCGCTCACGTCACGATTGATTGCTGTCATGACACTCCTTTCCTCACCCCCGGTCACTGAAAGTCTCAATGACACGATGGCGATAATCACCCCCATGATGGGCACGCCCACTGCTGGCCGTGCTGCGCCGCCAAGGCACAGGGAAAACCCGGATAAAAACACTCCGGGGTCGTTGCGAGCGGATTCTAGGCAAGCCTGTAATAACCAGTCAAGCATAAAGAATCAATCTCTTATACACAAAAATATGAAATACCGAGATCTTCGAGACTTTGTGTCAGGCCTGGAAAGGCTTGGCGAACTGAAACGTGTGGCAACACCTGTGTCCGTGCGGCTGGAGATGACGGCCATCAGCGATCGCGTGTTGCGGGCAGGCGGTCCGGCGCTTTGGTTCGAGCAACCCACGGGCTTGACACCCCCGCAAACAGGGGGGGCGTCGCTTCCGAAAATCCCAGTATTGACCAATTTATTCGGCACGCCCCGTCGCGTGGCCCTGGGCATGGGTGCCGATGACGTCAGCGAGTTGCGCGACATTGGCCGCATGCTGGCCAGCCTGAAAGAGCCCGAGCCGCCCAAAGGCCTGAAGGACGCTGGCAAGCTGTTCAGCATGGCCAAGGCCCTGTGGGACATGAAGCCCTCCCGCGTGGGCAAAGCGCCCTGCCAGGAGCATGTTGTAGAAGGCAGCGATGTGGACCTGGGCAAGCTGCCCGTCCAACTTTGCTGGCCGGACGACGCCGCACCCTTACTGACCTGGGGCCTGGTCGTCACCCGAGGTCCTCAAGGCGTGCCCAAGGCGCGCACTCGCCAGAACCTGGGCATCTATCGCCAACAGCTGATTGGCCCCCGCCAGGTCATCATGCGCTGGCTGGCCCACCGTGGCGGCGCGCTCGATTTCCGCGAGTTCGCCCTGGCCAACCCCGGCCGGCCCTTCCCCATCGCCGTCGCGTTTGGGGCCGACCCTGCCACCATCCTGGGCGCGGTCACCCCCGTGCCCGACTCTTTGAGCGAATACCAGTTCGCCGGCTTGCTGCGCGGCAGCCGCACTGAAGTGGTCAACACGCAAGTGGGCGAGCGCACGCCCGAGGGCGACCATTGGCTGCAAGTGCCGGCCAGCGCCGAGTTCGTGCTTGAAGGCCACATCCCCACCGCCCGCGTGGGCTTCAAAGGCGCCAGCGAACATGGCGTGCCCTTGATGGAGCGCGGTGGCTACCTCCATGCGCTGGAAGGCCCCTTCGGCGATCACACCGGCTATTACAACGAGCAGGATTGGTTCCCCGTGTTCGAAGTGCGCCGCATGACCCACCGCCACGACCCCGTCTACCACTCCACCTACACCGGCAAACCGCCGGATGAGCCCGCCGTGCTGGGCGTGGCCCTCAATGAAGTCTTCGTGCCGATCCTGCAAAAGCAGTTTCCCGAGATCGTGGACTTCTATTTACCGCCCGAGGGCTGCAGCTACCGCATGGCCATCATCAGCATGAAGAAGTCCTACCCGGGCCACGCCAAGCGCCTGATGTTCGGGGTGTGGAGTTACCTGCGCCAGTTCATGTACACCAAGTTCATCATCATCGTGGACGACGACGTGGACACCCGCAACTGGCAGGAAGTGATCTGGGCCATCACCACCCGCATGGACCCGGTGCGCGACACCACCCTGGTCGAGCAGACGCCGATCGACTACCTGGACTTCGCATCACCCGTGAGCGGCCTGGGTGGCAAGATGGGCCTGGATGCCACCAACAAATGGCCTGGCGAAACCAGCCGCGAATGGGGCCGCACCATCACCATGCCCGACGAAGTCACCCGCCGGGTTGATGGCCTGCTTCAAGACATCATGGGGAACAAATTCACGCCGGGTTGAACCCTCGCTGACAAAAGGACTTGCGCTAGGCCACCGCTTGGATTAATCTGAATTTGCCTGCTAAACAGGCACCTTGAAAAGACGCAGTCACTGCGTCTCACGGGATGTGGCAAACGACAACCTTTGCCCTTTCCAAGGACGGCTCCGGCCGCCCCAGCCCCCGGCCTAGTCCGGGGGTTTCTGTTGGCGGGCCTGCTTTTAAGTGAGCCCCTGACTTAACTGCCCGCCAGCATGCCCAGCCACTCGTGGCAGAGCAAACGCACGTTGACCATGCCCGCCCCTGATGGGATCCATTCCAGTGCGGGGTTCGCATCCCTGCCCCAAAATTTAGTGGGCGCAGGCGTGATCACAGGCACCGGCTTGCCCGCACGAGCCGCCCAACTGGCCGCCGCTTGTTCAAAAGCCCGCCTTGAACGCGGCATGTGGAAAGCGTCCGTCACCAGCACGATCTCGGTCACGCCCTGATCGGCCAATAAGGTCACCGCGCCTGCCGCATTGCCCCGCGTGTCGGCAGAGTCCTTTTCAACCCAGCGCAACGGCAAACCATAGGCCTGCTGGGCCACCCGCCCGGCCACTTCGGCCTCGGCAGGGCCATCTTGCACGCCCTTCTGCCCCCAACCCACGCCGCCCGTCACCCCCAAGGGCCAACCGGTCAAACGGCTCAGCCACACGCCATAACGCAGGCGTTCGGCAAAAAAGTGGGTCAGGTCGGTGACGCCATACTCTGGCGACCTGGGCACCAGGCCAGCCCCGAGCACCATGATGCCCACCGTGGGCTGGGGCAGCGCCTTGCCTTGACGCTGCGCCAACGCCACCTGCTGCGCATAGGCCCGGGCGCTGGCCGCCAGCCGATCCTGGGCCTCGCCCAACAAGGCGGGAGGCGGCCGCAACACATTGTTTTGCAGCCAGGTGGCCGTGCCGGTGCAACTCCCCATCCACAAGCCGACCACGCCCAGCAGCAGGAGAAAAAAACCCAAATTACGCCGGGGCAAAATCAGGCGGGCCCCCACCAACACCAGCACCAACCAAGGCACCGGCGGCAACAACAAGGCACCAATCAAAGGCTTCCAAGCCGCCAAATCCTGCATGGCTGGCCTTTAAAAGAAGGCTTGCAAGCCGGTCTGGGCGCGGCCCAGGATCAAGGCATGCACGTCATGCGTGCCCTCATAAGTGTTGACGGTTTCCAGGTTCACCATGTGCCGCATGACGTGGTACTCATCGTGGATGCCATTGCCACCATGCATGTCGCGGGCCATGCGCGCCACGTCCAGCGCCTTGCCGCAGTTGTTGCGCTTGATCAGGCTGATCATTTCCGGGGCGGCCTGGTGCTCATCCAGCAAACGCCCCACGCGCAAAGCCGCGTGCAAGCCCAGCGTGATTTCGGTCTGCATGTCGGCCAGCTTTTTCTGCACCAGTTGCGTCTGCGCGAGCGGCCGACCAAACTGAACCCGGTCCAGCGTGTACTGCCGCGCCGCGTGCCAGCAGAACTCGGCCGCCCCCATGGCGCCCCAGGCAATGCCATAGCGGGCTTTGTTCAGGCACCCGAAAGGCCCCTTCAGGCCCGACACATTAGGCAGGATGTGGTCATCAGACACCAGCACCTGGTCCAGCACGATCTCGCCGGTCACACTGGCCCGCAGGCTGAGCTTGCCTTCGATGCGCGGCGTGCTGAACCCCGTCATGCCGCGCTCGACCACGAAACCCCGGATGGTGTCATCCAGCTTGGCCCACACCACGGCCAGGTCGGCAATGGGCGAATTGGTGATCCACATCTTGGCGCCATTGAGCACATAGCCGCCCTCCACCTTGGTGGCGCGGGTGACCATGCTGCCGGGGTCAGAGCCGTGGTTGGGCTCGGTCAGGCCAAAACAACCCACCCATTCCCCAGTGGCCAGCTTGGGCAGGTATTTTTGCCGTTGAGCCTCGCTGCCATAGGCATGAATGGGGTGCATCACCAAAGAGCTTTGCACGCTCATGGCGCTGCGGTAGCCGGAATCAACCCGTTCCACCTCGCGCGCGATCAGCCCATAACTGACATGGTTGACGCCCGCGCAGCCATACCCGTCGATGGTGGCCCCCAGAAAGCCCAGGGCACCCATCTCGTTCATCAGTTCTCGGTCAAACCGCTCTTCGCGGTTGGCCAACAGGATGCGGGGTTGCAGCTTGCCCTGGCAATAGGCCTGGGCCGTGTCACGGATGGCGCGCTCTTCATCCGACAGCTGAGCATCCAGCGACAAGGGGTCGGACCAGGAAAATGTGGCTTTGCTCATGGAAATGTCTTGGTTTGGATGATCATTGGGGATCAAACGTCAGTCTACGCACAAGGACACCCCCCATGGAAGCCCATGCCCCCCAAAGCAACACCATTGAAGAAGCCACGTTTGGTGGCGGCTGCTTCTGGTGCGTCGAAACCGTGTTCAACCAGTTGAACGGCGTGATCAACGCTGAATCCGGCTACAGCAACGGCCAGCACCCCAACCCCAGCTACGACGACATTTGCACAGGGGCCACCGGTCATGCTGAAGTGGTGCGGGTGAAATTTGATGCCAGCCAAGTGAGCTACCACCAGTTGCTGGAGGTGTTTTTCACCATCCATGACCCCACCACGCTCAACCGTCAGGGCAACGACGAGGGCACGCAATACCGCTCAGGCATCTACTCCCACAACGACGACCAGGCCCACCAGGCCCGAGCCCTGATTGAGCAACTGGACATCAGCCACGCCTTTGGCAAGCCCATCGTCACCGAAGTCCGCCCCCTGGCCAATTACCACCCGGCCGAGGCCTACCACCAGCGGTATTTCGAGCACAACCCACACGCTGGCTACTGCACCTTCGTGGTGGCCCCGAAAGTGGCCAAATTCCAGAAAACCTTCAGCGACCTGCTCAAAAAGGAATGATGGCTCACGGCGCCAAACGGCAAAGCACCCACTGGCCGCCCGGAGTCAACTCAAAAATCAGGCGATCGTGCAAGCGTGAAGTGCGCCCTTGCCAAAACTCCCAGCGATCCGGCACCAAGCGATAACCTCCCCAGTGATCGGGCCTGGGTGGATCATTCCCCAGCCGAACTTGCTGATCGGCCCAGGCCATCTCCAAGGCCTCCCGGGAGGGGATCACTTCACTTTGAGGTGAAGCCCAAGCGCCAATCCGCGAACCCAAAGGCCTGGAGCGGTAGTACTCGTCCGACTCGGATTCGGCCACCTTCTCCACCCGCCCTTCGACGCGAACCACGCGCTCCAGCCCCCCCCAAAAAAACTGGATCGCGGCAAACGGATTCGCGGCCAGATCCCGCCCTTTTCGGCTGGCGTAGTTGGTGAACCACACCAGGCCGCGCTCATCGGCCCCTTTGAGCAAGAGCACCCGGGTAGAAGGCCGCCCATCTGCCCCTGCCGTGGCCAGGGTCATCGCGTTGGGCTCGGTCAACTTGAGCTGGACGGCTTCATCAAACCATTGATGAAACTGCCCCAAAGGATGGGCCTGCACATGCGCCTCATCCAGGGCCGCCCGTTCATAGCTTTGGCGCATCTGCGCCAGATCGTGTGAGGTTTTTTCCATTCGACAAGTATCAATCAGTCCGGCGCGGTGGTGGAGTAAAACGGCTGATACCCGTCTGGGGTATTTGCCTAAGTAAAGGTGCTCTGGTGCATTGCAGCATTTTGGCTCACACTTTGTTGCAAGTCCTAGGCAACCATGAACCACCAGCCCACCCTCATCATCCTGGCCGAACCCACGCTTCACAGCGGGGGCGCGCAGGATGCAGGCGGCCAGCCATCCGCCAAGGGGCAAGCCCTGGGCTTGTTTTCAGTGATGGACAGCACGGTGCGCCGAGGATTGGCCAGCGGACTGCCCATGGTGGTGGTAGCACCGCCCGACATGGCGCGACAAGCCCGCCTGCTGCTGCCGGGCAACGATGTGGTTGACCTGCCCGACATGCCTTCGCCCCGATCACGTGCGGATCGGCTCGCCAGGGCAGTGGCAGCGGGCGTTGAAGCCAGCGCCAATGCCCCCGGCTGGCTGCTGCTGCCCGCGGACATGCCCATGCTGCAAGTGGACACCTTGCGCGCCGTGGCCAACGCGGTCGCGCTGTACACCGTGGTTTTTCCCCAGTACCGACACCGCCGAGGCCACCCCGTGGGTTTTTCGGCCGAGTTGTTCTCAGAACTCATTCGCCTGGACAGCGAGCGCGATCTGGCCCGCCTGACCGCGCGCTACCCCGCCATGGGCGTGGACGTGGATGACCCCGGCGTGCTGATGGCCCAAGACGCCCAAAGTGGCCTGGCCCAGTTGCGCGTGCAATTGCACAGCACCAACCTGGCGCCTCGCTGAACATTGCGCACCATCAGCGCTCAACGCGCTGATAAATGAATCGCAAAAGAGCCGCAAAAAACCCCAACTGGTGGAATCCCGAAGAATGCTTGATGTTCGACGCCCCATGGTTTCCCTAGTTTTCAGGACTTGGTCGCTCAAAAGCCCCCTAGTCACGGGGGTGCCTCAAATCGGTGCTGGGGCAACATTCATTCACCAACTTCTTGCAGCCTGCAAGCACTTAAAAGGAGCTACTCAATGAAACTGCGTTCGATCTCTTTCGCTGCCGCCACCCTCGTCCTGGCCGCTTCCGCCAATGCCTTGACCATCGACTGGACCAAGTTCCAAGGCACGTCGACCCTGGCCTTCTCCGAGAATGCCATCAGCCTGTTCAAGGCCAACGGCGGCAAGCTGGCTGCCCTGGGCAACACCACCCCCGTCGGCACCACCGGCTGGAGCTTCTCGCTGCCTATCACCAGCATCGAAATCAACGGCTCCTTGAAGATTGCTGCCGGCCAAGCCAGCGGTTCGGCCTTGGACATCATCCGCCGCACCATCGATGAAGAAACCGGCGAAGTCACCACCACCGGCATCGTTCTGGCCAACTTCAAGCTGGACTACATCGCCAAGAAGGTGCTGGCTGACACGACCCCCCATGGCGGCGCCACGCAACCCATGTTTGCCGTGTACACCTTCAATGCAGCCACGCCTTTGGCCCTGAAGTACAAATTCCCCCTGACTGTGACTGGCCATGAAGTGCTCGACAAGCTGGTCTTGACGCCTGCTGCCGTGGACGTGTTCGCCTCGTCGTTGGGCCTGTCGGGCGATGCAGTCCTGAACCTGGTGGCCACCACCGAGTTCGGCACGCTGACCCAAGACATCAGCACCAACGCTCGCAAGCCTGCTGCCAACAAGACCCCTTACGTTCCTGCTCCCTGAATTCAAAGTTGGTCTAATCGGGTAGCTCCTCCCGATCAAACCATCCAAGATTTCATATCACAAAAAGTCTCCCAACCGGGAGCCTTTTTTCATTGGCACAACAGCAGAGCGACGGCCCAAGGCTTTCAGTGACTTCAAAAATGGCGAAATAGTGGAATCCCGTAGTCATCGATTGGATTTCAACTACTAGGTTTCCCCAGTTTTTCACACTATCCAGGGGGTCTGCGGCCCTCACCCCCTGTTTGCGGGGGGGCTTGCAAAAATGCTTTGATGCACCATTGAGTCATCCAATCACTTGCATCGAGCAAGCCTGTTCACCAAGGAGCAAAAATGAAACTGCTGACCATCCGTTCGATCTCTTTCGCCGCCGCCACCCTCGCCATGGCCGCCTCGGCCAATGCGCTGACCGTCAACTGGAGCGGTCTGCAAGGCACCTCCAAGCTGGACTTCTCGGCCAACGCCATCAGCCTGTTCAAGGCCAATGGTGGCAAAGTGGAAGCCCTGGGCAACACCACCCCCCTCCCAGAAGCGGGCGCCACCAGCGCTTGGTCCTTCAGCCTGCCGATCACCAGCATCACCGTCACCCCTGCCCTGAAGATTGGCGCCGGCCAAGCCAGCGGCTCGGCACTGGACATCGTTCGCCGCACCATCGATGAAGAAACGGGCGCAGTGATCACCTCCGGCATCGTGCTGGCCAACTTCAAGCTGGACTACATTGGCCACCAAGTGCTGGCCGATGCCACCACCCACGGCGCCACCACCAAGCCCATGTTCGCCGTGTACGACTTCAATGTCGCCACGCCCCTGGCTTTGAAATACAAGTTCCCCCTGAGCATCACGGGTCACGAAGTGCTGGACAAGCTGAAGCTGACGTCTGCTGCCGTGGACCTGTTTGCCGCGTCCTTGGGCTTGTCGGGCGATGCCGTGATTGGCCTGGTTCGTGATACCGACTTCGGTACCCTGACGCAAGACATCGCGGTCAAGGTTCGCAAGCCTGCTGTGTCGAACAAGCCTTACGTTGTGGCTGCCCCTTGATTTGAAGCATGGAAGGCCCACGAAAGTGGGCTGACGTGATTCAAAACCTCAAACGAAAAAAGCTGCCAAATGGCAGCTTTTTTTATGCGGGTAGATCTTTAAAAGTTATACCCGACCGTCATCATGAGCACATAAGGATCCAATGTCTGCTTTTGAGTGCGCGTGTAGTTACCCAAATTAGCTCCGCCATTGACGCGGTTGGCTGCATCCGCATTGTTACGGTATGCCTCCATCCCCTTTAGCTGCCCCTCAAGAAGCGATTGTGATATCAAATACCTGAGATTTTCCCCTAACTGACCAGGCCAATAAGTAAAAATAGGAGAGGCCAATCGCGCCGTCCGGGCAGTAAATGATGTGTCATAAGTAGTAAGCGTGCTTTCTACTTTTCCTTTAAATTGCCCCACGCTGAAATTGAGATCCCATCGATCATCAATGGCGTACTTACCACCAACCAACCAACCCAAGCCCAGTGAACCTTTGCTACTCACTGTGGTCCTACCGCCCGTCCATCGTTCCAAAGATGGTGTGGCTTTAGTATCAAATGGAAGCAAATAATTTGCCGTTAAAGAAACTGACGGTCGAAATTTGTCATTCTTCTGACCGAAATAATAATGACCAAAGACGAGAAACCCTAGCGCCTTGGATGTGACAATTTTCCCCGCGTTTTGAAACGTGCCTGCTCCATATACATCAACAGAAAATGGCAATGCCATGACTGGGACCTCAATGGCCCAGTGCTTATCTTCGTCGAAATACATGCCAAGTGTTCCCACTACACCAGGCGCAGGATCAGCAAAGCGCGCTTTTACGTTGTCCGGCAAACCAAGAGAATCCAGCCCGGTATACCTAGGATCCGCTGGGTTGGACGTACCAAACAAAATATCTCTGATAGCCCCACTCCCACTGTAAATCGATTCAGCATCAGCTCTTGTGCAAGTAGGAAATGTTAACGACCCATCATCCGGACAATACCAGCCACGCTCGCCGTCAACCGCGGCCCCAGTTGCGCTATTCGCTGGTGCAGACAAAACAGGCCCCGACACATCCTTAGCTGCCTCTGACTTGTTATTCATCTTCAAGCCCAGCACACCAAACCGCGCAAAGATATTACGCGACGGCTCAATCTTGAGCTCCTTACCATACCGATCGGTTGTGGTTTCAGCGCCGGCGTTGGCCATGGCACCCAATAACATCAATCCAGCAACTGCACTCAAACGGAACGGCATTGTCATATTGTCTCCAGCGATGATAGGTTCTTTGGGGTCATTCCCCAATTATCGTCAATCGACCCAACCCTGATGTAAAAAACCGCCCTGTACTACAGAGCGGTTTTCTAGGGAAAGTACTGAACTTTCCCCGCCAAGTACCTCAATCAAAGTCCTGGCATTAAAGCGCGAACGCTTTAACTTAGGCAGCGCGGCGGCGGCGAGCCACAGCAGCGATACCGACCAGGCCCAAACCCATCAACACGTAGGTTGAAGGCTCAGGAATAGCAGGCGCCGTGAAAGTACCGCCAGCTTGCGTGCCGCCCCAGTTGGCCGTGCGCACCAGGATGGCGACAGGGTCAGTGGCTGCGGTCGACAGGTTCAACGCAGTCAGGATGTTGGTAGCCGTCGTGCCATTCATGCGCAGGCTACCAGCCAAGCTGCCGCTGGCCGTGCCGTTGGCCACGCCACCAGCAACCGAAGTCACTTGGATGTTGCCGAGCGTGCCACCGATGACGCCAGGAACGTCAGCAGTGAAGATAGCTTGCTTGCCGTAGGTCACCAAGGTGCCGGCATCAGTGCGCGAGTACAGGTTCGCGTAAATCGTCGAGTTGCCCAGGTTAACGTCGAAGTTAGCCATGTAGATGTTGTACTGGCTGATCGAGCCGTCATCGTTGAACACCGAGCGGCGGATGTTCACCAACGAATTGGCAGCTTGCAGCGAAGTCAACGCGTCACCAGTGATGGTGGCGGTGTTGAACGACAGGCTCACGTTGCCGGTAGCCTTGGTGTACACGGCCTTGTTGACCGCACCAGCGCCTGGCAGGCCAGGAACGGTAGGAATGGTAGCAGCAGTGATGATGCTGGAGCCAGAAGCGCTCAGAGCCGACAGAGCGTCAGCCGAGAAAGTCAGGCCACCCGAACCGGAGACAACGCTCCAGGTGCCGGCGTAAGGAGTCGCGCTGGCAGCGCCGACAGCCACGAACGCGGCAGCAGCCACGATGCTCTTGAATGCAAATTTCATATTTATCTCCACACAAAGCGGTCCCTTTATTGGGAAATCACAAAATCTAAAGAGGCGTCCGCGTATTCCTCTTGTCGACTCACAGACTTTACCGATCTGTCTAGCTCAAGCATAAGGGCCTTTGGTCAGGCCAGACAACGGGGCAGGTGCGCATTGGCCCCCTTTGACGGAGTGAGAAACCCCAGTCCCGGCCTATGCCCCCCCTGACTAGGGGTGGGGTTGACCCTGCAAACAGTGACAACCCTGGGCAGCCATCAAGCCAAAAACACCTTGGCGAACTTGCGCTTACCCACCTGAACCACAAAAGTTCCCTCGGACAGCTTCAAAGTTTTGTCGCTGACCACGCCACCGTCCACCCGCACGCCACCTTGCTCGATCATGCGCATGGCCTCGCTCGATGAAGGCACCAGCCCGGCCTGCTTGAGCAAGGCCCCCATGCCCAAACCCGCACCATCGGCGGGCAGCGTCAGATGGACCTCGGGGATGTCATCGGGCACCCCGCCCTTGGAGCGATTCACGAAATCAGCCAGCGCGCCTTCGGCAGCTTGGAGCCCATGGAAGCGCGTTACCACCTCCTGGGCCAACAGCACCTTGGCATCTCTGGGATTGCGCCCTGCGGAACATTCAGCCTTGAGTTGAGCAATGCTGGACAGCGGTGCAAAGCTCAGCAACTCAAAGTAGGACCACATCAATTCGTCGGAAATGCTCATGAGCTTGCCGAACATGCTGTTGGGCGCCTCGCTGATGCCCACGTAGTTGTTCTTGGATTTGGACATCTTTTCGACGCCATCCAACCCCACCAGCAAGGGCATGGTCAGGATGCACTGAGGCTCCTGCTTGTATTCGGATTGCAGGTGCCGCCCCATCAGGAGGTTGAATTTTTGGTCCGTGCCGCCCAGTTCCAGGTCGGATTTGAGCGCGACCGAGTCATAGCCCTGCATCAAGGGGTATAAAAACTCATGCACGCTGATCGGCGTGTTCGCCTTGAAGCGCTTGGTGAAGTCGTCGCGCTCCATCATGCGGGCCACGGTGTACCGCGACGCCAGTTGGATCATGCCGCGGGCGCCCAACGCGTCGCACCACTCGCTGTTCTGGCGTATTTCGGTGCGCTCAGGGTCGAGCACCAGGCTGGCCTGCTTGTAATAAGTCTCAGCGTTGAGCTTGATCTGCTCGGCGGTCAAGGGCGGGCGTGTGCTGTTGCGACCTGAAGGGTCGCCAATCAAGGAAGTGAAATCTCCGATCAAGAAAATGACCGTGTGGCCGATATCCTGGAGTTGACGCAACTTGTTGAGCACCACGGTGTGACCCAGGTGGATGTCTGGCGCGGTGGGGTCCATGCCCAGCTTGATGCGCAGAGGCAGTTTGGTGGCCTCCGATCGAGCCAGCTTTTTCACCCACTCGGCCTCGGGCAGGAGTTCATCGCAACCACGGCGCGTGATGGCCAAAGCCTCGCGAACCCGGTCGGTGACGGGATGAGAAGGCGATGCTTCAGGGGGTTTTTCAGGGTGCAGCATATTTACCGATGGGTGAAAATCTTACGGCAAGTGACAAGAGCGTGACGGCTATACTTGCTTTTCAGGGATTTTAGGGGACAGCCCCCTATGTAGCGGGAAATCGAGTTTTGGCTTCTTCTAACAACGACCTGTTCAGCACGCTGAAGTCTTTGCGCAGTTCAACCCTGGTGGGCTTGCAAGCCACGCAGGATGCCATGCACCGGCATCCTCGCCGGATCGCCGCCGCCGTGTTGGCGCTGCTGGCCGGCTCTACCATGACCGCGTTCGGTGTGGCCCCGCTGACGGCCGCTCAATTCAACACTCCACCCGCCATTTCGCAAATCAGCGAAGCCCTGCCCTTGCCGGATTTGGCTGGGCAAGTCGTTCAGCTGGATGAACAGGCACTGTCGCTTTACCGCAGCGATGTGACACGCAGCAGCGACACGATCGACACCTTGTTGAATCGCCTGGGCGTCAATGACCCGCAAGCCGCCGGTTTTCTGCGCACCGACCCCGCCGCACAGACCTTGCTGCTGGGGCGTCCCGGCAAAATGATCAAGGTGATCACCCTGCGTGGTCAATTGATGGAACTGGTGGCGCGCAGCCCAGCCCGGCAATCCGACCAGTTGGATTCGCACTTCACGCGGCTGACGGTCAGCCGCGCTGACGACCAAGCCCCCCTGTCCGCCCACACCGAGCAAGCGCCGCTGCAGGCCAGCACGCAGTTGGCGACCGGCACCATTTCGTCGTCCCTGTATGCGGCGGCCGACGAGGCCAACGTGCCCGACTCAATCACCAACCAGGTCGCCGAAATCTTTGGCAGCGACATCGACTTCCGCCGCGAACTTCGCAAGGGCGACGCCTTCAGCGTGCTCTATGAAGCCCACACGGCAGATGGCGAGCCCATCACCTGGGGCGGATCAGCTGGCCGGGTCCTGGCGGCACGCTTCATCAACAAAGACAAAGTCCACAACGCCATCTGGTACCAAGAAGCTGGCCACAAAGGCGCGTACTTTGACATGAACGGCGTGAGCAAAACGCGCTCTTTCCTGGCATCTCCACTGGCTTTTTCCCGCGTCACCTCCGGCTTTTCGATGCGCTTTCACCCCATCCTGCAGCGCTGGAAAGCGCATTTGGGGGTGGACTATGGCGCCCCCAACGGCACAGCCGTGCGCTCGGTCGGTGATGGCAAGGTGAGCTTTGCCGGACGGCAAAATGGCTATGGCAATGTGATCGAGCTCCAACATTCGGGCGACCGCAAGACGGTTTACGCCCACCTGAGCCGCATCAACGTGAACGTGGGACAAACCGTGGAGCAAGGCCAGTTGATCGGCGCCGTGGGCGCCACCGGCTGGGCCACGGGGCCTCACCTTCACTTTGAGTTCAAGGTCAATGGGCGCCAAGTGGACCCCATCGCAATTGCGCGTGCTTCAGAAAGCACGCAGTTGTCGCCACAGGCACTGGCTCAATTCAAGCAGATGGTCGTGAGCATTGCGCAACGGCTCGACACGGCCGAGCAGCAAAGCTTGGCAGGCACCCATTCAACAGCCCGCTTCGAATAAAGCTTGATGAAACCGGCTCACGGAGAGCTTTACATTGGCTTGATGTCGGGCACTTCGCTGGATGGGATCGACGGCGTCCTGATGGACCTGGGCTCACCGCCCCTTTGGCGCTCGTTGGCCCATGCACATCAACCGTTTGACCCCGCCCTCAAACGCACCCTGCTGGCGCTGAACACCCCCGGCTCGAACGAATTGCACCTGGCCGCACTGGCGGCGCAAGACTTGGTGAAAAGCTGCTCGCAAGTGGTAACCAAGGTTTGCGCACGCGCCGGAGTGACGCCCGCCCAGATCCGCGCCATTGGCGCTCACGGCCAAACCGTTCGCCATCGGCCGGAACTGGGTTACACACTGCAACTCAATGCACCCGCAGTGCTGGCAGAACTGACAGGCATAGACGTGGTGGCTGATTTTCGCAGCCGTGACGTGGCCGCCGGTGGACAAGGCGCGCCGCTGGTGCCTGCCTTTCACCAAGCCTTGTTTGAACACCCCACAGAGACGGTGGTGGTGCTGAACGTGGGCGGCATGGCCAACCTCAGCATCTTGCGGGCACCTCACCCGCCGCTGGGTTTTGACTGCGGTCCAGGCAATGCCTTGATGGATGCTTGGTGCGAACAGCACACTGGCCAAGCCTACGATGAAGATGGCGCCTGGGGGGCCCAAGGGCAGGTGAACCCAGTCGCGCTTGACGTGGCCCTTTCAGACCCCTTCTTTGCACTGCCCCCACCCAAGAGCACGGGACGAGACTTGTTCAACCCAAGCTGGCTGCAGCAATGGCTGAACCACGCAAACCTGGCACACCAGTCGGCCCAGGATGTTCAGGCCACGCTTTGCGAGTTGACCGCCCGCAGCGCCGCCGTGGCCGTGAAGGCCTTCGCGCCAAGCGCCCGTCAGTTGGTGGTGTGTGGTGGGGGCGCCCTCAATGGTGCGCTGATGCAGCGCCTGCAAACCAATCTGCCTGGCGTGCTGGTGCAACCCTCAGATGCCCACGGCTTGCCCGTGATGCAGGTTGAAGCCGCTGCCTTTGCCTGGCTCGCACAGCGCCATGTCCACCATCTGGTCGGCAATGTGCCGCAAGTGACAGGCGCGAAGGGCGCACGCGTGCTGGGCGCCCTCTACCCCGCTTGATCCCCGCGGGATCAAGCCGAGAAACTGGAGCCGCAACCGCAGGTGGTCGTGGCGTTCGGATTGCGGATCACAAACTGCGCGCCTTCCAGGTCGTCCTTGTAGTCGATCTCGGCACCCACCAGGTACTGCAGGCTCATGGCATCGATCAGCAAGGAAACGCCATTCTTCTCCATCCGGGTGTCGTCTTCGTTCACGATCTCGTCGAACGTGAAGCCATATTGAAAGCCGGAGCAGCCGCCGCCTTGCACGAACACGCGCAGCTTCAAGTCTGGATTGCCTTCTTCGGCGACCAATTCTGCCACCTTGCCTGCCGCGCTGTCGGTGAACACGATGGGAGCAGGGGGCATGTCGCCAGCCAAGGCTTCGGGGGCGGTAGTTTCAAGAACAGCGGTCATGGGAATACTCCAGGTACAAATTAAGAGGCGAGCAGTGCTCAGCCATTGTTCGAAGCCAGCTTCAAAGCTGCGGGCTTTTCATCGGATTTCAAGGGGTGCAACTCACCATCAATGGTGGCGCCCTGGTGCATTTCCAGAGCCTCGTAGCGTACATCACCCACGATGCGCGCCTTGGGCTGCAACTCCAGCAAATCTTCAGCGATCACCGGGCCGTTCACCGTGCCATTGATGATGACATGACCAGCCCTGACCTTGCCGGTGACCTTGGCTTTGTCACTGATGACCAGCAAGGAACGGCCTTCGCCGGTGCAAGTGATGTTGCCAATCACTTCGCCATCGATGCGCAAGCCATCGGCAAAGCGCAACTCGCCAGTGATGACGGTGCCTTCACCCACCAGGGTGCGAATGAGGGGGGTCTTCTTCCAACCAAACATCAAGGCGCTCCTTATGATCACATCCGCAGGGATTGCGTGGCGACTTCCTTGCCATTGTCGTCAAGCACCCGCACCTGAACCTGCTTCACCACGGCATTGGCAGGGTATTGAACCGTGCCATCCACACGGCGATACTGTTTGAATTGCAAAGGCTGGCTCACCACAGGGCCCGGCTGAATCCATGGCTTGCCATCAAAGGTGCCGGACAACAGCAACTCGTAGCGGCCTTTGAACTCGGGCTGCACGCGCCCGCCATGTTGCATCACCAGCACCTGAAAGCGCAACTGCCCCTGAGCAGGCAGGTCCGCCTGCAGCCCCCGCACCGACAAGCCTTCGCTGGAGGCCGGCAGCAGGCGCTCGAAAAAACCAAGGTCGTCCTTCAAAGCCTGGTTTTCAGATTCCAGGGCCTTGACCTGCTCGGTCAGCCGCGTTTGGGTGGCGCGTTCGGCCTTGATCAGGCTGTCGGCGGCATTGGCCAGGGATTGTGCGCGGTCGCGTTCCTGGCGAGTATCGTCCAGCTGCTGGCGAACCTGCACCAGGTCGTTGGAGCTCAGCCGCGCGCCACGGTTCAAGCCTGCAATGTTGCGCCCGAACTCAAACGCCCAAAGGCCGATCGCCCCTGAAAACCCCAACACCAAGGCGGCCAGCACCCAACGCACCGGCCAAGGCAGGTGGCTGCGCACCGACATGTGCGGCGCGCTGATCGACAGGCGCCGCCTGATCAGCCGCCAACGCATCAGGGCAGGACCGGCACGTGGGTCAGCCCCAAGTGTTCTTCCAGACCACACATCAGATTCATGCACTGAACGGCCTGACCTGAGGCGCCCTTGGTGAGGTTGTCTTCCACCACGAGCACCATGACGGTGTCGGGCAAGGGCCGGTGCACCGCGATGCGCACGGTGTTGCTGGCGCGCACACTGCGGGTCTCGGGCGCACTGCCCGCAGGCAGCACATCGACGAAACGCTCGCCTTTGTAAAAGGACTCGTACAAGGCTTGCAGATCAGCCGCCTGACCCTCGCTGTTAAGGCGGGCGTACAAGGTGGAATGGATGCCGCGGATCAAGGGCAGCAGGTGCGGCACGAACAGGCAGTTCACGCTGTCGTCGCCCGCGATGATGCGCAGTTGCTGGTTGATCTCGGGGCCATGCCGGTGGCCCTTGACGCCATAGGCCTTGAAGTTGTCGCTGGCCTCGGCCATCAGGGTGTGGACCTCGGCCTTGCGCCCTGCCCCGGACACGCCCGAAGCGCAGTTGGCGATCAGGTGCGTGGGGTCGATCAACTTGTGCTTGAGCAAAGGCGCGTAGCCCAGTTGCACCGACGTCGGGTAGCAGCCGGGATTGCCGATGATGCGGGCCTTCTTGATGGCCTCGCGGTTGATCTCGGGCAGGCCATAAACCGCCTCGGCCAGCAGATCGGGGCAGCTGTGCGCCATGCCGTACCACTGCTCGAACTCGGCCAGGTTTTGCAGGCGGAAATCCGCCGCCAAATCAATCACCTTGACGCCCGCGGCCAGCAACTCGCGCGCTTGTGCCATGGCCACGCCATGCGGCGTGGCGAAGAACACCACATCGCAGGCCTTCAGGTCGGCCTCATCGGGGGTCACGAAAGGCAAGTCGACATGGCCACGCAAGCTGGGGTACATGTCGGACACGGGCATGCCCGCTTCCTTGCGGCTGGTGATGGCCTGGATCTGAACCTGGGGATGCTGACACAACAGGCGCAGCAACTCGACGCCCGTGTAGCCCGTGCCACCAACGATGCCGACCTTGATCATGATGATTCCTTTGATGCCTGGAGCGAAGAAAAGCTCGCCATTCTAGGGTGAATGAAAAAACCCGCCGCAGTTGCCTGGGCGGGTTTCCTGGTAACAGATGCCTGCCCAAACAGCAGCAGGCTCTGACCAAATCGGATCAGCGCTTGCTGAATTGCTTCCGGCGACGAGCACCGTGCAGACCGACCTTCTTACGTTCGACTTCGCGAGCATCGCGGGTCACGAAACCGGCGCGGCTCAAGTCAGGCTTGAGTGCTGCGTCGAAATCGATCAGAGCGCGGGTCACGCCATGGCGCACAGCGCCGGCTTGACCAGACTCGCCGCCACCCTTGACGCTGACCTTGATGTCGAAAGCTTCGACATTGTTCGTCAGGAACAGGGGTTGCTTGACAATCATGATCGAGGTTTGACGGCCGAAGTAGTCTTCGACTGTCTTGCCATTGACCATGATTTGGCCGGTGCCCTTCTTGATGAAGACGCGGGCGATGGACGACTTGCGACGTCCGGTGCCATAGTTCCAATTACCGATCATGGCCGCTCCTTAGATTTCCAGGGGCTTGGGGCTTTGCGCGGCGTGCGGGTGGGCACCGCCTGCGTAAACCTTCAGCTTCTTGATCATGGCATAGCCCAGGGGGCCCTTGGGCAGCATGCCCTTGACTGCCTTTTCAATGGCACGACCAGGATGCTTGGCTTGCATGTCCTTGAACGTGGTGGCGTGGATACCGCCGGGGTGACCCGAGTGGCGGTAGTACACCTTGTCAGTGGCTTTGTTGCCAGTGACGCGAATTTTGTCCGAGTTGACGATGATGATGAAGTCACCGGTGTCAACGTGTGGCGTGTAAATGGCTTTGTGTTTTCCGCGCAGACGGAGAGCGACTTCGCTGGCCACTCGTCCTAACACCTTGTCGGTGGCGTCGATCACAAACCACTCGTGCGTCACTTCGGCCGGCTTGGCGCTGAAGGTATTCATGAATATTCCTAAGTGGTGAAACTGACTGACTGTCATCATTGGCGCCACTTCTTGGAAACTTGTGGTGGCCTCTCAGACAACGCCGCTGTTCTGTAAAACGTCTACAGAAAATAGCTGGATTGAAACAATCCATCCCCGGCAGTCAAGTCGGGAACCAGAGATTCTACTCTGATTCACCAGGGTTGCGCAATAGTGGGGTAAAAGCATGATTGATGACGACATGCCCCAGCTTGCCAAGCTCGGCACCATCCACTAACATGAGTGAGTAATAACCCTCGATCGAGGGTGAGGGCGACAACCGGTTGCCTTCGCCACGGCCAGGAAGGGGTCACACAATGACCGCACGCAAGTCTGAACCCTCATCACCGCTGGACAAGTTTGGACTGGGCCACCCCCATGGTGGCGCGCCGGGCCCACATTCACGGGCTGACCTGGTGCACCACTGGGTGCCCATCCGCGATCTGAAACCCCACCACCGACGACGAATCCTCGACCACCTGCTGTCGCTGAACGAGCACGACCGTTACCTGCGCTTCGGGTTTCTGGCGCCGCTTGAGCAATTGTCCAGGTATGTGGCGTCCATCGATTTTCGACGCGACGAAGTGTTCGGCATCTTTAGTCGGCGCTTGCAACTTTTGGCCGTGGCTCACCTGGCCGCGATGCCACGCGGGCATGTGCGGGGCTCGGCGATGGAATTTGGCGTGTCGGTGCTGGCCGAAGGGCGCGGCAAGGGCCTGGGCTTGAGGTTGTTCCAGCATGCCATCACCCATGCGCGCAACCGGGGGGCCAGCCACTTGGTCATCCATGCCCTGGCCGAAAATGCGCCCATGCTGCGCATCGCCACCAAGGCTGGCGCCACCATGGAGCAATTCGGACAGGATACCGAGGGCTGGCTGAAGTTACCCAAAGACACGGTGGCCACACACTTTGAAAGCTCCATGCAATCGCTGGCGGCAGAGGCCGTGTACCGAGTCAAGTACTGGACGGCACACTTCAGCGATTGGCTGAGGATGCTGGTGTCTTCCGCTTCGTGAAAAGTGGCTCCCGCGTTCGAGCGCCCCTTTCTTGGGGATTGGAACCACGGCAAAACTGAGTACTATTACCACCACTTATTCAAGGGGTAGTATGCAGTTGGATCCGTTGCTGATAGGCGTCATGGTGCTGGCCGCGCTCGCAGGTTTGCTGCTGGGTGTCGTCTCGCAACGGCGTCGGCCTGCCAGCAAACGCGAATGGCCTCGGCGCTGGAACCTCAACGCCCGCCCCATCTTCACCACCGACGAGCGCCTGCTTTTCAGGGAACTGCGCGCCGCCCTGCCCAACCACGTGGTGCTGGCCAAGCTGAACCTGCTTCGCTTTTGCCAGGCCGCCGATGAGTTCGACGCCAGAAACTGGTACGACCGGCTGCACACCTTGCATGTGTCGTTCGCGGTCTGCACGCCTAGTGGCAGCGTGGTGTCGGTGATCGACATTGAGTCGCCCAGCAAAGCGTCATCGGCCCGATCGCAGCGCATGAAGGAGGCCGTGCTGGAGGCCTGCCGCGTGCGCTATGTGCGCTGCCGCCCCGGACAATGGCCGCATCAGGCCTTGATCGCGGCCTGGGCCTTGGGACACAGCCAGGGGCCAGCGCCCCACACCATCAGCGATTCCTTGCACGACGCGGGCGATGAGGTTGCCCGCAAATTGCGCCAGCGCCGCGCAGAACGCGCTGCGCGCTGGGCCGAGTCCAGCTTTGCCCAGGACTCGTTCTTTGCGTTTGACAGCCGCCTGGACGGCAGCCTTCACTCAGAGCCCGCGCCACTTCAGGTCTCTGGCAGCAAGTGAACCGCCGGGGCTGCCAACCCAGCGGCTCGACTCGTCAAGCAGCCAGCAAGCTGTTGACCCGGCGCACGTAAGCAGCCGGATCGTCCAGGTGGCCGCCTTCGGCGAGCATGGCTTGGTCAAACACGATGTGGGCCAAATCGTCGAACTGCTCGCTGGTGTCCAGCTTTTTAACCAGGGCGTGCTCGGGATTGACTTCAAGCACCGGCAGACCAGCGGGTGCGCTTTGCCCAGCTTGCTTGAGCAGGCGCGCCAGGTGGCCACTGATGTCGCCTTCTTCCACCACCAGGCAGGCCGGTGAATCAACCAGACGCGTGGTCACGCGCACGTCCTTGGCCTTGTCTTTCAAGGCGATTTTCAGGCGCTCCAGCAAGGGCTTGAAGGTGGTGGCGGCTTCGTCGGCCTTCTTCTTTTCTTCTTCGTCTTGCAGGGTGCCCAGGTCGACGGCGCCCTTGGCCACGCTTTGCAAGGGCTTGCCTTCGAAGTCGAAGAGGTGCGAGAGCATCCACTCGTCAACGCGGTCCACCAGCAGCAGCACTTCGATGCCCTTCTTGCGGAAGATCTCCAGCTGCGGGCTGCTCTTGGCGCCGGCCAGGGTTTCGGCGGCGAGCACGTAGATGGCCTCCTGGCCTTCCTTCATGCGGCTCACGTAGTCGGCCAATGACACGCCTTCATCGGCTTGCGTGGAGGCAAAGCGGAACAGCTTGGCCAGGCGTTCGCGGTTGGCAAAATCTTCGCCAATGCCCTCTTTCAAGACCGAACCGAACTCTTTCCAGAAGCTGGCGTACTGGTCTTTTTTGGCTTGGTCTTCGTTGTTGGCCAAGTCTTCCAGCATCGACAAGACGCGCTTGGTGCAGCCTTCACGAATGACCTTGACGTCGCGGCTTTCCTGAAGGATTTCGCGCGACACATTCAAAGGTAGATCGGCGCTGTCGACCACACCCTTGACGAAGCGGAGGTAGGACGGCAACAGGGCTTCGGCATCGTCCATGATGAAGACGCGCTTGACGTAGAGCTTGAGGCCGCCGCGCTTTTCGCGGTTCCACAGGTCGTGCGGCGCGTGGGCGGGAACGTAGAGCAACTGGGTGTATTCGCTGCGGCCTTCAACGCGGTTGTGCGTGTGGGCCAGCGGCGCCTGGCTGTCGTGGCTGATCTGTTTGTAGAACTCTTGGTACTGCTCTTCCGTGATGTCGCTCTTGCTGCGGGCCCACAAAGCGGCGGCCTGGTTGACGGTGTCCCATTCGTCTTTGAGGACTTGCTCACCCTTCTCCTGATCCCACTCTTCCTTTTGCATGAGGATGGGCAGCGAGATGTGGTCGGAGTATTTGCTGATGATGCTGCGCAGCTTCCAGCTTGAAAGGAACTCGTCTTCACCTTCACGCAGCTGCAGAATGACGTCGGTGCCACGGGTGGGCTTGTCGATGGCCTCGACTTCGAAGTCGCCAGCGCCTTCGCTGGTCCAGCGCACACCTTCGGACGCGGGCGCGCCGGCGCGGCGGGTTTCAACCGTGAGGCGGTCGGCCACGATGAAGCCGCTGTAAAAGCCCACGCCGAACTGGCCGATGAGTTGCGAGTCCTTTTGCTGATCGCCCGACAGCTTGCCCACGAATTCCTTGGTGCCACTCTTGGCGATGGTGCCCAGGTGGTCAATGGCTTCTTGCGAGCTCATGCCAATGCCGTTGTCGCGGATGGTGATGGTGCGGGCGGCCTTGTCGACCAGCACGCGCACCTCCAGGTTGGGCGCGTCTTCGTACAGGCCGCTGTTGTCCAGCGCTTCGAAACGAAGCTTGTCGCAAGCGTCGGACGCGTTGGAAATCAATTCACGCAGGAAGATTTCCTTGTTGGAGTACAGCGAGTGCGTGACCAGGTGCAGCAATTGCTTGACCTCGGCCTGGAATGAAAGCGTGGTTTTGTCCATGGTCTATTTTTAGTGTGGGCAACAGTGAAGCCCCGAAGATAAGGCAGCCGCCGTGGATTTCAAGGCCCGACACTGCAAATCGCCATCAAGTTCAACCACCATGGGCCATGGAACAATGGACCCATTGCCGGGTGAGTCACCCGGGTAAAAAAGTCCAGGCAATTCAGCATGTCACTTCGATTTCTAGACGGCGGCGGCGCCATGGGCGCCTTGATCCGAGCCCAGGACTGGGCCAGCACACCCCTGGGGCGGCCCGCTGATTGGCCACAACCGCTCAAAACCATCGTGGGCGTGATGCTGGGGGCCAACCAGGCCATGTTCGCGGCTTGGGGGCCGCAGCAGATCATGTTCTACAACGACCTGTACGCCGACATCCTCGGAGGACACCATCCGGCGGCGCTGGGCCGCCCTTTCGCCGAGGTGTGGTACGACGTCATCGATGAGGTGGGCCCCATCATGGCGAAGGCCTACGCCGGGGTGCCTACGTCCATGGAGGACATCGAACTGACGATGCTTCGCCATGGCCGCGCCGAAGAAACCCACTTTTCGTTTTTCTACACGCCGCTGCGCGATGAAAACGGCGACGTTCAAGGCGTGTTTTGCGCGTGCAACGAGATCACCGCCCAGGTTTTCGCGGAACGTGCGCGGGTGGCCGAGCTGGAGCGTTTTCGCCGCCTGTTCGAGCAGTCACCCAGCTTCGTGGCGGTGCTGCGCGGTCCCGAGCACGTGTTCGAGCTGGCCAATCCGGCGTACCTCAAGATCGTGTCGCGCCCGGACATTTTGGGCAAAACGGTGCTGCAGGCTCTGCCCGAAGTGGCTGGCCAAGGTTTCGTGGCCTTGCTGGACCAGGTTTACCGGAGCGGTGAACCGTTCGCCGGGCGAGCCGTTCCGGTGTTGTTGTCCAGCCAGCCCGGCATGACACCAGAACGCCGCTTCCTTGATTTCGTCTACCAGCCCATCCTCGACAACCAGGGCGTGGTGAGCGGCATATTTGTGGAAGGGGTTGATGTGACCGCAGCCCACGAAGCAGCCCAGGCCCTGGCCGCCTCGAATGAACAACTTGCCCGTGCGCAAGCGGCCGGCGGCGTGGGCATTTTCACCCTGGACCTGACCCAGAACCTGCTGACGGTCACGGCAGAGATGTGCCGCATCTTTGGTCTGCCCGAACAAGCTCACATGGCGCCGGAAGCCCTTGAGGAATTGATCCTCGCCGACGACGTGGAGCGGGTGTCCAGCCTCGCCACCCGCACCCCTGGCGAGTTGCCGCTGAAAACCGAATACCGCATCCGCCGCCCGGACAACGGCCAAATTCGCTGGATCGCGCGGTCCGCCGAGTTTCAATGCGACGAACATGGCCAACGGGTCCGCATGGTGGGCGTGATCCAGGACGTGACCGAGCGCCATCAGGCTGAACAGATCCTGCGCGAGAGCGAAGAAAAATTCCGCACGTTTGCGCAGGTCATGCCCAACCACGTCTGGACATCGCCGCCCAATGGCCAACTGGACTGGTTCAACGAACAGACCCTGGCCTACAGCGGCTTGAGCCATGAGCAACTGGCCGGCCAAGGCTGGACGGCGATCGTGCACCCGGACGATCTGCAGCGCGCCAGTCTGGCCTGGACGCAATCCCTGACAAGCGGCCAAATTTACGAGATTGAATTCCGAATTCGACGTGCCGACGGCGCCTACCGATGGCACCTGGTGCGCGCCCATCCCATCCGATCTGGCGATGGCGCCACGACCCGCTGGATCGGCACCAACACCGACATTGAAGACCAGCGCCTGGCCAGCGAAGCTCTGCTGGCCATGAATGCTACGCTGGAGCAACGCATCGAAGAGCGCACCGAAGAGCGTGACCGCGTCTGGCGCAACTCTCAGGATTTGCTGGTCGTCGTGAGCGGTGATGGCATCTTCAGGGACGTCAACCCAGCGTGGACCCGCATCCTGGGCTTCAGCCGCGAAGAGATCATGGGCCAACACGTCAATGGGCTGATCCATCCGGACGACCAGGCCGCCACGCTGAACGCCTTGGCCTACGCCACCCACGATGTCCTCACCCAGTTCGAGAACCGCTTTCAGCACAAGGATGGCGGGCACCGCTGGTTCTCCTGGACCGCCTCACCCGACAGTAACGGCGTGGTCTACGGCAATGGTCGGCATATCACGGCCGAAAAGGAAGCCGAGGCTGCACTGCAACGCACGGAGGATGCCCTGCGCCAGGCACAAAAAATGGAAGCGATCGGACAACTCACCGGCGGTGTCGCACACGATTTCAACAATGTGCTGCAAGTGATTGGCGGCAACCTTCAGCTATTGCGCGAAGCCACACGGCACGATGAATCCTTGCAACGTCGGGTCGAAGCCGCCATCACCGGGGTGGACCGCGGCGCCAAGCTGGCCCTGCACCTGCTGGCCTTTGCCCGCAAGCAACCCCTGGCCCCCGATGTGCTGAACATCGGTCGCCGACTGCTGGATCTGGACGACATGCTGCGTCGGGTGATTGGCGACTCCATCGAACTGAAGACGCACATTGCGCAGGATTTGTGGAACACCTTTGTGGATCCGCACGGCCTGGAAAACGTGCTGCTGAACCTGGCCATCAATGCGCGCGACGCCATGAATGGCGCGGGCCGGTTGACCCTTGAAACCGACAATGTCAGCCTGGACGATGACTACGCGCATGACCACCCTGACCTCACGCCTGGCCAGTACGTGATGATCACCATGTTGGACACCGGCAGCGGCATGCCTGCGGACGTTCTGGAGCGCGTGTTCGAGCCCTTCTTCACCACCAAGCCCGAAGGGCACGGCACGGGCTTGGGCCTGAGCATGGTTTACGGCTTCATCAAGCAAAGCGGCGGCCATGTCAAGATTGACAGCAAGGTGGGCCGCGGAACCACTGTCAAACTCTACCTTCCACGCTCACACCAGACTCAGGAAACCATGTTGCCCGAATTCAGTGGCCCCGTGACCGGCGGCGATGAAACCATCCTGGTGGTCGAAGACGACCCTCAGGTGCGAGAAACCGTCGTCGATCTTTTGTCCGAGCTGGGCTACGCCGTCCTCAAGTCGTCTGATGCGAGCAGCGCATTGGCCATCCTGCAAAGTGGTGTGCCCATCGACCTCTTGTTCACCGACGTGGTCATGCCCGGCGCTTTGCGCAGTCCCGAGCTGGCGCAAATGGCCCGCGAGTTGCACCCCGACATCGAAGTGCTCTTCACTTCGGGCTACACCGAAGATGCCATCGTGCACGGCGGTCGGCTCGACCCCGGCGTGGCCTTGCTGAGCAAGCCCTATCGCCGCGAAGACCTGGCCCGCAAGATCCGGCACATGTTCGTGAACCGCAAGTTCGCCGCCACGCTCAAGGCCCATGTCAAGGCCCACCGGTTGGAAGCCTTGGCCGCGCCCATGGTCCAGCCAGAGGCGGGCGTGCCGCTCAACCATGCGCCCGCAAGCCTGCGCATCCTGGTGGTCGAGGACGAAGAAGACTCGCTGCGGTCCATGCTTGAGATCCTTGAGCTGTCGGGCTACACGGCGCTTGGGGCCGCGTCCGCCGAGAAAGCGCTTGAATTGCTGGACCAGGCCAAGTTCGATGTGCTGATGACCGACATCAGCTTGCCCGGCATGTCAGGGCGAGAGTTCGCCGCCCTCGCCCGTGAACGCCAGCCCTTGAAAGTGATCTTTGCCAGCGGCTATGGGCCGCGCAAGGACGAAATGGTGGACGCGGTCTGGCTGCAAAAGCCGTTTGACTTCGACGTGCTGTTCGCACTGCTGGAAGAACTGGGCTCGGGCCTGGCCGCCTGACCAAGATCGCGAAGATTTTTCAGCGGCCCTTAAAATCCAGCGTATAATTTTGGGCTAAGTGGCGCTTTAGCTCAGTCGGTTAGAGCGATGGAATCATAATCCACAGGTCCGCGGTTCGAATCCGTGAAGCGCCACCATCCAATTCAAAGGGCTCATGTGCACAACGTGAGCCCTTTTTGCTGGTCGCCTCGGTATTATCCAAGCTCAGGATAGCCGCCGCCCATGAAACCCTTGGCGCCCGAGCAGAACCAGTCCGGCACACCGAACCCTCATGACCCTGCCCGCTCTCATCCTGGCCGCCGGACGCGGCGAACGCATGCGCCCCTTGACGGACCGCACCCCCAAACCTTTGCTCAAGGTCCGTGGCAAACCGTTGATTGAATGGCACCTTGAAGCCCTGGCCCGCGATGGGGTGCGCGAGGTGGTGATCAACACAGCCTGGCTCGAAGATCAATTCCCAGCCACTTTGGGCGATGGCTCCCGCTGGGGCCTGCACCTTCAATACTCCATGGAAGGCCGCGACCATGGCGGCGCCCTGGAAACCGCGGGCGGCATCGCCAAAGCCTTGCCCCGACTGGGCAACGCCTTCTGGGTCCTGGCCGGCGACGTCTTCGCCCCGGACTTTCGATTCGATGATGAAGCGGCGCAATGCTTCACCAAAGGCACAGACTGGGCGCACTTGTGGATGGTGAGCAACCCACAGCACAACCCGGGCGGCGACTTCGCCTTGTCGCCCGAAGGTCGGGTGCTGCGCAAAGACAGCGCGCCTCCCGCCACACCTTGCTGGACCTACTCCACCATCGGCCTGTACCGAGCAGCGCTGGTGGGGGAGGTCGTGGCAGGCAGTCGGGCCGCGCTGCGCCCATACCTGGACAGGGCCATTGACCACGGCCGCCTGAGCGCCGAAGTTCATGCGGGGCAGTGGGTCGATGTCGGTACGCCTGCGCGATTGGCGGAGTTGGGATGATGCAGGGCTTGCACCTGACAGCAGATCTGCAAGGCTGCTCAGCTCAAAACCCTTTGATGACTGAGGTGAATGTGCTGCAACAGCGTTGCCTCAGCATCGTCGCCCTGGCGGGCCTGAAAGCGGTGGGCCAATGCTTCCATGCGTTTCCGGCGGCGGGCCCCGAGCAGGCCGGAGGTGTCACAGGCATGGTCTTGCTGGCCGAGTCGCACCTGGCCGTGCACACCTGGCCCGAATCAGGCGTCGTCACCCTGGATGTGTTCGTCTGCAATCGACACAGCGACAGCTCAACGGCTGCACACCAAGTGGTGCATCAACTGCGCGAAGCGTTCAAACCAAGCCGTTGTCAAGTGCAGGAAGTGCCGCGTAATGCGCAGAATTGAGCATTCTTTTGTTTCAAAATGCCACAGCGTGAATTTGTGCACCGAGGAAAACTAAGTAGTTCCCCTGGAAAACGGTTACACAATCGGTAGAACCCTATAGGCGCCCTCTCAAGTCATCGCTAGAGTGCAACGGTCGATGAGGTCAGCCGGTCGCCTTTTTGACGTTGAGGAATCATCGAAAAAAGACCGTATTCACAGTGGAGAAATTAAATGAAATTTGCATTGAAGACTTTGGTGGCCACGGCTGCATTCGTGGCTGCTGGTGTTGCCAGCGCTGCCACCCCTTACGCTGGCACCTGGAGCGTGGTCTCCGGTTCGGGCGGTCTGACTTTCTCGGCTGATGCTCTGTCGGCCCTGAGCGCTTCCGGCTCCAGCGTGATCACCGCTGCCACCATCCCCAACATCGCCGGCCTGCCAGGCACGGGCGCTGCCAACACGGCGGTCTACACCAAGGCCACCGGCAACGTCAGCCTGACGTTCAACGCAGCCACCATCGCTGGTGACGCATTGACCTCGCTGCAAGCCGCCAACTCGCTGGTGCAAATCCGCCGCACCACGTTCAACGACGACGAAACGACGACCACCCGCAGCGTGTTCATGGCTGACTTCGACGTCAACCTGAGCAACTCCACGATTTTCGCCAACCTGTACTCGCGCACTGACGCTGGTGCTCTGGTCAGCTACGGCAAGCAAGCCATCTTCACGGCTGACGTTCCTGGCGTCGTGGGCGGCACCCAAGGCAACATTGAAGTGACTTCAGTGGTTCCTCCTTTGGCCTACGGCCAAGCAAGCGGCAGCTTGGCTGGCAGCCTGCGCATGAACGCTGGCACGGCTGACACCATCCTGACGTCCCTGGGCCTGTCGACCTCCGCCACTGACCCGGTCGCTATCCTGGTCCGCACCGCCAACTGGGGCACCACCCAAGCTGGCGGCAATTTCACGGCCCCCGTTCCTGAGCCTACAAGCTACGCTCTGTTGGGCGCTGGCCTGCTGGCCGTGGGCGCCATGGCTCGCCGTCGCAAGGCTGCCTGATTGGTCTTGAATCCGGTTTCGGCCGGATTTTGAGCAAAGCCGCCCTGGTACCAGGGCGGCTTTTTTCCATGCCGGAAATACGCTATTAACCCTGTTAGGGGAAGCCTTACGCCCCACAGGCCAGGTCGCCCCTAAAATGATCCCATCGCCGAGGCTTTCAGTTGCCTCGACAGCCTTAACGGAGCCCTACACATGAAATTCGCATCTAAAAGCATCTTGGCCATCGCCGCTTTCATGGCCGCTGGCGCTGCCTCCGCAGCCTCCGGCTACGTCTGGAACGCGGGCACTGGCACTGGCGGTTTGACCTTCTCGGCTGACGCGCTGTCAGCCCTGAGCGCTTCTGGTTCCAGCATCCTGACGGCTGCTACCGTCCCCACCGTTCCTGGTTTGCCAGGCGCTGGTGCTGTCAACACGGCTGTGTACACCAAAGCCACCGGCAACGTCAGCTTGGCATTCAACAATGCCACGGGCGTGGGCGACACGCTCACGACCTTGCAGGCCGCCAACTCTCTGGTGAACATCCGCCGCTCGGTGTTCAACGATGACGGCTCAATCAGCCAGTACAACATCTACATGGCTAACTTCGACGTTAACCTGAGCAACTCAACGATTTACGCGAACCTGTACTCGCGCACCGATGCCGGCGCCTTGGTGACCTACGGCAAGCAAGCCATCTTCACGGCCGACGTCCCTGGCGTCATTGGCGGCACACTGGGCAACATCGTGGTTGATGGTGTGTCGGGCGGCATCGCCACCGGTCATGCCAGCGGCAGCCTGGCTGGTAGCTTGCGCATGAATGGCACGACGGCGACCAACATCCTGACTGCACTGAACCTCTCGACTGCAGCCACTGACCCTGTCGCCATCCTTGTTCGTACCGCCAACTGGGGAACGACCAACGCGGCAGGGACCTTCACGGCACCTGCGGTTCCTGAACCTTCTACCTACGCCCTGATGGCAATGGGCTTGGTCGGCATCGCTGCCACGCGCCGCCGCCTCATCAAGGCCTGATCGAACCAGCTCCAACCGGCCGCCCACCAGGGCGGCTTTTTTGTGGCCGATGCACTCCGAACTCATCCTCGCACCGAGGGGCCGACCCTAGGGACAAAGGATTCCTGTCTGCCTAAAATTTGATGGCCCATCAAGGGCAGAGAGATGAGGCTCCTTGCGATAACGAGGATCCCTCTACCATCAACGATGAAATCAGGAGGATTCCATGAATTTGACATTCAAGTGCATTTTCTCTGCCGCCGCCGCATTGCTGGCAGCGAGCGCGACCAGCGCAACCCCATTTGCAGGGATGTGGGAACTGGCCTCAGGCACGGGTGGCCTGACGTTCTCTGGTGACGCATTGTCAGCCCTGAGCGCATCGGGTTCCAGCGTTGTGACCGTTGGAACAGTGCCCACCATCGCAGGACTGGACATCAGCGGCGCCACCAACACGGCCCTGTACACCAAAGCCACGGGCAATGTCAGCCTGGCGTTCAACAGCGCCATCGTCACGGGTGACACCGTGAACTCCCTGCGGGCCGCCAACTCGTTCGTGAACATCCGCCGCACGGTCTTCAATGACGACGACACCCTAACGACGCGCTCAATCTTCATGGCCAATTTCGACGTCAACCTGAGCACATCGACCATCTTCGCCGACCTTTACTCACGCCTTGGCAATGGCGCCTTGGTGAATTACGGCAAGCAAGCCATCTTCACCGCCGACGTTCCTGGCGTTATCGGCGGCACCCAAGGCAACATCTTGATCGACGGCTACGTCGATTACACAGTGTCCGCCCATGCCAGCGGCAGCCTGGCGGGTAGCCTGCGCATGAATGGCAACACGGCCACCGTGATCCTGGCCGACCTAGGTCTGTCTACCGCAGCCACCGACCCGGTTGCCATCCTGGTGCGCACGTCCAATTGGGGCAGCACCCAGGCTGAAGGCGTGTTCCGGGTAGCTTGCCTGGACTGCATCCCACCATTCCCAGAGCCCTCAACCTACGCCATGTTTGGCGTAGGCCTGCTGGCCATGGGCGTGGCCGTGCGTCGGCGCGGAAAAGCAGGCTAAGGCCATCCACCCCATGCCCACTCAAACCGCCCTCACCCAGGGCGGTTTTTCTTGGCCCCAATGGCCCGAGCCGCGAATGCGCCCCTGGTGAAGGCTTCTTCGAACACCGAGTAGGCCGAGAGGTCGCTGTGCGCGAAGTGCAGCAGCCCCTGGGGCTGGGCCAAGGCTGCCAGTGCGGGGTGACCACGCAGGCCTGGCGTGGGGATGACCATGGCGTGGCCCCACCGCATCAGGTCGATGCGGCCCAGCTTGCCAGGCAGGTCAGGGTGCACTGGCGACAGGTCGTCCAGCACGTTTTGCGCCCACGTTTGCCAGGGTTGGCGCGCCAGGCGTTGCCTGTGATTTGCCAGGGCTTGCGGGCTTTGACCGCCTAAGGCCCAGTAATGCGTGAGCAGCATGGGGCCGGGCGTGGGGGCCAGGCTTTGATGCCGGGCGTTGACATAGCCCAAAGCTGGCTCCTGGGCATTGGCGGGCAACTGGGGCGTGATGAGCTGGCGGACGTTGTCCCAAGCCATTGGCGCCCCGGGACGGTCCTGCAGCGGCTCTTTCAGCCAAAGGTTGCTGACCAACCAGGGGGCGTATCGCAACAAGGGCGCCAAGGCCTTCAAAGCCGGTGGGATGGGATCGATCAGCCGGGCTGCGATGAACAAAGGCACCGCCACCACCACCTTCTTGACCACCCAGCGGACACGGCGGCCTGATCGGGTGTCCAGCGCATCGACCTGGACCTCGTGTCGGCCGGGCTGGATGCGGGTGGCCATCAGGCCCGCCTGCCAGCGATCACCCAAGCCCTGGGCCAGGCGCTGCGTCAGCCAGGCGTTGCCCTGGGGCCAGGTCAAGACGGCATCGTGCTGCCCGCGGCTGGCGCCTGGTGCGTCAAAGCCGTGCCGACTGGCGAAGTACTGCAAGCCCGCCCAGGCCGAGACCTGGTGGATGCCGGCACCATAGTCGTCGCGGCAGGCGTAGTCCAGGTACCAGCGCAAGGCGGTGGCATCCAAGCCCTGGGCATCCAGCCATTGGGCGAAGGTCTGGCGGTCCAGGGCATCGAGGCCAGGGTGCCAGGGGGCGTGGGCCGTGGGCATGGCGAAGGGCCACTGTCGGGCGGCATGGGCCACTTCTTGAGAAAAGCGCTGGTACTGGGCCTGGGTCTTGGCGGCGTCTGGCGATTCGGCCATTGGCATGGGCAAGAGGCCCTCCTGCCAGTGCCCGGCTTGCACGCCGGGTGGGTAGTCCTGGCGGACATCGGGCACGAACAGGCGCTCTTGCAGGCTGTGGCACAGGTAGCGCTCATCGCCTTGCCAGCGGCCCTGCACCTGGCGGATCACGCCGATTTCTTCCAGCCACTGGGCCACTTCCACGGCAGCGGGGCCGGGCACGGGCAGGTAGTGCGCGCCCAAGGGGCATGGCAGGCCGTGGATGCTGTGACCGCGCGAATTGCCGCCCGCCTCGTCTTCCAGGTCCAGCACCGCGAAGTCGTCGATGCCGACCTGCTGCAGCCCGCGAGCGGCCGACAAACCCGCCACGCCCGCGCCCACGATCAAGGTGTGCACGCGGCGGGTCTGGTCGGGTGTGGCCGACGACGATTTGCCCAGACCATCGCGCCAGGCGTGGCCACGGTCTAGGTGGGCGCCCACCCATCCGCCTTCCACCTCGGGCCGCAAAAGCGGGCCTGCGGTGGCCAGGCCCGTCCCGGCCGACCAGCGGCGGCATCCCGCCAGGCCCACCGCTGCGGCACCACCAAGCCATGCCCGGCGGGTACTGCGGCCCAACCCGCTCATTGGTGCACCTTGCCCCATTCTTCTTCGAAGGTCTGCACCAGCACCTGGCTGCTCAGGCGGTTGGGTTCGGCCTGGACGCGGCTCATGTCGGGGGGGAAGTCTTGCAAAGACGGCAGGCCCGGCACGGTCAAGAACTTCAGACCCGCAGGCAAGTTGGTTGGAACACGCCAGGGCCGGTGGTGCGCGATCACGAAGCCCCATTCGCCGAAGCTGGGCACATGGGCGTGGTAAGGCGTGGCCTGCAAACCCACAGCCTCCAGTGTGCTCACCACGGTCCAGTAACTCTTGCGGGCGATCAGGGGCGAGGTGGTCTGGATGACCGCGTAGCCGCTGGCCGACAGGTGCCGGTCCATCAGCGCGTAGAAGGTGCTGGTGTAGAGCTTGCCAATGGCGTGGTTGGTGGGATCGGGAAAATCCACCACGATGACATCGAAGACTTCCTCGTGCGTGTCCAGCCAGGTGAAGGCATCGGCGTTGACGACGCGCACCTTGGGTGAACGCAATGACGAGTGGTTGAGCTTGACGAGCTGCTCGTCGGTGCTGAAGAGGGTGGTCATGGCCGGGTCCAACTCAACCAAGGTGACCTGCTGAACGCTGGGGTACTTGAGCACTTCACGCACGGCCATGCCATCGCCGCCGCCCAACACCAACACGCGGCGGGGCGCGCCATGAGCACTCATGGCCGGGTGCACCAGGGCCTCGTGGTAACGGTACTCGTCACGCGAATGGAATTGCAGATTGCCATTGAGGAACAGGCGGGTGCCCGCGTGGCCTTGCGTCACCACCACGCGTTGATAAGGGGTGTCGAGGCGGTGGGTGATGGGTTCGCCATAGAAGCGGTCTTCGGCCCAGGTGGTCAAAGGTTGCGCGCCCCACATGAGCGCGCCCAAGGTCAGCACGCACAAGGCACACGCCAAGGCGTGTGCGCCCCACGAACGCAGTTCGCTGCGAAACAGCAGCAGGGCCCACACGGCCACCGCCACATTGAGCAGGCCGAACAAGGCGCCGGTGCGGATCAAACCCAGGTGCGGCACCAGCAGCAAGGGAAAGGCGATGGACACCAGGAGCGCGCCCAGGTAGTCGAAGGTCAGGACCTGCGAGACCAGGTCTTTCAGGCCATAGCGCCCCCGGAAATGGCGCTGCAAGATGCGCATCACCAGGGGGATCTCCAGGCCGACCAAGATGCCCACCAGCAAGACCAGGCCGTACAGCAAGACGCGGAAGGCGCCCACCGCGCTGGCGGGCAAGCTGCCATGCGCCAGGAACAGTGCTGCCGGCATCAGGCCGCCCAGCAAGCCCACCAGCAACTCGATGCGCAGGAAGTGCGCGACCAGGTGCTGCACCAGGTAGCGCGACAACCATGACCCGACGCCCATGGCGAACAGGTAGGTGCCGATGATGGTGGAGAACTGCAGGATGGAATCACCCAACAGGTAGCTGGCCAGGCTGCCCGCCGTCAGCTCGTAGACCAGGCCGCAAGCGGCCACCACGAACACCGAAGTCAGCAGGACCAGCTCGGTGGGTGAGATCCGGGCATCGACCGCCTTGGCATCGGCCGGGGTGGCCGATGGCGCTTCAACCATGGATGGCCGCCGCCACGATGATGCCGATGGACAGGCACATGGCCGCCACCACGATGGCCAGCGCGATGTTTTTCTTCTCGATGATCTCGGCCCAAAGATCGTAGGGGGTGAGCTTGTCCACCACGATGAAGCAGATCCAGAACACCAGCACGCCGATCAGCGCGAACACGATGGAGCCGATGAACACACCGGGCTTGAGCCACTCAAGTTCAAACATGGTTTTCTCCTGGCATCAAAGGTTGAAGGTTGTTGGTCATTTGTGAGAACCGCCGCTGCTGTAGCCACCCCAGGAACCGCCGTGGTAACGGCCGCCGCCACTGCCCCGAGACGATTTGCACTGCTGGTATTCGGTGCTGGCCGAGCCATAAGTCTGGCGCACATCGCTGCAGTCGTCCGAACAACTGAACATGACGAGCACCATCAGCACGACCATGCCGATGATGAGCCATGACGACACGTTGCCATTCCACGAGGATGAGGTCGACGCCCGAGACAGCAAGGTCGAGCCCCGTCGGAACTGCGAGGCATCGGCCGGGTTGATGCGGAAGGCGGCGATGACGGTGTTGGCCTCCAGCGCGCTGCCCGCCGACCACACGACCTCGTTGCCGGTCTGCTCGCGGTTGAGTTGGGCTTTGGCGTTGCTGCCCTGCCCCACGTAATCGGTGTTGTAGGTGCGCTGATCGCGGTAGACGCGCCAGAAGAACTCGCCCAGCACGTAGGTGGTCTTGGCCGGGTAGGTAAAGCGCTTTTTGTAGCTCACGCCTTGCCACTCAACCTTGTCGCCACGACCCAGGGGCGCGCCGGTGATGGGCCGCACGGCGCTCCAGCCATCTTCGGCATCCACCAGGAAGGCAAAGCCCAGGCGCCGGTTGTAGAGCAGGTACTCGCGCCAGAAGGTTTGCTCTTCTTCCTGGCTGTCGGGCTCGTCGCAGCGCTCCTGGTAGCCCACCACCTGCCAGCTGTCCTTCTTGCCATCAATGGTGAGCACACCGGTGCTGCCCAGCGGGATCAAGGGCGCCAGGGCGTTGTCCTGCCGGTAGAAATCCAGGTCGGCCCCCAGGCCCTTGGAGAGGTCAACCACGGACCGGCAGGATGCGCAGGTGATGGATTTGGTGCTGTCCAGCTTGGGGGCCAAGGCGGCCCCGCAGTTGGGGCACGCCATGGCCTGGCCTTGCACCTTGGACACCGAACCTTCGTGTTCATCGCGCAGGCCGACCAGGGCCAGGTCTGGCAGGCGAACGGCGCGGCCCAATGAGCGCGTGGGCGGGTCGCTGCGCGTGTCCAGCGACAAGACCTCGCCTTGCGGGTTGCGCAGCTCGACCACGGTCAGACGGCGCTTGAAGTCGGGCAGGAAGGCCAATTCGCCTTGGGCCGCCTTGACGCTGGCCTGGACCACAGACGCCACGCTCCAGGCCCGGCCATCGATCACGGCCGATTGGCCCGGCTGGGACTTCGTCCAGTCGAAAGCGATGGGCTGACCCGAGGTGGCCGCGTCAAAACCCAGCACGTAGGCGCCGTTGTCCTCGCTCAGCCAGCCGGATCGGCCGTTGTCGAACAGGGCATGCCATTCGTTCCAGGTGCCGTCATCGGCGGCCATCTGCAGGCGCCCGATCAGGGCAAAGCCTTCGCCCTGATGGCGCCCGGTGACGCCCAGTTGCAAAGGGCTGTGGTCATCGAACAGCTCGGCGCTTTGGCCAATGCGGCGCAAGGTCTCGCCATCGCGCACCAAAGTGCTGCGGCAATAGCTGCACACCGCCATGGGCGAGGCGGCCGAGCGGAACTCGACCGGGGCGCCGCAAAACGAGCAGTTGGCGCGCCAGGCGCGCTGAGACTTCGCGTCTTCTTGACTCACGAAAGGCCGCGACCGCTCACGTCAGCTTTTTCAGCAACTCCGCCTTCTTGGCCGAGAACTCGTCGTCCGTGAGGATGCCCTTGGCCTTCAGGTCGGCCAGCTTCTCCAGCGTGGCCATGACCTCGTCGGGGCGGATGCCGGTGCTCTCCTGGGCAGGTGCACCGCCTGGCTGCGCCCCGCCCTGCAAACCTTGCTGGATGGACTGCGCCATGACCTGGCCCAAAGCCAACCCCGCGCCCAGGCCTGCGGCATCGCCAACCACGCCACCGCCGCCGCCACTGGAGGCAGCCAGCGTTGGCAAGGCCTGCCCGGTCTGGTATTGGATGAACTTGCCCATGTTGTCGCCGACCATGCCCATGCCGATGCGCTGGTCCAGGACCTTTTGCAGTTCTTCGGGCAGGGACACGTTCTGCACGGTCACGCTGTCCAGCTTGAGGCCGAGGTCTTCGAAGGCCGATGTGGTGGCGGCCTGCAGGGCCTTGGCGAATTCGATCTGGTTGGCGGCCAGGTCCAGGAATGGCACGCCGCTGCCGGCCACCGCATCGCTCAGGTGCTGGATCAGCACGCCACGAAGTTGGCCGTCCAGGTCTTCGACCGAATAGCTGTCGCGCGTGCCGGCCACCTCGGTGTGGAAGATGCGGGGATCGGCCAGGCGGCAGCTGTAGTTGCCGAAGGCGCGCACGCGCACGGCCCCGAAGTCCTTGTCGCGCAGGGTGATGGGTTGGCTGGTACCCCAGCGCAGGTCAAGCTGCTGGCGGGTGCTGAAGAAATAGACGTCGCTCTTGAAGGGCGAGGCGAACAGCTTGTCCCAGTTCTTCAGGTTGGTGAGCAGGGGCAGGGTCTGGGTGGTGAGCTTGTGCGAACCGGGCCCGAACATGTCGGCAATCTTGCCCTCGTTGACGAACAGCGCCACCTGGGATTCGCGCACCACCAGCACCGCACCGTTCTGGATTTCGCGGTCCTCGAAGGGGTAGCGCCACATCAGGACGCCGTCAGTGGACTCAGCCCATTCGATGACGTCGACGAATTGTTTCTTGATGAAATCGAGCAGTCCCAAGGCTACCTCCCAGTGTTGACTTGGCTTGGCGTTGATCTTACCGAGATCCGTGTGCACTGGGGCGCCCGGCGCTGTAAAATCGAAGGTTCATTCACAGCCCCTGGATCTAAACCATGCATCGCTGTCTATTGGCGGCCTCGGTCGCCCTGGCCCTGGCCGTCCCCGTTTTGGCGTCTGCGCAAATGCAGGTGCAGCGCAACTTCCCCGCCAACGCCTTGCGTGGCGAGTTGCTCGTCACCATCGCCCCCGAAATCAAGCTCAATGGCAAGGATGCCCGCTTGTCGCCAGGGTCGCGCATCCGGGGGCCTAACCAGATGTTGGTCATGTCGGGCGCCATCACGGGTGAGAAACTGATCGTCAACTACACGGTCGAGCAGTACGGAATGGTGCAGGACGTGTGGGTGCTGCGCCCTGAAGAAATCAAGAAGTTGTGGCCCAAGACCCCGCAGGAGGCCGCCACCTGGTCCTTCGACCCCATCGGCCAGACCTGGGCCAAGCCCTGAGCATTTCCCCATGAGCAACACCGCCACCCCCACCAAAGCGACCAAGAAGGTCTACATCAAGACCTACGGCTGCCAGATGAACGAATATGACTCGGGCAAGATGTCCGACGTCATGCATGCCGCCCAAGGCTATGAGCCCACCAACGACCCCGAGCAGGCCGACCTGATCCTGTTCAACACCTGCTCAATCCGCGAGAAGGCGCAAGAGAAGGTCTTCTCTGACCTTGGACGCGTCAAGCACTTGAAGGACAAGGGCGTGATGATCGGCGTGGGCGGCTGCGTGGCCAGCCAGGAAGGCGCGGCCATCATCGCGCGCGCGCCCTATGTTGACGTGGTGTTTGGCCCGCAAACGCTGCACCGCCTGCCCGCCATGCTGGACAAGCGCATCAGCTCGCGCCGCCCGCAGGTGGACATCAGCTTCCCTGAAATCGAGAAGTTCGACCACCTGCCGCCGCCGCGCAAGGAAGGCGCCTCGGCCTACGTGTCGATCATGGAAGGCTGCTCCAAGTACTGCAGCTACTGCGTGGTGCCCTACACGCGCGGCGAAGAGGTCTCGCGCCCCTTTGAAGACGTGCTGACCGAGGTGGCCGACCTGGCCGACCAGGGCGTGAAAGAGATCACGCTGTTGGGCCAGAACGTGAATGGCTACCGCGGCACGATGGGTGGCACCACCGAGGTTGCCGACTTCGCCACGCTGCTGGAGTACGTGGCCGAGATGCCCGGCGTGGAGCGCATCCGCTACACCACCAGCCACCCTAATGAGTTCTCGCAGCGCCTGATCGATGTCTATGGCAAGACCGACAAGCTGGTGAACCACGTGCACCTGCCCGTGCAACACGGCTCAGACCGCATCCTGATGGCGATGAAGCGCGGCTACACCTCGCTCGAATTCAAAAGCACGATCCGCAAGCTGCGTTTGGTGCGGCCCACCATCAGCCTGTCATCGGACTTCATCGTCGGCTTCCCCGGCGAGACGGATGAAGACTTCGACAAGATGATGAAGCTGGTGCACGACCTGGAGTTCGACGCTTCGTTCAGCTTCATCTTCAGCGCGCGCCCTGGCACGCCAGCGGCCAACCTGGAAGACACCACGCCGCAAGATGTGAAGCTCAAGCGTTTGCAGCATTTGCAGGGTGTGCTGGACACGCACGTGACGCGCTTCAGCGAAGCGCTGGTGGGCAAGACGCAGCGCATTTTGGTGGAGGGCCCGAGCCGCAAAGACGCCACCGAGTTGATGGGCCGCACCGAGTGCAACCGCATCGTCAACTTCCCGGGCGGCCCGAACATGGACCGCCTGATCGGCCAGTTGATCGACGTGACCATCACCCAGGCTTATCCGCACTCATTGCGGGCCGAGGTGTTGGTGGCCTGAGGCCGCTCGTCGGTCAGATCCCCATCTTGCCCAGCGTGTCCATGACGTCGCGCAGGGTGGTGGACAGGTAGGGGTGCTCAGCCGAGAAGCGGGCATCGATGGCCTGGGTGCGCTCGTTCAGGCTGGAGACCAGATCGTCTGCGGGTTGTGCGTTCGCGGCCAGGGCCGATTGAATGTCCTTGTCCAGTGACTTGAGCAACTGCTGCAGTTCAGGGTCGAGCTTGCCGCCTGACTCCAGTTCGCTTTGCAATTGCGCCATCGCGGTCTTCAGTTTGTGGGTGTCCATGGTCAAACTCCTTGTTGAAGCCATCGTAGCTCAGACCGCCTCGGACAGGGCCTGGCACAAGGCATCGACGTGCGCAGAAGTGTGCGCCGCCGACAAAGAAATGCGCAATCGGGCGGTGCCGGCGGGCACGGTGGGCGGGCGGATGGCGGGCACCCACAGGCCTTGCCGATCCAGGTGGGCCATCACGGCCAAGGCATCTTCGTTGCGGCCGATGATCAAGGGCTGGATGGCCGTCTCGGATGGCATCAGGCGCCAGGCGGGGGGCAGCTTCAAGCCGGTGCGCAAGCGGTCACGCAATTCGGCCAAGTGTTGGCGCCGCCCGCCCTCGTCCTGGATCACGCGCAGACTGGCGCGCACGGCCTCGGTCAGCATGGCGGGGGCGGCCGTGGCGAACATGTAGGTGCGCGCCTTCTGCACCAGCCATTCGATCAGCGTGGGCTCGCCCGCCACGAAGGCCCCTGCCACGCCTGCGGCCTTGCCCAAGGTGGCCATGTAGATCAGGCGGTGCAAGCGGCCTCGCCATTCAGGCTGCACGCCATCGCGCCCGGTGATGCCCCAATGTGCCAAGGTGCCTTCGCCATGCTCGCCCAACACGCCGAAGCCATGGGCATCGTCGAGCATCAACCAGGCGTCGTGGCGCTCGCACAAGGCCAACAAGGCGGGCACATCGGCGATGTTGCCGTCCATGCTGAACACCGCGTCGGTGAGCACCAGCTTGCGCCGGGCGGTGCTGGCTTGCAAGGCGGCGTCCAATGCGGCCAGGTCACCGTGCGGCATCACCTGCACCTCGGCGCGCGACAAACGCGCACCATCGATCAAGCAGGCGTGGTTCAAGGCATCCGAGAAGATCGCGTCGCCCCGGCCCACCAACGCGGGAATCACACCCACATTGGCCATGTAGCCCGACACAAAAGACACGGCGCGCGGCAGACCCACCATGGCCGCCAACTCCAGCTCCAAGGCCTCGTGCGATGGGCTGTGGCCGCACACCGAGGGTGAGGCCGTGGCCCCCACGCCATAGCGCGCAGCAGCTTGCTGCGCCGCCAGGATCAGGGCGCGGTGTTGTGACAAGCCCAGGTAATCGTTGCTGCCAAAGGACAGGCGCGTCTGGCCGTTGATCACATACGTGGTGCCGCGCACATGTTCTTGGTCGGGCGACAGGTCGGCAGGTGGCAACAGGGGCGAGACCTCGCGGCGGTGGCGCAGCAAATGCGCTTGCGCCAGCTCGGCCAGTTCGCGTTCGAATAGGGGCGTGGAAGACATCGTGCAAGCGTACCAGCCTGCGCGGCATTCACGGGTGATGGCGGATCGGCCGGGCCGCGCGCTGGCCCCAGATCACTACCAGCAACACCGCGCCGGCCACCAGCCAAGTCGACGCATCAACCGCCTCATGCAGCACCAGCACCGACAAGGCGATGGAGGTGAAAGGCTGCATCAACTGCAACTGGCTGACGCGCATGGGATCGCGGGCCAGGGCGGCGTACCACGCGAAGAAGCCCAGCCAGGTCGAGATCACGGCCACATAAGCGAAGGCGCCCCAGGCCTGCCAGCTCACCTCAGCCTTGGGCCAGGACCAGGCAGCGATCGGCAAGGTGATGGGCAAGGCCACGACCAAAGCCCATGAAATCGCCTGCGCCGCGGGCATTTGCCGGGACAAGGCCGCCCCAGCCACATAGGCCAATGACGCGCCCAGCATGGCCACCACGAGCCAGGCATCAGCGCTCACCCAATGGTCGGCGCCATGAGTGCGGGCCACACCCAGCGCGAACACCAACACCAGCGCGCTGCCCAGGGCCCCGGCCAGCCAGAAGGCCCAGCCCGGCCTTTGCCCCAACCACCACGAGGCCAGCGCCGCCGTGCACAAAGGCAGCAAGCCGACGATGACGGCCGCGTGCGCCGCAGGCACCACGCGCACCGCCCAGCCCATGCACAACGGAAAAATCAGCACGGCCCCCAGCACCACCGCGCCCAGCAATGGCCACTGCGCCTTGGCAGGACGGGCCGCGCGCACCACCCTCAGGTAAACCATGGCCAACAAACCGGCGATGGCCCCACGCCCCACCGCCACGAACAACGGCGGCAACTGAGGCGCCTCCACCGAGCCATTGGCCAACCGGGTCATGGGGATGGTCATGGCGAACAACAGCACCGCCAAGGCGCCCAGCCAGCGTGGTGACATGGCGGACCAGGCTGCCAACACAGGGCGGCGGGCAAGGACTTGTGGGGTGGTGTTCATCTGTGGCACTCTAGGGCCACAGACCAGCACATGACCAATACACAAAGCCATGTCATTGAACAATCTGTACTGGCCATACCACCAACACACCCCCCGACCATGAGCACGCCCCTGACCCGCGACAGCGCCCTCACCCTGACTGAGCAACTGGTGGCACGGTTTGCCCAACGCATTCGCCAGCACTTGCTGGCGCCGGGCTCGCGCCTGCCGTCGGTGCGCGATTGCGCCCAGACCCATGGCGTCAGCCCCTACACCGTGGTGGCCGCCTACGACCAACTGCTGGCGCAAGGCTTGATCGAATCGCACCGCCAGCGCGGTTTCTTCGTGCGCCAGACGCAGGGCCATGCCAAAGCTGCCAATCCATCCAAGGCCGCCAAAGCGCCCCACCCATTCCAGCCCCGCACGCCGATCGATGCCACCACGCTCATCAAAGGCATGTTCCACGAGCCGGGCAGCCACCCCATGCCCGGCCTGGGCACCTTGCCCCCGGCCTGGCTGGACGCGGCCATGCTGGGCGCCGCTTTGCGCAAGGTGACCCAAGGCGATCGCCTGCTGCCACTGACCTTGCACTACGGCGAGCCTGCGGGCGATTCACGGTTTCGAGAGGCCGTGTCGCGCAAACTCGGCGAGTTTGGCTTGAAGACGGATGCCGGCCAGATCATCAGCACCGTGGGCGCCACACACGCGCTGGACGTGGTGTCGCGCACCTTGCTGCAAGCGGGCGATGCCGTGCTGGTAGATGACCCAGGTTGGGCCATCGAGTTCGCGCGGCTGGCCCAGATGGGCATGCGTGTGCTGCCAGTGCCACGCGGCCCCGATGGGCCTGACCTGGCCGTGCTGGACGCCCTTTGCAAAGCCCACCGCCCCAAGCTGTACGTGACCGTGTCGGTGCTTCACAACCCCACCAGCGCCCTGCTGTCGCCGGGCCATGCCCACCAGGTTTTGCGCCTGGCCGAAGCGCACGACTTCCACATCTTGGAGGACGACATCTACGCCTATCTGGCGCCAGCCCACGCCACGCGCCTGTGCGTGCTGGACGAGTTGCGCCGCACGATCTCGGTGGGCAGCTTTTCAAAGATCCTGACGCCAAGCTGGCGCGTGGGTTACATCGCTGCGCCATCGCACCTGGTGGACCGCATCATCAACACCAAGCTGCTCACCACGCTCACCACCCCGCCCATCCTGGAGCAAGCGCTGGCACTGTGCCTGGAGCAAGGCCAGTTGCGCCGCCACAGCGAACGCGTCATCCAGCAACTGGACGTCGCCCGCGCCCGCTGCCTTCAGTTGGCGCGGCAATCGGGTTGCCATTTCGCGGCCCAGCCGCAAGGCCTGTTCGGCTGGATGGATGTGGGCGTGGACACCGAACGCCTCACCCTGCCCATGCTGGACGCTGGCTGGCTGATCGCGCCGGGGGCCCTGTTCCATGCCCAACGGCAGGCCAGCACGCTGATGCGCATCAACTTTGCCAGCTCCCAGGATGCACGCTTCTGGAAGGCCCTGGTGGCCGCCCGCAAGCATGCGCAGACGGCGTCAACGCTCAGCAAAGGCGCTCACGCGCAGTAAGGGCGTGCCGTCAACCAGCGCGTGAGCACTGCCGTCAGGGCCTCCACCGACAAGGGCTTGGCCAGGTGCTCATTCATGCCCGCGTCAAGGCAACGCTGGCGGTCTTCACTGAAGGCGTTGGCCGTGAGGCCGATGATGGGCGTGGCGGCATGGCCAGGCAAGGCCCGGATGTGGCGCGACGCGTCCATGCCATTCATGTTGGGCATCTGCATGTCCATCAGGATCAGGTCATACGACTGCCCCTTGGCTCGCTCCAGGGCTTCCAGCCCGTCATTGGCGGTGTCGGCCTCGATGCCCGCGATGTAGTGAAGCATGTCGTGCGCCACCAGCCGGCCCAGGGCCTGGTCTTCCACCAACAATACCCGGGCGCCTTCGCAGCGCAACTTCAGATCACCGTGGCTGGCCGAGGCATGCTGCTCGGGCGCCAAGGCTGCCGCATCAGCCACCTTCAAACGGGCCGTGAACCAGAACACGCTGCCTTGCCCAGGCTCGCTGGTGCAGCCCACCTCCCCGCCCATCAACCTGGCCAGATGCCGGCTGATGGCCAAACCCAGGCCAGGGCCGCCATGGCGCCGGGTCATGGATCCGTCCACCTGCTCGAAGGTGTTGAACAGGCGGTGCTGCTGCTCGGGCGGCACGCCCATGCCGGTATCTTCAACCTCGAAGCGCACCACCACCCAGGAAGGGCTTTGCTCGACCAACTTGACGCGCAGATTGACATGCCCATCGCTGGTGAACTTGGCTGCATTGCTGCCGTAGTTGATCAGGATCTGCTGCATGCGTTGAGGGTCGCCATGCAAGAGCGCCGGCACCCTTGGGTCGATGTGGCGGTCCATCGTCAAGCCTTTGCGGCGCAGGCTCTCGGCGAGCGCATCGCAGGCCGTGTCCAGCATGGTGTCCAGCTTGAAATCAACCGGATGCAGAGACAGCTTGCCCGCCTCGATCCTGGACAAGTCCAGCACATCATCGATGATGCCCAGCAGGTGTTTGGCCGCGCTCATGAGCAGACCCAGGCGATCGCGCTGCTGCGATGTGGGGTGCTCCAGCAGCATCAGCTGCGTCAGGCCCATGATGGCGTTCATCGGCGTGCGGATCTCGTGGCTCATGTTGGCCAGGAAGGTGCTCTTGGCCAGCTTGGCGGCTTCGGCCCGCTCACGCGCCAACACCATCTCGGTCTGGTTGCGCACGATGGCGATCACGCAAAGCTGTCCGTCCAGCTCAATGGGACCCAGGCTGACCTCGGCGTCGAATGTGACGCCGTCGCGACGTTGGGCCTTGAACAAGGTACCGGCCGGCATCTCGCTGCCGGCAGGCATGCTCACGCCACGGCCTGACTGAGCGGCCATGGGCCGCCGTTGAGGCTCTGGCAAAAAATCGTCAATGCACAGCGACGGCATGGTCTGCTCGTCGTGGCCGAACATCAACGCGGCGGCCTCGTTCCATTTAACGAGTCGCCCTTGATCGTCGGCCACCAACAAGGCCTCGGGGGCCAAAGAAAACAGTTGTTCGAACTGTGAACGCACCACACCACCATGCGCCGTCTCTGAAGCTTGAGACGGGCGCAACTCACCTGAATTATTCATCGGTGCCTCTTCGAGGAGCCCTGATACCTCGCATGTTCGCAGGAAACGCCGCGTTGTGCCAGCCCAAAAAAAGTTTCAGCTTTGTTCCAACCGTGTTTTGACGATGTCTGCCGCTTGACTCATCACGCGCTCCACGATTTCGAACACGGTGGGCATGTCATGCACCAGTCCTTGCGATTGCCCGATGAGTTGCACGCCTTCATCGTGGTCGCCTTGGTGGATGGCTTTGCGCATTGCCAAGGTGGCCGCGCCAAAGTAGGCCACCTTGATGGCGCCCACCAGACCTTGCCGCAAGGCATCGCGCATCAAAGGCCACAGCGGCGTGTTGAGCTCTCGCGCTGCGCGCCACGACCGCGCGATGACCAGCCCGGGCCCCAATCTCCGTGCTGTGTACTTCTGGCCACCCGGCGTGTGCATGACGCGACAGCCGTAGGTGTCGAAGTTGGTCGAGTAAATGGTGTCCTCGGCCGGTTTGTCGATGATCAATTGCTTGGTGGCGGCATGCACCACGCTCTCACGCGAGGCAGCAAAGCGTGTGCCCATGGCCACCGCATCCGCGCCCAATGCCAACGCCGCCACCAGGCCGCGGCCATCGGCAAAGCCACCGGCCGCGATGATGGGCAGGTCGGTCATGTCGCGCACCGCGGGTATGAGCACCAACGAGGTCACCGCGCCGCCATGCGCGGCGGCCTCATGGCCGGTCACGATCAGGCCATCGACGCCCATGTCGATGGCCGAACGGGCGTGCTTTTCGTTGGACACCGTGGCGATGACCTTGCCACCGTAGGCATGGGCGCCTTGCACCACCCATTCAGCGCGGCCCATCGACACGTTGATGACGGGGACGCGCTCTTGCAAGGCCACCCGCGCGCATTCGGTGGCACCCGGCAGCAGCAGGCTGCAGCCCACGCCGAAGGGCTTGTCGGTCAAGGCGCGCACCTGCTGGATGGCAAGGCGGCATTCTTCGGCGGACAAGCCTCCCGAGGCCAGGATGCCCAAGCCCCCTGCGTTGCTGACGGCGGCCACCAGTTCGGGCACGGCGACGTAAGTCATGCCGGGCAGGACGATGGGGTGTTCAATGCCCAGGAGGGTGGTGATGCGGGTCTTCATGGTTCAGGGCAGAGAGTGTAGTGGGGCAGCGCGGGGCGCAGGCTGGGCCGGTCTCCAGCCCTTTGTTCGCCCCGCTGGTAGCGTGCCACGGTTGTTTTTCGTGCTGCGCCACCAGCGGGGTGATCAGGGATGAGGCGCAGGCGGGCGG
>NZ_JAQSDR010000015.1 GCF_029946005.1 Aquabacterium sp.
CGAGCGCAGTCCGCCGCTACGCGGTGGACCGCCACCATAGGAGCCCCGCCCGCCTTCGACTCATCCCCGCCCCGCGCTGCCAGGACAAAACAACACGAGCATCACCGCTGCCAATGCCCGCTGCGCCCTCCCAGCTTTTCCACCAAGGCCACATCGGTCATGACCATGCCTCGGTCGGCCGCTTTACACATGTCATAAATGGTGAGCAGGCCCACCTGCACGGCGGTCAAGGCTTCCATCTCGACCCCCGTGGGGCCTACCGTTTGTGCCGTCACACGGCACAGCACAGCGGGCAGGTCCGGCTCCAGCTCGAACTCGACGGCGACTTTGGACAAGGGCAAAGGATGGCACAAGGGAATCAGGTCGGACGTGCGCTTGGCGCCCTGGATGGCTGCGATGCGTGCCACGCCCAGCACATCGCCCTTGCCGGCGCGGCCCTCGTTGATCAGGGCCAGCGTCTCGGCTTGCATCCGGATGCGGCCCTCGGCCACGGCGCGGCGCATGGTGGCAGGCTTGTCGGACACGTCCACCATGTGGGCTTGGCCTTGGGCGTCAAAATGGGTCAGTTCGGTCATGATGTCTGGGATGTAAAGATCACCCTGCACGCCGAACCTGCACAGAGGCTCGACACTCCAAGCGGTGACAGACACAGCATACTGCCCAGCGTGGCAAACCTCTTGCGCCTACATGCTTTTGAAAAAAACGCCTTCCGCCTCCTGCTTTGCAAAGCGCCCGCCGGCACGCCCCCAGGCCTGGCACACCGTGGCCCTGGCCATGTTGCTGGCTTGGCCGCTCGGCCTGAGCGCGGCTTCAACCAGCGACCTGGGCTTGCCACCGAGCAGTTCATCGCTGGCCCTGCCTTCCCTGGGTGACGCGGCCGCGCAAACCTTGTCGCCCATGGCAGAACGACGCCTGGGCGACCGCATCATGCGATCCATCCTGCCCGACCCGGATGTGATCGACGACCCGCTGATCCTGGAGTACGTGAACCAATCGTGGCAGGCCTTGCTGAGCAGCGCGCGCCAAAGAGGCGACTTGAACGCGGACATCGACTCGACCCACGCCTGGCGTCCATTCCTGGTGCGCGAGCGCAGCGTCAACGCCTTTGCGCTGCCGGGTGGCTACATCGGTGTGCACCTGGGCTTGCTGGCCATGACCACGACCCCGGACGAGTTGGCCTCGGTGCTGGCGCATGAGTTGTCGCACGTGACGCAGCGCCACATCGCCCGCATGATCAGCGAACAAAGCCGCCAGTCGTGGATCAGCATTGCCTCCATGATCCTGGGCGCATTGGCAGTCAGCCGCGCGCCGGCGGCGGCCCAGGCCTTGATGACGGGTGGGCAGGCCATCGCCATCCAGGGGCAGCTGAACTTTTCGCGCGACATGGAGCGCGAGGCCGACCGCGTGGGCTTTGGCGTGCTGAACGACGCGGGCTTTGCACCGATCGGCATGGCTCAGATGTTCGAGCACCTGCAACAGGCCTCGCGCCTGACCGACGACAACAGCTACCCCTATTTGCGCACCCACCCCTTGACGAGCGAACGCATTGGCGAAGCGCGTTCCAGGATGGGCCCCGATGGTTTGTTGCCGCCAGCCATCGACCGCAGCGATGCCCGTGAAATGCTGGTGGCGCAACACGCCTTGATGTCGGCCCGCAGCAGAGTCTTGATGGACCAGCGCAGCATCAGCCTGATCCCCTTGCTGAACCCGACCGCACCTAAAGGCTCATCCGCCCTGGAGGCCGTGGCCTTGCACTACACCTCCGCCGTGTCGGCTCAGCGCCTGAACGACCGGGCCCAGGTGGCCGCCTCCCTGAAGCTGGCCCGCACGGCGGCGATCAGCCTGCCCAAGGCTCAGCACGCGGCCGTGGAACGCATCCTGGCTTTGGAAGAGGCCGACACATTGGTCGATGCCCGCCAGGCCATGCAAGCTGCCGCAATCCTGTCCAACGCCGTGGCGCGGGGCCAGGGCACGGTGTCGCTGGATGCCCGACCCGAGTTGCTGTTGAACGCCCGCATTGCCCTCAACCTGCCCGACACGCGCGACAGCCGCGAAGCCTGGCAAGAGGCCGCCACGCGCCTGCAAACCCACGTCAGCGCCCAAGCGCAAGACGCCACCGCCTGGGGCCTGCTGGCCGCTTTGTGGCGGAACCTGGGCCAGCCTTTGCGCGCGGTGCGGGCCGAGGCCGAGGCCACCGCCGCCCTGGGTGACCTGCCCGGCGCCATCGACCGCATCGAAGGCGGCGCCAAGAATGTCCGCCACGCTTCGGCCGCCGATGCCATCGAGCTGTCGGTCATGCAATCACGCCTGCGTGTGTGGCGCCGTCAGCAACGCGACGACTTGGCCGAGGACGGGGCGCGCTGACACGACGTGATCAGGCCAAGCAACCCGACGGTGGTTGTGGTCAATTATTTGCGAATGAGAACTATTCGCAATACAATGAGCCCACTCGATCACGATCTGCTGATCTCACCCTTTGCCCGGAGTTGTCAACTTGGATTCGCCCACCGCTCTTGCCCTGCCGCCCCTTCAGACCAAATTGCTGGCCCTGTTGGACGAGGTGTTGGCGCACGACGGTTTCGGGTCGGTCCGCGTTGACGTGCGCCTGCTCAAGCGTGGCCAGAAAGAAGTGATCCTGGACTGCGGCAAGCAGCACCGGTTCGTCGTGGACATCCCCGTCCTGGCACCGCGCTGAGTTAGCCCAGAGCCCGGCGGCGCGAGGCCGTGGGCGATCTCGATTGCCATTCAAAACGCTGTCATCCCAAACCGTGTGTCGCCTTCGTGGGGAAGGGACTACCAGTCCCTTTCTTTTGACCAACGAGGTTTCACATGCACCACGCTTTTGCTTTCAAACGTCTCTTGTCCGCCGCCTTGCTGGCCGCGCCTTTGCTGGCCTCGGCCACCGGCGGCCAATGGGATTCGACCCTGCCCTCGGGCACGACGACCCTGGCCGAGTGGAACGTGATCAACAGCTACCCCAGCGACAGCACGCCTGACGTGGCTGGCGCCGGCACCCTGACCGAAACCACGGGCACCGCGTTCCTGACCAGCGGCGGCAACATCTACAGCTTCTCGGCCGCCACGGCCTTCACGGTGAGCACCGCCGCCCTGGGCGCTGGCAGCTGGGATGTCTACCTGCGGATTGGCGGCCTGGGCACCTCCGTCAAGGACCTCGCCTCGCTGAACGGCGTGGACGCCACCCGCAACATCGTCTTCACGGAAGGGCTGGGCGGCGCCTTTGGTGGCGCTGAAGAAGAAAGCCTGTGGAAATGGACCTTGACCGGTGGCAGCGCCCTGAACTTGGCCTTTGGTGCCACGGGCAGCAGCCTGAGCCTGGACCAGGTCGGCGTGTACGCGGTGGCCGCCACCACGGCCGTGCCTGAACCCGGCACCTGGGCCCTGATGGCGGCCGGCCTGGGCATGGTCGCCTTCATGAGCCGCCGCCGTCAAGGCCTGAACGCAGCCTGACCTGAGCAGGTTGGCTGACGACTCCCCGGGCCCCCGATTGAAAGGGGGCTCGGGGCCCGCGTGCCCATGAATGCTTGCCATGCCCTTGTTGTTGCATTTCTCGAGCTTGCGCTTTCCCAGAGGGGCGCTGTGGTGGTCGGTCGCCGCCCCATGGATGGCCCTCGCCCAGACCCCGCCTGCCGACCCCAGCCCGACCAGCGACACCCCGCTGCCCACCATCACCGTGCAAGGCACCGCCCCGATGACGCGCTCGCGAGAAAGCCAGCCCGACCCGACGCGCCCCATCACCACCGTGGGCCCGCAAACGCTCGATCGGCGCCAGCCCGACAACGTCTTCCAGTTGCTGGACGAGGTGCCCGGCGTGAGTGTGAATGGCGGCCCGCGCGCCAGCGGCATGAGCTTCAACATCCGCGGCTACACCGACCACGAAGACGTGGCCGTGAAGGTGGATGGCATCGCCAAGGGCTTTGAAAAATACCGCTTTGGTGGCACCTTCATCGAACCCGACCTGATCAAGTCCATCGAGGTGCGGCGCGGCGCCAGCATCGAAAACGCCGGCGCCTTGGGCGGCACCGTGTCGGCCACCACCAAGGATGGATCAGACCTGCTGCGACCCGGCCAGCGCTTGGGCGGGCGCGTGCGCGCCAGTTGGGCCAGCAACAACGACGAACGCCACAGCTTCACCGCCTTGTATGGCCTGGCCGGCGACAACGTGGATTGGCTGGCCGCGCACTCGCAACGCGCGGGCCGCGACCTGATGCTGCCCAGCGGCCAACGCCTGGACCTGTCGGCCACCGACGCAGACAGCAGCCTGCTCAAAGCCCGCTGGTTCCCCAACGATGAATGGCAGGTCACGGCTTCATACCTGCGCTTTGCCGACCAGGGCTTGCAGGCTTATGACGCGACCGCGGGCGTGCCTGGCAGCTTCGGCCAGGTGGTGCGGCGAATCAAGGACGACACCGTGTCTGTGCGAACCCAGTGGCAGGACGCCGAGCGCGCCAACCGCTGGCACTTGACGGTGGGGCAATCGCACACCCAAGTGAACGACCACATGGCCAAGGGCAAGTCCATCTTCTCGATGGCCTATGCCGTGGACGACGCCTTCCGCTACCAGAACAACACCGTTGACAGCCAAGGCACCTGGCGCCTGATGAAAGGCCCCGCCAGCCAGATGGACCTGCACCTGGGCCTGCAATGGGGGCAGCAGCAGCGCACCGTTCACCGGCTCATCGACAGCCCCAACACCGACACCCTCTACCCCGGCGGCTTCAATGGCGCGCAACCCCCAGGCCGCAAAGACACCCTGGGCGTGTACCTTCAGCCCGACTGGCGCTGGGGCCGACTGCAAGTGCTGCCCGGCCTGCGCTGGGACCAGGTGGGGGTGCAAGCGCAAGGCAAGACCGTGTTCGAGTTGAACCAGGCCGGGCAAGCATCGAGCGTGACTTACCAGCGCACGACGCCCAGCCTGCACCTGACCTTTGAACTGGTGCCACAACGCTGGACCGCCTTCACGCAATGGGGGCAGGCCTTCAGGCCACCACTCATCGACGAGGCGTTCACACAAGGCGGCTTCAGCCGGTGCGTGGATTCCTTGTTGCGAGGCTCGGGCAGCACCTTGCTGCCCGGCTACACCGATGCCAGCCAGGTCGGCCCCTCCTCCCGCATCTGCGGTGATCTGTACCAGCCCGAAACCTCGCGCAGCGTGGAGTGGGGCTTGAGCACGCGCCAAGCCCAGTTCATGGGCACCGGCTTCAAGCTCAAGCACAGCCTGAGCGCCAAGCTGACCTTCTTCCGCAACCGCACCGACCACCTGCTGGAGTCGATCCTGGCGCAATCGGGCGGCAGTGGCCTCATCGTGCAAGACGGCTGGGAGCGGCGCCACGGCACCGAGCTGGAAGCCGTGCTCGACATCGGCCCGGCCTTCTCCAGCCTGGCCGCCAGCCGCATCCAGGGCGATGCCTTCGATGGCCGCCAGGCCCGACCACTGACCACCGCCCCGGCCGACAGCCTGCATTGGAGCCTGGGCTGGCGCTGGAGCGCCGTCGAAGCCATGGTGCGTTGGCAGCACGTGCGCAGCCGCCTGACCATCGTCGACAACAGCAACACCCTCGGCACGCAAAGCGGCTACCACCTGCTGGGCATGAGCCTGCGCTGGAACGTGAACCCGCACCTGAACCTGAACCTCAGTGGCGACAACCTGCGCAACGACAGCTACCACCTGAGCAACGGCTTTGGTGGTGGCCTGGGCACTGAAGCACCGGGCCGCAATGTGCGCGTGGCCCTCACCGCCATCTATTGACCGATTCCTTCCTCACCACCCCTTGATGGAGCCTGACCATGATCACCGACACCTCCCATCTGACCTTGCTGCGCGAGCAGTTCGCCGCGCTGCGCGCCCAGGGCCTGCGCGCCCGCGATGCCGCGCGCCAACTCGACCTGAGCGAAGGTGACGTGATGGCCGCGCACGCCGCCAGCCAGATGCACCCCGACGTGGCCGAGCACAGCCTGTACACCACCATGCCGCTGGACTCGGACTGGGTCAACCTGCTGCAAGGCCTGGAGAACTGCGGCCCCGTCATGGCCCTGACGCGCAATGAAAGCGTGGTGCATGAGAAGGTGGGCGTGTACCGCAACGTCACGGCCACGGGCCTGATGGGCCTGGCCCTGGGCCCGGAGATCGACCTGCGCCTGTTCTTGTCCAAGTGGCACGCGGGCTTCCATGTGATCGAACACACCGCCAAGGGCGAGCAGCACAGCCTGCAGTTCTTCGATGCTCACGGCCGCGCGGTGCACAAGGTTCACGCCCGCCCCCGCACCGACCTCAACGCGCTTGAAGCCTTGGTGCAACGCCACGCGCGGCCTGAGGCACGGCCCGTGTTCATGCCCGGTTCGCCGATGCGCGCCACGATCCGCCCCGACGAGGCCATTGACGCGCTGGGCCTGGGCGACGCCTGGGCGGCGATGACCGACACGCACCAGCTCTTCTCGCTGCTACGCCAATTCGAAGTGGACCGCGCCCAAAGCTTTAGGCTCATGGAGGGCATCCACACGCGCCGCATCCCGCTGCTCAGCGTGCAGTGGTTGCTGGAAGCAGCCGCCAGCAGCGGCCTGCCGATCATGGTGTTCGCAGGCAACGAAGGTTGCCTGCAGATCCACACCGGCGCGGTGCACCGCATCGAGCTCATGGGCCCTTGGCTGAACGTGCTGGACGACGGCTTCAACCTGCACCTGCGGCACGACCACATTGCCGAAAGCTGGCTGGTCACCAAGCCCACCGAGGACGGCCCGGTGACCTCGGTGGAGTTGTTCGACGAGCAAGGTCAGCTCATCGCCATGTTCTTTGGCGAACGCAAACCAGGCAAGGCCGAACTGCCAGCCTGGCGTGCCCTGGCCCACCGGCTGGTGCGGGGCCCGGTGGTGCAGGCAGAGCCCGCGTGATACCGCCACGCCCTTTGATGCAACGCCGACCAGGGTCCGCATCAACCCCATGCGGGAGTGCGCGCAGCTTGTGCAGCCCTCGCTGACTGTTGTTCACAGACAACGCGAACTGGGCACCCCCGATTTCAGGGGCCTAAGGTAAAAACGAACAGTATTGCGAATTGTTATCATTCGCAAAGTTATTCACGATCTGGTTTTGCCTTTTATTTTTGGAGCAAGTTGTCATGTCTCGCCCTCGAACCAACCCCGCCTGTTCCCTGGGCGCCCTCGCCGCCGGTTTCGGCCTGAGCCTGATGGGCTCGTCTGCTTTGGCTCAGACTGCCGACAGTGGGGTCAAGCAAGTCGATGCGGCCTTGCCCGAAGTGACGGTGAAGGGTGCGGTCGATCGCACGCCCCCCTCCAAGAACGCCTACCAAGCCACTACCACCACCATCGGCAAAGGCAAGCAGGAACTGCGAGACATCCCGCAATCGGTCACCGTCGTCACGGAAAAGCTGATGCAGGACCGCAACCTCACCGACATCAAGGACGTGCTGCACACCACGGCCGGCGTCACCTTCCAGGCTGGCGAAACCGGCGAAGAAGACATTCGACTGCGCGGCTTCTCGCTGAGCCAGTCTGGGGACATCTACATCGATGGCCTGCGCGACCCCTCGCTGTACGAGCGCGACACCTTCAACAATGACCGCATCGAAGTCCTGCGCGGTTCGGCCTCCATGCTGTTTGGCCGAGGCTCCACAGGTGGCGTGGTCAACCAGGTCAGCAAGCAACCCTACCTGATGACCCAACATGAAGTGGAAGCCACGGTGGGCACCGGCACGATGCGCCGCTTGACTGGCGACTTCAACATCCAGACCAGTGACAGTTCAGCACTGCGCATCAACACCTTGGTGCACGATGCCGACAACTCAGGCGCCACCGTCTCCAAGCGCGGCATCGCCCCCACCTACCGCTGGGGCATGGGCACCGCTGACGAATTCACCGCCAGCCTGTACCACCTGCAATACGACAACAACCCGATCTACAACCACCCTTGGTTGCTGGTGAACGGCCGAATCAACGCCGTCCTGCCAGCCGATGCCTTCTACGGTCTGGCCAGCGACCACAACAAGGGCAATGTCACGTATGGCACCTTGAGCCACCAGCACAAGTTCTCCAGCGGTGGAGAACTCAAGACCACGCTGCGCCAAGGCTATTACAAGCGTGATCTGCTGGCCACCGCGGTCGGCTTCGGGACCACCAACGGAGCCGCCACAACGCTCGGCAACTTCAGCGATGCCACGATCATTCGGCGCAACAACGTCAACGCCACCACCGGCGTCATCACCCCCTCAAGCAAAGGACGGATGGCCGCCACGCGTGGAACTTTGCTGCAAAGCGACTACAACCAGACGTTCAAACTCGGCTCCATGACCGACAACTTGATCACAGGCGCGGACCTGTCTTGGGACCATGCGGCCCGGGCGAACAGATTTCCGAACACCACCGCCACGACACCGAACACCACCGTGGGTACGCCGGACAACGGCGACCGAGTTCGCGATCTGCGCGGGTCCGTGCCTTACGACCACTACACCGCCCGCAACCTGGGCGTGTACGTTCAAAACACGCTGGCCATCACGCCCGCGTTCAAGCTGATTGCCGGGCTGCGCAACGACCAGTTCAGTGCCTCCTACCACACCAGCACAGGTGCCAGCTTCGTTAGGGACGACAGCCTGTGGAGCGAGCGTCTGGGCGCCTTGTACCAACCCAGCGAGTCGACCTCTTTCCACGTCTCCTACGGCACGTCCTTCAACGTGTCTGGAGACACCTACCAGTTCGCCGTGCAAGGCCCAAACTCGAAGGACGCCAACACCGCACCCGAGAAAAGCCGCAACTTTGAAATCGGCTCCAAGCTGAACCTGCTGGACCAACGCTTGTCCCTCAACACCTCACTCTTCTATTCCGAGAAGTACAACGAACGCAACACCGACCCGGACAGCGCGTCCGCCCAGCAACTGCTGTCGGGGAAGCGCCATACGGCGGGTCTGGATCTGGACATCGCCGGCAGAATCACCAAGGACTGGGAGGCCTACCTCTCTTACACCTGGATGCCGGAAGCCAAAATCGACAAGAGCAATGTTGCTGCCCTTACTTGCAACACCACCGGCGGTGTGACCACCTGCAATCCCAACCCTGCTCAGCAGCAAGGTGACCGCCCCGGCCTGACCCCCAAGCACAGCGCCAGCCTGTGGAACACCTACCAGATCAACCCACAGTGGCGCGTCGGGGCTGGCTTGAACCACCGTGGTTCACAAAATCCGGAAGGCAACCGGGTCGCCAAGGCGCGCGACTTCACCACGGGCGACCTGATGGTCGAATACACCATCAACTGGCAAATGAGCGTGCGCCTGAACGTCAACAACGTGACCGACGAGTTGTATGCCGACGGCCTGTACCGGGGCTTCTACACACCCGGAGCGGCACGCAATGCCCAGTTGAGCTTCAAGGCCACGTTCTAAACTGCGGGCTCTGAAACCCGACTTCGCCACCATGCTGCTTCACATCCCAGATGTCCTGACACCTGACGAGTTGCGTGCCCTGCACGCCACCTTGGGTGAAGCCGCGTGGCGCGATGGTCGGGTCACGGCCGGCACGCAGGCGGCGCATGCCAAACGCAATGAGCAAGTAATTCCTGGCAGCGAACCGGCCAAGGCCGCGCAGGCCCTGGTCCTGCAAGCCCTGAACCGCCACGCCCTGTTTTTCTCGGCCACGCTGCCCAAGAAAACGTTCCCGCCGCAGTTCAATCGCTACAGCAACGACACCAACCGCTACGACGATCACGTCGATGGTGCGGTCATGCACTCCGCCACCAGCGGCGAAAGGGTTCGAACCGACGTCAGTTGCACCCTGTTCCTGTCCGAGCCCGCAGACTACGAGGGGGGCGAGCTGGTCATCAACGACACCTTCGGTGTTCAGACCGTCAAGCTGCCGGCAGGCCACCTGGTGATCTACCCCTCCAGCAGCGTGCACCGGGTCGAGCCCGTGACACGTGGCCAACGTGTGGCCAGCTTCTTCTGGGTCGAAAGCATGGTGCGCCGTGACGATCAACGCCGCCTGCTCTTCGACATGGACATGGACCTGCTGCGCCTTCGCACCCAGCACGGCGAGGACCCCTCGGTGGTCGGCTTGACCGGCCTGTACCATAATCTTTTGCGCATGTGGGCCGACACCTGAAGCCCGCAAGTTTGTTGAACAGCCAAACAGAAAGCCCACCCATGAAAGCATCCTTCATCCTCTCCCTGGCCTTGTTCGTGGCAGCCCCGACGCTGGTCCACGCTCACGGCGACTTCAAATGCAGTGAGCCCACTGCTGAGTGGAAGAAGCGTGACGAGTTGGTCAGCAAGCTTGAAAAAGAAGGTTGGAAGATCCGCAAGATCAAGGTCGACAACGGCTGCTACGAGGTCTATGGCTTTGACAAGCAAGGCAACAAGAAAGAGTCCTACTTCAATCCCAAGACCCTTGAGTTGATGGGCAACGTGGTGCAGTGATTCAAGTCTGGGACCGCCTCGTTCGCCTGCTTCACTGGACACTGGTGGCCGCCATCGCCACAGCATGGCTGAGCACCCTGGACCTGGGCATCGGTTGGACACACGAACGCGCTGGCTACGTGGCCGCAGCAGCGGTGTCGATTCGGTTGATGTGGGGTTGGGCGGGTCGCCAATATGCCCGCTTTGACCAGTTTGTGCGCCGTCCCTCGGTGGTGATGGCATACAGCCAGAAGCTGTGGCGCCACGTGGAACCCCGCCACATCGGGCACAACCCCTTGGGAGGCTGGATGGTGGTGGCCTTGCTGGCCTGCATCGCGGGCACCGCCTTCACAGGCTGGCTACAAACCACCGACCGCTATTGGGGTTCCGAGCCTTTGGAAATCGTGCACACCTGGATGGCCTGGGGCCTGCTGGGCCTCATCACCCTGCACCTGATCGGCATCATCTTCACCAGCCTGCGCCACCGCGAAAACCTGGTGCTGGCCATGATCACCGGGCGCAAATCACCGCCCCACGGCAATGACGTCGCCTGACGGCCTACCCCCATGAGCCCCATCCCTGAACTCGGCGCGATCCCCCCTGGCACAGTCAACCTGACCGACTACACGGCCCACGCGCGCGAACGGCTGGACGACCAGGCCTGGGCCTATTTCAGCGGCGGCGCCGCCGACGAACTCACCCTGCAGGCCAACCGCACTGCGTGGGATCAACTGCTGCTGCACCCGCGCGTGCTGCGTGCGTTAACTGGTGGCCACACTCGCCAAACCTTGCTGGGTCGCACGCTTGAACACCCCATCCTGCTGGCGCCCGTGGCCTTTCAGCGCATGGCCCACCCGGATGGCGAACTGGGCACCGCCTACGCCGCCGCCGCCCAAGGTGCCGGCTTGGTGTTGAGCACGCAAGCCAGCACCTCGCTCGAGCAAATCGCCCAAGCGATCCTGGGCGACCCCGGCCGTGGCCCCTTGTGGTTCCAGCTCTACCTTCAGCATGACCGGGCATTCACGCAGACCTTGGTTCAGCGCGCAGAAGCCGCAGGCTACGAAGCCTTGGTGCTCACCGTCGATGCCCCCGCCAGCGGCGCCCGCGACCGTGAACGGCGCGCTGGCTTCAAGCTGCCGCCCGGCATCTCCGCCGTCAATCTCGCGGGCCTGCCAGACCCACCACCGGTGTCCTTGTCCCTCGGACAAAGTGCCATGTTCGATGGCCTGCTCACCACGGCCCCCACCTGGTCCGACATCGCCTGGCTGCAAAGCATCACCCGCCTGCCCATCCTGCTCAAAGGCATCCTGCATGAAGACGATGCCCGGCAAGCGGCCCAGCTGGGCGTGGCGGGCCTGATCGTGTCCAACCACGGCGGCCGCACGCTGGACACGGCCATCCCCACCGCCTGGGCCTTGGCGCGCATTGCGCAAGCCGTGGGCGCCGACATGCCAGTGCTGGTCGACGGCGGCATCCGGCGTGGCACCGATGTGCTCAAGGCCCTCGCACTGGGCGCACATGCCGTGTTGATCGGCCGCCCTTACGTGCATGCGCTGGCCACCGCAGGCGCCTTGGGCGTGGCCCACGTCATCCGCTTGCTGCGTGACGAGCTGGAGATCGCCATGGCCCTCACCGGTTGCGCCACTTTGCAAGACATCACGCCCGCCGTCTTGTTTCATCCACGCCCCGGACTGACTGGCTAACACACGCGTTTGACACTGTCAGGTCAATGCCTGGCGCTGAAGCAAGGCATTTGGCGATGCGCCAGCGTTCACGCCATCGTCACACAGCGCAGGCAAATTTCGGTCCTTCAACTAACCCCCTTGAAGGACCCTCATGGACGCCCCAGAAGTCTCGTCGTCACGTCGCACCCTCCTCAAAGGTGGCTCAGCCGCCATCGCCGCCGCCTTTGGTGGCCCGATCGCCGCCTTGGCTTCGCGCGTGGCCGAGGCCTCCACCTCGGCCTGCATGGCGGCCACGTCCTCCGTCCTGCTCGACAGCCCCTACGGCGCGCTTGCCCCCGTCAATGACCTGACCACCGGCCTGCCCCTGATCCAACTGCCGCCAGGCTTCTCGTACAAATCGTACGGCTGGCGCGGCGACATGATGACCGACGGCCTGACCACGCCCACTGGCCACGACGGCATGGGCGTGGTCCGCGCCCGCAAGGTCGGCCGCAGCACCGAGATCGTGCTGATTCGCAATCATGAACTGAGCACCGGCAGCAGCGCCGCGTCCATCATTGGCGCCAGCCGCGCCGCCGTCGCCAAGTACGACACCGGCACCACCTCATCGGCCTACCAGTTGGGCGGCACCACCAACCTGGTCTGGCGCGATGGCAGCTGGGCAGAAAGCTACGCCTCCTTCGGCGGCACCAACCGCAACTGCGCAGGCGGCTCATCCACCTGGGGTTCATGGCTCACCAATGAAGAGATCCGCAGCAACGCGGTCAGCAGCACCGGCAAGAAGCACGGCTACATCTTCGAAGTGCCTGCCGACCCCAGCCTGACCGCCGCCAACCCCAACCCTCTGGTCGACATGGGCCGCATGGCGCACGAAGCCAGCGCCATCGATCCGCTGACCGGCTACTGGTACCTGACCGAAGACCAGGGCAACGCCAACACGCTGTACCGCTTCCGCCCCACCAACATCGCCGGTGGCCTGAACTCGCTGCACGCTGGCGGCACCTTGCAAGGCCTGAAGGTCAGAGGCCAGGCCAACGCCGACCTGCGCATGCCCACGCTGTGCCAGGAGTTCGACACCGAATGGGTGGACATCGCCAACCCCGACCTGGACGGCGCCACGTTGTCATCCGTCGTCGGCAGCGTGTCGGCCAGCGGCCCCTATCGCCAGGCCTATGCCAACGGCGCCGCCATCCTGGGCGCGGGTGAAGGCTGCTGGGTTGCCAACGGCACGGTGTTCTTCACCGACAAGCAAGTGTCGACCAGCCCCAGCCGCGCCGGCCGCATCTGGGCATTGGACCTGGCCAGCATGGTGCTCAAGGCCATCTTCGTCAGCAACGACCTGCAAGTGGGCAACTCGCCCGACAACATCTGCGTCAGCCCACGGGGCGGCCTCTTGTTCAACGAAGACGGCGGCACCAGTGGCCCCAACAGCGGCCCGGCCGTGACCGCTCAACGCCTGATGGCCTTGCACCCCAGTGGTGGCTCCTACATGTTCGCGGCCAACAACTACAACTTCACGGCAGCCCAACTGGCCGCAGCGGGCAAGCCCAATGCCCCCACAGGCAACCTGCGCAACACCGAGTGGTGCGGTTCTTGTTTCAGCCCGGATGGCCGCGTGCTGTTCGCCAACCTGCAATCGCCCGGCTTGACCGTGGCCATCACTGGCCCCTGGGCCAACGGCACGCTCTGACCCCCGACATCCCCTTAGGAGTACCTCTCATGAAAAAACTCATCGCCTCATTGGCCCTGTGCGGCCTGGCCAGCACACCCGCCTTCGCCGCCAACTTCATCGGCAGCACCAGCGCGGGTGCCAGCGTGGTCACGGACTACAGCGGCAGCGGCCTGATCTCGTTCGACCTGGACCTGAGCGACCTCGCACCAGTCTCGCTGAGCTACCAGATCACCGCTGACGACCTGCTGTCGGGCCTGGACTTCAACGCCATGCTGCGCAACCTCACGGGCACGGGCCTGAACGAAGTCCGCTTCAGCCTGAGCCTGGCCAGCTTCCAGACGCTGGGCACCGTGACCCGCAGCTTTGACCCCACGTACACCGTCGCCTCCAGCCTGGGTGGTCAACAGGCTTTGGTGAGCTTTGGCTCGCCCGAGTACTTGGACGTGGCCATCGGCAACCCCCTGGGCGTGAACGGCGCGCAGGACTGGGCCATCGACACCGGCAATCTGCAGGTCGGCGATGTGCTGACCGTGACGGCCGCCGTGCCGGAACCCGAAAGCTACGTGATGGCGTTGCTGGGCCTGGCCGCCCTGGGCGCCTTCGCTCGTCGCCGCAAGGCCTGATCGGCCGACAAGCCTCAGCTCGCCCGCAACTTCGTGGGCGAGCGTTTCTGGCGGCCCACGCCCGCTTGGGCCCAGGCGAACTTGGCGAACACCCACAATGCCGACTCACGCGGCTTGGGTGCTTCGCCCTTGCCAATGCGCTTGAGCTGCCCGGTGTACCAGGTCACCTCCAGCAAGCCCATCTTGTCGATGAATTTGATGCCGGTCTTGATCGGCTTGATCACATTGATGGCCTCATGCCCCGCCAGTAAACGTGTGGGCAAATCTGGCTCAACGGCCAGCACACGCGCCAAGCCCACCATGTCGACCGCCCCAGAGGTGATCGCTTCGGCCATGCCCTGTGAGGATCGGAATCCGCCCGTCACCACCAGCGGCGTTTTGACGGCCTGCCGCGCCTTCTCGGCAAAGGCCATGAAGTAGGCCTCGCGCTGTCGCGTGCTGTCTTTGGCCGGTGCCTGCTCGGCCTTGATCCCGGTCATGGCGGGCGCTTCATACGTGCCCCCCGACACCTCGATCAGATCAATGCCCGCCTCGGCCAGAGCGCGGATCGTGTCCAGCGATTCTTCTTCGGTGAAACCACCGCGTTGAAAATCAGCCGAGTTCAGCTTGATGCCGATCGGAAAGTCAGGGCCCACATGCTCGCGCATGGAGCGGAACACCGCCAGCACAAAACGGCGGCGCTTCTCGGCCGTGCCGCCCCACTCATCGGTTCGGCGGTTGTGGTGCGGTGACAAGAACTGGCTGACCAGGTAACCATGCGCCCCGTGGATCTGCACGCCAGAGAACCCGGCCTGCTTGACGACGCCCGCAGCCCGCCCATAACGCTCCACCAGGGCATGGATCTCGGCATCGCTCAGCTCGCGCGGCGTGGCGAAGAAGGCCTTCATGTCGGGCCTGAACGGCACGGCCGATGGCGAGACGGTTTCCTTGTTCAGGCCTTTGGGCGATTGCTTGCCAGGATGGTTGAGCTGCACCCAGCACTGCGTGCCGTTGCGCGTGGCGGCTTGTGCCCAGGCCTTGAGCTGCGCCAGATCACGGTCATCCTCAATGACGACATTGCCCGGTTCGCCTAAGGCACGCCGGTCGACCATCACATTGCCGGTGACGCACAAGCCCACACCGCCATCGGCCCAGGCCTGGTACAGGCGCACCAACTCGGGCGTGGGGGCTCGTTCACGATTGCCCAAGGCTTCGGACATCGCCGATTTGAAGAGGCGGTTCTTGATCACCACGCCATTGGGCAGCGTGAACGGTTGAGCCAAAACGGCTTGAGGCGTCATCGAAATTACTCCTGGAAACACCGCGAAAGACGCGATTGAACACCGAAACTGAAATGTCTGCAGCGCGTGCGAGCCCGCACGCCCGGCTCCAATGCACATTTCATTGACGTTGAAGGGCCACAAACATTCATAAACACTGTTTTTCAGAGGGAAGTGGCATTACCATCGCAGGCGCAATACCCTTGAGGAACACATGCGCAAGAAGCACGTGCCCGAGGCAAGGCATCAGATCTGACCCTAGATTGGAGTGAATTCACATGGCAACTGCGAAGAAAGTCCCGGCCAAGAAGGCTGCGGCAACTGAGAAAGTCCCGGCAAAGAAGGCTGCACCCGCAGCCAAGAAGGTCGCTGTCAAGCGCACCCCAAATGCCGCCTTCATGAAGGCTCTCACACCGAGCCCGGCCCTGGCCGCGATCATTGGCGCTGAGCCACTGCCGCGTACGGAAGTCACCAAGAAGGTTTGGGAATACATCAAGAAGCACAACCTGCAAGATGCCGCCAACAAGCGCAACATCAATGCAGACGACAAGCTGAAGGTGATCTTCAAGAAGGCGCAAGTCTCGATGTTCGAGATGACCAAGCTCATCAGCGATCAACTGCTGAAGTGAGCCTGAGCCTGGCGGGCTGACGAGCCCGCTTCGCCCCTTGATTGAAAAGCCCGGCCGTTGAAAAACGCCGGGCTTTTTTCATTCAGGGCGTGGACTCTTCGGGGATCAAGGGTTTGAACAGTTCGTCAAAGTCCTGCGCGTTCAGCGCGGCATCGCTGGCCACGCCCGACAGCAGCAAATCGGCCAGACCGGCCTTGCGCGCCTGCAACTCCACCATCTTGTCTTCCACCGTGCCGTTGGCCAGCAGCTTGTAGACGAACACTGGCTTGTCCTGCCCGATGCGGTAACAGCGGTCAATGGCCTGCTGCTCGACCGCCGGGTTCCACCAGGGGTCGTACAGGATCACGGTGTCGGCCGCGGTGAGGTTCAAGCCCACGCCACCGGCCTTCAGGCTGATCAGGAACAAGGGCACATTGCCCTTCTGGAACTTGTCCACCAGGCCCGCGCGGTCATGCGTTTCGCCAGTCAGCTTGAGGTAGTCGATCTTCAAACGCACCAGCTCGGCCTCGATCAGCGAGAGCATCTCGGTGAATTGCGAGAACAGCAAAATGCGGCGGCCGTCTTCCACCAGGGTGGGCAGCAGGTCGAGCAGCAAGGCCATCTTGGCCGAGGGCGCGGCTTTGCCAGCAGCGGGTGCGCCATCCGGGCCCATCTTCAGCAAACGCGGATCGCAACACACCTGGCGCAGCTTGAGCAAGGCGTCGAGCACCATGATCTGGCTGCGCGCCAGGCCTTGCTTTTCAATGGCCTCGCGCAGTTTCTTGTCCATCGTGGCGCGCACGGTTTCGTACAGGTCACGCTGGGTGCCACTCAGGTCAACACGCAAATGCGTTTCAGTTTTCTCGGGCAACTCGCGCGCCACTTGCAGCTTGGTGCGGCGCAGGATGAAGGGCCGAACACGGCGGGCCAGGTGTTCGGCTTGCAGGGTGTCCTTGCGCTTTTCAATCGGGTTGCGGTAGTGCTCGCGGAACTGCGCCTCGCTGCCCAACAGGCCTGGGCAGACGAAGTCCATCAGGCTCCACAACTCGCCCAGGTGATTCTCAAGCGGCGTGCCGCTCAAACACAGGCGGTGACGCGCGCGCAGACCTTTGAGCGACAGCGTGGCCTGGCTGCGGCTGTTCTTGATGCGTTGAGCTTCATCGAGCAGCAGGTAGTGCCATTCCTGCGCGGCCAGGGTGTCGATGTCGCGCACTGCCAGCGGGTAGCTGGTGATGACGAGGTGGGCGTGCTCGATGCGCTTGAAATGCTGCATGCGCTGCGGCCCGTGCAGCACCACCAGCTTCAGGCCGGGCGTGAAGCGCTGTGCCTCGGTTTGCCAGTTGGTGATCAGGCTGGTGGGCACGACGACGAGGCTGGGGCGGTCCAGGCGGCCCGCGTCCAGCTCACCCTGCAACAGGGTCAGGGTCTGCAGGGTCTTGCCCAGGCCCATGTCGTCGGCCAGCACGCCGCCCAATCGGGCACGGCGCAAGAAATCCATCCACGCCAGGCCATCGAGTTGGTAGTGGCGCAGAGTGGCCTGAACATGGGGTGAAGGCTGCACGGCCGGGAGGCTTTTGCCGCTGCCCAGCAAGCGCACCTGTTCGATCAGGTCGGTGAAAGTGGGGGGGGCCACCACGGTGGTCTGGGCCGTGACCGCTTCCAGCGTGCCCAGGTCAAAGCGAGACAGGCGCAAAGGCCCGCTGTCCTTGCCATTGGCGGCAAAGACCGAGCGCATCCACTCCATCAACGGCGCCACGCGTTGCACCGGGATGCGCAGCAGGCGTTGGCGCGGCAGGGCGCCAGGCTCGGGCACGGCATCATCGGGCCAAGGCACCAGCACTTCGCCGCGAGGCTTGCCGTCCCGCAAATCCGAATTCAGCTTCAACCAGCCGGTCTGCACCAGGCCCACCAGCAGGGGCAACAGGTCGACACTCTGGCCTTCCACGGTGACCTTCAAACCCACGCTGAACCAGTCGCCACCGGCTTCCTCGTCAACGTCAACGGTCCACTCTTCGGCGGTGTGAAGCTCATAAGGGAAGTCGTGCTTCACCTCGACCACCCAGCCGCGTGACTTGAGCAGGGGCAATTGCGTGGTCAGGATGTGAGGCCACTGTTCGCGGCGCTGTGGCACCAGCACCAGGGGTTCGCCTTCGAGCGCCGAACCGGCGCCGCCCGTGCCGCCGCCCGCATTCAGCCGCGTCAGGCGGTTGATGGCCAGACCGGCCGACAGGCTCCACGAGCGGAATTCGAGCGTGTTGCACAGGTCCAGCAAGGCCGTGGCTTCCTGCTTGCTCTGGCGCTCAAAACGCACCATCTGGCGCTGCCCGGGCTGCTCCGGGTCCTCGCGCTCGCTGAAACCCATGGCGCCATGCACGGCAGGAAAATGAAAATCAACCGGCTCACTGCCTTCAGGCTGATAGCGCAGGATCAGTTGCGCGGCCGCCTGACGCACCTTGGTGCTGATGGACGATTGCGAACCATAACGGTGGTGCAGCATGGCCTCGGAGACCACGTCCACGCAGGTGGTGAGCTTCAGCACGGGAATCAGGGGCAAGGCCCCCAGGCTGACCGAGGGCAGCTCGGGCGGCTCATCCCCCAATGTCAGACGCATCTGCGGCGAAGGCGGGGTGGCCTTGATGACCAGCGGTTCATCAGGCAGGCCGCCACCACGCTGCTTGCGCACCTGCTGCGCCTCGAAGGCGATCAAGGCGGCGGCCACATGTTTGCAGTTCAAACCCACTGGACAGGTGCAATGCCCCATCACGCGCAGGCCCAGTCGGCGGTCGTTGACCAACTCGGTGCGCTGCGCATAGGCTTGCGCGCCGCTGCCGTGCAGGCGGGTCGACAAGACCGGCCCGATCACCTGCATGGACTGGATGGCTTGCTCAGGCTTGAGGTCCACGGCGCGCGCGAGGGTGCGGCCATCAAAGTATTCCCCGAGATCAAAGTCTTCGGGCAGTGCGAAATCACTCAAGAGCTCATTCCCACCATGGGTAGAAAGAAGGCATCTCGGAGGTCTTGCCCTCGAACTGCGCGGGACGCTTTTCCAGGAAGGCGTTCACGCCTTCTTTGCCATCGCCGATGCTGGTGTAGAACATGGCCAGAGAATCGACCTGGTGGGCCGCCAAGGGATGGGGCTGGGCCGAGTTGCGGTACATCATCTGACGCGTCAGGGCGATGCCGACGGGCGAGCGCTCGGTGGCGATGCGGCGGGCGATCTTCAAGGCCTCGTCCAGTAACTGATCGTGCGGCACCACGGCCTTGACCAGGCGACCGCGCAGGGCTTCCTGCGCATCAAACACATCGGCCAGGTAGGTCCATTCGAGCGCTTGCGAGATGCCGACCACGCGCGGCAGAAACCAGCTGGAGCAGGCCTCGGGCACGATGCCGATGCGGCCAAAGACGAAGCCGATGCGGGCTTTGTCAGAGGCCAGGCGGATGTCCATGGGCAAGGTCATGGTGGCGCCAATGCCCACGGCCGCGCCATTGATGGCACCGATCACCGGCTTCTTGCAATCGTAGATGGCCAGCACGACGCGGCCACCGGTGTCGCGCACGCCGTTGAAGATCTCCGGCTCGTTAAGGCGGTGGCGCATGTCGTCCATGGTCGGCCACTGGGTTTCGTCCAGGCCAAACACATTGCCTTCGGCGGTCAGGTCCATGCCCGCGCAAAAGGCCTTGCCCGCGCCGGTGACCACGACGGCACGCACGGCGTCGTCGTTGCTGGCGCGCGTGAAAGCGTCAACCAGTTCATTGGCCATCTCGACGGTGAAGGCGTTGAGCTGTTCGGGACGGTTGAGCTTGAGCAGCAACACGCCGTCGGGGTCAACCGCGTAGTCCAGGGTCTTGTAGGTCATGGAATCTCTCCTCCAGCGGGGGGCCTGTGGATTTTTTGGGCAAGCCCCCATTATCCGCTGTGCGTGACGCCTTCGTGACCACGTTCTGCGGCCAGCCACCACAACACAGGGACGGTGCCGGGAAGCACCGGCACCACCTCGACCGGCAAGACCTGCCAGGCCATTTGCTGGCCCTCGCGCATGTCGAGCTCGCCGGTCCAGTCGTAAACCTTGCAAAAGTTCAGGCGAACCTTGGCGTGGGGGTAGTCCATCACCTCGGTTTGCCAGGGGTGGGCCTGGCCAATGGTGATGCCCAGTTCTTCCACCAGTTCGCGGCGCAGGGCCTCTTCGATACTCTCGCCCTGCTCCACCTTGCCGCCCGGAAACTCCCAGTGGCCTTCGTAGACCTTGCCCGGGGGGCGCGAAGTCATCAGAAAACGGGTTTCACGGCCCGACGCATCGCGCTCGATCAGCACGCCCACCGCCACCTCGACCGGCACACGGTCGGTCTCTGCCATCACGTGGTACGACTTGGCTTCAGCCATGGTCGCGCCCCGAGTAGTCACGCGCGAACTGGTAGGCGACCCGGCCGGAGCGCGAACCACGCTCGATCGCCCACACCAGGGCCTGCGGGCGGGCGGCGGCGATGGCATCGGCCGACACCTCGTAATGGCTCAACCACTGCGCCACGATGGCCAGGTACTCGTCTTGTGTGAAGGGGTAGAAGCTGATCCACAGGCCGAAGCGTTCAGACAGCGAGATCTTTTCTTCGACGACTTCACCGGGGTGCAGCTCGCCATCGTCGCTGCGGTGGTAGCTCTTGTTGTCGGCGTGGTACTCGGGCAGCAGGTGGCGACGGTTCGAGGTAGCCACGATCAGCACGTTGTCACCCGCGGCCGAGACGGAACCATCGAGCACTGACTTGAGCGCCTTGTAGCCGGGCTCGCCTTCGTCAAACGACAGGTCATCGCTGAAGACGATGAAGCGCTCGGGGCGGCCATCGACCAAGTCCACCAGGTCGGCCAGGTCCACCAGATCGGCCTTGTCGACCTCGATCAGGCGCAGGCCTTGGTCCGCGAACTCGTTCAGGCCGGCCCTGACCAACGAAGACTTGCCGGTGCCGCGCGCACCGGTCAAGAGCACGTTGTTGGCGTTGCGCCCCGCCACGAACTGCGCGAGGTTGCGGGTGAAGCGCTCTTTTTGTGTGTCCACCTCCTGCAGATCGGACAACTGGATACGGCCGATGTGGCGGATGGGCTCGAGCGTGGCGCCACCACTGCTGCGCTTGCGGTAGCGCCAAGCCACGGCCGAAGACCAGTCTGGCTCGCTCAAGGGGTGGGGTAAAACGTTCTCGAGCCGGGCCATCAAATGTTCGGCGCGGCTGATCAGGTGGGTCAGGTCGGGCGTGCTCATGGCCTCAGTGTAGAGGCAGCAGCCTGGCGGCGTTCAGGCCAGCAGTTGCTTCAGCGTGGCGTCCAGGTGCTCGGTGGGCAGGCGCTTGAAGCCTGTGCGCGTGAATCGGTGCAGGCGGCCCAGCACCACGCTGATGGCCAGCGACCCGTTCACTTGCCCATCTACCGTGGGCGTGACCGAGCCTCGCGCTTCAGCCCGCGCCTTGTAGCTCTGGCGCAGCAAAGACTCCAGGCGCTCAAAAACCTGGTTCATTCGCACCGCCAGGCGGTCGTGCTCGAACACCAGCGCATCGCCCACCATCACGCGGGCCATGCCCGGGTTCTTTTCGGCGAATTGCAGCACCAGGCCCAGGATGCGCGTGATCTGCACCGACGGGTCGGCTTCGCGCTCCATGATCTGGTTGGCCAGGGTGAACAGGCTTTGCTCGATGAACTCGATCAGGCCTTCGAACATTTGCGCCTTGCTGGCGAAGTGCCGGTACAAGGCGGCCTCGCTGACCTCCAGGCGCGCCGCCAGGGCCGCCGTGGTGATGCGTTCGGCGCCAGGTTGCTCCAGCATTGTCGCCAAGGCCTGCAGGATCTGCACGCGGCGCTCGCCCGGCTTGGGGCGTTTGCGGGGCGCAGGCTCGACAGCAGCAGGGATGAGTTCGTCGTTCATCGCATCGTCTTGTGCAACATCAGGGGCTGGGGCTGAAAACCGTGTGCAGCGCACGCAGCCGACGGATTCTGGCACACACCCAGGCAGGCCGACGATGCAAGTGTGCACCTGCTTCGGGGCCATGCGGGTTGTGCTTGAGGTAGCTTTGCATCCACACCGTGCGCAAGTGCGCCGCCCGGGCAGTTTTCAAATTGGCCAGGGTGTCTTCGATCAGCACGCAGCGGTGGGCGGGCAAGCGATGGCGGGCCAGCACCACGCGCAGCATGCGGGCATCGGGCTTGGGCCGCAGATCGCCGAACACGCGCATGCCTTCGATCGAGATGATGCCTTCGAAGCAACTGGCCAGGTCGAGGGCGGTGACCACGCGTTTGGCGTAGTCGGCCGGGGCGTTGGTGAGGATGAACTTGCGGCCGGGCAGACGCTTGAGGGCGGCGCGGTCGCAGGGGGGCATGCGCAGGTGGGCTTCCAGGCCTGGCAGTTCGTGGGTTTGCGCCAGGAAGTGCGCGGCGCGGATGCCATGGTGTTTTTCAAGGCCCAGCAGGGTGGCCCCGTAGCGGCGCCAGTAATGCACCCGCAAGTCATTGGCTTCTTGGCGCGGCAGGCCCAGGTGCTGGACGATGTAGTCGGTCATCGAGCCATTGAGGCGGCTGAACACGGCGCTGGACGCGTCGTGCAGAGTGTTGTCCAGGTCGAACAACCAGATGGGGGGCTGCTGTTTGGAGTGGTGTTGCTTCACAAGGCCAGTGTAGTGTGAGTGTTTTACGCGGGCTGGGGCGGTCTGCGACCCCCTGTACATTGCACCCATGAAAAACATTGGCACATCCTGCAAAGTGGCCATGGTCATCGTGGCATCAACCGCCATGCCAACCCACGCCGAGACGGCAGCGGCAGCCACGGTGCTGCGCTGCCAGGTGCGCTACGCCAGTGACACCATCCACATCGAGACCCGCCCGGTGGCCAACCCCTACACCGTTACCTCGCAAGACATCGGCGAGCGCTTTCGCTTCAAGGCGGTGATGGTCGGCAACGATCGACAAGTGGACTACATCGCGCTCTACGCCTACGACATGGCGATGCCCGGCGCCCCCCTGCTGATCCACGAGGTGGTGCACCAACCGCCGTTTTCCAGCAACACAACAGTGCCCGGCCTGACCGGCTGGAACCATGCCTATTCCGCGCGACTCGGCCGCGAGATGGTCTACGGCTGCGCACTGACCAACAAGGCCGCTCCATGATGATGATCATGCGCCGTTGGCTGACCGCCCTGCTGCTGAGCGCCAGCACCTTGTGCTCATTCACGGCCCACGCCGAACCCACCGTGTCCATCGTTTTCATGGGCGATGTGATGCTGGCGGACCACCCAGGCCAGCGGATCAAGCAGGGCCACAACCCTTTCGCGCCCTTTGCCCAACTCCTGGACAGCGCCGATGTGCGCGTGGCCAACCTGGAATGCGTGATCGCACGCGGCGGCAAAGCCGAAGACAAGCCCTACACCTTCCGGGCTCACCCGCGCGTCTTGAAGCTGCTCAAGCGGCACATGGACGCCGTGTCCGTGGCCAACAACCACTCGGGTGATTTTGGCCGCACAGCCTTTGCCGAGATGCTGGGCCGGCTGGACCAGGCCAAGCTGCCCTTCTTTGGTGGTGGCCAAGACCTGAGCCAGGCTCACACCCCGCTGCTGATCGAACGCAAGGGCCTGCGCATTGCCTTGCTGGGCTACGACGAGTTCTTTCCCCGCAGCTTTGAAGCGGGCGACAAGCACCCCGGCGTGGCCTGGAGCGAAGACGAGCAGGTGGTGCTGGACATCCGCCGCGCCCGCACTGTGCACCACGCCGACATCGTCATCCCCTTCATGCACTGGGGCGAGGAACACCAGCCCCGCGCCAATGACCGCCAGCGTGAACTGGCCCGCCTGATGATCGACGCGGGCGCCGATGCCGTGGTGGGCACGCACCCTCACGTCGTGCAAGACATCGAGCTGTACCAGGGCAAGCCCATCGTCTACAGCCTGGGCAATTTCATCTTCGATGGCTTTGACGATGCCGACAACAACACGGCCTGGGTATTGCGCCTGAACGTGGACCGCAAGGGCGTGCGCGATGCCCACATCCAGGTCGGCCGCATCGACCGGCATGGCACGCCACACCCCGCCGGCCAACCGATCCCAATCAACTTGGGGCCTGCAATGCCACTGCCGTGACCGATCAACCTGTTGGCGCATCGCGCCATGGTGCACCTCATCAGGCACTGAGGACCAACACCGGCAAGAACCCCGGGGTCGTGGGATTCCTGGAGCCTTGAAGTCAAGCTAACATGAATCCACTCAGGGGGAAATCAACGCGAAGTTTTGACAAGCATCGCAACGTGCCCCTTGGTGTGTTCAAACCGGGCTGGGGACCGCCTCTGGCCTGGCATCAAAAATTCCATCGAGAAAATTGTATGCGTGCACCTGCTTTTCTTCGCATCCTGGGCTCAAGCCTGGCTGTTCTAGCCATGCACAATTCCATGGCCAGCCCCATTGCGCAAAGCTTTCAGATCACCTCAGTGAATCTGGCGGCCAATGACTTGGCCTACAACTCCACCACCCAGGAGTATTTGGCCTCTGTGTCCAGCACCGCTGGTTTTGGCCTCGGCAACACCATCACTCGCATTTCCAACCAAGGGCAGATCGTCCAATCTACTTTTGTCGGCAGTGAACCGGGCATCATCGCGTTGTCCAGTGATGGCACCACGGGTTATGTCGCGTTGAAAGGTTCTCCAAGCGTGCGCCAATTTGACGCGATCACCGGAGCGGCGGGCATCCAGTTCGGTTTGGGATCCACCTGGAATGGGGCCATGTACGCCGAGGACATTGCCGTGGCCCCAGGGCAAAACGACACCATCGCCGTGGCCCGACGCAACAGCTGCTGCAGCCCTCGTCACGAAGGCGTCGCGATCTACAAAAATGGCGTCATGTTGCCTGCCACCACACCCTCCCACACGGGCAGCAACACCATTGAATTCGGGGCCAATGCTTCAACCCTTTATGGCTACAACAATGAAACCAGCGATTTTGGTTTCCGCACCATGAGTGTGAACGCCTCGGGTGTGAGCATCACCTCCGTGGCCACGGGTGCGTTCTATGGTTACTCCCCCACCATCACTTACGACGGTGGGCTCATGTACAGCAACGACGGCAGGGTCGTTGATCCGACGAACGGTCTGCTGCTGGGCACGTTCAACATTGGCTATGGCAGTGTTTTTGCCTCAGCCGCCAAATGGGGTCAGGCCTATGCCTTGTCCTCCTCTGGCGTATTGACCGTGTTTGATCAAGCCACGTTCACGCCCATCACCACTTACAGCCTGGGCAATCAGCTCAATGTCGGAAGCGGGCTGAGCGAATTGATTGTTGGAGACAATGGGGATCTCGCCGTGAGAACGACCGATCGCATTTATTTGCTGTCGGCCGTTCCTGAGCCATCCACGTACTTCATGTGGATGGCCGGCTTTGTCTTCATGGCACTGGGTGTGAGAAAGCACCGCACCCGCTGAAGTCTGCGCACAGCAGCTTCAATCAAAAAGGGCCTGGAAAATTCCAGGCCCTTTTTGATTTCAACGCTCAGTCGATCAGTGCGAGCGAATCATCGTGCCGAAAGCCTGTTCGGTCAGGATTTCCAGCAGCAAGGCGTGAGGCACGCGCCCATCGATGATGTGCACCGCGTGCACGCCGCTCTTGGCCGCGTCCAGCGCGGACTGGATCTTGGGCAGCATGCCGCCCGAGATGGTGCCGTCGGCGAACAGCTCGTCGATCTCGCGGGCCGACAGGTCGGTCATCAGCTCGCCCTGCTTGTTCAGCACGCCCGGGGTGTTGGTCAGCAGCACCAGCTTCTCGGCCTTGAGCACCTCGGCCAGCTTGCCCGCCACCACATCGGCGTTGATGTTGTAGCTCTCGTTCTCGTCGCCAAAGCCGATGGGGCTGATGACGGGGATGAACTGGTCATCTTGCAGGGCCTTGACCACGCTGGGGTCGATGCTGACGATGTCGCCCACATGGCCCACATCGTGTTCTTTGCTGGGATCTTCACGGTCTTTCAGGCGCAGCTTGCGGGCGCGGATCAAGCCGCCATCGCGGCCGGTCAGGCCCACGGCCTTGCCACCGGCATGGTTGATCAAACCGACGATGTCCTGCTGCACTTCACCGGCCAGCACCCACTCGACCACTTCCATGGTCTCTTCGTCGGTCACGCGCATGCCCTGCACGAACTGGCCCTTCTTGCCGATCTTGTTGAGCGCGTCGTCGATCTGCGGGCCGCCGCCGTGCACCACCACCGGGTTCAGGCCCACCAGCTTGAGCAGCACCACGTCTTCGGCGAAGTCGGCTTGCAGGGCCGGATCGGTCATGGCGTTGCCGCCGTATTTGATGACGATGGTCTTGCCGTGGAACTTGCGGATGTAGGGCAAAGCCTGCGCAAGGATCTCGGCCTTGTCACGGGGCGAAATGCTGGCAAAGGTGTCGGACGGGTCAGTGGGCAAGGCGGTCATGGCGGCGCGCAGTTCTTGTAACAAGCAAAGCGCCCATTTTAGGGACACTGTGCGGGCTGTTGATGAAAAACTTGTCAACCCGTTGCCCACCCCGCGCGTCTAAGGAAGGCGAGGATCGCGCATTGGTGCGCCTCGGGTCATACTGGACACCGTCGTGTCTGCCAAGGAGCCCTCTGTGAAGAAGTCATTGTTCGCCACCACCGCTGCCCTGATCATGGGTTTGGGCCTGTCGGCCTCGGCCCTGGCCGTGGACGGCGAAGTCAAGAAGATCGACGCCGACAACGGCAAGATCACGCTCAAGCATGGCGAGATCAAAAGCCTGGACCTGCCCGCCATGCAAATGGCCTTCCGGGTGGCCAATCCGGCGTGGCTCAAAACCGTGCAGGTGGGCGACAAGGTGGATTTCACGGCCGACAAGGTGGGCGGCCAGTTCACCATCACCACGCTCGAAGTCAAGAAGTGACGTAAAAAAAGCCCCGGAAGCTTTCACCGCCGGGGCTTGTCATCCATCAGTCCTCCCTGGACCTTTTCTTGATGACAGCGTTGGATGGTCGCGATTGGTATCAGTCTGTTTTGGTTCGCGATTGATCCAATCTTAGTGTCGCAAGTCACGGATTGACCCACTTGCCGAAACAAATTCGTTACAAAATGCATCCCATGAACATGGGATGGCGCTTGGTGAAAATCAGACCACCCAAAGCATGAAAACGGTCATGGTGATGTAGCGGGCGAACTTGCCCGCCGCCATGTAAGCCACGCAAGGCCAAAAGGGCAGCCTGAGCCAGCCGGCCACCGCGCACAGCGGATCGCCCACGATGGGCAGCCACGACAGCAGGCAGGCCTTGGCACCAAAGCGTTGCAACCACCGCAGGGCGCGGGTGTTGGTATTGGCGGGGTGGTGGGTCACCTTCTCGGTGCCACGGCGTGCCAACCAGCCTACCCACCAGGTGACGATGCCGCCCAGGGTATTGCCCAGGGTGGCGATCAGCACCGCAGGCCAGAACATCTCGGGGTTGAGCTTGATCAGAGCAAAGACGGCCGGCTCAGAGCCCAAAGGCAACAGCGTGGCCGACACGAAGGCCACCACGAACAACGCGCTCAAACCCACCTGAGGCAAAGCCAAGCACTGCAAAAGCGAAGAAACCCCCGCGACCATCCAAGCTTCCATGCCTGGATTGTCGGGGGGTTTCAGATCCGGCACCGGATCGGAAGATCAGCGGCGGCGACGCACCCAGGTCATCACGGCCAGGCCGGCGCCCAACAAGGCCATGGTTTCAGGCTCGGGCACGGCCTGGACATAGTTCGTCATGTCCCCGAGGCCGGATTTGTAAGCATGCAGTACGCCTGGAATGGCGGTGTAGCCCGTGAAGTCGGTCCCTGTGGGCAAAGCGGCCCCCACCAAACCATTGCCGCCAATCGACTTGCAGTTGCTGAAGGTGCCAATGTCGCACTGGATGCGCGTCACCGTGCCGGCGCCTGCCTTGATGAACACCTCGAACTGCTCACCGTTCGCATTTTGGGTGATCGAATAGTCGTTGTCAGTACCCGCCAGCATCTGGTAAGTGCCATCGGCCAACTTCGGCCCGATGGCCCAGCCTTCCCATTTTTCGGGCGACAAATTGCCCAGCTCCGACAAGGTATCGGCGGCCAAATCAACCACGGGCTTGGCGGTCTTGCTCACCGCGGTGAAGCTGGCGCCAGGTGCATCCAAGTCAATCCCGCTGACATCAGTGACATCGTCGCCAATGCTGATGCGATACACCTTCTTGTTGGGCGCAGCCAGATTGGCTTCGGGCACGCCCACGCCACGGTTGTTGCGCTCCAGCACATCGAACTCATGGTCATTGATGGCCACGAGGGCGGAGATGCCTCGTCCCTGGCTGCTGCCTTCCATTTTGTAGGCGTACTGCCCGGCCACGGCACCCGTGTTCAAGTCAAACTTGACAATGCGGTTGTACACACCATCCGCGCCACCCTCATCGAGCATGGCGCTTTGAAGCATGGCGAAGGCGAACTGCCCATCAGGGGTCACGGCCAGGCCTTCAAAGCCGCGGTTGGTGCGCTTGCCAGCGGTGTTGCCCGTGTCGCCTGCATAGTTGGCCAAGCTGGTGCCTGCATTGCGCGGGGTCAGGTTGCTGGGCGTGCTGAAGGTGCGCACCAATTGGCCTGAACGATTGAACTCGTACAGCGATGGGCCGTATTCGTCAGACACCAGGAAATTGCCATTGCGCGGGTTGATCACCAAGCCTTCCGGGTCGAAAGAGCGGCCCAAGGTGCTGCTTGGGTTGGGCGCGATGCCATTGAAGGCCTGGCCCGATGCGTTGGTGAACTTGACGGTCTGGACCACCCGGAAGTTGGAGATGGCACCCGTGGTGGCGTTGACATCGAGGGTGAAGCGCTGAACGCGCGTGTCATAGCTGAGTGTGCCGCCACCGGGACCACGGTCTGACAAGCCCCACCATTCGCTACGGTTGGCGTCGTAATACAAGTCTGAGAAATAGCCCATGCGGCCATCGTTGACCGAAGTGCCCCCCGAGACATCAAGTGCCGATCCTGACAAAGCCAGGCCATTGACGAAGGTGGCTGCGGCTTGGGCCGGTGCACTCAGGGCCAGGCCGGTGGCCAATGCGGCAACCAGGGTAAAGGTGGTGGACTTCATGAAACAACTCTCCAGAACAACATGAAAAATGATGTTCAGGCTAGGGAGTCATGATGACAGATTCGTGTCACCCGGCCCCACGTTCAAGGGGGCAGCAGTCCATGCGTCACCCAAGAAAAAAAGGGGTTGGCGTGTCGCCAACCCCTTAACCAACTACACGCGAGCTCAGCCTTGGCGGCGACGGCGCGAGGCCATGAAGCCAACGGCGCCCAGGCCGGCCAGCATCAAGGCCACCGAGCCAGGCTCGGGGACGGCCGCCACGGTGCCGCCAACGTAAGTCACGCTCACAGCGTTGGAGAACTCGTCACCAAACGGGAAGGAAGGCGACTCGCTCAGGGTGATGGACGAGGTGCCCAAACCGATGGCCGTGAACTTCAGGGTCGAGGTCAGGAAGTCTCCCTTGATGGGTGCCGAGAACGTGTTGAAGAACACGTCGCTCACGGTGCCGCCCACCGTGGTGCCCTTGCTCGTCAGGAACTCCCAGTTGGACGGGAAGGTGATGTCGTCCAGTTGGAGCAGGCTGGCGTCGAACGATATGCTGTAGCCGCCACCAAAGATCTTGTCGGGGAAGCCCGTGGCCAGCAGGTCCACGGTGAAGCTGTCGCCGATGTGGACGTTGGTGAGCGAGGGGCTGACCGAGACGGTCTGGGCTTGCACGGTGAAGGCAGCCAGGGTGACGGCGGCGGCGATGAGGGTTTGGTGCAGTTTCATGAAAATTCCTTGAAGGTCAGAGAAAACAGGGTTGAAAAAAGAATCACTTGGCCACGGGCAGGTGCAAGGCAGAAGGGCCAGGGACCTTGCCGAACAACTTGCTGAAGCGGCTGACGTCCAGCGAATTGACCAGACCGTCGCCGTTCAGGTCGCCGGCCACACCGCGCTTGCCGAACTGGCCACGCAGGGTCGACAGGTCCAGCGCATTGACGAAGCCGTCGTTGTTCAGGTCGGCATCGCAAGCGTTGCCGTAGCCGTCACCGTCGGTGTCTTGCTGTTCTTTGTTGGGCACGGTCACGCAGTTGTCGCGGCTGTCGGGCACGCCGTCGCCATCGCTGTCGGTTTCCTTGATGGCGGCTTGGGTGCTGGCGCCATCGGGCGAGGCCACGCGAACCAGCACGTTGTCACCCTTGAAGCCTTCACCCAGGTCGATCTCGCCCACGCCATCGACGTTGAGCAAGGTGCGTCCCAGTTCGACACCGGTCTTGGGCTCGAACGCCACCACGGTGACCCACTCGGGCTGAGGCAGTTCAGGCGGGCAGGTCAGGCAGCCGGGTTGCACGGGCACCTTGATCTTCACCAGCGTCTTCTCCAGGGTGAAGATGGGCAGACTGAACTTCCAGGGCGGGCTGACGCGCAGCTTGACGGTGGGGTCACCCAACAGGTTGTAGATGTTGAGTTCCTGGCGCAGGTTGACGATCGCGGGGCGGCTGCCACCGCTGTTCAGCGGGTGCCGGTTGCCTTGCGCGCCCGAACTCACATCAGAGATGTAGGTCTTGGCATAGTTCAACAAATCACCCAGACGCTGGATGGCGCTGCCGGTGCCGAAGGTGGGAACCAAGCCGGGGAACACGCCATCGAACAAGCCCAGGGTCAAGTGGTTGTTGTCGGTGGTGCTGCTGGAGCGCGAATCACCGATCACCGCCAAAGCACCGTCGGCCTTGCGCAGGAAGGACTCAGCCCAGTAGGTGCTGCCCACGCCGGGGCCATAACCGGCGCCAATCTTGTTGGCTACCAGGTCCACGGTCTCGTTGTCGAAAATGCCGCTGGCGCAGTTGATGCTGAACACCACCGGGAACTGGTTGTTGACCACCGAGACCAAGCCCAGGTCGCCAGTCTGGAAGGAAGGATCACCCCAACCCGACCACCAACCATGGTCGCGGTGATAAACCAGCGAAGAGCCTTGGTTGATGGCCGCTGCGATGTCGTTGCGATCAGCATCCCAGGCAAAGCCGGGCTTCTTCAGGGCCGCCGGGATGGCCGCACCGCTGTTATAGAAGGACGGGTTGGACGAGGCCGGCGCGGTGTACAAGCGGGCCACGTTGTAACCCTTGCCCACCGCGTGGTTGCGCACCATCTCAGAGGTTTCCACGAACCAGCGCGCATCGGTGGCACCCGTGCTCTGGAAGTAGGAGGCAAACGTCAGGCGGCTGTAGAAGTCCTGCCCGAAGATCGGGTTGGCGGGGGGCGAGTTCTCAAACGCCATCACCTTGGAGACGATGGTGTTGGCCTGGGCCAGCGTGTCCACCGGGAAGCGGCCAATGCCGAATGGCGGGATGGTCGTGGCCGTGGCACCCGCCAGGAACTGGCCGTACCACATGTCGCCCGCGTTGCGCGCGGTGTCCCAGATGTTCTGCTGGTCATAGTGAGTGGGCACGAACTCGGCATCGCCCATGAACAGCACCCACTTCGGGCGGATCAGGTGCGTGTTGTAGTAATTGGCGATCCAGTTGCGGACCTGGCCTTCCGTGGCCGCGGCGCCGCCTCCGGTGATCTCCGCGGTGGTGACCACGCGTGTGGAGATGCCCAGTGCCTGCTTGTGCGCCTTGAGCGCATCGGCCGCTGGCTTGAAGTTGGGGTGCGTGACGATCAGGAAGCGGGCCCCGAAGATCGCGGGGTTGATGATGATGGGCGGGGCGCAGCGCAGCTTGCTGGCCATGTCCTTGTTGATGGTGAACTGCAGGGCGGGCAGGGGTAGTTGCTCAATGCGCTGGTCGATGCCGTCAAAGCCCATGGCCCGCGTACCGACCACGCCCTTGAGCTTGAGGCGGTCGTAGATGAAGCAGTTGCCTGGGTGCTTGATGGTGACCAGGTAGCTGGGGTAGTAGGTGATGAGCTGTTCAGCGGGGTTGTATCCGTAAGGCGAGAGGCGGTAGCCGTTCACACTGGCATCGCCCTTGAACACGGGCAAGGTGCCTTGGTCTTGACCAGGCGTCTTGAAGCCTTTGGCCCAGCGGTCAGCGTCGAACTCAAACCTGGTCTCATCCTTGGCACCGGCGCGGTTGCTTTCAGGCGGCTGAACGGGGTACAGGCGCGCTTGCTGGCGCTTGATGGAACCTTCGGGCACGATCTCGACCGTGGACGAGCCGTCCTTGGCATCCACAGGCAGAGCCAGTGAGAAGCCGCTCAGGGGCACTTCAGGCAGGCCGACTTCGCGGATGTCATTGATGGCGCCGCCACCGTTGGCCAGCGAGAAGCGTTGGAACACGCCACTGGTCGTTTCCACGCTGTCCAGCTTGGGCACAGGCACGATCACGCGCAGCACGGTTTGATCAGGGGAGGAAGACACGGTTTCAACGTGCAGGGTGGGGGCGGTTTGCGCCCAGGCCATCGAGGTCATGGCCAGCATGGCCGCCGCTGCTTGCGCGGTGGTCGACAGCGCGCGCCGCCGGTTGATGAGAGAGTGAATAGGCATGGTCAGCTCCAAAATTTGAGAAACAGGCACCGGGCCTGATTGGCGTGGTGTGAAGCGAAGACTAGGGACGCCGGGCAAGCGCCACAAGGGTGCAAGGGTCCCAAGCCCCTAGGGTTGGGGACGGTCAAGCTAGGGGGGAACCTAGAACTAGGGCCCAAGGCTTAGGGGGTTTTGGGGGGTCAGTGACGCCTCAATGCAACAATCACGGCATGAGCAATACCTTGACCCTCACCCGTCCCGATGATTGGCACCTGCATGTGCGCGATGGCGCCGCCATGGCCAGCGTGGTGCCTGCCACCGCGAGGCAGTTCGCCCGCGCCATCGTCATGCCCAACCTGCGTCCACCCGTGACCACGGCCGAGCAAGCCATCGCTTACCGCGACCGCATCCGCGCCGCGGTGCCGACAGGCTTGAAGTTCGAGCCCTTGATGGTGCTCTACCTCACCAACAACACCCCGCCCGACGAAGTGGCGCGTGCCAAGGCCATGGGCGCGGTGGCCTTCAAGCTTTACCCCGCAGGCGCCACCACCAACAGCGATGCGGGTGTGACCGATTTGCGCAAGACCTACCCGGTGCTGGAAGCCATGCAGCGCGAAGGCCTGGTGTTCTGCGTGCACGGCGAAGTGACCGACTCCGAGGTCGATGTGTTCGACCGCGAGAAAGCCTTCATCGACGAAAAACTGATCCCGCTGCGCCGCGACTTCCCTGAGCTGAAGATCGTGTTCGAGCACATCACGACCAAGGAGGCCGCGCAGTACGTGAGCGAGGCCGACCGCTTCTTGGCCGCCACCATCACACCGCAACACCTGCTGTACAACCGCAACGCCATCTTCATGGGTGGGATCCGGCCGCATTACTACTGCCTGCCCATCCTCAAGCGCGAGGAGCACCGCGTGGCTTTGGTCGACGCGGCCACCAGTGGTTCATCCAAGTTCTTTTTGGGCACCGACAGTGCACCGCATGCGTCCAACCTGAAGGAACACGCCAGCGGGTGCGCGGGCTGCTACTCGGCGCCCTGTGCGATTGAGTTGTACGCCGAGGCCTTTGAAAACGCGGGCGCGCTGGACCAACTGGAAGGCTTTGCCAGCTTCCATGGCCCGGACTTCTACGAGCTGCCACGCAACGTGGAAAAGGTCACCTTGAAGCGCGAGCCCTGGGTGGTGCCCGAGTCCCTGCCCTTTGGCGATCAGGCCAGCATCAAGCCTTTGAGGGGCGGCGAGACCTTGGCCTGGAAACTGCAGCCTTGACCGGTCAAGCGGGCAGGAAGCCTTCCACCGACAGGTACCGCTCGCCCGTGTCGTAGCAAAAGCCCAGCACCTTGGCACCTTGGGGCAAGTCGGGCAACTTTTGCGCGATGGCCGCCAGCGTGGCACCCGACGAGATGCCGACGAGCATGCCCTCTTCACGCGCGGCGCGGCGACCCATCTCGCGGGCCGCTTCGGCCTCCACTTGGATCACACCATCCAGAAGGCTGGTGTCCAGGTTGACGGGGATGAAGCCCGCGCCGATGCCCTGGATGGGGTGCGGCGCCGGGTTGCCGCCCGAGATCACCGGCGATGCCGTGGGCTCGACCGCATAGACCTTGAGCTGAGGCCAGGCCGCCTTGAGCACGCGGGCGCAGCCCGTGATGTGACCACCCGTGCCCACCCCCGTGATCAACACGTCCAGCCCGTCCGGGAAATCTGCCAGGATCTCCTGGGCCGTGGTGCGCATGTGCACTTCGATGTTGGCGGGGTTCTCGAACTGCTGCGGCACCCACGAGTTCTCGATCCCAGCGGCCAGCTCCTGGGCACGGGCAATGGCAGCCTTCATGCCACCGGCGCGCGGCGTCAAATCAAACGTCGCGCCATAGGCCGACATCAAACGGCGGCGTTCGATCGACATGCTGTCGGGCATCACCAGGATCAGCTGGTAACCCTTGACGGCGGCCACCATGGCCAGGCCAATGCCCGTGTTGCCCGAAGTGGGCTCAATGATGGTGCCGCCCGGCTTGAGCGCGCCAGAGCGCTCGGCGTCCTCCACCATGGACAAGGCGATGCGGTCCTTGATGGAGCCCCCCGGGTTGCTGCGCTCGGATTTGATCCAGACTTCATGCCCCGGCCCGAACAGGCGTTGCGCGCGAATGTGAGGGGTATTTCCGATCGTGTCGAGAATGGTGGCGGCTTTCATGCGAGTCTCCTGGACAATGTTCAAAGACAAGACAACAAGGATGATGATGTTCGTCTGGCGAATGGTATTTCGAATCGTGCTGGCCAGTGTGGCTGGCTGGCTGCTGGCCACCCCTTGTCAGGCTGAAGAATTTTTACCAGCCGATCAGGCCTTCACCCTGCAGGCCAGCACCACGCCCAAGGGCCAGGTGCAGATCGACTTCAGCATCGTACCCAAAACCTACCTGTACCGGGATCGCTTCCGGGTGGAGTCCAAAACCCCCTCGGTGACGCTCACCCCCATGAGTCTGCCGCCCGGTCAACGCAAATTCGACGAGACCTTCGGCAAGGAGGTCGAGGTGTACCACGGCCTGGTGCCCTTGCAATTCGGCCTGACGCCAGCCACGCCCGCGGGTACCTCAGTCCTGGTCGAGGTGGGTTACCAAGGTTGTGCCGACGCCGGCCTGTGCTATCCGCCGCAGACCAAACACTTCACTTTGACGGCAGGCCAGGGCGGCCTGATCACGGCCATTGTCGGCACGGACGAGGGCACGCCCAAGTCATCAGCCACCCCCAGCACCGCGACCAGCGGGAGCCGCATCGAAACCGCCTTGGCCTCGGGCAACCTGCCCACCATCATCGGTGTGTTCCTGGTGGCCGGCCTGCTCCTGTCCTTCACACCTTGCGTGCTGCCCATGATGCCGATCCTGTCGGCGGTGATCATCGGCCAGGGCAAGGTGGGCCGCTTGCGCGGTTTCATCCTGGCGCTGAGTTATTCGCAAGGCATGGCGCTGGTCTACACGCTGCTCGGGGTGTCCGCCGGGCTGCTGGGCGAAGGCCTGGCCGCCTCGCTGCAGAACCCTTGGGTGCTGGGCAGTTTCAGCGCGTTGATGGTGCTGCTGTCCTTGTCGATGTTCGGCGTCTACGAGTTGCAGATGCCCGCTTTCATCCAAGGCCACCTGACCAAAACCTCGGGCAAATTGCAAGGCGGCAGCCTGCTGGGCGTGTTCCTCATGGGCGTGGTGTCGGCCCTCATCGTGGGGCCGTGCGTGAGCGCGCCTCTGGCCGGGGCCCTGGTGTACCTGAGCCAGACCAAAGACGTGGTGCTGGGCGGGGTGGCCTTGTACGCGCTGGCCTGCGGCATGAGCCTGCCACTGCTGTTGCTGGGTCTGTCGGCGGGCAGCTTGCTGCCAAGCGCGGGCCGCTGGATGGAAGCGGTCAAAACCTTGTTTGGCCTGATGCTGCTGGGCGTGGCCTGGTGGTTGGTCTACCCCTTGCTGCCGCCGCTGGCCGCTACCTTGTCGTTGGGCGCCTTGCTGGCCCTGGCTTCGGCCTTCACGGGTGGCTTTGACACCCTGACGACGCACGTCAGCCTGAAGCACCGCTCTGCCCTGGCCCTGGGGCTGGTGCTGGCCTTGCTGTCGGCGGTGCAGATCATTGGGGGGCTGGCGGGGGCGCAAAGCCCGTGGGATCCGCTGCGGCCCTTTGTGGCACATGCCAGCGCGGGTGCCACTCAAGGCGAAGCCGCCAACGCCTTGGCCTTCAAACGCGTGTCCAACTCGCAGGAGCTGGACGAGGCCGTGGCCGCCGCCACCCAGTCCGGCCAAGCGGTGATGCTGGATTTCTACGCCGATTGGTGCGTGTCCTGCAAGGAGATGGAGCACTTCACCTTCTCGGATGCGCGCGTGCAGGCGCGGCTGAAAAACGTGGTGCTGCTGCAGGCCGACGTGACCGCCAATTCCGCCGACCACAAGGCGCTGCTCAAACGCTTCAATTTGTTCGGCCCGCCCGGCATCCTGTTTTTTGATGCGCAGGGCCGATTGCTCAGTCAGGCCCGCGTCATCGGCTTTCAAAATGCGGACGTCTTTTTGAAGAGCCTGGAAAAGGCGGGCCTTTGAACCCTGACGCCCACAGCCTGTGGCGGGCCCCCGCCTGGATGCTGGCCGTGCTACTGGCGTGCCTGGGCATGCTGGGGCCCTTCGCCATCGACACCTACCTGCCCGCCTTCGCGGGCATCGCCGCCTCGCTGAACGCCACGCCCCTGCAGATCCAGCAAACGCTGTCGGCTTACCTGTTCTCGTTCGCGGTGATGAGCCTGTTTCATGGCGCGCTGTCCGACAGCTTCGGGCGCCGCCCCATCGTGCTGGCGGGCGTGGCCATGTTCACGATCGCTTCGGCCGGTTGCGCCTTGTCCACCACCATTGGGCAGCTGATTTTTTTCCGCGCGCTGCAGGGCTTGTCGACGGGCGCGGGCATCGTGGTGTCGCGGGCGGTGATCCGCGACATGTACCCGCCCGACCAGGCGCAGCGCGTGATGGCCCAGGTCACGCTGTTCTTCGGGGCCGCCCCAGCCATCGCGCCCATCGTGGGCGGCCTGCTGTTCACGCACGCGGGTTGGCACGCGGTGTTCTGGTTCCTGACCGGCGTGGGCGTGGTGCTGTTTCTGGCCAACTGGTGGCTGTTGCCCGAAACCCTGCACTCCTCGCAGCGCCAGCCCTTCGCGGTCAAAAGCCTGCTGCAGGGCTACCTGGAACTGGGCTTCAACCCGCGTTTCCTGTTGCTGGCCCTGGCCAGTGGGGTGCCCTTCAACGGCATGTTTTTGTACGTGTTGTCGGCACCCGCCTTTCTGGGCGACCTGCTGCACCTGCAGCCCACGCAATTCTTCTGGTTCTTCCTGTGCACCATTGGCGGCATCATGGGCGGTGCTTTCGTCAGCGGGCGTCTGGCTGGGCGGATCAGCCGCGAACACCAGATCAAGCTGGGCTTCACGGTGATGCTGACCGTCTCGGTGCTCAACCTGGTCGCCAACCTGCTGTTCACCGCCCACGTGTCCTGGGCGCTGATCCCCATCAGCCTGTACGCCTTCGGCTGGGCCATGATGACCCCGGTGGTCACGCTGATGGTGCTCGACCTGTTTCCGCACCGGCGTGGCATGGCCGCCTCCTTGCAGGCCTTCGTGGGCGCGGCGTCCAACGGGCTGGTGGCCGGCGTGCTCTCTCCCCTGGTGATGCACAGCACGCAATACCTGGCCATGGCCTCGTTGGCCTTGATGTCGGTGGGATTGTTGGCGTGGACCTATCTGCAGAGGCGATAATGCACGGGTGAAGTCGGCCAGACCGCCGCTGGTGCAAGCATCGAAAGATGGCACTGGAGGAAGGTCCGGACTGCACAGGGCAGCGTAGGAGGTAACACCTCTCCACCGCGAGGTGAGGATCAGAGCAACAGAGACGAGCCGGTTTAGTCCGGGTGAAACGGGCAATCTCTACGCGCAGCAACACCAAATAGGCACACGTTGACCTGGCCCGGGGAGTGTGCGGGTAGGTGGCACCGAGCCGTTCTGGCGACAGGCGGCCCAGAGGAATGGCGGTCACGGCGTGGCGTCGCAAGACATCACGCTGCACAGAATCCGGCCTATCGGCTGACTTCACACTTTTTTTTGATTTTTCGCGCCTTGAAAGTGGCGCGGGCCTCAAGTTGGCGGGCCGGGTGGTCGAAATGCTTCCTGAAATCTCAGGAAAAGCCGCCATGTCGTCCACGCCCCCCTCTCCCACTCGCTCACCGCTGCGCGCCGCGCGCATTTTGCTGCTGACCGCTGCTGTCGGGGTTTCATTCGGCTCCTGGGCCAACGATCACGGCGGCGACCATGCCAGCGGCGCGCAGGGTGCCGCTGCCTCGCAGGACGAACCCAAAGTCATCGCCAAGGACTCGCTCAAGCGCAAGATGGCCGCGGGCAAGGCCGCGGAAACCTCTGCCGCCTCCGCGCCATCGGGCAAGGCCGAGCCGACCTCCGTGTCGATGGCGGAATTGCGCGACTTGATCGACCAAAAAATCGCCGAAGTGAGGGCCAAACAGGCTGCCGCACCCGCCGTCAAGATCATCAACAAGTCACCCAAACCACGCCCGGCGGCCATCAGCAGCCAAGTCAGGCAGACCATGGCCGCCCATGGCGCCGCCGCCGTGCCGGGCCTGCCTGTCGGCCACGATTTGCACTGGGAATACACCGGCGCCGCCGGCCCACAAAGCTGGGGCCAGCTCAACCCCGAGTTCAAGGCCTGCAACACCGGCACGCGACAAAGCCCCATCGACATCCGCGACGGCATCAAGGTGCAGCTGGAACCAATCCAGTTCGACTACCGCCCCACGCCCTTCCGCGTGATCGACAACGGGCACACCGTGCAGGTCAACCTGGACGCAGGCAACAACATCACGGTGTCGGGCCGCCGCTACGAGCTGGTGCAGTTCCACTTCCACCGGCCGAGCGAAGAGCGCATCAACGGCCGTCAATATGAAATGGTGGCGCACCTGGTGCACAAGGACGCGCAAGGCCGCCTGGCCGTGATCGCCGTGCTGCTGGACCAAGGCAAAGAGCACCCGATGGTGCAACTGGTGTGGAACAGCCTGCCGCTGGAGAAAAGCATTGAGCAGGCCTCGCCCGTGATGCTGGACATGAACCTGATGCTGCCGGAACAGCGCCAGTACTACACCTACATGGGATCGTTGACCACGCCACCTTGCACCGAAGGCGTGCTGTGGTTGGTGATGAAGCAGCCAGCCACCTTGTCGCCCTACCAAGCCTCGGTGTTCAGCCGCTTGTATGCGAACAACGCGAGGCCGGTCCAGTCGGCCTCGGGCCGCATGATCAAAGAAGGCCAGTGAACCGGCGCGTCAGTAAACGCGCCCGCCCTTGAGCTGGGCATGGGTGCGGCGGGTCAGGCCGGTGGCGCGCGCCATCGCGGCCATTGAGTGCCCGGCGTGGGCATGGCAAATGGCCAGGCCCAGGGCATCGGCCGCATCCTTGTTGGGCTCTGACGGCAATTGCAGCAAGCGCATCACCATGTGCTGAACCTGCTCCTTGCGCGCGTGGCCATGGCCCACCACGGCTTTTTTCATCTGCAGCGCGGTGTATTCCGAGACGGCCATTTCGCCACCGCTGACCAAGGCTGCCAAAGCCGCACCCCGCGCCTGCCCCAACAGCAAGGTCGACTGCGGGTTGACATTGACGAACACGATTTCGACCGAGGACTGCTGCGGCTCGTAGCGCGCCATGACCTCGCGCACCCCATCGAAGATCAGCTTCAGGCGCCCGGGCAGGTCGCCCAAAGCCGCCTCTTTGGTGCGAATCGTGCCACTGGCCACATAGGCCAGGCGTGGGCCATCGACGTCGATCACGCCAAAACCGGTGGTCTGCAAACCGGGATCGATGCCCAAAATTCTCATGGGGTGGATTTTCCAAACTAGGGATAGTGCATTCGACACCGAGCACCCATCATTCTGAGGGCATTCACCCTGGTTTCACCTCTGGAGCATCTTCATGAAGTACCTCTTGGCGCTTTCCCTGCTGGCGGGCTGTCACATGGCGCAAGCGCAAACAACGGTGCTCAGCACTGATTTCGACAGCAGCGTTCCCGCCGCGTTGAACCCGGGAACCGCCACGCTGACCGGCGTTCAAGGCTTCGACGGCCTGGGGTCACCCGGCAACACCTTCGGCGGTCAATTCCTGCGCAGCGCCACCGGCAATGTGCTCACGCTCACGCTGGGCAACCTGCCCACGCACGACAAGATCAGCCTGGACTTCCTGTTTGCCGCCATCGACTCGCTGGATGGCACAGGTAATTTTCCATCGGGCGATTTCTTCAAGATCACCTTGGACGGGCAGACCATTTTCCGGGAATCGTTCGCCAACGCCTTGCTGTCGCAAATTCAAAGTTATGTGCCGCCCACCGGCGTTGAACTCGCCAGGCATGTGGACCTGGGGTTTGGAGGCCCCGGTGGCTACTACACCGACAGCGCTTACGACCTCGGCGCCGACCCCGCCTTTCAGAACATCGCGCACACCGGCTCTTTGGCCACCTTCACCTTCCAGGTCGAAGGCGAAGGGATTCAAACACTCGACGACGAGTCTTGGGCCATGGACCGGCTGCGCGTCAGCGTTTCGGCCGTGCCAGAACCCGATCTGGCCTGGTTGGCGGGCGGGGGCTTGCTGGCTGTCTGGGCCGCCAGACGCTCGCGGCGAGATCACAGCCTGCCAAAAATGAGCATTTAAAGCCGACCCCCATGAATTAGGACTAGGCCCCGCCGGTGATCCTCGTTAGGATCGCGGCTGGCCTGGGCGTGCCCACGCACCAACTCGGTGGTGCGGGCAACGCGGCACCAGCGCCCCTCTGCAGGGAAGGTATTTCGCGAAGTATGTGCGGCATTGCTGGGATTTTGAATAGCCATGGCCAGGTCGCGCGCGCCTCGCTGGAGGACATGATCCGCCGCCTGCACCACCGTGGGCCAGACGGCCAGGGCTTTCACACCGATGGCCCCCTGGGCTTGGCCCATGCCCGCTTGAGCATCATCGACCTGGCCGGTGGCGACCAACCCATCCACAACGAAGACCGCAGCGTGTGGGTCGTCTTCAACGGCGAAATCTTCAACCACATCGAACTGCGCCAGACCCTGGAGCAGGCCGGGCACCGCTTCTACACGCACTCCGACACCGAAGTCATCGTCCACCTGTACGAGCAGCACGGCGAACGCTTTGTCGATCACCTGAACGGCCAGTTCGCCATCGCCCTGTGGGATGCGCGGCAGCAGCGCCTGATCCTGGCCCGCGACCGCACCGGCATCCGCCCCCTGTTCTACCACTGGAGCCACCAGCGGCTGGCCTTTGCCTCCGAGGTCAAGGCGCTGATGGCCCTGCCCGACACCCCTCGCCAGTTGAACCTGCCAGCGCTGGGCGAAACCTTCACCTACTGGGCGCCACTGCCCGGCCACACCGTGTTCGAGGGCATCCAGGCCTTGCCCCCAGGCCACCTGATGGTGATCGACGAACGCGGCCAATCCGGCGTGCGCACCGAGCGCTACTGGGACTGGGCTTTCCCGGCGGCGCACCTGGAAACCCAGCGCAGCGCCGACGACCTGGCCGACGAGTTACGCGAACTGCTGATCGACGCCGTGCGCCTGCAACTGCGCGCCGATGTGCCGGTGGGCGCCTACCTGAGCGGCGGGCTGGATTCGTCCATCATCACCAGCCTGATCAAGCATTTCACCGACACGCCGCTGCGCACCTTCTCGCTGGCGTTTGAAGACGAAGAATTCGACGAAAGCGCTTATCAGCAGGAGATGGCGCGCTACCTGGGCACCGAGCACACCGCCCTGCGCTGCAAGCGGTCTGACATTGCCGCGGCGTTTCCACGCGCGGTCTGGCACGCCGAGAGCCCCATCGTGCGCACCGCGCCAGCGCCCATGATGCTGTTGGCCGGCAGCGTGCGCGAGGCTGGCTTCAAGGTGGTGCTGACCGGCGAAGGTGCCGACGAAGTCTTTGGTGGTTATGACCTCTTCAAGGAAGCCAGCGTGCGCCGCTTCATGGCGCGGCAGCCCAGCTCCAAGATGCGACCCGCCTTGATGGAGCGCCTCTACCCCTACCTGCGCCACTCGCCCGCCGCCAACCGCGTGATGGCGCAGCGCTTCTTCAGCGAAGGCTCGGAGCACCTGGGCCAGCCGCACTTCGCCCACGGCCCGCGTTGGGCCACCACGCGCCGCATGTGGCAGTTCTTCACGCCGGAGGTTCGGCAAAGCCTGGCGGGTGTCGATCACCTGGCCGCCATCGCACCGCACTTGCCGCCGGACATCGGCCAGTGGGCCGCGCTCAGCCAAGATCAGTACATCGAAGCGCACACCTTGATGTCAGGCTACCTGCTCAGCTCGCAAGGCGACCGGCCCGCCATGGCCCATTCCATCGAAGGGCGCTTCCCCTTCCTGGACCACCGCGTGATCGAGTTCGCCAACCGCTTGCCACCGCGCTACAAGCTGATGGGCCTGACCGAGAAGTACCTGCTCAAACGGTCCATGACCGGCCTGCTGCCCGACAGCATCCGAACGCGCACCAAGCAGCCTTACCGCTCGCCCGACAGCGCCAGCTTTTTCGAGAGCGGCCAGCCGGTGGACTACGTGGCCGAACTGCTCGGCCCCGCGCGCATCGCGGATGCTGGCTACTTCGATCCCAAGGCCGTCAGCAAGCTGTTCGAGAAATGCCGTGCGGGCCGCGCCATTGGCTTTGGCGACAACATGGCCTTCGTCGGCATCCTGTCGACCATGCTGGTGCACGAGCAGTTCATCCTGGGCAAAGCATTTCAATGAGCACGTTGCTGCACCACTTCTTCGACCAGACCTGCGCGCGCCTGCCGGACAAGACCGCGCTGGTCTGTGGTGAGCAGCGCCACAGCCATGCCCAGTTGCGCGAACAGGTCGACCAGCTCGCCTTGAGGCTGCAACAGCGCGGCGTGCAGCGTGGCGACCGCGTGACCCTGTTCCTGGACAACACGGTCGAGATGGTGGTGGGCATCTTCGCAGCCCTGAAGGTGGGAGCGGTGTTCATGCCGGTCAACCCGCTGACCAAACAAGACAAGCTGGCTTATCTGCTCAACGATGCGCGCGCCAGTGCCTTGATCACGCAAAGCTCGCTGGCCAGCGTTTACCAAGCTGCCCTGGCCCTCAATGACAGCGTGCACACCGTGCTGGTCGCAGGCCTGAGCGAAGCCTTGGATGAACGCACCCTGCCCTTCACCGGCCAACCCGGTCAAGCCAGCTGGCAAGCGCCCGCCCTCATCGACCAGGACCTGGCCAGCATCATCTACACCTCGGGCTCCACCGGCGATCCCAAGGGCGTGATGCTCAGCCACCTCAACATGGTCTCGGCCACGCGCTCGGTCAGCACCTACCTGGGCCTGCAGGAGGACGACATCATCCTGTGCGCCTTGCCCCTGGCTTTTGACTATGGCCTGTACCAGGTGCTGATGGCCTTCGCGGTGGGCGCCACCGTCGTGCTGGAGCGCTCCTTCACCTTCCCCGTCAAGGTGCTGGAGGTGATGGCGCGCGAGAAGGTCACCGCCTTCCCCGGCGTGCCGACCATGTTCTCCATGCTGATGAACCTGAAGTCGCTGGACCACCATGGCTTGAGCAGCCTGCGCATGATCACCAACACGGCCGCCGCCTTGCCGGAAGAACGCATCCGCCAGCTGCGTGAGCTGTTTCCGCAAGCCCTGCTGTTCTCGATGTACGGCCTGACCGAGTGCAAGCGCGTCACCTACCTGCCCCCGGATCAACTCGACGCGCGCCCCACCAGCGTGGGCCGCGGCATGCCCAATGAAGAAGTCTGGCTGGTCGATGACGCCGGCCAACGCCTGCCCAACGGCAGCCTGGGCGAGCTGGTGATCCGCGGCAGCAACGTCATGCGCGGCTATTGGGAAAAGCCGTTGGAAACCGCCAAACGACTCAAGCCTGGCCCCTTGCCCGGCGAGATGGTGCTCTACTCCGGCGACCTGTTCCGAACCGACGCCGAGGGCTACCTCTACTTCGTGTCTCGCAAGGATGACATCATCAAGAGCCGTGGCGAGAAAGTCAGCCCGCGCGAAGTCGAGAATGCCCTGTACGCGCACCAAGGCGTTTACGAGGCCGCCGTGGTCGGTGTGCCCGACGAGTTGCTGGGCCAGGCCGTCAAGGCTTTCGTCGTGCTGAAAGCCGGCGTCACCTTGAGCGAGCGCGATGTCATCAAACATTGCCTGAGCCGCCTGGAAAGCTTCATGGCCCCCAAGCACGTCGAGTTCGTCGCTTCGCTGCCCACCACCGACACCGGCAAGATCAAGAAGACCGGGCTGAACTGAGCCCACCACCGCCACCATCATTCAAGCAGAGCAACATGTCCAGCATCAAAGACCAGGTCCGCCAATACATCGTCGACAACTTCATCATGGGCTCCGATGAACAGCCCTTCAGCGATGCCGATTCGCTGCTGGAACTGCACATCGTCGACTCCACCGGTTTCCTCGAACTCATCGTGTTCATCGAAGACACCTTCGGCATCCAGGTCGCCGACGAAGACATGGTGCCCGAGAACCTGGACGGCCTGAACGCCATCGAGGCTTACGTCAACCGCAAGAAGGCCGCCTGATCCCATGAGCACGCCCCCGCTCACCCCCGACGTGCTGGCGCTGGACTGCGCCGCCGAGGTCGAACGCATCAGCCGCCACCTGGTCGATTCGCTGCGCGGTTTCCACAAGCGCGGCGTGGTGCTGGGCCTGTCGGGTGGCGTGGACAGCTCGGTGTGCGCCGCGCTGGCCGTGCGCGCCCTGGGGCCCAAGAAGGTCTTCGGCCTGTTGATGCCCGAGCGCGACTCCAGCGCCGGCAGTGCCGACCAGGGCCAACTGGTGGCCGAGCAACTGGGCATGGGCTACCTGCTTGAGAACATCGGCCCCACGGTCGAGGCGATCGGCTGCTACCGCTGGCGCGACGAAGCCATGCGCGCGGTCTTTCCTGATTACAACGAGCAGTGGAAAAGCAAGATCGCCATCTCGGGCGGCACCGAGGGGCGCATCAACTTCTTCAAGCTCATCGTGCAATCGCCCGATGGCGTGCAGCACGAAGCCCGCCTGCCTTTGCGCGAATACCTGCAGATCGTGGCCGCCACCAACTACAAGCAGCGCATCCGCAAGACCGTGGAGTACTTCCACGCCGACCGCCTGAACTACGCCGTGATCGGCACGCCCAACCGGCTGGAGTACGACCAGGGTTTCTTCGTCAAGAACGGCGATGGCGCCGCCGACATCAAGCCCATTGCCCACCTGTACAAAACCCAGGTGTACGCGCTGGCCCGGCACCTGGGCCTGCCCGAGGTGGTTTGCTCGGCCATGCCCACCACCGACACCTACAGCCTGCAGCAAGGCCAGGACGAGTTCTACTTCGCCCTGCCTTACCCGCAGATGGACCTGGCCTTGTGGGCCCACAACCACCAGCGGCCCGCCGTTGAACTGGCCCAAGCCCTGAACCTGAGCGAAGCGCAAGCGAGCCACCTTTACACCGACATCGAGGCCAAGCGCCGGGCCACGCATTACCTGCACGCCCGCCCCGCCCTGGTCGAGCCCATCACCCAGTTGGCCGATTGACCCATGGACACGACCCACCCCTTGTTCGCCGAACGGCTGGCCCAGCTGGACGCCGCCTTGCGCACCCTGCCCGACAAGCCGGATGAAACCACCACGTCCGCCTTGCAGACCTTGTGGCACCTGGCGGCCGGACAGGCCTTGTCCATCGAAGCGGCCACCCGCCTGCCCTTGCCCGAGCTGACCACCGCCCAATTGCTGATGCTGGACGAACTGAGCGCCCAACGCATCAGCGGCACGCCGCTGGCCCACTTGACCGAGCGCCAGCACTTCATGGGGCTGGAGATGCTGGCTGGCCCACAAGCCCTGATCCCACGCCGCGAGACCGAGCTGCTGGCCCACGCCGCGCTGAACAAACTGCGGCAACTGGCCGCCGCGCAGGGCGACCGCCCCGCCTTGGTCATCGATGTCTGCACCGGCTCAGGCAACCTGGCACTGGCCCTGGCCCATGGCGTGCCCGGCGCCCAAGTCTTCGGCGCCGACCTGTCGGAAGAGGCCGTGAGCCTGGCCCAGCGCAACGCCATTCACCTGGGCTTGCAAGCGCGCGTGCAATGGCGCAGCGGTGATCTGCTGGCCCCCTTTGACGAAGCCGACTTCCACGGCCGGGTGGACCTGCTGGTCTGCAACCCACCCTACATCTCGTCCGGCAAGCTGGAAACCATGCCCACCGAGATCGTTGGCTTCGAACCCCGGCTGGCCTTCGATGGCGGCCCCTTCGGCATCCGCATCCTGCAGCGCCTGATGCGCGAGGCGGCGCGCTTTTTGCGCCCGGGCGGCTGGCTGGCCTTTGAAGTGGGCCTGGGGCAAGGGCCCGCCGTGCTGCAATGGCTGAACAAAACCGGTCACTACGACACCATCGAGAGCGTGCTCGACGCCGAAGGCCAGCCCCGCGCCTTCCTGGCCCGCCACAAGGACACCGCATGAGTTTTTCGCACCTGCACGGCTTCAAGGTGGCCGGCGTTAGCACCTGCGTGCCGCCAACCCGCGTCGACAACCTGGAAGCCGGCAAAGACTTTGGCGCGGTCGAAGTGCGCAAGGTGGTCTCCATGGCCGGCGTGCGCCACCGCCATGTCGTGACCCCCGACGTCACCGCCGTGGACCTGTGCACCGACGCCGCACAGCGCCTGCTGGTGCAACTGGGCTGGGCCCCAGAATCCGTCACCGGCCTGATCATGGTCACCCAATCGCCCGACTACTTCCTGCCCTCGTCCAGTTGCGTGGTCCATGCCCGCCTGGGCCTGGGCGACCAGTGCGCGGCCTTCGACGTGGGCCTGGGCTGCTCTGGCTACCCCTATGGCCTCTACCTGGCCGCCACCATGCTGCGCGGCGGTGGCCACCAGCGCATCCTGGTGCTGCACGGTGAAACGCCCAGCCTCTTCATTGATCCGCAAGACCAGGCCACCAGTTTGCTGTTTGGTGATGCGGGCTCGGCCACCGCGCTTGAACACACTGGCGATGAACAAGACGAAGCCTGGTTCAGCCTGTTCACCGACGGCAGTGGCGCCAACAGCCTGATCATCAAAGGCGGCGCCTTCCGCGACCCGCACCCCGCCGACCCGCGCGACCTGCGTTTGCGCATGGATGGCGCCAGCGTTTTCAACTTCACCATCAAGCGCGTGCCCGCCCTGATCCAGGACACCCTGGCTTACGCTGGCCTGCAGGTGGCCGACATCGACTCGTACATCTTCCACCAGTCCAACCGCTTCATCATGAAGCACCTGATCAAGAAGTGCGAACTGCCGGAAGACCGGGTGCCCTTCATCCTCGAAGACATGGGCAATTGCGGCGGCCCCTCGGTGCCTTTGACGCTGACCCGGTCGCTGGCACAGCGCGGCGACCAGCCCATGCGCCTGATGCTGCTGGGCTATGGCGTGGGCCTGTCATGGGGCGCCACGATCATGACCCTGCACCCCGACACCCCCTTGCTTCACCACACCTACCAGGCGCCTGAGTCGCCGCCTTCAAGGAGCCCCCTTTGAACCCCATCTCCACCGCCGAGGCCCTGGCCATGTTCTCGGAATGCTTCATGGAGCCGGCCGACCAACTGAACGCCACCACCTCGCGCGAGAGCATCCCTGGCTGGGACTCGATGGGCGCGCTGATGCTGATCGCCGAGATCGACGAACGTTTTCAGCTGGAGCTGAGCGCTGAAGAGTCACGCGCCATGAAAAGCATTGGCGATGCCCTGGCTTTTCTGAAGCAACACGGCGCTTTGCGCGACTGAACTTTCCGTGAGCAAGCGCAGTACAGGTTCACGACCAAGGCCCTCGCTGGCCCAAACGACCCGACTGGTGGCGCGGGCCCTCGGCATGAGCGCCGAGGACCTGAGCGCCAGTTGTCGCCCCGCCGTGTGGGCCGACCTGCCCGCCATCCTGGCCCTGCGAACGCGCGTGATCGGTGCCGACATACGCTGGGACGACGAGGCCTACATGGCTTGGCGCTACCGCCTGGGTCGCCCCCAAGCCGGTGGTGGCGAATGCTGGGTGCTGGTGCGCGATGGTGCGTTGCTGGGCATGGTCGGCACGCAAGACCTGGTGCTGCGCTGCGATGACCAGTCCTGCCCGGCCTTGTCCCTGATGGACATCCTGATCCAGCCTGAGCTGGAGAGCGTGGGCCTGGGCGTCTGGTTGAACCTGTTCATCCAGGAACAAACCACGGCCACGCTGGCCATCGGGGCCAACGCCAACTCCATCGGCATGGTCAGCCGCCTGTTCGACACCTTGCCCAATCGGCGCAGCTTTGTGCACCCCGTCAAACTGGGCCACTTTCTGCGCAAGCGGCTGCCGGTGCCAGGCCTGCCGCACCTCATGGCGATGGGCCTGGAAACCATGATGCGGCTGGGCCGTGCGCTGCTGCTGGCGCCCTGGTTGCCATCGTCCATCCAGGTCAGGCCATGGGCTCGGCTGGACGACGCCTTGCATGAGCTGAATGCCCAACTGGAGGCCAACGATGTGGTGCATGCCGAACGCACCCCGGCGCAGCTGAACTGGCGCCTGCTGGACAACCCACGTGGGTCATCGCAGGTGTGGGGCGCTTGGTCAAAAGGCCGCTTGATCGGCTACATGGCCACGCAACTAACCCCGTTGGACGGCGAGCGCCAGGCATTGACCATCGTGGACCTGGTGGTGCCATTGCCCAGCGGCCGGCCAGCCTTGCGAGCTTTGTTGTGGACTGTGCTGGAGGAAGCCTGGCGCCACCAGGTCGAGTACGTGAGCATGACTTCGTACCGCCAGGATGTGGAGCGTGAGTTGCGCCGAGCGGGTTTTCGCCAGCAGGCCCACCAGTTCGAGACGCTGGGTTGGACCTGCCGGGATGAAGGCTTCAAGGCTTTGGTTGAAGCCCGGCCGGACTGGACATTGAGCGAGGTTCACACTGATCGGGTTTGAGGGGTAGCAGGGCGTTGACGCGCCCAGCAGTGCCCAGGCACCGGCGAACAATTCATGGATTTCACGCAGGCTCGTGCCTCTTCGTTCCAGTGGTCTCGGGGCTGCGCGTGGGGTTGCTCGTATCGACCCATAGCAGGCTGTCAACTCGCAAAACATCTAAGGCCCATCCCTGCTAGAAATTTTTGGTTAGCCTGCCCGCCGACAAGGCGCCAAACTCAAGATCCCTCGCTTCTATTAACAGCCACCCAAGCATTGCAATCCGTGATCCGGGGCAAGCCATGTGCTCCATATCAACGAATGAATGTATGCTTGCGACTAACATGACTGGGAGCATGCTTTGACGGCAATATCCGATTCGCATACCGAGCCTCCATATTGGCGCTGGCTGCAGAAATCCGCCCCCCTCAACGATAGACTCAAATGGTGCCATAGAACGGACGCTTTCGCCTTGCGGAATATGGTGAAAAATGGGTACATTGCCCCGCAAATGTGCAACGTATTCAAAGAAGCATTGATTTATTTATTCTATGGAAGGCCTGCATATCGGGCCATCGAATCTCAACAACTTCGACTTTCCGCCAGAGCTCCCGTAGTGCTGATATTCAATAACGTCATTGAGCGCGCAGGAATGAGATTATTTCCGTTCGACAGTGGAGCGTTCGAGTCTAGATATGAGCCCTGGCGCCATCAGGATATGCAGCTATCTGGCTTCACAATGCCTTGTGGGCAAGATGCGGCGGAAAGACATGTCTCAGAATTCTTCGGTAGCCGTGACCATTACTTGGCAATGGCGCCGATTCGTCCGACTCGCCCTTACTCAGGTGAGTTTGAGGTTGAATCCATTGCTGAAATGCTAAATGACAAATCTGCAGAGCCGGCCGATGATCGGCGCCTTGCTATTGAGCTACAGATAAATCGAAATTTATCGTTAACTACTGCAGACACCTTTGCCATAGTCGTTCCAGAGTCAATCTCCGAAGCCGATTGGCTTCGGAGTTGGCAGTCTGATTTAGGTGCGGGCGTTATCGTCAAAACTTATCAACTTCGACCTTTGCACACAGCTGGCCACTACCAGGCCAAGCTGGAAGAAATCTGTGCTGAACTAGTTTAGTATCGGAGATACTCATGAATAACCCACTCACCCCAGACTGGTACATCATAGGCTACTTAAAAACCGTTCCAGATGAACGAGCTTTCGTTTTTCCGGTGGTGCAAAATGCGGATGTGGCTATCGGCAGAGCTTATTACTCATTGAATGGTGCGAAATTGGATTTCGTTGAACCTGATGCCGAGGATACACTTGTTCGCATCTCCCCAATTGGCATTGCTGGCATCTCTCAATTGCAAGATGCCTTACCTATTTATGGTTATGAATTTGAAGCCGGGAAAATATGGTTTGGAGATGCGCAACAATTGTCAAAAGCTTTGATTGATTTTGCCTGCAGCAATGAAAAAATAGGACGAAAAGCACTGGGAGAGATTTCAGAATTCATTAGCAGGGTAATTTTGGGGGGAGAGTTTATTTCAAAAATCCCTGTGCTTTTCCAAGGTCAAAAAACCCTCTCTGAAAAAAGTCACGGTCGGCGAAATATCGAAATACTCGAAAACTTCGATATGGGCACGCAAATCAAAGTGATTGGCGTAGGTGAAGGTGGTGGTAATGCGGTTGAGCACATGATTTCCCAAGGTGTGACGGGGGTGCAGTTCATCTACGCCGACACGGATTCACAAGCACTATTGCATTCCAACGCCGAGATACAAATCCAACTCGGCGCTTCAGGCTTGGGCGCTCTGGGCAAGCCTGATGCAGGCAGGGCCGTAGCTGAGGGAACCAAAGAGCAGATCCGTGCTGCGCTAGACGGAGCCCACATGGTTTTCATCGCCGCAGGAATAGGGGGAGGCACCGGCACGGGTGCTGCACCTGTGATCGCCCGTATTGCTAAAGAAATGGGTATTCTGACCGTGGGAGTGGTAACCAGGCCCTTTGAATTTGAAGGCGGGCGCCGCATGTATCAAGCCGATGTGGGCCTCAAAGAACTTGAGGCTAATGTCGATTCGCTAGTTGTCGTGCTTAACGAAAAGGTGCTTGAATTGCTGGGCGACAACGTCACGCAAAGAGAGGCCTTCAGCATGGCCAACGATATATTGAAGAACACCGTTGACGGCATTTGCCACATCCTACATATCCCCGGGCTGGTAAACGTAGACTTTGACGATATCAAGACTGTGATGAGAGAGCCGGGCAGGGCCATGGTAGGTACAGCGGTGGCCAATGGCCTTGATCGCGCAACCAAAGCCGCTGAAGCTGCGGTGGCTTGCCCGCTGCTGGAAGGCTTTGCCCTGTCGAGCGCACGGGGCGTGCTGGTGTTAATCGCCGCTGGCAAGAGCAAGTTTAAGCTGAGCGAGTCGCGAACTGTGATGAACACCATCCGCCAATACGCTGCTGAAGAAGCACATGTGATCTACGGTACAGCATATGACGAAAGCCTAGGCGACCAATTACGTGTAACCGTGATTGCCACGGGTCTAGGCGGCGCCGAACTCGCCCGAGCACCTATTGCCGCCATGCACCGCGCACCATTAACACAAGCATTTGCACGCACAGGCACGGACAACATACCCGTGCTGAATTTCAGAAACTCATTAAGCGTGTGGCGCAATGGCCCAAATCAAGCCACATCCAAAGCCAACTCCCTGTCCAGCAACGGAATGGACGATATCGAAATCCCCGCTTTCCTGCGCAGGCAGCCAGAATGATAGTGAGCGTTCAGTTTGGCGATTTAGATTTTCGCTTGCGTTGAAGCTGGTTGCTAATGTAAGCCAAGCTCCTTTCTCGCCTTAAACAGGAACCTATGACACGATTTCACGAATGGTGCAACGATACTGAAACTCCCATAGCAGACCACACCCTGCGATTGCTTGCTGCCGATCCCACAAAACAGCCGCACGCGGTCAAGGTGGTCGCGAAAGCTGTACCCAGCTACTACGTGTCAAGTGATCGTGCTGCGCAACTTCTGGGACGCCTCGGTCGAACGAAGTTGGCGAAGTTTGTGAAGGAGAAGCTTCCTACGACCAAAGCCATCCGGTCTGGTGACCTCGGCGAGGTACTCTGCACCGCCTACATCGGTGAGGCGACAAGCTTCACGCTCGGCATTACCAAACTCAGGTGGAAAGACCATCGGGAGATGGCGATGCGAGGCGAAGACGTCCTCGCCTTCAGTTTAAACGCTAGGGGCAAGGGACTCAAGGTGCTCAAGACCGAGGTGAAAAGCCGTGTGGCAATGGGCTCGGGAGTAATCGGCGACGCACGGAAGGCCCTATCCTCGAACAAAGGACTGCCATCTGCGCACGCGCTCTCGTTCGTTGCCGACAGGCTCTTTGAGCAGGGTGATAAGGCGCTTCGAGATGCCATCGACGACGTTCAGCTCAAAAGCGCCCTCAAGCAGTCCCAGGTTAGCCACATGCTGTTCACGTTTTCCGGAAACGACCCAAGCAAACTACTGACGACCAACCTCACCAATTACAAGGGTGCTGTACCCCAGATGTACGTCGCGCTTAGCGTGAAGGCACATCAGGACTTCATCAAGTCAGTCTTTGATGCGGTGAAAGTCTGATGGCCACCACTCGAGAAGAGCTTGAACATGACATCCGGGCGGCCGTCGAACCCGGTTTTCGTCAGCGCCTGCTTGCACGCGGCCAGTCCCGAGCGATGATCTGGCGGGATGGAGTGCTTCCGGACAGTGCACCCGAGTTCAGCCCCGACCTTTCCGACAATCTGCTGTCCTACGGATACTCGTTACTTTTGCACGGCGTTCGCTACCTTGACATCAATGGAGACCCCCAGCTAGCTCGAATAGCCTTCGAGGTCGCAGCGGAAGCCCTTGAGGCCGTTGCGTTCAAGGGCGAGGATGACCGCGAACGCGACTTTCATCGTCTAGTCGCTGCAGCGGCATACCACCTTGGACGCTACTCAGCACGCGCCTATTCGCTGCTGCACGGTAGTTTGACGAAATCGAATCTGTCGACATCGGAACGAGCGTTTGCAAAACTCATGCTGCGTGACCTCGATGGTCTTGCAAGCGATGTCTCCGCGTGGTTTTCTTCCGGCACCGGCTCGGACGATACGCTGCAGACCGTTTTTTCCACCGAGTCGCTGGAGCCAGACGAAGACGATTTTGTTGAAAATAACGTCCTGGAAGGAATGAACCTCGCGCTTGAGGAGAATTTCCTGGCTGCTATGTCCCAGACGTTGATGGCTCACGAGCGAGGCGACGAGTCTTTGTCCCTGGCCGCGCGTGAGCGACTTCGCGCCGGGCTAGACGTTGCAGGCGATCTCAGCTTTGTGACGCAGTGGTGGCTGCATCGACTTGCCATTCGGCTCATTGGAGGCCTTTGGGATACCAGTTTCCATGCGGTTTTGCCACGAACAGGGCCTCTGGATGCAGGGGCAGACAACTGGGCGCTTCTTCGCAAGCTCTTCATTAGCTCGCTCTATCAGCGCGGTAGAGCTGAGATAGAGCTCTGGCCTTCCCAGCTCGATGCGGCCAAGCGCGTACTCGAGTTCGACTCGAATCTCGTTTTATCCCTTCCCACCAGCGCTGGCAAGACGCGTATCGCTGAGCTCTGTATCCTGGCGTGCCTCGCCAAGGGTAAGCGCGTTATCTTTGTCACCCCGCTGCGTGCGCTCTCGGCTCAAACGGAACTAGGCTTGCGCCGAACGTTCGCACCGCTCGGCAAGACCGTCTCCAGCCTGTACGGCAGCATCGGAGCGAGCGGCGCAGACGTCGATGCGCTGCGCACCAGAGACATCGTCGTCGCAACACCGGAAAAGCTCGACTTCGCGCTGCGCAGCGATCCCACACTCCTGCAAGATGTCGGCTTGGTGGTACTCGACGAGGGGCACATGATCGGCCTAAACGAGAGAGAAATTCGCTATGAAGCGCAGATCCAGCGCCTGTTGCGCCGCTCAGACGCCACTGAGCGGCGCATCGTCTGCCTGTCCGCAATCTTGCCCGAGGGCGACCAGTTGCACGACTTCGCAGGATGGTTGACGTGCGATAAGCCGGACGGACTCATCAAAAACAACTGGCGACCGACCAGGCTCCGTTACGGAGAGGTCGACTGGAGGGGAAGCGACGCGCAGTTAAATATCGTAGTCGGGGACGAAACCCCTTTCGTGCCGAAGTTCATCGTTGCGAAGAAGCCGACCAAGAAGGGGAAGAAAAAGCTCTTTCCGTCCGACCAAACGGAGCTCTGCATTGCAACCGCCTGGCGGCTAATGCAAGACGATCAGACTGTGCTCGTCTTTTGCCCACTGCGCGTATCCGTGCTCCCATTTGCTCGGTGCATCATCGATATGCATGACCGCGGACACATCGACTCGGTTCTCGATCAGCCCGAGTCGATCCTGGCTACAGCGTTGGCAGTTGGGGCTGAGTGGTTCGGGCCAGATCACGAAATCTTGGCTTGCCTCAAGCTTGGCGTTGCCGTCCATCACGGCGAGCTACCCACCCCCTACCGCAAAGAAATTGAGCGCTTGCTACGTGACGGCGTGCTCAAACTCACCGTTTCTTCTCCGACGTTGGCGCAGGGACTCAATCTTGCAGCCACAAGTCTCATCTTCCATGGAACGAAGCGCCGAGGCAAGATTCTGGACATCTCTGAGTTCCGCAACGTCGTCGGTCGAGCGGGACGTGCGTACATCGACGTCGAAGGGCTGGTGCTCTACCCCATGTTTGATGACCACCGTAACCGTCGCGGCGACTGGAAGCAACTCGCCGATAGCCACGCAGGTAGAGAGATGGAAAGCGGTTTGCTTCGCTTGGTCGCGGCTCTGTTAATCCGCATGCGTCGAAAGCTCGGAACATCAGATATGGACAAGCTGCTTGAATTCGTGACAGGCGAGGCCCCTTGGGACTTTCCGCAGTTGGACGGCGAGAGCGAGAGGATCCGAATTGAGGAGCAGGCAACATGGGAAGGTCATCTCACCAATCTCGACACGGCTATTTTTAGCTTGCTGGGAGAAGCAACGGTTGCCGACGATGAGATCGAGGCGAAGCTCGATGAGGTGCTCGCTTCATCGCTTTTCAAGCGGCGCCTTGCCCGCCATGAAGAGTCGACCCAAATGGCTTTGACTGCGGGCCTGGCGGCTCGAGCGAAGTACATCTGGTCAAATTCAACCGCACAGCAGCGTCGTGGCTATTTCCTGGCTGGCGTTGGTCTCACAACGGGTCATGCACTCGATGCCCAGGCCGAGGAGCTCAATCGTTTGCTGATGGCGGCAAACGCCGCTGTTATGACTGGCCAACGGGAGCAGGCCGTTACGCACATCACAGCGTTCGCCGCGATCGCTTTCAACATCCCGCCGTTCACGCCCGGCAAGCTGATGGGCCGCTGGAGGGACGTACTGCGCCTATGGCTGATGGGCGCGCCTCTTACGGACATCGGTGAAAACGATACGGATGCCGCCGTCTCGCTCATCGAGCACGCATTTGTCTACAACCTACCTTGGGCGATGGAGGCCGTCAGGGTGCGCGCCGAGGTGCACGAAGACATGTTCTCCGAAGACCTGAAGTTGTCAGACTTCACTCGTTCCTACGCGGTCCCCGCCTTGGAAACAGGCACGATGTCCATTGCTGCGGCGATGCTCATCCAGGCCGGGTTCGGCTCTCGCCTTGGCGCAATCAAGGCTGTCGAATCTACAGGCGCGAGCTTCGACTCAATGTTAGGTCTCCTGAGTTGGCTTGCCTCCGATGACATTCAAGCTCGCTCGACCGACCCGTCTTGGCCTACCTCAAGCTCACACGAGATCTGGGTCGAGTTCGCCGCACCCACTTCAATCCAGGCGACCAAGCCTTGGGAAGCCACAGAGTATTGGGGTGCCGTGAAGTGGCACGGCATGCCGATGCCTTCCGGCATGCCACTTCGCTTCGAGCCGCGCGGACCAACTGGTGAAGTTCGCGTCTTCACTGCGGACTATCAAGAGGTCGGTACGTTGGGCTTCCGTCCGAATTTGAAAGCCTCTGGGCTGACACTCCCAATAGCGACCGGCGCAGCCGACAAGCTCGAATTTGAATATATCGGCCCCGACACGATTTTGCTGGACTAGCTTACTGCCCCTTGTAAGCCCCTTTAGCGCAGCCCTAACAGCGGCGAGCGCCCGATCTTTTCTACTTTTCGGCGCTTGATGGGAAGCGGGTCAGAAAACTTGGCCGCCGCGATTGACTCGTCCAAGCTGGGCAAACTCCACGTCTTTTGAAGACGCAGGCTGTTCATCCCGTCGTTCCAGGCATGCAGCATCCGCTTGCCCGTCTCAACGAACGACGGGTGATGCCGTGTGGCCTCAACCACCTGTGGCGTGACCTGCACGATGGCCTCGCAGATTCGTTCAATGCGCTCAAGCGTTTGAGCTGGCGCCAGGTTACATCGCGTCTGCAGGAAGCGCTCCAGCGCTTTACCTGGCGTCCAGGTGGCCCGCCCCTCCACGGCCATGCCCGGAGGGTTCTTTGCATAGTCGTCGTAGACGGTGATGGTCAGCATGTCGTAGACAGGCGCCAGTTCGATTTGCTCACGAGTGCTGTAGAGCAAAGCGATGTTCTTCGTGTGGCAATCCGCGTTGCGAAGCGCATAGGTCAGCAGCAGCAAATCAGCGAGATTTGACAGCGCCGCGTTCTGCTGCGCAGGAACGGTGACCACGTCCTTAATGCGGGCAACCACGCGCTCCCACGTTGATTCGTACTTCTGTTCGGGGCGCAAGGTGAGCAAGCTGCACAGATCTTCCATGCCCTTGCGTGTTGTGCCGTCAGCCTCGAAGTCAAACCGGTGAACCACCAAGGCCTGGCCGTCATCAGAGACCTCCGTCACCGCGGTCGGAAAACCAGCTTGGCGTGACACCTCCATGCACAGGTGCTCATTGAGGGCCACGCCGGGCAAACGCGCCGTGGTGCCTTTGATGATGTAGCGGTCCGTGGCGAACGTGCCTTTGCCATGCTCTCCCAGTGTGCTGGGCGAAAGGAACTTGGGGACCACACCGGATACGCCCGACGTGGCATGTTGGCGAACCAGATCAACGAAGGCCTCTTCGGAGTTGTCCCCCCGCAAGATGCCGTTCAATTCAAACGCCACGGGAGGCTGCGTGGGGTCAGCGCCTGGTGTCGCGACCTTGACGCGCCCAATGGCGTTGCGGCCAACGACTGACAGCAGGTTCAAAGGAGATGCCCCGACATGCGGTCCGAGCTGCTCTTGAAGGATCGACAGCAGGAAGCCTTCGGGCAGGTTCATCCGAAACAGCGGATGGAGTTCTGGGTAGACGTAGGACTCCGTGCGCACAGGCATCAGCAGGGAGACAAACTGCTCGGCAGGGACGTCCGGGTGATAGGTCATCACATGCCGAAAGCCATCGAGCGACTCCAAAGTGGCGACTGGCTTGTCATGAACGTAGACGTGCAGCTTCACAGATCCCCCGCAGCTTCGAGCCGCTGCCGCTCGGCCAAAGCATCGTCAAGGGTGAAGCTGGCGCTCTTGGGTTTGAACGCCAGCTCATGCCCCAGGATCTCCAGGAGGCGAAGCAATTTGCGAGCGCCAAACTCGGCGACGCTGCCGGTCTCAAAACGGGCAATGCTGGACTGAGCCAGGCCACTGAGCTCGCCAAGCTGCTTCTGAGTGAGGCCGCGATCCCGCCTCAACTCAGCGACTGCTTGCCCTAGCGATTGAAGGCTATCCATGTGCTGTGTTCGTCATCAAATGAGCTTCTTTGAAGCCCAAATAATAACAAATACAGCATTAACCGCCAAGAACTTTTGGCTCAAAAAATGGTGTATTTGTCATATAAAAACTTATCTTTCCCTATATAAATCCCCGTTAACGCCAATTTTTATGCCAAATACAGCATTTTTTAACCGCCTTTTACCCAACCCCGCGCAAGGCCCCGCGATCACCGGCCACAGCACTTGGTGCGACGAGCAGTCGCGCTCGGGGTGTCGCCTGATGGCGTTGGTGACATAGCCGCCAGCCGCGGAACCAACCCGTGGACGCAGACACCCCCTCTGCCCTGGCGCGTTGCTCGATGCCGGGTACTCGCCCTCCAGCCAAGCCTGCACCGCCGCTGGGCTTTGCTCGTAGGCGAGCTTGATGCCAAATTCCTGTTCGATAAGCTGGCCCACTGCGGCCCGGCTCCACAAGCTGAAATCCAACTTGAGTTGCTCGGGGCGCTTGTCGATGATCATCCGTTGGATCGTGTCTTCTTGCGCAGCACTGAGCACGCGACCATCACCCCTGGTGCGACCACTTAGCGCTGGCCTGATTGCACCCCAGCCACCGGCTTCAAACAGATCGATGGCACTTCGCACTGTCGGGTAGCTCAGCCCCGTCATCTTGACGATCTCCATGACCTTGGTGCCTTGTTTGTACAACCTCACGACTTGCTTGCGGCGTTCGTGAAGTTGCTCCAGTGTTTGGCTTCTTGCGCTTTCTTTTTCCATGACCATTTGATCAACCAAATCGGAGAAAGTTAAAACTTTATTGGGCCTTATCTACAGGAGCGGCGATGTCAAGACGGACGAAAGACTTGCGTGGCTCGTATCAAGAACCTTGCTGCAACGCATCCAGTGTGTGCCGCAAGCGATGCAGTCTTGCAAGACGTCATCCAGCCATTGCTGAGTGGATGCGTGGAGTTGGCTAGACTGTCGCACCGCGGCCTGCGCTCCCTCGCATGAATAAACACCTTCCCACCCACCCAGCCGCTGTGCTGGCACTGGCGTTTCTGGCCACCATCGCACTGGGAACGGCGCTGCTGATGCTGCCCTGGGCGAGCGCCAGCGGCGAGGGCGCGCCATGGCTGACAGCGCTGTTCACCGCCACCTCGGCGGTGTGTGTGACCGGGCTGGTGGTGGTGGACACGGGAACCTACTGGAGCCCCCTGGGACAGGGGCTGGTGATGGCGCTGTTCCAGCTCGGCGGTTTCGGAATGATGACTTCGGCCACGCTGATGGGGCTGCTCATTGGTGGCCACATGAAGCTGCGCACACGGCTGCTGCTGCAGTCGGAGACGCATGCGCTCTCGCTGGGCGATGTGCGCTCAGTGGCGCGCATGGTGCTGGTGGTCACGGTGGTGTGCGAGGCGGCCGTGGCGCTGTGGCTGGCAGTGCGCTTTGCCACTCAGATGGACCTGAGCTGGTCGCAGGCGCTGTGGCACGGTGCTTTCCACGCGGTGTCGGCCTACAACAATGCGGGGTTTTCTACTTGGCCCGACAGCGTGATGCGCCACGTGAGCGATGGCTGGGTGCTGGCGCCGCTGATGCTGGCGATCGTGGTGGGCGGACTGGGATTTCCGGTGATCACCGAGCTCTGGGCCAACCGGCGCAAGCGCCATGCGCGCTGGTCGGTGCACACCACGCTGACGGTATGGGGATCGGCGATGCTGGTTCTGCTAGGCACGTTGGGCCTGTGGCTGGTGGAGCACAACAACCCCAAAACGCTCGGCGTGCTGGGGTTTTCAGACCAGTGGCTGGCGGCATTGTTCACCTCGGTGTCGGCGCGTACTGCGGGCTTCAACGCGGTGGATATCAGCGCGTTGAAACTTGAATCGTTGGTGCTGCACTGTGTGTTGATGTTCATTGGCGGAGGCAGTGCAGGCACCGCCGGTGGCGTGAAAGTGACCACCGTGTTTCTGCTGCTGCTGGTGGTGTGGAGCGAAATCCGTGGCCGGGCAGACGTGGAGTTGCGTGGGCGACGCATTTCCACTCAGGTGCAGCGCCAGGCGCTCTCCATCCTGGTGCTCAGCGGCGCTGCGGTGTCTCTGGGGTTGCTGCTCATCATTCCGCTGGCGGACCACCTGCCGCTGGAAAAGTTAATGTTTGAAGTGGTGTCGGCTTTCGCCACCGTGGGCCTGTCCACCGGCATCACGGCCGACCTGCCGCCCAGCGCGCAGGCCGTGATCATTGTGCTGATGTACGCCGGACGGGTGGGCGTGGTCACACTGGCGCTGGCACTGGCGCTTAACCAGGTACCCAAGGCGTACCGCTATCCCGAGGAGAAACCGATTGTTGGCTAAATCAAAATCAACGCCTGGCGACAGCGTGGTCGTCATTGGACTGGGGCGCTTTGGCGCCAGCGTGGCACGCTCGCTGGTGGCCGCAGGGCACGAGGTGTTGGCCATGGACACCAACGAGGCGGTGGTGCAGGACTTGGCGCACGAGTTGCCGCATGTCGTCAAGGCGGATTCGACCGAGCTGCAGGCGCTGCAACAGCTGTCGGTCACGGATTTCTCGCACGCGGTGGTCAGCATCGGCACCAACCTGGAGGCGAGCGTGCTGACGGTGCTGAACCTGGCGCAGATGGGTGTGAAAGACATCTGGGCCAAGGCCAACAGCCCCCAGCACGGGCGCATTGCCGAGCGTGTGGGCGCGCACCACGTGATCTACCCCGAGGCAGACATGGGCGAACGTGTGGCGCATCTGGTGACAGGCAAGATGATGGACTTCATCGAGTTCGACGACGGCTTTGCCATCGCCAAAACCCGCGCCCCCATGGAGACGCACAACAAGACGCTGGCCGTGTCGAACGTGCGCAAGAAATACGGCATCACCGTGGTGGGCATCAAGCGCCGCAGCCAGGACTTCATCTACGCCAAGCCGGACACCGAGATCAAGCCAGGCGACCACCTGATCCTGGCCGGTCCGACGCCACTGATCGAGAGATTCGCGGCGCTGTACTGACTCACCTCACCCCCGCAGAGCCCCCGCGATCACCGGCCACAGCACCTGGTGCGAAGCCCGAAACCAATCGATGTGCCCAATGCTTTTCAAGCCATGCTGTGCAGGCTTGATGCGCAACGCCTGCTTGTGCGCCGCCGGGAAAGTGCGCAGCAGATCGGCCACGGTGGCGGGTGTGGCGATGTCATCGTCAGCCGCGTGGAGCACCGTCATGGGCGTGCGCACGTGGGCATGAAAATCGCGCTCGGGCTGTTGGCGGATGGCGTTGGTGGCATAGCCCCCGGCCGCACACCATTGCCCCCATTGGCGGGCCACACCGGCAGGCAGGTTCTCACCCAGGCCCAGCACCGATGACACGCCATAACCCTTCAACAAGATGCTCAAAGGCATGGCCAGCCGCAGGCCGAAACGGGCCTTGAGCCGGAAGCCCAGGCGCATGCCGCTGAACCAGCCGGTGGAGGCCGACACGCCCACCAGCCGCGCCACCTTGCCGTGGTTGGGCAGCAAGCCAATCATCTGGCCGCCCGCGCTGTGCCCCAACATCAGCACCTGCTCGCAAGCCGTGCGGTGCAGCAGCCAATCCAGCGCGGCCACCTGGTCCAATTGGCCCCAGTCCTGCAACCTGGCCTGGCTGGCGCGCAAAGGGCCGTGCAAAGACAGGCCAATGCCGCGGTAGTCAAACACCAGCACATCGTGGCCTTGCTGGGCCAGCCAGGTGGCGAAGCGGAGGTAGAAGTGCTGGCGCACGCCGGTGGCTGGGCACAAGAGCACCGGCAGGCCAGGCTTGCCGCCACTGGCGGGCAGGAAGTGGCCCTGCAGGCGCGCACCATCGGCGCAGGTGATCTCAATGCGCTCGGCAGCGCCGTCGCTCTTGCTGGGATGGGCTTGTTCAGTCATGGTGGGATCCGGATGAAGGCGGCGAGTCAAGGTGCTGCACATGCGTCAACCAGCGCGCCACGGTTTGCAACTCGGCCTCGGTGAAGCCCTTGGTGAGCCGCGCATTGATGCGGGCCATGGCCTTGCGCAAAGGCAGTTGCTGGGCGCGTCCGGCAGGACGCAACCACACGCGCTGGGTGCGGCCGTCTTGCGGGCAAGCGTGGCGGGCCACCCAATCCAAAGCCTCCATGCGCTGGACCAGGCCCGAGACGGCCGAGGGCGCCAGGTCCAGGGTCTCGGCCAGTTGGCCCATGGTGGCGCCGTCTTCACGGGCTAGGCAGAACAGCACACCGCCTTGCGCGGGCGTGGGCGCCGTGATGCCATCGCGTGCGGCCTCGGCCTGTTGCACGCCGATCCATTGCTGCAAGCGGCGCTGCGCACTGTTGAGCAAGAAGATGAGGCGGGGACGTTGGGCCATGGCGGGTACTTTGCATGAATTTATTTCGCATGCGAAGTATATAGCGCGCCAGCCAAAAAGAAAAACCGGCGCAAAGGCCGGTTTCTTCAACTCAGTCCGAAGATCAGTGAGTTCATCAATGGCGGAAGTGGCGCGTGCCCGTGAACACCATGGCGATGTCGCGCTCGTTGGCGGCGGCGATCACTTCATCGTCACGCATGCTGCCACCGGGGTGGATCACGCAAGTCGCGCCCGCGTCGACCACCACGTCCAGGCCGTCTCGGAAGGGGAAGAAGGCATCCGACGCCACGGCCGAACCGGCCAGCGTCAAACCAGCGTGACCAGCCTTGATCGAGGCGATGCGGGCCGAATCGAGGCGGCTCATCTGGCCAGCGCCCACGCCCATGGTCATGCCATCCTTGCAGAACACGATGGCGTTGCTCTTGACGAAGCGGGCCACGGTCCACGCGAACAACATGTCTTTCATCTGTTGCTCGGTGGGCTTGACTTCGCTGACCACCTTCACGTCACCGACCAGGTCGATGTTGTCGGCCGATTGCAGCAGCATGCCGCCGCCCACGCGCTTGAAGTCGAGCGCGTTGCTCAGCTTGCTGATGGGCACTTCCAGCAGGCGCACGTTCTGCTTGGCGGCATAGGCGGCGCGGGCTGCGGGCGTGATCGCGGGTGCAATGGCCACTTCCACGAACTGCTTGTTGGCGTTGATGGCCTCAACCACGTCGGCATCGATGGGGCGGTTGAAGGCCATGATGCCGCCGAAGGCGCTGGTGGGGTCGGTCTTCAACGCCTTTTGATAGGCTTCCAAAGGCGTCGCGCCCACGGCCACGCCGCAAGGGTTGGCGTGCTTGACGATGACGCAAGCGCACTCTTCAAAGGCCTTGACGCATTCCCAGGCGGCATCGGCATCGGCGATGTTGTTGAAGCTCAGTTCCTTGCCCTGGATCTGGGTCCATTGCGACAGCGTGCCTTCCACGGGCTGGGCTTCGCGGTAGAAAGCAGCGGACTGGTGCGGGTTCTCGCCGTAGCGCATGCCTTGCACCTTGTTCAACTGCAGGTTGAACACTTCAGGGTATTCAGCACGCACGGGCACGGCTTCGGTCTTCAACTCGCTGCCCGCTTCCAGTGCGGTCAGGTAGTTGGTGATCATGCCGTCGTAGGCGGCGGTGTGCGCGAACACCTTCTTGGCCAGCATGAACTTGGTCGTGCGGGTCAGGCCATCGCCCTTCAGTTCGGACAGCACTTGCGTGTAATCAACCGGGTCGATGATCACGGCCACGTCCTGCCAGTTCTTGGCGGCGGCGCGCAGCATGGTGGGGCCGCCGATGTCGATGTTCTCGATGGCGTTTTCCAGCGTGCAATCGGCCTTGGCCGTGGCTTGCGCGAAAGGGTAGAGGTTGACCACCAGGATGTCGATGGTGTTGATGCCGTGTTCTTTCAAAGCAGCCATGTGCTCGGGCAAGTCACGGCGGGCCAGCAGGCCGCCGTGCACGCGCGGGTGCAGGGTCTTGACGCGGCCATCCAGCATCTCGGGGAAGCCCGTCACCTCGGACACTTCGGTCACTGGCAGGCCCTTGTCGGCCAGCAGCTTGGCGGTGCCGCCCGTGGACAACAGTTTCACGCCTTGGGCGTGCAGCGCTTGCGCGAATTCAACAATGCCGGTCTTGTCGGACACGGACAACAGCGCGGTGAGGTTTTGGCTCATGGGGGATGCTTCAGGTCAGAGATAAAAACGAAACAGGTTCTTCTTGGGTCACTTGATGAGCTTGTGCTCGATCAGCTTGCGGCGCAGGGTGTTGCGGTTGATGCCCAGCCATTCGGCGGCGCGCGACTGGTTGCCCTCGGCGCGTTGCATCACCACTTCGAGCATGGGCCGCTCAACCGCGTTGACGACCATGTCGTACACGGCGAACGGCTCGGCGCCCCGCAGGTCATGGAAGTAGCCTTCCAGGTTGTCTTTGATGCAGTCTTGGATGTTCTTTTTGCTACTCATGGTGCTTCAGTTCGCCATGCACAGCGCCGACTCGGTCGGCAGCGTGGCGTCGTCATGGTCTTCGCTGAGCGCGGCGGTCAGGTTCGGCAAGCGAACGTGGCTCAGGCTCAGCTGGTCAAAAAAATCCGTCACGGCCTGCACTTGGGCCGAACAGACGTCCAGGGTGTTCATGTGGCTGCGAAATGCTTCGCCACCGGGCAATGCGCGCACGGCCCAACCGATGTGCTTGCGCGCAGTGCGCACGCCCGCAAATTCGCCATACAGGCCGTAGTGGTCGTCCAGGTGCTCCAGCAGCCATTGCTTGACCTGTTCGGTCAAAGGCTGGGCGCGGTGCTCACCGGTGGCCAGAAAGTGTGCAATGTCACCGAAGATCCAGGGGCGACCTTGCGCGGCGCGGCCGACCATGATGGCGTCGGCGCCGGTGTAGCGCAGCACCTCCAGCGCTTTTTCGGGGCTGACGATGTCGCCATTGGCCACCACCGGCACCTTCACCGCCGCTTTGACGGCGGCGATGGTGTCGTATTCGGCCAAGCCCTTGTAGCCTTGCTCGCGGGTGCGCCCGTGCACGGTCAGCATGGCGATGCCGGCGCTTTCCGCCAAGCGGGCAATGCGTTCGGCGTTCTTGTTCAAGGCCGACCAGCCGGTGCGCATCTTCAAGGTCACGGGCACGTTGTGGGGCGCACAGGCGGCCACTACCGCTTCCACGATCTGCAATGCGAGCGTCTCGTCTTGCATCAGGGCCGAGCCCGCCCACTTGTTGCACACCTTCTTGGCCGGGCAACCCATGTTGATGTCGATGATCTGGGCGCCCCGGTCGATGTTGTAGGCGGCGGCCTCGGCCATCATGGCCGCATCGGTGCCCGCGATCTGCACGGCGATCGGCGCGGTCTCGCCTTCGTGGTTGGAACGGCGCGAAGTCTTCAGCGTGTTCCACAGCTCTTTGCGGCTGGTCACCATTTCGCTCACGGCGTAACCCGCGCCCAACCGCTTGCACAGTTGGCGGAACGGCCGGTCGGTCACCCCGGCCATGGGGGCCACGAACAGGCGATTCGGCAGGGAAATGGGACCGATGTGCATTGAAATGGTGCGAGCCGGCGGGCCAGACAAGACGACGCAGCCCCGGCGCTTGCAACGTTGCAGGGGCGGCCAGGGCTGCTTAAAAAGGAGGCAGAGTATAGCCTCGGGCCTGCAAATTCAGCAAGCCTTTTGGGGGCGGTTTTAACCCCCTAGGTCGGCATGCTGCTCGCTCTGCTGCAAGCGCCACATTTGCGCGTATCGGCCATTGGCCGCTGATAAATGCGCGTGTGTGCCGCGCTCGATGATCCGCCCCGCTTCCATCACCAGGATCTCATGCGCGTGCACGATCGTGGAGAGGCGGTGCGCGATGATCAACACGGTTTTGCCTTGCGCCACGGCTGCCAGTTCGGTCTGGATGGCGCGCTCGTTGGCCGAATCGAGCGCCGAGGTGGCCTCGTCAAACACCAGGATCGGCGGGTCTTTCAACAGCGTGCGCGCAATCGCCACGCGCTGCTTTTCACCACCCGATAATTTCAAACCGCGCTCCCCCACGATGGTGTCGTAACCCTTGGGCACACTGACGATGAAGTCGTGGATGCGGGCCGAACGCGCCGCCGCTTCCACCTCTTCGCGCGTGGCCTCGGGTCGGCCGTAAGCGATGTTGTAGGCCACGGTGTCGTTGAAGAGCACGGTGTCCTGCGGCACGATGCCAATGCTGCGGCGCAGGCTGTCTTGCGTCAAACCACGCACGTCGTGGCCATTGACCGAGATGCGGCCCTGGCCAGGCGCGATGTCATAGAAGCGGTAGAGCAGGCGCGCCAAGGTGGACTTGCCCGAGCCGGAAGGGCCCACCACCGCCACCGTCTGGCCCGCCGGGATCTCGAAGCTCAGGTCGTGCAAGATGGGGCGGTCGGCATCGTAGGCAAAGTTGACATGGTCGAACCTCACCGACGGCGGGCCTTTGAGCAGCAGCGGCTTGGCATCCGGCGCGTCGGCCACTTCGCGCTCGCGCTCCATGAGGTTGAACATCTTGTCCAGGTCGGTGAGCGACTGCTTGATCTCACGGTAGATCACGCCCAGGAAGTTCAACGGGATGTAGAGCTGGATCATGAAAGCGTTGACCATCACCAGGTCGCCCACGGTCATGCGGCCCGCGACCACACCTTCGGTGGCGCGCCACAGCATCACGATCAGGCCCGTGGCAATGATGGTTTGCTGGCCCGCGTTCAAGAACGACAGGCTGCGCTGGGCCTTCACGGCCACGCTGCGCAGGCGGTCCAGGCTTTCGTCATAGCGGCTTGTTTCGAAGGCTTCGTTGTTGAAGTACTTCACCGTCTCGAAGTTCAGCAGCGAGTCGATGGCGCGCGTGTGCGCTTTGGAGTCGAGCTCGTTCATTTCGCGCCTGAAGCGCGTGCGCCGATGCGTCACGGTCACCGTGAAGGTCACGTAGACCACCAGCGCCGTCAAGGTGATCCACGCAAAGGCCACGTCGAACTTGGTGGCCAGCAAGGTGAGCACCAGCGCCACCTCGATCAGCGTGGGGATGATGCTGTACAGCGAGTACGAGATCAGCGAATGCACGGCGCGGGTGCCCCGCTCGATGTCACGGGTCATGCCCCCCGTTTGGCGCTCCAGGTGGAAGCGCAGGCTGAGCGCGTGCAGGTGCGCGAACACCTGCAGCGAGATGCGCCGCGCCGCGCCCTCGGTGGCCTTGGCGAACACCAGTTCGCGCAGTTCCGTGAACAGCGAGGTGGACAGGCGCAGCAGGCCATAGGCCAGCAGCAAGCCCAAGGGCACGACCATCAGGGCCTGCGCGCTGCCAGCGCTGGGCGCCAGGCGGTCGACCAGGTTTTTGAGCAGCAAGGGCACGCCCACGTTGGCCAGCTTGGCGCCCAGCATGAAGGCCAACGCCAGCACCACGCGGACCTTGTACTCCCACAAATACGGCCACAGGCGTGACAAAGTGTCGATGTCGGAACGACGGATTTCCGTTTGCGTGGCGGAAGTCGGATTTTCAGGGGGCTGGGCGGTCGGGGTGCGTCGCATTCTGGAACAATGGTTTCTACCTACTCGTTGGACGTCGATTGTCGACCGGATTCCCCATGACTGCTGCCACGCACCGCAATACCCTCCTGACCCCGCCCGATCTGGCGCCCGACATGGAACTCGTCATGCGGGTGCCCCCCATGCCGCGCGACTCGAACGGCAACGGCGACATCTTCGGCGGCTGGATCATGTCGCAGGTGGACTTGGCGGGCTCCGTGCTGCCGGGCCGCATCGCCAAGGGGCGCATCGCCACGGTGGCGGTCAAGGAGTTCGTGTTCCGTTCGGCCGTGTCCGTGGGTGACCTGCTGTCCTTTTATTGCCGCGTGGACCACATCGGCAACACGTCGATCACGGTGCACGTTGAAGTCTGGGCCGAGCGTCGGCCCTCCGATCCGCACCTGGTCAAGGTGACCGAGGCCAAGGTGACTTACGTGGCCACCGACAGTGAAGGCAGGCCGCGGCCCGTGCCCAAGGACTGAGGCGCCCCTGGCCAATGATCAGGGCAGCACGATTGCCTTGAGCGACTGGGGGGTGTCTGCTTGAAAAAGCCACCTGGCCCGGGCACTCCCGGGCGAAGCGCTGCTGCCAAACTCCTCCAACATCGCCCTGTAGCTGCGATCAACATAATCGACATCGCCCAGCAAATCCCAGGTTGAAGGATCAGCCGGCGGTGACAGAGGCCCCAGGTTGACGACGGTGTCGGTGCTCAGGCGGTAGCTGCGCAAACGATCGGCTCGGCAATTGTTGGGCTGCCCACCAACCTCGCACCAAAACAGGTGCGAAGTGGTGCTCTCACCATGGTTGATCTGCCGCTCGTTGATCCCGTAGAAATAGCGGGCACCAGTGACCAAGGTGGTGGGCGGCTGCACCGCACTGTTGGCCACAAAGCGTTTGAGCGTCACAAAGCCTTGACTCGAATCACGCTCGGTGCTTGAGCCATACACGACCACTTCACCGGCAATGCCTGCCAGAAAATAGTTCGAACCATCAACGAGTGTCTCGATGAGACGAGGCTTGCTATCGCCGTTTTTACTGACCACCCAAAGCGTCGAATCAAGATTCTGCGCACCTTGCACGATGAGCAGTGAACTGGGCGTTTGTGCAATGACATCCAGGCCGTCGCCACCCTGGGGCAAGTCGGTCAGCAAACTGACGACGCCCTGCGGATCGATGCGATACACCTTTGAGTCTTGAGAGAAGTAAACATGCCGGGCATCCGTGCCCACGAAGCCAAGCGGAGCATCGGTCAGGGTTGCCACGGCCGGGCCCAGGCTGGCCTCGCCATTGAGCCAACTCAAAGTGGTGATGGTCCGGCCCACACGGACCAAGGCCTTGTGCGCGTCTGTGGGGTGGGCGCTGAAGATGTCAACCGTCTGAAGAGTGAACCCGTTGGTCACCGGACGCAGTTTGGCCGTGCTGGTGTCAACGGCATACACGGCGCCCAACCAGGGCACATAACCGTAAATCCAGGTGAGTTCGCCCTGGGCGTTGTATTCCCAGACCAGCACTTTCTCGCGTCCGAATGGTGAACCAGCAGGTGCCACAGCACTGCCAAAATCCGAGCGGACAAAAACGAATTGGTTGTCTAGCCCCTGACGGCAATCATGGTCGTCACCCGCCGTCTCGACCCTCAACCAACTGGCGATGGCATCCAGCCGGGCTATTTTGGTTTCCCAGATGCCACAGGCGTCGATCACGTTGGAGATCCGTGTTTCCACACCAGCCTGGGTACCGACCAGCGGCGCCTGGAACAAGTGACCCTCACCGTTGTCGTAACGACGGATGAAGAATAGCACCGAGGCGTTTTCACGAGTGCCCCCTTGTCCATTGGCGGATGGCGTGAAAGCTCCACCAAGTTCGTAGCCGCCACCGGGCCCCACGGGGATCGATTTGAAGACCTCGCCCGTGGCCGGATTCACCAAGTGCAATTGGTGGGCGTTCAACCCCGTGGCCCCTGCAGGAGAGCTTTCAGTGACGAGGTAGGCCGAGCTGGCGTTGCCGCCGACGCCGGACGGCTGGCGATTGTCATTGGCCGACTTGGGCGAATCAGACCCGCCACCGCAGGCTGTCAACACCAGGCCCATTGCCACCAAGGTGCAAGCATGGCGCCACCGACCCCAACCCATACTGCTCGACATCACTGCTCGTTCCCTGCACTTGTTCTGAATTCCAAACCCAGATTGTGGCCATCCACCCGGATAACGGGAATACCCGAAACCGGGGGCCATGCGCGCAAGCAATCCTTGGCGGAAAAGCCGTCGGCCGCGGCGACGCTACGCTGATCCGCCAAGCGGTCTACACTGAACCGCAAACTGCAGGAGACAAGCATGAACAAGCAACGCAATCATTACGTACCCGCTTCCGTCCTGAAAGCCAAGGCCTTGCCCGACCAACGCCGCTTGATGCGCACTGTTGGGTGGCTGGTCGGCGCGGCCTTGCTGGTCGGCAGCCTGACCATCGGCCTGCGCGCGCAGGCAGCCACCTCAAGCGCTGCTAGCTGCACGCCCGCCACTTGCGGCAAAGTCACCTCGGTCACCGCCCGACAAGTCAAGGGCCAAGGCTCGGGCGTCGGCGTGGTGGGTGGCGCGGTGCTGGGCGGCCTCGTTGGCAACCAGCTGGGCAAAGGCACGGGCAACACCGTGCTGACCGTGGGCGGCGCCGTGGCAGGTGGCTTTGCCGGCAACGAGGTCGAGAAGAACATCAAGAAGCACACCGTCTACCGCACCTCGGTGCGCATGGGCGATGGCACGGTTCATGAATACACCTTGAACACGCAGTACGCGACAGGCGCCAAGGTGTCGGTCATCAATGGCCGCGTGAGGGCCCGCGACTAACCCCCTTTCCTTCTTCAAAAGCAGTACCGGGTCATGAGCGATCAGAAAATCGACGTCTACCCTTACCCAGCCGGTGGCTGGGGCGCCTTGCGCAGCGTGGCCCACCAACTGAAAGAGCAAGGCATCGCCGCCAAGGGCGCGCGCACCTTGTTGCACGCCAACCAGCCCGATGGCTTTGACTGCCCCGGCTGCGCCTGGCCTGACCGCAACCACGGCTCATCCTTCGAGTTCTGCGAAAACGGCGCCAAGGCCGTGGCCGCTGAAGCCACCGCGCGCCGCTGCACGCCCGAAGTGCTGTCGCAATACACCGTGCGCGAACTGGCGGCGCAGTCCGACTACTTTCTGGAAGGCCTGGGCCGCCTGACCCACCCCATGGTCTACGACGCGGTCAGCGACCGCTACCAAGCCATCGAATGGGACGACGCTTTCGAGCTGATTGCCCAGCATTTGAAGGCCCTGCCCGACCCCAACCAGGCGGTGTTCTACACCTCGGGCCGCACCAGCAACGAAGCCGCTTTCTTGTACCAATGGTTTGTGCGCGAGTACGGCACCAACAATTTTCCTGACTGCTCCAACATGTGCCACGAGCCCAGCGGCGTGGGCCTGAAGGGCAGCATTGGCGTGGGCAAAGGCACGGTCACGCTGGACGACTTCACGCTGGCCGACACCATCTTCATCTTTGGCCAGAACCCGGGCACCAACCACCCGCGCATGCTGGCCGAGTTGCGCGCAGCATCGAAACGCGGCGCCCGCATCGTCAGCATCAACCCCTTGCGTGAACGCGGGCTGGAGCGCTTCGCCGATCCGCAAAGCCCGATCGAGATGAGCACGGGTGGCGCCACGCGCATCAGCTCGCATTACTTCCAACCCCGCATCGGCGGCGACCTGGCCGTGGTCAAGGGCCTGATCAAGCAATTGCTGGCCTGGGATGACGACGCGCGCCTGCACGGGGCACCGCCGGTGCTGGACCATGCCTTCATCGCCGAGCACACCACCGGCTTTGATCAGTTGTCATCCGATCTGCGTGATGAAAGCTGGGCCGTGATCGAACAAGAGTCGGGCCTGAGTTGCGCGCAACTGCAAGAGGCCGCCGAGGTACTGCGCCGCGCCAAGAAGCTGATCGTGTGCTGGGGCATGGGCATCACCCAGCACCCGCACGCGGTGGGCACCATCCAGATGCTCAGCAACCTCTTGCTGGTGGGCGGTCACATCGGCAAGCCAGGCGCGGGCGCTTGCCCGGTGCGCGGCCACAGCAATGTGCAAGGCGACCGCACCATGGGCATCTACGAGAAGCCCAGCGCGGCTTTTTTGGACCGCATGGAGCAGGTGCTGGGTTTCACGCCACCGCGCGAGCACGGCTTCGACACGGTCGAGTCCATCGCGGCGATGGCCGATGGCCGCGTCAAGGTCTTCTTTGGCATGGGCGGCAACTTCGCGGCGGCCACGCCCGACACGCCACGCACCTGGGCCGCGCTGCGCCGCTGTGATCTGACCGTGCAGGTGTCCACCAAGTTGAACCGCAGCCACGTGGTGCATGGCCGCGCCGCGCTGATCCTGCCCTGCCTGGGGCGCACCGAAGCCGATAATCAGGCCGGTGGCCCGCAAAGCGTGACGGTGGAAGACTCGATGAGCATGGTCCACCTGTCGCGCGGCACCAATGAACCGGCCAGCGAGCACCTGCTCTCCGAGCCTGCCATCGTGGCCCGCCTGGCCGAAGCCACACTGGGGCCCAAGCAACGCTGGCGGTGGATGGCCGAGGACTACGACCGCATCCGCGAACGCATCGAAGCCACGCTGGATGACTTTGCAGGCTTCAACCAGCGGGTGCGCACGCCCGGTGGGTTCCGCCTGCGCAACACCGCCAGTGAGCGTGTGTGGGCCACGGCATCGGGCAAGGCCCAGTTCCACGTTCACCCCATTTCGCAAGACACCGTGGTGCACCGCGCGCGCCTGCAAACCCCGATGGCCACGGTGTTCACGCTGGCCACCATGCGTTCCCACGACCAGTACAACACCACGCTGTATGGCCTGGACGACCGCTACCGCGGCGTGTGGGGACAGCGCCGTGTGGTCTTCATCCACGCGGACGACATCCAGGCCCTGGGCCTCAAGGTGGGCGATTGGGTGGACCTGCACACCATCAGCGACGATGGCATTGACCGCAGCGCGCCGCAGTTCAAGCTGGTGGCCTACGACATCCCACGCGGTTGCCTGGCCGCCTACTACCCGGAGACCAATCCGCTGGTGCCCTTGCACAGCGTGGCCGAAGGTGCGGGCACACCCACCTCCAAGTACATCCCCGTGCGCTTGACGGCCAGCCAGGCGCCATTGGATGCGCCCGCCGACCACTGCGGCCTGCCCGAGAACGCGGCCTCTGAAGGCACGGCCGCATGAGTGAGCCTGGCTGGTCTGCGCGGCCGGTGCTGCGCTCCAGCCCCGATGGCGCGGCCACGCCTGGCGAAGAAGCCGTGGCCGTGGAAGCCCCCGTGGCCTTGCTGTTCAACGGCGTGTCGCACGTGGTGATGATGGCCACCCCTTTGAGCCTGAGTGAGCTGGGCCTGGGCTTTGCCTTGAGCGAAGGCTTGCTGGACGACGCGGCGCAGTGCTACGGCATCGACGTGGTGCCCACCCCGTTGGGTTGGGAAGTGCGACTGGAGGTGGCCACGCGCAGCTTTGCCCGGCTGCAGGAACGCCGTCGCCAGATGACTGGCCGCACGGGTTGCGGCGTGTGCGGCATTGAAAGCCTGCAGCAGTGGGCGCAGCCTCCTTCTCGCCCGGCTGATTGGTCAGTGCCAGACTGGCTGAGCTCGTGGCGCGCTGACGATGCGCCAGCCCAGTCCGCCGTGCAAACCGCCTTGCTTGATCTGCCCGGTCGGCAAGTCCTCAACGCCCAAACTGGCGCCCTGCACGCCGCCGCCTGGGTCACGCCACAAGGCCAGCTTCTGCAAGTGTTTGAAGATGTGGGCCGACACAACGCGCTCGACAAACTGCTGGGTCACCTGGCGCGATCTGGTGCGCCCATGAGCGAAGGCTGGGTGCTGATGACCAGCCGCGCCAGCCACGAGCTGGTGCACAAGTGCATCCGCGCGGGCGTGCCTTTGCTGGCCACGGTGTCGGCACCCACCTCATTGGCCATCGATGCCGCGCACGCGGGCCAGTTGCGCCTGTGGGCCTGGTGCCGTGATGGCCGTTTCAGCACCTTCGCCTGACAGATTTTGGGCGCAGCTGGACCACCGGCCGCGTTTCAACCCGTTACACCAACACCCCAACAGGGGGCCTTGCCGGGCCCCCTTCGGCCCTCAGAATCCCCCCTGCATTTGCACACCTAAAACAATGTCAGGGAAGCCCTCATGGGCCTGGATTCCATCAAGTCTGAGATCAGCCGCGCATTGGCCGCCGTCATCGGCCAGTGGGGCACCGAGGCCCGGCTCTACTCCCTGTCAGCCCCCGGCGGTGAAGCAGGCGCCCTGCCCGCCGACCTGATGGTGGAAAGCTTCGTGCTGCACGAGGCCGTCTCCCAACCCTTTGCGCTGTACATCAACGCGCTGGTGCTGAATGCCCACGTCCCGCTCAAGCAGCTCACCGCCCGCCCCATCACCTTGCACACCACGCTGGCCGATGGCAGCCGCGCGCGCCGCAGCGGCTATGTCATGGAGGCCGACTCACTGGATGCCGATGGCGGCTTCGCGCGCAAAGGCCTGTTGGTTCAGCCGTGGATCGCCTTGCTGGGCTACACGCTCAGCAGCCGGGTCTGGCAAGAAAAATCCTTGATTGAGATCGTCGAAGATGTGTTCGCCGATCACGCCTCCATCGCCGCCTGGAAATGGGATGACGACGTGCCCAGCCACGTGGCACAAGGCTTGTTTGCCCGCAACGCTGGCCAGCGCTCATATTGCGCGCAGTACCGCGAAAGCGACCTGGATTTTGTGCAGCGCCTGTTGGCCGAAGAAGGCATTTGCTGGCGCGTTGAAGAAGACGAGTCGGCGCCCGGGGGCCACACCGTGGTCTTCTTCGTCAACAGTGCCCATCAACCGCAAGACGCCACCAGCGCCACCAGCCTGGGCGGCCAGGGCATCCGCTTCCACCGCAGCGGCAGCCAAGAACAGCAAGACAGCATCCAGGCCCTGGCGGCGATCCGCCAACTGGGCACCACCGCCACGGTGGTTCAGGGCTGGGACTACGTGGCCAACCGCGCCATCACCTTTGAGGCGCCCACCCACCACCAATGGGGTGGTGAGCAAGCCACCAGCCTGCAACACTGGCTCACCAGCTACGACCCCACCGGCGACCACCTCTTTGGCAACCAGGCCGAGGCCCAGTTCACCGCCACGCGCCTGCAAGAGGCCCACGAGGCGCGCTACAAGACCTGGCTGGGCCGAGGCTCGGTGCGCACCCTGCGCGCGGGCACGTGGATGGCCATCACCCAATCCACGCTGGACCCGCTGGCCGCGTTCGGCCTGGCGCCCGAAGACAAGGAGTTCTTCGTCACCGCCACCGATGCCATCGGCATCAACAACCTGCCCAAGGACTTGAGCGACGCCATCGTGAAGTCCCTGGGGCAGGCCGAGCTGCCACAGCTCAGCATGTCGGTGGATCAGGAGCATGAGGCGGTCGATGCACGCGCCCTGCAGCAACAAGCCGCCCAGACCGGCTTTGCCTGCCAGTTCCAGGCCCTGCGCCGCAACGTGCCTTGGCGCGCGGTGCTGCTGGACGGCACGGGCCAGCGCCCCCGGCCCCGCCCCACCGCGCTGGGCATGCAAACGGCCATCGTGGTGGGCCCGGATGGCCGCACCACCGCCGAGGGTGCCGACGAGCTCTACACCGACAAGCTGGGCCGCGTCAAAGTCAAGTTCCACTGGCAAGCCAACCCTCATGCCCCACAGCGGGCCAACAGCGACCACAGTTGCTGGCTGCGCGTCATGCAGCGCTTCTCGGGCGCCGGCATGGGCCACCAATTCCTGCCGCGCATCGGGCATGAAGTGCTGGTGGGCTTTTTGAACAACGACATCGACCGGCCCTATGTCCATTCCAGCCTGTACAGCGGGCGAGGCGATGGCGGTGTGCCCCGCACCCGGGGCGGCGCCTCTGCGGAGCGCGACACCAGCGCGTTTGCCGATTCCACCGATCACCATCCAAGCGGGCAGATGAACCTGGTGGGCTCGGGCGGCGGTGGCCACAGCCCAGCCTGGCACGGCGCGGCACCAGGGGCGGCGACCGAAGGCGCCGAAGGCCAGAACAACGCTGCCGCATTGAGTGGCGTCAAGAGCAAGGAATTCGGCGGACAGGGCTACAACCAGAAAGTGTTTGACGACACACCCAAGCAAGGCCGACTGTTGCTGCACACCACGCAGGCCCAGACCTGGCTGCAAATGGGCCACCTGCTGCACCAGGCCGACAATCACCGGGGCAGCTTCCGAGGGCTGGGTTTTGAGCTGAGGACGGATGCCTGGGGCGGCCTGCGTGCCGTTCGCGGCGTGATGCTCAGCACCTACACCTTGAACAAGGGGCTGGGCCAGACGGCTGAAGGTGCAGGCGACAACGCAGCCGGTATCGCGCTGGCCAAACAGATGCAGCAGTTGGCCAGCACCTTCCACCAGGCGGCGACCACGCACCAGACCGTGGGCTTGGCCAGCGCAGCAGGCAGCACCGGCGCCGGGCAAAGCGCCCTGAACGATCAACTGGCCCCCGCAGCGGCCTTGACCAAGAGCATGAGCGGCATGGTCAGCCACACCAGCTTGCCCGGCGCCAGCGCCGATGCCGCCAGCAAGAACACCCGCACCGGCCAAGGCCAAGTGCCCCACATGCTGGACCCCAACATCGCCATCGTTGGCAAGGCCGGTGTGGGCATCACGGCGGGGCAAGATCTGCACCTGAGCAGCAACGACACCACCAGCATCGCCAGTGGGCAGGACACGCATTGGGCCGTGGGTGGGCAAATGCGCGTGCACACAGGCCAGGCCATCGGGATCTTGGCCGGGGCAATTCAGCCCGGCACCGAGGCGGCAGGCAAGGGGTTGACCATGATCGCGGCGCAAGGGCCGATTGACTTGCAGGCACAGCATGGGCCCGCGCAGATCGCGGCCAAGGACACGCTGGAGATCAAGACGGCCAATGGCGTGATTCAGATCGCCGCAAGCAAAAGGCTCGTGCTGGCCGTGAGCGGCGGGGCCAGCCTCACCATTGACAACGGCAACTTCAGCGCGCAATGCCCCGGCAAGATCACCGTGCAGGCTGGGCAGAAGTCGATGGTGGGGGGCGGGACCATGACTTGGGCGATGCCCGAGATGCCGCACAGCGTCTGCGTGTCGTGCCTGTTGAACGCCGCCAAGTCAGGCTCACCATTCGCCAAACGCGGTTAAGCCATGAGCCACGAACCCATTTCCCAACCACCGCAACCCACCAGAGAGGCGCTGCAAACCTTGCCCGCCTGGGTGGAAGCGCAAGCCGCCAACACAGCGGTCTACGCGCTCATCGACATGGCTGCCATGCCATCCGACTTGCCCGTTCCGCGGGCCCTGCAAGAAATCCGCGCAGCCGGGGCCGTGTCTGTGCTGGCTGATGCAAGACCCCAGGCCGAACTGGCGACCCCATGGCTGCTGCCCTTGACGGGCCAGGGCCACCAAAGTCTGAACAGGCCACTGCTGACCAAAACGCTGGATTGGGCGCTGCGTGGGCCATGTGTCACCTGGGTTTCGAGTTCACTGTCTGCGGCCCAGTTGGCAGAGCGGTTGCGCCAGCGCACCGAGGCCATGTTGCCGCAAAACCAACCCGTCTTGCTGCGTTGCTACGACCCACGTGTGTTGCCCGAGTTGCACAAAGCTCTGTACCCCGAGCAGGCCAGCCGCTACTGGGCTTTGGGAAACGCCTGGGCCTACTTTGACCGGGCTCAGCAATTGGGGCTCATCACTTTGAGCCCCCCATCTGACATCGACGTGTTCGAGGGCCCCTTGAGCCTTGATCAAGGCCAATTCGAGGCCCTGCTGGATGCCTCAGAGGTGGACAGCGTCATGCCGGAGTTGGCGCGTGAAGCCACCGACGCCTTTCTGACTTTGCCCCCAGACCAGCGCGCCAGCTTCACACAGCGCTGCCTGAAGCTGGCCGACGAATGGCGAGTTCAAGCTTTTGGCCAAAGGGTGATGGTGGGCGTGCTGGCCTTGCAGTTGGGCGAAGGCTTCCATCAACAGAAATCCTGGGCACCGTGGATTGCCCAACTCGCCCAAGGCAAAATTGACTTGATTCAGACAATTGAAGGGGCCACGACCGAATGAGTACCCAAGCGGATTGGCATGAGACCTTGCGCCATCGATTTCAGATGGCCAGCGCCAGCGTGATGAGCGCGCTGCTGCTGGGCTGCGCACAAGCTGGACCGCCTGCAGCCAGCACGGCCGCCGTCATATTGGGCGAGCCTCAATCGTTGCTGATACAGGGGTACAACTACACCGATGACTACATTGACAGCTTCACGGTCAATGGGCAGGGAGGGGGCAACATCTTTGTCAGTGGACCATCTTCTGGCGGCGGAAAATCTGTGTGCTGCGCCTCTTACCAACCCGGCACGGCACTGCCCATCAAGCTGAAAGTGCGATGGGTGGGTGGGTACTGCATGGAGTTTGAAACCAGCATATATGGCAGAAAGAATGCCTATCGCAAAGGCCTGTGGCGCGAAGCCGAGGCCCAAGCCGTGGATCTGTCCAATGGCAAGCCAAAAGCCCTGGAAGTTCATATCTATCCCGATGGCCATGTCGAGGCAGCCGTTACGCAAGGGCACTCGTCACCTCGACTAATTTTGCCTGAAGACGACAGAGGCGAACGCCCTGGCGTTACCCACAACTACCTCAACTGCACCCATGATCAACTCAAACAATCACGGCAGTAAGGCCACGGGTGCATCGGGGCCTTCGCTCAAACAAAATTTAACCGCGTTGATGGCCAGCGCGTCGGCCAGCGAAACCTTGTCGGCTCCGGTGTCGCTGGCTCCGCGCGCACCCGATTGCGCATTGAGTCTCGCAGATCAGGCCAGGTCTCTTCAATGCAAGCTGAGCGATCGGCCGCTGCCGCATACCTGCAAAATTGTTCTCAAGGTCGGTTTCTTTTTTGACGGGACAGGCAACAACCATGATGCAGACCTCGGCACTGACGAACACTCCAATGTAGCGCGGCTTTTTCGTGGCTATCCAAAGGACAGGCCTGAACAGGGCTTGTACGCTCACTACATCCCCGGCCTGGGCACCTACTTCCGCGACATCGGTGACATCGGCGATGACGACGGCGCCGCTTTCGCCAAGTACGGCGATGCCCGGCTGGACAAAGCCATGCAATGGCTGGACGACACGGTGGCCAAGCACCCCGCCGACAAGATCGAGGCCATCCAGGTGTCGGTCTTCGGCTTCTCACGCGGGGCCACCCTGGCGCGGGCATTCGCCCGCCGTGTTCAGTCACGCTGCGATCTGGATCCAGCCGACACCACCCAACACCTTTGGCGCAGCGTCAACAAGCCACTGGCCATCCAGTTCCTCGGCTTGTTCGACACGGTGGCCTCTGTCGGCATCCCGGCCAGTGCAGGCATCGGCTCCTTGTTCCTCGCCAGGCAGTGGTCCGACCTGGAGCCCCAGCTGGAGCGTCGGCGCACCAGCACGTTCAGCGGCCTGGCCGCACAGGCCTTTGGCCAGCAACCTGGCGCCGACCCTACCCCCGGATGGTGGGACGGCCACATGGGCTGGGCCAAAAACCTGCGGGTGCCACCCTTGGTGAAGCGCACCGTGCACCTGATGGCCATGAACGAGATCCGCAACTCTTTCCCGCTGGACACCATCTGGGACGGCCACCAACTGCCCGACAACGCCGAAGAGATCGCCTATCCCGGCGCGCACTCCAATGTGGGCGGGGGCTACCGCCCAGGCGAAGGTGGCAAGAGCACCACCCGTGGCTTGATGCTCAGCAAAATCCCACTGCGCAAGATGTACGACGAAGCCGTGCTGGCAGGCGTGCCCCTGCTGCCACTGGACACCGCCTCGGTCAAGGCCGACTTCGAGTTCGACCCCGAACTTCAGGAGCGCTTCAACCAGACCCTGGCCAAAGCGGGCGTGCAAGCCGGGCGCCTGGGCGAGGCCTTGCTGGCGCACAACCGCTTGTACCTTCGCTGGCGGTTTCGCAAGATCAAGCTAAAGCTCCGGGCAAAGGATGTGGTGGGCATCAACGCCCAAGAGGCCCGGTTCAAGCAGGAAACGCAAGAACTCAAGGCCCGGGAATCGGCCTTGGAGAACGACCCCGAACGGCAGGCCGCCGCGCGCGAGATGAACAACAGGAAAGACGAGTGGGCCCAGGCCACACAACGGGCGCCGGGTTTTTCACATCAGGCGCAGCAGAAAGCCTACCTCGAAGCCAAGGCGAAGTTCAACGCACTGAACGACCCCTACCTTCGCGAGCGCGCCAAGCTGCGCACCATGCCCAGCCACGGCGGCGAGCTGGTCGGCAACCTGGATGCCTATGACCGCCAGTTGATGAAGGACGTGGCCCACCTCAAGGAACACGCCAAGACGACCAAGGCCAAACTCAGGCCCCATTACGCCGGACTGATCGAGGCGCACGATGATGAGTTCGAACGCGACAAGGGCCTCACCGATCCACTGGTCATTGACTTCTTCGATTCGTTCGTGCACGACTCGCTGGCGGGTTTCGCCAAGGATGTGACCCTGCCTTCAGACCCGCGATGCTGCTACATCGGTGGCGACGACGAGCTCAAGTACGCCGACAACCGCCGCATGCGGGAGCGCGGGACATCGGCCCCGCGTGCTTGAGGACGCGACGGCCATTTAGGCACCTGTGCATGCCGCTTGCACTTCGCAAACATGCGACCATTGGCGCATGAACGCCGTCACGCCCACCCCACTCGCGGACCTGCCCGCCCAACTGCACACCCACGGCTGGGCCTTGCTCAGCCCTGCGGACCTGCTGCCCTCATTGCAAATGAGTGAAGCCAATCTGGAACCCCTGCGCAGCACCTGGAACCACCTGCCTGCCGATCCACATCTGCGCGACGGTGGCCACTACCGCTTTCGGCGCCACAGCTGCTACGTGCTGGACAACGTCCAAGGCGAGCTGATCCAGGCGCCGCACCGCGCCCACTGGCAGCCCATCACTTACAACGCGCTGCACGGCGGCTTTGAACGCTGGTTCGAGCCCATCGAGGCCGATGTCGGTCAGCACCCCGCCTGGCGCGGTCTGTTGACCTTACTGGGTCAGCAGTTCAACGCCGCCAAGCCGGTCGCCCAGTGGTTCATTGAGGCGCACCAGTTCCGCGTGGACACGGCGGGTGGCATTGGCCGCCCCACTCCCGAGGGCGCCCACCGAGATGGCGTCGATTTCGTGGCGGTCGTGATGGTGGGACGCCACCAGGTCAAGGGTGGCGAGACGCGCGTCTTCGAGGCCGACGGCCCCCACGGCGTGCGCTTCACCCTGAACGAGCCCTGGAGCGTGCTGTTGCTGGACGACGCCCGCGTGATCCACGAATCCACCCCCATCCAACCCCTGGGCGAACACGGCTGGCGCGACACCCTGGTGCTGACCTACCGCGCCGACGGCTTCCAAGGCCCCAACGCTTACACTTGAGGCCCATGGTCTTCACACGCCTTCACCGCCGCTGGACTGCCTGGCTCGCCCTCTGCGCGATCCTGATGGGTGCGCTCGCGCCCACGGTGTCGCATGCCATGCGGGCCTGGTCGCATTCGCCCATCAGCTGGGTCGAGGTGTGTTCCAGCACGGGCAACAAGCTGATCGCCATGACCACCTCTGACCGGGCTGATCCCAGTGGCGGCCTGCCCAGTGGTGAGCACGCCGGTGAGCACTGCCCTTTCTGCCTGGTGCATGCGCACGATGCCGCCATGCTGCCTGCCACGCCCGCCGTGATGGCCTTGAGCACGCCCATCACCGACGAGCTGCCTTTCCTGTTCCTGCACGCCCCACGCAGCCTGTTCGCGTGGGCACCCTCGCAAGCGCGCGCGCCGCCCACTTCAGTCTGATCCGCCCCTGAGCACCGCCCGGCCTTGGCCCGGGCGAACCCGATCCGACCTGGAGTTTCAAACATGTTTGCATTCAACGTGCGCCTGCACGCTTTGGCGCTGGCCTGCGCCGCCAGTTGTGCCTCCCTCGCCCATGCCCAAGGCGTGGCCACCGACACCGAACTGGCCCCGGTGGTGGTCACCGGCCAAAGCAGCGGCGCCAGAGGCGGCCTGCAAAAGTTGGCACCGGGCCTGCCAGGCTCCACCGCCAGCAAGACGGCCGAACAACTGCGCGACCAGAACCTCTTCAACCCCGAAGACGCGCTGCAATACGCCCCCAACACCACCGTGCGCAAGCGCTACATCGGCGACCGCAACGCCCTGATCGCCGGGCGCAGCTTCGGCACCCTGCAACCTTCGCGCGCGCTGGTCTACCTGGATGGCTACTTGATTTCGAACTTCCTGGGCCGCTTTGATGCGCCGCGCTGGAACATGATCTCGCCCGAGGCGATCGAGCGCGTGGACATGCTCTACGGGCCCTATTCGGCGCTGTTCCCAGGCAACTCGATCGGCACCACCGTGGCCGTGAGCCAGCGCGTGCCCAAGGGCCTGGAGGCCTCGGGGCGCGTGATCGCGGCGCGCCAAAGCTTTGAGCAGTATGGGCACAAAGACCACTACGATGCCCAGCAGATGTCACTGCACCTGGGGCAAAAGCTGGACACCGGCCTGTGGTTCACCGCCGATGTGAACCACCAGGATTCGACCTCGCAGCCGATGCAGTACGGGGCGGTGTCGGCGGACGTGTCGACCAATGCATTCCCAACCTACGCCAGCCAGCCTGCCACGCCAACGCCCGTCACCGGGGTGGTCTATGACACCGATGCCAAAGGCCTGAGGCGCGCCATCTTTGGCGCCAATGGGGGGGCCATCGACCACACCGTGCAAGACACGGTGAACCTGCGGGCAGGCTACCGCTTCACGCCGACACTTGAAGCCAGCGCCATGGCCTCGTGGTGGGGCAACACCACCAAGATGAGCAATGCATCCTTCCTGCGTGATGCTGCGGGCAACCCCGTGTGGCAAGGCGCGCTGGTCAATACGCAGAAAGGCACCGGCGTTGCCAAGGACTACTTCCTCGTCAGCAACAACGGCAATACTTTTGAATTGCCCGCCAGCTCATTCGCCCCCTCAACCCGCGACGAATCCCACCAGCAACTCGGTGCCACCTTGAAGACGCGCAACGCCAGCGGCTGGAACGGCTCGGTGGTGATCTCCGACTACCGCATCCTGAACGATGAAAACCGCCAGGCCAGCAGCCCTGACCCGGTGGCTTTTGGCAGCGGCAGCACGGGCACCCTGACCCGCCGCGATGGCACTGGCTGGAACACCTTCGAAGTGCAAGGCACCTGGACGCCCAGTGCCGGTGACTGGACCGGTGGCCACCACGCCCTGGCCTTTGGCCTGCACCGCAATGCCTATAAGCTGGACAACACGGTGGCCGACACCGCCAACTGGCGACAGGGCGAAGGCACCTTGAGCCAGTACTACCGAGGCAAGACCGAAGTGATCGCCTTGTATGCCCAGGACGCCTGGCGCCTGCAAGACGACCTGAAGCTGACCCTTGGCTGGCGCGAAGAGCAATTTCGCGCCTTTGATGGCAACCAGCTGGCGCTCAACAAGACCGAGATTTATCCCCAGCGCACCTTGCGCGGTCATTCCCCCAAGGCCGCCCTCGCCTGGAGCGTGCAAGACGATTTGGTCCTCAAGCTCAGCGCCGGACGCGGCGTGCGCTTTCCCAATGTCGAAGAGCTTTACAACGGCACGGTCACGTCCACCACACGCAGTTTTTCAGACCCGGACCTCAAGCCCGAAACCTCTGACGCGGTCGAATTGAGCGCCGAGAAATCCTGGGAAGCCCAGCGCCTGCGCGTGTCCTTGTTCCACGATGACGTGAAGGACGCGATCCTGCGCCAGTCGACCACCGACGCCACGGTGTGCAAGACCGTGGCCACCATCGCGCTCAACAGCTACACCTGCGTGCAGAACGTGGACCGCGTCAAAACCACCGGCATCGAGTTCGCCTGGCAGGCCCAGGACTTGTTCATCAGCGGCCTGTCGCTGGACGCCACCCTGGCTTTCACCCACTCGAAGATCAAAGCCAACGCCAATGACCCAGCCTCGGTTGGCAAGTGGTGGTTGCGCGTGCCCAAAGAGCGGGCCACCCTGCAAGCCAGCTACCAGCTCAACGCCGATTGGCGCTTCAGCGCTGGCTACCGCCACGAAGGCCGCGCCTACAACGATGCCTACAACCTGGACATCAACCCCGATGTCTACGGCGGCGTCTCCAGCGTCAACCAGCTGGACCTGCGCGGCAGTTACCAGCTGACGAAACAACTGGAACTGGCGTTGGGCGTGAACAATGCGCTGGACGCCCACGCCTACCAATCCCACCCCTACCCCGGGCGCACGCTGTTCGCCGAACTGCGCTTCAAGCTTTGACCAGGCCCCGACCATGAACCAAACATTGCACCGCCTGTTTTGGCGCATCCACTTCTGGGCCGGTTTGATCAGCACGCCCATCGTGATTTTTGCCGCGCTGACCGGCCTGCTCTATGCCCTGTCACCGCAGATCGAGGCCCGGCTGTACGCGGACCTGGACCACGTCACCGTGCCGGCCAACCCGACCGCGAAGGCATCACTGGACCAGCAAGTGGCCGCCGCCCTGGCCGAGCATCCGCACGAAGCCTTGCGCCACGTGGTGCCCGCGCATGGCGCCACCGACAGCACGCAGGTCTACCTGCAAGCCGCCCACGCCCACCACCAGGCCAAGCAGGGCGACCACGACCATGGCCTGCCCAACGGCAGCATCGTCTACGTCAACCCTTACACCGCCCAGGTGCTGGGCCAGTTGCCCGAGCTGCAGCGCTTCAAGACCTGGTCCAAGAAGCTGCATTCCAGCGCGCTGCAAGGCGATGGCTGGCGCTGGCTGATCGAGTTGGGGGCCAGCTGGATGCTGGTGCTGTTCGCCACCGGCCTGGTCCTGTGGTGGCCCAAATCGCAGGCGCAAGGTGGCCCTGGCTGGCGCGCCTTGTGGCCCCGCCGGGGGGCCTCACCACGCCTGACCTGGCGCGACCTGCACGCCAGCGTTGCCATCGCGCTGGGCCTGGTGACGGTCACCGTGCTGGTCACCGGATTGACCTGGGCAGAGCACAGCGGCGACAACTTCCGCGCCGCCCAACAGGCCCTGGGCCAAGGCACACCCAAAGCGCCCAAGGGCTTGCGCTCGCAAGCAGGCGCGAGCAGCAGCACGCCCCTGAGCTGGCAAGCGGCGCATGAGCAGGTGCGCGCCCAGGCGCCCGACATCGCCGTTCAGTTGACACCCCCGAGCAGTGCCGACGGCGTGTGGCGCGCCGAGAACTTCGACCGTTCGCAGCCCACCAAGCGCTTCACGCGCGTGATCGATGCCTACTCGGGCCAGACCTTGTTCCGCAGTGGCTGGGACCAGTTGCCCGCGCTGGCCAAAGCCACCGCCGTGGGCATCCCGTTTCACCGGGGCGAGTTTGGTGGGTGGAACCAGGGGCTGCTCATCCTGGCCGCGCTGGCCGCCGTGTTCTCGGTGGTGTCGGGCTTGATGATGTGGTGGTGGCGCCGCCCACGAGGCGGTCTGGCCGCGCCCCAGGTCAGCCGCCAGACCTTGCGCCAGTTGCCACCCCGAACCTGGTGGTGGCTGCTGCCCCTGGCGGGCGCCTTGAGCCTGGCCTTGCCGGTGTTTGGCTGGAGCCTGGCCCTGTTCACCGCCATCGAAGTAGTGCGTCTTTGCCTTGAGCGGCAAGCGGCACTCAGCGCCTCGTGAACGGCACCGCCTCGTGCCCCACGGGCCAGCCCATGGAGGCGCTCAATGCCCGACCGATGCATCCACCCAGCAGCCCCGTGCGTAGAGGGCGGAACGCCATCACCAGAAAGCCTTGACATGACCGTCCCATTCACCCACACCTGCCTGGCCAGCGCCCTGGCTTTGAGCACCGCCTGGTCATGGGCCCAGACCACCGAGCTGGAACCCACGGTGGTGCGCGGCAACTACAACAACGCGGTCGGCACGTCTGATGCGGCCAGCCAGGGCGTGGTCACCTCCAAGCTGATCGAGAACCGGTCCACCCTGCGCCCGGCCGAGGTGCTGGAGTTCGTGCCCGGCATCATCGTCACGCAGCACAGCGGCGACGGCAAAGCCAACCAGTATTTCTTGCGCGGCTTCAACCTGGACCATGGCACCGACTTCGCCACCTTCGTGGACGGCATGCCAGTGAACATGCCCACGCACGCCCACGGCCAGGGTTACAGCGACCTCAACTGGTTGATCCCCGAACTGGTCGATCGCCTGAGCTACCGCAAAGGCCCCTATGGCGCCGAAGAAGGCGACTTCGCCTCGGCCGGCGTGGCCCGCATCCGCTTATTCGACAGCCTGCCGCGCGGCCTGGCCTCGGTCACCGTGGGCGAGAACAACCACCGGCGCGCCCTGCTGGCCAATTCAACCGCCCTCACCACCGGCAAACTGCTGTACGCCCTGGAAGCCGCCCAGAACGATGGCCCTTGGGAGCACCCTGAAAAATTCCACCGCCTGAATGGCGTACTCCGCTACAGCCTGGTCGAAGGCAACACCAAGTCCACGCTGACCGCGATGGCCTACGCGGCGCATTGGAACTCCAGCGACCAGGTGCCGCAAAGCGCGGTCGACAGCGGCCAGATCGGGCGCTTCGGCACCGTGGACCCCAGCGACCAAGGCCGCACCAAGCGATTAAGCCTGTCTTACGACCTGCTGCACGCGATGGACGACGGCGACTTCAAATTCAACGCTTACGCCATCCAGTCCGAGCTGAAGCTGGTGTCCAACTTCACCTACTTTCTGGACGACACCGTCAATGGTGACCAGTTCGAACAGGCTGAGCGCCGCAAGGTGGTCGGCCTGACCACCAGCCGCAGCTGGAACACCACCCTGGCAGGCCACGACAGCACCAACACGCTGGGTTTGCAGGTGCGCCACGACCGCATCGACCCCGTGGGCCTGTACGCCGCCAAGGATGGCCAACGCCTGCCCACCAACGACCGGCAAAGCACCGTGCGCCAGACCAGCGTGGGCCTGTACGCCGAGAACGCGACCCGCTGGACGCCCTGGTTCAAAAGCGTGACCGGCTTGCGGGCCGACCAGCTCAACGTCCATGTCAGCCAGGCCACCAACATCAGCGAAGGCGAGAAAACCGCCAGCCTCGCCACGCCCAAGCTGTCGCTCATCTTCGGCCCTTGGGACAAGACCGAGTACTTCGTGAACTACGGCCAGGGCTTTCACAGCAATGACGCGCGCGGCGTGGTCAGCACCGTGGCCCCAGCCCCCGCCCTGGTCCGCTCCAAAGGCTTTGAAGTAGGCCTACGCAGCGAGCTGATCCCCGGCCTGCAAACATCACTGGCCCTGTGGCAACTCAAGCTGGGCTCGGAGCTGGTTTTCGTGGGCGATGCGGGCGTGACCGAACCCACCGGCGCCAGCCAGCGCCATGGTGTGGAGCTGAACAACCACTACTTGGCCACCCCCTGGTTGCTGTTCGACCTGGACCTGGCCGCCTCGCAAGCGCGCTTCAAGGACACACAAGGCGACGCCCCGCATGAAGGCCGACACATCCCCGGCTCGGTGAACACCGTGGCCTCATTTGGCGCCACGGTGACCGACCTGGGCGCCTGGTTCGGCCAGTTCCAGCTGCGTTACTTCGGGCCCCGTGCCTTGATCGAGGACAACAGCCAGCGCTCCAAGTCCACCATGCTGGCCTACGCCCGCGTGGGCTACAAGATCACCAAGGACCTGAAGTTGTCGCTCGATGTGTTCAACCTGTTTGACCGACAGGCCAGCGACATCGATTACTACTACGAGTCACGCGTGAGCCCCACGGCCGATGCGATCAGCCAGGTTCACTTCCACCCGGTCGAGCCTCGCACCTTCCGGGTCACGCTGAGCGCCAACTTCTGAGGCACCGCGCCGAACGCCCCTTCACTTCGGCGCGGTCGCCATGGGCAGCCTGAGCGTGAAACGTGAACCTTGTCCGATTTCGCTGTGCACCTCGATGCTGCCGTTCATGCGTTCCACCAGTTGCTTGACGATGTACAGTCCCAGGCCGGTGCCCTCGATGGTCTCCGCCATGGGTGCCAGGCGCTTGAACGGTTGGAACAGCTGCGCCAGGTCTTCGGCCGACATGCCAATGCCATCGTCCGACAGCTCCAGCACCACGAAGGCTTCTTCAATCCAGCCTTCGACCACGACATGGCCGCCCGGCCGGTTGTACTTGCAGGCATTGGTCAACAAGTTGATGAACACCTGCACGAGGCGCTGCGGATCGGCGTTGGCCCACAAAGGCTGCGGGGGCAAGCGGTCGACGAAGGTCACCCCATGGCGCTCGCGCACCCCTTCGATCATGGCCGCGCTGGAGCGCCACAAGGGGGCCAGCTCGACAGCTTGCAAGGCGATGGTGATCTCGCCCGCGTCGACCTTGGTCAGGTCGAGCACATCCTCAATCATGCGCAACAACTGCTGGCCAGCCTCCAGCATCATGCTGACGCGCTGGGCCTGAGCCGGGTTCAGCGCATTGGCCCGGTCCAGCAGCAGCAGTTGCGCAAAGCCCAGGATGGCGTTCAGCGGCGTGCGCAGTTCATGGCTCAAGCGCGACAGGAATCTGCGCTGGGATTCGGCCACCCGTTCCGCCGCGTCGCTCTGCATGGCCCGCTCGGCCCGCAGCCGCTCTTCGGTGACATCGCGCATCACGCCCACCAGGCGCCGCTGCGTGGGCGCCTGGCCCTCGATCTGCTGGCCCGTCGATTCAAAGTAGCGCACCACGCCATCCGGCCGACGAATCCGATAGGTGCTCTTGAAAGGCTGGCCCGTCTGCATCGCGGTGGTGATGTCCGACACCATGCCCGGCATGTCCTCCTCCAGGACCAGATTGCGCAACTGAACACGCGGCATCGTCATCTCGTTCGATCCCACGCCGTACAGGGAGGCCGCCTTGGCATCCAAGGTGATGTGGTCCGAATCTACGGCCATCTCGAACATGCCCAACTCGGCAGCGACGGCGGCCAGCATCCAGGGCTCGTTGGCCGAGACCAACGCCTGCCGGTGGGCCTCCTGACGCCGCAGGGCAAGCCGAACCAGCCAGAGCGTGCTCAATGCCAACACCAGGGCAGCCAACAAGGTGCTGCCGATCAAGACCTTCTCGGTCAGGCGCGAGACCTCGGCCAGGCTGGCACTGAAACGTTTTTCGGCCAGCACCAGTTCATCGCTGAGTTCGCGGACTTCTTCCAGAGAAGCCAGCACCATCACCCCATCGGCTGGCGCGTGCACGTGGTGGCGCAGCCGCTGCGCCTCCACCCTCAATTGCGCCAGCAAAGCATCGCCATGCGTCCACGCGGTCAGCGCTTCTTGCAAGGCCGGCTGGTCGCCAAAGCGGCGGAACAGGGTGATCATGCCGTCCACATCATCGGGGTGGTTGCCACCGGCGATCAGGCCTTGCCGCACCACGGTCAGGTCGGGCTCGCTGCGCAACATCTCTTCGCGGGCCTGCTGGTCGCCCAGGGGCAGCTTGAGCGCTTCCTCGAAAGCCGCGAAATCGGCCTGGTTGCGGGTGACCGCGAAGTCGCGCAAATGCTGCACGGCGTCGTTGCGGGCCTTGGACCACAGGCTTTCGCCGCCCACATAGGCCCGCAAGGCCCCCAACACATTGACGCTGGTCACCGCCATGGTGGCCAGCAGGCTGATCACCACCAATGACAGCGACACGAACGCGACGTAGGGCTGCCACAACTCGCGCGGGTGCGGCTTCAGGAACTGGCGGCGGTTGGTGGACTCCTCAACGCTCGACTCGGAGACCTTCATCTTGGTCGGTCCTCATCCCATATTATTTTGTGCAGCCATCGTAGGTGACATTGCACCCATGACGGGCGAATTTTTACCGCCGCGAGAATCTTCAGGCGCCCGGGCCACAGTCCAGGCAACGCGCCACCGGGCGCGGACCCATGCGCAAATGCCGGTTCAGCTCGCGCAGGGCCGTGCGCACGCCCTCTTCGACCACCGGGTGGTAGAACGGGCTGTCCAGCATTTGCTGCACCGTCAACTGGTGCTGCACGGCCCAGGACAGCAGGTGCCCGATGTGCTCGGCAGCGGGGCCGATCATCTCCGCGCCCAGGAAGCGGCCGGTGTGCCGCTCGCCGTACACCCGCAGCAGTCCCCGGTTCTGGCCCATCACACGGCTGCGGCCCTGGTCGTCAAAACTGGCGGCGCCCACCTCGAAGTCCTGCCCCGAGGCCTGCAAGGCCTTGAAGCTGGCGCCCGCCAGCATCATCTGCGGGTCGGTGAACACCACGCCCAGAGGCGCGCGCCGGGGGTGCACCCGCACGTCCGGGAAACGCCCGGCGTTGTCACCCGCGATCTTGCCGTCGTCGGCCGCTTCGTGCAGCAAGGGGTGGGCGTTGCTCACATCGCCGGCGATGAACACGTGGGTGTCGCCGATTTGGCCGGTCTCGATGTCAAAGGCCGGCAGGCCCCGCTCGTTCACGGCAATGCCTGCGGCGGCCAGGTCCAGGCTGGCCAGGTTGGGACGCCGGCCTGCGGCCACCAGCACCTGCTCGAAAGCCTCGGTGTGTTCGCCCCCATCGACGCTGTACGTGACTTGGGCCTGGTCGCCTTGGCGGCTGACCTGGCGCACCTCGGCAGGCGCGGCGATGGCCAGCTCGGCCGACAGGATGGCGAAGGCCTGCGCACTGACGTCCGGGTCAGTCAAAGGCCCCAGCTTGGTCCCCTTGCTGAACAGCTTGACGCGCACGCCCAAGCGCGTGAGGGCCTGGGCCAGCTCCAGCCCGACCACCCCGCCGCCCACCACGGCCAGGGACTGGGGAAAAGTCTGCCAGTCGAACACCTCGTCGTTGGTGACCAGCCGGTCGCCCAGGGCTTCACGCCAGCCAGGTGGGATCGTCGGCGATGAGCCGGTGGCGATGACCACGCGTTGAGCGGTGACGCGGGTGTGGTCGTCCACCATCAAATCATGGGGCGAGACAAAACGGGCGCGGCCCAGCACGCGCTGCTCGGCGGGCCAGTCGTTGACGGTGTCCAGCACGAAGCCCACGAAGCGATCGCGCTCCGAGCGCACCCGTTGCATCACCGCTGGGCCATCGACCTTCACCGTGCCCGCGTGAACGCCGAACATCGGCGCCTGCGCGATGGCATGGGCGCTGTCGGCCGCCGCGATCAGCAACTTGCTGGGCATGCAGCCCACACGCGCGCAAGTGGTGCCGTAGGGGCCGGACTGGATGACCACAATGCGTTCGGTGTGGTTTTTGGCGGCGCGGTAGGCCCCCATGCCCGCCGTGCCAAAGCCAATGATCGCGACGTCTGTCTGGAGGGTTTTCATGGTGGATGGCCTTGGCTAGTAGCTGACGCCGTAGCGGTAGCCTTTGTACTTGAGCACCGCAGACTTGAGCCTGATCTCTTGCAGCACCAGATCCGAGGTCAGTTTGTCACCTTCGTGAAAGACCTGGCTGTTGATGATGAGCATGCGGTTGGCCGGGGTCTCGGAGTACATAGCGCCGCCGATCACCAGCTTGGGCAGATCGCGCTGGAGGTTGGCGGGCAGTTCGCTGGGGGTGTAGATGCGGGTGTCGGCTTCGGCGGTGGGGGCTGGTGTGGGCGCGGGGGTCGCGGGGGTCGCGGGGGTCGCGGAGATGGCAACACGCGGGGCAAGGGCGGGTCTCGGTGGCACGGACAGGATGGGCGTGGCCCCCACGGACGCCTGGGGTGGCGGCGATGGCCGTTGGGCGGGAGGAGCCGGCACGGGTGTTGGCACAGCGGGCGCGGCGGCCTGCACGGGCGGCGCTTCCTCCGCAGGCTGATCGGCGGCGGGTGCAGGTTCAGCCACCACCACCGGGGCCGTCCCCTTGCCACTCATCAGGTGCCAGGCCAGCAAACCGGCCAGGGCCAACAACAAGACCACGATGACCCCGACCAGCACCAAAGACTGGCTGCCACGTGGCGGTCTGGGATCATCGGCCAGCGGTGGCACGGGCGGTGAATGGATGCTCGGCACGGCGCCACGTTCACGCTCCGAATCCGCGCGCCTGAGGGCGTCAAGTATGTAAGACATCGCCTTATCCTCCTGCCCGCAAGCGTGGTTCGTCCACGCCCGTGACACGATTGAGCTGCATGAAGGTGGTGGGCCCCGCCACACCGTCGGGCCTCAGGCCGTGGGCTTGCTGAAAAGCGGCCACCTTGGCCTTGAGGGCCGCGTCGTAGGTGCGCTTGTCGGCGGTCACGGGCTCGCCCTGGGCGATGGCCAGTCGCGTGGCCAGGTTGTCCACCAGCGGGCCCGCATTGCCATCGACGAGGGATTGCAGGTAGCCCGGTGGCGCGCGCCAGAAGGTCGCGAAATCCCCGCGCCAGAGCTTCAGCAAGGTGGCCAACGGCACCGTCCTGGACACACCGCCCATGCTCAAAGTGGCACGGTCGTTGTTCAAGGCCGTCAGCAAGGCGTAAGTGGCGCGGCCGTTTTCGTCGTTCAGCGTGACGATGCCGGGGCGGTCCAGCTGGCGGATCAGCCCCAGCCCTCGGCTGCTTCTAAAACAATGGACTTGATTTTGCTGGGCCTGGGCGCACGGGTCGCCCTCGGCCAAGGTCAGCTTCCACAGCGGCGCCAGCTCCAGCCAGGCCTTGCGCTCACTGCCCTGCTTGCTGCTGAACAGCGAGGCGATCTCGGCGCTGGCTTTCAGCACGGGCTCCGCCACCACGATGGGTGCGGACGGCGGCGCGGCGGCGGCCACCGGGCTCGCAGCGGCCACCACCTGGGCGACAGAGCGTGGGGCGACCACGGGGGCTGGCGCCGCCTTGGCCACCACGACGGGTTCTGCGGCCGGGTTGGCACGATGCTGCAGCCAGGCCACGCTGGCCATGCCCGCCACGCCCAACACCGTCGTGCTGGCCACCAGGCCCCAGCCCCAGGCTGGCATGCGCCCGGCCGGTTCGCGCGGTGGTGCCAACACCCGGGTGATGTCAAACACCTCGCTGGCCGCTTTCTCGATGATGTCGCTGTCCACGCGGCCTTTGCCCTCGGCATAGGCGCCCAGCAAGGCACGGTCGCACAGCAGGTTGATGCGGCGCGGGATGCCGCGCGACAACTGGTGCACGCGCGCCACGGCCTGGCTGTCGAACAACTTGCCCCGGGCCAAACCAGCCACCGCCAGACGGTGCCGGATGTACTGCGCGGTTTCGGCCTCGGACAGGGCGTCCAGGTGGAAGCGTGCGATCACGCGTTGCGCCAACTGCTCCAACTCGGGCTGGGCCAGCATGGTGCGCAATTCGGGCTGGCCGATCAGGATGATCTGCAGCAACTTGCGCTCGGTGGTCTCCAGGTTGGTCAGCAGGCGCAACTGCTCCAGCACATCGGCGGACAGGTTCTGCGCCTCGTCGATGATGAGCACGTTGTTCTGCCCGACCGAATGGGTCTTGAGCAGGAACTCGTTGAGCGGGTCGAGGTAGTCCTTGACGGTCTCCACCCCCGGCCCCTGGTGCTGGTAGGGAATGCGGAACTCGTCGCACACCGACTTGAGCAGCTCCTGCACCGTCAACTTGGGGTTGAAGATGTAGGCCACATTGCAGCGACGGGGGATCTGCTCCAGGAAGCAGCGGCACACCGTGGTCTTGCCAGCACCGATTTCGCCCGTGAGCAACACGAAGCCACCCCCACCGCCCACGCCATACAGCAGGTGGGCCAGCGCCTCGCGGTGCCGGTCGCTCATGAACAGGTAGCGCGGGTCAGGGGCGATCGAAAAGGGTTCGTGCTTCAGTCCGAAGAATTTGGCGTACATGCCCTAGAGAATACCTGCTGCGCGCAGGCCCCGGCCCAGGCCGGAAACCCGGGCTCAGGCGGCGCTGCGCAAGAGGCCGTCAATGGTGTTCAGCAACAGGTCTTCCGAGTAGGGTTTGGTCAGGAAGGCGTTGACGCCCGCGTCGTTGGCCAACTGGCGGTGCTTGTCGGTGAACCGCGAGGTGATCATCACCACCGGGGTAGCTTTGGTGGCGCTGCGGTTGCGCAAGGCGCTGGTCAGCTCCAAGCCGTTCATGCGGGGCATTTCCAGGTCAACCAGGACGATGTCGGGCGCCCGCAACTGCACGGCGCCCAGGGCATCCACCCCATCGCGCGCGGTGACGACTTCGTAGCCGGAGTCCTGCATCAGTTGCTCCATGGTGCGGCGCACACTCACCGAGTCGTCCACCACCAGGCACAGCGGCAGTTTGTGGCGCGAGGTCACCACCGCGTCGTCCACCCCGGGCATTTGGCCCGCCGTGAAATCACGCAGCAGGTCGGGCAAGTCGATGACCGTGGCCACCGAGCCATCGCCCAACACCGTGGCGCCGTCGATGCCCAGGGCGTGCGGCATCATGGGGTTGAAGGGCTTGACGACCACGGTGCGCGCGTCGCTCAACTCGGGCACGATGATGGCCAGGCGTTGGCGGAACTCGTCGCGCACGATCATGGCCACTTCCATCACGCCGGGCTGCTTGAGCGCCTCGTGCGGCAGGCCCATCAGTTTTTCCAGGCGGATGGCGTTGAGTTGCTCGCCTTGCAGGGCGTAAGTCAGGCCGCCCTGCGCATCAACGCCGACTTCTTCGCGGGCGGGCAGGATCTGCTCAACCCCGCGCACCGAGATGCCCAGCAGGTGGTGCTCAGAGCGGCTGAGCATGACCTGGATGGTGCTCATGCGCACCGGGAAGTGCAGGTCGAAGCGCGAGCCCTGGCCCGATTGCGAATCCATGTCCAGCGTGCCGCGTAAATCCACCACCGCGCGCTGCACCACGTCCATGCCGATGCCTCGGCCCGACAGTTGCGTGGTCTGCTCGCGGGTGGAGAAGCCGGGCAGCACGATCAGGCGCATCACCTGGGCTTCCGTCAAGGTGGCATCGGGGGCGATCAGGCCGCGGGACAAGGCGCGGTGGCGGATGGCACCCAGGTCCAGGCCACAGCCGTCGTCCTCGCAGCGCACGGCCACGTTGTTGCCTTCGGTGCTGAAGCTCAAAGTGATGGTGCCGGTGGCGGGCTTGCCCAGGGTCTCGCGCACGTCGGGCGATTCGATGCCGTGGTCCACGGCATTGCGCAGCAGGTGCATCAGCGGGTCGATGATGCGGTCAAGCAACTGGGTGTCGACCATGGTGGCCTCGCCTTGGATGCGCAGGTCGACCGAGCGGTTGAGCACGCGGGCGGCCTGGCGCACGGTGCGTTGCAGGCGCGGCGAGATCGAGGCGACTTCGACCATGCGGGTGCGCTGGATGCTGCGCTGGATTTCCAGCTGCAGTCGCTCCTTCTCGGCCATCAGGTCGCGCAAACCGGCCATTTCGCGCTCGAAGGAGCGCGAGAACTCACGGCTGTCGGCGCCGGACTCCACGATGCGGCGCGACAGCATGTGCAGCTCGTTGTACTGGTCCATTTCCAGCGCGTCGAGCTCGCCGGTGTGGCCGCCCAGCATGGCCAGGCCGCGCACGTCCACCAATTGTTCCAGCTCGGCCGACAACTGGCCGAACTGGCGCGAGCCCGTGCGCAGCGCGTTGATGTTGTCGCCCAGGCGCTTGACGCGGTCCTGGATCTGCGAGGTAACGATGCTGTTCTCACCCGCCAGCTTGAGCAGGGAGTCGATGAGGGACGCGGGGACACGCAGGTAGGTTTCGGCTTGGGCGTCTTCGGCGGCCGCGGGCGAGGTGGTGGCCACGGGCGCGTCGTCATGGGCCGGTGCCAGCGTGGTGGGCGCCACGGGGGCACTGGTCAGCGGCTCGGCGCTGTCGATGATGTCCGCGTGGTCCGCAGGCAGCCCATCGCGGTCAATGCGGTTGGCCCAGTCCAGCACCTTCTGGTACACGGCCAGGCTTTCTGGCGGTACGCCAGCGTTGGCCACCAAAGCTTCGCTCATGGCCTCCAGGCAATCGGACGCTTCCAGCAGCATGTCCATCAACTCGCGCGTGGGCAGGCGCTCTTCGCGGCCCAAGGCCACCAGGATGTCTTCGAGCGCATGGGTGAGGTTGGCCACACCCTTGATGCCCACGGTGTTGGCGGCGCCCTTGAGCGTGTGGGCCACGCGGCGGGCCTGGTCCAGATCGTCCAGCGTGCCGCCTTGCGACAGGCGCTGCACCAGGGCGGAGAACTCTTGCGCATGCGGTGGCAACTCCACCAGCAGGCTGTCCAGCACCTTGCGGTCGATGTCGGCTGGCACGCTCAGGTTCACATGCGCGGGCAAGGCCTTGGCGGGGCGGTCTTGCGAGGGCCGTGCGCGCACGAGGCTCACCGAGGTCATCGCGTTGACCCACTCGGACAGGGTGTCCGTGTCGGCGGGGTAAGGCCAGTCGGAGCCGGCCACACAGTCGGCCAGGGCTTGCGCGGGCGTGGTTTCGCCGGGGGCTTGCAAATGCGCCATGGCCAGGGTGGGCCAGGCTTGCAAGACCGCCCGGTGTTGATCGCTCAAGGCCTCGGGGTCGGATTGCAAGGCCGCCGTGTTGATCAGGATCACTTCCAACACTTGCTGAAAGCCGGCCAGGCCCAGCAGGTTGGCGGCATTGACGAGGTTGTGCAGCTGCTCCAGGTGGTTGTCGAAGAGGGCGTCGCGCTCGTCCCGGGTCAGGTCTGGTGCAGTCAGGGCGGCCAGGTCGGACTGCAAGGCCAGCAGGGCATCGCTGAGCATGGCCAGCTCTTCCAGGGTCACCGCCGGGGCCACACCGGCCTGCGGTTCACAAATGCCGATGTCGAAGATGGTGTCGGCCTCCATCTCAGGCTCGGGCTCTTGATGCTCCGGTTCGTGCGGTGGTTCGGGCTCGGCAGCCAGCTCAGCCTCAACCTGCGGAGGCGCTTCCTCCACCTCGACCAGCTTGCCCGCATCTTCGGCCAAGCGCCGTTCAATCAAGGCCACATTGGCCGGCGAAATGGCGGGAAACCATGGCTGGCTGCGCAACTCATGCAGCACGGCCCATGACGCGGCCGCATCATCCGTCGGCGGGCTCATCAGCTCGCCCAGCACCAGGGCCGGCCACGCGGCCAGCGCGTCACACTCCTCAGGTGCCACGGGGCGGTCCAGCGTGATCAGCTTGGTCAAGCCACTTTCCACCAGCATGCCCACATAGCTCAGGCCCAACAGCTGGTGCTGCTTGGCCGCCAGCTGCAAGGCCGTGACCCGTTGCAGGTAGGCCCGCAGGCAAGGCACGCTGCCTTGGTCCTGCAGCTGGGCCGCCTGGTCGAACAGCTCGAACAGGAGCGGCTCCAGCGTTTCACGCAAGTGGGTGGCGGTCATCAGGGGTGCTCCAGCAAGGGGACGGTGGTCAGCGTGGCTCAGGACTGCTCGGCCACCACCAGGCGGCGCGGCAGCTTGAACACCGCCACCTCGCGCACCAGGGCCTGGGCGTAACCCACCAGCTTGTTGGTCACCTCGTTCTGCTGCGTGAGCTGCTTGGTCGTGTCACGGCTGGTTTGCTGGATGGTCAGCGCACGTGCCTGCAAGGTCTGGCCCGAACGCGCCTGCTCGATCGACGCGGCCGCGATGCCGCGCACGCTGAACGCCAGCGCATCGGTGGCTTGCTGCGTGCCCTTCATCTCCGAGCCAGCCTGGTCGGCCAGGCGGGACACGTCCACCACGCGGGTGATGGCGTTGTTCATGGCCAGCACCGTTTCCGACGTTTCTGACTGGATGGACAGCACCAGGGTCGAGATCTCGCGGGTGGCTTCACGCGCGTTTTCCGACATGCGCTTGACTTCATCGGCCACGATGGCAAAGCCCCGTCCGGCATCCCCGGCCGCCGTGGCTTGCATCGAGGCGTTCAAGGCCAGGATGCCCGTGCGCTCGGCGATCGAGTTGATCAGGCCCACGACCTGCGAGATCTCTTGCGAGCGTTCACCCAGGCGCTTGATGCGCTTTTCCGTTTCGCGGATCAAATCGCGCGATTCGTTGATGCCCAGCACGGTCTTGTCCACCGTGGCCAGGGCCTGGCGTGTGGTGCGCACCGCGGCTTCGGCCGACTCGTTGGCCTTGGCGGCCATCTGGGCCATGTCGGTCAGGGTCAGGGCGGCTTGCGACAATTCGCGGGCGGCCGACTCCACCTCGGTCTGGCCTTGCGCGGCCGAGGCCATCGCGGTGTCGGTGCTTTGCTTGACGGCCATGGTGGCGCGTGACACGTGGTGCGACACGTCGCTCACATTGTTCAGCACCTTGGCAGTTTCGCTGGTCAGCATGTTCATGGCGTCGCCAATGGCACCGGTCACGTCCTCGGTCACGGGCACCTGGATCGACAGGTCCTTGGTGGTGGCCACCTGGCCCATGGCCTGCATGATTTCCACCACGGAGTTGCTGATCTGCTCGCTCTCCTTGGCTTGCTTGCTCAGGCCTTCCAGGCGCTCGTCGAGCAAGCGGTCGAGGGCGGAACCCAAGCGGCCCAACTCGTCCTTGCTCTTCAGATCAGCCCGTGCGGTGTAGTCACCCGCCGTGAGCTTGGCCAGCGCGGCCAGCAGCTTGTTGATCGGCAACATCAGCGAGCGCACCACAAAGAAGGCGGCGAACAAGCCCACCAGCGCGGCAGCACCGGCGATGCCAGCCATCCACTGCTTGGCCACGGCGATTTCCTGAAACTGCATCTCGCGCTTGACCGAGTCATTGCGCACCGTGGTTTCCAACAACTTACCGAAGGCCTTGATGGTGGCCGCGCCCGTGGGCGTGGTGTACTTCTTGCGCCAGGCGGCGGCTTCTTCGAACTGGTTGTTCACGACCAGCTTGAACCATTCGGTGCGGTGCACCTTGTAGGCGGGGAAACTGCCCACCAGGGATTGGTGCTGGGCACGTTCCTCGGCCGACAGGCCCTGGCTTTCGCCATAGGTCTTCAGGTTGTCTTCCACCACCTTCCACAGCCCGGGCTGCTCGTCGATGATCTTCTGGCGCGCGGCCTGGTCTTCCAAGGCCAGGTACTGCGGCAGGCTGTAGCGCAAGCTCCACAGGGCCGAATTGGCGCGCCCCAGCAAGGCTTCCTTGCCCTGGGTCATCCGGATCGTCTGCTCCAGTTGGTTGAGCTGCACGATGGCGTAGCCGCCCACCGCGAACAAGGCGGACAGCAGCAGCGCAAAGCCGAGCAAGAGCTTCTGGCGGATGTTGAGTTTCATGGGAGTACCTCTTCTGGGGTGGATGCAGGATGGGCGCCACGCGCCAGGGATTCAAAAGCGGCCCGGTGGTTGAACTCCCACCAGATCTGATCAGGCTGGTCGGCTTGCGCCCAGGCCCTGACCAGGTAGGCGCTCAACTTCGTGCCAGGTCGCGTGGTGCCTTCGGGGGCGGGCACCAGGCTCAACAACTCAGGGGCCGCGTCCAGCAACAGGCCAACGCGCTGCTCTTCACGGTCGAACACCAGCACGCGGTGCTGAAAGGGCCGGATGTCGGGACTGCCCCGGCGAACTTCTCGGCGGTCCAGCAAAGGCACGATGGTGCCGCGCAGGTTGGTCACCCCCGCCAGCGCCGAGGCCGACTTGGGCACGGGGAAGATCTTCGCCTCGGCGATCATCTCGGTCAGCACCCGCGCCGCCGGCACCAGCCGCAAACCCGCGACCCGAAAGCCGTAGCGCAACTCACCAGCGGCAGGGGCCACACCACGCGCCAGGGCAGCGATGTCCATGGTGCTGCGCCGCTCAGGCCGCGAACTTCAGCGCATCGACGATCTGGTCGGCGCTGAAGGGTTTGCCGATCAGCATCTTGCCCCCTTGGGCCTTGGCCCAGACCTGGTCAGCGCGCGTGTTCTTGGTCGACACGAAAACCACCGGGATGCCTTTGGTGGCCGGGTCATCGGCCAGCGCGCGGCTGGTGCCGTAGCCGTCCAGCTGCGGCATCACGATGTCCAGGAAGATGATGCTGGGGCGGTCGTTCTTGGCACGCTCCAGGGCCTGCATGCCATTGCTGGCGGTGTTCACCAGCCAGCCCGCGTCTTGCAGGATGGTTTTCAGGTTCGACAGGTCGGTGGACGAGTCATCAACGACAAGGGCTTTATTGGCGGTCATGCCAGATCTCCGGATTGAATGATGGGATGGGCTCAGGCGTGTGCCCGGGCCTTGGCCTGCGTCGGATCGGTGATCCAGTCGCTCAAGTCGTCCACGGCCATGGATTTGCGCAAGGCCTTGGTGGTGGCGGCGTAGAACTGTTTCAGGCCCACCGGCTTGGTCAGGAAGATGTCGCAGCCCGCCAGCGCACCGCGGGCGCGGTCAAAGGGCGAGGACTGGCTGGTCAGGATGATCACGGGCGCCTTGTTGTTGCGGTTGCGCTTGATCTCGCGGGTCAGCGTGTAGCCGTCCATGTCGGGCATCATCACGTCGACATAGATCAGGTCGTACTGGCGGTTGGCCAATTGGGCCAACGCCGCCTTGGCACCATCGGCGATGTCGCAAGCCATGCCGATGTTCGACATGACATTGGCCAGCTGCGTGCGCACGGTCTGGCTGTCGTCCACCACCAGTGCGCGCAGCCTGTTGCGCGTGGGCGGCAGGGTGGTCACGGTACTGGTGGGTGAGGCGGCTGGCGCGGCTGGCGGCTGGTTGGCCAAGCTGTGCAGCAAACGCTCCAGGGTGGGCAGCAACTGCATCATCAATTGGTTGGACAAGAGTTCGCACTGGGCACCAGCCAGACCCACTTCCGACACCAGGTGCACCACCGGCAGGCTCGGCTTGCTCGCCAGCACCGTGGCCAGGCGCTTGCGCATCTCGGGATCGCTGTCATCCACCAGGGCCACATCCACCGTGGCCGAGGGCGTCCGCTCGGCCACGGTGAATGTGTAGTTGGCGCTTTTGAGGTGAGTGAGCACGATGCCGATCACCCGCATGTCGCGCTGCTGTGACGTGAACACCGCCACTTTCAGTTCCTGCTTTTTCATATACCCCTTCGGCGCTCGATGACTGCTCGGCAATTGGCACAAATGGCCCTGCATCCGAGTTTGCGTTATTCAAGCTTGGCGTGGTCAAGGGCCGCTGGCATGAAATCACACAGCTCACCGGTGTTGCACAACTCAACACCTGCTTACATGAGTAATAAACCAGCGCGCATTTTTCGAGATGGCTAGAATTTTTATAAACCAGGAGTCGTTGTGAAAACAGTATTCAACAATCTGTGCAAAATCACCGCTTTGACGGCCGCATTCGCCCTTTACGGCCAAATCGCCCATGGGGCCGACCTGCCCACGCCGTTGCACATTGAAAAATCCGTTGAAAAACTCACGAATCAGCTGAAACAGCTTTGCCCACTGGCCGATCCCGCCAGCCAAAGCGCGTTTGACCAGTGCCGCCAGGCCCTGTTCACCGACTCGCTGCTCAAACAGGCCATGGTCAAACCGGTGGTTTTGTGGGGGCGCCGGAAAGATGCCGAATTACCCCTTAAAGAAACTCACCTGACCGAATTCGACCCGGGCATATTGACCGGGCTTTATATACCGCTATTCATGTTTGATGGCAAATACAAGATCACTTACGTGGAGCGCGAGAAACTATTTCTGGCCACTCTGGGTGTGGGTTTCAGAAACCGACTGCAACCCGGTCAATTTCCATATCCATTCTGGCACGATGCCAATAAATGGGAGATGTATGAAAATGCCCGCTCCCTTTACCTGTGGATGGATCCACGAACCGGTTTAATTCGTTTCGCCCAATTTTCAAACCGAGGCAATCCGGCCGAGGGCCACGTGGTGAACAAAGCCACCTTGCCGACTTTCGATGGGAAATGGCTGTGGACGGATGCACAAGGCAAAACGCAACCCGCCGTCACCCTGTTCGATGGCCTGTACCGCGAAGACAACCCCTACAAGGCGCAATTGGACAAGTCTTACCGCGAGTTCGCCACCTCACTGCGCGATTCGCAATGCCTGAACTGCCACGTGCCCAACAACCCGGAGAAGATGAAGCGCCTGGTGCTGCTGCAATCGCCGGCCCACGCCTCGGGCGAGATCCACCGGGTATTGAAATCGGTGCGCGAACGCAAGATGCCGCTGGACGAGCAAGGCATCGAGAAAACGCTCGACCCGGCGATGGAAAAAACCTTGCTGGAAAAAGGCGGCGCCTTCGAGAAGTTCGTCGATGCCGCCATCGAATGGGAGCGCACGCAAGCGCCCCGCCCCATCAAGTAACCGAGGACTCTGAAGATGCGCTGCGCCTCTTTGATGATGGCCATGTTGCTCGCCCTACCCTGGTCGGCACAAGCCCAGTTCGCGCGCCTGAACGACGCGGTGAAGTACCGCCAGGCGGCCTTCCAGGTGCTCAGCACGCATGTGCAACGCGCGGGGGCCATGGCCAAGGGCGAAGTCCCTTTTGACAAGCCCGCCGCCGAAACCAACGCCGCCCTCATCGAAATGCTGTCCCGGCAACTGGCCACGGCGTTCCCGCCGGGGTCGGACATGGCGCCCTCCAAGGCCAAGCCCGAGGTCTGGCAAGAGGTCGCCCAGTTCAAGACCCACAGCGACCAATGGCAAGGCGCGGCGGCCAAGCTGTCTGGCGCCGCCCGGTCTGGCGATGCGAACGCGTTCAAGACCGCCTTCAATGCCCTGGCCCAGACCTGCAAGTCCTGCCACGACAGCTACCGCAACCGCTGAGGAGCCCCTCATGAAAACGATCAGGGTGTGGGACCTGCCCACGCGAATCTTTCATTGGGCCCTGGTGGTGATCATCGCAGGCGCGTTCATCACCCAGTACCTGGGCGGCACGGCGATGGACTGGCATTTCCGCTTTGGCTACGCGGCCTTGGCACTGGTGCTGTTCCGGGTGCTATGGGGCCTGATCGGCCCCCGGTATGCGCGCTTTGCCAGCTTCCTGCGCTCGCCCGCCACCATCGTCGCCTACCTGCGTGGTCGTGCGGGAGGGCAGCACTCGGGCCACAACCCGCTGGGCGGCCTGTCGGTGCTGGCCATGCTCGCGGTGATCCTGCTGCAGGCCGGCTCAGGCCTGTTCACCAACGATGACATCGCCAGCGAAGGCCCGCTGGCCCACCTCATCAACAAGGACCTGTCGGACCAGGTGAGCTGGCTGCACGCCCAAGTCACGAGCAAGCTCATCTATGGCTTGATCGGACTGCATCTGCTGGCCATCGTTTACCACCGCGTGCTCAAGAAGCGCGACCTGGTCACCCCCATGATCACGGGCGACCAGGTGGTGGAAGGCGACGCCCTGCCCGCCAATGATGGCGCCCCCGTGCGCACCGCCGCCCTGGTGCTCATGAGCGTGTGCGCCATGGGTGTCTACAGCGTGGTTCATTGGTGAGCTGACAAACTAGGGATGGCGGCCCCCCCATCCAGACTCCTATGCTGAAGTCGATCGTTTAGCCCCCTTTCGTCTTCAGCCCAGGAGCCCATCATGCCCGCACCCAAATGCTGCTTCGACCACATCCTTCCCCGTGACCTGCTGCGCCCCCGCAAGATGATGGCCGGCCCTGGCGGGCGCGTGCGTGCCATCAACCCCAAGGGCAAGAGCTGGGTGAATGGCTCCACGCTGCAGGTGCGCTTCATGGGCGGCACCAGCTCGCAACAGGCCAAGGCGCGCGAGCAGGCCGCGTGGTGGTCCAACGTGTGCAACCTCCAGTTCGACTTCAACAACGCGCCGCAGGCCGACCTGCGCATCACCTTCGATGACAACGATGGCGCCTGGTCCACCGTGGGCACCGATGCGCGCAGCGTGCCCTTCAACCAGGCCACCATGAACCTGGGCTTCCTGGATGGTGGCACCGCCGCGCACGAGTTCGGCCACGCCATCGGCCTGGCGCACGAGCACTCCAGCCCGGCCGGCGGCATCCAGTGGAACGAAGCGGCTGTGCTGAAAGCCCTCGCCGGCCCGCCCAATTTCTGGGATGCCGAGACCACGCGCCACAACGTGTTCTTCAGGTACTCGGCCGATCAGATCAACGGCACCACTTTCGATGCCGAGTCGATCATGCTGTACGCCTTCCCGGCCGAATGGACGACCAACGGCGTGGCCACGCACGCCAACGACGTGCTGTCATCCCTGGACAAGGAGTTCGTGGCCGGGGCCAAGATGTACCCCAAGTCCAACCCGGGCCTGCCCGGCGCCACGGCCTTGACCGTGGGTGCACCGCGCCTGCAAGCCAACATTGGGCAGGCTGGTGAAGAAGACCTCTACCGCTTCAACGCCGACACCGAGGGCGTTTACGTGATCGAGACGCGCGGCCAGACCGACGTCTACCTCAAGCTGTTCGGGCCCAACAGCGCCACCGCCCTGATCGACGAAGACGACGACAGCGGCTATGGCCTGAACCCCCGCATCTCGACGCCCTTGATGGCGGGCGACTACTTCGTGCAAGTGCGGCACTACGACCGTAGCTCAGGCACCGGCCAATACAGCGTGGGCGTGGTCAAGCGCTGACCACGCCGCGCGGTGTTTCAACTCACAGCTTCGAGAAATCGGGCCGACGCTTTTCCATCACCGCGCTGATAGCCTCCTTGGCGGCCGGCCCACGCAACAGTTCGCCAAAGTGCTTGAATTCCTGCTGCATCACGGCCGAGAGGCCTGTGTGCGCCTGCTTCATCAGCGCTTTGGTGATGCGCACCGATTCGGTCGGCTTGGCGGCCAGCTTCAAGGCCTGGGCCTGGGCATAGCCCGCCACTTCGTGCGGTGGCAGGATGCGGTTGACCAGGCCCATGTCCACGGCCTCTTCGGCATAAAAGGCTTCGCCCAGCAGCAGCTTTTCAGCAGCGCGCGGGTAGCCCACCAGGGCGGGCAGCAGCAGGCTGGCACCGGCTTCGGGGCACAGCCCCAGGTTCACGAAAGGCAGGCTGAAGGCCGCGTTGTCGCCCGCGTAGACCAGGTCGCAGTGCAACAGCAAGGTCGTGCCAATGCCCACTGCCGGGCCGCTGACCGCCGCCACCACGGGCTTGGGGAAGGTGCGCAAGGCCTCCAGGAAGCGGAACACCGGCACGGGCTTGTCCGCCTCGGTGGAGGGCGGGTTATTCCTGAAATCGGCCAGGTCGTTGCCAGCGGTGAAGATCTGCTCGTGGCCCTGGATCACCACCGCACGCACGGCGCTGTCGGTGGCGGCCTCGGTCAAGGCATCGGCCAGCGAGGTGTACATGGCCGTGGTGATGGCGTTCTTCTTGTCCAGGCGGTTGAAAGTCAGCGTCAGCACGCCAGCTTCGACATGGGCCAGGATGGCTTGGGCTTCGGTCATGAGGGGTCTCCTAGTGTGAGGGGGGCAAGGGGTCAGTCGGCGATCCAGGTCAGGGCCAAAGGCCACAGCGTGCTCGCCGACTGGGGTTTGAACAAGCCGAAATGCCCCAGGCGCTTGAGGCCATGGGCATGCGGCCGCAAGGATTCAAAGCGTGTGGGCGCATTCGGGTAAAGGCGGTAAAGACGGCGGATGCCTTCGGGGCTGATCAGCTCGTCGTCTTCGATCAAGGCCGCGGTGATGGGCGTGCGCACCTGCGCGTAACGGGCGCGCAACTCGTTGCCCTCGGCCCCGATGTAGTCGGGGTTCAGGCACCAGCGGCGCCACTGCCACATCGCCTGTTTGGGGATGGTGCCCAGCACACCCAGGCGTTCGCCCGGAAAGTGCCCGAACAAGGTCACGGCCACGGGCGCCAGGAACCACCACAACAGGTGCACCGAGATGCGCAACTGCGGCGCGTTGTAGCGCCAGTAGCCGCTGCCACTGGCTACCGTCACCATGCGGTCGAAATGCTCACGGCCATCCAGCCAGCCAAAGATCTGGCCACCCAGGCTGTGGCCCAGGAAAGTTCGCGGCACACCGGGCCAACGCCGCAACAGCTCGGCCAGCGCGGCAGGGTGATCCTGCTTGACCCAATCGGTGATGCTGGCCACATAGCCGCGCAACGATGCGGGGGCCGACTCGCCCATGCCCCGGCAATCAAAGGTCAGGACGGCAATGCCCTGCTGGGCCAGCCACGTGGCAAACGGGCGGTAGAAAATTTGTGGCACGCCCATGGCCGATGACAGCAGCACGGCCCGCCGCACCTCGCCCTCGGGTTGGTAGGCGTGCGCCACCACCGTGCGCCCGTCCTCGGTGATCAGGTGCAAGGTGGCTTCCATCAATGGGCTCCCGCCAACGCGTCGCTCAGACCCAGCCATTCACGACTCAAGCCCCAGACCTTGGGCCCCGTGCGGGCATGGAAGAAATTGAAATGGCCGATGGCCCGCACCCCATGGTCTTTGGGTTTGACCAGCACGTGCGTGACCGGCGCGTTGCGGTAGTGCGCATGCTGCGCCCGCACGCCTTCATGGCTGGCAAACACATCGTCGTCGATCATCACGGCGGTGATCGGCTGAGTCACGCGCGCATAAGCCTGGCGTGCATGCTCCCCATCGCTGAGCACGAAATCAGGGTGCTGGCTCCAGCGCTTCCACTGCGCCACCACGCCGCGCGGCACATCGCCCACCGCTTTCATGCGGCGGCCCGCGAAGTAGCCATGCCGCGCCACGCTCAAAGGCACCATCACGTGCCAAAACACGCTGATGACATACCGCAATGGCCGCGCCAGGTGCGCGCCATAACCACTGCCACTGGCCAAGGTGGTCACATGGTCGATGCGGGGGTGCTGCGGCATCAGGCCATACAAAATGCCACCCATGCTGTGGCCGAACCAGCTGATGGGCAACTCAGGATGGCGCTGCGCCACCGCGTTCATCACAGCAGGCGCATCGTGCAAAGCCCAGTCGCTCAAGCGGGCTCGGTAGCCCAGCAAACTGGCCGGGGCCGAACGCCCCATGCCGCGCCAATCAAAGGTGTAGACCACGCACCCTTGCTCCGCCAGCCACACCGCATAGCGCTGGTAAAACGATTGGGGCACCCCCAACGCCGTGGCGATGATCACGGCGCGGCGCACCGGCACACCCTGCGGCCGGTAATGCTGCACGGCCAAGTGTTGGCCGTCGTCGGTGGTGATGGTCAAGGACTCCAGAACAGTCTCCAAGAAAAAGCCCGCACGGTGGCGGGCTTTTTCAACAGCGTCAAACGACGGTGAACCAGGCAAGGATCACAGGCGTTCGATGATGCCGGCAGCACCTTGGCCGGTGCCGATGCACATCGTCACCATGCCGTACTTGCCGCCCGTGCGGTGCAGGCCATGCACCACGGTGGCTGCACGGATCGCGCCGGTCGCGCCCAGCGGGTGGCCCAAGGCGATCGCGCCGCCCATGGGGTTGACCTTGGCGCGGTCGAGCACGTGGCCCTTGGCGTCCAGGTCCTTCAGCACGGCCAGCGATTGCGCGGCAAAGGCTTCGTTCAGCTCGATCCAGTCCAGATCAGAAGCCTTCAGGCCGGCGTACTTCAGCGCCAATGGGATCGCTTCGATCGGGCCGATGCCCATGATTTCAGGCGGCACGCCCTTGACGGCGAAGCTCACGAAACGGGCCAAGGGCTTCAGGCCGTACTTCTCACAGGCTTCTTTCGAAGCCAGGATCAGGCAGCCAGCGCCGTCGGACGTTTGCGAGCTGTTGCCCGCCGTGACCGAACCCTTGGCGGCGAACACAGCGCGCAGCTTGGCCAGCCCTTCCAGGCTGGTCTCAGGGCGAGCGCCTTCGTCTTGCGAGATCGTCTTCTTGGTGATCGTCACTTCGCCTGTTTCCAGGTTGGGTGTGCGCACCTCGATTTCGATCGGGGTGGTCTCGGCCTTGAAGAAGCCCGCTTGTTGGGCGGCCACGGCGCGGCGGTGGGATTCGACCGCGAAAGCGTCTTGCTCCTCGCGGGTCACCTTCCACTGCTCGGCCACCTTCTCGGCGGTCATGCCCATGCCGTAGGCGATGCCCACGTTCTCGTCGTTGTTGACGATTTCGGGGTTGAAGGATGGCTTGTTGCCGCCCATCGGCACCATCGACATCGATTCGACACCACCGGCGATCATGACCTCGGCCTCACCCACGCGGATGCGGTCGGCGGCCATGGAGATGGCGGTGATGCCAGCCGCGCAGAAACGGTTGACGGTGGCACCGGCCACGGTCTTGGGCAAGCCCGACAGCAGCACGGCGATCTTGGCCACGTTCATGCCTTGCTCGGCCTCGGGCATCGCGCAGCCAATGATGGCGTCTTCGATGGCAGCGGGGTCGAGCGTGGGCACTTGCGCCAGGGCGCTTTTGATCACGGCCACCAGCAGGTCGTCAGGACGGGTGTTCTTGAACACGCCACGACCAGACTTGCCGATCGGGGTGCGGGTGGCGGCGACGATGTAGGCGTCACGAAGTTGAGTCATTTGGATGCTCCGATCGATCAGTTGCGGACGGGCTTGCCGGTGGACAGCATGCCCATGATGCGCTCTTGCGTCTTGGGGTTGTCCAGCAGCGAGCAGAAGTGCTTGCGCTCCAGGGCGTGCAGGTATTCCTCGGTCACTTGCGTGCCGTAATCGACGTCGCCGCCGGTCAGGACATCAGCGATGGCCGAGCTGATCAGGTAGTCGTGAGCGCTGATGAAGCCACCGTCACGCATGTTGATCAGCGAGGATTGCAGCGTGGCCTTGACGTTGCGGCCGGCCACCGGGAACAGGCGCTTGGCCGGGGCACGGTAGCCCGACTCGTACATGGCCTTGACCTGGGCGATCGCCACGTACAGCAGCTCGTCCTTGTTGGGGACGATCACGTCGCCGTCGATCAGGTAGCCGTACTTCTTGGCTTCGATCGCAGAGGTCGCCACCTTGGCCATCGCGGCCGCCTGGAAGGCTTCCTTGATGAAACCGATCAGGTCGCCACCGATCTGGCCGGACACGCCCTTGGACGGCTCCAGCAGTTCGGCCGCGCGGCGGGCCAGGTAGGCCAGGCCACCGCCGCCGGGGATCAGTCCCACGCCGACTTCCACCAGGCCCACATAGCTTTCCATGGCAGCAACGCGCTTGGACGCGTGCACGGCCAGCTCGCAACCACCACCCAGGGCCAGGCCGTGCATGGCGGCCACGGAAGGCACGTTGCTGTAGCGCAGGCTCAGCATGAAGTCTTGCAGTTCCTTCTCGAACGGGGCAATGGCCTTGCCACCGCCGGACATGAAGGCAGGCATCATGGATTGCAGGTCAGCACCGGCCGAGAACGGGCCGTCTTGCGACCAGATCACCAGGCCCTTGTAGCTGTCTTCAGCCAGCTTCAGACCCTTGGCCAGGCCAGCGGTGACTTCGGCCGAGATGGTGTGCATCTTGGACTTGATCGAGGCGATGACCACTTCGTCGTCCAGCGTCCACAGGCGGATGGCGGCGTCTTCATGCAGCGTTTTGCCAGCCGTGTCGGCCGACTTGGCACCCGAACCCAGCACGTCTTCACGGAAGAACTGGCGGTCGTACACGGGCAGCTTGCGCTGCGGCACGTAGGTCTTCTTGGCAGGGCTCCACGAACCTTCGGACGTGTGCACGCCGTCACGGCCGTCGAACACCCAGGCGGGCAGCGGCGTCTTGGTGATGGCCTTGCCAGCGTCGATGTCGGCCTTGACCCATTCGGCCACTTGCTTCCAGCCGGCGTCTTGCCAGATCTCAAAGGGGCCTTGCTTCATGCCATAGCCCCAGCGCATGGCCAAGTCCACGTCACGGCAGGTGTCGGCGATGCCTTCACCAGTTACGGCAGCGTAGTGGAAGGCGTTGCGCAGCATCGCCCACACCAGCTGGGCTTGCGGGTTGCTCGATTCACGCAGCGCCTTGAGGCGCTCAGCGGCAGGCTTGCGCAGGATGTCGGTGACTTCCTTGTCGGCTTTGTTGCCCGCAGGCACGTACTCGCCGGTCTTCACGTCGAACTGCGTGATGACCTTGCCGTCCTTTTTGAAGAAGCCGGCCTTGGTTTTTTGGCCAAAGTTACCCTTGTCCAGCAGCGCTTGCACGTCGGCAGGCATGGCGAAAGCGGCGGCGAACGGATCAGCCGCGCAACCCACTTGCAGGGTCTTGATCACGTGGGCCATCGTGTCGATGCCGACCACGTCGCAGGTGCGGTAGGTGCCCGAAGAGGCGCGGCCCATGCGCTTGCCGGTCAGGTCGTCGACGATGTCGTAGCCCAGGCCGAAGTTCTTCACTTCGATCATGGAGAACAACAGGCCGGCCACGCCCACGCGGTTGGCGATGAAGTTGGGGCTGTCTTCGCAACGCACAACACCCTTGCCCACGGCGGTGGTCACGAAGGCTTCGAGCTGGTCGATCACCACGGCGTTGGTGTACGCGGTCGGGATCAGCTCAACCAGGTACATGTAGCGCGGCGGGTTGAAGAAGTGGATGCCCAGGAAGCGCGAGCGCAACTGTTCAGGCAGCACATCGGCCATGGCCGTGATGGACAGGCCCGAGGTGTTGGTGGCCAGGATCGCGTGGTCATTGACGAAAGGCGCGATCTTCTTGTAAAGATCTTCCTTCCAGTCCAGACGCTCGGCGATGGCTTCGATGATCAGGTCGCAACCGCGCAGCTCTTCGAGGTGCTCTTCGTAGTTGGCTTGCTGGATCAACACAGCGTCGTCGGTCACGCCCAGGGGCGAGGGCTTCAGCTTCTTCAGGCCTTCGACGGCCTTGGTGACGACCCCGTTCTTGGGGCCTTCCTTGGCGGGCAGGTCGAACAGCACGACCGGCACCTTGCAATTGACCAGATGGGCAGCGATCTGCGCACCCATCACGCCGGCGCCGAGCACGGCGACCTTGCGGACATTGAATCGACTCATTGTTCTCTCCTAGCGGAACACTCTGTGGATGTGGAGATGGTGAATGAGGAAGCGGCTTGAAAACCACCGCTTCCCCGCAAAGCCCGTTGATTAGAACAGGGCTTCGTCCATTTCCGTCAGGGGCTTCAGACCGGCCTTGGCCGTGATCATCAGGGTTTCGACTTCAGGCAGCAGCTTGGCAAAGTAGAAGCGGGCGGTGGCCAGCTTGGCGATGTAGAACTTGTCGCCCGAGCTTTGCTTTTCCAGCGCGATCTTGGCCATGCGGGCGAAGAAGTACGAGTACACCAGGTGGCCGACCACGCGCAGGTAATCCACCGCAGCGGCGCCCACTTCGTCGGGGTTCTGCATGCCCTTCATGCCGATTTCCATCGTGAAGGCTTGCACCTTCGTGCCCAGCTCAGCCAGGGGCTTGGTGAACTCTTGCATGGCCTCGTTGTCGGCGTTTTCCTTGACGAAACGGCCCACGGTCTTGCCAAACTTGGTCAGCTTGGCGCCACCGTCGCCCAGCACCTTGCGGCCCAACAGGTCCAGCGACTGGATGGTGTTGGTGCCTTCGTAGATCATGTTGATGCGGGCGTCGCGCACGAACTGCTCCATGCCCCACTCGTGGATGAAGCCGTGCCCGCCGTATACCTGCTGGCAATGCGTGGTTGCAATCCAGGCGTTGTCGGTGATGAAGGCTTTGACGATCGGGGTCAGCAGGGCCACGATGTCGTCCGATTCCTTGCGGACAGCTTCATCGGGGTGGTTGTGCGACTTGTCCAGCTCGATGGCGGTGTAGTACACCAGGGCGCGGGCGCCTTCAGCGTAGGCACGGGCGGTCAGCAGCATCTTGCGCACATCGGGGTGCACGATGATGGGGTCGGCGGCCAGGTCAGGGCGCTTGGGGCCCGACAGGGAACGCATCTGCACGCGGTCCTTGGCGTACACCACGGCGTTTTCATAGGCCACTTGCGTCAGGCCCAGGGACTGGTTGCCCACGCCCAGGCGGGCGCCGTTCATCATCACGAACATGGCGGGCAGACCGCGGTGGGGCTTGCCCACCAGGGTGCCGTTGGCGCTTTCCAGAACGATCTGGGCCGTGGCATTGCCATGGATGCCCATCTTGTGTTCCAGGCCACCGCAGTAGATGCCGTTGCGCGAACCCAGCGAACCGTCGGCGTTCACGTTGAACTTGGGCACCACAAACAGCGAGATGCCCTTCGAGCCTTCAGGGGCGTCGGGCAGGCGGGCCAGCACCAGGTGGACGATGTTCTCGGCCATGTCGTGTTCACCGGCCGAGATGAAGATCTTGGCGCCGGTGATCTTGTAGCTGCCGTCGGCTTGGGGTTCAGCCTTGGTGCGCAACAAGCCCAGGTCGGTGCCGCAATGGGGTTCGGTCAGGCACATCGTGCCGGTCCACTGACCGCTGGTCAGCTTGGGCAGGTACAGGGCCTTTTGCTCAGGCGTGCCGTGGGCTTCCAGGGCAGCGTGCGCGCCGTGGCTCAGGCCGGGGTACATGGTCCAGGCCTGGTTGGCCGAGTTCATCATTTCGTAGATGGCCTGGTTCACCAGCTGGGGCATGCCTTGGCCGCCCCACTCAGGATCAGCGCTCAGGCCGGACCAACCATTTTCGGTGTAGGTCTTGTAGGCTTCCTTGAAGCCATCGGCGGTCTTGACTTCGTGTGTGGTCTTGTCCAGCACGCAGCCTTGCACGTCGCCGATCAGGTTCAGCGGGGCCAGCACCTTGGAGGCGAACTTGCCGCCTTCTTCCAGCACGGCATTGACCGTGTCGGCGTCCAGATCGGCGTAAGCCGGGATGGTCTTCAATTCATCAACCGCGCCCAGCAGCTCATGAATCACGAACTGCATGTCGCGCAGTGGGGGGTTGTAAGTAGGCATCGTGGAGCTCCTCGGTCACAAAAACACGGTTAATGAGAAAGACCTGATCACACTTTTAAAGTGGGTGATTTCAGGGTGGGACGGGGTCAAACGGCTGCCAGGGGTGCCGAAGCCAACCCGGCTTTGGCAGCGTCAGACGCCACCATTCCAGACGGTGTCGAAGGCGCGCCCAGTGCATAAAACTGGACAACACGCTCAAACGCCGCACGGGCCCGGTCCTCTGCCCCCTTCGAGCGCAAAAAACGCGCATCGTGGTGGAGCGACAGGATCAGGCCATGGATCTCGAACAACATTTGCATGGGGTCGGTGTCTTCGCGAAGTTGACCCAACTCCATCGACAAGCGGATGGCGCGCCCCAGGGCGCCGTGCCAAGTCAGCACCATGCCCGCCAGGGCGTCGCGCACCAAGCCGGGGCGGTCGTCGAATTCGACGGCGCCGCTGATGTAAATGCAGCCTGAATCAAGCTCGGTGGCAACCATGGCAACCCAGCGCTCGAACATGGCGCGCAGGCGCGGCAGACCGCGTGGTTCACGGATGGCGGGCAGAAAGACCTCGGCAGAAAAGCGCTCGTGGTATTCGCGGATGACAGAGATTTGAAGTTCTTCGCGGGAGCCGAAGTGGGCGAACACGCCCGACTTGCTCATGCCGGTGACCTCGGCCAAGGCACCGATCGACAGGCCTTCGATGCCCATTTGCGAGGCCAGGTTCAACGCGGCCTCCAGGATGGTGGCGCGCGTTTGCAGGCCTTTGGCCACCCCTTGGCTGCCACGCCCACGCTCACGCGCCGCGTCTGCGGTCTGTTTGGCGTCAAGGGGCAGGGATTCAGACAAGGAGGCTCCCGGGGAATAAAACGAACGATCGTGCTATTTTGCAGAAAACCGAGCGGTGTGTGTGCGTTCTACTCAACTTTTTTTGAGGATTTTTAGACAATCGATCTGTTCAGATCCCACGCGGACCGGGTTCGCCCTTGGTTTGAAGGCTCTTAAGACACGGTTCTGCCGTCAAAGTGATCTATCCTGTCGGCAGCAATCCCCCCCTTTGGAGACTTTGTGGAGAGGCTGTATGGACGTGCTGCAACTTGACGTGTCAGGCCGTCCGCAGGCTTGGCTGTCGGCCAAGGAAGCGGCGGTTTTGTATGCCAGTGACGGTGTCGCGTGGACTCTGGGCGAGCCTTGCATGGTTTTGCGCGGTGGAGTTCAGCGCCGCACTGGGCTGCAATCCAGGCTGGAGCTGCACTCGATCATCGCGGTGCACGGCAGCGTCCCCAGCCGGGCCTGGCGCCAAGAGCCGGCCTTGTCCAACCCCAAGTTGTTCACCCGCGACCGCCAGGTCTGCGCTTACTGCGGCCACCGCTTTCAGCTCGACGACCTGACCCGCGAGCACATCGTGCCCACCTCGCGCGGCGGCATCGACTCCTGGAAGAACTGCATCACCGCTTGCCGCAACTGCAATGGCCGCAAGGGCAACCGCACCTTGAACGAGCTTGGCTGGCAACTCTATTACCTGCCCTACGTGCCCAGCCTGCATGAAGACATGATCCTGCGCGGGCGCCGCATCCTGGCCGACCAGATGGAGTTCTTGCTGGCCAGCGTGCCGGCGCACAGCCGATTGCGGGCCTGACCTTAAACCAGGGGCCGCTGCGGCGGTCGCCCATCGCCATACAAATCGGCCAGGCGCGCCAGGGCCTTCACATCGCGCATGTACAGCCGCCCGTCGGCAAGGTGGTGCAGCCCACGCCGCTCCAGCTTGCGCAAGGTCTTGTTGGTGTGCACCAAGGACAGGCCCAGGCCATCGGCAATGTGCTGCTGGGTCAGCGGAAAACGCACCCCCTGCACACCACCGTCGGCCTGCAGCGCCGCCGCGCGCTTGAAGAGCAGGATCAACAACATGGCGATGCGCTCCTCGGCACTGCGCCGCCCCACTGACAACAAGGTGTCATCGACCAGGGACTCTTCGTGCGCGGTCAGCCAAGTGATGTTGAAGCCCATCGTCGGTGAGCGGCGGTGCAACTCCCAAAGCGCGTCACGCTGGAAAACACAGAATTTGGCCTCGGTCAGGGTATCCACGCCATGGGCGGCCGAATCGCCCATCTTCTGCTGCACGCCGATGAAATCGCCCGGCAGCAAAAAGGTGAGGATCTGCCGACGGCCGTCACTCAAGGTTTTGTAGCGAAAGGCCCACCCTTCCAGCAACGTGTAAAGCGGGGTGTCGGTTTGACCTTCATGGACCAGCGTCGCATCCGCCTTCAGACTGACCTCGCGCTTCTTCAGAGACTGGACCAAGACCTGCTCGTCGGAACTCTGCTCAATGAACAGTGGCAGGGTTCGCAACGGACAGTTGGCGCAAGGCACATCAGGCATGTGATTTCATCCAGTTGCCATGTGTCAAATGACACATTGACGAAGTTGCACTCTGTCTACATTGTCGCGAATGTTTTACTTCAATGATCCCCGGAGCGGGCCCCGATGACCCAATTTGCGCCCCCGTACGCACCGCCCGTCCATGGCGACCAGGTTGAGGCAGACGACTGGGACATCCTCTTTCGAGCCGTTCAGACCAGGCTGAGACAGGCCACCGACCGCCTGGCCGACCATCGGCCCATCCAGGACTGCCTGGTGGAATGCCTGGAGGCCTTTGAGCAACTGCGCGCCACCGCCCTGCGCGAATGGCACCGACCAGCCCCACTGACTGGCACCACCGCCCTGGAGCGCCTGGCCCGCCACGCGGCCCTGCACGACAGCCTCACTTCGCTGCCCAACCGCGGCTTCTTCCGCACCTTGTTGGACCACGCCTTGGCCCATGTTCAGGCAGAGCGCAGCGCCCTGGCCGTGCTGTACCTCGACCTGGATGGCTTCAAGGCGATCAACCTGACCCACGGCCAGGCCACTGGCGATGAGCTGCTCAAACTGGTGGGCGCGCGGCTCAGCCGAACTGTGCGTGCGGGGGACATGGTGAGCCGCCTGGGCGACGACGAATTCGCCTGCCTGCCCGCCGACCCCATGGACCCGACTCAGTTGAGCCGCCTGGCGCGCAAGCTGTTCGACGCGGTATCGGTGCCATTCAGGATTGGCACGCTGGAAATCACCGTGCGCCCCAGCATCGGCATTGCCATCAGCCCCCTCCATGGCGCCACCACCCAAGTCTTGCTGGAGCGGGCAGAAGACGCGATGTACCGGGCCAAGGACAACAAGTCAGGGTTTGCCTTTTTCGATTGACCTGAAGGCGCAGTCGGCGATCAAACCCCAAACAAGGCCTCCCTCGCCGCCTGCGTGATCGCCACCACGCAAGGGTGGGTGATGCGCCGCTCGACCGAGATGGCGTAAAACTCTTCCACCAACTCCGAGGTGCGCCCCAGCACTTCCACCCCGTGCTGGGCGCAGGTTTCGTCCTCCAGCACGGTGGGCGCCATGAACACGCCGCGCCCCTCGCCGCCAAACGCCTTCATCAGCGCCGCGTCGTCAAACTCGCCAATGGCGCGCGGGTGCAACTGGTGCTCGGCCAGCCAGACATCCAGCCTTTGCCGCATGGCAGAGGCCGCCCCTTGCAACAGCATGGGCGCGCCATCCAGGCACTGCGGAAATGTGCGCCCACCCAACTCCAGCTTCGATTTCAACACCGGGGTGGCAAAAAAACTCATGGCCGTCGTGCCCAGCGCATGGCTGAACGCCTTGACGCTGACCTGCTTGCCCATGGGCTCGTCGGCGATCACCAAATCCAGGCGGTGCACCGCGATCTGCCCCAACAGGTTGTGAAAATCACCCTCATGGCAAATCAAACGCACGGGTTCGGGCAAACCCAGCGCGGGCTCCAGCAAGCGGTAGGCGATGGCCTTGGGCACCGAATCGGCAATGCCCACGCGAAAATCCAACACGGTTTGGCCGCTGCGCACCTTGCCCATCGCCGCTTCCAGCTCGGTTCCCAAGGCAAAGATCTGGTCCGCGTAGCCCAAAGCCACCCTGCCTTCCTTGGTTAATTCCAGCCGCCGCCCCACTTTCTGGAACAAGGCGCAACCTAACTGGGCTTCCAGCAACTTGATCTGCCCGGACAGCGTCTGTGGGGTGGTGTGGAGTTGCTCGCCCGCCTTCATGACCCCACCGGATTTGGCCGTCGCCCAGAAGTAGTAGAGGTGCTTGAAATTCATTGACTGCGGCTTTCTCGAAGTGAAGCTTCAGAAAATTCGACTTTACGCGAAGTGTCACCTCCGTTAGATTCAAGGCTCGCTCAACTTTGACCAAATCGTGGAATTCCTGCTCGACCCCAACATCTGGATCGCTTTTGCGATGCTCACCGCCCTCGAAATCGTCCTGGGCGTGGACAACATCATCTTCATTTCCATCCTGGTGGGGCGTTTGCCGCCCGAACAGCGTGACAAGGCACGGCGCCTTGGCCTGGGCTTCGCGATGTTCTCGCGCCTGGCCCTGCTGTTCTCGCTGAGTTGGGTCATGGGCCTGACCGCCGAGGTGTTCAACGTGGCCGGCAACAGCATCAGCGGGCGCGACATGGTGCTGCTGTTTGGTGGCCTGTTCCTGCTCTACAAGGCTTCGCACGAGATCTTCGTCGAGGTGGAAGCCCGCGAACAAGATGGCCCGCCCGCCACGGATGCTGCGGCATTGACTGCCGCCGGCAAGAAAATGATGTGGGCCATCATCGGCCAAATCGCTGTGATCGACATCGTGTTCTCGCTGGACTCGGTCATCACGGCAGTCGGCATGGTCGACGAGATCGGTGTGATGGTGGCGGCTGTGATCTGCGCTGTTGGCGTGATGATGATCGCAGCCAAGCCCATCGGCGATTTCGTTGACCGCCATCCGTCGGTCAAGGTGCTGGCCCTGGCTTTCCTGGTGATGGTGGGCATGGCTCTCACCGCCGAAGCCTTCGATGCGCATGTGCCCAAGGGTTACCTGTATGCCGCCATGGCCTTCTCGCTCGGGGTGGAAGCCCTGAACATCCGTGCCCGCAACAAGCGTCAGTTGGCCAAGTCGCTCGCCTGATCCCTGCCCCACCGTTTTTTGTTTTTGACTGGAGGTTCACCATGAATCAAATGCTTCAAACCGCCGACCAAAGTGCTTTTGGCACCACGGCCGCCCAACGCAACCGCGTGTTGCGCAACACCTATGCATTGCTCGCGCTGTCGATGATCCCGACGGTGCTGGGCGCTTGGCTGGGCGTGGCCTCCGGCATCGCCAGCATGATGACGCCTGGCGTGGGCGCCATCGTGTTCCTGGTCGGCGCTTTCGGCTTCATGTTCGCGATCGAGAAGACCAAGAACTCGTCGGCCGGTGTGCCCATTCTGCTGGCCTTCACCTTCTTCATGGGCCTGATGCTGGCCCGACTGATTGGCACGGTGCTGGGCCTGGCCAACGGCGCCAGCTTGGTGATGACGGCATTTGCCGGCACCGGCGCGATCTTCCTGGGCATGGCGTCGCTGTCCACCGTCATCAAGCGTGACCTGAGCTCGATGGGCAAGTTCCTGTTCATCGGCATGATCATGTTGCTGGTGGCCGGCATCGCCAATATCTTCATCCAGTCCAGCGCCCTGATGATCACGCTGTCGGTGATTTCGATCGGCATCTTCTCGGCCTTCATCCTGCACGACCTCAAGCGCGTGCAAGATGGCTACGAAACCAACTACATCACGGCCACGCTGGGCGTGTACTTGAGCATTTACAACGTGTTCCAGTCGCTGCTGGCGCTGTTGGGCATCTTTGGTGGCCGTGACGAGTAAACGTCCTTGACGTTCAAGATCAAGCCGGGCTGATGCCCGGCTTTTTTACGTGTCATGCCCGCTGCGCCAAGCCTGAAAAGCAGCTCTCGATCAACCACGCGATGATCTGCTCATGCGCATGGCCACCGGCCTTGAGCACGCCCAGCACCGGGTCGCAAGCGCGGGCAAACAGCGTGTAAAGCATCACTTCAGGTGGCAAACTCTGGCTGAGCTGACCATCGGCCTGGGCCTGCACAATCCATTCGCCCAGTTTTTCGCTCACGGCCATCAGCAGGTTCATGTAGTCGGCATCGGCCATCAGCTCGGCGCGCAGGCTGGAGTTCTGCGCGGGCAAGGAGGGCATCTCGCCCGCCAGTTGCACTTCCATGGTCCAGCGCGCCACGGCCTTCAGGCGCTCGACCGGATCGACGGGGCCTGGCGGTTGTTCAAGCTCCGTCAGGTAGTCCATTGACCGGCGCAGGATGCGGTTCATGGCCGCGGCGGCCAGGGCTTCTTTGGAGGCGAAGTGCTTGTACAAGCTAGCCTTGGCAATGCCCACATCCGCAGCCACCTCGTCCATGGTCATCAGGTCAAAGCCCTTGTCGGCCAGCAAGCGGTTGACCGAAGCCACGATGGCCTCTTCGCGCGCCTTGAGCACCTGCTGCTTGAATGAAACTTTGGGATTGGCCATGCCGATGATTGTAGGCAGGCTCAGACTTTGCGCGGCCCGGGCACGCCTCGGTCGATGACATAGCTGGCTTGCGTGTGCAGGCGCGAGTCGGCCCGCACCGGGTGGGGCGTGGCGCGGAACTCGCACGACACTTGTTGAGGGGTCACGTTCAGCAGCACGAAACCGCGTTCGTCACTGCGCAGGTGCAGCAGGTCCGGGTTGACCGCTTTCATCCACTGAGAGATGAGTTCGCTCAGGCCCGGGCTGCTGATGGACGAGGTGACAATTTCGCTGGCCACGATGGGAGATTGCAGGTCGGACGGTTGCAAGCGCAGGTTGGCAGCCACATGCCGGTGCACATCTCCGCCCAGGCAAACCACGTCGGGCACGCGCGGCTGGGCGATGGCAGCCATCAGGCGTTCGCGCGCGGCGGGAAAGGCGTCCCAGCCATCGCCATACAGGAGTTTGCCGAAACGGCCCGTCAGGCCGGACGGGCTGATCTGCGTGCTTTGCACGATGAACTTCCAGGCGCGCGTGCTGGTGGCCAAGCCATCGGCCAGCCAGAGTTCTTGGTCCTGGCCGAGCATGCTGCGCTCGGGCTTGAGGGCGTCCGGGCAGCGCCACAGCATGCGGCCATTGCGCGGGCCGCGCCAGGTGCTGCACACATGCTCGCTGCGGAACTGGCGCGTGTCCAGGGTCCACAGCTCGGCCAATTGGCCCCACTCGTAGCGGTCGTGCATGCGCATGCTGGCGGCCACGGGTGCACGATTAGGCGAAATGGGCAGGTGCTCGAAATACGCCTGGTAAGCGGCCGTTCGCAATTTGACGAACTGCGCCTGCTTCAGGTCATCGTCAGGCTCGGTCAACCCGGCGTAGTCGTTGAGCACATCGTGGTCGTCCCAGACCATCAACCAAGGGTGGGCGGCATGGCATGCACGCAAGTCCGCTTCCTGCCGGTAGGCGGCATGGTGTTGGCGGTAATGCCCCAGCGTGAACCTGGCCTTGTTGCGCGGAAACTGGTGCGAATGCTGACGCACGCGCAGGTAGCCTGGCAACTGGTTCTCGTAGAAGTAGTCGCCCACGAACAGCACCAGGTCGACATCGCTGGCGGCGATGTCGCGGTGCACACTGAAGTACCCCGCCTCGAAGTGCTGACACGACGCCAGCGCGATGCGCAAACGCGGCGTGGCTTCGCGCGGATCGGGGGCGGTGCGGGTGCGCCCAATGGTGCTGACCTGGCCCGCCACCTGGAAACGGTAGAAGTACTCGCGCCCCGGCAGCAAACCCGTCACCTCGACATGGACGCTGTGCGCACGCGCGGCCTCGGCCAACTCCGAGCCCTGGCGCACGAGCTGGTCAAAGCGGGAATCGCTGGCCACCTCCCAGTGCACGGCCACGGACTGCGGAGGCATGCCGCCATCGGCCCGATCGGGTTTGGGGGCCAGGCGTGTCCACAGCACCACGGAGGTGGGACGCGGTTCGCCGCTGGCCACCCCCAAGGTGAAGACCTCGGCGCTTTCGCGCCAGTTGTCCAGCGTCGGGGCCTGCGCCCGCGCCAGCGGCGAGAACATCTGCTGCCATGCCAGAGCAGCGGCGGTTCGACTGAGGTGGCGAAGGAGTTCTCGGCGTTGCATGAAGCTGGTGATTATGCGGTGGCTTGGGGGCACAATGAGCTGCCGATTGCTTCAGGAGCCTTGCCCATGCCCACCCGCCCGACCAGTCCCGATCCCAGCAACGCATCCGGTGGCGATGCCTCGTCAGCCTTTGGCGGGCTGGGGGCAGGCATGTCCTTCTTTCAAGACTGGATGAAAGCCGCTGGCAGCGCACTGCCCAACCTTCAGGCAGCCCAAGGCTTGGGTGGCAAAAGTGCCACACCCTGGAGCCTGCCCACGCTCGACCCGGAAGAGTTGGACAAGCGCATCCAGGATCTGAAGACCGTGCAGTTCTGGTTGGAACAGAACTCGCGCCTCATCGGCATGACGATCCAGGGCCTGGAGGTGCAGCGCATGACCTTGACCACACTGCGCGGCATGAATGTGTCAATGGACGCGGTTCGCGAATCACTCAAGGCGCGCACCGCCTCGCCCGCACCGGCCGAGGACCCCGAGCCAGAGCCGACCGCACCGCCGCCCTCGGCCACCGCCGATGAGTCGGCCGACCAGCCCGCCGTGAACCCGCTGCGCTGGTGGGACACCCTGACCCAGCAGTTCAGCAACCTGGCCAACCAGGCCGTGCAGGTGGCCCAGGCCAGCGCGCAGGGCATGGAGGCCGCCGCCAGTGCGCCATCAGCGCCAACCCAGGAAGAACCTGCGCAGCCCGCGCGGGCCTCCAAGGCCACGGGCACCAGCAAGGTGGCAGCCAAGACCACGCCACGCCCCACCCGCAAAACCTCCGCCGCCAGCGTTCGCCCGAGGTCCAAGGACAGCGGCTCATCAGACTGATCGATCACCATGCCCGACGCCTCCACCCTGACCATGGCGCCGCGCTTTTTGCACGCGCACGCCACGCACCCGCAGGCGGACCTGGCCTTGTCACTCGTGTGGGCACAGCTGGAGTCGCAAGGTGCCGCCACCATGGGCGCCACACTGGGCTGGTGCTACCTGACCGACGCGCTGGCGCCGCAGGCTGAAGCCATCCTGCGCGGCCTGCGCGAACGCTTGCCCGGCGTGGCCTGGGTGGGGGGCGTGGGCATGGGCGTGCTCGCCAGTGGGGTGGAGTACATCGACGAACCCGCCCTGGCGGTGATGGTGTCCACCTTGCCCAGCGAAGACTTTCGGGTGTACTCGGGCCAGCAACCCTTGCCCCCCCTGCCCCGCCTTGGTTTGACGGCGCTGTCGATGTCGTCCAGCGTGGGCTTCGTGCCGCACGTGGCGCAGGTGCACGCCGATGCCCACACGCCAGACCTGCAGGAGTTGATCACGGAGCTGGCGGGGCGCACGCGCACCGGTTACCTGTTCGGGGGCCTGAGCACGGGGCGCATTCGCAGCGTTCACCTGGCGCTGGACCCGCTGGCCGAGCATGGCGAGCAGGCCCAGGGCGTGTGGTCCGGCGGCGTCTCGGGCGTGGCGTTTTCCGACCGTGTACACCTGGTGTCGCGCGTGACCCAGGGTTGCCAACCCATTGGCCAGGCCCGCCAGATCACTGCCGCCGAGCGCAACGTGGTTTACGAACTGGATGGCGAGCCCGCCCTGAACTGCCTGCTGCGCGACCTGAACCTGAACGCCTCGGTGACGGCCAACGGCCTGCCGCGCGAGGCCCTGCCCAAGGTGCGGGCCACGCTGGTGGGCCTGACCGACGCGGCCAGCGACCTGCTGGAACACCGGCACACCTTTGGCGCCGACACCCGCGTGCGCCACCTGGTAGGCCTGGACCCGCAACGACAGGGCGTGGCCGTGAGTGACCTGGTCGAGGTTGGCATGCAATTGGCGTTTTGCCAGCGCAACGCGACCGCGGCGCGGCGCGACCTGGTGCGCGCCTGCGCCGAGATCCGAGAAGAGTTCGACCCACAAGACGGGGCCAGCCGCACGCCGGCCGGGGCCATCTACATCAGCTGCGCTGGCCGGGGTGGCCCGCATTTCGGTGGCCCGAATGCCGAAATGCAGATCATCCGGCATGCGCTGGGCGACATTCCCCTGGTGGGCATGTTCGCAGGCGGCGAAATCGCCCGCCACCACCTGTACGGCTACACGGGCGTACTGACCGTCTGGGCCTGAGCAATCACCCCCTTTTGGGTTCCCCACCCAAGGGGATAGGCACCAAGAGGGTACCCGAGCACACTGCCGTCTGTCGGCCGCGCTGGGCCATTCACTTGCAGGATGTCGCCATGATTGCTCGCGTTTACACCAAGACCCAACCCATCCCCTTCAACACCAAATCCCTGTCGGACGACGCCGAGCCCGAGCAACGCAAAGCCGTGCCGCTGGCCACCGTGTCATGGGCCCGCCCCGCCCTGGGCACGCACAAGATCACCACCGCCACCGTGCGGCGCTCGGCCTTGAGCAGCGGCCACGCCAGCGAGCCAGCACGCACCGCGAGCAGTCAAACTACCAGTCACACCACCATCGGTCACAGCGCCCCGGCCCCCACTGCTCGCCGCACCACACACCTGAGCGCCAAATACCTGGGAGGCGGCAACCTGAGCGTGCGCTCCTCGGTCACCGGTCGGCACTACCGCTTTGAAGGCCACGGCGCCACCTTGGCCATCGACAGCCGCGATCAACTCATGCTGGGCCGCATCACGGAGCTGTTGATCGCCTGAGTGCCTTACAGTGGGGGCGATGGACACCCAACGCACCCAACGCCAGCGCGACGTGGTCGCCGCCCTGCACCGCGTGCTGCCAGCGCGCAGCGTGCTCTGGCACGACGAAGCCGTCGCCCCTTTTGAATGCGATGGCCTGAGCGCCTACCGCCAACGACCCCTGGCCGTGGCCATGCCCGAGACCCACGAAGAGGTGGGTGCGGTACTGAAAGCCTGCCACGCCCTGCAAGTGCCCGTGGTGGCGCGCGGCGCGGGCACCGGCCTGTCGGGCGGGGCTTTGCCTGACGCCCTGGGCGTGACGCTGTCGCTGGCCCGCCTGACCAGCATCGTTCAGATCGACCCTTTGGCGCGCACCGCCATCGTCCAATGCGGCGTGCGTAACCTGGCCATCAGCGAAGCGGCCGCGCCCCATGGCCTGTACTACGCCCCCGACCCCAGCAGCCAGATCGCCTGCACCATTGGCGGCAACGTGGCCGAGAACGCGGGTGGCGTGCATTGCCTGAAATATGGCCTCACGGTGCACAACGTCCTGCGTGTGCGGGGCTACACCATCGAAGGCGAGTTGCTGGAGCTGGGCAGCGAGGCACTTGATTGCGCGGGCCTGGACCTGCTGGCCGCCTTCATCGGCAGCGAAGGCCTGCTGGGCGTGGCCACCGAAGTGACCGTGCGCCTGTTGCCCAAACCGCAAGTGGCCTGCTGCCTGCTGGCCAGCTTCGACGAGGTGGGCAAGGCCGGTGACGCCGTGGCGGCCATCATCGGCGCTGGCCTGATCCCGGCCGGCCTGGAGATGATGGACGGCCCCATGACGGTGGCCGTGGAAGATTTCGTGCGCGCGGGCTACGACCTGAGCGCCGCGGCCATCTTGCTGGTTGAAAGCGATGGCACCCAGGAAGAGGTCGACGAAGAGATCGCGCGCCTGACCGCCGTGTTGCAGTACGCGGGCGCCACCCGCATCGAATGCAGCCAGGATGAGGCGCAGCGCCTGCGCTTCTGGAGCGGCCGCAAAAATGCCTTTCCGGCCACGGGCCGCATCAGCCCTGACTACCTGTGCATGGACGCATCCATCCCGCGCCGCTGCCTGGCCGAGATGCTGCACGCCATCGGCGCCATGGCCATCACCCATGGGCTGCGCTGCGTCAACGTCTTCCACGCGGGCGATGGCAACCTCCACCCCTTGATCCTGTTCGACGCCAACAACCCGGATGAGCTGAAGCGCGCCGAAGCGTTTGGCAACGACATCCTGCGCATGGCCGTGAAACTGGGCGGCACCATCACCGGCGAACATGGTGTGGGCGTTGAAAAGCTGGACGCCATGTGCACGCAGTTCAGCGATGCCGAACGCGCGCAGATGCTGGCCTTCAAGGCCGCCTTCGATCCGCTGGGGCTGCTCAATCCGGGCAAGGCGATCCCCATGCTGGCACGCTGCGGCGAGCTGCGCGGCCTGGTCAAGTCCAGTGCCCTGAACACCGCCTTGAGCGACCTGCCACGCTTGTAAGCTCAGCTGCGCCGGGCCTGGTAGAGCATGTCCAGCGTGATGTGCCGAACCTCCAGCTTGCTTTGCTCGATGTGGGCGCGCAGCAGGCGTTGCGCCTCGTCGGTGCGCCTTTGCGTGATCGCCCGGATGATGCGCCCGTGCTCCTGGTAGGTGGCTTCCACGCGTGCGGGCTTGGTGAAGTCCAGGCGCCGGATGATGCGGATGCGCTCGGTGATGTCGTCGTGCACGCGCGCCATCTCGGCATTGCCGGTGGCGTGCACCAGCGATGAATGGAAGGCCTCGTCCAGCATGTCGACCATGCTGGTCACCGGGTGGCGCTCATCGGTCTTGACCAGCCAGGTGTCGGCCAGCGTCTTGAGGATGGGGCGGTCTTCGGCCTCGCACAGCTTGACCACGGCGTGGGTTTCCATCAGCACGCGGAAGTCGTAGAGCTGGTCAAACACCTCGAAGTTGAGCGGCTCAACCTGCCAGCCGCTTTTGGGAAACACCTGCAGGAAGCCTTCGCTTTGCAGGCGTTGCAAAGCCTGGCGCAAGGGCGTGCGGCTGACCTGCACGCGGCCGGCCATGTCGCTCTCCGAAAAGCGATCACCCGGCAGCAGCACGAAGTCGAAGATGAGTTGCTTGATCTGCGCGTAAGCCCGTTCGGCCAGTGTCGCGGGCGACGAGGTGTTGAAGGGCGGCGCGATCAGGCTCACGGTGTCATCCAGGGGTGAAGGGAATCATGCTGACATGGGCCGAGACGATTTTCCAACCATCGGAAAAGCGCACCCAGGTCTGGGTCTGGAAGCCGCGCAAGGTGGTGTCGCTGCGGGTGAATTCGGTCATGGCCACGGCCAGGTCTGGCCCGAAGGCGGTGATGCGGACTTCGTGGAGCTGGCGAGTGTAATCCGGGGGTGGCACGGTCAGGCGGTAGGCCACCAGGGCTTCGTGGCCCAACTGCTTGTCGCCGATGCCATAGCGGGTGGTGCAGGGGTTGGCCCAGAAGTAGGCGTTGAGCGCGTCCACGTCGTTGGCCACCAGGGCCTCCTCGTAACGCAGGAAGACGGCGGTGACTTCCTGCAGCACCTCGGGGTGGTTGAGTTGGCCGGTGGACAGGGTCATGAGGTCTTCCTGCTCATGTAGGCACGCCAGCCACCGTACTGGCTGATGTCGTCGGCACCCGCCAAGCCGCATGGCTCGCAGATGAAGCCCTTGACCCAACTGCCATCTTCCAGCTCGACCGAGCCCAGGCCCAGTGGTGGCGGGATCAAGGCCAGGAAGGAGCCGATGCTGGATTGGGGCATGGCGTAGACCTCGACCGCGATGGCATGGCCTTCGTCGGGCGGTGCATCGGCCGCGATGCGGACCAGTCCGGGCTTGGGCGGCACGGTGCCCGGCAGGGCAAACAAGCGGTAGCGGCTGGATGTGCGGGTGCTGGACACCAGCCGGGCCTGACGTTCGGTCAATTGCCAGTGCAAGGGCATGCCGCTCAAGTGCGCGCCCACCACCGACACCATCAAGTTGGGCGCGGCCAAGGCTTGCACGCCGCAAGGCCAGGTCAGCTCGGCATCGGTGGGTGGGCTCAAAGCATGGCCCAATGGCGTGGTGGTGCTGCGCGCTAAGGCCTGTTGCCACAGGGCACCCAAATCCAGCAAGGCCGCGTCACTGCCACCAGGTGCGATCACGGTGATGCCGAAGGGCAGGCCGGTGGCCGTGAAGCCACTGGGCAAGGCCAGTGCCGCCAAGCCCAGCAGGTTGACGAAGTTGGTGTAGGTGCCCAGCTGGCTGTTGCGGCCCACGGGGTCGGCCTGCACGCTGGCCAGCGTGGGCATGGTGGGTGCGGTGGGCACCATCATCACATCGATGTGTTGCCAGGTGGGCAAGGTGGCCTGGGCCAGCTCGCGCAGGCGGTACTGGCCCTTGAAGGCGGAAACCGCGTTGTGATGCTTGGCACCTTCAATGATGCCGCGCACCACCGGGTTGATGTCATCGGCGTGCGATTCGATGAAGTCGCTGATGGCGGCGTAGCGCTCGGCCACCCAGGGGCCTTCGTACAAGAGCTTGGCCACAGCCATGAAGGGGCTCATGTCCAACGGCACCAGTTCGACCGGCCAGGGCCGGCCATCGACATCGCGCAAACCGGCCCATTGCGCCTGGGCGCGGTCGAAGGCCCCTGCGTATTCGGCATCGCCAAAGAACTCGGGCGTAACAGGCACGCCCACGCGCAGCTTGGCGGGCAGACGAGGTGCTTGCAAGGTAACCTGGTTGAAGACCGGCTCGTCCGCCTGCGACCCCTCCATCACGGCCAGCACGCGCGCGGCATCGGACGCGGTGAGCGCGAAGATCGAAACACAATCCAGCGACTTGCAGGCGGGCACCACCCCGCCGGTGGGCACCAGGCCCGGCGTGGGTTTGACGCCGACCAGGTTGTTGAAACCGGCGGGCACGCGGCCTGAACCGGCCGTGTCGGTGCCCAAGGCAAAGGCCACTTCACCACGCGCCACCACCACCGCCGAACCCGAACTGGAGCCGCCGCTGACATGCTCATCGCTGAAGGTGGACGCGGGGATGCCGTAGGGCGAGCGGGCCCCGACCAGGCCGGTGGCGAACTGATCGAGGTTGGTCTTGCCCACCACGATGGCGCCGGCCTTCATCAGACGCTGCACCACGGTAGCCGACTGCTCCGGCGTGTAGGCGAAGGCCGGGCAGGCGGCGGTGGTGGGCAGGCTCGCCACGTCGATGTTGTCTTTCACACCAAAGGGGATGCCGAACAGGGGCAAGGTAGCGGGGCTTTGGCCGACCAAGGCATCCAGCTGCGCCTGGATGAAGGCGGCGGGCGCGCGGTGAATCCAAGCGGGATCCTGCGGCGTGGCCGGTGGCAGGGTGAGGAAGCTGGCGAACACCTGCGCAGGCGTCAAGCTGCCATCGCGGTAAGCGGTCAACAGGCCCGAGATGGTGTGGGGAATGGACATGGTCAACGGGATCGATCAGGAGGGCAATGCTGCCAACAGGGATGCGCTGGGCGCCGTCCAGCCCACGATGGCGCCTTGCGCGCGGATCATGGCCAGGGCGGCTTCCTTGAACGCGGGGAAATAGCTTTCGGTGCCATCTTCCACCAAGAGGCAGTCGTAGCCGCGGTCATTGGCCTCGCGCATGGTGGTCTGCACGCAGACTTCGGTGGTCACGCCCATCACGATGAGGTGGGTGATGCCGCGCGTCTTGAGCACATCGCCCAGGGCGGTGTCGTAGAAGGCGCCTTTGCCAGGCTTGTCGATGACGAGTTCACCGGCGATGGGGGCCAGCTCAGAGATGATGGCATGGCCAGGCTCGCCGTGGATCAGGATGCGGCCCATGGGGCCTTCGTCGCCGATGCGCAGCTTGGGTTCGCCGCGCAGGCGTTTGGCGGGGGGGCAGTCGGACAGGTCGGGGGCGTGGCCCTCGCGGGTGTGGATGACGTAGCCGCCGCTGGCGCGCCAGGCCTGGAGCACACGCTTGACGGTGGGCACGATGGCGGCCAGCAGCGACACGTCGTTGCCCAGCGTTTCGCCAAAGCCGCCCGGCTCGATGAAGTCGCGCTGCATGTCGATGATGAGCAGGGCCGTGTGCGCCATGCTGAAGCTGTATTCAAAGGGCTGAGCGGGCACTTTCAGGAGGGGGGTGACGGTGCTCATGCGGCTTGCTCCAAAGGGGCGGTTTCTTCGTGGTGGCCACCGCCCATGAAGGCGCCCAGCACGCGTCGATCGGCATCCGCCGCCTGGCATTCATGGACGATGCGGCCATCACTCATCACCACGATGCGGTCGGCCAGTTTCAGCAGCTCGTCCAGGTCTTCGCTGACCAGCAGCACGGCGCCACCCTTGTTGCGCACGCCCATGATGCGCGAGTGGATCTCGGCCACGGCGGCGAAGTCCAGGCCGAACACGGGGTTGGACACCAGCAGCACATCGACCTGGCCATCGAGTTCGCGGGCCAGCACGGCGCGCTGCACATTGCCGCCCGACAAAGATTTGATGGGCGCGTTCTCGCCTTGCGTCTTGACGCGGTACTCGGCGATCAACTGTCGGGCCTGTTCGCGCAACACGCTGCCTCGGATCCAGCCGCTGCGCGCGGCCGGGGCCTGGTCGAAGCGGCGCAGGCCGATGTTCAAGGCCACGCTCAGGTCGCCCACGCAGGCATTGCGCAAGGGCTCTTCGGGCAGGCTGCGCACGTTGAGGCGCTGGTTCTGTTCGCGCCGCGCTTCGTACGATTCATTAGCAATCTTCACCTGGCCGGATTCGCGGTCGCGCTGGCCCACCAGGGATTCCATCAACTCACGCTGGCCATTGCCGGAGACCCCAGCGATGCCCAGGATTTCGCCAGCGCGCACGTTCAAGCTGAGCTTGTGCACGGCACGCTCGCCCCGATCGCCTTGCACATCAAGCTTGTCAACCTCCAGGCGCAGGGGCGCGGTGGGGTTGAGCAACACGCGGTGCAGCGGCGCGGTGGAGACCACCTCTTCCAGCACGGCTTCTGGCACCAACTCGATCACATCATCGGCGGCCTTGCTGGGGGCCTTGCGCGCATGGCTTTCGCCCACCATCTCCGCACCCAACAAAGTGGGGTTGGTGTCGGCAACGCGGTGGCTGCCCACCAGGCGGCCTCGGTGCAGCACGCTCACGTCATCGGCGATGTCCATCACCTCGCGGAACTTGTGCGTGATCATGATGATGGAGACCTCGCCCGCGTGCGCTCGGTCGCGCAGCAAGCCCAGCACCTCGTCGGCCTCTTGCGGTGTCAGCACCGAGGTGGGTTCGTCCAGGATCAGCAGGCGTGGCTTGAGGTAGAGCTGCTTGAGGATCTCCAGCTTCTGCTTCTCGCCCGCCGACAGGTCCATGGGCCGCGCGTCCAGGTCGAGCTTGAAGGGCGTGGTGTCGAGGAAGGCTTTCAACTCCTGGCGCACCTTGTGCCAGGGGATGATGGTGGGCAGCGTTCCCCGCGCCAGCAGCAGGTTCTCGGCCACCGTCATGCCGGGCACCACGGTGAAGTGCTGGTAGACCATGCCGATGCCCAGGTTGCGGGCGACCACCGGCGAGGTGATGGCGTGCTCGCGGCCATCGATCAGCACCGAACCTTCTTCCGGCTGATGGTAGCCAACCACGGCCTTGACCAGGGTGCTCTTGCCCGCGCCGTTCTCGCCCAGCAGTGCGTGCACGGTGCCGGGCCGCACGTCGATGGAGACGCCGTCCATCGCGGTGAAGCTGCCAAAGCGTTTGGTCAGCTTGTAGGTGGACAGCGCCAGCGCGCCGGTCTTGGGGGGGACGGGGTCGAGGGGGGCGGTCATGGTGTTGGTGCTCCGGTCAGGCTTTCATCTCGCGCTTGAACACCGCCAAGGTGTGGGCTTTGACGCGAACGAACTCGGGGTCAGACATGGACTCTGGCTGGCGTGGCCGGGGCAGGTTGAAAGGCACGATCTCGGCAATGCGCGTGGGGCGGCGCGTCAGTAGCAGGATCTCGTCGGCCAGGAACACGGCATCCTCCAGATCGTGCGAGACGATGACCATCGTCACACCAGTGGCCAGGTGGGCCTCTTGCAGTTTCTCTCGGATGAACAGGGTCATCTCGAAGTCCAGCGCGGAGAAGGGCTCGTCCAGGAACATGACCTCGGGGTTGGGCGCCAGGGAACGCATGATGCACACCGTCTGCATCTGGCCACCCGACAACTCATAGGGGTAGCGCGCCAGGTCGAAGCGGATCTCGAACAGCTTGATCAACTCGTCGACGCGCGCTTGCACCTCGGCCTCTTTCATACCATGGCGGCGCAGGGGGTAGGCGATGTTGTCGCGCGCGGTGATCCAGGGGAACAGCGCATCGCGGTAGTTCTGGAACACGTAGCCGATCTTGGTTTCTTTCAGCGTCTTGCCATCGAACAGGATCTCGCCTTTGTCCAGCGGGATCAGGCCAGCGATCATGTTCATCAAGGTGGACTTGCCACAGCCATTGGGGCCGAAGATCGACACGATCTTGCTGCGGGGCAGGTCGAGGTTGAAGTCCGTGTAGAGCGGCTTGCCCGCGAAGGACTTGCTCAGGCCCCGCACGGTGACGTGAGCACGGGCCGCAGCGGGCATGGCCACGGGCTCATCGGGTTGGAGAACGGCGCTCATGGGGTGATCCTCTTTGATGGCCTGGGGTGCTGATGGGAGGTTGTTGCGTTGTGGGGGAGCGCGCGGTGAAACCGAAGTGGGCAGTGGGGCGCACGGCTGCGCTCATGTCCCCCGGCCGGGCTTTGCCCGACCTCCTCCTTTACTTCGCTTCGCCGTGCACCCCACTGCCCGCTTCTTTCTCCGCATCGGTGGAGAGAGGGGGATGGGCGGCGGCATTCGCCGTCGCCCATCCCCAGGCCTTCGCGGAGCGAAGGCTTTGCCAGAGCGCCGCCAGACAGCTTGGCGTGCGTGGTCGGCATAGCGAAGTAAAGGAGGAGGCCAGGCAAAGCCTGGACGGGGGACATGAGCGGCGCCGACCACGGACGCCAAGCTGTCCCCCCAAGCGACGGCAAAACCAGGCCCTTCATGCCTTGCCACTCCAATGAACAACCTTGGTCTCAATCAACAAGAACATCAGGTTCAGCAAGTACCCCAGCGCCCCCGTGATCAGGATGGACGTGTACATGTCCTTGACGTTGAACACCTGCTGCGCATCAATGATCCGGTGCCCCAAGCCCGTCTCCGACCCAATGAACATCTCCGCCACGATCACGATGACCAGCGACATCGACACCCCCGTGCGCAAACCCACGAAGGTCTGCGCCAGACTCTCCATCAACATCACATCCTTGAACACATGCCAGCGCGACACCCCCATGATCTGCGCCGCCATCACCCGCGTCTTCTTCGCGTTCATCACCCCATAAGCACTGTTGAACAACACCAGCAGCACGGCCGCAAACGCCGCGATGGCGATCTTGTTCGCATCGGTGATGCCAAAGATCAGCAGGAACAAAGGGATCAGCGCCGACGAAGGCGTGGAGCGGAAAAAGTCGATCAAAAACTCAACGCTGCGATAAGCATTCACCGAACTGCCCAGCATCACACCCAGCGGCACCCCAATGGCCACCGCGATGCCGAAGGCCGCCAAGGTGCGCCACAAGGTGGCCAGGAAGTCGGCCTTGATGGCGCCACTCCACACGCTGTCCCACAGGTGCAGCAAGGTCTCGCCCGGCGGCGGCAGCAACACCGGCTTGATCCATTGCGCGGCAATGACCAATTGCCACAGCCCGATCAACAGCAGCGGCCCGATCAGGGGCAGCAAGCGTGCATCGAACAAGCGGTCGAGCTGTTTGCGGATCATCGCGTTCAACCCGTGTAGATGAGGCCTTTGACCGGCACGGCGCGCGAGAAGATCTTGCGCTCGGTGAACACGTCGAAGAACTTCTGGAAGTAGCCCAGGTCCGAGGCCGTGAACTCGTTGTAGAGCGTGAAGCCCGCCAACGGCACCTCGTTGACCAGCGAGGGATCGATGGAAGTGAAGCCATCCAGGTGCTTGCGCACTTCGGCCGGGTTCTTGCGCACGAAATCAACCGCGCGGGCATAGGCGGCGATGTACTTCTTGGCAGCGTCAGGCCGGTCTTTCAAGAAGCTGCTGGTGACGCTGGCCGAGCCGCCGAACCAGGGCGCATCGGCCGCGCCCAGCACGTACTTGGAGATCACACCGTTTTCCAGCACACGGGTCAGCCCCTTGAGGCGGCCCGCGGTGCCGGTGGGCTCCAGGGTGTAGACGGCATCGAGCTGATCGGCCGCCAGCGCGGGCACGTGCTGGCCGATCGGCAACTCGATCACCTTCGGGTCCACGATGCCGTTCTTCTCCAGGATGATCTTGGCCAGGGTGACGTTCTGGATGCCAGGGCCCGAGGCCACGCGCTTGCCCTTGAGCTCGGCGATGGACTTGATGGGGCTGTCCTTGGGCACCACGAACTGGTCCAGGATCAGCTTGTGGTTGGAGGGATTGGAGCAGATGATCTTGTACAAGCCCGGCGAGACGATCTCGGCCAGGCCCAGCGCGGCCGAGGCCGTGCCATTGGCCGAGCCATGCGTGCGGCCCGCGATCATGGACTCCGCCACCTGTTGTGCGCTGGCGAACTTCACGCCTTCCACGTTCAGGCCCGCCTCCTTGAAGAAACCCCGCTCCAGCGCGGTGTACAGCGGCAAGCCCGAGGCGATGGGCCAGTAGCCGATGAGGATCTTGTCGTCGTTGGCCTGCGCGGTGCCAGCCGTCATGAGCCCGGCGCCCAGGGCCACGGAGGCGGCGCCAGCCTGGAGGAACTGGCGGCGTCCGGGTTTGTTGTTCGAAGAAGATGAGTTCACAAGGTCTCCAGTGCTTTGATGACGGATGGGGAATCAGACACGGTGCCGAACACGCCGCCCTGCATCAACACCATGTTGAAGGCGGCCGCGTGGTTGGCAGGGTCGGTGGCGCCGGTGCAGTCGGTCAGGATCACGCACTCGAAGCCTCGGTCATTGGCTTCGCGCATGGTGGTGTGCACGCACACGTCGGTGGTGATGCCGGTGAGGATGATGTTCTTGATGCCCTTGGTGTGCAGCAGCATCTCCAGGTCGGTGGCGCAGAAGCAGCCCTTGCCCGGCTTGTCGATGATGGGCTCGCCCGCAATGGGATACAGCTCGGGGATGATGTCCCAGCCCGGCTCGCCGCGCACCAGGATGCGCCCGCAAGGGCCCACATCGCCAATGCCCACGCCGTTGGTGCCGATCTGCCGCGAGCGCCAGCGCTTGTTGGCCGGCAGGTCGGTCAGGTCGGGGCGGTGGCCTTCGCGGGTGTGGATCACCAGGATGCCCGCCTTGCGCGATGCGTCGAGCAAAGCCTTGATCGGCTCAATGGGCGCGCGCACCATCGACAGGTCGTAACCCATCTTGTCGACATACCCACCCACACCGCAGAAGTCGGTCTGCATGTCGATGATGATCAGCGCCGTGTTCGACGCCTGCAGATCGCCGTCATACGGCCATGCATACGGTTGGGATTCAATCGTGATGCTCATGCGGCCTCCTTGGACCAGGACTCTGGCGTGCTGGTGTCCAGCAGATTGGGCTCGTTGCCCTGGAACTCGCGGGTGGGCGCGGCGATGCCGCACGAGGTGCCGTCGGTCACCACCACCTCGTCATCCCAAGGCAATGAATATTGGCCCGACACCATGTCTTGCATGTAGGTGTAGGGGCAGTCCTGCGCCCCACCCTTCACAGCGGCGTAACCACGTCGGTAGAGCTGGTAGATGTTGTTCTCGACGCCCCAATTCAGGCGCGCCTCGCGGATCAGATCGGGCCGAATTTCGGCGCAGACGATCTCATCGGGCCGACCGCCGCCTTGCACGGCCACCGCGCCATCGAAGTTGCACACCATGGCCTCGCCCATCGAATCAAACGTGCCGTCGCTGCCGCACAGGCAAACGCTGGCGGTGGCCATGAGGTTGTGGAATGCATTGGCCTGGTTGGTGATGCTCCAGGCATGGCGCACCGGCGCGGTGTAACCCGCCGTTCGGATCATCAGCTCGGCGCCTTTGTATGCACACTCGCGCGCCATCTCAGGGAACATGCCGTCGTGGCAAATGATGAGCGACAGCTTGACGCCCTTGGGCCCATCAATGACGGGGATGCCCATGTTTCCAGGCTCCCAGGGCTCCACCGGCACCCAAGGGTGGAACTTGCGGTAGTACAGCTTGAGCGCGCCCTGGTCGTCAAAGATCAGGCCGGTGTTGTAGGGCATGCCATGCGGGTTCTGCTCCATGATCGAGAAGCAGCCCCAGATCTTGTGCGTGATGCAGGCCGCGCTCAGGGCCGCCACTTCGGGGCCATCCAGCGTCACCATCAGCTCGGGCGCCGTGCTCATCGACAGGCCATGCAGCGAGTATTCGGGAAAGACCACCAGGTCCATGCCCGGGTAGCTGCGCCGGGCCTTGCCCACCATGTCGACCACGCGCTGCGTTTGCGAGGCCAGTTGCGCCGGGGTCTCGACCACCGGCAGCTGCAATTGCACCAGGCCCACCACCACACCGTTGGGTGATTTGTTGAGTCCACTGAGTCCGCTCATGCTGTGCTCCTTTCAGGTCGTCAACGTGACACATTCAATTCCATCGGGGCGCCTTGCAAGGCCCGCTTGGGTGAGCAGGTCCAGATCAGGATCAGCAAGGTCAGCGCATAGGGCATGGCATTGAACAGGTGGTAGCCCGCGCTGATGCCCACCGATTGCAAGGCGGGGCCCAAAGCCCCCGCACCACCGAACAACAAGGCCGCCCACAAGCACTTGATCGGTTGCCAGCCCGCGTAGATCACCAGGGCCACCGCGATCAGGCCTTGCCCGCTGGACAAACCTTCGTTCCAGCTGCCCGGGTAGTACAAAGACAACGACGCACCACCCAGGCCCGCGATGAAACCACCCGCCATCGTGGCCAGCACGCGCACCGTGTTGACCGAGTAGCCCAGGGCGCGCGACGCATCACTGCTGTCACCGGCCATGCGCACGATCAAACCCCAACGCGTGTTGGCCATGGCCCAGGCCATCAAGGCCGCCAGCGCCACGCCAATGGGGAACAAGGCATTGATGCGCAAGGCCGCCTGCACCTGTTGTGAGTCGCTCCAACCGCCCAGGTCAAGCGATGGGATCTGCGCGGCTTGCGGCTGGATCAGGCCCTTGCCCAGGTAGAAGGCCAGCCCCGCGCCCAGCAGCATCAAGGCGATGCCGGTGGCGATGTCGTTGACGCCTTTCAACGAGCACAGCAGCCCGTGCAGCAAGGCCAGCAAAGCGCCCGCGCACCCCGCCAGCAACACGCCCAACCAAGGCGAACCAGTCAGGTAGCTGCCACCGAAACCGGCCATGGCCGACAGCACCAGCACGCCCTCCAGGCCCAGGTTGATGCGGCCGGATTTCTCCGTCAGGCACTCGCCCAGGCTGACGAACAAGAACGGTGTGCCCACGCGGATCGCGCCGCCCAGCACCGCGATGATCACGTCGAACCAGATGGTTGATTCACTCATGCAGGCACCTGTGACAGGTTGGCAGGGATGCCAGGACGGCGGACCAGCAACTCACCCAGGCGACCCCGCAATGCCTCGCTGGCCAGGATCATGACGAAGGCAAAGCCCTGCAGCACCAGTACCGAGGCGTCGGGCAAATCCAGCCGACGTTGCAGCAAACTGCCCGCCGAACCAAAGCCACCAAACAGGATGGCCACCGGGATGATCGCCCAGGGGTTGTGGCGCGCCACGAAGGACACCAGGATGCCCGTGTAGCCCAGGCCCGCGATCAAAGAAGCGTTGGCATTGGTGTGCACGGCCGCCACCTCGATGGCGCCTGCCAGGCCAGCACAAGCGCCACCCAAGGCGCAAGCCGTGATGACGAGGCGGTGGCTCGGCAAGCCCACCAGGCGCGCGGCCCGGGCATTGCCGCCCACCACCCGTGTGGCAAAGCCGTGCGTCGAGCCATACAGCCAGAGGCCCGCGATGAGGCAACAAGCCACGCCCCAAGCCAGCCCCCAGTGCACGTCATAGCCGGGGATGGCGCCCAGCAAAATGGCTGGGTCCAAAGGCAAAGTCGAGGGCTTGTTCAAACTGCTCGGGTCGCGCATGGGCCCTTCCACAAAGTGCTTGAACAAGGCCACCGCCAGGTAACCCATCAACAGGGAGCTGATGGTTTCATTGACGCCCCTGTACTGCCGCAGCGCCCCCACGAGGCCGATCCACGCGGCCCCCGCCACGGCACCAGCGAGCAACACCATCACGGTGCCCACGGCCGACGCCGGCGGCACGAACAGGTAAGGCAAGCCCGCGCAAGCCAGCCCCCCCAACACCAAGGCACCCTCGCCACCAATCACCATCAAGCCCGCGCGCTGCGGTATCGCCACGCACAAGGCGGTCAACATCAAAGGCGCCGAGCGCTGCAAGGTGTTCTGCCACGAGAACGCATCGCCAAACGCACCCTTGAACAGCAGGATCCAGGTCTCGGTGGGCGAGGTGCCGCCCAGCCACACGAAGCCGCCAAACAGCAGCACCGCCCCGGCCAAGGCCAGGATGGGCAAGGCGATGCTTTCCACAGCCGACGCCATCGATGAAGAACCGCTCATGTGAACCGCCTTTTCAAGCCAGCAACCGGAACTCAGACCTTGCCGATGACACCTTCGACCAGGTAGTTCATGCCTTCCAGCACCGGGTCGATCTGCTTGATGGTCGCGCCCTTGGCCACCATCACCTTGCCGGTGTTGTCCTTGATCTCGCCCTTGAAGATCTCGAACTCGTCCTTCAGCATCAGGGCCTTGATGGCATCGGCGTTCTTGCGCGCGGCCTCGCTCACAGCCGGGCCGTAAGGCGAGGTCTTGACGAAGCCTTCCTTCAAACCACCACGCAAGAAGTTGGGGTGCGGCTTGCCGGTGCGCGCGGCATCGACGATTTGCTTGTAAGGCGTGACCCAGTTCCACTCGGCGCCGGTGAGGTAGGCGTTGGGCGCCAGCTTGGCTTGCGAGGCGTGGTAACCGCACACGAACTTGCCACGCTTGGCGGCGGTTTCGACGATGACCTTGGGGCCGTCAACGTGCATGGTGAACACGTCCACGCCCTGGTCGGCCAGGCTGTTGGTGGCTTCGGCCTCTTTCACCGGCATGGACCAGTCACCCGTGAAGATGACCGAGCAGGTGATGTCGGGGTGCACCGAGCGCGCGCCCAAGGTGAAGGCGTTGATGTTGCGCAGCACCTGGGGGATGGGCTTGGCCGCCACGAAGCCGATCTTCTTGGACTTGGTGGCATGCCCGGCGATCACGCCGTTGAGGTATTGCGCCTCGTCGATGTAGCCAAAGAAGCTGCCCACGTTCTTGGGGTGCTTGGCCGCGTCCCACATGCCGCCGCAATGGGCGAAGCGCACGTCGGGGTTCTTCTTGGCCACGTCCAGGATGTGGGGGTTGAAATAACCAAAAGAGGTGGGGAACAGCAGCGTGGCGCCGTCTTGCGAGATCATGCCCTGCATGGTCTTTTGCACAGACTGGGTCTCGGGCACGTTTTCTTCGCCCACGATCTTGATGCCAGGCATCTTCTTGATCTCGGACGCCGCTTCATAGTGCGACTGGTTGTAGCCAAAGTCGTCCTTGGGGCCCACGTAGATCATGCCGATGGTGATGGGCTTTTGCGCCAGCACCAGGTCGGACCAGCCCGCCATGGCGACACCCGCCCCCGTGGCGCCCACCGTTTTGAGCCAAGAACGACGATTCGATTGATCCAGCGACATGCGTTTTCTCCTTGCACCGGCTTGATGCACTGTTGATGTACCAACTTGTATACCAGCAACATGTGTGCCAACCGGTCGAACGCGTCAGGCCCCGCCACCCGGCCCCAATGGCAGACCGAACCTGGGTGCGTAGAATGAGTTTGGCGCACTAAGGAGACCAAACCGTGTCACTGAGAGAGCCCGAACTGGCTGCACTGGCTGCGCATCTGCGCGCCAGGCGTGAAGCCATCCTTCACGCCTGGCGCCACGCGGTCAAGCGGGACCCGGCCCTGACCACGGCCAACTCACTGCCTCGCGCGCAACTTGACGACCACATCCCCGCACTGCTGACCACCTTCGAGGAGCGGCTCGACCCTGCGCTCAAGGGGCAGACCCCCGAGATGCTGCCCGGGGCCACGTCGACGGCCACGGCGCACGGCCTGCACCGATGGCAGCAGGGCTACGACTTGGTCGAGGTCTCGCGCGAGCTCGGCCGCCTGAACGAATGCCTGGTCGCCGAACTGGAAGACTATTCACGGCAGCATCTGGGGCTGGGGCCCGAAGTGATGCCGACCGCGCGCCGCATCTGGGCTGAACTGAGCGGGCTGGAGTTCAGCGAAAGCATTGCGGAGTACTTTCGGCTTCAGCAGCTTGAAGCCGCTGGCCACATCAACGACCTCGAGCAAGCGCTCAAGGGCATCCGCGAGTTGGAGCAGCAGCGCGCAGAGCTGTGGCACGAGGCGGCGCACGACCTGCGAGGCAACCTCGGCGTGGTTGTCACGGCGACGGCCGGGATCACCCGCTTCAAGATGGCCGATCTGCCCCCGAACAGGTTCCTGCAAGTGCTTGATCGAAACGTGAGGGCATTGCAGCATTTGCTCGACGATGTGACCGATCTGGCCCGCCTGCAAGCGGGCAAGGAACGCCTGCAGTTGAGTGAGGTGGACGTGGCGGCGCAATTGGGCGAGCTGGCCGATGGCCTGCGCGCGTTGGCAGAGCAGCGCGGGCTGACGCTCGCATTCGGCGGGCCATCACCCTTCGTGGTCAGCGGAGATCGCGTCAAGATTCGGCGGATCGCCCAGAACCTGGTGCTCAACGCCATCAAGTACACCCAGCACGGCGGCGTCACGGTCACCTGGGACGACGGTGCGGTCGGCGATGCCAAGCGCTGGGTGCTGTCCGTGCAGGACACCGGGCCGGGCTTCGATGCCGGGCCTGGTAGCCCGCTGATCGCGGCGCTCGAGGCCGGCACGGAGTTGGTGCAACAGGTCGAGGCCGAAACACTGGCCAATGGTGCGCCACCAAGCCCGGCGCCAGCGTCCACGCCAGCCGACAGGGCTCAGGCGCATCAGGAACCTGGCGAAGGCATCGGCCTGTCGATCGTCAAGCGTTTGGCCGAGATGCTTGATGCGAGTGTCGAAGTCGAATCAACAGCTGGCACGGGCACCATGTTCCGCGTCTTGTTTCCCAAGGATTATTCGGGGTAAGCCGATTCAGGTGACACGTGCAAGGTCTGCGTTGGAAAGGCAATCTCGGCGCCGTGTTGCGCCACGATCCGGCCGATCTGCAGAAGCACGTCTTGCTTGACCTCTTGGTAAGCCACCCAGACCACGGTTTTGGTGAAGGTGTAGACCATCACATCCAGTGAGGACGGCCCGAACTGGGTGAGATTGACAATCAGCGTCTGCGTTTCGTCGATGTCCGGGTGCGCCACCAGCATCGCTCGGATGTCGGCCACGATGGGCGCGACGCGGTCGATGTCCTCGTAGCGCAGGCCAATGGTCTCCTTGATGCGCCGGTGGCTCATGCGCGAGGGGTTCTCCACCACGATGGTCGTGAACACCGCGTTGGGCACGTAGATCGGGTTCTTGTTGAAGGCACGCACGCGCGTGTGGCGCCAGCTGATGTACTCCACCGTGCCCTCGATGCTCTTGTCGGGCGAGCGGATCCAGTCGCCCACGCTGAAGGGGCGGTCCAGGTAGATGGTCAGGCCACCGAAGAAGTTGGCGAGGATGTCCTTGGCGGCAAAGCCCACCGCGATGCCGCCCACGCCGCCCAAGGCCAACAGCCCGGTGATCTGAAAGCCCAGCGTTTGCGCCACCATGAGCACCGCCACCACGAAAGTGACCAGACGCGCCAGCTTGCCCAGGGCATCGATGGTGGTGTCGTCCACCTCAGCGCCACGCGCCACGCGGGCGGCGATGATGTTGCGGCTCGCCTTGCCAATGAAACGCAACAGAAACCAGACCAGGCAGGTGATCAACGCCACATCGCGCAAGGCCTGCACCTCGGCCAGGAAGGGCTCTTCCACATGCCGCTGCAGCACGCGCGCCATGTGGCTGAAGCCCACCACCCACACGGCCACCAGGATGGGCCGGCGGGCGGTGCTGACCACGGCCTCATCCCAGGCCGTGGCCGTGTTCGCCGTCCAGCGCGCGGCTTGGCGCAGCAACACCTGCGCGAAATGGTTCAGCACAATGGTGATCACCGCGATGGCGATCAAGGATGCCACCCACGGCTCGATGCCCACGTGGCGGCTCAACCAGTCACTCAGAATGTTCATGCAAGCACTGTAACGCGACTGCTATAGTCATCATGGACCCATGCTTGAGGCCGCGCGATCCTCCGTGAACACCTTGCTGCCCATTTGGTTCACCCGCCTCTTGAGGCGCGCGCCCAGACTGTGGGGGCGCCATGCGCTGGTGGCCACCTTGGCCAGCCATGGGCCGGCCAAGCCCCCGCCTGAATCCATCGCCTCGGGGCTCCTGCTCATTGCTGCCGATGACGTCGCCGCCGCCCTGGCACGGCTTGGGTCCAGCGCCAGTGGCTTGAGTGCGCAAGAGGCCGCTGCCCGCCTGAGCCGCGATGGGCCCAACGAGGTCGCGCACGAGAAGCCCCTGCCAGGCTGGCTTCACCTCTGGCATTGCTACCAAAATCCCTTCAACCTCTTGCTGACGGCTTTGGCGGTGATCTCGTGGCTGAGCGCCGATGCCAAAGCCACCGTGGTCATTGGTGCAATGGTGTTGCTGAGCACGCTCATCCGATTCGTGCAGGAAGGTCGCTCCCACCGAGCCTCCCAAAGCCTGAAAGCCATGGTGAGCAACCGGGCCACCGTCCTGCGGGGCCTTTCGCAGCCGGTGGACATTCCCACCAGTGGCCTGGTGCGAGGTGATGTGATCACGCTGTCCGCCGGTGACATGGTTCCCGCCGACTGCCGCATTCTTGCCGCCTGTGATCTCTTCATGGCCCAGGCCGCCATGACGGGTGAGCCCTTGCCCGTGGAGAAATTCGCGGAACACCAACCCAGCGGCGACAGCGCACTCGATCAAAACAACCTGGTCTTCATGGGAACCAGCGTCGTCTCAGGCTCGGCCACGGCTCTGGTGGTCGCCACGGGCAGCAAGACCTATTTCGGCACATTGGCATCGCATGTGATCGCCACGGACGAGGCCCCGAACGCCTTTCAGGCCGGCATCAACAGCGTGAGTTGGTTGCTGATCCGATTTGCCATGGTCATGGTCCCGATCGTGTTGCTGGTCAACGGCTTCACCAAGGGCAACTGGCTGGAGGCTTTCCTGTTTGCCTTGTCCGTGGCCGTGGGTTTGACCCCAGAGATGCTGCCCATGATCGTGACCACCACCTTGGCCAAAGGGGCGGTGCTGCTGTCGCGCAAAAAGGTCATCGTCAAACGCCTGGACGCCATTCAGAACTTCGGGGCGATGGATGTGCTGTGCACCGACAAAACCGGCACGCTGACCCAGGACAAGATCGCGATCGAGCGCCACACGGATGTCCTGGGCCATCCTTCGGAAGAGGTGTTGGCCTTTGCCTTCCTGAACAGCCACTACCAGACGGGGCTGAAGAACCTGCTTGACCACGCCATCCTCGACCACGTCGAATTGCAGGCCGAGTTGAAGCTGGAACAGGACTATCGGAAAGTGGACGAGATCCCGTTTGACTTCGAGCGCCGACGCATGTCGGTGGTGGTGTCTGAACGTGATGAACACCATGAGCTGATCTGCAAGGGAGCGCTTGAGGAAGTCATCGCGGTGTGCACCCACGTCCGTTTTGCCGACGGACCAGGCTCACGCGAGGAGCCCTTGGACGCGGCCAGGTTGGCCCGGGTTCAGCAGGTGACCCAGGCGCTCAACCAGGAAGGCCTGCGGGTCATCGCGGTGGCGATGAAGGAGACCCCACCCGATCAGACCATCTACTCCGTGGCCGACGAAAACCAACTGACCTTGATCGGCTACATCGCCTTTCTGGACCCACCCAAGGACTCGGCCGCACCGGCCATCAAAGCCTTGCTCGACCACGGCGTCACCGTGAAAGTGCTGACGGGCGACAACGGGGCCGTGGCCGCGCACGTGTGCGGCCAGGTGGGCTTGTCCACCAAGCAGGTGTTGCTGGGCTCAGAGGTCGAATCCATGAGCGATGCGGCATTGGCGATCGCCGCCTCGCAATACCAGGTGTTCGCCAAGCTCACCCCCTTGCACAAGGAGCGCATCGTGCAGGCCCTTCGGGCCCATGGCCACGTGGTGGGCTTCATGGGCGACGGCATCAACGATGCCCCTGCACTGCATGCCGCCGACATCGGCATCTCGGTGGATTCGGCCGTGGACATTGCCAAGGAGGCCGCGGACATCATCCTGCTGGAAAAGAGTTTGCTGGTGCTGGTGGAAGGGGTGATTGAGGGCCGCACGACCTTCATCAACATGCTCAAGTACATCCGCATGACGGCCAGCTCCAATTTTGGCAATGTCTTCTCGGTGTTGGTGGCCAGTGCGTTCCTGCCCTTCCTGCCGATGCTGCCTTTGCAACTGCTGCTGCAGAACCTGCTGTACGACATCTCGCAGATTGGCATCCCTTTCGACCACGTCGATGCGGAGCTGGTGAAGAGGCCGCTGACCTGGAACCCCGGAGGCATCGGACGGTTCATGATTTTCTTTGGGCCGATCAGCTCCTTGTTCGACATCGTCACCTTTGCCTTGATGTGGTGGGTGTTCCATGCCAACAGCGCGTCGGGGCAAAGCCTGTTCCAGTCGGGCTGGTTTGTGGTGGGGCTGCTCACCCAGACCCTGATCGTGCACATGATCCGCACGTCCAAGTTGCCCTTCATCGAGAGCCGGGCCGCCCCCCTGTTGATGGCCATGACCCTGACCATCATGGCGGTGGGCATCTGGCTGCCCATGGGGCCCTTGGCCACCTACTTCAAACTCAGCCCCTTGCCGCTGGCCTACTTTGCCTGGCTTGGGGGCATCTTGATCAGCTACGGCTTGCTGACCACTGCGATGAAGCGCTTCTACATCCGCCGATATGGGTGGCAATGAGCATCCGCGCCGCCCAGGAGAAACCATGAACCTCAAACTCACACTGATCCGGACTGCGCTCTGGGCTGTGGTCATGGGCGCATCCAGCTGCGCCCTTGCTCGAGACACCTTCAGCTACCGGGGCCTGTGCGATGCATCGGCCGCCGTGGCGCTGGATGCCAACCACTTCGTGGTGGCCGACGATGAACGCAACACTTTGGTGGTCTACCGGCACGGCCAAGCCGACGCGGTGGCCGCGCTGGACGTGTCGGCGTTTCTGGGCACCAGGGCTGACAAGGAGTCGGACCTTGAAGGCGCGGCTTCCATCGGCCCGCGCACCTACTGGGTGTCTTCGCATGGGCGCAACAGCGAGGGCAAGCGGCAGGATCGGCGATTGCGGTTTTTTGCGACCGAGGTGAGCAGCACTGCGCCACCAGGCCCGCCCAAACTGACCACCGTGGGCAAGGCGTATTCAGGCTTGCTGGAGGATTTGATGGCGGCCCCGTCGCTGGCCGCTTTCAAACTGGCCGATGCGGCCGCAAAAGCGCCCGAGGCGGAGGGCGGGCTGAACATCGAAGGCCTGGCCGCCACGCCAGAAGGGCACCTGCTCATCGGGTTCAGAAGCCCGATGCCCAAGCAGCGCGCGCTGCTGGTGCCGCTGGAGAATCCGGCCGAGGTGATCGACCATGGCGCGCGGGCTCGCTGGGGTCAGGCGATTCAACTGGACCTGGGTGGGCGGGGGATTCGGAGCATTGACCGGGTCGGCGCGGCCTACCTGATCGTGGCGGGGCCGCGGGCGGACCAGGGTTCGTTCGCGCTGTATCGGTGGTCGGGGGATTCGGCCCAGGGGCCTGTGTTGGTGAAGGGGGTGGACTTCAAGGGCCTGCACCCGGAGGCGCTGTTCGCGGTGCCGGGCACGCAGGGGTTCCAGGTCTTGAGTGACGATGGGCAACGCCAGCATCTCGGCCTGGCGTGCAAGGCACTGCCACGTGGCTGGCAAGGCTTTCGGAGTTGGGGGCCGGGCTGAAAGGGGGGCTTTCTATCCCAGCCACGCCTTGGCCATGCTGGCATACAACGGAATGCCGACCAGGATGTTGAACGGGAAGGTCAGCCCCAGGGACATGCCCATGTACAGCGCGGGCTGGGCTTCCGGGACCGCATGGCGCAGCACGGCGGGCACGGCGATGTACGAGGCACTGGCTGACAACACCGCGATGAGCGTGGCATTCGCCACATCCAGCCCCGCCATGGCAGCCAGTCCGAGCGCTGCCGTGGCGTGCACCAGCGGCGCCACGACGGCGTAGACCAGAAGCCAGGGCGACAGTGCCTTCAGGCCGGCGAGGTGGCGAGCGGTGAGCAGGCCCATGTCGAGCAGGAAGAAGGCCAACAGTCCTTTGAAGAGATCGCCGACGAAGGGCTTCATCACCGCTTCGCCGTGTGTCCCGCTCACCATGCCGATCACCATGGCACCCAGCAGCAACAACTGAGCGCCGTCGGTGAACGCCTCATGCAGCACCTTGCCCAGGGGCATCGGGGCCCCGCCACCGCCACCGCTGCCCAGCACGGCCGTGACGGCCGGGCGCTGCACAACCATGCTGGCGGCTTGACGCCTGAGCAGGTTGGCCATGACCACCGCCAGGATGATGGCGGGCGACTCCATCAGCGCCATGGCCGCGGCCATGTGCCCGCCCGCCGGGGTGCCCTGCGATTCCAGGAACTGCACCGCTGTGATGAAGGTGACCGCGCTGACGGAGCCGTAAGTGGCCGAAATGCCGACCGCGTCGAAGGGCGGCACCAGTCGCCGCAGCAACGCGTGAGCGACCCACGGCACGAAAGCCGCCATGGCCACCGCACAGGCGAGGCTGGCCACCACCTCCTCGGTGAAGCCCGATTTCGACAGCGCGAAACCCCCCTTCAGGCCAAGGGCCATCAGCAGGTACAGGGACAGGAAACGGGAGATGGCCGCCGGCAACTCCAGGTTCGAGCGAAGCAGTCCGGCGGTGATGCCGAACACGAAGAAAAGAATCGCGGGGTCGAGGAAATTTTGCATGGTGTGCGCATCCTAGGGACAGCCGGATTTAAAGGAAAATCGATTCTTCTGATCTATTCCATAGAGATTTTTCTATGCATGCCACTTTTCGCCAATTGAAGCTCCTGCTTGCCCTCGCCGAGAGCGGCAGCATCACGGGGGCCGCGCGGCTCTGCCATGTGACGCAACCGACGGTGTCGATGCAGCTGCGGGACCTGTCAGCGGCGGTCGGGTTGCCGCTGTATGAGCAACTGGGGCGGAAGCTGCGCCTGACCGAGGCCGGTGAGGCCCTCGCCCAAACCGCGCGCACGATGGTCGACGAGTGGGAGGCGTTCGGCCAGACTATCGCGAGGATGAAAGGGCTTGAGCAAGGCCGGCTGCGGATCGCGGTGGCGAGCACAGCCAAATACTTCGTTCCCCGCATGCTGGGCAGTTTTTTTGCCGCGCACCCCCACATCGACATCTCTCTGCAAGTCCTGAACCGGGACGGCGTGGTGGCCCGCATGCGGGAGCACCGTGATGATCTGTACATCCTGTCGATGCCGCCATCCGACCTGCCGCTGGTGCAGCAGGAGTTCCTGCCCAACCCCCTCGTGGTGGTGGCACCCATGGCCCACGATCTGGCCACGCAACGCCGTGTTTCCCTGGCGCGGTTGCAGCGTGAACCCTTCATCCTGCGCGAGCCCGGGTCTGGCACCCGCCTGGCCTGCGATGCCCACTTCAAGGCTTGGCAATTCTTGCCACGTGTGCGACTGGAGCTGGGCAGCAACGAAGCGATCAAGCAGTCGGTCGCGGCCGGCATCGGGCTGTCGGTGCTTTCACGCCATGCGTTGGCGGCAGATCCGGCCGACGATGGATTGGCGGTGCTGCCCGTGCAGCACTTCCCGGTCCGGTCCAGTTGGTCAATCCTGTTCCCCCAAGGCAGGCGCCTGTCGCCCCTCGCCGCCGAATTCCTGCGTCACCTGACGGAGGCGGCGAAAGGGTGGGCGCCGCACGTGTGACATGCCTGTGTGTCATGCCGTCTCCATCGGAGCCGGCTGCCCGCGCGTCTTCCACATCGACAACAGCACGCCCCCGGCGATCAGTCCGAATGTGACCGCCAACGACATGGCGGGTGGGAACTTGCCGATGAAGCCCACCAGGAAAATCTTCGTGCCGATGAACACGAGCACGAGCGCCAGCGCGTACTTGAGGTACTTGAAGCGGTGAATCATCGCTGCCAGTGCGAAGTACAGCGCCCGCAGGCCCAGGATGGCGAAGATGTTGCTGGTGTAGACAATGAAGGGGTCGGTCGTGATCGCGAAGATGGCCGGCACGGAGTCGACCGCGAACACCAGATCGACAAACTCGATCATGACCAAGGCCAGTAACAGCGGTGTCGCGGTGCGCACCAGCTTGCCTGTCGCCGGATCCAATTGCCGCACCCAGAATGCGTTGCCGTGCAGCTGCTCGGTCACGCGCATGTGCTTTTTGAGGAACTTCAACAGCGGGTTGTTGGCAATGTCGGGCACGTGGTCGACCATCAGCCACATCTTGATGCCCGTGAACACCAGGAAGGCGCCGAACAGGTACAGCACCCAGCTGAACTCACTGACCAGCGTGGCGCCCAGCCCAATCATCAGGGCGCGCAACACAATCACGCCCAGGATGCCCCAGAAAAGCACCCGATGCTGGTACTGCCGCGGGATCCCGAAGAACGTGAAGATGAGCGCGATGACGAAGACGTTGTCCATCGACAGCGACTTCTCGATCATGAAGCCCGTGTAGTAGGCCATGCCGCTCTGCGCGCCCAGGTACCACCAGACCCAGGCCCCGAACGTGAGCGCAACGCTGATGTAGCCCGCAGACAGCATCAGGCTCTCGCGCACGCCGATCGCGTGGTCGTCCTTGTGCAGCACGCCCAAGTCGAAGGCCAGCAGTGTGACGACGACGCCGAAGAAGGTCAGCCAGACCCACGCCGGCTTGTCCAGGATGTCGGTCGCGAGAAGTTGAATCAGAGTTTCCATGTGAAGTCTGGTGTGGAAAGATGGCCGATGTTCGGTGCTCTTTCGATTCGAAGGAATCAGCGCTAGAGTGAGTCCTGGTTCGGTTTTTACGAAGTGCGCGCCCATGTTGAATTTCCGCCACCTTTACTACTTTTGGGTCGTCACGAAAGAAGGCGGCTTCGCGCGGGCGGCCGAGCGGCTCGACATGGCCGTGCAGACCATCAGCGCCCAGGTGCGCGAATTGGAGAAGGCGCTGGGGCACCAATTACTCAAGCCCTCGGGCCGGGGCGTGGCGCTCACGGAGGCAGGGCAAGCAGCTTTCGCACGGGCCGAAGAGGCCTTCCAGATCGCGCAGGCGATCCCAGAAGAAGTGCGTGAGGCGGCCAACGGCAAGCTGGCACGCCTCGCGGTGGGCTTCTCGGACGGGATCTCCAAGCTGGCCGCCCACGCCTTGCTTGAGCCGATCCTGGCCACGCCTTCGCTGCGCTTGCTGTGCCACGAGGGAGAGTTCGAGCAACTGCTGGCCGAACTGGCACTGCACCAGCTGGACGTGGTGCTGGCCGGGCAGGCCGCGCCCAACAATCCGAACCTGAGGCTGAGCAGTGAGCGCGTGGTCCAGTCTCCGATCGAGTGGTATGGCCCCACGGCGATCGTGCGCACGGCCGCGGTGGCAGGGTTCCCTCAATCGCTGGACGGGCTGCCCGTGCTCTTGCCGACCGGCCACTCGGCGCTGCGGTTCAGGCTTGATCGCTGGTTCGAAGCCCAAGGCGTCCGACCACGGATCGTGGGCGAGTTCGAAGACAGCGCCATGTTGGCGGTGTTTGCAGCGCGTGGGCTTGGGGCATTTCCAGTGAGCCGGTTTGGCGCCTCGGGCATGGCGATGATGCGCGGGTTGCGGCTGCTTGGCCGCTGCGAAGACGTGTCGGACGAGGTCCACGCCATTTGGTCACGCCGAGGTCAGCATCACCCCTTGGTGACGCAGATGCTGGCCGCAGTGCGGACTTGACGAGCACATCGGATTTTCCGATGTTGGCCTCACTGATTTACTTCTTTTTCAAAGTGGCGCTGAGCTCTAACTTCCGTCTGCCCCCCAACCGATGGAGAGCTCTGATGCAGGTTTTTTTCAAGTCTCGCGATCCCCAAGCCCACGAAATGCAGGACTTGGTTCAACGCCGCATGCGCTTCGTGTTTCGCCGGATCGACTGGCTGGTACCGAAAGCCACAGTGCAATTGTCTGATGTCAATGGCCCCCGCGGCGGCATCGACAAGCGCTGCCAGATCGAGATCAAGAGCGATGTGGTCGGCAACATCGTGGTCGCCTCCACGGCCCGCGACTGGCGCACGGCTTTGGACCAAGCTTTGTCGCGCGCCGTGCGGTTTTTGACGCGCCAATGGCGGCGCGGGACTGACAACAGGCGGCCCCGCCAACGCGCCATCGCCCTGAGCCATGGCGAAGAGCAGCCCGGATGAATGACGGTTTCAAGGAGAAAACCATGAAGTGCCCCACTTGCCCCGAAACCGCATTGGTGATGACCGATCGCCAAGGTGTCGAGATTGACTATTGCCCCGCGTGCCGGGGGGTGTGGCTCGATCGAGGCGAACTCGACAAGCTCATCGAGCGCTCTGCCACGGCGGAGCCAGCCAGGTCCGACCGAGTCAGCCAGGGGCGCGAGCCCGGCTTCGTCGACTCGGACTGGGCGGACAGACCGCGGAACACCAGCCGCAGGAAGTCGTGGCTGAGTGACATCTTCGATTGACTTTCAACCCCTCATCCCTGGAGAAAACCACATGCGCACCTATCCCTGCGACAGCCCACAGGCCGCAGCCCGAATCGTCGCCTTGACCGTCCTGGCAGACCGCGAGATCGGCCAGGACGAGCTCGACCTGCTGGACCGCTTGGCCGTTCACGAACAACTGGGGCTTGACCGCCAGCACTTCCATGCCGTCCTTGACAGCCTCTGCGAAGACCTCCTGTCGAGCGAACAATTGCGATGGGCCGACAAGTGTCCGGTGGATGACGCCACGCTCGCCGGGTTCATGGGCGAGATCGAGGATCCATCCCTGCGGCGAAGGTTGCTGCGCGTGTGCATTGAGGTTGCCGAAGCCGACGGGCAAGTGGACGATGGCGAATCGATCGTATTGACCGCCGCGGTGGCGCACTGGGGTTTGCACCGCGAGATGTTTCGATCGCCCAACTGAAGAATAGGAAACCGCTGATGAAACGCATTGCATTGTTCTTGCTGACCAACCTGGGTGTGATGCTCGTTCTCGGGCTGGCGGTGAACCTGCTCGGCCTCAACCAGTTCCTGACGGCCAACGGGCTCAGCCTGACCAGCCTGCTGGGCTTTGCGTTGGTGATGGGTTTCGGCGGTGCCTTCATCTCGCTGTTGATCAGCAAGCCCATGGCCAAGTGGACCACCAAGCTGCAATTGATCAACGGTTCGCCCGACCCGACACATGCTTGGCTGGTGAGCACCGTCGAACGCTTTGCGAACCAGGCGGGCGTGAAGATGCCCGAGGTCGGCATCTACGAAGGGGCGCCCAACGCCTTCGCCACCGGTGCATTCAAGAACTCGGCCCTGGTGGCCGTGTCAACCGGGCTGCTGACGTCCCTGACGCGAGAAGAGGTTGAAGCCGTCATCGGCCATGAGGTGGCTCACGTGGCCAATGGCGACATGGTCACCATGGCCTTGATCCAGGGCGTGATGAACACCTTCGTGGTCTTCTTGTCGCGCGTGATCGGCTACTTCGTGGACAAGGTGGTTCTGCGCAACCAGAACGACGGGCCGGGCATGGGCTACTACGTCACCACCATCGTGATGGATGTCTTGCTGGGTGTGGTGGCCGCGCTGATCGTGGCCTGGTTCTCGCGGCAGCGAGAGTTCCGCGCCGACGCAGGCGCGGCACGGCTCATGGGCCGCAAGCAGCCGATGATGAACGCGCTCGCCCGCCTGGGCGGCCTGGACCCGGGCGAGATGCCCAAGGCCATGCAGTCCATGGGCATCAGCGCCCGTCCCAGCGGGTTGATGGCGCTGTTCTCGACCCACCCGCCCATGGAACAGCGCATCGAGCGGCTGAAGCAAGCCGCCTGAGCCGGCACGTTCGCGCTCACCGCCCCCTTGGCGGCCGCATACCTGCGATGCCCGGCATGGCCTGCCGCATGACATCGGCAAAGGCCCGCAACCGTGCAGGGTAGATGCGGGCGTACGGATAGACCAGGTGCACCGGTAGCGGCGAGGCCTCCCAGTCGGGGATGAGCTGGCACAGGCGGCCCGTGGCCAGATCGTCGGCCACCAGCCATGCCGAGACCAGCGCGGCGCCCACCCCCTCACGCACGGCACTGCGCGCGGCGTAGAGGCTGTCGGTGCGGAGCCGAGGGCTCAAGCGCACTCGCTCGCGTTTGCCAGTGCCGAGCTGAACAAGATCGAGCTCGTCCTGGTGCAGATGGGGGAGCGACAGCCAGGGCAGTGCCTGCAGGTCGGCCGGCTTGCGCGGTGGCGCATCCAGGTCCAGCAGGCCGGGCGCGGCCACCAGGATGCGTGGCACCTCCGCCAATTGCACGGCCACCAGAGAGGGGTCTTGCACGCCGCCAACGTGGATGGCGCAGTCGATGCCTTCGGCGATGAGATTCGCTGCGCGGTCATGCAGGAGCCAGTCCACGCTGACCTCGGGACAGTCAGCCAGGAAGGCCGCCAACGGCTTGATCAGAGCCTCCTGCCCGAAGGCGTGCGGCGCGATCACGCGCAGTTGACCGCGGGGCTGATCCTTGGCGCCGCGCAGATCGGCCTCAACCGCAGCCCAGTTCTCCAGCAAGGACTTGGCGTGGGCGTAGCAGCGCTCGCCGTCTTCGGTCAGCCGCATGGTGTGGGTGGAGCGCTGCAGCAGCCGCAGGCCCAGCAGCTTCTCCAGCCATTGCAGGCGCCGGCTGATCGTGGGTTGGGTGCTGCCCATCTGTGTGGCGGCGGCCGAAAGGCTACCGGCCTCGACGATGCGGACAAAGGTCTGCATCAATTCCAGGCGGTCCAGCGCGCTTGAGTTCGGCGACTTCATGCATGGCATGTATATCCGATGTTCACATCAGCCGTCTACAACAATTTGTCATGCGCGACAAGAATCAAGCCATGCCATTCGCTGGAGTCCTGTCATGAGCCCGATGTCTTTGAAGCGCGGCACCGTCGCCCCTGCGCACGCTGCCGATCTGCCCCGCCCGCTGGTGCTGCTGCTCGCCAGTGGTGCCGGCCTGGCGGTGGCCTCCATCTACTACAGCCAGCCCATGCTGGCGGTGCTGGCAGGCGCGCTGGGCGCCAATGCCCGCGACACCGGCTTTGTGCCCACGCTGACGCAGCTGGGGTATGCCCTGGGCATCTTGCTGCTGGCCCCGCTGGGCGACCGCTTCGATCGCCGACAGCTCATCCTGGTCAAGACCGCGCTGCTCGCAGCGGCGCTGTTGGCCACCGGCCTGGCGCCCGGGCTGCCTTCGCTGCTGGCGGCCAGCCTGGTCGTGGGGCTGACCGCGACGCTCGCTCAGGACATCGTGCCCGCCGCCGCGACGCTGGCGCCCGAGTCCAGCCGAGGCAAGACCGTCGGGACCGTCATGACCGGGCTCCTGCTGGGCATCCTGCTGTCACGCGTGGCCAGCGGCTTCATCGCAGAGCGCTGGGGCTGGCGCATGGTGTACGAGCTGGCCGCTGCCAGCCTGGTGGTCTTTGGCCTGGCCGCCTGGCGCGGTCTGCCACGCCTGCCGGTGACAAGCCACATGAGCTACGCCCAGCTGATGGGTTCGCTGGCGAAACTGTGGCGCCAGCACGCCGAGCTGCGCCGCGCGGCCCTGGCCCAAGGCCTGTTGTCCATGGGCTTCAGTGCCTTCTGGTCCACGATGGCGGTGATGCTGCACCACCAATACCACCTGGGCAGCGAAGCGGCAGGCTACTTCGGCCTGGCGGGTGCGGCCGGTGCGCTGGCCGCACCGCTGGCTGGCCGACTGGCCGACCAGCGCGGCCCTGAACTGGTGACCCGCCTGGGTGCCGGCCTGGCCATGGTGTCCTTTGCCGTGATGGGGCTGGGCATGTTCTTGACGCGCGAGGCCCAGATCGGTCTCATCCTTGCCGCCACGGTGGGCTTCGACTTCGGCATCCAGGCCACGCTGGTGGCCCACCAGACCGTGGTCTACAGCCTGGCCCCTGCCGCCCGCAGCCGCCTGAATGCGCTGCTGTTCACCGGGATGTTCATCGGCATGTCGGCTGGCGCGGCGCTGGGCAGCCTGGCGCTGGCTCGCTGGGGCTGGATGGGCGTGGTGGCGCTGGCCACGGTGGCCGCTGGCGCCTCATTGGCCGTGCGGCTCAGCCGCCGCCACGGCGCGCGTTGAGCGCTTGCAGGTGCCGACCAAGGCGAGGCGGCCGGCTTGGATGATTGATCGGTGGTGGCGTGTTGGATGCTGTGCCAAAGAGAACAGTGGAACGGTCTGCAGATTGGATTGCTTTGTATCAAAACCCGTGTGCAGAGTGGCGGCTTTGCAGCGGGTGCGGTAATTCCGCAGACCGACATCGAATGCCAGCTTTCGGCCAAATTGCGGGTACTGTCGAACGGCTGCTGTAGGGCTTCTTTCCCATCACCATCAACATCGCCACCGGCCAGGCCACGCTGAAGCCCGAGCTCAGAGCTTGGCAAAACGCTAGCTGCCCACCTGCGCATCCGCAATCACTCCCGCCAGCCAATCCATCACCACCCGCACCCGCTGAGACAGGTTGCGGCGGTTGGCGTAGAGCAGGTTCAGCGGCATCGGCGGCGCCAGGAATTGCGGCAGCACCTGCACCAGTGCCCCGCTGCGCAAATGTGCCGATTCGCCGATCTGCGGCACCTGAATGATGCCCAGGCCCGCCAGGCAGGCGGCCGCATAGGCCTCCGCGTTATTGACCGTCACGGCACCGGCCATCGCGATGCTGCGTGCCATGCCAGCGTCGTCCGTGTATTCGAACCCGGCCGACTTGCCGCCCAGCGTACCGACGAAGTGGATCAGTCGGTGGTCGGCCAGGTCAGCCAAGGTCTGCGGCATGCCGAAGGCCTGGATGTAGGCCGGGCTGGCGCAGTTCAACTGGCGCAGCGCGCCCAGCGGCCGGGCGATGAGGCTGGTGTCCACCACGCTGCCGGTCCGAAGCACGCAATCAAATCCTTCGCGCACCAGATCGACCCGTCGCTCGGTGCTGCTCAACTCCACCTCCAGCAGTGGGTGCGCGGCCAGCAATTCGGGCAGGCGGGGAATGACGATATCGCGCGCCAGCCCGGTACTCATGTCGATGCGGACGCGGCCACTCAGGCCGGTGGCCGCTTGCTGCTGGAACATCGCCTGCAGCTCGTCCATGTCGGCCAGCACGTCCTTGCTGCGCTCGTAGAACGCCTGGCCGTCCTGCGTCAGCTGCACCCGCCGCGTCGTGCGGTGCAGCAGGCGGGTGCCGAGCTGGGTTTCAAGCTGCTGTACGGCGGTCGAGGCGCTGGCCTTGGGCAGGTTCAGACTCAAGGCAGCTTGGCTGAAGCTGGCCAGTTCGGCCACGCGGTGGAAGATTTGCAAGCGCTCAAGCGGGTCCATTGGTCGAATTTTCAATAACAGTTAAATCCAATTTAGCGGATTTATGTTTGTCAAGTCAATCAATAGACTTCGATCACACCAACCTAGGAGCACTTCCTCATGACCGCAAGCAGCCCCCCCATCGCCCTCATCACCGGCGGCAGCCGCGGCCTTGGCAAGAACACCGCCCTGCACCTGGCCGCCCAGGGCAGCGACATCATCCTGACCTACCGCAGCGCCAAAGCCGAGGCGCAAGCCACCGTCGCCGCCGTTCAGGCACTGGGCCGCCGCGCGGTGGCCCTGCAGCTGGACACCAGCATCAGCGCCAGCTTCCCGGCGTTCGCCACCAGCGTGCAGCAGGCCTTGGCCGAAACCTTCCAGCGCGAGCGTTTCGACCATCTGGTCAACAATGCCGGCGAAGGTCGCCACGCCAGCATCATGGAGACCACCGAAGCGCAGTTCGACGACCTGGTGAACATGCACCTCAAGGGCGTGTTCTTCCTGACCCAGAAGTTGGCGCCCTTGATGAACGACGGCGGCCGCATCGTCAACATCTCCAGCGGCCTGACCCGCTTCGCCCTGCCCGGCTACGGCGCCTACGCCGCGATGAAGGGGGCGGTGGAGGTGCTGAGCCGCTACATGGCCAAGGAGCTGGGCGCACGAGGCATCACGGTTAACACCCTGGCCCCCGGCGCCATCGAGACCGACTTCGGCGGCGGCGCGGTACGAGACAACGCGCAGCTGAACGGCTTTGTCGCCGCACAAACTGCGCTCGGCCGGGTCGGCCTGCCCGACGATATCGGCGGCGCCATTGCGGCGCTGCTGGCGCCGGGCAGCGGCTGGATCAATGCACAGCGGATCGAGGCGTCGGGCGGGATGTTTGTCTGACCTGACCGTCATTCCAGCGAAGGCTGGAAGCCAGTCGTGCCCAACGCTCGCTGAGGTTCGCCCGGGATACCAGCCTGCGCTGGCATGACGACGGCAAGGCTAGTCGGACTTCGGCGGAACAGCTGCCACCTTCGGGGGCCCTGGCGCATATGCCATCGGCCGCTTCGGGGCAACGAGTTCACGGCAGCGAATGTCGCTGCATCCCCCCATGGCTGCTGTCAGCCTGAAGCCGACCTCGCCGCTTCAGCGGCAGCTCTGTCAGCGATTGCCGTCATTGATACACCAAGTCCACCGACCACCTCATGACACTCCTCGGCCGTTCGAGCCTGCGAGCATGATCTCTGCAGGAGGGCGCGCGCTCATACCTTGGCGAGGAAGGCCGCCGCATCACCCGCTTCACACTTCCAGTCTGCGAAGACCCCAACCAGATTGCATTCCACGCAGTGGCAAGCGATGTAGTACCAGCGCACGTCATGTGTGCCCTCGTACACGGAGACGCCGGACATCAGCTCGAACACCTCGTTCTCGCACACGCACTCGTGCGCCTCGGGGTCGGCCTCTTCAACGTAGTCCGCGCTGTCGCCCATCAGGTGTTCCTGCCCGCAGTCGGTGCAGGTGCGGATTGCCACGCCGGCTTCTTCATCGGTTTGCAGCGCAAAAGTCCGGCACCCGCAATCGCATTTGGACGAGGCAAACCGGACGGCCTCATGGCGATTCGCAACGCTGTAGCTGCGCAGCTCGGCTTGGGTGTCGCCGGACGTCGTCCCGTACCAGAACTCGCCCTTCTTTGTCAGTGCCATTGATGTTGTTCCATTCTTCAAGGTGGTCTTCCCGGCAGACCTGACGCCAAGCTTGCCCCGATCATCTGGATTTTGCCTGGAGGCACGGTGAAGCGTCGTCAAGGGGCCGGGTCGGGGTGGTCGCCGACAAGGGCTGCGGACACCCTTGTATGCCGATTCTTGGGGTTTGCAGCGATCCGGCGGCCTCTCCGGTTCGAATGGCTCCTATCGGCCTGGAGCCGAAACGCATTGGCGACCGGCAGGTGTGCAGCGGCTGCTGACGGGGATGCAGCCACCCTGAATACACGGTCTGGGCCACATAGCGGTCATCCATTCGCCAGTGACATCACAGATCCAATGGCCGGTTTCAAAGTCATGCTGACTTTGCCAGCCTGCCGGTATGTTCCCACGACCTGAACGTCTGCTGGCCTCGGGCGTCAACTTGCGCTGCCGACCCAGCGCGGGTACTGACCAGTGCTGATTTGCTGCCGCGAAGCGGTCAATCATCGGGTTAGCGGCGAACCGCAGCCAAGCCAAGCGCCTGGTCGGTGTGAAGTACGCCACCGCCTGGCTGCTGCATTAGAGATCAACCGGGCAATGGCAGCGCGTGAGACCTCATGGTGCCATTCAGGTCAACGACGCTTACCTCGGTGGCGAGCGCGTGGGCGGCAAGCCCGGTCGCGGCTCGGAGAACAAGTTTCCGGGGGTTTTTTCCTGGTTTTTCGCTGGCTGCGCACCACGCTTGGCCGGATATTGGGGCAACCCGTACCTGACTTCAGGCCACCCGCCGCCGTGCGGCGATGGCCAGCGCACCAAGCCCGGCGGCGACAAGCCACACGATGGCCGGCTCCGGCACATGGGCAACCTCGGCGAAACCGGACTGTGTGAGGTGGATCGAAAATTGGTCAGTCGCACCCGGGGCAAGAGTGATCTCGTACCTCTTTTCCCCGATCCTGGGGTCCGGATTCGGCCGCACCGGGACCATGGACACCGGCGGATCAAGGGGGGGATCTCCTGCGACATTGAAGGCGAAGGCATCCTTAGGATCGCAGCAAGGAAGACCCGCTCCGATTCCAGCAAAAAGCTTGGTCTCCACTACGGCACTGTCGCTGGGCGGATGATCGGCATGCGCCTTGGCTGTCAAGTTGTAGGCCACGGTCCAGACCACGGTTAGCGGATCTGCTGTCAGATTTTTGAAGAACGTGTTCGCCAGCCAGTCCACGCTGGCCGTCGCGTAGCCTTTGGGTTCAAACGCCTCGCCAGTGATGTTGGAATTCATCGTGAATGAAAACCCTGACCCGGACGGCGTCGCGATCGCACTTGCTGTCCCCATCGACGAACTGGCGGCTGCGTAGGGATAGTCCAGAGAGCCATTTTCGTCTTTGAAGATCCGCAGGGCGATTCCGCCGTTCAGGTTGACCTCATCGTAGGGTATCGGCGGTGCGTAATCGCCGCGATTGACCGATTGGTTGACGTGCGAGATCTGGTAGGCCGCTTCCCCCGGTGTCGCCACCTGGGCCGAGGCATCAAGAAAGTTCGAACCTGCAGCGAAGCCGAGGCCGGACCATGACGCGCCTTGTCCAAGGCTAACCGTGGCGGTCACGTTGGCGAATGAGCTGAAAAAAGTCGCGGCGGCCGCCTGGCCTGGGCAGGCTCCGGCAGCACCGGCAAGGACAATGGCGGTTAGTGCGACGCGATGTGACAGGCCGGGCGAAATGGTCATGACGGAGTCCCCTGCAGTGGTAGAGCGCCTGGGCGCGTTCGTTGGAAGCATAGTGTTAAAGAGTCGTTGAAGCTTGAGGCAAGTCAACAGATGTCGTCGTCTTGGAGCGCTCCACTGTCATTGACGCTTCAGGCCGCAGTCCAGCATAAGTGACTGTGGACTGTTCAAACCCTCGTAGCGATGTCAAGGCGATTCTGTTTTTACCTCCATTGGGCGCATGGGGTAAAGCCAGTCCCGTGGCCACCGAATTTTCCAGGAGTAAATTACCTGGTCTAAGCTACTGTGCTCCGTGCCGCAAAGCTGACCGTGGCGAGCGGCAGGTTATGGCCGGGAGCGTGAACACACGGCAGTGCCGGGAAGCTGACCTTTCCTGCCCGAGGTCCTGCCCGCCTGCCAACCAATGTCACCTGTTGGTGGTGTTCACGAATTGGAGCTGTCGGCCAGTTACTGACGTCAATGAACGGCGGCTACCAAGCGAGCCGCTGTCAGTGGAAATCCTCCTCGCGCTGGTGGCGCGCGCCGATAACGAGGACCAATTCGGGGGTGCGTATATCGAAGCGAAGGACGTACCCGGTGGAGCCAAACGGGATGATGAGTTCACGCAATGTTGGGCGTTGACCAACCTTGCGATAGCTATAGGGCGTGGTCGCGAGATGACTGTTGGCAGCGGTGCGAATGGCCTCGACAGCTTCGTAGGCACGCATGGCTTCTTCGACAGTCTCGGCGCGATCCAGCAGGAAGTCGAAAAGGCGATCCAGATCGGCCTCGGCCTCAGGCGTGAACTCGACTCTGAACGTCATTTGCGAAGTTGCTTCACCCGTGCTGCGACCTTCGCCTCAAGCTTGGACAAGACAACGTCCGACGGGATGGAAACACCGGAGTGCTCATACGCTGCCAATGATGCTTCGCACCGCGCGGCGAAGTCCGTTTGTACGCGACGAAATTCGACGGCGCGACGCACCGATGCCTCGACAAAGTCAGTCAGCGTCTCGCCAGGCAGAAGCACCGAATCAAGATCAGCGCGCAACTCAGGTTCAACACGAACTTGGGGGATGACGGCGGTTTTCATGATTTCATTGTAGTGCATCCGCACTACATCTTCAAGCGCCGTGCTGGATCTCAGGCAGCATCGACTCGCGCACCAGCGCGACCGTCAGCAATCTGGCGGGCCCGTTCGGTGAGCCTACGACTGCTCAGGGTCGGTAGGTTGATTGCGCTGCTGTTGGATGCAGTCAGTCGGCCGACTGCGCCCCTTGATGGTAAACCCGTGCGCCTTTTCGACTTGACGGTCAATCGCACGACGGCGCTGGTAGGCGTCAAGTTCCGGAGTGGACCGGTCGCTCGCCTCGGCGACTGCTGGACGGCAGGTTTAGGCTGCTGCCGACATTCACCAGTCCAAACCCACCGACCGCAGACAGCCTCTACCCGACCTTCAGGCCGCTATGTAGCGCGTCGGCGCGTGAGCACGCGGCAGTGCCAGGAACATGACCTTCGCTGCAAGAGCTCTCGCCAACCAAAGCCAGCCGTCGGCACTGTCCACGAACCGCCGCTGCCGGCCAAAGACAGCGATCTGGCAACTCTCAACATCCATGTGAGCAGCGCTCTCAGTCTTCGTCACCAGATCCAGCCTTAGGGGTTCACTCCAGTGGTGATCTGCCCTACCATCGGCGGACCAAATAGCAACCCAAGGAGATGTTATGAAAACGAGAAGCCCTTGCTTTCGCATTACCGGAGTGCTGCTGGTCGCGCTCGCATCGGCGCCACCCTGCGCGATGGCAGCAGTAGTACCGGTGCCTGACAACAACGCCTTCGCCATGTTCACCAACCCCGTTCTCAACTTTGACGCATCGACCGGCACCTTCTCGATTACGGGTGAGTTGATGGCCGTTCAGTTCCCGGGGCAGGTCTTGTCTTACGACGATGCGTTGGTCACCTCTCACGCCGTGGTAACCGCGTTCGGAACCTTCTCCGGCACATCGCTCGCGCCCGCTACCATTGACATGCAAGGGGTCTTCTCGATGACGAGAACTTTGTCGTTAGGAGGGCGCTTGTTACTCACCGAAGTGCTGCCAAATATGGGCTATACCCAAGCGCTGCAGGAGTGGCAGGGGGCAATCACCGCAAGCACCTACGACACGACCTACAAGGGCTCGCCCTGGCTGAGCAGCTACTTCTCGTCTGTTTCAAGTACGGGTACGGTGAGGCCGGCGCCAAATGACGTGCCGGGTACTTGGGTGCTGGATGCCACCGCCGTACCAGAACCATCTACCGCCGCACTGCTGATGGCTGGTGTTACTGGCCTGACGTGCTGGCGCCGCCGAGGTATCGTTGCCCGAAAACCATCCGCGGATGGAGTTCTTTGACAAAGCCCGACCAGCCCATTCTCAAACAGCTGGCCCCACCATTCATCTGTCTACCGCGATGGGCGCGCGCGATGTCACCGCGCCAACGCGAGAGTAATTCTCAGTGGTGTCCAGCCGACCGTCGCCATCGGTGTCAATGTCGGCACTGAGGGCGGCGCCCAGGCGCACCCGCTCAAGGCGAGCCACTTTCTGCGTGATGGGATCCACGTACTCCACCGTGTGCGCCACGCCGTCGCGATACAGGGTTCGCACGTCGGTCAGGCCATCGCCGTCCAGATCCACCTCGGCCAACTCGGGGTTGTTGCGCTTGTAATGGATGTGCGTGTCCATGACACCGTCGAAATCCTCGTCCGAATCGGAGCGAAGCAACTGACCATGTCCGTCGAACGTGCTGATCTCATCAATCCGCTGGTCAAAGTTGCGATCAAGTTCGGTCGACAAGTGCCGGCCCGAAGCCGAGAACCGCCAGTGTTCATCGAGCACGCCGTCGCCGTTGTTGTCTTGGCCTTCGGTGGAGGCGGGCAAGCGCATCAAGGCAAAGGACAAGGCCATGCCCACAGCCACGCCGGTCAAGGCGGGCCGCGCCCAACTCGAGCGGCCACCGCTGCCGTCCGCGGTGGCGCCAACGGGCGTGTCGGGAACGGGGTTGACGGCTTCCCAGCGATCGATCGCCTCCCGGGCACGCGGGTGATCTTCTTCCAGGACTTCCAGCCGCACCAGACCGGCGGCAGGCAACTCGCCCATGGCCCCTTGCAGGTGCGCGCCACGGATGTGGGCCGTGATGCCCTCTTGCCTGAGCACGTCCAGCAGCATCTGGGCTTCAAGCAGATTGGCGGCGTTGTACACGGTCTTCATGGGCGATCTTTCAATGCTGCCGGTCAGCATAACGCGCCGCCAACCCCTGAAGCGAGGGGCGCATGCCACGCGAAGTCCCGCTAGACCACCTTGGCCATGCTTCAACAAAACGGTTCAGATGTCGCTCAGCGGAGGCAGGTCTCGGCGTCGGGCACCTCGGTCCAGTCCGTCAACGCCTGAACCCACCACCTGGGCACTGATGCTGTTTGGCCTGTTGCCGATCATGGCACTTGGCCGCCGCGCACAACAGTGACGATGCGGCCAAGCCGGTGCAAGGCGCTGCCCAGGTTCAAACAGCGGTTCCGCGGTTGTCAGATGGTGCCTTGACGACCAGGGACACAGCCTGCCGACGCCGCACGATGGCCCCCCCAATGCCGACCAACCCCAGGCCCATCATGGCCCAGGTGGAAGATTCCGGCACCAACGCCAGCGGGGCCGTTGCATAACCATTGGTGTAGGCCACGGCCGACAGCGTCTTGCTCAAAGTACCGCTTGAGTCGTTGCTCACCGTCAGGCTCAGCAGCTTGCCTTGAACGTGTTCACCCGTGTTGTAGCTGCGCATGAAGTCCTGCAGATAATCCATCGACTGGCACCGATCACCCCAGCACGGAGGAGAACTGCCAAGCGCAGACAAGGCGTCATTGCCCACCGTGAGGAAGGCCTTGCCATCGACCTGGATGGGTGCCCAATCGAAGTAACCGTTCTGGTTGCCGTACGGCCCATAGATCACGGAGCCTGGCGGCACCACCACGCTGTGCTCGATGTCTGCGGCTGCGGTGAACGTGATGGCCGTGTGCGGGCTGAGCACAAATGCCTGCTCATGCATGGCCAGCAGGCTCCACGTGCCTCCGCCAGCGAGGATGTCCGCCGAAGCAGACATGCTCCCGGCATCGGAGGAGACAGCGAAGCCCTGGTAGGCGAGTGACTTGGGCGTGCCCAACGGTACTTCGTAGGTTTTCTTGACGCTGCTGGAGGCGATGGAATTGGGGCCGCCGCCACTGCCGACGCCGTTGGACATTGACGCACTCACCGACTGTGTCATCACACCTGGTCCCAAGGCGATCGACGGGTCGATGCCATCGGTCAGGTCCAGATCCGTGAGCGTGTATTGGTAGTTGCCAAGAGATACCTTGCTGTGGGCCTCGGCGTGGGCTTGGTGGCAAAAGGCCGATGCGGTGGCCAAAGCGGCCAGCAGCATCAATGGGCGTTGAACGAACATGCCTGTCATGACGAGATCCTCTCTGTTTATCTGTGTGTATTCATCAAGTCTAAGGATTTGCCGCAGCACAGGCAATGCCCCAAACGGCCACAACAGCTGCCATCGATGGCCAAAAGGTGTGCCGCTGACCATTCAGCCCGAGGAGAGCCGGGGGTAATTCATGGTTGACTTGCCAACAACCCCTCATCGATCCAGCGGCGCAAATGGCCACCGGCCACCGCCGCCGCATTCTCATCCTCGGGCAACCACTCCGCCAGCAAGGCACAAGTCTCGGCGAACGACTGCCCCTGCATCACCGCCCGCAAAGCGGCCGCCTCCATCGGCGCCACGCTCCTGAAATGCGGCCGCTCTTCAAAGCGCCACACCACCACGTCCATCGGCGATGGCAGCACCTCCACCGGAGGCACGTCGGCGTCCTGGTCCAGCGCGTGCCACAAGCTCAGGGTGTTGCAGCGCAGGCTGATCAAGGCCAGCGTGGGGTGCGGTTTGAACACCACCGTGGCCCAGGCTTCGGGCGCCAGCGCGGCCACCTCAGCCAAGGCCAACACCGGTGCATCGGGGCCATCAAAGGCCGCACGCATGGTCCAGTCCAGGCGGGCAATCTCTCCCACCTCGGGGTGATCACCCAAGGCGCTGTCCGCATCGTTCAATCGCTGCGCCAGCCAATCGGGGTAGGCGCCGCCATACCAGCGCAAGTTGGCCGACTCCGATGGGTGCGCCTCGATGAACTCGGTCGACAAGGCATCGAACCACTCATCCCCCAGGTACAGCAAGGTGTGGCCAAAGCTGTCGCGCAGCGTCTCTTGCAAGCGGGCGCGGTAAGCGTGGTGGTAGATGCCCAGGCGCTGCGCCGCGCTGCCCGGCACCACGCAAACCACATCGGCCAATGCGCTTGCATCGCCCGCCAACACATGGCCCTGCAGGCGTGACTGCAAAGCCTCCAGCGACAATGAGTTTGCGTCGAGCGGCAGCATCACGCGGCCTGCCTTTCCAACACCGAGGCGGCCACGCTGCGCGCATGGTCCAACTCGGCGATCAGCTCTGGCAAAGGCGGGATGTGGTCATCGCGTTCGATCATCGTGGCCACCGCGCCAAAGCGCTCGCAGGCCTTGGCATACAGGGCCCACACCGAATCGGCCACGGGGTGGTCGTGCGTGTCGATGATGTGGTCGCCATGGTCGGTGTGGCCCGCCAGGTGGATCTGCTGCACGCGGCCCACGGGGATGTGCCGGATGAAGTCCAAGGCATCAAACCCATGGTTCACGCTGCTGACGTGGATGTTGTTCACATCCAGCAGCAGCAGGCAATCGGCCTCTTCGCACAGGCGGGCGATGAAGTCCCACTCGGTCATGTGGGAGCTTTGAAATTGAACATAGCTGGAGACGTTCTCCAGCACCAGGCGGCGGCCCAAGGCATCTTGCACCTGGCGCACATTGCGCACCACCAGCGCGAGCGCTTCGTCGGTGTAGGGCAAAGGCATGAGGTCGTGCAACTGGCGGCCGTGCACACCCGTCCAGCACAGGTGGTCTGACACCCACAGGGGATCGACACGTTGCACCAGCGCGGCCAGTTTCTTCAGGTAGGCGGGGTCTGGTCCGGCCACCGAACCGATGGACAGCGAGACGCCGTGCATGGCCATGGGGTAGCGCTCGTGCAGGGCGTCGAGCATGCACAGCGGCTTGCCGCCGGGCACCATGTAGTTCTCGGAAATGATCTCCAGCCAATCCACCTTCTGCGGTGCGGCCAGGAAGTCGGGGTAGTGCACGGTGCGCAGCCCCAGCCCAAATCCGGGCGAGGGCCGCGTCAGCGCGGCATGCGGTGAAGCACTCATGCCGTGGTCGCCTCAAGCATTACTTGGCGGCGCCCAGGTCGCCAATGGTGCCGCCCTTGCCCAGGCAGGCCTTGGCGTCCATGGCCTTGAAGCCGTGGCCCTTGCAAGCGTTTTGGCCCTTGCAAGCGCTTTCCGTGGTCTTGCAATCGCTGTTGCCCTTGCAGGTGTGCAAGCCGTAGCAATGCACCTTGTCGCTGGCGGCCACGGCCGAGCCCATGCTGCCGGCGGGTGCTTCGGCAGCGAAGGCGGCGCCCGACATGGCGATCAGGGCGGCAGCGGCGGCCAGGGCGGCGGAAGAAGAGGTGGTGCGTTGGGTCATGGTGTTTCTCCGATGGGTCAAACATGGTTGGTGAACAAGGCCCGAACGCTGTTTCTCGTTCGGGACCAGGGTGTAGTCGAGTACACCGTCCACTTCTTACACCTCAGACGCAAAATTCTGCGCGCGACTGCATCAACCACTGCCGTGGCGACATCCCCATCCTTTGCCCAAAGACCCGAGACAAGGCCGATGCGTTGGCATACCCCAAGTCCGAGGCCAGCAGCTTGACTGGCTTGCCTTGGCGCAAGCCGGTCTGCGTCAAGGTCATCCGCCAATTGGCCAGGTAATCGCCCGGGGTAGTCCCCACCATGCTTTTGAACCTGGCCGCGAACGAGGTGCGCGACATGCCGGCCTCTTGCGCCAGCGACTCCAGACTCCACGGCTGGCCCGGGTGGTCGTGCACCGCCACCAGTGCGCGGGCCAATCGCGGGTCGGCCAGCCCGGTCAGCATGCCCACCGGCACACCGCCATCCTCGGGGTGGTCGAGCAGCCAGCGCAGCATTTGCAGCAAGACGACTTCGAACAGGCGATCGGCCAGCAAGCGTTGGCCACATTGAACGCGTTCGGTTTCGGCGAAAAGCAATGCCAACGCGGGCGCCAGCCCCTCCACTCGGCTCAAAGGCAACAGCACCAGGGGCGGCAGGGCCAGCACCAGCGGGTGCGTGGGGCCGCCCTCGAAATCGAGCGTGGCGCAGGCAAAGTCGGCGCCGTCGTCGGGGGTGTTGTGGAACTGGTGCGCCATCGGCCTGGGGTAGAACAGCAGGCTGGGTTCGGACACCTTGATGCGCTTTTGAAGCCCGGTGCTGGCACGGTGGGTGACCACCATCTCGCCTTGTCGCAGCACGTGCAAAAAACCACGCCCGGGTTTTGCGGCGTAAGTGGTCACGCCACACAAAGGCCCGGTGTGGAACAGGTGTGCCCGAACGCTGAAGCGCTCGAGCAGCGAGGACAGTCGGTCAATGGGCGGAGTCGCCATGCTGCAAAGCCACCTTGGGGAAGTCGATGGGCACATTCAAGGCCACGTTGACGTAATTGGTGAAGAGGTTCAAAGCCACATGGGCCAGGATCTCGACCACCTGCTCATCGCCAAAGCCTACTTCGTGCAAGCTGGCCACATCGCCATCGGTGATCTGCCCCCGTTCGCTGACCACCTTGAGCGCGAAGCGCAACGCCGCGGCCGTGCGGGGATCGGCAGACTGGCCGATCTGCGCGGCGGCCATCTGCTGCGCTGATGCACCGGCTTTCTGGCCCAGCGCCGTGTGGGCCGACAGGCAGTATTCGCAGTGGTTGCGGTTGGCGATGGCCACGGCAAGCTGCTCGCCCAAAGTGGCCCCCAGGCTGCCCTTGCTCAAGGCGCCAAAGGCAGCCCACATGCTTTGCAGTGCGCCCGGCGAATTGGCCACGGCCTTGAACATGTTGGGCGTGGCGCCAAAGGCCTGCTGGATCTGGCCGAGGAGGGCTTGGCTGGCGGCAGGAGCTTGCGGGGACTGGAGAAGATTGACGCGGGACATGGTGACTCCTTGTGGATGAATGGAGCCCTCAGTGTCCCGGCGCTTCACGAACCCAAGGGTTCATTCCGTACGGCATTCATGCCCATTCGTCCGAGACCGCTGGACGAGGGCGCGTCCTGCCTTACTTGAACGCGGCCACCCGGGCCACGTCCAGCTCCTTCTCCATCTGCCCCTGGTCGATGAGCTGGTCCTGGAAGCGTTTCATGATGACCTTTTCCCGCTCCTTGTAAACGGCGGTCTGGCCATCCTCGGCCATGAGCTTGGCGTCCATGGCCGCGTCGTGATCCAGCGCGCGCATCAGGGCCTGGCGCGCGGCCTCTTCCATGGGCTTGCGCTGGGCCTCGTCGGGGATCATGTCGGCGTAAATCGCTGCCTGCAGCATCAAGGCCTCCGGCCCGGTCACCTCCTGGTTGGCAAAGCGCACCGGCAAGGCATCCAGGATGCGCTGGCCCACTTGGGCGCGCTCGATCGCATTGGGCTGGTCTTTCAACGCGGTCCACTTGTCCATGTCGCGCTTGAAGCGGAGGTAACCCACCATGCGCTTGAGTTCCTGGTCACGCTGCGGGTGGTTGCGCAAGGCGTCCACCAGTTGCTGCCACTCCTTGGGGTCGATGTCGGCCGGGCGCTCCAGTTCGTGGCTGCCCGAAGACGAGGGGGCCGCTGCAGGCGGTTCACTGTCCAGCATCTTGGCGTAAGCCTCCTCGTGGGGCGGCATGGGCAGGGCATCGGCCGAGTAGGTTCGGCTGGCGTAGTAAGCGCCGCCCGACATGGCCACCACCAGGGCGCCAGCCACCACCCAAACGGTTTTTGAGCGCTGTTTTTTGATCACCAACATGACTGCTACTTCCTCAATTCGGATCCGCGTGACAGAGGCGATCGTTGCACGCAAGGCATTCAAGCCCACCAGGGTATCTCCGAGGCACCCCCGTTTCAAGGGGGCAGAAATGGCCGACCAATGGGCAAATTAGCCCCTTTGCTGTCAGAACATCCCCCTGAACGCTCCAGTCTGCGGTATAAATGCGACCTTAATTCGAACGATCGTTTGAAAAGCACGGTCGTTCGAAAATCCCAGATTGCTCCCATGGCCCGGCCGCTGTTCACGCGGCTTACAAAGAGGTGACTTCCTATGCCGCAGTACAAGGCGCCCTTGCGCGACATGCGCTTCCTGTTGAACGACGTGTTCGACTACACCAGCCATTACGCCAGCCTGTCCAACGGCGGCGAAGCCACACCCGACATGGTTGAAGCCATCCTGGAAGGTGCGGCCACCTTCTGCGAAGAGGTGTTGGCCCCCTTGAATTTGTCAGGCGACCAAGAAGGCTGCCACTTCGACAACGGCAACGTCACCACGCCCAAGGGCTTCAAGGAAGCCTACCGTGCCTACGTGGAAGGCGGCTGGCAAGGCCTGTCGCACGAACCCAAGCACGGCGGCCAGGGCCTGCCCATGTCGCTGAACCTGCTCAAGGCGGAAATGATGGGCACGGCCAACTGGTCGTTCACCATGTACCCCGGCCTGAGCCTGGGTTGCATGAACACCATCATGCAGTACGGCACCGAAGCGCAAAAAGACCTGTTCATGCCTGCGCTGGTGTCCGGCGAATGGACCGGCACCATGTGCCTGACCGAGCCCCAGTGCGGCACCGACCTGGGCCAGGTCAAGACCAAGGCCGAGCCCGTGGGCGACGGCAGCTACAAGCTCACCGGCACCAAGATCTTCATCTCGGCTGGCGAACACGACCTGGCCGACAACATTGTCCACATCGTGCTGGCCCGCTTGCCCGACGCCCCGCGCGGCACCCGTGGCATCTCGCTGTTCATCGTGCCCAAGTTCCTGGTGAACGCCGATGGCTCGGTGGGCGAACGCAACCCCGTGGTCTGCGGTTCGATCGAGCACAAGATGGGCATCCGCGCCTCGGCCACCGCCGTGCTGAACTTCGACGGCGCCGTGGGTTACATGATCGCCGAGCCCAACAAGGGCCTGGAAGCCATGTTCACCTTCATGAACACCGCCCGCATCGGCACGGCCGTGCAGGGCGTGGCCCATGCCGAGCTGTCGTACCAAGGCGCCCTGCCCTACGCCAAGGAGCGCCGCTCCATGCGCTCCCTGTCGGGCAAGAAAGACGCCGAGCACACCGCCGACGCGCTGATCTGGCACGCCGACGTGCGCCGCATGCTGCTGATCCAGAAGTGCGTGGCCGAAGGCGGCCGCGCCATGATTTACCACGCCGCCAAGCTGGCCGACAACATGGTCAACGGCGTGCTGGAAGGCAACAAGGCCAAGTACGAAGCGTTCGACGACCAGCTGGGCTTCTACACCCCCATCCTGAAGGGCTTCCTGACCGAGTTGGGCCTGGAAGCGGCCAACCTGGGCATGCAGGTGTTCGGTGGCCACGGCTACATCAAGGAACACGGCATGGAACAGATCGCCCGCGACGCGCGCATCTCCACCTTGTACGAAGGCACGACCGGCATCCAGGCTTTGGACCTGCTGGGCCGCAAGGTGCTGCTGACCACCAAGGGCAAGTGCGTGCGCGAGTTCACCGGCGACATGCTGGGACTGGCCAAGCCACACCTGCTGTCGGGTGGTGCCGTGGGCAAGATGGCCCGCACGCTGGCCTGCCGCGCCGTTCAGTGGAACGTGTTGACCACCCGCATCATGCTGCGCGCCGCCAAGGACCGTGACCTGGTCAGCTCGGCCAGCGTCGACTTCCTGATGTACTCGGGCTACGTGATGATGGCCCACTTCTGGTTGCTGCAGGCCGTCAAGGCCAACGACCTGCTGGCCAGTGGCAAGGGCAAAGAGCCGGCCGAGTTCTACAAGGCCAAGATCCAGACGGCCGAGTTCTACTTCGAACGCATGCTGCCACGTGCAGATGGCCACAAGAAGAGCGCCTTGGCGCCCACCAGCGCCGTCATGGCGATGGACGCGGAGCATTTCACGTTCCAGTGATGTCGGCACGACATCGACCGATGCGCGAAGGCCCTCGAAAGAGGGCCTTTTTTCATGCCATGGCACCAGACTTCGGCAGAACCCCGCACTTGACTGAGGGATGGCAAAAGCCCGGATCTATTGCAAAATGACAGCAGTTGTTTTCAGATTGATCCCGGCTTTTTTCACAGGACAAATTCATGTCGATTGCCAAACCTTGGTTGAGTCAGTACGGCGCAGGCGTGCCCCCCGAGATCAACCCCGACGCGTACACCTCGCTCGTTGACCTGATGGAAGAAGCCTTCGCCAAGCACGCCAAGCGCGACATGGCGGCGTTCCGGGACTCGCGCTGGACCTTTGCCGAGATCGATGCCCACTCCAAGGCCCTGGCCACCTGGTTGCAGTCACTGAACCTGGCCAAGGGTGCGCGCGTGGCCATCATGATGCCCAACGTGCCGCAATACACCGTGGCCATCGCAGGCGTGCTGCGCGCAGGCTTCGTGGTCGTCAACGTCAACCCGATGTACACACCGCGCGAGCTGGAACACCAACTGAAGGACTCCGGCGCCGAGGTCATCATCGTCCTCGAAAACTTCGCGGTGACCTTGCAAGAGGTGGTTGAACGCACGCCGCTCAAGCACATCGTGCTGAGCGCCATGGGCGATGTCTTCGGGCCCATCAAGGGGCCGCTGGTCACCTTCAACGCCCGCCACCTTGAGAAAAATGTCGTGGCCTTCAGCCTGCCTGACAACGAGCGCTGCAAGCAGACCACCCTCAAGGCTGCCCTGGCCAAGGGCCGCGCTGGCAAGTACGTGCGCCCCGTCATCCAGGGCGCCGACCCGGCCTTCCTGCAATACACCGGCGGCACCACGGGCGTGTCCAAAGGCGCCACCTTGTCGCAGCGCAATGTCACCGCCAACATCCTCCAGTGCGAGGCCTGGCTCAAGCCCGAGCTCGACAAGATCGACGGCCAGTTGATCAACGTCGTGGCCCTGCCGCTGTACCACATCTTCGCTTTGACGGTGTGCTTCTTCCTGAGCGCGCGCATGGGCACCATGAACGTGCTGATCGACAATGCACGCGATCTGCCCGGCCTGATCAAGACCTTGAAGAAGTACAAGGTCACGCAGTTCCCGGCGGTCAACACCTTGTACAACGCCTTGGTAGAAGAACCCGATTTCGCCACGGTCGACTTCTCACGCCTGCGCATGTGCATTGGCGGCGGCATGGCCGTGCAACGCTCCACCGCCGACGAATGGCAGCGCATCACCGGCGTGCCCATCGTTGAAGGCTATGGCCTGTCCGAGACGGCCCCCGTGCTGACCATCAACAAGCTGGACAACAAGGGGTACAGCGCCGCCATTGGCTACCCCCTGCCCTCCACCGAGATCCTGTTGCTGAACGACGACAGCCAGGTGCAGCCCACGGGCGAGCCCGGCGAGATCTGCGTGCGCGGCCCACAGGTGATGTCCGGCTACTGGAACCGCCCCGACGAAACCGCCAAGGTCATGACCGCCGATGGCTACTTCCGCACCGGCGACATCGGCGTGTTCGATGAGCAAGGGCAGATCAAGATCGTGGACCGCAAGAAGGACATGATCCTGGTGTCAGGCTTCAACGTGTACCCCAACGAGATCGAACAAGTGGTGAGCCTGCACCCCGGCGTGACCGAGTGCGCGGTGGTGGGCGTGCCCGACGAACGCGCTGGCGAAGCCGTGATGCTGTTCGTGGTGCGCAAGGACTACAGCCTGACCGAGAAGATGGTGGCCGAGTACTGCAAGGAACAACTCACCGGCTACAAGCGCCCCAAGTACGTGGAGTTCCGAGAAGACCTGCCCATGACCAATGTGGGCAAGATCCTGCGCAAGGATTTGCGCGACGAGGCGATCCGCGACCTGGCCTTGCGCCGCAAGGATCAGAAAGCGGCTTGAAGCCGGGGGACATCAGCACCAAGTTCAGCAGGGACGTCAGGAAAAGCATTCTCCTGATCGTCCGGCGAGTGCTCTGCACCGATGGATTTCCTCAACAGCAAGCGCTGAATGAGTTAAGAAATTTTATCGACGGCGTCCGCAGTTTGAACGATCGGCAGCCATACCGAAAAGGTCGTTCCAGCACCTACTTGCGTATCAACCTCAATGCGGCCGCCATGTCGATTGACGATGCTGTAAGAAACCGACAGGCCTAGACCAGTGCCTGTCCCGACGGGTTTGGTGGTGAAGAACGGGTCAAAAATCCGCTTGACCACATCCGGTGGAATACCCGAACCGGTATCTGACACCGACACCAGCACCCAGTCCGATTCAACGGCGGTTCGGATCGTGATCCGGCCGTGCTCTTTGATGGCCTGCGCGGCATTGACCAAAAGGTTCAGAAAAACCTGGTTCAGCTGCGATGGCATGCACTCTACCAAGGGCAAAGCACCGTAGTTCTTGATCACCTCTGCTTTGTACTTGACCTCGTTTTGAACGATGCTGAGGGTGCTGTTCAAGCAGTCGTGCAGGTTGGCGCTCTGCCATTCAGCTTGGTCAACCCGAGAGAAGTCTTTCAAGTCCTGAACGATGCGCTTGACCCGGTCAAGCCCGTCACGGCTCTCCTTGAAGAGCTGGGGAACGTCTTCTCTCAAGAAATCTATCTCTATCTCTTTTTTGAGCGCATTGACACGTGCCAGTGCCTGAGGATGCTGATCCAGCAAGGCCTCCAGCCCTTCGTACTCACTCAACAACCGCATGAGGTCAGAGATGTAGCCTTCAAGGCTTCCGAAATTGCCATTCACGAAGCCAACGGGATTGTTGATTTCGTGCGCAACGCCCGCCGCGAGTTGGCCGATGGATGCCATCTTCTCAGCTTGAAGGAGTTGCCCTTGAGCTTCAGCCAGTTGTGCAATCAGCTTTCTCTGCTCTCCCTTTTCTACCTCAAGCGCTGCGATGGTGGTGGTCAACTGCTTCTGGAACAACGCCGTCTCGGTGTAGTCGAACAGCGCAACACAAACATGATCGACCGCCTCGCCTTGTTTGACGGGCAGAAACGTGCAGTTCTGGCGCATGGATTCCATGCCTCCCGTCACTGAACGATTGTGAGGAAACTTGAAGAGATGAGGCCGCTGCTCCCAGGAAGTGAATGCGTAGTTTTTCAATAAGAAAACGTTCTGGATCTTCTTTTCCAACCACTTGGACGGCAACTCGGGGAAGCACTCAAACAGATTGCGTCCCTTCACCTCCTCGGCGGTCATGCCGCTGTGCATTGCCATGAAGCCGTTCCAGAGCGTGATGCGGAAATCCTGATCAACCGCAAAGAGACCCACTTCAACGTGGTCAACGATGAAGCTCAGCATCTCAAATTGATCATCGGTGGGCATGCTCAGAATCTTTCGATGAAAGCGTCGACGGCTCGTTCGACCATGGCGATCTGTGTGTCTGACATCAAGATGACCAGGTGGCAGGAAAAGCTGTGTCGTTCCAATTTGAAATTGACCTCGACAAACAGCACCTGCTTGGTCTCAATCTGCTCAACGCGAAGTAAATTGGCCACCGCACCATGCTCACCCATCAACGCCGGCGCAGAGAATCCGATGTCAATTCGAAATTGTTCTGCCATCCCGCCCAGGCATGCCCCAACCAGTACGTTGGTGACATCCAGAAGGAGTTCGTTTTCAGAGCCAGGGGTCGGATCGGGCTCGTATCCGAACAACTCAGCCAACTGATTGCAGTGCTGATGGTTGTAGATCACCAGCGCTTCACCACGCAGTTGCCCATGAAAAGCCTGCCGCACCCCCGAGACGTCTTTGCAGCCCACCATCTCTGCCACTTTATCGGCAAGCTGCAACCCTTCCACGGTCAGGATGCGAGGCACCGACAACTCGACGAACTCATTGAATATTCGAGCGATCGAATCACCTGCCCGACCCATGCCGATGTTGGTGATCTCCTGCAGCGCATCACGCTGGTCTTCGTTCAAGAGCGGCGCCTTCATAGTGCCAATCCGTATTCTTTGAGCACCGCGTGAACGGCTTCTGCGTTGATCGGCTTGCGCATGAAAGCGATGGCCCCCAGTTGTTTCACCCGTTGCTGAGACTCTGGTTGGATGTCGGCTGACACCACGATGACCAGGCAATTCATGTCTTCTTTTTTCAGATGTTCAAGAACCTGAAAACCATCCATGACGGGCATGGTCAGATCAAGAAACATCACATCAACCCCCCCTTCCCGATAGGCCTCAAGGGCCTGCAGGCCATTGGAGGCTTGGCGAATGGAAACGTCCCAGGAAGGCGGCAGCGCCGCAATCAGCATCTTGCGCGCCATGGCGGAATCGTCAACAACCAGAACCGATGTGCTCATGTAAGACCCTGCATATGTGATGACGCGATCATTCCGGCGAATTGATTGGCTGACGGATTGGCAGCACCATCCGGAAAACGGTGCCGCCACCTGATTGACTTCCTACAGTGATCTGCCCATGGTGCTTCTTGACAATGCCATAGGACAGCGACAAGCCCAGGCCCGTTCCCTTGCCCACGGGCTTTGTGGTGAAGAATGGATCGAAAATGCGCTTAAGGTTTTCTGGCGCAATGCCATGTCCTTCATCCGCGATCTCGACAAACACTGCGGTCGGCAACGACATGCCCACGGTCACAGTGATTTTGCCGTGCCGCTCATGCATGGCATGCGCGGCATTGACCAGTAAATTCATGAAGACTTGATTCAGCTGAGATGGCATGCACTCCACATCGGGAATGTCGCCATAATTCTTGACCACTTCAGCGACATACTTGATTTCATTCTGAACAATGTTCAAGGTGCTGTCCAGCCCACTGCGCAGATCGGCCCACTGCCATTGCGCCTCATCCACGTGCGAGAAGTCCTTCAGATCCTGGACAATCTTGCGAACACGGTCGATGCCGTCAATGGATTCACTCACAAGGTTTGGGATGTCTTGGCGCAGGTATGCCAGATCGATTTGCATGCGCAGGCTCGACATGCGTTCCCTGATCGACTCAGCCATGTCGGCCTCATGCGATTCATAAGCCGCGATCAAATCGAGGAGGCTCTGAACATACTTGCGCAAGGTGCCCATGTTGGAGCCCACGAAGCCGATGGGATTGTTGATTTCGTGTGCGACTCCAGCCGCCAGCTGCCCAATGGAGGCCATCTTTTCTGCTTGCAGAAGCTGATGATGCGCTTCTTCCAGTTTTTTGATCAATGCCTGCTGTTCAGAGTGCTCCTGAAGCAACGCTTGCTCAACCACATGGCGCTCCTGGAGTTCAAACTGCAACTGAGCATTGCGCTCAGTCAGTTCTGTCGACATCAACTCCAGAGAGAGCTCAATGGCACTTCGGTCAACGTCTGCATCGCCATAGGCTTCGCTGATGGCCGCCAACAGCGAAGCCAAATCGTCAGGTCTCACCCCATCGGCGAGGTGTCGCCGAATCTGACGTTCAAGCAGCTTGTGATAGCTCACCGCTCAGCGAACGTTGTGACCGTCATGGTCTGATTGTGCAGCTCACACTTGGTGAGGCTTTCATGCGGACAGATCTCACCGTAAGAGTAAAAGCCGGCCAAGGTGGCCTGAGGCCCCAAAACGTCCCGGACACTCTCGATCTCTTCCTCGACACGCTGCTTCAGCACCAGCTTGCGTCCGACACAACTGATCAAAATGGCCAAGTCAGGCGCAAAACTGTCCAGTCTTTCCAGCCCCACACGCGCGGCACCAGCGGCACCGTCGATCAAACGATCAAAGTTGGCTTTCATCAGGCGCGCATGGGTACCCTGAGGCACGTCACCGGCGAAGGTCATGCTCCCCTTGCTCTCGTCCACGGCCAAAATGGTGCGGACCACGCTGCCGTTGATGGAATCACCACGCAGGGCCAAAGGAAACAACAAGGCGCTGGATGGAAGCTGCTTGGCATGTTCGCCCAGGTATCTCTTGTACAGATCAAGCGCCGACTGACCATCCAACTCAAACAGCACATTGCCGCTCGAACGCGTCACCAGTCGCTCAGGGCCAAAGCTGTCCCAGCCGCCCATCGACCCATAGCCAACCCTTAGGCGCTCGCCATAAAAGCCAATGGCCGCCACACACTTCTCCGACGCCTTGGTGCCAACGCAAACCAGCGTATTCTGAAAGCGCTCGCCGTCGCCTGCCAGCCCGCCAGTCACCGCCACCGGCGAGGGAAGGTTTTCACGCAAACCATCCGCCAGCGCGGTCCCATTGACATGGAGTCCATCAGACAAAACCATGACATGCACCAGTCCAGGAGCGTTGAGTTCCGCGGCCAATGCAGCGCCTGTCTGGTAGCTGTCCAGGGCATTCCCAACCATGGCACTGGCCACACGAAGCTTCGAATGCTCGAAATGCACTGCAGTGACTACCAGCGTGTTGTCTTGAACGCTCATACCGCAGATCTCGCCCGCAGTAGAACAGCCGACGATGACGGCCTGTGGATACCAAAGGCCAACTTGATCCAATGCCCCTGCATTCTGGAGGGATTGAGGCGATCCAAAAGCCAGAACGCATTGCGCTTGGGTTTCCATCCTGGGTTTTTCCTGGGACCAACCGGCCAATGCACTCCACGTCAATTGCTCTGTCTGCATAGGGCTTTCCAACTGCGATGGGGACGCTCCCCAGACCAAACTTCGGCAATTCGGCCACGTGATTGAGCACACATGGACACGGCGGCACATCCATGTGTGGATTTGTGACGATGAGTGGCCTTTTACGCTTCCATCCCGACATGGATCGAACAAGCCCACCAGCAACATGGGAAAGCCGAGGTTCAGCGCCAAATGGTGCACATTCAAGGTGGCGCGTGCAGGTCAGGCACCCTCACCCCACGTTGACATCAGCGATTCCCGGCGAATTCACACATGTAGGCTGCCTAAGGCATGAGCTGACCATCATGTTCAAGAAGGATGAACCGATAGAAACATGATGAAGCCTCGCGCAGCTGGTTACAAAGTTCACATCCAAGCGGATGGAAACTTTCCTGCAGCGGTGGTGGCGAAGGAGGCTCCGTGAACGAAACCAACGGACAGCCCATCCTGGTGGCTGAATCGGAACAAGCGCTCCACATGAGTCGCTTCATGCTGGATCGCTCACCCATGGCAATGGTGGTGGTGACCGAGGAAGGTCAGCTTCACTACGTCAATGAGGCGGCTGAAAAGCTGCTTGGATACAGCAAGGAATGCATGTCGGAGATGACCATCTTCGACATCGCGCCGCACAGGCGGCCAGACATGTGGCACAACAGCTGGAACACCCTGAGACAGATGGGCAGTTGGACTTTGGCCAGTGACTGGCGCGCAGCCGATGGCCACACCATCCCGGTCGAACTGAATGCGTCCTATCTGGAGTACGGCACCGAGAGCTACATCGTGCTCTATGCCCATGACACGTCAGGACGCCAGGAGGCTCAGGCGCAGTCATTCCGAGTGGCTCACTTTGACGTCTTGACTGGCCTGCCCAACAGTCAGATGCTGCAGGACCGCCTGCAAACTGAAGCCAAGCTGGCGATCCATCAAGGAAGGCGAATTGCATTGTTGGCGGTTGCGATCAATGAAATCCAGAAAATCAATGAGTCGCTGGGCTACGCGCTGGGAGATCAATTACTGTTGATGCTGACCCGCAAAATGACCGCTGGTTTGCGCAGATCGGACACATTGGCCTACATGGGCACCGGCGAGTTCATGCTTCTAATGGCAGATGAGGGGCAACTGGATGAGGACCTGGCGTTGCAACTAAGCCGTCAACTTCAGGAGACTCTTTCCGGCCCGATCAATCTTGATGGAACGGTGGTCAAGGTGTCGTGCGACATCGGAATCGTGCTTTTCCCGCAGGACGGAGACGATGAGCCACGCCACGCCTTGAGACAAGCCGAAGCCGCCATGCGGATGGCGCAAGCCATGGGCCCCGACCAGATCTGCTTTTTCACAGACGAGGCCAATGCCAAAGTAGGAGACAGGCTGGCCCGTGAGGCCGCTCTTCGAGAGGCGCTGGTTCGGCAAGAGCTGTATCTTCAATACCAGCCCCAGATCGACCTGGGGACGGGGCAGATGGTGGGGGCCGAAGCCCTGGTTCGCTGGCGCAACGCTCTGTTCGGGGACTTGGCCCCCGATGACTTCCTACCCATGGCTGAGGAAACCGAACTGATCCTGGAGATCAGCACCTGGGTGCTCGTCACAGCCTGTGAGAGCGCCGTGCGGTGGCAACAGGCGGGATTGCCGACCTTGCGAATGGCCGTGAACATGTCGGCAAAGCAATTGAATCAACCCGACATTGCCCGCTCCATCGAAACCATTTTGAGAAAGACCGGCCTTGATCCGCATTGCCTGAGCATCGAGGTCACGGAAAGCATGCTGATGAATGACCTTGAGCGTGTCGCCGTTACCCTGGGTGAGCTCAAGTCCATTGGTGTGCACATTGCACTGGACGACTTTGGCACCGGCTACTCCAGCTTGGCAAACTTACGCCGATTGCCCATTGACGTGATCAAGATTGGAAGATCGCTCGTGCCCGACGTCACAGCGGCCACGCAAGATGTGTCCGTCACACGGGCCATCATCAATCTGGCACACAGCCTTCAGATGAAGGTGATGGCGGTGGGTGTCGAAAGCGATGGCGAAGTAGCGCTGCTGGTCGCCAATCAGTGCGATCAGATGCAAGGCTTCTACTTCAGTGAGCCTTTGCACGAGCCCGACATGCTGGCGTTGCTGCGTGAGAAGAAGTGCCTAACCCAGCAGATGCTTGGCCGCAAAACCCGCAAGCGCACGCTTTTGCTGGTCGATGATGAAGAAAGCATCGTGTCATCACTCAAGCGCCTGCTGCGCCGTGACGGGTATGACATCGTCACGGCCAACAGCGGTCCTCAAGGCTTGCAGCGCCTGGCCGAATACGAGGTGGACGTTATCCTGTCTGATCAACGAATGCCCGGAATGACCGGGGTTGAGCTTTTGCGCAGAGCGAAGGAGTTGTACCCGAAGACGGTGCGCATGGTGCTGTCGGGGTACACCGAACTTCAGTCGATCACTGATGCGATCAACGAGGGTGCCATCTACAAGTTCCTGACCAAACCATGGAATGACGAGCTGGTTCGTGGGCACATCAAAGAAGCCTTTCAGCAAAAAGAAATGGCCGACGAGAACCTGCGGCTTGATCGTGAGGTTCAAGGCGCCAACCTCGAGTTGGCAGAGGTCAACAAGCGGCTCCAGCATCTTCTGGTTTCTCAGCAAGAGCAGATCGATCGGGAGGAAACCAGCCTCAGCATCGCCAGGGAAGTGCTGGAGAACATCCCGACCCCTCTCATCGGTTTCGACCCGGAGGGCATGGTCGCATTCATGAATACCGATGCAGAAAAGCTGTTCCACGATGCAGGGACCCTGCTGGGCATGCGCATCGATGACCTTGGGTTGGCACCCTTGGCCGACCTCTGGCGCGCCAGTGATGGTTTTCACCATGACATTGATGTCAATGGTTTGACGTTTCGCGCAGTTTGTCGCCCGATGACTGGTGCTTCGCGATCGAGGGGGGCCCTCATGGTCCTCACGCCGCAGGCCACAGTGACACCGTGGCCACCCTCTGATGGAGGCTCAACATGACACCAGATCCAGCACCTGAAACGGCTGAAAAACCCACTGCACCGGCATTCACAGAAGCGCAGCGAGAGGAAATAAGGCGCCTGCTTGAGCACCGGTTCCGGCACATCCTCCGCTCTGGCCAAGTCAGCCCGCTGTTCCACCTGATGATGCGGTACAAACTTGGTACTCTGCCATGAGCAATCTCGTGATCACGCCGGACCAATTCAAAGCAAAAGTCAGGGAACTTCCCTCCTTGCCAGCGGTGGTGATGGAACTCATTGCCTCTCTTGGCAATGAATCCTTGTCATCGGACGACATCGCGGTGAAGTTGTCGCGAGATCCCGCTTTGAGCGCCAAGACCTTGCGCATGGCCAATTCGGCCTTTTACGGCATGACCAGGCAAATCGGCTCCATTCCCGAAGCCTTGACCATATTGGGCATGAGAACCGTGCGAACGGTGGTGGTGGCCGCAGGGGTCACGGGGAGCTTAAAAGCACCTCAAGGCATCGACTACGAGTTCAACGGCTTCTGGCGGCATGCTGTGGGTGCAGCACTGTGCGGCCAAGCCCTCGCCCGTGAGTTGCAAATGGACAGCGACATTGGATTCGCCGCAGGACTGCTGCATGACATCGGGCGCATTGCCCTGGCCTGCGCCTACCCCGACGTCTACGTGAAGGTTCTGGCCCACCAGCGCGACAATGATCTGTTGCTGATCGAGGCCGAAAGGGCCTTGATGAACATTGACCACGCCGTCGCCGGCGCACGGATCGCTGAACACTGGCGGTTTTCACCCGTGATTGTCGAAGCCATCGAATTTCACCACTCGCCATCCATGCACCATGGTCCAGGGCTGGTGGGGTTGGCGCACCTTGCTGATGCGTTCTCGCACGCACTGGGTTTTTCGGGTGCGTCGAATGAGACCGTGCCTCCGACACCGCCCGACATCTGGGCGGCCATGTTCCCAGGCGAGGACGCCTGCATGGCCGCGTTCAGTCAGGTGCAAGCCCAGTTCGAGGATGTGTGTCAGTCCTTGCAGGTCTGACCTCAGGAGTCTCATGGATACCCCCGAAACCTTTACGCGGACCGTGCTTTGCGTTGATGACGAGCCGAGCATCCTTTCCGCCATGAAGCGCCTGTTCCGCTCCTCAGGGCATCGGATCCTGATCGCTGAAAGCGGCGCTGCGGCCTTGGCGTTGCTCGAGTCCGAACCCATCGATCTCATCATCTCGGACATGCGCATGCCGATGATGACGGGAGCCGAACTGCTCTTGCAGGTGCGCACGCGCTGGCCGGACATCACGCGGCTGTTGCTGACAGGCTATGCAGACATTGACTCCACCATCTCGGCCATCAACGAGGGGCAAATTCACCGCTACATCGCCAAACCCTGGAAAGACAGCGAGATTCTGGGCACCGTTGCGGAAGCCTTTGAACGCAAGGCACTGATCGCCGAGAAGAACCGGCTTGAAGCCCTGAGCATTCGACAGAATGAGGAACTCAAGACGCTCAACGCCACGCTTGAGCAGAAGGTCGAAGAGCGCACAGCAGAACTGGCGCAACTCAATGACCGCCTGAAGAAGAACTACTTCAACTCGATCAAGTCCTTCTCCAATCTGATCGAATTGCGGGGGGGCCAATTGGTTGGGCATTCACGCAAAGTGGCCGACCTGGCAAGACGCACGGCAAAAGTGCTGAATCTGGATGACGCACAGTCCCACGAAGTCTTCATTGCCGCCTTGATGCATGACATCGGCAAGATCGGCCTGTCGGATGTGACGCTGTCCAAACCTGTCTCCAAGATGACGCCGGAAGAGTCGACCCGCTACAGGCTTCACCCCATTTTTGGCGAGCAGGCTTTGATGGGCTTGGATGACATGCAACCCGTGGCGGCCTTGATCAGATCCCACCATGAGCGCCACGATGGCCGTGGGTTCCCGGATGGACTCAAGGAGGAGGCCATCCCTGTTGGCGCGCGCATCCTGGCCATCGTCGATGCTTATGAAGGCATGCAAGCAGGTCACCTCATCACGGAATGCCTCTCGACGAATGAGGCACGCACCATGATCGGCCGCGGACGAGGCACACAATTCGATCCGCTGGTACTCGATGCATTTCTGAGCCTGTTTGCAAAACCGCCCCCACCGCCCACACACCGTCCGCTCAAGCTCAGGACGGATGAGTTGAGGCCCGGCATGATCCTCGCCGTTGATTTCCTGTCTGCGGAGGGCGTACTGCTTTTGGCTGCAGACCATGTGTTGACCGATGAGTTGATTGCCCGCATCAAGACGTTTGAACGGCGCGGAGGCCAGCCCATCTTGTTGGCCATCAAGCACGCACAGGAGCGACCATGAGCCGCGTACTCCTCGTTGACGATGAGCCCAATGTGGTTTTCGCCCTGCAACGTTTGCTGCGCAGAGCGCTGCCGGTATCCGTCAAGGTAGAAGGTTTCGACAATCCACTCAAGGCGCTGGCCCGGGCCGACATGGTGCCGTTCGAGGTCATCGTCAGCGACTTTCGCATGCCTCAGATGAATGGCATCCAGTTCCTGGCGCAAGTGCGAGAGAAACAGCCCCATGCCGTTCGGATGATTTTGAGTGCCACCACGGAAGTCGAGACCATCATGACGGCGATCAACGACGTCGAGGTATTCCGCTATCTGACCAAGCCATGGTCGGAAGATGAGTTGGTGTCATCCATGAAACAGGCCCTGGCGCGCGCTGAGAAGAACCTTCAAGAGCGCATCGCCGTGGACGACATGCTCGTGAGGAAAAATGGCTTAAGCGCCCAAGAGGCTGAAAAAAGGCGTCTGGAGGAGCAGGAGCCGGGCATCACACATGTGGAGTGGGGACCGCATGGCGAGGTCCTCATGCCGGGCCTGGATGACGACTTGAGCAACTAGCGCGTCAACACGCAAGTCACGGGCTTGTTCGACCTCAAGCGCCCCACTGCTTCATCAGGAACTGAGCCTGCCGCTGCAAAGCCAGCGTGGCGCTGGGCATGATGCCCGCGTGAATCTGGAACACGTGCCAGCGCTCTTGGTAGATCTCCAGCTCGACATGGCGGTCGAAGCGCTTGGCCGCGTGCGCCAGCCAGACTGAGTCGTCGTGCAGCACCTCGATCTCGCCCACCTGCACCAGCGTGGGCGGCAAGGTGGACAGGTTCTGGCGCTTGGGAAAGGCCAGCGGATGATCGTGCTGAGGGCGGTACCAGGTGAAGCCCTGGTGGCCCCACTCGATGTTGATCATCGGGTCCAGCTTGCGGTACTTCTTGACGCTCTGGCTGTCGAGCTTGGCATCGAAGGCAGGCGACATCATCACCAGGCACTTGGGCCCTTCAATGCCCGCCAGCTCAAGCGCCTTGGTGACCAGCAAGGTCAAGGTGCCACCGGCCGAGTCACCGGCAATGGCAATGTTCTCGGGCTTGAAGCCGTCTTTCAGCAACTGCTTGTAGCCCGTCACCGAATCCTCGATCTGCGCCGGGAACGGTGCCTCGGGCACGCGTCGGTAGTGGATGGCCAGCACCTGGCAATTGGCGAACTTGGCCAGGCGGGTGGTGATGCTGCGGTGGCTGCGCGGGCTGCCTGCCACGAAGGCGCCGCCGTGCAGGTACAGGATGGCATGCTTGGGCTTGTCCAGGCCCTTGGGCGTGATGCGCTCGGCCGTCATGTTGCCAACCATGATCTTCTCGACCTTGACGCCGCTCGTGCCCGGCATCACCACCGACAGCATGTGCAACACGCCACGCTGCAACTGCGGTGGCAGCGGCGGCTTCATGATCGACTTGAAGAAGGCCCGCAGCGCAAAGCGCATGGTCGCCGCCGTCGCGGTTTCGAGCAGGCCCGGCAGGGGCGGATAACGGCGGATCACGGGCTCGCCAGCAGCGGCGGCATCGTCGTAGGACATGTCAGGGCTTTCGGATCTCAAAACATCGGGCGCACTCATGGCTCATCAACCCATCATCTTCTTGAAGAAGAAGGTCACCAGCGGCTGGTACCAAGAGCCTGTCAAGCGCACCAGCTTGTCGAGGAAGACCGCATCGGGGCCGACCAGCACGCGGCGCTTGTTTTGCTCGACGGCGCGGATCATCGTGCGCGCAGCGCTGTTGGCCGTGGTGGTGTTGAGCAGCTTGTCGAAGCGGCGGCGAGCCACTTCGAGGTCGGTGCCGGGCTTGGCCATCGACGGGTCGAGCTTGGCCGACATGGCAATGTTGGTGCGGATGCCGCCCGGGTGCACGCAGGTGGCGCTCACGCCGCAGTTCTCGACATCCAACTCCTGGCGCAACGATTCGGTGAAACCGCGCACCGCGAACTTGCTGGCGTTGTAGGTGCCCTGTGTGGGCTGCGACATCAGGCCGAACAGGCTGGAGGTGTTGACGATGTGGCCTTCGCCCGACTTCTTGAGGTGCGGCAGGAAGGCCTTCGTGCCCCACACCACGCCCCAGAAATTGATGCCCATGATCCACTCGAAATCTGCAGGCTTGACCTTGTCGATGGTGGCGCCCAAGGCCACACCGGCGTTATTGAACACCAGGTTGACCTGGCCGAATTCGGTGGCGACCTGGTCGGCCCAGGCGTTCATCGCTTCGCGGTTGGCCACGTCCAGCTTGGTGGTGGACACCTTCACGCCATGCTTTTTGACCAGCGCGGCGGTCTCGGCCAGACCGGTTTCGTTCACATCGGACAAGGCCACGTGGCAGCCACGTTGGGCGAGTTCCACCGCCAGTTCACGGCCCATGCCGGAGGCTGCGCCCGTGATGGCGGCCACTTTGTTTTTGAAATTTTTCATGGATGTTCTTATTTGGCTTTGATGACGTAATCGGCCAGCTTGAAGGAGCTGGTGGCCTGGCGGTAGCGGAAGGTGAAGCCCGGCCACAGCGTGGTGTTCTTGCCGCTGGCGTTGACGTACCAGCTCTTGCAGCCCGAGGCCCAGACGGTGCCCTTCAGGCGCGACTGCATGTTCTCGACGAACTTTTGCTGAGTCTCCTCGCGCACATTCACCACCGCCATGCCCGCCTTGCGCATCTTCAGGATCGCGTCCAGGGCGTACTGCACCTGCGACTCGATCATGTAGACCATGGAGCTGTGGCCCAGGCCCGTGTTGGGGCCCATCAGGAAGAACAGGTTCGGGAAGCCCGACACCGACATGCCCAGGAAAGCCTCGGGGCCGCCTTGCCTGGCCCAGCCATCGGACAGGTCACGCCCACCCAGGCCGGTGTAGGCGCCGCGAGGCACCAGTTCCTGCACCTTGAAGCCGGTGCCCCAGATGATGACGTCGGCGGGGTGCTCGAGGCCATCGGCCGTGACGATGCCCTTGGGGGTGATGCGCTGGATGTGGTCAGGAACGATCTTGACGTTGTCGCGCGCCAAAGCCGGATAGTAGTCGTTGGAAACCAGCACGCGCTTGCAACCCGCGCTGAAATTGGGCGTCAGCGCCTTGCGCTTGGCCGGGTCCTTCACGTGCTTGTTGATGTGGCGGCGGCCCAGAACCTCCAACAACTTCAGGATCTTGGGCGAGATCACGAAAGCCACCACGCGGCCTTCCAGGATCCAGTAGGTGGTCCAGCGGTGCAGCTTTTGCGTGAAAGGAATCAAGCGCGTGATGCGTTTGGCCCACTCCGAGCGCTGCCAGTCGGGCTTGGGCATGACCCAGGGCGCCGTGCGCTGGAAGTAATCCAGGCGAGCCACCCTGGGCGCGATCTGGGGCACGAACTGGATGGCGCTGGCGCCCGAGCCGATCACCGCCACGCGCTTGCCGCGCAGGTCAATGTCGTGACGCCAGTTGGCCGAATGGAACATCTCGCCCTCGAAGGTTTCGCTGCCTTCGGTTTTGGGGACAAAGGGATTGCTCAGGGCGCCCGCACCAGAGACCAGCACCTGGCCTGTGAACGCCCGACCGTCTTCGGTGGACACCACCCAAGTAGAGGTGGCTTCGTCAAAACGCGACGCCACCACATTGGCGTTGTAGCGAATGTGCGGCAAGATGCCATATTTCTCGGCACAACGGCGGAGATAGGACCAGATCTCGGGTTGCGGTGCGAATTGCCGCGACCAATCCGGATTGGCTTCGAATGAATAAGAATACAGGTGCGACTGCACATCGCAGGCGCATCCAGGGTAGTGGTTGTCACGCCAAGTACCGCCCACATCGTCGGCCCGCTCCAGGATGACAAAATCGTCCACGCCCGACTGCTTCAACCGGATCGCCATGCACAGGCCCGAAAAGCCCGTGCCCACGATCACCACACCCGCTCGCTCACCCATACATTCGTCTCCGAGTCCACTGCCGCACTGCACCATTTTGACAATGGTCAACTTCAAAAATAGTATTTGACAATGGCTGTTTCCAGAACCAGGGTTAACCCCGAAATACCCTCTACTTCGGGGACCACCGGCCGACGTTATGCGGGGGTTGATCCGGAAGAGCGCCAGCGCCAGCGTAAGGCGCGCCTGGTTGAAGCCGCGCTGGCGGTGTTTGGCGAAAAGGGCTTCCACCCGGCCACGGTGCGGGACGTGTGCAAAGAGGCGAAACTCACCTCGCGCTATTTCTACGAATCCTTCGACAGCATGGAGGCCTTGTTCCGATCGGTGTATGGCTCGATCAGCCGAGAGCTGATGCAGGTCACCATCGTGGCCTTGGCGCAGTGCCCACCGGACCCGGAAAAGTTGTCGGAGGCCGCCATCCGCGCCTTTCTGGAATTCATCCAGGAAGACCCTCGGCGCGCGCGGGTGGGCCTGATTGATGCCCTGAACGTGGGCGAAGGCATGAACTCACTGGCCAACAAGGCCAGCCAGGACTACGCCCAACTGGTGGGCGCCTTCGTGAGCCAGTTCTTCCCCAACCTGGCCGAACTGGGCCTGAACCCCACCATCATTGCCGACGGCCTGGTGGGTTCGAGCAACCGCATCGCCACGCAGTGGGTGGCCGAGAAATGCAAGACGCCGCTGGACGAAGTGCTGCACAACTGCGTGAGCATCTTCCGGGCCTGCATTGAAATGGCCCAGCGCGGCTCCACTCCCCCGCCATGACCTTCTGTGGATATTTTGTGGAATAGCACCGCTTTTCAGGCATCCAGACCTGGGTGTGCCGCGTAGGTTGTAAGAACAAAATTCCACACCACCATCATGAAGATCGCCATGGCCTTGCTCGCCTGCTCACTCACGGGATGGCATGGGGTGACGCAGGCCAATCCCGATGAACTCGCGCCCGGGCAGGCCCTGTATGAGTCGAAGTGCCTGAAGTGCCACTCGGTCAGCACCAATGAAGTCGGCCCTCGGCATCAGAACGTGGTGGGCCGCCGGGCCGGATCGGTGCCCGATTTTGTTTATTCCACCGCGCTCAAGCAGTCCAAGGTGGTGTGGACCGAAGAGATGCTGGACCGCTGGCTGAGCAATCCCGAAGCGCTCATACCAGGCCAGGAGATGGACGTGCGGGTGCGCTCAGCCGAAGAACGCCGCTTGCTGATCGCCTACCTGAAATCGCAATCAACCTCAACTTCACCGCCCTCCTTGACTTCGAAACACTGACAGCGATTAGCCCGCAGAGGCCTGGGCGCTCATCGCCTGGCGCTGACGTTCATGCTGACGCCGCTTGATCTCCAGGAAGGTGCTGCCCTCCATCTCGTGCAATTGGCGGGGGTACTGCTCCATGGAGGCCAGGAAGCGCGTCAGACGGCGATCGAAGCGCTGGTCGGCCGGCACATCCAGCGCTTGCAGGCAGGCGTCGATGGCCAGGTAATAGCGCATGGCATTGCGCTCAACCGCACCGCGCACACCGTCGATGTAAATGGACTGACCACGGCCGTCCTTGCCCGTTTGGCTGAAGCCGACCTTGGACCGGCCAGCCGTGGCCAGGTAAGCCTTGGTGGCCAGATGGCCCGCCATGCTGGACGCGTAGGAGTAAGACAGGTGGATGAAGCTGCGGTTGCCACCCAGGGACACCGCCTCGACCACAAAGCGGTAATTGCTGGTGCCCAGCGGCCCTTGCGCTGCGTGCAGTTGCACCTGGAAATAGTCGGGCGCGTCGGACGCCAGTGAATAGTTCAGGTTCAAGGGGTAGGCATCTTCAACCGGCTGTTCGAGCTTTTTACCGATCGCCACCTTGAGCACCGATTGGCCCGACGGGGGCGACTCGCACTGCTTGGTGTTCGGGTGCAGGATCATCACATCGCACCACCGGGCCGGATCTCGCAAGGCCTGCTGCACTTTGGTGAAGGGATATGCCACCACCGCATAGATGTCACCCCTGGTCTGGCCTGAAGACTCGCTGGAATCGATGACCAGCGGGCGCAAAAAGGCACTGTTTTGCAGCGAAGGGCTCAGTTGGCTGAATTTTGCGCGCAGTTCAGGCGCCGAGGAGCCAGCGGCCCCCAGGGCATAGGCCGACGCCAGCCATGGCAGGGCGGCCAGGACTAGCAGGATCCTTGCCACGTGGTGCTGAAAAAGGGGGATTTTGGTCATGGTGTGCTCCTTGCACCCATGTGGTGGCAATCCGCTTGCCTGCAAGTGTTCAAAAACCTGCTGGCCTTTGAATTCGTCTTAACGCAATCTTTATGCGCAGCACTGAAAGCTTACCTCCATCTTGATGCGTTCGTTTCTACGATTCAGCCATCTCATCAAGGAGCGCTTTCATGGACTTCGTTTTTCTAGCGCTCACCGCTGCATTCTGGCTTGTGCTGGCCGGCATGGCAGTGGGTTGCGCCAAGCTTGGAGGGCCCGCCAAATGACTTGGCTCTACATCCTGGGTGGCGTGGTGTCGGTGGGCCTGCTGGTCTACCTGTTGGCCGCATTGCTGCAACCGGAGAAGTTTTCATGAACACGCAGGCCTGGTTACTTCTGGCGGCTTTCAGCACCGTGTTGTTGCTGTTGGCCCTTCCCACTGGGCGCTACATCGCCAATGTGATGGAAGGCAAGCTTCGTTTCACGGGACGATTTGAAAATGGCTTGTTCCGCCTTTGCGGTATCAAGGCCGACACCGAGATGGGCTGGTTGCCATATGCGCTGGCCATCCTGTTGTTCAACGCTCTTGGCGTGCTCGCGGTCTATGCATTGCAGCGCCTGCAGGTGTGGCTGCCGCTGAACCCGCAGGCCATGGGCAATGTCTCGCCTGATTTGTCGTTCAACACCGCAGTGAGCTTTGTGACCAACACCAATTGGCAGGGCTACAGCGGTGAACAGACCATGGGCTACCTGACCCAGATGCTGGGCCTGGCCGTGCAGAACTTCTTGTCGGCGGCCACCGGCATCGTGGTCGTCATCGCATTGATCCGCGGCTTTGCGCGCCACTCGGTCAAAAGCATCGGCAATGCCTGGGTTGACTTGACCCGCGTCACGCTGTGGATCCTGGTGCCCATCTCGTTTTTGTACGGCGTGTTCCTGGTGCAGCAGGGCGTGGTGCAAAACTTTGACGCCTACAAGGATGTGCAGACCCTGGAGGTCGTCAAGGCTCAGAGCAGCGCTGGACAAACGCTCGCCATGGGGCCGGTGGCTTCGCAAGAGGCGATCAAGATGCTGGGCACCAATGGCGGAGGCTTCTTCAACGCCAACTCGGCACACCCTTTCGAGAACCCAACAGCGCTGACGAACTTCGTCCAGATGCTGTCCATCTTCCTGATCCCGGCAGCGCTGTGTTTCACGTTCGGCCACCTGGTTCAGGACAGACGTCAGGGGTGGGCGGTCCTGGTCGCGATGTCACTGTTGTTCGTGGCGGGCGCCATCACGGCCATGAGCTTTGAACAGCAAGGCAATCCCCGGATTGCAGCGCTGGGCGTTGACCAAAGCGTCAGCCTGACCCAGTCAGGCGGCAACATGGAAGGCAAGGAGACTCGTTTTGGCATCGCTGCCTCGGCGCTGTTTGCCACCATCACGACCGATGCGTCTTGCGGTGCAGTCAACTCCATGCACGACTCCTACACCCCGCTGGGTGGCATGGTGCCTTTGGTGAACATGCAACTGGGTGAGGTCGTCTTTGGCGGCGTGGGCACCGGGCTCTACGGCATGTTGGTGTTCGCCATCCTGGCCGTCTTCATCGCCGGTTTGATGATTGGGCGCACGCCCGAGTACCTGGGCAAGAAGATCGAGGCCTACGAGATGAAGATGAGCTCCATCGCCATCCTCGTGACGCCGCTGCTGGTCTTGCTGGGCACGGCCGTGGCCGTGATGAGCGATGCCGGACGCGCCGGCATCGCCAACCCGGGCGCGCATGGGTTCTCGGAGATCCTGTACGCCTTGACCTCGGCAGGCAACAACAATGGCAGCGCATTCGCCGGGCTGTCGGCCAACACGCCGTTCTACAACGTGCTGCTGGCCGTGGCCATGTGGTTTGGCCGCTTCGGGGTGATCGTGCCGGTGCTGGCCATGGCCGGCTCGCTGGCGGCCAAGAAGCGCATCGCCGCCACCAGCGGAACGATGCCGACGCATGGCCCGCTCTTTGTGGTGCTGCTGCTGGGCACGGTGTTGCTGGTCGGCCTGCTGAACTATGTCCCCGCCCTGGCCTTGGGTCCTGTGATTGAGCACCTGGTGCTCTGGAAGTGAGTGAAACATGACTCGCCAAACCTTTACCCTCTTTGACGCCGCACTGCTCAAGCCAGCCGTCGCGGACGCCTTCAAAAAGCTGGATCCCCGTGTCCAATGGCGCAACCCGGTGATGTTCGTCGTCTACGTCGGCAGCATCATCACCTCGGGGCTCTTCCTTCAAGCCTTGGGTGGCCAGGGCGAGGCGCCCGCAGGCTTCGTTCTGGCGGTGGCCCTGTGGCTGTGGTTCACGGTGCTGTTCGCCAACTTCGCCGAGGCCATGGCCGAGGGCCGCAGCAAGGCCCAAGCCGCCTCGCTGCGCAGCCTCAAGAAGGAGACCTGGGCCAAGAAATTGGAAGAACCTCACCAGGGGGCCCAATGGCACCCGATTGAATCTCAGGACCTGCGCAAGGGCGACACCGTGATGGTCCTGGCAGGCGATGTGGTTCCGGCGGATGGCGAGGTGATCGAAGGCGTCGCCTCGGTGGACGAAAGCGCCATCACCGGTGAGTCCGCCCCGGTGATCCGGGAGTCCGGTGGCGACTTCTCGGCGGTCACGGGGGGCACACGCGTCTTGTCGGACTGGATCATTGTTCGCGTCACCGCCAACCCCGGTGAAACCTTCGTGGACCGCATGATCGCGATGGTGGAAATCGCCAAGCGCCAGAAGACCCCCAACGAAATCGCGCTGACGATTCTGCTGGTGGCGTTGACCATCGTGTTCCTGGTGGTGACGGTCACCTTGCTGCCTTTCTCACTGTTCAGCGTTCAGGTGGCTGGCGCAGGCGCCCCCATCTCGATCACCGTGTTGATCGCGCTGCTGGTGTGCCTGATCCCCACCACCATCGCGGGCTTGCTGTCGGCCATCGGCGTGGCGGGCATGAGCCGGATGATGCAGGCCAATGTGATCGCCACCTCCGGTCGTGCCGTGGAGGCCGCTGGCGATGTGGATGTGCTGCTGCTGGACAAAACCGGCACCATCACTTTGGGCAACCGGCAGGCCTCGGCCTTCTTGCCCGCACCCGGCGTGAAGGACAATGAACTGGCCGACGCGGCCCAGTTGGCTTCGCTCGCTGACGAGACGCCAGAAGGCCGCAGCATCGTGGTGCTGGCCAAGCAGAAGTTCAACCTGCGCGAACGGGACATCCAGTCACTGAACGCCACCTTTGTGCACTTCTCGGCACAGACCCGCATGAGCGGAGTGGACCTGCCAGATACCGAGCACCAGGCGCCAAAGGTTCGCCAAGTGCGCAAAGGTGCGGCCGAGGCAATTCGCCAGCATGTCGAGGCCTTGGGTGGCACCTTCCCCGCCGCGCTGAATGCCGCCATTGAGGAAGTCTCGCGCCGTGGCAGCACGCCGTTGGTCGTGGCTGACGGCTTGAAAGTGCTGGGCATCATCGAACTCAAGGACATCGTCAAGGGCGGCATCAAGGAACGATTTGCGGAACTGCGCCGCATGGGCATCAAGACGGTGATGGTCACCGGTGACAACCGGCTCACGGCAGCGGCCATTGCTGCGGAAGCCGGAGTCGATGACTTCCTGGCCGAAGCCACCCCCGAGCAGAAGCTGGCACTGATCCGCGAGTACCAGGCTGGCGGCAAGTTGGTGGCCATGACAGGCGACGGCACCAACGATGCTCCTGCATTGGCCCAGGCCGACGTGGCCGTGGCGATGAACTCGGGCACCCAAGCCGCCAAGGAAGCAGGCAACATGGTGGACCTGGACAGCAACCCCACCAAGCTGATCGAGGTGGTCGAGACCGGCAAGCAGATGCTGATGACGCGCGGCTCGCTCACCACCTTCAGCATCGCCAACGACATCGCCAAGTATTTCGCCATCATCCCGGCGGCTTTCGTCACCACCTACCCGCAACTGAGTGCGCTCAATGTGATGCAGTTGGGCAGTCCGTCGTCGGCCATTCTGTCGGCGGTGATTTTCAACGCGCTGATCATCATTTTTCTGATTCCACTGGCGCTCAACGGCGTGCCTTATCGGGCGCTGGGTGCGGCCGCGCTGCTTCGCCGCAATCTGCTGATCTATGGCCTGGGCGGCGTGATCGTGCCCTTCATCGGCATCAAGCTGATCGATCTGTTCATCACCGCCACTGGTTTGGTCTGATCTGGAGCCCCACATGCAAAACATGATTCGTCCCGCCGTGAGCCTGTTCGTCGCGCTGACCGTGGTCACCGGCGTGCTCTACCCTCTGGCCGTGACTGGTGTCGCCAAGGCGGTCTTTCCCGAGCAGGCGGCTGGCAGCTTGATCGTCAAGGATGGCAAGACCATCGGCTCCGCGCTGATCGGCCAGAGCTTCACCGATCCCCAATACTTTTGGGGCCGCCCATCGGCCACCAGCCCGATGCCTTACAACGCCAGCGGTTCCAGCGGCTCCAACCAGGGGCCCTTGAATCCTGCCCTGGTGGAGGCCATCAAGGGCCGCATCGAAGCCTTGAAGGTGGCCGATCCCGGCAACGTCTTGCCCATCCCGGTTGACCTGGTCACCGCATCGGCCAGTGGCCTGGATCCCCACATCAGCGTCGCCGCTGCACAGTACCAGGCCGACCGCGTGGCTCGCGTGCGCGGGCTTTCAAGCGAGGCCGTTCATGCCGCGATCACGCGTCACAGTGAAGGTCGATGGTTGGGGCTCTTGGGTGAAGCCCGCGTGAACGTGCTCAAGCTCAACTTGGACATTGATCAGATGACGGTTCGTTGAGTGGTGTGAACACCGGCGCCTGGAAGAAAATGCATCATCATCAGCCCATGCCAGACACCCGCCCCGATCCAGACCAGTTGCTGGCGCGCCTGAAACAGGAGCAAGCACAAGCGCAAAGAGGCAAGCTGAAGATCTTCTTCGGTGCCTCCGCAGGCGTCGGCAAGACCTACGCCATGCTGTCGGCGGCGCGCAGTTTGAAGCAGCAAGGGATGGGGGTGCTCATCGGCGTGATCGAGACCCATGGCCGAGCGGAGACCGAGGCATTGGTGGAGGGGCTGGATCGGCTTCCCCTCAAGGAGGTTCTTCACAAAGACCGAACGCTCAAAGAGTTTGACCTTGACGGTGCGCTGAAGCGCAAACCCCAACTCATCCTGGTCGATGAACTGGCGCACTCCAACGCGCCCGGCTCACGCCATCCCAAGCGCTGGCAGGATGTGGAAGAACTGTTGGACGCGGGCATCGACGTCTGGTCGACCATGAACGTGCAGCACCTGGAAAGCCTCAATGATGTCGTCACCGGCATCACGGGCATCCGCGTTTGGGAGACCGTTCCTGACCGCGTTTTTGACGAAACCGACGAAGTCGTCATCGTTGACCTGCCTCCCGACGAGTTGCTCAAGCGTTTGAAGGAAGGCAAGGTCTACCTGCCGCAACAGGCCGAGCGCGCGGTGCGCAACTTCTTTCGCAAAGGTAACCTCATCGCCTTGAGGGAGCTGGCGCTTCGGCGCACCGCCGACCGGGTCGATGATGAAATGCTGCAATACCGCAGCACCTTGTCAACCACGCCTGTCTGGCAAACGCGCGAATCCTTGCTGGTGTGCATCGGCCCAGGCGAGCGTTCCGAGAAGCTGGTGCGGGGCGCCGCCCGCATGGCCGCTCAGCTGGACGTGCCCTGGCACTGCATCTACGTTGAAACACCCAAACTTCAGCGACTGCCCGATGCTGCCAGGCACAGAACCCTGCGGGTGTTGAAGCTGGCCCAGGATGCGGGTGCCACGACGGCCACCTTGGCAGGCCATGCCATGGCCAGAACCATTGTCAAATATGCCCACGAGCACAACCTGTCCAGGGTATTGCTGGGCCGCAGCACCGGCCGCAAAACGCACCCTTGGCGCGCCACCTTGGCAGACGCGGTGGGCGCGCTGGGGCATGATCTTGACGTGATTCAGATCGCGCTGCCCGCCAGCCAGCGAGACGAACGCAAGTCGGCACCGGCCAACGACAACACCGAGGGCACCGCCATGCTGCCAAAGGCATGGCGTGCTTACCTGTGGAGCGCAGCGGTGTGCGGGCTCGTGGCCTGCCTGATGGCTCCGCTGCACTCGGTGCTCGACACCGCCAACATCGTCATGTTGTTCCTGCTGGCCGTCGTCTATGTGGCCGTCAGGTTCGGACGGGGCCCCGCCGTGATGGCCGCATTTTTGAGCGTGGGCGCTTTCGACTTCTTCCATGTGGCGCCACGGTTTGCCTTCAGCGTCAGCGACGCTCAATATTTGCTGACCTTTGCGGTGATGCTGGTCGTGGCATTGGTGATTGGCCAGCTGACCGCCGGGCTGAAGTTTCAAGCACGCGTGGCCACCTTGCGTGAAGAGCGTGTCAGCGCCTTGTACAAGATGTCTCGGGACTTGTCAGGCGCTTTGATGGCCGAGCAGATCGCCGAGATTGCCGCCCGGTTTCTGCGCTCGGAGTTCGAAGCCAGATCGGCCATCATGGTGAGCGACCTGCAAGCCCGTGTCATGCCCGCATTGCCACAGCCCGATCTGCCCGTGGGCATTGACACGGGCATCGCGCAATGGGCTTTCGACCACGCCGAGACGGCAGGCCATGGCACCGACACGCTACCGGGATCACCGTTGCTCTACGTTCCGCTCAAGGCGCCGATGCGCGTTCGCGGCGTCCTGGTGCTTGAGCCACGGAACCCAAAGCGGCTCATCGGCCCCGAGCAGCGCCGCCTGCTCGACACCTGCGCCTCGCTGCTCGCGATCTCGCTGGAGCGCGTGCACTATGTCGAGGTGGCTCAGAGCACCACCGTTCAGATGGAATCCGAACGCCTGCGCCACTCTCTGTTGGCGGCCATCTCGCACGACCTGCGCACCCCCCTGGCGGCACTGGTGGGCATGGCGGACACCTTGGCCTTGAGCCGCCAGCCGAATGATCCGCAGGGCGAGATGCTGGTCTCCATCCGCGAGTCTGCGTTGAGGATGAACGCCCAGGTCAACAACCTGCTCGACATGGCCCGGCTTCAATCCGGCCAAGTGCACCTGAACCTCCAATGGCAAGCACTGGAAGAGATCGTGGGCGGCGCTTTGCGCGCCATGACGGGCACCTTGGAACCTGGGCGAGTGCGGGTGGTGTTGCCCGAGGACTTGCCCTTGCTGCACCTGGATGCGGTATTGTTTGAGCGGGTGCTGTGCAACCTGCTGGAGAACGCCGTGAAGTACACCCCCACCAACAGCCCCATTGAGATTGGGGCCTCGGCATCAAGCGACAGGGTGCGCCTGACCATCTCTGACCAAGGCCCTGGCTTGCCAAAGGGCCGGGAAGCGGCCATCTTCGAGATGTTCGAGCGTGGCCACAAGGAAGGCACCACCCCCGGCGTGGGCTTGGGCCTGGCCATTTGCCGCGCCATCGTCGAAGCCCACAGCGGCACCATCCACGGCAAAACCAGGCCCCAAGGGGGCGCTCAGTTCACCATCGAGTTGCCACGCGGCACACCGCCTTCCATCGACGACATTGAAGATGTCGCAGCAAGCTGAAAGGGACATGGTCATGAGCGAGTCGGCCCCACGGGTGTTGTTGATCGAGGACGAGGACCAGATCCGCCGATTCGTTCGCCTTGCACTGGAGCGCGAAGGCTTCGAAGTGCATGAGGCGGCCAACCTAGAACGCGGGCTGATCGAAGCCGGCACGCGCAGACCAGACCTGGTGGTGCTGGACCTGGGGCTGCCCGATGGCAACGGCCTGGACCTGATCCGCGACCTGCGCACCTGGTCGGATGTGCCGGTGCTGGTGCTGTCAGCCCGCACCACTGAACAGGACAAGGTGGGCGCACTGGACGCTGGCGCGGACGACTACCTGGTCAAGCCCTTCAGTGCCGTCGAACTAGTGGCCCGGGTGCGTGCTCACCTTCGGCGCCGCTCCAGCGTTGTGACCGACGGCAGCACCATCATCGAGTTCTCCGACGTCCGGATTGACCTGGCGCGCCGAACCGTCGAGCGCGCTGGTCAGGCTTTGCACCTGACGCCGAACGAATACCGTTTGTTGACGCACATCACCGGGCATCCTCACTGCGTGCTCACGCACCGACAAATTCTGACTGCCGTGTGGGGTTCAAGCCATTCGGAGGACAGTCACTACCTTCGGGTCTACATGCTTCAGCTGCGCAAAAAGATCGAAGTGGATTCATCACGCCCGAGGCACCTGATCACCGAGACGGGCGTGGGGTATCGGTTCGTGCCTTAGAGCTTCACTGAGCGCGCCCTCTTTATCCTGTGACATTGCAATCGGCGGCGCCTGAAGTCGCGGGGGATTCAATGCTCTGACAATGCGAGTCATCCCACGACCTCAAGGTTCGTGGGGCAGACATCTTCCTGGTCCGCGGCCCTGCCCCCCACTTGAGGGATGGACGGTGGCGTCGATCACCGTGACGATGCGATCGCCCCGTGGGGTTCAATTACATCAAATCAGGGGGAGGACAAGGCGTCCTCCATTTTTTTGCCTAAAGCGCACCCAAGACCTCCGGGCTCGGGTGCGCTTGGCCATTGTTTCATGGAGAAATGAAATGCCACGTCCATTGCACCGTGCTCTGCTGTCCCTCGCCTTGTTTGCGGCTTGTACCACGTCAGCCCAAGCTGTCGTGAGCATTGAGGCCAAGATCACCGGCCTGACACTCACCGCCACCAACCTGAATCTTGCGGACGGCCAAGCCGCGGGTTTCGAGTGGTCCAGCCAGCCGAAAAATTTCGTCAGCGCCCAAACTGCCATCCTGAAAAACGGCTGGGAGAACATCGCGATTGACACCCGCTTCATCCGAAACTCACTGCCCATCCTCTCCTCGCAAATCGCTCAAGGCAGCGTGCAGGGCGCCTCGTCCATCAACATGAATGGCGCCTACTTGTTCGTCAAATCAGCCGAGCCATTGGGGGCTTATGCCAACGCCTGGTCGCGCGAAACGGAAGGCCCTTCAGCCTTGGTGGTGTCACCGTTCACCCGCATCACCCTGACGGCGCAGGCCAGCATTGCGTTCACCAGCGACCCCCTGTGCCAGACGGTGTTTGTGGACGGCTTCGAGCGCTCTTGCAATGGCGGCCATGCCGCGTTGACCGTTGAATTGAACAGTGCCTTTCCTCTACCAGGGGCAAGGAATGAATTCCAGGTGACGCTGGATTTTGATTCGCGCACGGGTAGCGATCGGCTTAACACCCCCGTCCTGCTGACACTCGACAACAACACTGATCAAGAAGCCTACTTTGGGCTGGACTTTGGCGGCGCCACCTGGATCAGCAATAACATGCCAGGGGCCACCACCGTGCCCGAACCAGGCGAGCTGGGTCTGCTCATGGCGGGCCTCGTTACCCTGCTGCTGGTGCATCGTCGCCGCCAGGCCGGTTTGTTAAAGAAGGGCTTGGCCGTGGCTGCTGTCGCGAGCCTCAGCGCCCCCGCCTGGTCCGCCATGACCATGGAGACCCAGATCGCACAACTGCAGTTCACCGCCACGGACCTGGACCCGGCTGATGGACAGGCTGCGCGCTTTGAATGGCTCACGACCGGTTCCGGCAACCAAAACAAGGTCGATGCCCAGGTGTACCAAGCTAGCATGTGGTCACCGGTAGCGCGCGACACGCACATCGGTGACGCGCTGTTTGCCCCTGTGTCGGCCCTGGCACAAAAGGGTGATGTCCTGTCCACTGCATCGATCACCGCCAACGGACTGCACTTGTGGTCCGAGGCTCGCGACAAGCTGAGCGCGAGAGCCGATGCGTACCTGGGGCCAAACTCGGGGCTCTCCGGCAACCTGTGGCTGGCACCCCATACCCGCATCACCTTGACCGGGCAAGCAACGTTCAAATTCACCAACAACCAACTCTGTGGCGATGTCAGCCATGCGGTCACTGCCTGTGGCTACGCCTTCGGGGAATACCACCTGGGGTTCAGAAAAAGTGCTGGTCTCGACTTGAAAAGCAACTATTTCTTCTCAGGGAGCTCAGGCACGACGGGGATCCAAGAAACCACCGTCCCCATCCTGCTGACCTTCGAGAACAACCGATCCGAAGGCACCACTTTGGAGTTCTACGGCTACGCCAGGAACCAAGCCACTGTGCCGGAACCTGAGACCCTGGCATTGATGCTGGCCGGCATGATGGTGGCGTGCTCGATCGGGGTGCGACGCCGCGCCTGACAAGGCCTGTGTGGCCAGGGCCGTGCAGCAGTCGGAGTCAAACCCCGGCGTGCGCCGCCTGCTGGTCCGCGTGGTAGCTCGAACGCACCATCGCACCCACGGCCGCGTGGCTGAAGCCCATCTTCTGCGCTTCCTGCTCGAACATCTTGAAAGTGTCCGGGTGCACATAACGGCGCACCGGCAAGTGGTGCCCGCTGGGCGCCAGGTACTGGCCAATGGTGATCATGTCGATGTCGTGCTCGCGCATGTCGCGCATCACCTGCAGGATCTCTTCGTCGGTCTCGCCCAGGCCCACCATGATGCCGCTCTTGGTGGGCACGTTCGGGTGCAGGGCCTTGAACTTTTTGAGCAGGTTCAGGCTGAATTGGTAGTCGCTGCCAGGACGCGCTTCCTTGTACAGGCGCGGTGCGGTTTCCAGGTTATGGTTCATCACGTCGGGCGCCGCCGCCTTGAGGATCTCCAGCGCGCGATCATCGCGGCCCCGGAAGTCGGGCACGAGGATCTCGATCTGCGTGGCCGGGCTGAGTTCGCGCACCTGGCGGATGCAGTCCACGAAGTGAGCCGCGCCGCCATCGCGCAGGTCATCGCGGTCCACGCTGGTGATCACCACGTACTTGAGCTTGAGCGCCGCGATCGTCTTGGCCAGGTTGGCGGGCTCGTCCGCGTCCAGCGGGTCGGGGCGGCCGTGTCCCACATCGCAAAACGGGCAGCGCCGCGTGCACTTGTCGCCCATGATCATGAAGGTGGCCGTGCCCTTGCCGAAACACTCGCCGATGTTGGGGCACGAGGCCTCTTCGCACACGGTGTGCAGTTTGTGCTCGCGCAAAATCTGCTTGATCTCGTAGAAGCGCGTGCTGGGCGAACCGGCGCGCACGCGGATCCAGTCGGGCTTTTTCAGCACCTCGCCGATGGGCACCACCTTGATGGGGATGCGGGCCATCTTGGCCTCGGCTTTTTGCTTGATGGTGGGGTCGTAGGGCGTGGATTCGGTGGCCATGCCGCGACTTTAGCCGATCAGGGCGACAGCCAGGTGCCCAACTTCTGCCCCAGCAAGGCCGCCGCCTCGCCCCAGGGCACATTCACCCCGAGCGAGGCCAGGTCCACCGTCTTCAAGCCCGTGTAGCCGCAGGGGTTGATACGCTCGTAGGGCGACAGGTCCATGGCCACGTTCAGCGCCACCCCGTGGTAGGTGCAATGGCGGCTGACCTTGATGCCCAGCGCCGCGACCTTGCCCAAGCCCTTGAAGGGATCGCGCGGGTCGGCAGGCTCGGTCAGGGCGGCGTGGCCAGAGGGGTCGGCCAGCCGCACATAGATGCCGGGTGCGCCCGCGACGCGGTGTCCGGTCACGCCCAGCACTTCCAGGGTTTTGATGAGCGCCTGCTCCAGGCGGAACACGTATTCCTTGACGTAGATGCCCTGGCGTTTCAGATCCACCAGCGGGTAGCCCACCACCTGGCCGGGGCCGTGGTAAGTCACCTGCCCGCCCCGGTTGGTTTGCACCACCGGGATGTGATCCGGCCCCGGCGGATTGAACAGCAGGTGCTCGGCTTTGCCCGCCAGCCCTTGCGTGAACACGGGCGGGTGCTCGCAGACCCAGAGTTCATCGGGGGCATCAAGCGTGCGCGCTTCGGTGAAGGCCTGCATGGCTTGGGCCGTGGGGGCGTAATCCACCCGGCCCAGCAGCTTGGTCAGCATCAACCCAGCCCCACACGCTGGAACAAGGCGCCGGGCAGGCGGGCCACCTGGCCCATCATTTCCAGCTCCAGCAAGCGCGCGCCCAGGTCGGCCGGGCCCATGCCGGTGCGGGCAGACAGGGCCTCCTGCCCCACGGGGTCGTAACCCATGGCATCGAGGACCAGGTCTTCGTCACTGGCGGGGCCATCGGCCTGTTCGCCGCCCTCGTCAACTGCGGCCAATCCAGCGACTCGCCAGTTCATTTCTTCCAGCACGTCTTGCGCGGTTTCCACCAGCTTGGCGCCTTGCTTGATCAGGGCGTGGCAGCCCTTGGCCTGCGGCGAATGGATGGAACCCGGGATGGCCAGCACCTCGCGGCCCATCTCCATGGCCAGGCGCGCAGTGATCAGCGAGCCCGACTGCACCGCCGCCTCGACCACCAGGGTGCCGCGCGACAGGCCCGCCACGATGCGGTTGCGCTTGGGAAAGTTGGCGGCCAAGGGCGGTGTGCCCAAGGCGAACTCGCTGATGATCAAGCCGTCTTGCGCAATGCGGTGCGCCAGGTCCCGGTGGGTTTTGGGGTAGACGCGGTCCAGGCCGGTGCCCACCACCGCCACGGTGCTGCCCAGGCGGCCTCCGGCCAAAGCCCCTTCGTGCGCTGCCCCATCCACCCCCAAGGCCAGGCCCGACACCACGGTGATACCCGCCTGGCTCAAGGCCTGGGCAAAAGCAAACGCGTTTTCCTTGCCTTGCGCGGTGGGGTTGCGGCTGCCCACGATGGCCACACAGGGGGTCTGTAGCAACTCAACGCGGCCTTGCGCGAACAGGAGCAAAGGCGGGTCGGCGGTTTCCAACAGCGCAGCGGGGTAACGTTGATCGCCCAGGGTGATCAGCGCGCGGTTTTGCCCGGGTGAGGCAGCGTCCAGCCACGCCAGGGTGGCGTCAAACTGCTCAGCCCAGTCCGCGGGCACCTTCAGCAACTCGGTGGCTTCACGCCCCGAGACCACACCCAACAAGGTGTCCTTGGTTGCGGTGAACACCGCCTGGGGCGAGCCCAGCGCGGCCAGCAGCCGCCGCGCGCAGGTCGGTCCCACGCGTGGTGTCAGCAATAGCCGCAGCCACGCGCCGATTTCGTCGCGTTCCATCTTCAACTCACGGGATCGTCAATCAGGGCTGGGTGAACTTGTCCCCAGGCTTGACCGGGTCCTTCACGCTCAGGATCAGGGCGTAGGACATGCGGTCAAAGGTGCGGAACACGAAGAGCAGGCCATGGCGCTCGTCGGGCAGCTTGATCGTGGGCTTGTCGGGCAGCGTCATGTCGCGGATGGTATTGCCCTCGCGCCACAAGGCCAGCACGTGGCCACGCTCCATGCCATCACGGGCGCCCTTGTTCAGGGACACGATCTGGCTCTGGCCGGCCGTCAGGCTTTCGCCATAGATGGACACGATCTGTCCATTCAAATCTTGCGTTGGGGCATGCGGGGCCAGGTTGTCGAATTCGCGCGGGGGCACGGGCGCCAGGCGATCGCCAATCATGCCTTCCTGGCGCAGGATGCTGGTGGTGAAGGTGGAGGGGATGACCATGGGTTGGCCATCGGCACCCGTGCCTTCCACGCCTTCGCGGACCAGGTTCATGGTGCCCACGTAGGCGGCCTCGTAGCCCAGGACCTCCTTGGTGGCGGGATCGCGAAGGGGCTTGGGTTCGCGGAAGATGCGGAACTCGCGACGGCCACCCAGGTCACCGCGCACATAGGCAGTTTCACCACGCGACACCATCACGCGGCCTTCTTGCGTAGCAACCACGCGCGGTGCGTTCAGCAATTCCTGACTGGTGTCAAAAATGACGGCCTCGTTGAAGAAGGGCTCGATCAGGTGCAGGGGCACGGCCGTGATCGCGTCGTCCAGCGAGCCTTCGCGCACGCGGGGCGACAGGCGGACATCGCCATTGGTGCCGACCGGCTGACCCAAGCGCAAGCGTGCGCGGCCATTGGATTTATCAAGGTACAACACCTGCCCCGGGAAGATCAGGTGGGGGTTGCGGATTTGCTGCAGGTTCATGCCCCACAACTCGGGCCAGCGCCACGGGCTCTTGAGGAAGAGCTTGGAGATGTCCCAAAGTGTGTCGCCACGCTTGACGGTGTAGGAGTCGGGCGCGTTGGGCGACAACTCGGACAGCGGGATCCCGGCTTGCGATACCTGCTTGGCCGTGGCCTTTTGCTGGTTGGTGATGGGGAAGTTGGGACCGTCGGCAGCTTGTGCAGTGGTGGCCAAAATACCCAGGGATACCGCAGCCGACAAGGCCATGGCATGAGCAAGGGGCAGCAATCGCTGGGTCATGAAAACTCTCTCCAATCCACCCGCCGATGAGATCCCTGACAATAAGGATTCCCAATAACCGGCAAAATCTGGTCAATGATCGTTTGATTCTGCCCGGAAAAGACAAGCAGTCGCAACGAAAATTGTCCTCACTTGCCCGCTGAATTCACAGGGGCACCTGGGGGTTCGTTGCGCCGCTTCCACATCCGAGCGGGAACACCCTGCCCTTGTCCGACCCGGTCCTTGACCGGCCGTTTGCCCCGCCGAGAAGTACCATGGCCCTGCTGCCCATCCTTTGCTACCCCGACGCCCGCCTGCACAAGGTGGCTCGCCCGATCGCCACGGTCGACGACCGTGTCCGCCAACTGGTCGACGACATGCTGGAAACCATGTACGACGCCAAGGGGGTTGGCCTGGCCGCCACGCAGGTGGACGTGCATGAACGCCTGGTCGTCATCGACACCAGCGAAGAGCGCGACGACCCCCGTGTGCTGATCAACCCCGAAATCATCCGCGCCAGCGACGAAATGATCATCTGGGAAGAAGGCTGCCTGTCGGTGCCCGCCATTTACGACAAGGTGGAACGCCACGCCCAAGTGCGCGTGCGCGCCTTGAATCGCGATGGCCAAACCTATGAATTCGACGCTGACGAGTTGCTGGCCGTGTGTGTTCAACATGAGCTGGACCACCTGATGGGCAAGGTGTTTGTGGAATATTTATCGCCCCTCAAGCGCAACCGCATCAAGACCAAGATGCAAAAGCGCGGCAAAGACGACGACACCTCCGCCTGACACCCCCATGAAAATCGTTTTCGCGGGCACGCCCGAATTCGCCCGGGAAGCGCTGGCTGCCCTGCACGCCGCGGGTTTCGAGATCCCCTTGGTGCTGACCCAGCCTGACCGCCCGGCGGGCCGGGGCATGAAGCTGCAGGCTTCGCCGGTCAAGCAATTTGCGCTGGACCATGGCATCGCCGTGGCGCAGCCGCCCAGCCTGAAGTTGGACGGCAAACACGCCGAAGCCGCCCAGGCCGCGCAAGCCACCCTGCAAGCGGTGCAGGCTGATCTGATGGTGGTGGCGGCCTATGGCCTGATCCTGCCGAAGTGGACACTCACATCACCCCGCCTGGGCTGCCTGAACATCCATGGTTCGCTGTTGCCCCGTTGGCGCGGCGCCGCCCCCATCCACCGGGCCATCGAGGCTGGCGATGCGGAGACCGGCATCACCATCATGCAGATGGATGAAGGCCTGGACACCGGCGACATGCTGCTGATGGAGCGCGAAACGATTCGGCCCGATGACACCACCGCCACACTGCACGATCGCCTGGCGCGCCTCGGTGGGCGGATGATTGTCGAGGCCCTGGAGTTGGCAGCCTGTGGGGGCCTGAAGCCGGTGAAACAACCCGAAGCCGGCGTGACCTACGCCCACAAGATCGACAAGGCCGAGGCCGCCATCGACTGGGCGCTGCCGGCCACCCAGATCGCCCGCCGCGTGCGCGCTTTTGACCCGTTCCCGGGCACCACGTTTCAGCTGGCAGGCGACACCATCAAGCTGTGGGCGGCTTCGGTGCTGCCCGCCAGCGGCCCACCTGGCCAGGTGTTGCACGCCAGCGGCGACAGCTTGGTGGTGGCCTGCGGCGAGCAATCTCTGGCCCTGCACACCCTGCAGCGTCCAGGAGGCAAACGGATCACCGCCCGGGACTTCCTGCACAGCCAGGGCGGCAACCTGCCCCCGCGATTGGCCTGAAGGGCGCAGGCGGCCCTGCGCTGGGGGAGAAAAAACATTAAAAATGGACGCCTGACGCTTGAACCTTGCTCACCCGCCCGCATCTGACAAGGCACGAAGGAGTACCCCGACCATGTTCAACATCTTGAAAACCGCTGTTCTGATGGCCGCCATCACGGCCCTGTTCATGGCCATTGGCGCCATGATCGGCGGACGCAGCGGCATGATGATGGCACTGCTGGTGGCCCTGGGCATGAACTTCTTCAGCTACTGGTTCAGCGACACCATGGTGCTGAAGATGTACAAGGCGCGGGAGGTGGACGCCACCACCGCGCCGCGCTTTTACGCCATGGTGCAAGACTTGGCCCAGCGCGCCCAACTGCCCATGCCGCGCGTTTACCTGATCGACGAATCGGCCCCCAACGCCTTCGCCACGGGCCGCAACCCCCAACATGCCGCCGTGGCCGCCACCACCGGCATCCTGAACGTGCTGACCGAGCGCGAACTGCGCGGCGTGATGGCGCACGAGCTGGCCCACGTCAAGCACCGCGACATCCTGATCAGCACCGTCAGCGCGACCATGGCCGGTGCCATCTCGATGCTGGCCAATTTCGCCATGTTTTTTGGCGGGCGCAACTCTGAAGGCCGCCCCAGCAACCCGATCGCCGGCATCGCCGTGGCTTTGCTGGCCCCCCTGGCCGCCAGCTTGATCCAGATGGCCATCAGCCGGGCGCGCGAGTTCGAAGCCGATCGGGGCGGTGCCGAGATCAGCGGCGACCCGCACGCCCTGGCGAGTGCCCTGCAAAAAATCCACCGCTACGCCCAAGGCATGCCGATGGAAGCCGCCGAACGCCACCCCGAAACCGCCCAGATGATGATCATGAACCCACTGTCGGGTGGCGGGTTGCGTGGCCTGTTTTCCACCCACCCGTCGACGGATGAGCGCGTTGAACGCTTGATGGCCATGGCGCGCGGCGCGGCTTAATCCGCCCGCCACGCCGCCAAGGTGTGCCGAACGACCGGTACCGCATTCAAGACTTGGCCAATCCGTCCGATAGACCTTGGATCAAGCCTCCAAACAAGGGGGCGGTAAATCACAAGGTCATCGAATGGATCAAACACTGGAGCAGGTCACCCGCTGGTCAGAACGGTGGAAATGGCTGTCAAGGGTGACCCTGGTCGTCGGCCTGTGCCTCAGTCTGCTGGCCTGGCAACAAGCGGCCAAGGACGTGCAGCGCACGGCGGATGACTTGTTCAACCGCACCTCCATGGAAAGTACACGCCGCCTCAATGAGACCTTGACGTACTACATGAGCCTGGTCAGCAGTTTCCAAGCCTTGTTTGTGTCCACGGAATCGGTGACGCGGGGAGATTTTCATCGGCGCTTTCTGAGCCTGGACATCGACAGCGGCTACCCCGGTCTGGTGGCCGTGCAGTATTCACGCTTGGTTCCGCATGCTTCGAAGGCGACCTTCGAAGCCTTGGTGCGTGCCGACAAGAGCCTGGATGCCAAGGGCCATCCGGGCTACGCCATCCACCCGAAGGGCGAGCGCCCCGAGTACATGGCGGTGACCTATGTTGAACCGTCCACCAACAACGAAACGATCCTGGGCTACGACCAGATCCACGAACCCAGCCGCCGGGCCACGACCCTGCTGGCGCGCGACTCGGGCAAGCTCAGCGCCTCAGCCCCACTGAGCCTGGTGTCTGGCGACCGCCAGGCCCTGGGCTTCGTGATCCGCGCGCCCATCTACAAGCCGCATCAACCACTGGTCACCATCGAGCAGCGCCAACAGGCCTTCATCGGTCAGATCGGCGCGGCCTTCCAGGCCGACGCCATCCTGGGCACCATCATCAATTCCGACGAGTGGGCTCGTCTGCAATGGATCGTGCGCGATGTGGGCCCCGCCGAACGGGTCGTGCCTCAGCCTGCCGCGCAAGTCCTGTTCGACAGCGCGCAAGAGTCAACCAGTGCCTTCTCGCCCCGCCAGGCGGTGGCCGATGAAGACCACCGCCTGCAAAGCCTGGAAGTGGGTGGCCGCCGATGGGAGCTGACCCTGCGGCGCCCGCCGGTCAATGCGCTGTGGCAACACTATCCACTGACGCTGCTGATCAGCGGAGTGCTGGTCACGCTGGGGCTGTGGCTGACGCTGCGCGGTTTCGCCATGCAGTACGCCAAAGCCGCACGCATGGCACGCCGACTGAGCAGCCAGTCGCTGGCCAGCGAAAAGCATTTGCGTTCGGTCATCGACAACACGGTTGACGGCATCGTCACCGTGAACGAAGCCGGCATCGTGCTGACCGTCAACCCGGCCACCTGCCGCGTCTTCGGCCATGCACTAGACCAGATGGTGGGCCACCCCTTGAGCCGCCTGATCCCCGGCATCCGCAGCCATGGCCTGGACCAGCCCATGGAAGACTTCCTGATGACGCAGCAGGTGAGCTTTGACGGCGTGGGCCACCGCGTGGAGGGCAAGCACCTGGACGGCCGCACCTTGCCGCTGGATTTGGCCATCAGCCACATGGACGTCGATGGCGAGAAGCAATACGTCGGCATCCTGCGTGATCTCAGCTCCGAGTACCTGGCCGAGCAGTCCATCCAGGAAGCCCAACGCCAGCTCAACGAGGTGGACGAGATGCGCCGCGTCATCGTGCACAACGCGCCTTACGCCATCTTCGTGCTCAACCGCCACGGCATCATCCAGACCGTGAATCCGGCGGGCGAGGCGCTGCTGGGCTACAAGTCCAACGAGCTGATCGGCAAGAGCACCGCCGAGCGCTTCTTCGAGCCCGGCGAGGTGGGCGAGCGCGCCCGCATGCTGGCCCTGCGCCTGAACCGCCCGGTCGAGCACATGCAGGTGCTGGCCCACTTGGCGCACGAATCGCCCGGCCTGCCCAGCGAGTGGACCCTGGTGCGCACCGATGGCCGCCATCTGACTGCCGAGGTCACCGTCACCATCTTGCGCAATGAGATGGACGAGATGACCGGCTACCTGGCCATGGCCTCGGACGTGACTTCGCGCCGCGAAGCCGAAAGCCAGTTGCAACACCTGGCCCTGCACGATTCGCTGACCGGACTGCCCAACCGCAACATGCTGCAGGAGCAGCTCAAGGCCTCGGTGACGCTGGCCGAGCGCGATGGCAACAGCCTGGCGCTGATGTTCCTGGACCTGGACCGCTTCAAGAAAATCAACGACACGCTGGGCCACCACATCGGCGACAGCGTGTTGATCGAGGTAGCCCGCCGCCTGCGCTCCGAGATGCGCACCTCCGACATCGTGGCCCGCCTGGGGGGTGACGAATTCGTGGTCATGCTGCCGCGCATCGCCATGGCGGAAGACGGCGCCGTGGTCGCGCAAAAGTTGCTGGACATCTTTGCCGAACCCTTGCGCGTGGGCCCGCACGAGTTGCGCGTCACGCCCAGTATCGGCCTGGTGATTTACCCGGCGCACGGCACCGACGCGATCACCCTGATGCGCCACGCCGACCTGGCCATGTACCAGGCCAAGAGCCACGGCCGCAACCGCGTGCAGATGTACACCGAGCACATGGAATCGCCCACACTCGACACCCTGCGCCTGGAAAACGACCTCTACAAGGCGCTGGAACGCGACGAATTGCGCCTGCACTTCCAGCCCCAGTTCGATTGCATGACGGGCCGCATCACCGGCGCCGAAGCCCTGGTGCGCTGGGAACATGGCGGCAAGCTGGTGCCCCCGGCCGACTTCATCCCCCTGGCCGAAGAAACCGGCCTGATCGTGCCCATGGGCGAATGGGTGCTGCGCCGCGCTTGCCAGAAGGCCCAGGCCTGGCGTGAACGCAGCGGCTGGCCGATGCGCATCGCCGTTAACCTGTCGGCCATCCAGCTGGACCAGCCCGACATCGTCGATGTGGTGGACCGCGTGTTGAAGGAAACCGGCTTGCCGCCCACGGCGCTGGAGTTGGAGATCACCGAAAGCGTGGTGGTGCGCGAATCACTGCGGGCTGCAGCGGTGCTGACGCAATTGCGCTCGCTCGGCGTGGGCATTGCCATCGACGACTTTGGCGTGGGCTATTCCAGCTTCTCTTACCTGCGCGAGTTACCGGTGGACCGGCTCAAGATGGACCGCTCGTTCTTGAGCAATGTGCCGACCTCGCCCGGCGACAGCCGCTTGGCCGCCGCCCTGATCGCGATGGCGCACCGGCTGGAAGTGGGCATCGTGGCCGAGGGCGTGGAAAACGATGCGCAGTACTCGTTTCTGAAGGCACATGGCTGCGATGAGTGCCAGGGCTATTTCCTGGCCCGCCCGATGGCCGAGCCGGCATTCGAGGCCTTGCTGATGGAACACAGCCGCGACAGCACGGCCAAGGATGCGCTGGCCAAGATTGCGGTGGCTGCGAGGAATCAAGCCTTGTAGCGACATCGATCGTTTGTTCGCCTTGCCATGGAGCACGGCGCGCGGTCAGTTCAGCAGCCGATCAGGATCCGCGTCCAGCTTGGCCAGCGCCTCACGCGTGGCCCGCACTGTGAGGGACTCCTCCTCCACCGGCACCAGCAACCCCGCCTGCAGAAACGCCGCCAGCCGGTGCAACTGGAACAGCACGCCCCGCCCTTGCGGCGTCACGAACAAGGCCAATTGCTTCTGCAGCCCCGACCAGGCGAACTGCACCGACTCCTGGCTGCCCCGGTAGTCCAGCTGGAACCAGGCGCCAATCTGCAACTCGCGCGCCCAGGCCATCATGGCCGGTGTGGGCATGGTGCCCCCTTCGGCCACCACTTCCAGGTCGCTGCTTTCGTGGCCCGACAGGTCGCGCAGGGTTTGCGCGTCCAACTCGACCTCGGCCAGGTTGGGCAGGATGTCGTCCAGCGCCTCCAGGCGTTCGGTCACTTCCTTCAAATGGGCCGACGAGATCGTGGCCGAGCGGGCCGAGAAGGCGGCAGCCAGCGCCGCGTTGAGCTCGTGCACATGCTCGTCCTGCTTCTCGACCGCCATGCCGGCGCGGGCCATGCCATCGCGCACTTTCTTGAGCAAAGGCGGCAGGCGGCGCAGCACGTCGGCGCGGTCTTCGCGTGAATGCTTGGCGCTGGCCGACCAGATCAGGTCGGCCGCTGCGCGCTTGAGCACGCGGGTTTCTTCACTGGACGGGCTGGTCTGCACGGCACTGTGGGCCAGCACATCGGCCCAGACGCGGAACAGGAACTCGCGCACGCCTTCGTGCACCGGCACGTCGGCCAGCATCTTGCGCAGTTCGATGGTGTACTGGATGGCCCAGGTTTCGCGCTGCTCGACCTGCTGCGCCAACGACACACCCTTGCGGCTGGATTCGTTCTCGTCGCGGAAATAGCGCTCGAGGAATTTTTCGAACTCCACCAGCACGGTCTGGAACACGCGCCGCCCCGTGTCGGGATAGGCCTCGACCACCTGCACGATGCGCTTGATCTCGCCCGGCAAGGTGTCTTCCTGCTCGCGCTTGCTGGCGGCAAAGCCCATGACGCAAGCACCCATGCGGTCGATCAACGCACGCGCCGGGTGATCGATGGTGGCGAAAAAATCGGGTTCGGTGACGGCCACGCGCAACACCGGCATCTGCAGGCGGGCGAACCACACGCGGATGGCGGCGGGCAGGCGCTCTTCGGTCAGGATGCTCTGGAACAACAGCGCCACGATCTCGATGATGGCGCGCTCGTTGGGCGAGCTGGCCGCCTGTTTGAGGGTGCGTTTGCTGTCTTGCAAGTCTTGCAACAAGGCGGCGGGCGTGCCCGTGGGAAGGCCGGAATCTCCATCAGCGTGGCGGCGCACCACCTGACCCGCAGCCTGGATGGCCTGGCCCAAAGCCGGGGCCACCACGCCCACCACCACGTTGGCACCGCCGCCCATCACCTGCGTGGGCACGAAGCCCGGCACCTTGTTGGACACGAACTGGTTGAGCTTGCCCAACACCGCCTGGGCAGGCACCGCCGAGCGGCGCAAGGCGGGCGTCTGGGTCATCAAACGGGTTTCTTCATGAGCGCCGCCCATGGGTTGCAAGCCACTGTTGCCGCCCATCTGCGAGGGGCCACCCAGGCCCGAATGCGGCATCGGCGCGGTGCCCGGGCCGCCACGCGTGCCCGCCTTGGCGGTGCCCATGGAAGCCCCAATCCCGGCGCTGCCACTCACATACGGTGCAGCGGAGCGCTGAATGGTGGGGCCCACACCGGTGTCCTTGGTTCGCCGGATGAAAGGCCGCAAGTCGATTTCGGGCTTGACGCCGTGGTCCAGCAGCACATGGTTGGCGTCGTGGTAGGCCTCTTGCGCCAGGTGCGTGGCCTCGTCATGCAGCACGGTCTGCAAGGTCATCCAGTGCGAGGCGCCCAGGCCGGCATCGGTCCAGCTGTCGATCAGCCAACGCGCCAACACCTGAGGCCGCAACACGTCACCGGCCGGATCCGGGTGGCCGTTGCTGCCCGCTTCCAGGGCATTCAGGCGAGAGCACAGGTCGGTGTATTCCCAGCCGGCCCGGTCGGCAATGGTCTGGCCCAGGCGAGACGCCATCATGTCCTGCTCCACCGCGCTGTCTTCCACCAGGGTGAGGTCGGACACCAGTTGCCCCACGGGCTTGGTGTCCAGCGGCCGGGCCAGGCGCACCGCCGTCAGGGCCGACTGGATGCGCTGCTCCAGACTGCGCTGCCAGGCATCCAGGCCGATCGGCATGTCCAGCACCAGGTCGCGCCGGCGCATGTACAGGCCGGGCTCGGCGGTTTGCGAGGCCAGCAATTTGGCGCCGTTGGCACAGGCGTGGATCAACCCGGAGGCGCCCCGCAAGAGGGTTTCCAAATAGGTTTTTCGGGCCGTGATGGCCAATGCACGCGAAGAGCCTATCGATGACATGTGGTCGGTTGATCCGCAGGGCTCGACCTAACCTTCCAGGCCGAGCATTTCATGGTTGATCAACTCTACACCACGGCCCCGGAGTTCGGATCGTTGGGATCGACCTCTTTCTTGGTGCTTTTCATGAGGTCTTCACGGGTCACGCCCAACCACATTGCAATCGCTGCCGCCACGAAGACGGAGGAATAAATGCCAAACAGGATGCCGATGGTCAGGGCCACGGCAAAGTAATGCAAAGTGGGGCCGCCAAAAATCAGCATCGACAACACCATCATCTGGGTTGAACCATGGGTGATGATGGTGCGGCTCATCGTGCTGGTGATGGCGTGGTCGATGACCTGCGCCGTGCTCAGCTTGCGGTAGCGGCGGAAGGTTTCGCGGATCCGGTCAAAAATCACCACCGATTCATTGACCGAATACCCCAGCACCGCCAGCACCGCCGCCAGCACCGACAGCGAGAACTCCCACTGGAAGTAGGCAAAGAAGCCCAGGATGATGATGACGTCGTGCAGGTTGGCGATGATGGCCGCGACCGAGAACTTCCACTCAAAGCGGAAGGCCAGGTAGATCATGATGCCCAGCACTGACACACCCAGGGCCAGCGCGCCGTCTCGGGCCAACTCACTGCCCACTTGCGGGCCGACGAATTCGCTGCGTTGCAAGGTCAGGTTGGTCTGGCCACCGGCCTGGCAAGCCTTGGTCGATGAAGGGTGCCCGGGGGTGGGCGCCAGCATGCTGACCGTGCCCTTTTCAGCGGAGCACAGGGTGCCGAACACCTTGTCCACCACCTCGGCCTGCTTGAGGCTGCCACGCAAAGGCAGGCGGATCAGCACGTCGCGCGAGGTGCCGAAGTTCTGCACCTGCACTTCGCCATAGCCCAACGCGTCCACGGTGTGGCGCACTTTTTCAAGGTCGGCGCTCTGGGCGTACTGCACCTCGATGACCGAACCGCCGGTGAACTCGATCGACAAGTGCAGTCCCCGGGTGACCAGGAAAAACACGGCGGCGGCGAAAGTCAGGAACGAAACAATGTTGAAAATCAGCGCATGCCGCATGAACGGGATGTCGCGCTTGATGCGGAAAAATTCCATGGCGAGTGTCCTTCAGGGGGTGCGGGGGGTCATTGGTCCACGGTGTCAACGTCGGTCGACAGGCTGCCAGGTTTGGCAGCGGCCTTCCAGACCTGACCGATGGACACGCTCTTGAGCTTTTTCTGACGGCCGTACCAAAGGTTGACCAGCCCACGCGAGAAGAGCACCGCCGAGAACATCGAGGTCAAAATGCCCAGGCAATGCACCACCGCAAAGCCCTTGACCGGCCCCGAGCCGAACATCAGCAGCGCCACGCCCACGATCATGGTGGTGACGTTGGAGTCAAGAATCGTGGCCCAGGCGTGCTCGTAGCCGGCCTGGATGGCCGATTGCGGCGCCGCGCCGTTGCGCAACTCTTCACGCACGCGCTCGTTGATGAGCACATTGGCGTCGATGGCCATGCCCAGGGTCAGGGCGATGGCCGCGATGCCAGGCAAGGTCAAGGTGGCTTGCAGCATCGACAGCACGGCCACCAACAGCAGCAGGTTCAAGGCCAGGGCCAGGGTCGAGAACACGCCGAACAGCAGGTAATAGGCGATCATGAAGACCGCGATGGCGGCAAAGCCGTACATCAGGCTCTTGAAGCCCTGCTCGATGTTGGCGGCGCCCAGGCTGGGGCCGACGGTGCGCTCTTCGATGATTTCCATGGGCGCGGCCAGACTGCCAGCGCGCAACAGCAGCGCCGTGTCGGCGGCTTCGTCGCCCTGCATGCTGCCGGAAATCTGCACGCGGCCACCCGAGATCTCGGAGCGGATGACCGGGGCCGTCACGACCTCGCCCTTGCCCTTTTCGAACAGGATGATGGCCATGCGCTTGCCGATGCTCTCGCGGGTCACGTCGCGGAAGATGCGGGCGCCACGGGCGTCCAGCGTCAGGTGCACGGCAGCTTCCTGGTTTTCGTCAAAGCCGGGTTGGGCGTCGGTCAGGTTGTCGCCCGTCAGCACCACCTGGCGCTTGACGATGATGGGCACGCCTTGGCTGTCGGCGAATTTTTCGGTGCCGAAAGGCACGGTGCCGCCAGCCAGGGCGGCGTGGGCCTCGGTGCTGTCATCGACCATGCGCACTTCCAGCGTCGCGGTGCGGCCGATGATGTCCTTGGCCTTGGCCGTGTCTTGCACGCCAGGCAACTGCACCACCACGCGGTCCAGGCCTTGCTGCTGGATGATGGGCTCGGACACGCCCAGCTCATTGATCCGGTTGTGCAGGGTGGTGATGTTTTGCTTGAGTGCGTTTTCCTGGATGGTGCGCTCGGACTGGGCCTTGAGCTGGCCGACCAGGGTCAGGGTGCCGCTGCCGTCACTGTCGGTGCCATCGGTCCATTGCAGGTCACCCAGGCTGTCGGTCAGCACGTTGCGGGCAGCCTTGCGCCCAGCGTCGTCGTGGAAGCGAACGGTGATCGCCTGGTCGTCACGGCGAATGCCGCTGTGGCGGATGTCCTTGTCGCGCAGCAGGCTGCGGATGTCACCAGTCAGGCTTTCAATCTTTTGCGTGAGCGCGCCCTTCATGTCGACCTGCATCAGGAAGTGCACGCCACCGCGCAAGTCCAGGCCCAGGAACATGGGGTTGGCGTGCAGGGTGCGCAGCCAATGCGGTGAGCGCGACACCAGGTTCAGCGCCACGATGTAGCGCTCGTCCTGGGGATCGGGGTTGAAGGCCCGGCCGAGCACGTCGCGCGCCTTCAGCTGGGTGTCGGTGTCGGCGAACCGCGCCTTGATGGAGTTGCCATCAAACTCAACGAAATCAGCGGCGATGTTGGCCTGCTTGAGCGCCGCCTCCACCTTGACCAGCGATTCGGCGTTGAGCTTGACCGTGGACTTGCCACTGGACAGTTGCACGGCCGGCGCCTCGCCAAAGAAGTTGGGCAAGGTGTAGATCAGGCCCACCAGCAAGGCGACGGCGATGATCAGGTGCTTCCACCAGGGGTAGCGGTTCATGGTTGAAATCCTGCGATTTATTTACTTGTAGCTGCCCTTGGGCAAGACCTGGACGATGGCCGAGCGCTGGATTTGCAACTCCACGCCATTGGCCACTTCCACCGTGGCGAAGGTTTCGCCCAGCTTGCTGATCTTGCCGATCACGCCGCCTTGCGTGACGACTTCGTCGCCCTTGGCCAGGGCGTCCATCATGGCCTTGGTCTCTTTCTGGCGCTTCATCTGGGGGCGAATCATGACGAAGTACAGGACCACGATCATCACGATCGGCAGCAACATGCTGTTGAGCAAGCCTGCGGGACCGCTGGCGGCTGGGGCCGCGGCTTGGGCGAAAGCGTCGGAAATGAACACGGTAAAAATCCTTCAAACGGACGGCCACCAAGGCGGGCCAAATCCAGTCGATTGTATGCCGTGGGGGTGAGGCCCCGTCAGAGCACGTACTTGACCAGGGGATGCCCGGTGAAAGCGCGGTAGATGTTGTCCAGGTGTTCGCGGCTGATGGCATTGACCGTGATGGTCAGGCCCATGTACTTGCCACCGCTGCTGGGGCGCAGCTCAAGCGTCTTGGCGTCGAAGTTGGGGTCGTGGTGAACCGCCAGCGCCACCATGGTTTCCACGAAAGGCGGCTCGTGCAGGCCCATGACCTTGATGGGGAAGGCGCAGGGGTACTGGATCAGCGACTCTTCGGGCGGGATCTCGGGGGGTGCTGGGGGAACAACGGGTTCATTCATGCGGATACTCCTTGCTCTTCGATCATTTGACGCCCAGGCGGATGGCGTCCCAGAGGCGACCAAACCAGCCAGCGCTGGGCACGGCGTCCAGGGTGTTCAAGGGCACATCCTGCCAGGGTTGTCCGGCCAGGGTGATCTTGAGCGTGCCCACGGTCTGGCCTTGGGTCAAGGGGGCCACCAGCGGATCGTTGCGGGCGACGGTGGCTTTCAGGCCGCCAGCCTGGCCGCGCGGTACCACCACCGTCACCGGAGCGGCGCGCCCCAACCTCACGCTGGACGACTGCCCCTTCCAGACGGGCGCGGTGGTCACCGGCTTGTTCGCGTCAAACAGCTTGACCATGTCGAAGGCGCCATAGCCCCAGTTCAACAGCTTCTGGCTTTCGTTGGCGCGGGTTTCGGGCGAGGTGGCGCCGATCACCACGCTCAAGAGGCGCCGCGGCCCCGAGGGCGTGACGCGCTGGGCCGTGGCGATCAGGCAGTAGCCGGAGGCGTCGGTGTAACTGGTCTTCAGGCCATCGACCGTGGGATCGCGCCACAGCAGCAGGTTGCGGTTGGGCTGGCGGATGCCGCCGAAGGTGAACTCCTTGCTGGCGTAGTAAGGCAGGGCCTGCGGGAAGTCGGTGACCAGCCTCAAGGCCAGGACGGACAGCTCGCGCGCCGTGCTGCGGTGCCCGGGCGCGGTCTGCCCGTCGGGGTTTTTGAACGTGGTGGCCTTCAGGCCAAAAGCCTGGGCCTGCCGGTTCATCATGGCCACGAAGTTCTCGACCGTGCCGCCCACCGCCTCGGCCAGGACCACGCTGGCGTCGTTGCCGCTCTGCACGATCATGCCCCTGAGCAGGTCATCGACCTTGACGCGGCTGTTGGCGGTCAGAAAGCTGCGCGACGGGCCGGTGATGCCGGCGCGCCAGGCGCGCTCGGACACCGGCACTGATTGCGTCAAGGTCAGCTTGCCTGACTGCACGGCCTGAAAAGCCAGGTAGGCGGTCATCAGCTTGGTCAAGGAGGCGGGCTCGACCGGCTGGTCGGCGTTGCGCGCGGCCAGGGTCTGCTGGCTGCTCAGGTCTTGCAGGACAAAGGCTCGGGCGGCCAGCTCGGGCGGCAGCGGCATGGCGGCAGACGGGGCCGCGAACGGGAACACCGGGGCCACGGTCGCCCCTTGCGCCCAGGCCAGGGGCCAGCACAAAGCGCCGGTCAGCGCGACCAACAGGCCGCGGCGGGACAAGGGAAACAGCATGTGATCAGGCCAGCAGGTGAGGTCAATCAGGCCGAAGTGCCCGGAGTGCCGCGCAAGTGACGCAGCACCCGGTCGCGCAGAACGCCGAGTTGACCATGGAAAAAATGGCCCACACCCGGCACGACTGTGACCGGCAAGGCCTGCGGCCGAGCCCAGTCGAGGACGCTGGTCATCGAGACGACATCGTCCTGCTCGCCCTGCACCACCAGGGTGTGGGTCGGCACGTTCGGCAAGGTGTAACGGGTGGCCGGGCTAACCAGCACCAGCTCGCTCGGTGCCTGGGGCAGGCGCGCACTGGCACTGGCGGCGATGAAGCCCCCGAATGAGAACCCGGCCAAGGCCACGGGCAGACTTTGCACGACCGGGTGGGTGCGGTGGTGGGCCAGCACAGCAAGCAGGTCATCGACCTCGCCCACGCCTTCATTCCAGGCGCCTTCGGATTGGCCAATGCCCCGGAAGTTGAAACGCACGGTCCGCCAGCCCGCCTGCACAAAGGCGCGTGACAGGGTGTGCACCACCTTGTTGTCCAGGGTGCCGCCCATCTGCGGGTGCGGGTGCGCGATCACGGCCAGACCGATGGGCGCGGTGGCGGGGTCTTCGAGCACGACCTCGATCAAGCCCGAAGGGCCGTCGATGGTGGTGGAATCAGGGCGTCCGATCATGGTGCGGCGCAAGTCATCAATCAACGGCCCACGTCGGGCGGCAGCACCAGACGCTCAACCACCAGGCCTTTGACCAGGTGCGATTCAACGATCTCCTCGATGTCGGATTTGTCAACGAAGGTGTACCAGGTGCCTTCCGGGTAGACGACAGCGACCGGGCCGCCAGCGCAGCGGTCCAGGCAACCGGCCTTGTTGACGCGCACCTGGCCGGGGCCATTCAAACCGGCGTTTTTCACCAGTTTCTTGCAGTGGTCGAAACCCTCCTGGGCACCATGATCGCCGCAAGAGCTTTCACCGTTGATGCGCTGGTTGAGGCAGAAAAAGATGTGGCGTTCGTAGTACATGGCAGTCGATTCGGTGCTCATCAATCCAGAGGCTCCTCGCTGGGCTCATCCCAAGGTGAGGACATCTGGCTCATGCCTTCGTCCAGCTTCGGGCCGGTCCAGTCCGAGAACTTGCCGACGTAGGTGGTGGCGCTGATGTCGTCCGCGTAGGCGATCAGCACAATGGCCAAGTCGGCCATGCGCGACACCTGCATGACCTCGCCGGTTTTGGCATGGTCGGCCAGGCAGCTTTCGGGATTGAACGCTTTCAGCGTGATCCGTTCAAGCTGCTGCCCGAAAATCTTGACGACCTTGACCATGCAGTGCTCCGAAGGTGAGTGGGTTGGGGGATTTTAGGTGGGCGCTTCGGTATGCCGACTTTCACGCCCGAAGAGGCGGGTGATCAGCCAGGCCATGGCCACGTAGGGCCACAGGATGCCGAACCAGCGCGACAGGCCATGGAAACGGATGAAGCGCCCATGCTCCCACGATTCCAGCGCCAAGGCGTAATAGGGGTCTGGCGGCACCTGGTGCACCAGGACGATGAGCCCGGCCAGCGTCAGCACCCCCACGCTGGCGCAGGTGGTGCGGGTGCGGTCCAGCAACAGGGTGCCCCCCAACGCGCCGACCAGCAGGCCGGTGATGGTGGGCACGCTCATCCAGGTCAGGGCGTGCTCAGGGCCGAAATTCATGGCGGTGGACAGCGCCGTCGCACCCACCCCCATCACCAGGGCCCCCACCAACAGGAAAGCACGGGTGTTGCGCGGTCGGGCCAGGGCGCAGGCCACGCACATGGGCGCCAGCAGGCCCAAGGCCACGGTGGTGGCCTCACGCGCGGGCACCCACAGCGAGTCCGGATCGGCGGAAATGTTGTCAGTCCACAGGCTCAAGGGGTCGGCAGGCAGCACCCAGGCTTGCCACGGCGAGTCGCGGGTCAGCTCCATCAGACCGATGAGCAGGTGCGGCAGGAACTGCCCTTCCCCCAAAGGCAATGGCGGCGGAAACAGCAGGCCCAAGGGCCACATCCAGATCAGGGCCAGGCCAAACCCCGCCTGAGGGATGAACCACCGCTCGCGCAAACGGTGCCACACATCCACCAGGCCCAAGGCATTCAAGGTCACCGCGGTCAAAGCGCCCCACGCCATGCCCAAGGTGTTGAGCGCCCAGTCGGAGATCGACGGCACGCGGTTGGGCACCGTGAACTGGGCCAGCTCCAAGCCATAAGACAAGGCCGACCCCGACGCCAGGGTCAGCACCGCCGCCACGAAGGCACCCCGCCCGCTGCGCAGGTGGGCCACCGTCAGGATCAAACCCAAGGGCAGGTAGCCCAGCAGGTTGGCCACCAGGTCGGAGGGCACTTCGTGGGACTGTTTGGGCAGTTCCCAGCTGAAAACGTGGCGGTCGGGCCAATGCCAGCCAGTCAGCGGAAACAAGGTGGCGTAGACGATCAAGGCCACGGCCACCCAGGTGAGCGGCCAGGCGGTGCTGCGGTGCAAGGACATCAGCAGGCCTTGAAGCGAGGGCGGATCAGAAAGGCTTGACCACCACGAGGATGACGATGAGCGCGAAGATCAGCACCGACCCCTCATTGAACACCCGCAACCATCGGTGCGTGCGGCGCTGGCTGAGCTGCTCGAACTCGCGCAGGATCTTGCGACAGACGTGGTGGTAGCCAATGGCGCCGATCACCAGCAGGAGTTTGGCGTGCATCCAGCCATTGCCTGGCCCCCTGCCGATGCCGTAGTACAGCCACAGCACCAAACCCAGCACCACGGCTGGAATCATCAGCAAGGACATGAAGCGGTACAGCTTGCGCGCCATGAGCAGCAGGCGTTCGCGCTCGGCGTGGCTGTCGCCCGGCACCATGGCCAGGTTGACGAACAAACGCGGGAGGTAAAACAGGCCGGCAAACCAGCTGGCGACGAAAACGATGTGGAAGGCTTTGATCCAGAGCATAGCCGATTATGGCCAGGGCGGGGATCGATTTGGGGATTGATCGCGCGGCGCAACATGGCCAGCACAAAAAAAAGAGCCCCGGCATGGCCGGGGCTGTGGAAGCCTTAACGCTGTCATCACGGTAAGGCACCTGCTCAGGGAGGAAAAGCAGGGAATGAAGGCCTTGCGGCGTATCATTCAGGATCGATTATAGAGGGCTTGCGGCGTCATGTCTCCAAACCATGTCCGCAAACCCGGGATTGCTGCCGGTTTTTTTGTTCTCTTTGCATTCCTTCACACAGTTTTCACACCTTGTTCCGCATGTCCTTCTTGCACCACTTCCCGCAACACCGTCCTCGCCGACTCCGCCGTGATGAATTCACGCGCCGCCTGGTGCGAGAGCACGCACTGACTTCTGCTGATCTGATCTACCCCGTCTTCGTGTTGGATCAAGACGACGGCGTGCAAGACATTGCGTCCATGCCGGGCGTGCAACGTTTGAGCCGTGGCGCGCTGTGGGCCCAGGCCGAGCAATGCGTGATGTTGGGCATCCCGGTGATGGCCTTGTTCCCGGTGATCGACCTGGCGCTGAAGACGCCAGATGGCCAGGAGGCTCTGAACCCCGAGGGCCTGGTGCCCCGCACTGTGCGTGAACTGAAGCGGCGCTTTCCCGAGTTGGGCGTGATGACGGACGTGGCGCTGGACCCCTTCACCACCCACGGCCAGGACGGCCTGCTGGATGACGCCGGCTACATCCTCAACGACGAAACCGTGGCGGTGCTGACCCGCCAGGCTTTGGTCCAGGCCGAGGCCGGCGTGGACATCGTGGCCCCCAGCGACATGATGGACGGGCGCATCGGCGCGATCCGCCAGGCCCTGGAATCACAGAGCCTGATCCACACCCGGATCATGGCCTACAGCGCCAAGTACGCCAGCGCCTTCTACGGCCCCTTCCGCGACGCGGTGGGCTCCAAGGCCAACTTGGGCAAAAGCAACAAGAAGGTCTACCAGATGGACCCGGGCAACAGCGACGAGGCCCTGCGCGAAGTGGGCATGGACATCGCCGAGGGCGCGGACATGGTCATGGTGAAACCCGGCATGCCTTACCTGGACATCGTGCGCCGCGTGAAAGACGAATTCCGCGTGCCCACCTTCGCCTACCAGGTCAGCGGCGAGTACGCCATGATCAAGGCCGCCGCCCAGAACGGCTGGCTGGACCACGATGCCGCCATGATGGAGGCCTTGTTGGCCTTCAAGCGGGCGGGCGCCGACGGCGTACTGACTTATTTCGCCTTGCAGGCCGCCGAACTGCTGCGCGACTGACGGCTGTTTGATGAATGAATGCTGGAGCTGCCTGAGTGCGTTTTTTCCTGATCAATGAGCGCTTCCAGGAGCTCCCCGACTGGCCGGACACCCCGCCCACCCAAGGTTTTTTGTGGGTGACCACGGCCCGGCGTGAATTCGAGGTCGGCCTCGGCAAGGTCCAGGCGCAGTTGCAGCACCTGACCGGCGGCAACCTGGTGGACCTGCACGTCATGGACCTGCTGAACGCGCAGTTGCCTTCGCAGTACGACTACACCTCCTGGTACGACATGCTGGTGTTCCGCCGCCTGGCAGCGGCGCAGGGCACGGAAAGCATGTTCCTGGACGACACGCATGGCACCGCCAGCAGCGCGCGACAGGCCCTGGCCAGCATCGACACCAGCCCGGTGGGTTTCGTGGTGTTCGACCGCGTGCTGCTGACCGTGCACCCGGCCGATTGCTCGGTGCGCGATTTTTTCGAGGCCCGACTCAACCAGATGGTGAACGCCGACGAGCGCAACGAGAACCGCACGGAAGGACGCGGTGCGGTCAACCGCCTGCCCCCCAGCTCGGCCGACCTGATGGTGCGCATCGTCAACCACATGGTCGACAGTTACCTGGACCTGCGTCGCCTGTTGACCAAGCAGTCCGCCTACCTGCAGCAAGAGCTGCTGAGCAACCGCAAGCAGTTCAACCACTGGCAATCGCTGCTGGAGGCGCGCAACACCCTGCACCAACTGGAAGACACTTGCGAAGACCAGCGCAGCGCCGTTCAGGAATGGATCGATGCGCTGGACGACTGGCCCATGCCCACCGAACCTGCCGCCGCCCGCGAGCGCGAGGTGCTGCGCGTGCGTTCGCGCGACGTGCTGGAACACATCGAGCGGGTGCTGGGCCATGTGCGGCGCCTGGAGTCGTCGTCGGAAGGCGCGGTGCAGATGCACTTTTCGCTGCAAGGCAACCGCACCAACGACATCATGCGCACCCTCACGGTGATGACGGCGGTGTTCTTGCCACTGAACCTGATCACGGGCGTCTTTGGCATGAACTTCGACTTCCTGCCGCTGATCCACACGCGGCTGGGTTTCTGGGTGGCTTGCGGGTTGATGGCGGGGGTTGTGCTGGTGTTGGTGATGCTGTTCAGGCGCAAGCGCTACCTGGAACAGTGACGCGCTGAGCGCTCCGGGTCAAACCGGTCGCAAGAGCAGCTCACGCACCCGGCACAGGTCATCCCACACCAGGCCCTTGTCGACCGGGTTGCGCAGCAGGTAAGCGGGGTGATAGGTGACGACCACCGGCGTGCCCTGCACCTCGTGCAGGCGCCCGCGCAAGCGGCCGATGGGCTCGCTGGTTTTCAGCAATGACTGCGCCGCAAAGCGCCCCATGGCGATGATGACGCGGGGCTTGACCAGGGCGATCTGGCGCATCAGGTAGGGCTCGCACTGCGCCACTTCGGCGGGCAGCGGGTTGCGGTTGCCGGGCGGGCGGCACTTGAGGACGTTGGCGATGAAAACCTGACTGCTGGCCTGGGCCTCGCCACGGGTCAGCCCGATGGGGCTGAGCATGCGGTCGAGCAATTGCCCGGCGCGGCCCACAAAGGGCTCGCCCTGGCGGTCTTCCTGCTCACCAGGGGCTTCGCCAATGATCATCACGCTGGCTTGTTCGTGGCCCACGCCGAACACGGTTTGCTGGCGGCTTTCGCACAGGCCGCAGGCGGTGCAGCCGGACACGGCCTGGCGCAGGGTGGACCAGTCCATCTGGTCGATACCCTCGGGGGGCGCGCGCAGGATGGCTTCGATGCCCGCAGTGGCGGCCGCGGCGATGGACACGGGCGGCTTGGCTTCAGGGCGGGCCGACCTGGCGGCGGGCGCAGGCGCGGTCGGCGCTTCAACGGGGCGACTGGCGTGCAGCGGCGCCAAGGCAGAGGCGTCTGCCGTGGGCATGGTCGGGCGCGTTGCCTGCGCCACATCGGTAGCGGACACGCCCACTGGCGCATCCTCCGAGGGCGCGTCAGGCGGCACCGGCCAGAACGCCGGGATGCCCATTTCGCGCAGCATGGCGCGTTGGCGCTCGGACCAGCTCATGGTCGGACCGCCTTCAGTTCCAACCGCATCACCAAGGCATCTTCGCGGCCGCCGGGCGCGGGGTAGTAGCCCTTGCGCACCCCAACTTCCACAAAGCCCTGGCGCCGGTAAACCATCAGCGCACGCTCGTTGGAGGGGCGCACTTCCAGCCACAGCAAGGGCACCCCCGCCTCGCGGCAAAACGCGTACAAGGTGTCCAACAGGGCACGCGCGACGCCAGCCCCATGCAGGGCCTTGTCGACCGCGATGTTGAGCAGGTGCATTTCGTCCACGCCGTCCATGGCCACGCACACGCCGATGATGCGGCCGGTGTCGGGCTGGGTGCGCACCCGCGTCCAGTAAGCGCTGCGCAGCGACGATCGGTAGTTGTCTTCGGACCAGGCGTGCGCGGAATCCAGACAGGCGAGGCGCTCCATGGCGAGCACGGCCGGGATGTCGTCCTCGGTCATGACCCGGTCGGCGAAAGGCGACGCTCCGGCCGCCTCTGCCAAGGGGCTGAAGGGTGACGGTGAGCGTGAGGGCGCGGACATGGGGTGGATTGTCGCGCTCACAGGCGCTTGGCCGCCAGGCGTTCGGCGGTGGTTTGCGCCACTTTGTCGCGCACGTACAAAGGCAGGGCCAAGGCGGCGTCCAACAACTCACCTCGCGCCCAGGCTTGTCGGGCGAGGGTGGCCAGGGCGGCGCCACGGGGGGCGGCTTGGGGCCAGGTGGCCTGGGTCAACCCCTCAAATGCCAAAGGGTGCGCCAACAGGGCGTTGCCGGCCACGCGGTGCAGGCCGGGAGCCTCGGCCCAGCGATCACGGGGCACGCCCAGCGCCCACAAGCGGGGCTCGGTGTCGGCTTGCCAATGGGTGCCTTGCCAACGGTAGGCCGCCACGTACAACTCGCCCATGCGGGCATCCTGGGCCACCCACAGGGTGTCGCCCTCGGACCAGGCGGCGGGATCGGATTGGCGGGCATCTTCCGCCACGGCCATCAGGGTGTCCAGCGAGATGACGGGACAGTCGGCGGCCAGGGCCAGCCCTTGCGCCAGGGAGCAGGCCGTGCGCAGGCCGGTAAAAGCGCCCGGTCCCCGGCCAAAGGCGATGGCATCCAGTTCAGACCAACTCAGGCCGGCGTCGGCCACCAGCTTTTGCAGGGCGGGCAAGGTGGTGCTGGACGCCTGAGCGCCGCCGCCTACTTCCAGCGCCTGCACCTGGTCGCCCAGCACGAGGGCCAGGTGCACCACTTCGGTCGCGGTGTCCAGCACCAAGAGGCGCGGCTGGGCCACGGCGGGGACGGCGGCAGGCAAAGGAGAAATCGAATCAGCGGGCGACATGGCCGGGAGTGTAGCCAACGCCGCCCTTCTATGATGCGGCCATGACGGTCACTTGCTCCCATCGCCCCACCGCGTCTTGGCGTGACGCACTTCTGTTGGCGCTGTTTTTATCCCCGCTGAGCGCAGCCTGCCAAGCCGCGGCCGAGCCCCCCTTCGCGCCAACCAGAGAGCCCCCCTGGCCCCCGACCATTCAGCAGGCCTTGCAAGCTGCCCAGGTGCCCGCCTCGGCCGTGTCGATGCTGGTGCTGCCGGTCGATGGCGGCCCAGCCCGGCTCAGCCTGGGTGCCAACACCGTGCGCACCCAGGCTTCGGTGATGAAGCTGTTCACCACGGGCGTGGCCCTGCAAACACTGGGGCCCGCCTTCACCTGGCGCACCCAGGTGGCCCTTGGCGGACGCCTGCGGGCCAACGGCGTGCTGGAAGGCCCGCTGTTGATGCGCGGCGATGGCGACCCCAGCCTGGTGATCGAGCGGGTGACGCTGATGATGACCCGCTTGCGCGCCGCCGGCCTGCGCGACATCCGCGGTGATTGGCTGCTGGACCGCTCGGCCTTCGCTGCCATGACACCGCACGATGCCGCCGCGTTTGACAAGCAACCGCTGAGAACCCACAACGCCGGTCCCGACGCCCTGCTGGTGTCCCACCAGGCCTTGACCTTGCGTCTGCGCCCGGACGCGGCCAACCCGGCTTGGGCCAGGGTCAGCGTTGAACCCGAGATGAGCGGCTTGCGCCTGGATGCCAAGGTCCCGCTCGACGACAAGGCGGCCTGCAGCGACTGGCGCGAGTCCATGTCCCTGGAGCTGCGTCCCGATGCGCCGCCCGCCCTGGGCTGGAGCCTCACCCTGAAAGGCCGCTACCCCACGGCCTGCGGCGAGCGCGACTGGCCTGTGCACTGGCCCGGCGGCGAACAACAAGACCACACCGAGCGCGTGCTGGACATGGCCTGGCGCCGCTCGGGCGGGCTTCTCAAAGGCCGGGTCCAGGCCTCGGGCCCCTGGCCTTTCGAGACGCCCGCCTGGTTTACTTGGGAGTCGCCTCCGCTGGCCACCGTCGTGCGCGACATCAACAAGTTCAGCAACAACGTGATGGCCCGGCAGTTGTTCCTGACCCTGGGCCGCGATGCCGCCCCGACCGAACTCAGCCCAAGAGGCCCGGCCACGCTGGACGCCGCCCGCGCCCGCGTGACGCAGCACGTGGTGCAGGCCACCACCGACGCGACCACGGGCACCTCACCCTGCGGCAACGGCGTGCTGGTGATGGACAACGGCTCGGGCTTGTCGCGCACCGAGCAGGCCTCGGCCGCGTGCGTGGGGCGCTGGCTGCAGGCCTTGTGGGCCAGCCCGGCCATGCCCGACCTGCTGGCCTCCTTGCCCATCGCCGGCGTGGATGGCACGGCGCGCAAGATGACGTCGGTGGCAGGCCGAGCCCACCTGAAGACCGGCTCGCTGGACGGCGTGGCCTCGGTGGCCGGGGTGGTGCTGGGTGATTCGGGGCGGCGCTACGTGGTCGTGGGCGTGGTCAACGACCCCCAGGCCGACGCCGCCCGGCCACTGCTGAGGGCGCTGATCGAGTGGACGGTGCACGACCAATGAACGCGCTTCAACACCTGGTGACTTTTCTGGACCCCACCTGCGTGGAGACCATTGGCTCAGCGGCGGCCGTGCTGACCACCGGCTCTTTCATCCCCCAGGCCCTGCTGACGTTTCGCACACGCGATGTCAGCGGGATCTCGCTGGGGATGTACAGCGCCTTCACGCTGGGCGTGGGGTTGTGGCTGCTGTACGGCCTGGCCCTGGGCTCGTGGCCCATGACCGTGGCCAATCTCGTCACCCTCAGCCTGGCGGTGGCCATTCTGGGGATGAAGTTGCGCTTCAGGCGCGGGGATCAGAGCTGATCGCGGACGCGGGCGATGGCGATGGCGGCCAGGCTGTTGTGACCCACGGGTGCCAGATGGGTCTCATCCGCCCAAAGGTATTCTGAAAAATCCGTCGTGCCGACCAATGTGTTGGAAGTGCAATTGAGCAATGCCGCCTTGATGCGGAGTTCTGGGGGGGACGCTGGAATAGGCGCACCGTCAGGCAAGGTGGTCTTGGCGATATCGCAAGCAGCCGTGCTGCCATAGCTGGCCGCCAGGTTCTGTATCTGCGTGTAGCCATCCACTTTCACAATTTTGTGGCCATTCGTGGTCACGCTCAGTACCAGGCCGCCTAGGTTGTTGTAGCCCTCGTTGAAAGCCTTCGTCAGCTCGGTGGCCAAGCCACTTTTGCCGGCCGCGACGGCCTTTGGTGACTTGCCCATGTCGGGCACCGTCAGGAACACCACGCGGGCACCCGTGGTGATGATGTCGTTGATGACGCCCGCCAGTTGAGCGCCCTTCTCACGCATGCGGATGAGGGCGGCTTCCTCCGTCGCAGGGGTGAGGACCACCTCGTCAAACGCCGCCATGATGTCGTTCTGGCCAGCCAGGATGGTGACCAGCACGCCATCGTGCAACTCGCCGCGGTGAAGGTCCTTCTGGGCCTGAACCTGGTCGACCTTGGCGCCCCAGGCGGCATAGGACCGCCCATTGCCAGAATCCTGGGGGCAATCCGCAGTGCCACCCAAGGTCAGGCCTGTTCCAAAGTCCTTGGCAAAGAGCTGAACCCAGTTGCCAATGAATCCACCCAAGCCAGAAACGCTGTTGGGTGAGCAATCGTAGAAGCGATCAGTCGTGCGCCAGACCTGCGTGGTAGGGGCGGTTGAGAACGACCCCACCTCTCGTTGATTCACCACCTGCAAGGGCAAATTTTGGGCGGTCTGGCCCGTGAAGGCTTTAAAACTGGAGCTGGTGACGGTAAATGTTGCGCCGGTGGGCGCGATGAGAACCCTTTGCGCAAGCGGGCAGGTCTCTGCCGTGTTCACGCCGGGATCTATCGAGCAATACCAGCTGTTCTCGGACAACACATTGATGGTGTAACGCGAACCGCTGTAGGCCACGCGTGTGCCATTGACATCGGCCGACACCAGGGGGGTGCCAGACGCTGACGTGTCATCAAACGCACTGTGCTCATCCCCGAACGCGATGATCTGCGTGGGCTGGAAAGCCTTGACCCGGTCACCCCCACCGCAACCCGCCACCAAGGCAGCCGCGCTCAAACAGGCGGCCACCGCCACGCCCGTGCGGCGTGAGTTCTTCAGGAGTCGGGTGGTATCAGGGATGCGGAACATGGACACTCCAAAAGGATGAGGGGCGGTCAAGCAGGGCCGAAGCTTACTAGAGTCGCGTAAAGGTGGTGTTAAGCGGCCGCCGCGCGGGCAAGCCGGTCGCGAACGCCGTCCCAGACGGGGTCGACCGGGGGTTTTTCAACCCAGATCAACTCCACGCCCAGGGCGTCGAGCTCGCGCAGGTCGGAAAACAAATGGTGCGCCGCGCTGATGGCATCGGCGGGCATGGCGCGCTGCACCACGCCGGGGCTGGCCGGGCGGTGCGCCCACAGGCTGCGCGAGTAAACGGCGATGCCCGGGGGCGTGGCCGCTTTGTTGGCCAGCGCCTTGGCCGTCAACTCGGGTTCGATCAGGTCCAGCGCCGAGGACAGTTGCGTGTCGCTCATCAGGCGCAGCTTGGCGCGCGGAGCGTAGTGCGCGGCCAGGGTGCCGGAGGCGCGCGGCGCGTCGGTGTCGGGGGCTTCGGGCGTGGACAGGCCCACAGGCTCGCCAGCAGCGGCTTCGATCTCGTCGCGGGTCAGGCGACCGGGGCGCAGGATGACGGGATGCGCGCGCGTGCAATCGACGATGGTGGATTCGATGCCCACCTCGCACAGGCCGCCTTGCAACACCCAGACTTCGTCCAGGCCGCTGCCCTGATCCTGGAATTCGTCGATGACGTGTTCGGCGCGCGTGGGGCTGATGCGCCCGAATCGGTTGGCGCTGGGCGCGGCCACACCCATCACACCCAGGCGGGCGGCGGCTTGCAGCAGCTTCAAGGCCACGGGGTGATCCGGGCAGCGCAGCCCGATGGTGTCTTGGCCGCCCGCAGAAGCCGCGGCCATGCCGGGGGCGCGCGGCACGATCACCGTCAATGGGCCGGGCCAGAAGCGGTCCATCAGTTGCTGAGCCACCAAGGGCACGGCGGCGGCGAACTGCCAGGCGGCTTCGGCATTGGCCACGTGCACGATCAGCGGGTGGTTGCTGGGTCGACCCTTGGCTTCGAAGATGCGGGCCACGGCGGCATCGTCGTCGGCGCGGGCGCCCAGGCCATAGACGGTTTCGGTGGGCAGGGCCAGCAGGCCGCCATCGGCCAGGCGCTGGGCGGCTTGTTCGATGGCATCAGGTTGTGTGGCGGGATCGAGCAGTCGCATGGGTGGCAGTTTAGAAAGGCTCGATGCCGAGGACGGCAGCGGCTTTCAAGGCCACATTGCGTGCAAGGTCGGCGGTGGCGGCGGTCACGGTGAGGTGGCCCATCTTGCGGCCACGGCGCGCGTCCGTTTTGCCATACAGGTGCAGGTGGGTGCCGGGCAAGGCCAGCACGGCGGCCCAGTCGGGTTCGCGCTGCACGGTCGAATCACCGTCAAACCACAAATCGCCCAGCAAGTTGAGCATGAAGCAGGGGCTGTGGAGTTGCGGGGCCACCAGGGGCAGGCCGGTCATGGCGCGCACCTGCATCTCGAACTGCGACACGTCGCAGGCGTCGATGGTGTGGTGGCCGGAGTTGTGCGGGCGCGGGGCCATTTCATTGGCGACCAGGCTGCCATCCTGCAGGATGAAAAACTCCAGGCACAGCACGCCAACGTAGTTCAGCGACGCGGCCAAGGTCTGCGCGGCGTTGATCACCTGCGTGGACAAGGCTTCGCTCACGCCTGGGGCAGGCACCGTGGTCACGGCCAGGATGCCGTCGCGGTGCAGGTTGTGCTGAACCGGGAAGTGCACGATCTGGCCGTCCCGGCCCCGGGCCACGATCACGCTGACCTCGAAGGCAAGGGGCAGCATCTTCTCGAGCACACAGGGCACGTGCTTGAGTTCGTCCCAGGCCTGGGCCAACTCGGCCCGGGTCTTGATGCGGACCTGGCCTTTGCCGTCGTAGCCCAGGCGGGCGGTTTTGAGGATGCCGGGCAGCAGGTCGTCGCTGATAGCAGCCAGTTGATTCGGCGTTTCGATCAGGGCATAAGGGGCGCAGGGCACGCCGCTGGCCACGAAGTGGGCCTTTTCGCGGGCGCGGTCCTGACAGACCAGCACGGCCGAACCGGCGGGCGCCACCGGGCGGCTGAGCGCCAGGGTGTCGAGCGACTGGGCGGGCACGTTCTCGAACTCGGTGGTGACGGCCGCGCACAGGCGGGCCATCTCGGCCAAAGCGGCCGCGTCGAGGTAGTCGGCTTTCAGATGGTGGTGGGACACCAGACCGGCTGGGCTGGCAGGGTCGGGGTCGAGCACCGCCGTGGCGTAACCCATGGACTGGGCCGCGTGCACGAACATGCGGCCGAGCTGGCCACCGCCCACGACGCCCAGCGTCGTCGGTTCGTGGCTGCCCAGTGTGGCGCCCGGCAAGATCACATCGAGGGTCATGGGGCGTCCAGGCTCAGGTCTTGGGTCATGTTGCGGGCCACTTCGGTCTGGCGGGCACGGAAGGCATCCAAGGCATCGCGCAGGCCGGTGTCGTTCTGGGCCAGCATGGCCACGGCGAACAAGGCCGCGTTGCCGGCACCCGACGTGCCAATGGCAAAGGTCGCCACAGGGATGCCCTTGGGCATCTGCACAATGGAATGCAGGGAATCAACCCCCTGCAGGTGCTTCGAAGGCACAGGCACGCCCAGCACGGGCACCGTGGTCTTGGCCGCCAGCATGCCCGGCAGGTGGGCCGCGCCGCCCGCCCCCGCGATGATGGCCACCAGCCCACGCTTTCGCGCCGCCTCGGCATAGGCGAACATGTCGTCGGGCATGCGGTGGGCTGAAACCACCTTGGCCTCGAAGGGGACACCGAACTCGGTGAGAATGTCGGCAGCATGGCGCATCACGTCCCAGTCACTGCTGGAACCCATCACCACGCCAATCAAGGGAGTCGCGTTGTTCACGGCTCGCTCCTCGCTCTGTAAAACCTGCAATTTTAGGCGCTTGCTGCCACCATGATCGACATCACCCTTGAGAACTTTGAAACCGACCTGCTGGCCGGCTCCGCCCAACAGCCCATCCTGCTGGACATCTGGGCCCCCTGGTGCGGCCCCTGCAAGGCGCTGGGCCCCGTGCTGGAAAAGCTCGAAGTGGATTACGCTGGGCGTTTTCAACTGGCCAAGCTGAACGCCGACGAGCAGCAGGAGATCGCGGGCCAGTTGTCCGAAATGTTCGGCGTGCGCTCCATTCCCTTCTGCGTGATCTTCGTGGGCGGCCAACCGGTGGACGGCTTCGTGGGCGCCTTGCCCGAAGCCCAGATCCGCGAGTTCCTGGACAAGCACGTGCCCAGCGAAGGCGCCATCGCCTCCGAGGCCGAGACGGTGCAAGCCGAGCAACTGGTGGCCGAAGGCGACACCGCCTCGGCCCTGGACCTGCTGGAAGACGCCCTGGCGCGTGACCCCGGCAACGACGAAGCCCGCTACGACCTGATCAAGCTGCTGTTGGCCCAGGGCAACCCGGTGGCCGCCGCCAGCGTGTTCGAGCCGATCGCGTCGCGCGCCACCGGCCTGCTGGCCGAGCCCCGCGTGACCGCCTTTGGCCGCTACATCACCGCCGCCCAAGCCGCTCCCGACCTGCGCCCGGCCGCGGTCCTGGCCGAAGCCCTCGTTGCCAACAAACGCGATTTCGCCGCCCGCTTCGAGCGCGCGCAGCAGCACTTCGCCGTCGGCCTGTTCACCCAGGCCATGGACGAGCTGCTCGAAATCATCATGCGCGACAAGACCTGGTCGGAAGAGCTGGCCCGCAAGACCTACGTGGCCATCCTGGAAGTGATGACCAAGCCCATCCCCAAAGCCTCCGCCAAACCCGCAGCCGCGGCGGCCGACACCAAAGGCAAGCTGGAGATCGCGGGCAAGCACGAGGTCGCCAGCGCCGACCCCGTCATCGACCAATACCGCCGCAAGCTGAGCATGGCGCTGTTCTGACCGCCCTCAAGAAAGCACCCCATGGACATCACCAGCCAACGCATCGCCCTGCCCTCGCCGAGCGCGAACCAGCCTGAGGCCTGGCTGGATTGCCGCCTGGCTGGCCCCGAGGACGCGCCGCTGCTGGTGTTCCTGCATGGCTTTCCGGAAGCGGCTTTTGCGTGGGACGAGTTGCTGGCCCATTTTGGCGAGCACTACCGTTGCGTGGCGCCCAACCTGCGCGGCTACCCAGGCTCGTACTCGCCCCCCGAGGTGAAGGACTACCGCGCGCAGCTGATCGGGGCGGATGTGCTGGGTTTGATCCAGGCCTTGGGCGCCCCCGCCGCCGCCTTGATCGCGCACGACTGGGGTGGTGCCATTGCCTGGGGACTGGCCGCCATGGCGCCACAGATGATGGAGCGCCTGGTGATCCTGAACGCGCCCCACCCGGCTTTGTTCATGAAAGCGCTGCGCCACGACCCCGCCCAACAGGCGGCCAGCGAGTACATGAACCTGCTGCGCCGCCCCGGGATCGAAGCCTATTTGCAGGCCGATGATTTCGCCAAGATGTGGTCCTTCTTTGAGCGCTTTGGCGGCGCCACCTGGCTCACGCCCGCGCTGCGCGATCAATACCGCCAGGCCTGGTCGGCGGGCTTGAATGGCCCGCTGAATTACTACCGCGCCTCCCCCCTGCACCCGCCCACGGCGCCCACCGACGCGGTCATGCACTTGACGCTGCCCGAGGCCATGCTGCACGTGAACATCCCCACCACCGTGATCTGGGGCGAGGCCGACCTGGCCCTGCCGCCCAGCCTGCTCGATGGGCTGGAGGCCTATGTGCCACACCTGCACGTCACCCGTTTGCCCGAGGCCACGCACTGGCTGGTGCATGAAGAGCCCGCCGCGGTGATCCACGCCCTTCAAGCCGCCTTGAACCGATCCGCATGAGCCCCCTTCATCCACCTACCTTGATCTCGGCCGCTGAGCTGGCCGCCCTGTTGCCACAGGCTGGCACCGATGTGCTGGTGCTGGATTGCCGCTTCAGCCTGGCCGCCCCTGGCGCTGGTCAACAAGCCCATGCACGAGGCCATTTGCCCGGCGCCGTCTACGCCAACCTGGACACGGATTTGTCAGGCCCCAAGACGGGCCTGAACGGCCGCCACCCGCAGCCCACGCCCGAGGCCTTCTTGGCCACTTTGCGCCGCTGGGGCCTGCAGGCCCAGACCGAAGTCATCGCGTATGACGATGCTGGCGGGATGTTTGCGGCGCGCTTGTGGTGGATGCTGCGCTGGATGGGGCACCCGGCGGTGCGTGTGCTGGATGGGGGGTGGGCGGCTTGGCAGGCGCACGGGGGTCCCGTCAGCACCGAGGGGTCTTCGCGCACTCCGTCGATGGCCTCATGGACCCCACACGACGAACACCTGACCCGCATCGACTTTGTTCAAGCCCACCTGGGCAACCGCGGCGTGATGCAACTGCTCGATGCCCGAGCGCCCGACCGGTTTCGCGGCGAGAACGAAACGCTGGACCCGGTGGGTGGCCACATCCCGGGGGCCATCAACCGATTTTTTCAGCTGAACCTGGGGGCTGATGGGCGCTTCAAACCGGCGCAGGTGTTGCGCGATGAGTTCACGGCGCTGCTGGGCTCGCAGCCTGTCGGCACGGTGGTGCACCAATGCGGCTCGGGCGTCACGGCCTGCCACAACCTGCTGGCGATGGAGCACGCGGGGTTGGCAGGCTCGCGGCTGTATGCGGGGTCGTGGAGCGAGTGGTGTGCGGACCAGGGGCGGCTTTAGGATTCAGCCTTGCCCCAGGTTGTCAAAGTCCACCTCAACCCGGATCAGTGACTTGACGATGCGGCCCTTGACCTGGCCGGGCGTGAAGTGGGCGTTTTCAAAGGTGACGCGGGCCGCACGCTCCAGCACCTCCGGCAGAGGCACACCTTCGAATTCGATTCGGCCCACGCGGCCGTCAGCCTCGATGTACAGGTTCAAGACCACGGTGTAGCGGGCAGCGTCGTTGAAGGTTGCCGGGAACGGCAGCACCACCGGGGCGGTGGGCTGCGGGGCCACTGTCAGCCAGCGGCGGGGCACGTAGCCGGCCAGGTCGATGGCGCTGTCGCCATCTTGCACCGATGCTGTCGCCAGCCCGGGGCCGGGCTCGGTGTTCTCGGCCTGGCTTGCCGGGCTGATCGCCGAGTCCATCACCGCCGATTCAGACTGTGCCGCAGCTTGGTGGGAATCCGTATCCGCGACGCCGCCTGAGCGCAGACGGACCTGAACCGAGTGGCCTGGGCGGGTCTGCGCCTGCGCCTGGCCATCGGCCGGACGGCTGGCCCAGACCAGCATCGCCGCATGCAATGCGACGACCATGGCAATGCAGGCGCTCAACCGATGACGCATCGCCGACTCGGGCCGTTCAGTTGTTGATCAACTCGCGCCAGGCTGCGCGCTTGAATCCACCACCACCGGGAACCTTGTCTTCGTCTTTGATGTCGTCCCAGGTGATGCTGCCATCGCGGTTGCGCCCCCCGATCTTGATCCTGCCATCGACGATGGCGATCAAGCCCCCGACCCCGGACGTCGACCCCAGGTAAGAGCCGATGCCCCCCAGGCCACTGACGGCCGATCCCGTTTTCTGATCGAAGATGTACCGCCAGCCAGTTTCGCCCGAAGCCGTGCAACTGCTCGTGCCTGGTATGACGGAATAGGCCACCAGAATGCCGTAGTCCGCTTTCATGTTGATGGCCACCCGTTCTTTGCTGGTGGGCAGGTCAACACGCCAGCCCGCCACCCCGGCCGCCGACAGGTTGACCGCGTTGGTCGAGGCGGTTCTGACCGAACCCGTGGTGATCACCGTTTGCTGGACCACGGCCCCGTTGGCCCGCACATCGCCCCAGTCCGAGGCGGTCAAGGGATCCTTGATCGCGTAGATAGCTTGCTGGGTGGCGTCGCTCAGGTCGGGGGTGCCGAGGTAACGGCCCGTGGCCACGAACACCATGGGGTACTTCACGGTGCCGTACTTCACATACGACAGTTCGGGACGAGTTGTGATGGGCTGTGGCGCCGCAGCGCTGGAGCCGACCAGGAAGGACGCTAGGCGCTGCGCCTTGCCGTTGGGCGCCACCACATTGTCAATGTCGAAGCGCCACAAGTTGCCCAGCAAATCCCCACCATAGAAGCGCGAGGCGGTGTTGTTCGATGGCGAATCAATCCAGGCATTGATTCGCGCCAGCCCGCTGGGCGTGCCCACCGTGCCAGCCGGCGTGGTGCCAGAGGTGTAGGTCGGGATCTTGGCCAGTTGCACACCGGTGTTGGCGTTGAGCACGTACAGGTAGCCGTTGCCGGTGTTGTTGTAGCCCGAGGCGAACACCACCACCCAGGTGCCATCGGCACGTTTGGTGATGATGGGATCCCCGTAGGTCAGGCCCAGGTCCGGATCCTTGGCGTCGGTGGCGGTGACGCTGGCCGCGCCTTGCGTGAACTCCCAAAGCACCGAAGGACTGGCCGGATTGGTGATGTCCAGGGCGTAGTAGCCCTTGCCTCCGGCATTGAAACCGCCCACCAGGATGGACTTCCAGGTGCTGCCGACCACGATGTCGCCCACGATCGGCGAGCCATCCACGGAATACTGGTGGTAGTTGCCATAGTCGGCATTCGCCAGGCGCCCCAACTTGGGCATCACGGCCGTGGGCACGAACGCCCACAGCTCGACCCCCATGTCCGCCCGCTCGCCAGAAAAGGCATGCAACATGCCATCGTTGCCCCCCACGTACACCACGGCGCGGCGCAATGCTTTGGCGGTTTTGAAAGCGGCATAGCCAGCATCGATGTAGCCAAAGGGTGGTGCCGCCAAATACACCGGTTCGCTGTTGATGATGTCGCCCAAGGCGCTGACCCGTCCGCGGAACAAGGGGTTGGCGGCATTGCTCTCTTCATAGGTGTTCACGCCGCGCAACCAGTTGACCAGGTTGGTACCGTTGTTGGCCAGGGTGAGTTGCCCTGCCGACAAGGCCGTGCACTGCTGCGGATAGATCGTGACTGAATCCGACACCGACTTGCTGCAGAAGTTGGTGAAGTTCGTGTTCAGGCCATCGGTGGTGAGGTTGGTGGAATTGAAGGCCACCAAGGTCGTCGTGCCAGGTTTTCGGTAGTAGATGTTGCGCCGATCCGTGGCATTGGCGCCGCGCAGCGCGAGGTTGTCAACCCCCGCCTGGGCCGATCCGGCCAGTGGCGTGGTCGAAATGGTGCCATTGGAAGCCACTGTGTAGGCGACCATGTCGCCGGTCCAGTCCACCGTGGTGTACGAGGTCGCGAAGGCCAAGTTGTCATTGCCCGACGGCTTGGCGGAGCTGATCGCCAACGCAGCACCGGCGCCAGGCGTCTTTCCCATGCCCGCCAAGGCGCCACTCAAAGCCACGGTCAGGTCGGTGGCGTTGTTGGCGCCAAAGTACTGACCCCGGCCATTGACCGCCGCGTGCCACAAATCATCCACGGTGGTGACCGAACCGGAAACCGGCGCAGGCCACAGCAAACTCCCCGCGAGCAATTTGTAGTAACTCGAGGTGGGATCCGTCGCGTGATCCAGGTAGTAGCGGTCGTACGTCAAGGCCCCGTTGACGCCCAGCCCCAGCGTGAACGTGGTCATGTGCTGCCAGGTGGCCGTGTCGCGGCCAGACACGGTGAGCAAGCTGTTGTCACACACATCGGTGCCCAGGGCCCCGGTGCAGTTGGCCAGGGCGCTGGTGCGCAGGTCGGTCATGTAGTAGTACTGGGCCACGTCGGCCAGGGTGTTGGAGCTGCCGCCCGAGCCGCCAGTCACCGTGGTGGTGGGGCCGCCGGTCGTGGTGCCCAGCACCACCGTGGTGGGTGAGCTCGTGGCCGTGGCCGTGGCCGGGCCTGAGGCATAGGGGCCGCCATTGGAGGCCGGCCGGGATGCGCCAGTGCTGATGCAGGACGAGGACGTGGCGCTGGCGTAGCCCGAGGTGGTCGGCCATGAGGCCAAGGCAGGCGCCGATGGCGATGGGTCGGTGGTGGTGGTGCTGGACCCGGCAGGCCCCGTCACCGCCGTGCTGGAGCTTTGCACGCCCGCCGTGGTGGTGGTGGTCACCGTGGTGGTGGTGACAAAGTCCTGCAACTGCACACGCGTGCCACTGACCGACGGCGTAACCGCCAAGGCGGTGGTGGTTTTCTTGACCGGAGAGAAGCACGAGCAACCACTGGCCGGGGAGAAGCAACTGCCCACGCTGTACGTGTAACCCTCATAGGTGTACTTCTGAGCCACCGTCACGGCGGTGTTGGTTTGCCGTTGCTCGCTGACCGTGGACACCGTTTGCGACGTGGACGTGGCGCCATCGCTGAAGGGTCGCACATCCGCGCCGTCTTGCTGTCCGATGTCGGTGGTGCCGTTCAGTTGTTTGGGGTTGCTGCCGTCGTTCCAGTAGCCATCGGTGGACAGGAAGGCGTAGCTGCGCTGACAGGCGTACTGCATCGGATCATAGGTTTGCCCTGAGACCTTCTTGGCAAAGTAGCGGCCGGCCTTGGACAAGGCGGTGCGCAGCGGGGTGCCGCCATTGGGCGTGGCGTTGTAAAGCCGCTCCATGAACAGGCTGCGCTGAGCGCTGTCGTAGTCCCGAACGTTCAAAAAAGCATTGCCCGCCGAGATGGTGGACAGCGTGTTGCTTTCAGTGATGCCCGTGTTGTTGATGGTCGAAAAACCCACGCGGTAGCGATTGGTCAAGGGCTGGAAGGCGCGGCCTGCGGCGGTGCGCGTCATCAGCATGCGAGTGCGGTAGTACTGGTACCAGTTGGCGTAGTTCTGCGCTTCACTCGATCCCGCGGTCACCACCACCCCGGTGAACTTGCCATCGCCCGCTTCACCCGCGGGGTTGCCTGGATGGCTGATGCACTCGTTCTTGAAGGTGGTATTGCTCACGCCCGAGGTGGTGTAGGTCCAGCCCATCTTGGTCTGGGCACCCGTGTACCTGTAGTAAGTGCTGTTCGCCAGGTTGTCAACCTGCAGTTCGTTCACCTTCCAATCAGCGGCCGAGTCGGTACCGTTGTAGCTGGTCACATTGATGGTGATGGTCCGGGTGCAAGAGAACAGGCAAATGCCGGCATTGGCGACGTTGGTGACGGTGCCGATGACCCAATGGTTCTCATCGTTGGCATCCACCGCCGTGATCACGTCACCCACAGACCAAGGCGGCAAACCGCCCAAGAAGTTGAAGCCATTGAACAGGCCCGCCAGAAAGCCACTCGTGAACTCAAACGATTTGCTGCCCGTCCCCGTGGTGACATTGCTGCCGCTGTAGTAAGCGGTGCCGCCGCTCAGCGTGGGGCCAAAACCGTTGGGATTGGCAGCGGAAAAACTGGCATTGGGAAAGCTTGAGCCATCTGCCTTCAAAGGGGGTGAGTAGGTGAACGTCGGGTCATACGCCACGCCATTGCACTGGGCGGACTTGTAGCCATACGTGGTGGTGTAGCTGGAGGCGGCGGTGTTGACGTCGTCGGGCATGTAGTCCCAACCCATGCTGCCGGAGTTGTCCAGCACAAACAGGATGTTGGGCTTGGTGCTGGTAGTTGACATGGTGGCCAGCGGTTCATTGGCGATGCTGGTGGTGGCGGCCATGACCTGGGTGGGCGCGCCCAGCAACAGGCCGGACACCGTCAACCAGGCGGCCAGCAGCCAGGTTTGGGCTCGCGATGAAGTGGGCTTGTTCATGATGGTTCGACCTGTCCTTTCAGACCTTAGTACTGCACGATCGTTTCCGTGAAGCTGGTGGTATCGCGCGAGCCAGTGACTCGCACCACGATTCGAAAATACTGGCCGATGGCCGAGCCTTCGGCCGCGCATTTGCCACCGCCGGCCGAGCAGGCTCCATTGCTGGAGGGTTCACCGCCTGACGAGGTCAATGGCTGAGCACAGTTGCTGGTGCTGAGCGCACCGGCGCTTTGGCACAAGCGGAAGATGATGTATTGGGCGGTGTTGCCATTGCTGATGGCGCCAACATCATTGGGCTTCAGGCAGGCGGCATACGAGCCCCCGCAGTCGTTGCCGCCCCAGTCCACCAAGGTGCGGGTGGCCGGTGATCCCAACTGCCCGGTGACGTCCAGGTTGATTGGCGCATTGGCGTAGTAACCTACGCGTTCCGCCGAGTTCGCGGTCAGATCACGCCCGGCTTCGGTCAGCAAGGTCGTGGCCGCGCGCGTGGCACGCTCTGCCGAGGCGGTGGCGTCCTGCTGGAAGCCGATGTTGCCCAGGATCCGCGAGCCTGAATCCACCGACCGCACCAGCGCAATAGCCGCCAACATCATGGAGACCAGGGTGATCATGGCGAAAATCAGGGAAGCGCCTCTCTGACGGCCCTTGGGCGCGCGTGGGGTATTCATCATTGGTTCCACACCACGTTGCGCATGGGCACCACCGTCTCGAAGACCTTGTAGCGGTACTTCTTCCAGTTTGCCGAGTCTGAAGGGCTGACATCCAGCGTCACGCATTTGCTGGATCCCTTGCACGTCTCGCTGCCGGTGACCGCGGCCAGGGGGCCTACATCCCAGACCAGCGAGCTCGTGACGTCTTCTTTCTCTCTTTGCGCGCTGCGCGCCACAATCAGCAGACGGATCCCTTTCACCAGACGCCATTCCGCGCTGTCGAGCGGGGCCACGGTGTCGTACCGCACCACAGGACCTTCGGCCACCGCGGCTTTGCCGTACAGCGCCTTGAGCAGCACGATCTGCGGGAACATGTCTCGCGCGTCGCCCGCCCCCAACTCCTGGCCCCGCAAGGTCCAGGTTAATGGGTTGACGGAGTAAACCCGCCGCACCGGCGCGCTGCCCAGGTTGAGCAAGGCGCTGCCCGCCGGGTAGCCCGTGGTGGGCATGATGAAGGACAGTGCCTTGTTCCAGTTGCTGGTGTTGGCAATCTGGATCTGCGTGGTGCTGTCGGAGGCCGAACTGGTGGCCTGGAACAAGGTGCAGTCGTTGCCGCCAGCTGGCCAGCTGGCGGAGACGGCCACCAGCATGTCGCCCGTCGACACGCCCCAGGTCGAAGGCACGGTGAACGACACGTCCGTTCGGGCGTGGTCCACCGACACCTTGAGCGGCACCGAGTAGTCGCTGCCCTGGCTGTACAACACGGTCAGGGTGTCCGATGCGCCGCTGGCGCCAAAGGCGATGTGGACCGGCACCAGCGGCGCACTGCTGAGCACGGTGGTGCCGTTGTTCTGCGCGGTGGTGGGGCAACCCACAGCGGCGGGCATGGCCGACAAGCCATACCCGGCCATCTGGATGTCTCGCTGCAATGCATACAGGGCCAAGGCCCCCGTCACCTGGGCATCGCTGCCACTGGTGGTGGTGCGCTTGTTGCCTTCGGATTGCAGGAACACCTGGGCGATCACCAGGGTGGTCAGCAAGCCCAGGGCCACGGCCACCATCAGCTCGATCAGGGTGAAACCGCGCGCGCGCTTCATGGCTTGATGCTCGTGGACATCACGTATTGGTGGGCATCCCCATTGGGAGGCCGCCACGTGATGGTGATGGAGACGTCGCCTAACTTGGCTGCATCGACCGTTTCCACAGTGACGAGCGGTGCGGTGTTGTTGGTGGGCAAGGTTTGCTGCACTTTGGCCAACCACATGGCGCATTGCGTGTTGCTGGCGCAGCTGCCGGTGGTGTAGCTGCCCAGGTTGTTCACATCGGCCCACATGAGCCCGACCAGTTCGGTCGCCAGGTAACTGGCCTCCGTCCTGGCCTTGGCCTCGGTCTGCGCGCGGGTCATGGCCGCCTGCAGGGCCACCAAGGCCACCACGCCCACGGAAAAGATCAGCACGCTGATCAACACCTCGATCAGCATGAAACCGGTTTGCCGAGGTCTGCGCATGGCCTTCTTAATTGGTGACACTGTTGTTGCAGGCGCGGGTGTCGCCGCTGTTGGCGAGCACGCGCGTATCGCACATGCGGCCAATGCCCCCCAGGGACACTTCGACCTGCAGGGGGTAAGTTCCGTCCGCGCTGGTCACCGCGATGCGGCGAATGGCCGTCGCAGTGGAGGCGTTCGCAATTTGCCCAAAGCCGTTGAAGGTGATGGACGTGGCCGCAGCGTCGGCGGCATTCGTGGCGGACACGGTGGCCCCGCCGCCATCGGCCACGGCGCCTTTGGCCACCACCATGGGCGATGTGGTCGTGGACGGGGTGTCATGGCAATGGCTGGTGGGCGCCTCCTGGCTGACCACCCACGAGCCGCTGCTGGATGACAGCGTGCACCCGCTGGTCAGGTTAGAGACCAGGGAGAAAGTCACCGGCCGGTTCAGGCGCACCGCTTCCATGCGCGCCTGTTGCAAGCCATTCTGAATGGATTCAGCCGTGTTGCGCACGCGGGAGTTGCGGATCCAGTCGCCCACACTGGGCATGGCGGCCGCCATCAGGATGCCCATGATGGCGATCGTGACCACCACCTCGATCATGGAGATGCCGCGTTGCGTTTTCATGATCAGCAGTCCGTGGTGGACTTTTTGGCCCAGCAGTCGTTCAAGGTAACGGTGCTGCCTTTGAACTTCGTCGTGACCTTCAGTCCAGCCTCATTGATGGTGTAGGCGTCGCCACTGGTCGGTGTACCTGCCGCGCCAGTCGCCGTGAATGTGTAAGTCGAGGCCGTGCCGGCGCACGTGTACGAAAAATACTTGCTCGACGATGCCACGCATGGCGTGTTCGTCCCCACGTAAGACCGGTTGTCTTGGTAGGACTGCTCCATCCGGACTTGCATCGACGACAACATCGAGAAGCCTTCCGCCAAATCCCCACGCCGGATGTAGTCCGTGTATGCCGGATACGCCACCGCCGACAAAATGCCGATGATGGCCACCACGATCATCAATTCGATCAGGGTGAAGCCCCGCGCCAAACGGCGAGAAACAGACAGTTCATTTTTCATCACGGCACCTCGGCTTAAATCAGGACCACTCATGGCTACCGACCTTATCGGCAGCGGCACTCGTTACTGAATGTGCGTGTCCTCCAGAAGCGACCGCTGGGGCACCCAGGTCGCCAATACCGGACTTTGTTCACGCCCATCAACACGCTGTTTGCCCTAAGGAGGGCATTCCAGTCATGCCAGATCGTCGCGCAGGTGAGCGCGCCGCGCTGGGGCGAACAAAGCCCCCGGCGGCGGTCTATTTCAAGGTTTGAAATGCGGGCGGGGCCATGTGAAGCCCGCCCGGCCTGGCCTCAGCCGGTCAAGGCTTCGTCCAGCAACTCCACCCAGTGCTTGACTGGCGTGGCGGTGCCGCCCTGCAGGTGCGAGATGCACCCGATGTTGGCGCTGGCAATCACGTGGGCGCCCGCAGCCTCCAGGGCCTGCACCTTCTGGTCGCGCAACTGCCGCGACATCTCGGGCTGCAACACGCTGTAGGCGCCGCCCGCACCGCAGCACTGGTGGCTGTCTCGCGTGGCCAGGCGCACGTCAAAACCCAACTGGCGCAAGCCGGTTTCGATCGGGCCGGGCTTGGCCGCGCTGCTCAGCTTCAAACTGTGACTGAGGCTGCACGGCGGGTGGAAGGTGACCGAGCCCAGCGAGCCGATGGGCCTGCGCGCCATGCGCCGCGACAACATGGGCACCCACTCTGGCAGCAATTGGCCGGGATCGCGCACCAGGTCGCCGACGCGGCGGGCTCGGTCGGCGTACACCGGGTCGTCGGCCAGCAGCTTGCCGTAGTCGCGCGTCCAGGCCCCGCAGCCCGACGCGTTGACCACAATGGCCTCGATGGGCGTCTGGCCTTCAATCAAGGGCCACCAGGCGTCGATGTTGGCGCGCGCCCGGTCCTTGGCGCCATTGACATCGCCCAGGTGCCCCTGGATGGCGCCACAGCAGCCCGAAGCGGGGGCCACCACGGCGCGCACGCCCACGGCATCCAGCACCCGGGCGGTCGAGGCGTCAATGTGGGGCCGCAACGCCGGTTGCACGCAACCCTTGAGCATCAGCACCTGCCGCGTGTGCAGGCTCTTCTTGGGATCGGGCCATGCGGGCGGTGGCAAAGGCGCGCGCAGGGGCACCTGGGCGCGCAGCTTGGCCGGCAACAAGGGCCGCACGGCCTGACCCAAGCGCAATGCAGGCGCAAACCAACGCGAAGGCATCACCGTGCGCAAGGCCCAGCGCATCAGGCGCTCCTGGCGCGGGCGCTGCACGCGCTCGTCCACCACGGCCTGGCCCACGGCCAGCAGCTCGTGGTACGGCACGCCCGAGGGGCAGGTGCTCTCGCAATGGTTGCAGCCAATGCAGCGGTCCAGGTGCGTTTGCGTGGTGCGCGTGGGCGCCTGCCCTTCGAACACCTGCTTCATCAGGTAGATGCGGCCACGCGGGCCGTCCAGCTCATTGCCGGTCAGCTTGTAGGTGGGGCAGGTGGCGTTGCAAAAACCGCAGTGCACGCATTGGCGCAGCACCGCCTGGGCCTGCTGGCCTTCGGCAGTGGATTCGAACTCAGGAGACAGTTGCGTTTGCATGAAGGCGACCGGTGTTGAACACCCCATGGGGATCGAAAGACAGCTGCACGCGCTGGTGCAATTGGCGCAGCACGGGCGACAAGGCAGCCTCGTGCACCAGAGGCTGAACTTGGTGGAAGACAAAGGGCTGTGCATGGCCACCAGCGCGCGCAGCGGCCTCGAACACCACCGTGGCCGGTGCCGACGTGCACACCCAGCGTTGGGCACCAAACCACTCGGTGAGCTGTTCGCCGGGCAAGCCGAGCGGCGCGGCGGTGGGGGGCACCGACACGCGCCACAAGGTCACGCCGTTCTGCCCGGATTGGCTCACCGCCTCGCGGGCCCGCTGGAAAAACTCATCGCTGTGGTCACGCAGGCCTTGCCAGAAGGGATCGGCCGAGGGCTGGGCGATCAGCTCGCCCTGGCGTTCAAGGCACAGGCGTTGCACGGCGGATTCGACCGCAGCCCGGGCCCCGCGCAGGCGCAGCACCAGCAAGTCATCCCACCAGGCCGAGGCATCCAGTGGCAAAGGCTGAGCCGCCCACTGGTTGACCTGGACGAGTGCTTCTGTCTCCGCCATGTCGATGCGGATCGTGGCGGTGGCCACCGGTTGGGGCATCACCTTCAAGGTCACGTCCAGGATCACGCCCAGGGTGCCCATGGAGCCCGCCATCAATCGCGACAGGTCAAAGCCGGCCACGTTCTTCATCACCGAGCCGCCAAAGCGCAGCACCTCGCCACGGCCGTTGAGCACGCCAGCGCCCAAGACGTGGTCGCGCACCGCGCCCCGGCTAACGCGGCCTGGGCCGCTGAAGCCGCTGGCCACGACGCCGCCGATGGTGGGGCCCACGCCCTGCGCATCGGGCTGGAAAGCCCAGCGCGGTGGCTCAAAGGCCAAGTACTGGCCACGCTCCATCAGCACTGCTTCGATCTCGGCCAAGGACGTGCCAGCCCGCGCCTTGATCACCAGTTCGCTGGGTTCGTATTGCTCGATGCCTTGCCAGGCGCGCGTGTCCAGCACCTCACCCCGAGAGGCATCGCCCAGGAAGTCCTTGCTGCCATGGCCACGCACGCGCAGCACCGCCCCGCGTTGGGCAGCGTCATTCACCTGGTCCACCAGGGTGGTCAGTCCAATCGGGGCATGGGCGGCATCGAGCATGATGGGCACAAGGATAACCGTGACAATGGCCCCGCCCCGCCACTACCATCGTGATCATGAAAGTTGCTGCCCTTCAAATGGTGTCCACCCCGCGCGTGGACGAGAACCTGGCCCAGGCGCAAACCCTGATCGCGCAAGCCGCGCAGGCTGGGGCCGAGTTGGTGGCCCTGCCCGAGTACTTCTGCCTGATGGGCCTGCACGATGCCGACAAGCTGGCCATCGCCGAGCCCCTGGCCGATGCGCTGGCGCCCGATCGCGTGCTCAGCCCCATGCAGGCCACGCTGGCGGCGGCCGCCAAGGCGAATGGGGTGTGGGTGATCGGCGGCACCCTGCCCTTGCAAAGCCACGATGCGCAACATGCGTTCAACAGCGTGCTGGTGTTCAACCCGCAAGGCGAGCGCGTGGCCCGTTACGACAAGATCCACTTGTTTTGCTTTGACGATGGCCAGCGCTGCTATGACGAGTCGGCCACCTTGTTGCCAGGCTCAGAGCCCGTCGCTTTCAACGTGACCGACCGAACCGGTGGCACTTGGCGCATCGGCCTGTCGGTCTGCTACGACCTGCGTTTTCCCGAGCTGTTCCGCGCCCTGGGCCAAGACCAGCCCTGCGACCTGCTGGTGCTGCCCGCGGCCTTCACGCACACCACGGGGCTGGCCCATTGGGAGTTGCTGCTGCGCGCCCGCGCGGTCGAGAACCTGTGCCATGTGCTGGCCCCCGCGCAAGGCGGCGAGCACGAGAACGGCCGCCGCACCTTTGGGCACTCAATGCTGATCGGGCCCTGGGGCGAGGTGCTGGCCGTGCAGGCCGAGGGTGCAGGCATGGTGCTGGGTACGCTGGACCGTGAGCACCAGGCCATGGTGCGCCAACAGTTGCCCGCACTCACGCACCGCGTGCTGGGCTGATCGCGCTCGTTCAGAACGCCTTGCTCACCTGCACGCTCAACAAAGCGCTGCGGCCAGGCGATGGCTCGTAGTAGCGCTTGTTGCCTTCGTTCACTATCACCGATCCCACGGCATGCTGGTCGGTCACGTTGTCAATGCGCAGCAAGGTGTTCAAGCGCCAGTCGCCTAAGGCTTGCGTCCAACCGGCGCGCATGGCCCACACGGTGTAGCTGGCCGCCGCTTCAGTATTGATGTCATTGGCCCAGATGCGGCCCGTGTGGCGGGCTTCCACGGCCAACTGCCAGGCGTTGGTGGGGCGCCAGAGCAACTCGGCGTAGGTGGTCTGGCTGGGCACCCCAGGCAGGTCATTGCCCACCGGGACCACGGTGGTGGTCGTGGCCCCGGCGACGGCGGTGCTCTGGAATGAATCGCGGTAGCGGGCCTGCATCCACGCGGCCGAGGTGTACACCGACCAGGTCGGGGCCACACGCCACTGCAGCGAAGCCTCGGCGCCCAGTCGGCGTGTGCGGCCCACGTTCTGGAAGCTCGAACGCCCGCGCTCGTTTCGACTCACGCCGATCTCGTCATCGGTGTCAGTCTGGAACACCGCCACATTCAGCCCACTTTGGATCGACAAGGCTTGCTTGAGCCCGACCTCCAGGTGTCGCCCCTGGCTGGCTTTCAGCCCAGTGTTCCAACCCGTGGCGGATCCGTCCGTGGTCTTGTAGGCAACCTCGTTGAGCGTGGGTGTTTCAAAGCTTTGCCCAGCGGTCACGTACAGGTGCGCAGTGCTGCTCGGCTTCCACATCAAACCCAGCACCGGGCTGGTCGCTGAGAACCCCATGCGGCCACTGTCATCGGGGTTGCCGACCACCACGTAGTGGTCCTGCGAGCGGAAAGTCACCTTGCTCTGACGCACCCCGGCGGTGGCCACCCATTGCTCGGACAAGTCCCACTGCGTCTGCAGGTACTGGTCGCTGTTCTGCGCCCGGTTGTCTTCGTCGCGGCGCAAGGCGCCCTGCACTCCCAGCACGCTGCCCGAGGCCGTGAAGTTCTGATACCCGGCGCGGCGCTCGTCCATCCGATCAACATTCAGGCCGCCCGTGATCGACAGGGGCTGCCCGGCCAAGCTGGTGCGCCAGGTCAGCCGGGCATCCAGGCCCGAGAAATCGCGGTCCAGGTCGATGACTCCACCTGGGTGCGTGGCCGTCCCTTGTGCGCCCAAAGGGATGGACTGGAACTGCACGACCTGCCTCGTGCCGGTGTAACCCAGCAAACGCAACTCGCCAAAGCTCAGCGGCTTGTCATAGACCACCCCCAATTGGCGGTTGGCGATGTCCTTGCGGGTGTTGTAGTCGTAGGCACTGCCCGTGGCCTGCTTTCGGTTAGCCTCCATCTCGGTTTTGGTCAACCCCAGCGGATCCTGCACCTGCGGCATGTTCAGATAGCTGCCCACCACCGTCACCGTCGAGCGGTCCTGCAGCGACCATTTCAGCTTCGCGTTGATCTGGTCGCGCTGCGCCGCGCTGTGGTCGCGAAAGCCATCGGTTTCAAAGTGGCTGGCGTTGATCACATAGTTGACCGGGCCGGTCTCGCCGCCCAGCTTGACCGACTCGCGGTGGAAGCCATCGCGGCTGACGGCGTAGCCCACCGTCACCTCAGGCGTGGGCGGGCCGTCTTCGGTGAACACCTGGATCACGCCGCCCGCCGCATTGCCGTACAGGGCCGACATGGGGCCTCGCAGCACTTCGATGCGTTGGGCCGAGCCCAGGTCGATGGACGAGGCCTGGCCTTGTCCATCGGGCATGGTCAGCGGGATGCCATCGGCATACAGGCGCACACCGCGCACGCCAAAGGTGGAGCGCGCCCCAAAGCCTCGGCTAGAGATCTGCAAATCCTGCGCGTAGTTCTGGCGGTTCAGCACCGACAAACCTGGCACGCGCGTCAAGGCCTCTGACAGGTTGACCAGCGGGCCGGCGCTGCGCAGCGTTTGGCCGGTGACGACGTCCACAGAGGCGCCGATGTCAAACGACGGCTGAGCCGTGCGCGTGGCCGTGACCACCACATCGGGCAAGGCTTGCGCAGCAGCGCTTTGAGCCAGGGTGAGCAGCGCCGTGCCCCAGGCCAGGGTCACCAACGTGGGGCGGAAATTCGGCGTCATCAGGCAATCCTTGAGGTCAGGCCCATGCAGATGATGGGGCAGACCCGGTTTGTAGCCGCTTTTCAGGATGGATGGGGGCTCACAGGGTGTCGCCAAAATCGGTGGACACGACCTCGTCGATCCGGGTACTCAGGGGCTCGCTACCGAACAGTTGCAGCGAGTAGTTCTTCATCTGGTCTCGCACGTTCTTGCGGTTGAACAGCTTTTGCTGCGCTTCAACAGGCAGGTCAGTGACCATGAGGACATTGCGCTGGATCAGGGCATCGATCAGGTCTTCCAGCACCCGCACCAAGTCGGCGTCCAGGCTGGCGAACTGCTGAGCCGGCCCGCCGTCGCCGCCCAGGAAGGCGTGCACCCGGGCGTCGTCAGGCGCCAGGAAATGAGCCCCCGCTTGAGGGTCGCGGTACAAGCTGCTGATCTGGCCGTCGGGAGTGAGCAGTGCGTAGGGCATGATGAAATCATTATCGTCAAAATGGCCGACAACTGAAAGCTTGCCAGGCCCCGAACCATGCCCAGCCCCACTGCATTGCCCCTCCTCAAGGCCCTTGGCCTGGTCGCAATCCTGGGCGGGGTGCTGTACGGCGGCCTGGCCTGGCTGAATGCCGACGAGGATGTGGCCACGCCAGGCGCAGCCTCAGCGCCCAGCGGCGACTCGGTCCCGAACCCGCCCCCTTCAGGCCCCGGCACCAAGCCCATGCCGGGGCGCCAAAATGCCAGAGACGTCGCCCAGGCCTATGCCAGCGATCGTCTGGCAGCAGACGCCCGCTTCAAAGGCCAGCGCCTGCAGATCCAGGGCGTGGTCAACAGCATTGAGCCCGGTCAAGGCCAGATCCTGCTGATCAACCTGGGGGCCGACGAGGGACAAGCCGGGCTGCGCGCGGTGGTGGATGGCGGCAGCCAAGCCCTCGCCCGGCAAGCCGGGGTCGGCCAAGTCCTGAGCCTGGACTGCCTGAACCAGGGGCTGCTCCTCGGAGAGCCCGTGCTGAGCGACTGCCGCGTACTGCCTTGATCCACCGCCACCCGGCATGAAAAAAGGCCACCGGCGGTGACACCGGTGGCCAAAGATGTCTCAAGACATCCCAGGAGAGACTCAGGAAGTCAGGGTACTCACAGCGTCAGCAGGTACTGGACCAGGTTGCCCACCTCGGCCCCCGACTTGGCACACCAGGGGTGCGGCGTGGCCGGCAAACCGATGGGGCCGGGCGCGCCGATCTCGGGGCCAAACTCGCGGCGCAGCTTCTGGTAGTCCCAATAGTAGTGGCCTTCATCGCCGGGCATGGTCACGAAGTACTTGTGGCGCTCGACGAAGGTGTTGCGCGCATCAGCCGTGGTGTCGAAGATGTTCTTCTTCTTGGCCTTGTAGATGCGGAAGACATCGCCCTTGCGGTTCAGGTCAGGGAAGACCGCAGGCTGGTCTGGGGAGCCCAGTGCGGGCCGGGCCGGGGCGTGCAAGGTGTAGTACTGCTTGTACAAGCCAGAGCCTTCGCTGCAACGATCGGGGCTGACCAGGTCTTCCAAGTTGCGCACGTGGCCATCGGTGAGCAGGCCGCGCGACTGCACCCAATACAGATTGCGCAAAAAGGTCACGCGGATGGACTGCTGCTTGTATTGGAAGTCCGACGGCGCGAAGAAGCGGCCCACCTCCTTCAAGGGGATCATCTTCTCGTTGGTGTTGGCGCCCAGCTTGTCCGAGTGACAAGAGGCACACGCCTGGTCGAACGCGGCCTTGCCCTGCGCCACGTTGGCCGCCACGCCGGGGTACTTCTGCCAGGTGTTTTGCACAAAAGCGCCTTCAGACGTGGCGGTGCTGCCTGTCTGCCCCAGCTTGCCGTTGGTCTTGAGCCAGCGGAACAGGCCGACGTTGCGCAGATCATCGTCGTCCTTGTCCAGCACCGACATGTAGGCGGTCAAGGCCTTGAGCGACTTCTGGTCCATCGAGCCCATGGCACCCTCGGGCTCCTGGGCGTGGATGTAGGAGCCCTCGAAGCCCACGTAGGACTCGGTGTGCGACAGCGAGCGGCGGATCGGCAAGTGGTTGGTCACGTTGGGGATGACCATGGGCGAGAACAGGTAGTCGTTGTCGTACTCCGTGCCTTCACCCGCCTTGCGTGTCATCGTCGATTCGGTGGCGCCGCCCGGCATCAGGTACAGCATCGGTGTCTTGTCCACCTTCTTGGTGCCGGTGGACCACGAGGGACCGGGCTCGTTGTCCACGATGTAGGCGAAGGTGGCGGTCGTGTCGGTGGTCTTGTCGCCCAGCACGGTCCAGCGCTGCGTCCACAAGGGGTTGGGCAGGCCGGGGAAGACCTTGGTGAGGTTGCCACTGCCCTTGCTGTAGCTGATCTTGTAGCCGTGGCAGGAGGCGCAGTTGAAGCCGATCCACTTGCCCTTTCCCAGCAGCGGGTGCGAGGACTGGGCGTAGCGGTAACCCACCCACCCGCTGTTGCTGGTCATGCCCGCGGTGAGCTGTGGCTCCACGAGCAGGAAGCCGGGGATGGGGCTTTCTTGCGGGTAGGGGTCGAAGTAGACATCGGCGATGGCCTCATCGGGCACTTGGCCAGCCACCGTCTTGTGGGCGCCGAACAGCAGGGCCGGGTCGGCCACCTTGCGCGTGTAAGGGTCAATGGCCTTGCCACCGAAGATCTTGTCCCAGTCCAGGCTCTTGAACTTGTGGGCCACGCCCAGGCCATAGTCGTAGGACCAGAAGATCTGGCGGCCCAGCTTGGCCATCTCGGCGAAGCTGGTGTTACTGACATTGACCTCGATGGGCACGATGGCCTTGGTGTCGTCCGTCAGGGTCGAGACGATGTCGCAGTTGGGATTGGCCGGGGCCTCCAGGCGCGTCAACTGCGCGTCGATCACGTTGTGAGGCTGGCCGGGCTTCTTGATCGACAAGTTGTAGCCCGTGCGCTTTTGCACCTGCAGCTTCAAGGGGCCTTTGCTGGCATGAGACGGCACCCGGAACTCGACCCGGGTGTCGGACCAGCTCTGCACATCCTTGGGCCAGCTGCTGCGCACCTTGCCGGTCTCGTAATTGGAGCTGGCCAGGATGTCGAGCTTCTGCTCGTACATGGTCAAGTCGGTCTCCAGCACGCGGCTGTTGCCGATCATGATCTTGCTGAAGTCAATGTCGGTGCCCGCACCGAAGCCACTGCCGATCAGCGTGACGGTGTCACCCGGCTTGAGCGAAGGCACCGCACTGCCACCGGCCGTCCAGACCAGCGCGCCGTTGACCAGCATCTGCTGGACCACCGGCTGCGCGAAGTTCTGGGCAGAAGCGGCGCGCTGCTGCTCACGCGGGGCATTGAAGCTGCACACCAGCTCCTGGTCCGGAAAATTGGGGGCCGCATGGCTGAGTGGTGCGCATGCGGCCAGGGCCAACAGCCCCAGCCTGGGCATCGCCCTGTGAAATTGATTGGCCATGAAATACCCCCGGTCCAGCGTTCAACATTGAAGATGAACGCATGGTCGGGGGGCAGGCTGCGTGACGCTGTCGCCTGAACGACAAACGAGGGATAGACCTAGGAAGGGTCTGCCCGGATCAGCCCGCAGCGGGCGCGCGCGAAGGCCCGATCTGCCCCAGCAAGGCCTTGTCCACACAGGACAAACCGGCCACGTCCGCCAGTCGTGCCCGGTCCAGCACCTCGATGCGCCCATAGGCGATCTGCACCACGCCCTGGTCCTGCAGGTTTTGCAGGATCTGGTTGGTGGTCTGGCGCGACAGGCCCAGCATCATGCCCAGTTGCGACTGGCTGATGGGCAGCACGCAGTGGCCCTCCTTGCCCAAGGCAAAGGTCAGCATCACCAGGCGCCGGGTCAGGCGCATGTCGGCCGGCAGCAGGGCCAGGTCCTCCATGCCGATGAAGGCAAAGCGCACCTTCAGGGACATCAGCACGCCAAAGTCGCGCCAATAAACCGGGCGCCGAGACAACAACTCGTTGAGCGGCCCCATGGGCACGTACAACAGGCGCGTGGCGACGTCGGCCACGGCATTGTGGGTGCGCGGCAAGTGGTCGAACAGGGCTATCTCGCCCAGCCACATCGGTGGCTCAACCATCGACAAGATGGCCTCCTTGCCTGACTCGGTCACCCCTGAGATGCGCAGGGTGCCTTCCAGCACTGCGTAAATGCCATCGGCCACATCCCCGCGGAAGAACAGGTGCTCGCCCACCTTCAGGCGTTTGGGCGTGGCCAGTTCCAGGAGGTCGTTCTCAAGACCGGACGACAGGCTTCCGAACCAGGCGTCGGTGCGCAATTGGGCCCGAAGCTCGGGCGTGACCCAAGAGGTGGCGCTCACAGCTGGCCGTAGGAGTGAAGGCCGGACAGGAACATGTTCACGCCCAGGAATGCGAACGAGGTGACCAGCAAGCCACCCAAAGCCCACCAGGCCGCGAAGGTGCCGCGCAGGCCCTTCATCAGGCGCATGTGCAGCCAGGCCGCGTAGTTCAGCCACACGATCAGGGCCCAGGTCTCTTTGGGATCCCAGCTCCAGTAGCCGCCCCAGGCCTCGGCGGCCCAGAAGGCGCCCAGGATGGTGGCGATGGTGAAGAAGGCAAAGCCCACGGCGATGGCCTTGTACATGACGTCATCGAGCACCGCGAAGTCAGGCAGTTGCGCGGCCAGCTTGCGGCGCGCCCCCAGGATGGCGGCCACGATCACGGCGGCGATGCCAAAGTACACGGCCCAGTAACTGCTCAAGGCCTGCTCGGCACCGGGCTTGCTGCGGAACACCAAAGGCTCGAAGCACAGGGCCACACCGATCAGCCACAAGGGCGCCAGCTTCCACCAGCGGGTCTCGGTGGCGTGGGTCTTGACCAGGTAGGCAAAGGCCACCATGGCCGACATCGCGAAGGTGCCATAGCCGATGAAATTGGCGGGCACGTGCAGCTTCATCCACCAGCTTTGCAGGGCGGGCACCAAGGGTTGGATCTCGCTCGCGCCGCGCTCCAGGGCATACCAAAGCAAAAAGCCCACGGCCGCGCTGACCACCAGCATCACGAAGGCGCCCAAGGCCATCAAGGACTGCCCGGCCTTGGCGAAGCGGTCTTCGTAGTACAGCCAGAACAGCGTGGTCATCCACGAGAACAGCACGAAGACTTCGTACAGGTTGCTGACCGGGATGTGGCCAATGTCAGGGGCGATCTGGTGGCTCTCGAACCAGCGCACGAAGGTGCCGACCAGGGCCATGAAAACGCCCGCCCACGCGATGCGTGAGCCCAGCCGCGCGCCGGTGACGCCTTTGCTGAACACGCCGATCCAGTAAAAGAGGGTGCTCATGAAGAACAGCACGCTCATCCACAAGATGGCGCTTTGGCTGGACAAAAAGTACTTGAGCCAGAACACCGTGTCGGCCTGCGCCAGGTCGGCGCCGTGGTCGTCGGTGGCTCGCATGTACAAGGTGATCGCACCCCAGGTGGCCAGGCCCGACAACAGCAGCAGCAAGCGGATCGGGCCCCAGAACCAGGCCAGGGCGATCACGCTGGGCACGGCCGCCACCAGGATGGCGCGCTCGTAGATGTCCATCGAATCGCCAAGGGCGTGGAAGGCCCAGCCGCCCAAGGCCACCACGAGGGCCGCGAAGGCCCAGTCAAACAGCGAACGGCGCCAGCCGCCAGGGGCGGGCAAGGTGGGGTGGACGGAGGTGGTCATGATGGGCTCACTACTTTCAAATCAGGCGCGCGCGTCAGGCGCCAGCACAGCGGTTTTGAGCCGCTCGAATTCGGCATCGGTGTCCAGGGTGTGTCGGGTGGCCGACAAAGCCATCCTGACCTGCGTGCCACCACCAGCATCGTCGCTGTGCAGCCAGACCCAAAGGCGCCGCTCGCGAATGTAGAGCATGGCGAAAACCCCGACAATCAGCAAGACACAACCCAGATAGACCACGTTGCGCCCCGGGGTGCGCGTGACCTGGAAAACGCTGGCTTGGCGCTGCTCGAAGCCGTCGAGCATCAGCACCACCGGCACGGGGTACAAAAACGCGTCCGACATGGACAGCACCGACTGCGTCATGAAAGCGCGGGTCGAGTCCAACTCCATCGACAAAACGGGCAGGCCCGCTTTTTCACGGCTCAGGTTCATCAGTTCGGCCAGGGCGCCGTTGAGGATGCGCACCAGGGTTTCCGACGTGGGTTCGCGCTGGGCCTCGGGCACCACTTTTTCAATGAAGTCCGACAGGGCCTGAAGGCCGCCGGACGCTTGCGTGGGCGCAGGCTCACCTTCCTCACGCGGCGCCACGATGGCCCCGGCGAACAAATCCAGGGCGCGCTGGGCCGACACTGCCAGTTGGGCGGCCAGTTCGGGGCGATCGGGCGGGGCACCATTCAGAGAAAAGCGGCGCACCGCCTCGCGGCGCATGGCCTCGTCGCCCAAAGCTTGGCGCAGGCGCAACCAGCCTTCCATGCTGTTGTTCTCGTCGGCCGGCACGCGCAGGAAGCGGAAATTGTCGGAGGGCGTGTCACGCACCCCCAGCAGGAACAGGGCTTGGCCGTTGAGGTTCACCGGCACCATGTAGTTTTGGTACTCACGCGCCTGGCCCGCCGCATCGCGCAGCTTGTAGGTCACCGAGGGGCCCACGTTGACCAGTTTTTTGTCGCCCGGCGGCTTGGCGCCCGAGCCCAGGTGCTTGCTCAGATCGGCCAGGTTCACACCGCGCACATCGGTCTTGTCCTCACCGGCACCTGCCGAGTCGGACAGGTTTTCAACGTTGATCACCCGCAAGCCGGTGATCTCGACCTTGACCTGGCCTTGGGCATCGGAAGCCAGCGGCAAGGCGTCGCCATTGACCACCCCATGGATCAGGCCCGGCTGCGTGCCCACGCCCTCGCCATTCAGGAACACCGGCTTGAGGCTGACCTGCGAGCCGCCATCTTCAAAGCTGGATTGGAAGATGGTGACGCCGTCGTAGACCACCGGGTGGTTGACCTCGACCGTGGCGGTTTTGGTGGTGTTCGTGCGCGGATCGTGTATGACGATGTCGCTGGCGAAACGCTTGGGCATGCCCGTGGCGTAGTAATCGACGTTGAACTTCTTCAGCTCGACCTCGAAGGGCAAGGGCTGCAGCAGCATGCCCTTGTCCAGGTTGAGCACCGCAGAGTTGGAGCGCTGGCCCTCCGCCACGAACAACTGCGCGCGGTAGGCCGGGTTGCTCACGCTGAGGCGACTTTGCTCGGTCACCTGGCCACCCTTGAAGGGCTGCAGGTTCTGCGCCCAGGCCTGCACTTTGACGATCAGGTCACCATCGAACAGCCCGCCCACGCACACCAGCACGATGGCGGAGTGCGCCGCGATGTAGCCCAGCTTGTTGGCCGCCCCCAGCCGCGCCGCGATCATCACCCCCGCCGCCTTGCCCGCGCCGCCCGTGCGCACCTGGCTCTTGATGGACCAGCCCGTGCTGGACAACAGTTGTTGCACGCGCGCCTGCGCCTCCCCCAAAGGCTGGGCCAGCGAGCCTTCGGCCCGGTGGTGGAAGGCGTTCAAGGCCTGCTCGCGGATGCCTTCCTTGTGGTTGCGAAAATCGACCAGGATGCGGGGCGCATTGCGCGCGATGCACAGGCTGGTCGAGGTGACCAGAAACGCCAGGATCAGCAAGAACCAGGGCGAGCTGTAGATGCGGTAGAGGCCCAGGGCCCCGTACACCTCGGCCCAGAAAGGCCCGAACTGCTCGACGTAATTGGTGGCCGGTTCGCCCTGGCGCACCACGGTGCCAATGGCCGAGGCCACGCAAATCACCGTGAGCAGCGAAATCGCAAAACGCATGGACGACAGCAGTTCCAGCAGATCGCCCCGCAAGGAGCGCGCTGGAAGGGCCGTCGGGGTATCAGCAAGAGAGCTCATGTTTCAACCAACTTCAAGGTGAAGCACCTCATGAAGAACGCCGGGCACAAAAAAGGCGGCAGCCTGCTGGCCCCGCCCGGGATGGTTGCCTTTTCAGGGTCGAGCCGGAATCAGCATCGACCCGACCTGCGCCGGGATTCAGCGCAGACCAGCGATGTAGTCGGCCAGGGCGTCGATTTCCTTGTCGCTCAGGTTGGCCGCGATGGAGGTCATCGACGCATTGTTGGTGCGATCACCCTGGCGGAAAGCCGTCAACTGCGCCTTGACGTAATCGGCGTGCTGGCCGCCCAGGCGAGGATATTGCGCCGGGATGCCCGAACCCGTGGGGCCGTGGCAGGCCGCGCAGGCCGGCACCGTTTTCTTGGCGATGCCGCCACGGTAGATTTTTTCACCCAAGGCCACGGTGTCCTTGTTCTTGGCAAAGCCATCCTTGGCCTTTTTGCCCGCGTAGAAAGCCGAGATGTTGCGGATGTCTTCAGGCGTGAGCGCTGCGGCCATGCCGGTCATGACGGCGTTTTTGCGCACGCCCTCCTTGAACTCGGTCAGCTGCTTGGCCAGGTACTGGGGGTGCTGCCCCTGCAGGATGGGGTAGGTGGCGGCGCCACGCGAGCCATCGGCCGTGTGGCAGGCAGCGCACATGGCGGCCTTGGCTTCGCCGGCGGCCAGATCAGGCTTGCCGGCGGCTTTGGATTCAGAACCATGGGCCACACCCGACAGGGTCAAGACCATCGAGGCAAGGGCAATCAGACTGGAAAGACGCTTCATGACGGTGTGTGGGTTTGAACTGTGAAACTCATTGATTTTACAATGCCTGATGACCGAACCTACGATTTCCCCGAAAGACGCCCTCGCCTGGACCCACACGGCTCGGTTTTTAACCACAGCCGCCAAGCTAGAACAGCTCCCGCCCTCGGAGTTACCCGAAGTTGCCTTCGTGGGCCGGTCCAACGCGGGCAAGTCCACCGCGATCAACACGCTGGCCCAGCAACGCCAACTGGCATTTGCCTCTAAAACCCCGGGGCGTACCCAGCACATCAACCTGTTCCAGGTGGGCCCCAAGGCCGCGCCCAACCTGCATTGGGCCGACTTGCCCGGCTACGGCTACGCCGCCGTGGACCGCACCGCCAAGCTGCGTTGGCAAGAGGTGATGGCCCAATACCTGGCCGTGCGCCGCAACTTGACGTGCGTTGTCCACATGGTGGATTCACGCCACGGTTTCACCGAACTGGACCGCAATCTGCTGGAATTTGTGGGCCCGCGCGTGCGCATGGGCGAGGTCAAGCTGCTGGTGCTGCTGACCAAGGCCGACAAGCTCAACCGCAAGGAGGCCGACGCCGCCCTGCGCCAGGCCAATGAGGTGCTGAGCGCCTTGAAGACCGAATCCTCCGACATGAACATCATGCTGTTCTCATCGGTCAAGAAGACGGGCGTGGGTGAAGCGGCGGTGATGCTGCGCGGCTTGGCCACGACCGACGAGGTGGCGCTGCACGAGGCCGAAAAGGCCGCCGTCCGCGCAGCAGAGCTGGCCGAATTGCGCGGGGACGATCTGGACAGCAAGGGACGCCCTCGGCGTCGTTGATGGGTTGAGCCTGGATTTTCAGCGTGAATCGTCTCGCGTCTGTTCTTCCAGCAACCGTTGGCGCTCTTGCTCCTGTTGTTTGACCATGTCTTCGATCATCTGCGCCTTTTGCTCTTCAAAAGCCGCTCGCATCAGGGTTTGTTTTTCGGGGTCGGCACCGGCGATCCGCTCTTTGAAATTGGCTTCAATGGTCTGCAATTTTTGCAACTCGTCTTGCATCTCATTGAAGCGCTGCACGTCGTCGGACGGAGGCTTGGCCAAGGCTTCTTCAATTCGCTGCTCCCTGACGGCCTCGGGGGTGAGCAGATGCTGAATGCCCTCGGCGATGTACTGCACCTCGGATGCGATGGCCTCGAACAAAGGCTTGCCTTGTGAGGCGATCTGCCCGAGCATGATCGGCCCGGCCAGGGCAAGCTCCGCGCCCGCGCCGATCTCATGTTGGCTGCCCAGGTGGGCCAGCACGGGATCAAACTGTTTGCTGGCCACTTCGATGTGCAACTCATGCCTGGCTGCTTGCACCTGCTCTGTTTGCCCCAGCACGGGCCTGACCGCGAGGTCAGCAATCTGGCTGTTCAGATTGCTGAGCTCTGCGGTGATTTTGTCCAGATCGGTGCGCAGCTCCTGGCGGCGCGCCTCAGCATCGGCATCCAGGGATTTCAGTTGCTCGTCCAGCGCCTTTTGCTGCGCCTCCAAGGCTGCACGCTCTTTCCGCAGGGAATCCACGTCCATGTCGCTACTCGCTTGTCGATGAGGTCAGAGTCGGCTCAAAGGCTGCCCATGCGGCTGGCCAATTCCGGGTCTTGCCAAGCAAAGGCTTTTTTGACCTTGCCCGGCTTGCTGGCTGTGCCCAGCACGATCTGATAATCACCCCAATCGGGGCCGGCCAGGGCGCTGGCCTCCACCACCTTGCCCCGCACGCCATCGAGCGCGCCTTGTTTGTAGCCGATCTGCTCGGACAGGCTCTCGGCCATGCCATCTTGCAGCCCGGGGTTCATGTAGATGCGCACACCGCAGCTGCCAATCATGCCCTTGCCGTTCTTGTAGGCCTCTTCAAGCTGCCCCAGGCTCTGCGCAAACAGCCACAACTGCAGCTTGTATTTGCGCCCGATGTTGAGGGCTTCATCAATGGGCGGCATGTTCTTGAGGCGGGGCAATTCGTCCAGCATGAACAGGATTTTCTTGGCGTCTGCTGGGGGCACCGCCCCGCCCGTGAGCATGCGGATGTGCTGCCCGATGAACACCCGTATCAGAGACAGGTAGGCATCCACCTCGTTGGGGCGCATGTAGATGTAGATGGTGGGATTGCTGCCATCGCGCAGGTCCAGCGGGCTCCAGTCTGATCGATCGGTGACGCGGGCGACGCGCTCACCACCCCACGCGCCCAGGCTGGACCGCGCCGTCTGCATCACGCTGCTGAGCGTCTTCTCATTCATGGTCGACAGCGACTGCCCGTGCTGGACCATCACGCGCACATCCACCGCCATGCGCAAGCCCATGATCATCTCGTCCCAGGCCCGGCCGCCATGCATGATGTCCAGCACCGCGTGCATGGGGCGGTTGGGCGGCGTGTTGGCGTAGCAGACGTGGGCGATGGCGGCGGTCAGCACCGTGCGGGCTTCGTTCTCCCAGAACTGGTCGGCCCCACCAGAGGGCACGATCATCATGTCGGCCAGCAGGCGCGCGTCCTCCCAAATGTAGTCAGCTTCGCTGCGCACGAAGGTCAGCGGGTTGTAGTGGTGGCTGCCTTGGGGCTCCAGCGGACTGAATTTGTACACGGGGCCGACATGCTCCGAGCGCCATTTGCTGGTCTTCTCGTACAGGTCGCCGGAGATGTCGAGCACCACGGCCGGGCCGCGCCAGGTCAGCAAATTGGGGAACACGTTGCACTGCGTTTTGCCCGATCCTGGCGGCGCGATCGAGATCAGCGACTCGTCGCCCGAGAAGGTCAGAGGGGTGCCGTCTTCCAGCAAGCCGATGCGCAAGGCCTGGTCGCTGCGCGGCTGGAAGATCGAGCGCGGGCGCCCGTCAGGCCCAGAAGCTTGCAGGTCGGCGCCACTCAGCCACGTTGCGCCCGAGCCGCTGGATTCAAAGAAGATCGGCCGCAACTCGGCTTTGACGGCCTCCAGCCGTGGGTCAGCATCAGGTGTGCCGATGACCTTGAGCACGTGGTTGACCACGGCCTCGGTTTTTGCGTCCATTTTGCTGCAGTAAAAATCGATCGCGGCATGGGCATCGCGCGCCGCGTCGGGCCCCAGCAGATAGTTGTACTCGTCGATGTGCGCCTTGCCTTCACCCCAGATGAGACCAAAGCGCGCCCACTCCCACCAGGGCAGTTGGCCATCCACGGCGTTGTTGAGCAGCTCGACGGCACGCAGCATCTGGCGGTGCCGGGGGCTCCATGGCGGCCAGATTGCGGTTGATGGAAAAGGCGACGTATGCCACACCCAGCCCGGCCTCCGGCGGGGGATCCCACCAGGTGGCGTAACTCACGGTGCCCTGGTTGCCCGCGAACAGTTGCTGGATGCGAGCAGCCCGCTCGGCCGCCGTGGCGCCAAACTTCTCCAAGTGCTCGGCCTTCCACTGCGTGAATTTCAGGCGCTTGGCCAGCTCGGCCTTTTTCTCGGCTTTTTTCTTTTTGCGTGCCCGCAACCACCACCAGGCGATGAGGGCCACGATCAGCAGCCCAATCGCCTTGAATAGGGTTCCCCAAGCGCTATCCCGGCTTTGCTGTTCCCGGGCAACAGCCGCCTCGTATTTGGCGACGTTGGCCGCGGCATCCTGAGCGCCCTGCCTGCGCTGGGCCTCAACCGCATAGGGGTTGCCAGAAATGCGAACCACCTTCGCCTGGAAAATTTTGTCGGCCGCTTGCTCCACCGCGCGGCGCTCCTCCAAAGGCAGTGCATTCAGCTGGCGAGACAGCTCTCGGTACCTGGGCAGGATTCTGGCCCTCATTTGCTGCGCCTCAGCCGTGTTGCCGGACTTCCGGATCACGACGTCAACTTTGGCATCTTCCAGTCGGTATTCGGCCCAGGCCTCCGTCAGAGACTGCTCTGCCCATGCGGGCGAAATCAGCGCGATCCATGCCAGAAATACCCAATGCATCAGGGGCAGGATTCTGGCCCTCAGTGGTTGCCCATGAAAAATGGAGAAGGCTAATCCTGCGCGTGCATGGGTCATGATGCTCAGATGCGGTTGGTCAAACATGATTGATTCGACGAGTCTACAGGCGGGATTTGACAGCGTAGCCGCCGCCGCGAGACTCACTCGCCCATCCATGCCAGCCATGGGATAAGCAATTTGCTGGCCGACCTCAGGCCGAGCACAACCCTCCTTGGTCAGGCCCCCGTCAATCGGGTCAAGGCTTCGCGGTACTTCGCCGCCGTGTGCTCGATCACATCGACGGGCAACGCAGGCGAGGGCACGGTCTTGTCCCAGGGCTGGCCATTCACCGTGGCCTGCTCCAGCCAATCGCGCAAAAACTGCTTGTCGTAACTGGGCGGGTTGGCGCCAGCCTTGAAAGCCGCCTCGTAGCCCTCCGAGGGCCAGAAGCGCGAGGAATCGGGCGTGAGCACCTCGTCCATCAGGGTCAGCGTGCCCTGCTCGTCCAGGCCGAACTCGAACTTGGTGTCGGCGATGATGATGCCCTTGGTCAGCGCGTAGTCGGCGGCGGCCTTGTACAGCTGGATCGAGACGTCGCGCACGCGCTCGGCCAGGTCCACACCAATGATCTCGACCATCTTGTCGAAGCTGATGTTCTCGTCGTGATCACCCATCTCGGCCTTGGTGGCGGGCGTGAAGATGGGCTCGGGCAGTTTGCTGGCGTTCTTCAGACCCGCAGGCAACTTCACGCCGCAGACTTCGCCGTTGTGCTGGTATTCCTTCCAGCCGCTACCCGCCAGGTAGCCGCGCACCACGGCCTCCACGGGCAAAGGCTTGAGCTTCTTGACCAGCATGGAGCGGCCTTCCACCTGGGCGCGCTCGGTGGCAGACACGGCACTGACCGGCTCGTCGCCCGTCAGGTGGTTGGGCACGATGTCTTTCAGCAGCTCGAACCAGAACAGGGCCATTTGCGTGAGCAAAGCGCCCTTGCCGGGAATGGGCTCGCCCATGATGACGTCGAAGGCGCTGATGCGGTCGGAGGCCACCATCAGGATGCGGCCTTCGCCCACCGAGTAGTTGTCGCGCACCTTGCCACGGGCAAGCAAAGGCAGGGATTGCAGGGCAGAGGTGTGCAGGGCGGAGGTCATCGGCGGTCGGCTTTCATCGTCATCGTCAAAACGGATCGGGGCGCGCGGCCCCAGCCCAGATTGTGCCGCTCAATCCAAGGTCTTCAATCCAAGGTCAATTGCACGCCGGTCACCACCAGGGTGTCGGTTTTTTTCAAGCCGGTGCCCGGATCGCTGTTGTAGCGCATGCTGGCGTTGACGGACAGCTTCAGCTTGGCGGTCATGGCCACGGCCAGACCGGCCTTCCACTCGGCCCGCAGGCCACTGCTGTCCAGCGCGGGCGACAGCGACAGTTGCTGCTTGAACGTGGTGTTGTCGGTCAGGCGGTGGCTGGAGTTTTCACCCAGCAACATTTCCACCCGCCCCAGCGACGTGCGGACCTGGTCGTTCACCAGGGTGGGCCGGGTGTAGCGGTCTTGCGCGTAGCCCAGACCCATGGTCACGTCAAAAATGGTTTCTGGCGTTTCGATCACGTGGTAACCAGCGCCACCGCCCGCCGTGACGCGCAAGTCGAGATTGGCGGGCCGGTCCCGCAGGCCGCCCACCTGGCCAAACAGGAAGACCAGCGGGGTCACGTTGTGGTCGTAACGGCTGTCAGCGGCCACCTGCTCGGCCGTGGTGCCTTTGGCATCCTTGGCGTACAGCAGGCGACCGTTCACCGTCCACTTGCCATGGGCGCTGAGGCGCGCACCGTCGGCGTTGACCGTGGCGCTGGATGACTCGGTGTTGCCCGAAGACACGCTGGCGCCCAAGCCCAACTCCCAACGCCAGTGATCGAGCTTGACGTTGGGTGGCGGAGGGGCAACCGGGGCGATGGGCGCGAGCGACTGGGCCATGGCGGCGCCATTGATGATGGCCAAAATTGCCAAGGCGCTGAAACGATGAAACATCGGCATCGCTCAGAGCCCCGGGGCGGCTTTCGTGGCCGCCAACGCGCGCGCCTGGTCGGCTTTGCGGTCTGCGGCCACCTTCTGGGCGGTGGGGCGCTGTTCGATCAACTTGACGTAGGTTTTCCAGTCGATGCCCGCAGCCACGACCAGGTCTTCGCCACAAACCAGCTTGGTGGCCAAGCCCGCCAGGGGCAGGTGCACGTAGGCAGCGCAATCCACGGCCGAGAAGGTGTCGCCCGCCACGTAGGGGCCAAACACGGCCAGTTGCTTGAAGGCGGCCAGGTTCTTTACCAGGTCGTCCTTGACCCTCGCCACGAACTTGTCGGACAAGGTGCCGCCAAAAAAGGCCTGCGGGTAAAGCTGGCGCGCGCACAACTCAACGTGCAACTCCAGGAAGGTGTTGATCTCGCGGTGCTTGGCGGCCAGCCAGGGATCGGCGGGCACCAGGGCTGGCGTGGGATGACTCGCCTCGATGTAGTCCATGATCACCTGGCTCTCGCACAGGTGGCCGTGCTCGGTCTGCAGGTAGGGCACCTTGCCCAGGGGCGACATCAGCTTGTCGACCGGTGCATCCTTGGTGCGCACCAGCACCTCCTCGAAGGGCAGCCCTTTCTCAAGCAGGGCCAGCTTGACCTTGTTGTAGTAGTTGGACAAGGAAAAGCCGTGAAGCTTGAGCATGGGGTGGTTCTCCAAAGAAAAAAGCCGACCCCAAGCTTAACGCTGGTGTCGGCTTCTTGCGCCAGCCGCGCTGTAAAGCGCCGCGCTGGTGCGGGATATCGATCAGGCCACCACTTGCGCCAGCTTGCCGTTGGCGTATTGCGCGGCAATGTCCACCAGGGAGACGGCCTTGATCTTGCCGCCCTGCCCTTCGCAACCGAACTCCATGTAGCGTTGCTTGCAGATTTGCTTGGCGGCTTCGCGGGCGGGCTTGAGCCACTCGCGGGCGTCGAACTTGTCGGGGTTCTCGAACAGGAACTTGCGCACGGCGGCGGTCATGGCCAGGCGAATGTCGGTGTCGATGTTGATCTTGCGCACGCCGAACTTGATGGCTTCCTGGATTTCCTCAACGGGCACGCCGTAGGTTTCCTTCATCTTGCCGCCGTACTGGTTGATGATGGCCAGCAGTTCGGAGGGCACCGACGAGGAGCCGTGCATCACCAGGTGGGTGTTGGGAATGCGCTTGTGGATCTCTTTCACGCGCGAGATGGCCAGGATGTCGCCCGTGGGCTTGCGCGAGAACTTGTAGGCGCCATGGCTGGTGCCGATGGCAATCGCCAGGGCGTCGAGCTGTGTTTCGCGCACAAAGATGGCGGCTTCTTCCGGGTCGGTCAGCATCTGGCTGTGGTCCAGCTTGCAATCGGCACCGATGCCGTCTTCTTCGCCGGCTTCACCGGTTTCGAGGTTACCCAGGCAGCCCAGCTCGCCTTCCACCGTCACGCCGACCTTGTGGGCCAGTTGCACGACACGGCGGGTCACGTCGACGTTGTAGGCGAAGTCGGCCGGGGTCTTGCCGTCTTCACGCAGCGAGCCGTCCATCATCACCGAGCCAAAGCCCAGGTCAATGGCGCCCTGGCAGATCGCGGGCGACTGGCCGTGATCCTGGTGCATCACCAAGGGGATGTGGGGGTAGGTTTCAACTGCCGCCTGGATCAGGTGCTTGATGAAGGATTCACCGGCGTACTTGCGGGCGCCCGCGCTGGCTTGCAGGATGACCGGCGCGCCAATTTCGTCGGCGGCTGACATCACGGCCTGCACTTGTTCCAGGTTGTTGACGTTGAAAGCCGGAATGCCATAGCCATTTTCGGCGGCATGGTCCAGCAGTTGGCGCATGGAAACGAGTGGCATGTGAACCCCCAGAAAAGTCGGATGAATGATGGAAATGCAAAGCGCGGCAAGACCTGAGCCCGCCGCACGACTGAGGTGATTCTACTGATGTGGCCGGACAAACGCGCCCCCCAGGTGAAGGTGACGGACACAAAGCCTGCACGCAAGGTGTTTGACGCGGGGCAAAAGCGGGCTCAAAATGCGTTGGGGTTTTTCACTCAGTGCAACAATTGTCACGAATACTTGTCAGAATGGATCTGAATGCACAGCTTTCTCGCTGTGTTTCACATATTCATTGTTCGTGGTGAGCTGTAACGCTATGAACCGCATGTCCATGCCCAAATCTTTCCTGGAACTGGATCCGGAACTCCGCTCGAAAATCAAAGCGGAACAGTTCCGAATGATGATGGCGATGGCGACGCCAGCCACGGTGGCGGCGACGCTGTTTGCCGTGCTGACCACGCTGTTTTTCCACCATCAGGTGGCCAATTCACTGGTTCATTGGTGGCTGGGCCTGAAAATAGGCATCGCGATTCCACGCATCATTCAGCAGGAGTGGCACAAATACCGTGGCGCACCGGCTTCTCAAAACTGGCAGCGGGCCACGCTGGGCTTGATGCTCATTGATGGCTTCATCTGGGGTTTGGCCGGCATCTGGCTCACCCCGGCCAACGATTTGCTGACCTCCACCCTGATTGGCGTGGGTTTGGCGGGCGTGGCCACTTTGGCCACTTTCACGCTTCATTCCAATTGGGTCAATAACGCCGCTTATTGCGTGCCAATGGTGCTGCCTGCGGCCTTGGTCTTTCTAAATCGACAGGATCCCCTGAGTTTGTACACGGGTGCGGGCCTGCTGGTGTTTCTGACTTGTTTGCTGTCGGTGGCTTGGCGCGGCCAGAAACACATCGTCGAATTGATCCGCCTGCGTTTTGTGACCGACCGAATTGCCCACGACCGCGAAACCGCCCTGCAATTGGCCGAACGCCAAAATGCCATGAAAAGCCAATTTGTGGCCACCATGAGCCACGAATTGCGCACCCCGCTGCACGGCATCCTGGGCCTGACGCGGATGATCCAGTCGGCCGACCTGGACCTGGAAAACCGCAAACGCCTGGGGCTGGTGGAACGCTCGGGCGAACACCTGCTGTCCATCATCAATGACATCCTGGATTTTTCGCGCATTGAGGCCGGGCACCTGTCGGTGGAAAACCAGGCTTTTGACCTGAGCGATGTGCTGGACGATTTGGTGGCCCTGACCTCGGTGACGGCCTCGGGCAAGGGCCTGACGCTGCTGACGCAAGTTCAGTTGCCGCGCCCTTGTTACGTGGTCGGCGATGCCGCGCGCGTGCGCCAGATTTTACTGAACCTGATTGGCAACGCGGTGAAGTTCACCGAGCGCGGCCAGATTCGCTTGAGCGCCCACCGGGTGGTGAGCCAGGACGGCCAGCACGCGCCCGTGGTGATGCGCGTGTCGGACTCGGGCATCGGCATCGCACCTGCGGACCTGGCCAGCATCTTCGACCCGTTTCACCAGGTGGACAACTCGCTGGGCCGACGTTTTGGCGGCACTGGCTTGGGTTTGACCATCTCGCGCGAGATCTGCCGGGCGATGCAAGGTGAGATCACTTGCTCCAGCGTGCAGGGCCAGGGATCCAGTTTCGAGGTCACCTTGCCCTTGCCCGCTCACACCGCGGCACAGGCCCCGGCGCCCCGGCGTTACGACAGCACGGCGCCTGCGCCGCTGGACGCCAGCCGAACACCCGTGGCCTTGCACGGGCACGTGCTGCTGGCCGAAGACAACGAGGTCAACGCCATGGTGGTGGAGGCCCTGCTGCTCCGCCACGGCCTGACGGTGGAACACGTGCCGGACGGCCTGGAAGTGGTGCACCGCATGTGCGGCAACCACCCGCGTCCTGACCTGGTCTTGATGGATTGCCAGATGCCGGCCATGGACGGCTTCGAGGCCACGCGCCAGATCCGGGCCGACGAGCAGTCACGCGGCTTGGCGCGCACCCCCGTGGTGGCCCTGACCGCCAGCGCCCTGGCTGAGGACAGCGAACGCTGTTTGGGCGCGGGCATGGACGCGCACCTGCCCAAGCCTTTCCGCGAAGACCAGTTGCTGTCCGTGCTGCTGGCTCACCTGCCGCTGGCCACGCCGTCCCTGTCCTTGAACGCGGCGGCCTGATCGGCCCGGCGCGGCCGGGCCCAACCGGAACTCACGGCCGAAAACACCTGAATATCAGGGTGATGGGTTTGAAACATGAAACCATACAGCGGGTGCTGCTTGGCGTGCCAGTTTCTTTCCGCCCCATAGACGTCGAACTTCAACACCTTGTGTTCGATGCCACCGGCATGCTTCAAGGGGATTTTCCGGCCATCCCCAAAGATATCCACATAACCCAATGCCTCATAAATTCGGTCAAGCGGTCGGCGGGCCCCGATCAGAATGAATGGCAACTGCATGGCGCAACAATACAGATAACAGGCCTTGATCAAGGCCTGGCGGGTGGTGAACTGGTTATAACCCGGCCTGACCGAAAACCTGGTGATTTCTGTCAAGGCCTGTTTTTTCAAATCAGGGGGAATATCCACGCTGCCCTCCAGCAGCAGGGGCTGGTGCGTGTTGCTCTGCAGGCGAGCGGTGCCAATGGCCTCGCCCGTGATTTTATCTTCCGCCAGGAAAATCACCGTGCCAGGTGATTTGTCCAGGGCATCTGGAACCAGCATGTTGTCGGCCATGTGGGGTAAATGGTGCCCATAGGCCGCCGACCTTAATTCACACACTTTTTGCAGTTGCTCCTCAGTTCTGACGAGCTTCATCACAAATGGCAGGCTGTTGTTGGCCCCGCCTTGCTCGTCTAACTCATCATCCTTCGGAATCCGTGACGGTGACGCGATGGAATACTGCATGTGTGCCTCTTGCGATTTAATACATCTGGAAGGGCTCCAAGGATTTGGCACAAACCCTGAACCGTTTGAAAAATTTTGTCACACCTTGTCTCAATTTGAAATACCAAACCACTTGATTGAGGGGATTCAAACGGGGGGTCAAGCCACACTGCCCCTGTCTTATTCAACGATCGCGCGCGCACCGAACGTTGAATGATTCGGCCTTGTTGTCACCCACAAGGAAGCCGACGGTGTCCTCCCGCCCGCCTTTGGCGCCCACCAACCCGGTTTTGCTGGCCGAGTTGGCCGCCGCCAGCAGCGCCCGAGAAGGGGCCTTGCTGCTGCTCGCCACCCTGGCCACGCAAGTGGGTGCCAGCCGCGCCTGCCTGGCCTGGTGGCACCGTGGACACGCGGTGACAGGCGAGGCCCAGTGGACCAGCCCCGAGGCGCCCGACACCGCCGCTTTGCTGCCCACGCAACGAGGCGCGGCGTTGGACGAGGCCATCGACCAGGGCGTCACCTTGAGTTGGCCGCCGATCCTGCCCGACCACGACCAGTGGGTAACGCTGGCGCACCGCACCCTGGCGCAGCGCCTGGACTGCGCGGTGCTGAGCGTGCCCTTGCCCGCTGGCGCCACGCCCACTGGTGCGCTGGGCCTGGAATGGTCGCGGGGCCAGCCGCCCGTCACGCCCGGCATGCAGCAGTTCATCGAAGACACGGTGGCGCAGTGCGCCCCATTGCTGGCCTGGCAGCGCCAGGCACAGCGCCCCTGGCATTGGCATGGGCGCCAAGCGATTCTGCGGCGCTGGCGGGACCTGAAAAACCATGAACACCCATGGCGGCGGCGCGGTTTGACGCTGGCCGGACTGGCGCTGGCGGTGCTGGCCCTGGTCCCCCTGCCTGACCGCATCGGGGGCCGTGGCCGCATCGAGGGTGCTGAACAGCGCGTGCTGGTGGCCCCCAGCGATGGCTTCATCAAGGCCACCCACGTGCACCCCGGCGACCGGGTCAAGGCGGGCCAGGTGCTGGCCGACCTGGCCGAGCAGGACCTGAAACTGGAGCGCGACAAGTGGGCCAGCCAGATGGCCCAGCACGAGAACAGCTACGCGGGCGCCATGACCCGGGCCGACCGCGCCGACGCGGCCATGAGCTTGGCCAAGGTGCAGGAAGCACAGGCCCAACTCGCTTTGGTCGACGAGCAGTTGCAGCGCTCGCAGTTGAACGCGCCCTTCGATGGCGTGGTGATCCAGGGTGACCTGAGTCAGTCGATTGGCGCGCCGGTGCGGCAAGGCGATGCCCTGCTGACGGTGGCCAGCACGCGGCAATACCGAGTGATCATCGAGGTCGATGAAACCGATGTGGGCAAGGTGCACGCGGGTCAAACCGGGGCGCTGGCTTTGTCCGCCTTGCCTTGGGACACGCTGGACCTGCGCGTGGTGCGCATCACCCCGCTGGCCCAGGCCCACGAGGGCCGCAATGTGTTCGATGTGCAGGCCGAGTTCACCGGCCCGGTGCCGCCCGAAGTGCGCCCTGGCCTGATGGGCCAAGCCAAGTTGGTGGTCGGCCAGCGCCCCTGGTTGTGGACGCTGGTGCGCCCCTTGCTGGAGCGCGCACGGCTGGGCCTGTGGTCCTGGTGGGGCTGACACCCATGCTGCCGCACAGCCCCTTGTCCAGCCCGGACTGGCACCGCGTGGCGGCATTGCGCCCCAGGCTGCGCCCACGCGTCAGCGTAGAAGGCCAATGGGTGCGCGGTCAACGCTGGCAGGTGCTGCGCGACGACGACACCGGCCAGGCCTGCCGACTCAACGCCTCGGCCTACCGCATCGCCGCCCGATTCGACGGGAGGCATGCGCTGCAAGAGCTGTGGCCTTGGCTGGACAGCCACGCCGAGCCGCCCACGCAAGACGACATCGTCGCCGTGCTGCGGCAACTGCAAAAGCAGCACCTGGTGGAGTTCGACGGCACGCCGGACTTTGGCGCGGTGGCATCGTCGACACCGACCTGGACACCAGCCCCGAACACCGATGACCCAGGCACCAACAGCAAGTCATCCCTGATGGCCTGGCGCATCCCGCTGGGCAACCCCAGCCGCTGGTTGGACCGGGCCGAGCCTGTGGCGCGCGCGGTGTTCTCGGTGCCCGGCCTGTTGGCATGGAGCCTGCTGATGCTGGGCCTACTGACCGGCTTGTTCATGCAGGGCAGCGCGCTGCAAGCGCATGCGACCACCTGGATGCAAACCCCAAAGCACCTGGCCTTGTCGCTGGTGCTGTACCCCTTCATCAAGGCCATCCACGAGGCTGCCCATGCCTTGGCCGTGCGCCGCTGGGGCGGGCAGGTGCGCGAGGCGGGCATCACGCTGTTGATGCTGATGCCCGTGCCTTATGTCGACGCCTCGGCCGCCAACGCGTTTCGCCATGCTTGGCAACGCATGCTGGTCAGCGCCGCCGGCATCATGGCCGAACTGGCCATGGCCGCCCTCGGTTTAGGGCTCTGGTTCAGCACCACCGACGGCCTGCTGCACGACGCGGGCTTCGTGGTGTGGTTCATCGCCTGCGTGTCCACCTTGCTGTTCAACGCCAACCCTTTGCAAAGGCTGGACGGCTACCACGTCATGACCGACGCGCTGCACCTGCCCAACCTGGGCTCGCGCAGCAAGCAATGGTGGCAGGCCCAGGGCCAACGCTGGCTCACGCCGCAAGCCGACGCCGCCCAACAGGACGGGCATCCACAACCCGCGCCCGGCGAGCGGCCGTGGCTTGTCGCCTATTCGCCGCTGGCCTGGGTCTACCAGATGCTGCTGTGGGGCACCCTGGTGGTGTGGATTGGCGGCGTGTCCAGCGTGTTGGGCTGGCTGGGCGCGGCGCTGGCATTGCTGTTGGGTGTGATCAAACCCGCCTGGTCTTGGGGTCGCATCGCCTGGCAAGCGGTGCTGTGGCGCCCACGCCAGGAGCGCGCTGCGGCCCTGCGACGCGCGGCATTGCTGCTGGTGCCCCTGCTGGCGCTGCTCCTGCCCTGGCCCGACCGCCTCGTGGTGCGCGGCGTGGTCTGGGCGCCCGACCAGGCCCTGGTGCGCACCGAGGTCGATGGCTTGATCCAGGCCGTTCACCACGCCGATGGCGACACCGTCAAGCCGGGTGACCTGCTGGTCACCTTGCACAACGCCAAGTTGCTGGCCCAGCGCGAACGGCTGGCCGCGCAGGTCACGCAGGCCGAGCAGGACCAGTTCAACGGCATGGGCATCGGCCAGGACGCTGCCCAATCCGGCAAGGCCCAAGACGAGTTGCAACGCCTGCAGGCCGAGGTGGCCCGCCTGGACGAACAGATCGCGCACCTGCACGTGCGGGCCCTGAGCGCGGGCCGCCTGGTGCTGCCCAACGAACACGACCTGCCTGGCCGCTACCTGCGCCGAGGCGACCTGTTGGGCCATGTGCTGACCCAGCATCCCCTCACCGTGCGCGTGGCCGTGCGCGAAGCCGACGCCGTGCCATTGCGCCAGCACCTGGGCAAGGTGTCGGTGCGCCTGAGCAGCCAAGGACAGCGCGCCGAGCCAGGCACCCTGGTACGCGATGCCGTGGGCGCCACCCGCCAGTTGCCCAGCGCGGCCCTGAGCGAGCAACAAGGCGGCGAGATCCAGACCGATCCACAGGACGAGCACCACCTGAACACCACGCGCCCCATCGTGCTGATGGACGTGCGCCTGGACCAGGCCGCCCCGGCCGAACGCCTGGGCGAACGCGCCTGGGTGCGCTTCGACCAGGGCTGGTCGCCCCCGGTGGCCCAGGGGTGGCGCTGGGCCCGCCAGCGCGTGGACGCCACCTTCCACCCCGGTCATTGACATGAGCAGCGCCTTGCCCGCCTGGCCCAGGATGATCCCGATGCCGCACAGCGAAGCACTGGCCCGCCCGGGCCCGCGCTGGGGCGTTTACCCAGAACGGCCTGACCACGCGGATGCACGCCAGCGCGGCACATTGCCACGGCCCTGGCTGCCCACCTGGCTGCCTGCCTCCTGGCGCTTGGCCCTGTGCCGACCATGGCTGCGCCAGGTCCGGCAACGGTCGACCACACCAACATTGGACCTGAACGCTTGCCGCCAGAGCCTGCGCCGCGAAGGCTTCACCGCTGACACCGTGGCCCTGGCCCTGGCGCACGTGCTGCGCGCCACTGAGCAGACGCTGGGCCTGCGCCTGCACGACACCCAGTTGCTGGCCGCCACCTTGATGCTGGACCAGCAACTGGTGGAGATGGCCACTGGCGAGGGCAAGACCCTGGCCATGGCCTGTGCCGCTGCCGTGGCGGCACTGGCGGGCATCCCTGTGCACGTGATCACCGCCAACGACTACCTGGCCGAGCGCGATGCGCAAACGCTGGCCCCGCTGTTTGCCGCGCTGGGCATCTCGCTCGCGCACATTGCCCCCGCCATGCCCTCCGAGCAGCGCCGCCCCGTCTACGCGCAAGACGTGGTCTACGCCACCGCCAAAGAGGTCGCTTTCGACTACCTGCGCGATGGCCTGACCACGCCACAAGGCGCCCCGCCACTGCTGCGCGGCCTGAGCCTGGCATTGATCGACGAAGCCGACAGCATCCTGTTGGACGAGGCCAGCGTGCCCTTGATCATCTCGGTGACGCAGCAAGGCCAGGCTGCGCAGCAAGCGCACCGGCGCGCCGTGTGGTGGCAGGCCCTGCACCTGGCCCGGCGGCTGCGCAGCGATGGCGACTACACGGTGGACACCGGCCGCCACAGTGCCACGCTGAACCCTGTGGGCGAGCAACACATCGCTGGCCCGGCCGAGGCCCTGGGCGGTGTCTGGCGCCGCCCACGTTTGCGCCGCGACCTGCTGGGCCTGGCCATCACCGCCTTGCACGCCCTGCAACGCGATCAGCATTACCTGGTCCGAGAAGGCAAGGTGGAGCTGCTGGACACGCTCACTGGCCGCGTCGCCGTGGGCCGCGTGTGGTCACAAGGCTTGCACACCCTGATCGAATTGAAGGAAGGGTGCACACCCAGCGCGCCCACCGAAACCCTGGCCCAGATCACCTTCCAGCGCTTCTTCAAACGCTACTGGCGACTGGGCGGCCTGAGTGGCACCCTGGTGGAAGCGCGCGCCGAGTTGCGCAGCCTGTACGACCTGGACGTGGTGCGGGTGCCGGAGCGCCTGCCCAGCCAGCGGCAGACCTGGCCCACCCTCGCCTTTGCCACGCCCGATCAGCGCTGGGGCGCCATCGCCGAGCGCGCCCGGCAACTGCAAGCCCAGGGCCGCCCCTTGCTCATCGGCACCGACTCGGTGCACGACTCCGAGCAGCTGTCACAGCACCTGCGGCAAGCGGGCGTCGTGCACACCGTGCTCAACGCCCGGCAAGACCAGCACGAGGCCGACATCGTTGCGCAAGCCGGGCAGGCCGGGCGGGTGACCGTGGCCACGCGCATGGCGGGCCGGGGCACCGACATCAGCCTGGATGAGGCGGCCTTGGCGGCGGGTGGATTGCACGTCATTCACTGCCAGCGCAACGAGTCGCGGCGCATGGACCGCCAGCTGGTGGGCCGTTGTGCGCGCCAAGGGCAAGCAGGCAGCACAGAAGCGTGGATTTGTGCCGCCATTTCGAATGACCCTCCGCCCCCTTCTGAACCTAAGCTAACACGATGTATTCAATCCGCCGTCGCGCACCGTTCAACCCTGTCGCCCTGGTGCTGGTGGCACCTGCGCCTGCCCCAGTGGCTGGAGGAGCGCAGGCAAGCGGCTTTGCGGCGGCAACTGCTCGATCAAGACCGGCAATGGGCCGAGCAACATCGCCTCGCCCGGCAAAGCCGTGGGCCCTCTGCCTAGGCGCCCTGCTGGGCTCGGTGGGCGCCGCCCATGCGGCACCGCCCAAACCGGCCGGCTGCCTGATCGAGCCCGACCAGGTGGCGGACGTGGGCTCGGCCGTCACCGGCATCATTGAAAAACTGAACGTCGCCTTGGGCGAACGCGTGGAAGCCGGGCAGCCCGTCGTGGTGCTGCGCGCCGACGTCGAACGCGCCAATGCCAACGCCGCCACCTTGCGCACGCAGATGGACGCCGAGGTCAAGGCCGCGGCCGCCAACCTGGAACTGGCCAGGCAGAAAGTGGTGCGCACCCAGCAACTGGTGGCCAAGGATTTTGTCTCGCAACAAGCGCTGGACCAGGCCAGTGCCGAGATGGAAGTGGCCGTGCAAAAACACACCCTCGCGCGCAGCCAGCAACGCATCTATGGCCAGGAACAAGCCATGGCGCAGGCTCAGCTGGGCCTGCGAACCTTGCGCAGCCCCATCAACGGCATCGTGGTGGAGCGCTACAGCAACCTCGGCGAGCGGGTGGAAGACCGTCCCGTGCTGCGCGTGGCCAGCATCGATCCGCTGCGCGTGTCGCTGATGGTGCCCATCACCCAGTACGGGCAGGTGCACCTTGGGGACCGCCTGTCGATCCACCCGGAGCTGCCAGGCATCGGCGCGGTCAGTGCCAAGGTGGAGTACGTTGACAAAGTCGTGGACGCGGCCAGCAACACCTTCCGCGTGCGCCTGAGCCTGCCCAACCCCGACCACCGCCTGCCTGCTGGCCTGCGCTGCAAGGCAGACTGGCCCGTGGCCGCCAACGGCACCGCGCCCGCACGCCCCGCCCCCAGCGCGGCACCCGCCCTGCCCGCGCCACAGCGCCCAAAGGCCGTGGCACAGCAGCCCACGCTGCCCGTGCACCTGCCCGCGGCCACCGCGTCCGCATCGACCTGGTTGAAGATGTCCCTGGCTTTGGCCCGCGTGCCGACCCAGCCTTCCTCAACCGTGGCCAACGCCGCCATGGTCAAGGCCAGCCAGCCGATCAGCCTGAGATTCAGCATCGCGCTGGCCGACGCCCGCTGAAGCGGCCGCTCATTGAACAGGCCCGGCATGCGTTCCCTGCCACCCCCTCAGGTTCAAAGGCCCATCGCCGAGGCGATGGAGCCCCGCGTGCTGTACGCCGCCGATTTCGCGCCTGCCGCCTTCATGGGCAGCGCGGCGTCGGCCACCGACGCCAGCCACCAGCGCTTGATCGACACCAGCGCGGCCACGAACACCCAAGCCACGCCCGGCACCGAGATCGTCTTCATCGACGCCCGGGTGCCCGACCAGGCCACCTTGCTGGCCGACCTGAACGCGCAGGCCCAGGCCGGTCGTGCCATCGAGGTGGTGCTGATCAGCGCGGATGAGGATGGCATCACCCGCATCACCCAGACCCTGGCCGATCGGCATGGCGTGTCGGCCTTGCATTTGATCTCGCACGGCGACAGCGGCTCGGCCCAGCTGGGCAACAGCGTGCTGGACGAAACCACCCTGGCCGCACGCGCCCACGACGTGGCCTCGTGGGGCCAAGCCCTCACGCTGGAGGCCGACCTGTTGCTCTACGGTTGCGACGTGGGTACACAAGCCGAGGGCCAGGCCCTGGTGCAAGGGCTGGCCGCCCTCACTGGCGCCGACGTGGCCGCCAGCGATGACCTGACCGGCACCAGCCTGCAAGGTGGCGACTGGGTGCTGGAAGTGCAAAGCGGCCACATCGAGGCGATGCTGGCTCCGAGCGCGCAGGCCCAAGCCTTGTTCAGTGGCGTGCTCGCTGCCGTTCCCACCGGCAAGGCCGATCTGGTCTGGTCCAACTCAGGCTCCGGCACGCCACAACTCAGCGTGTTCGATGGCGCCACCTCCAGCACCGCCACCAACACGGCCAACACCGGCCAGTGGACCCTGGTGGATTCGGCCTCGTCCCCCAAGCGCAACGAGTTCATCGCGGTCGGCGTGACCACCACCGGCACCATCACCGGCGAAGTGATCAAGGATGGGGTCAGCACCCTGATCCCCTTGACCCTGGGCGGCGGCACGCCCACCAACCGGCAGGGCTTCGGCGTGGCCTACGAGCAAAGCAGCGGCGACGCCATGCTGGTCTGGAACGACGGCACCAACCTGAAGTACAGCCTCTACAACGGCAGCAGCTGGACAAGCGCCAGCACCATCGCGGGCTACACCGGCGCTGCGCCCCAGCACATGCAGCTGGTGTCGCAGCCCGGCGGCGACGGCATGGCCCTGATCATCAGCGATGCCAATGCCGACGACCACGCCTTGATCTGGAATGGCAGCAGTTGGGGCCAGGCCATCACGCTGGACACTTCGGGCACCTCGGCCGCAGATCAAACGTCCATCGCCGTGGCCTACGAAGCGCAGAGCGGTCACGCCATGGTCGCTTACGCCAAGGCATCGGACGCCAACGTCTATTTCCGCGTGTTCGATGGCAGTGTGTGGGGCAATGAAACCGCCGCAGGCACCTACCTGGAGGCCGCCACCCCGCAATGGCTGACCCTGGCCAGCGACCCCACCAGCAACCGCATCGCCATGGGCCTGATCAGCAGCTCAGGCACCCAAACCTTCACCTCCTTCGCGGTGTGGAACCAGGGCGGCTCCCAAACCTGGGGCAACCGCACGGTCACCCCGGCCCAGAACACCACCACCAACGCCCCCACCGTGGGGGTGGCCTATGAAAGCCAAAGCGGCGATCTGTTGGCCGTGTACGGCAGCACCACGGCCAACACCGTGAACTACAAAACCTTGGGCAGCTCGGGCGTCTGGTCGGCCACGCAGGCCGGGCCCAATGCGGGCGGCATCGTGGGCGCTTTGCGGCTGAACAGCGACCCCACCACCAACAACATCATGCTGGGCATGCAGACCACCGGGGGCCGCCTGTCATTCTCGGACTGGACCGGCAGTGCCTGGCAAAGCTCGCCGGTGGTGGCCTCCAGCAACACGGGCAGCTCGCTCACACCGGCCTTCTCGTGGACCTTCCGAGAGCACATCGCCGGCAACACCACCAACACCTTGTGGCTGGGCTCCAATCAGGCCAACTCGGTCGGCTGGGACGGCGTCAACGCGGTCACCAGCACCGAGGTGCTCGCGCTGGAGAACCCCAACCTGCACTATGGCTCCGGCACGAACACGGACGGCACCTTCTCGCACGTGCTGGACATGTCGGCCTTTGGCGCCACGGGCCTGGACGACATCGCCTGGGTGTCACGCGATGTGGTGCTGTCGGGCAGCCTGACCGTGCACCGGGGTGACCTGCTTTTCTCGGTGCCCAGCACCACCACCCTGACCAGCGTCAACAGCTTGTCAGCGAACCGCAATGACGTCGTGCTATTCCGCCCCACCGTCGCGGGCGACTACTCGGCGGGCACCTTCACCAAGGTCTTCACCGTCAGCAACAGCCTGCTGGGCCTGTCCCTCCTGTCGTCCACGGCCAGCATCCGAGGCTTGGCGCTGGTGGAGAAGACCGTCACCATCGGCACCACCCAGGTACTGGCCGGCACCTTCCTGTTCAGCGCGGGCAATGGGAGCACCGCCGCCAATGACATCCTCAGCTTCAGAGTCGGCGAGACGTCCGCGTCTACCCTCATTGAGGGCGATGACATCAACCTGGACAGCTCGATCACCGGCCTGGAAGTCATCACCAGCAGCACCCCATCGGCCAATACCTCGCTGCCTGCAGGTACTTTGCTGGTGAGCCTGGCCCAAGCCGATTCACAAGTGGCCAACAACTACGTCGACGTGACCGCCGCCGACGTCCTGGCCTTGACGGTTTACCGCACCTCCGGGAACAACAGTGCCATCGCCATCGGCACCCTGATGTTGCAAGGCAGCGCCGTCGGCATCACCGGCAGCATCGACAGCCTGGCGTTGACCTTGAGCGTTGCGCCGGTCATCGACAGCAACGGTGGTGGCGCCACGGCCAGCACCAGCGTCACGGAGAACACTACCGCCGTCACCACCGTGGTGGCGCACGACGCGGACCCCTACGCTGACCTGACGTACAGCATCACCGGGGGTGCCGACGCGTCCCACTTCACCATCGACAGCCGCACTGGCGTGCTGCGCTTCACCAGTGCGCCCGACTTCGAAAAGCCCAAGGACAGCGGCAAGGACAACGGCTACGTGGTCATCGTGTCGGCCAGCGATGGCACCTACCGTGATAACCAAACCTTGACGGTCAACGTGACCACCGTCAACGAAGCGCCGGTGATTGTGAGCGGCGGCGGCGGCAGCACGGCCAACCTGGTCGTGGCGGATCAAACCACGACCGCCACCACGGTGCAGGCCGCCGACCAGGATGCCGCCGACACCCTGGCCTACACCATCATTGGTGGCGCGGATTGGGCCTTCTTCCAGATCGATCCCGGCACAGGCCTGTTGAGCTTCAACACGACCGTGGACTTCACCACCCCCAACGACACGGATGGCGACAACCTTTACCACGTGACCGTGCGTGTGACCGACTCCGCGGGCAACTGGGACGATCAAACACTGAACATCACCGTGACCACGACCAACACGCCGCCCACCATGAGCGGTGGCACCACGGCGTCAAAGGACGTGGCTGAGTTCGAGACCTTGGTCACCCAGGTCCAAGCCTCTGACGTGGAAACCCCGACCCAGCTGAGCTACGGCATCAGTGGCGGCGCCGACCAGGCCCTGTTCAGCATCGACGCCCAGACCGGCGAGTTGCGCTTCATCACCCCGCCCGACTCGCAAGCCCCCGGTGCGAAAAGCAGCTATGTGGTGGAGGTCAGCGCGTCAGACGGTCAATTCGCCTCATCCCAACTGCTGACGGTCAACGTCCTGCCCTACACGCGCCCACTCAACCAGCTGCCCAACGACCTGAGTGCCGCCGAAGACACGCCCAGCGCCTTGGCTGGCGTGCGCGTGACCGACCCGGCCGCCGGCGGCGCGGACATCACGGTCACCCTCTCCGTGGAGCACGGCACCCTGACCGTGCGCGACGACGTGGCCTTGGGCCTGGACAGCGCCCACATCCTGTACGACGCCGATCGCCGCACCGTCACGCTGACTGGCAGCGTCAGCGCCATCAATGCCACCCTGGCCGATGCCACCGGCCTGATGTACCTGTCCGATCAGGACCACAACGGCCTGGACGACCTGACCATGACCACCGTGGACGCCGTGCACACGGGCACCGCGCCGCCCCTGACCGTCACCGACACCGCCTCGATCGCCGTGACGGCCGTCAACGACACGCCCTCGGCCATCATCGGACAAAGCAGCTACACCGCCACCGAGCAGACCGACCTGGCCCTGCACAACACGGGCTTGCGGATCAGCGACGTGGACGCGGCCACTGGCGCCATGCGGCTCACCCTGACCGTGACCGACGGCTTGCTGACCGTGAACCCCGGCACCACCGGCGTGGCCATCACCAATTCGGGCAGCAACAGCGTCATCCTGGCGGGCACCCTTGAGCAGATCAACCAGCTGCTCGACGGCCTGGATGACGGCACAGTGGTGTACCAAAATGGCAGCGACACCCCGCCGGCCACCGCCACCCTGACGATGACCGTCCACGACATGGGCAACACCGGCGCTGGCGGCAATTTGGCCAACAGCATGGTGGTCACCATCAACATGACCGCCGTGAACGACGTGCCGGTCGCGATGGACGACAACGCCTCGCTCAATGAGGACACCGTGTTGAATGGCAGCACGGTGCTGGCCAATGACACCGATGTCGAAGGCGCCACCTTGACCGCCACGCTGGTGGTCGGCCCCACCGACGGCACCTTGGTGTTCAACAGCGACGGCAGCTACACCTACACGCCCAACGCCAACTTCAGCGGCACCGACACCTTCACCTACGAGGCCAACGACGGCACGGACAATTCCGCCGTCGCCACCGTCACCATCACGGTCAACGCCCTCAACGACGCGCCCGTGGCCGTGGACGACAGCGGCTCCGTCGATGAAGACACCGCACTCACTGGCAACGTGCTGACCAACGACACCGATGTCGAAGGCGCCACCTTGACCGCCACGCTGGTGGCCGACCCGACTCACGGCACCCTGGTGTTCAACAGCGACGGCAGCTACACCTACACGCCCAACGCCAACTTCAGCGGCACCGACACCTTCACCTACCAGGCCAAGGACGGTACCGCCGACTCCAACGAGTCCACCGTCACCATCACGGTCAACGCCCTCAACGACGCGCCCTTGGCTGTGAGCGACAGCGCCTCCGTCGATGAAGACACCGTGCTCAACGGCAACACCGTGCTGGCCAACGACAGCGATATCGACGGCGCCACCCTGAACGCCACGCTGGTGTCCGGCACCAGCCACGGAGTCCTGGTGTTCAACAGCAACGGCAGCTACACCTACACCCCCACCGCCAACTTCACCGGCACCGACGCCTTCACCTACCAGGCCAACGACGGCGCCAACAACTCCACCGTCGCCACCGTCACCATCACTGTCAACGCCGCCAACGATGCGCCCGTGGCCGTGAGCGACAGCGCCTCGGTCGATGAAGACACCGCGCTGAATGGCAACGTGATGGGCAATGCCTCCGATGTCGAAGGCAGCGCTCTGTCCGCCACCGTGGGCACCGGCCCCAGCCACGGCAGCCTGGTGCTCAACCCCAACGGCAGCTACACCTACACCCCCACTGCCAACTTCAGCGGCACCGACGCCTTCACCTACCAGGTCAACGACGGCACCGCCGACTCCAACATCGCCACCGTCACCATCACCATTGCGCCGGTCAACGACGCCCCGGTCATCACCACCAACGCCCTGACCATCAACCAGGGCGGCACGGCCGAGCCCCTGCTGGTGGTCAGCGATGCGGACAACGCCAACACCGGCCTGCTGATCAGCGCCAGCGACATCGTCGGCGGGCACTTCGCCGACGTCGGCACTGGCGCGGTCCTCACCCAGTTCACCATGGCCGCGGTCGTCGCCCACCAGGTGGTGTTCGTTCACGACGGCAGCGTCCAGGCGCCCACCTACGTCCTGTCCGCCACCGACGGGCAGGCCAGCGCCAGCACGTCCACCGTGCAAACCCGCTTCACGCCCACCCCGCCGCCACCGGTGATCTCCGCGCCACCACCAGCGCCGCCAGCGCCACCAGCGCCACCAGCGCCACCGGACAACAGCGACAGTGACAGCGACGAAGCCGAAGAGCCCGTGACCACGGCCACCGGTGTGGCCTCCGGTGCTGGCGCCACCCAGGCAGCCGCCCCCATCGCCCAGCTGTCCTTCTTCGTGGACGCCAACAACCTCGCGCCCCCCAACGCGGGCATCGTGGTCCTGCCCCCAGCCAACCAATATGGCGTGGACCTCAACAACCGCGCCATCACCGCCAGCACCGCAGCCGCCGCTGGCGAAGAGGCCTTCCGCTACTCCTGGCTCAAGGCCTTGAACACCACCCTCAGCGACACGCAAAACCTGCGCAACAGCCTGGATGCGCTGCGCGAACAACTGCAGAACGACGGCGTGGAGCGGCGCCACCTGGTGGCCTCGTCCATCGCCGTGTCCACCGGCTTGTCAGTCGGCTATGTGATCTGGCTGGTGCGCGGCGGCGCCCTCATCGGCTCCATGCTGTCGGCCATGCCCGCCTGGCAAATGATCGACCCCCTGCCCGTGCTGGCCCGTGGCCGCGGCGCCCATCACCACGATGACGATGGCGGCGACGATGCCGACGTCGAAAACTTCTTCGACGCCACCCGTGACCGACCCGTGCCACCGCCCCAGCCCGCACCGCCGCCGCCCACCCCCGCCATCGAGGAGGCCGCGCCATGAAGCGCCTGGCCACCCGCTACTACCTGGCCATGGGCCTGTCATCCCTGCTGGTGACGATTGCCCTGGGCGCCACCTACCTGGGCCTGATCCCGGACCACGAAGCGCAGGCCCGCCAGCACCGCGCCGTGCTGTCCGAGATCCTCGCCACCAGCGTCTCGGTCCTGCTCAATGAGGACGACACCAGCACGCTCGAACAGGCCCTCAAGCTGGCCATCGAGCGCGAACCCTCGCTGCAGTCCATTGGCATCCGCCGCAGTGACCGCAGCACCCTGCTGGCCCTGGGCCCCCACGAAGACTGGCAGCCCACCTCCAGCGAACAATCCACCGACGCGCAAGTGCAAGTGCCCATCTGGCACGACGGCCAGTCCTGGGGCTTCCTGGAGCTGCGCTACACCCCGCTGCGACACGAAGGTTGGCGCGGCTACCTGGACGACCCCTCCCTGCGCCTGAGCGCCTTCCTCTTCGTCTGCAGCTTCATCGCCTTCTCGCTCTACCTGGGCCGCATGCTGCGCCACCTGGACCCGTCGCAGACGATCCCCGCACGCGTGCGCTCCGCGTTCGACACGCTGACCGAGGGCCTGATGATGCTGGACGACCAGGGCCTCACTGTGCTGGCCAACCAGTCCCTGGCCAAGATCATGGGCATCGAACCCGATGCCTTTGTGGGTCGGCCCGCCTCCGCCCTGCCCTGGACCGACCGCGAAGGCCAGCCCCTCATCAAGCCCCTGCTGCCCTGGCAACAGGCCCTGGATGAAAAGCAGACCCGCCGCGACGTGCTCATGTACCTGAGCACTGCACGCGGCCAGCGCTACACCTTCCGGGTCAACTGCTCGCCCATCCTGGCGGCCGCCGGAAAGCCCAAAGGCGTGCTCATCAGCTTCCAGGACATCACCGAGCTGGAAGAAAAAGAAGTGGCCCTGCAAGCCGCCAAGGAAGAAGCCGACAGCGCCAACCGCGCCAAGAGCGATTTCCTGGCCAACATGAGCCACGAGATCCGCACCCCGATGAACGCCATCCTCGGCTTCACCGAACTGCTGCGCCGACGCGCCCCCACGCCCGGCAACGCTGACGAGCAACGGCGCCACCTGGAGACCATCCACGCCAGCGGCCAACAGCTGCTGGAGCTGATCAACGACATCCTCGATTTGTCCAAGGTCGAATCGGGCCGACTGGAGTTGGAGCGCGTGCGCTTTGCGCCGCACACCGTGGTCAACGACGTGGTCCGCGTGCTCGAAGCCAAGGCGCTGGAGAAAAAGCTGCTGCTGCGCATGGACCTGCCCGGCCCGCTGCCCGCCACCATCGAGGGCGATCCCGGGCGCCTGCGCCAGATCGTCACCAACCTGATCGGCAACGCGCTCAAGTTCACGCAGCAAGGCCAGGTCACCGTGAGCCTGCACCTGGACACCCACGCCTACCCGGCCACCTACCGCATTGACGTGGCCGACACCGGCGTCGGCATCGCGCCCGACAAGGTCGAATCGGTGTTCGAGCCTTTTGTGCAGGCCGAGACCTCGACCACCCGCCACTTCGGCGGCACCGGCCTGGGCCTGACCATCAGCCGCCGCTTCGCCAAGGCCATGGGGGGCGACATCACCGTCACCAGCAAGCTGGGCCAAGGCAGCGTCTTCCACGTCATCATCGACCCGGGCAACCTCAGGGGCACGCCCATGCTGGAGCCGGAAGAGCTGCTCCGCCAGGCCTCGGAGCTCACCAAGCAAGACACCATCCACTGGCGCTTCCCACCCCGCCGCGTGCTGGTGGTGGACGACGGGGCCGAAAATCGCGAACTGGTGCGCCTGGTGCTGGAGGAAACGGGCTTGGTCGTGCAAGAGGCCGTCAACGGCCAGGAAGCCCTGGACATGGTGGCCCACAGCCGCTTCGACCTGGTGCTGATGGACATGCAGATGCCGGTGATGGACGGTGTGGTGGCCACGCGTCTGCTGCGCGAGCGTGGCGTGAAAACCCCCGTCCTGGCCCTGACCGCCAACGCCATGAAGGGCTTCGAGCAAGAGATCAACCAGGCGGGCTTCTCGGGCTTCCACACCAAGCCCTTGAACATTGGCACGCTGTTAACCGATCTGGCTCAAAGGCTGGGCGGTGAACGCTTGGCACCCGAGGAAGTGCTCAAGCTCCAGGGCGCGAGTGCCGACAACACAGGGAACAGCCCGGTCAACGGCCCGGCCGACACCAGCCCCATGGTCTCGCGCCTGTCGCAACATCCCAAATTGCGAAAAGTGGTGACCCGGTTCATGGACGAATTCCCGGGCAAGTTGGCATTGATGAAGCAATCCTTGAATCAGCAAGACTTGAAAGAACTCGCTCTGCACGCCCACTGGCTCAAAGGTGCCGGTGGCAGCGTGGGCTTTGACGCGTATTTCGAGCCCGCCCGCCACCTGGAAGCCGCTTGCACCGTGGACGACGCCGCGCAGGCCGGCCACTGGCTGCAGCACATTGACGAACTGAGCCAGCGCATGGTCCTGGATGCACCGGAAGGGGCCACGGCATGAGCCGAGACCTCGTGGCCATGACCACGCCCTGGGATGGCGCCCTGGTGATGATGGTGGACGACGAGTCCATGATGACCGATGTCATCCAGACCCACCTGGAGGATGCGGGCTACACCCGCTTCGTGGCCTGCAACGACCCGCGCCAGGCCGTGCAGTTGATCCGTCAGCACCAGCCCGACGTCCTGCTGCTGGACCTGATGATGCCCGGCGTATCCGGCTTCGACGTGCTGCAGGCCGTGCGTGCCGACGAGGCCTTGCAGTACACCCCCGTCATCGTGCTGACCGCCGCCAGCGACCCGGCCACCAAGTTGCGAGCACTCGAGCTGGGCGCCACCGAGTTTCTCTCCAAGCCTGTCGACTCCAGCGAGCTGGTCCTGCGGGTGCGCAACACCCTGGCCTTCAAACGCTACCAGGATCGCCTGGCCTACGTGGACATGGTCACCGGCCTGTCCAACCGCGAGCGCTTCACGCGCCGGTTGGAAGAAGCCCTGCAGCACGCCCTGCCGCAGCAAGCCATGCTCGGCCTGCTGCACCTGGGCTGCGAGCAGTTCCGCCAGACCCGCGAAACCCTGGGCCCCCGCGCCGCCGACAGCCTGCTGCAGCAAGTGGCCGCGCGCCTGATCAACGTCGTCGTGCCGCCGCAAGACCGTGACTCCGCCGCCCTGCACCCCGAATCCCTGGGACTGGCCCGCGTTGACAGCCAGGACTTCGCCCTGATCCTGCCCGAGGTGACCCAGGCCGAAGACGCCGCCACCCTGGCCAAGCTGGTGATCCAAGAACTGACGGCGCCGTTTCAGATCGATGGCCACGACATCTTCCTGATGCCCCACATCGGCATCGCGCTGGCCCCCAGCGATGGGCAAACCGCCAACGGCCTGCTCAAAAGCGCCGACCTGGCTTGCTCCAAGGTCAAAGGCCACGGCAAATCGGGCTATGAATTTTTCTCAGCCGAACTGACGGCTCGCTCCATCGAGCGCCTGACCCTGACCAACCAGTTGCGACTGGCCATCCACCGCGACGAACTGCGCCTGCACTACCAACCGAAGGTCTGCATGCGCACCGGCCGCATCCTGGGTGCCGAGGCCTTGATCCGATGGCAACACCCTGACCATGGCTTGCTGCTGCCAGGCCGCTTCGTGCCCCTGGCGGAAGAGACCGGCCTGATCGTCGAGATGGGCGACTGGGTCACGCAAGAGGCCTGCCGCCAGATGGCGCTGTGGAAGCAACAAGGCCTGCGCGACCTCAAGGTGTCGATCAATGTGGCCAAGCCGCAGTTCGACAACGGCCACTTCCTGCAGTACCTGCAGAAGGTGCTGGCCCGCACGCAGTTGCCGCCCGAATGGCTGGTGGTCGAAGTGACCGAAAGCATGCTGGTCAGCGACGTGGCCTGGGCCCTCAAGCAGATGAACGATTTGCAAGGCCTGGGCGTGCACCTGTCCATCGACGACTTCGGCACCGGCTATTCATCGCTGAGCTACCTCAAGCGCTTTCCCGCCGACGAACTCAAGATCGACCGCTCCTTCATCATCGACCTGCCCGGCCAGACGAAAGACCAGGCCATCGTGCAAACGGTGGTGTCCTTGGGGCACAGCCTGGGCATGCAGGTCGTGGCCGAAGGCGTGGAAGAAGAAGCGCAGTTGCGCGTGCTGCAGCGCATGGGCTGCGACGTGCTGCAGGGCTTCCTGTTCAGCAAGGCCGTGCCACCGCAGGCGTTTGAGGCTTTGCTCCTGGGCTCATCGGCCCAACAGCTGGTCAACCCACGTGCCACGGAAGGAGTTCCTTCATGAAATCCATCACTTTGGTGGCCGCTGCGGCACTGCTGTGCGCGCCCTGCGCCTGGTCCGCCGTGATCGGCGATGTCGACGGCATTCCTGTTGAAGACAGCTACTCGGTCGACGGCGCCAAGCTCGTGCTCAATGGCGCGGGCGTTCGAAAACGGTCCTACTTCAAGACGGACGTCTCGGCAATCTACCTGACTGAGCCACGCAATACCCCCGAAGGCATTGAGAGTGCGCCGGGCGCCAAACGCCTGCAACTCGTGCTGGTCAAAGACATCCCCGGGTCCACCATCTCCCGCTACTTCATCGCGGACTTCCAGGCCGTGGCCACCGAGGCAGAGTTCAAACAGTTGATCAACGAGATCGGCTTGCTGGGCGAGATCTACTCCAAGATTCGCCAGGTCAACAAGGGCGATGTGATCAACATCGACTGGACACCCGGCAAGGGCGTGCACTCCACCATCAACGGCAAGCCTTTGATGGTCAGCGGCAACGTCACGCCCTACTTGAACAATGAACTGCTGTACCGGGTGATGCTGCGCATGTACATCAAGGCCAGCGGCTCGGCCGAGATGCGGGACAACCTGCTGGGCAGATCGCGCAGCATGCTCAACACCGCATCGGCGGCGGTCAACCCACCTCGCACACCTTGAGCATGTTGGTGCCCCCCGGGTAGCCCATGGGCTCGCCGCAGGTGATGGCATACGTGTCACCCGGCTTGAGCACACCACTTTCCACCAGCAGCGATTCAGCCTGCTTCAGCGCCTCGTCACGGTCGGTGTGGCTGCGGATCAGCAGGGGCTGCACATTGCGGTACAGCGCCATCTTGCGCTGCGAGATCGGCTGCGCCGTCATGCCGAAGATCGGCACGTGGATCTTGTGTCGGCTCATCCACAAGGCGGTTGAGCCTGACTCGGTCAAGGCGATGATCGCCTTGCAACCCAGGTGGTGCGCCGTGAACAGCGCCCCCATCGCGATCGACTGGTCGATGCGGCCGAACTTCTTGTTGGTGAAATCGGCGTCCAGCGTCACGTCCTCGGCGCCCTCGGCCGCCAGCGCGATCGCCGCCATCTGCTCGATCGTCTCCACCGGGTACTTGCCCGCGGCCGTCTCGGCACTCAGCATCACGGCGTCGGTGCCGTCCAGCACCGCGTTGGCCACATCACTCACCTCAGCGCGCGTGGGCACCGGGTTCACGATCATCGATTCCATCATCTGCGTGGCCGTGATCACCACCTTGTCCATCTCGCGGGCCAGCTTGATCATGCGCTTTTGCAGCGCGGGCACGGCGGCATTGCCCACCTCCACGGCCAGGTCGCCGCGCGCCACCATGATCCCGTCTGAGGCCTTCAGGATGCTTTCCAGGTTGGGGATGGCCTCGGTGCGCTCGATCTTGGCGATCAGCGCCGGGCGGTGCTTCCAGGGCTCGCCCGCCACGTTGCACAACTGGCGCGCCATCTCCATGTCGGTTGAATTTTTGGGGAAGGACACCGCGATGTAATCGCACTGAAAGCTCGCCGCCGTCTTGATGTCTTCCATGTCCTTGGCCGTCAAGGCCGGTGCGGTCAAGCCGCCACCCTGCTTGTTGATGCCCTTGTTGTTGGACAGTTCCCCACCCACCTTGACGATGGTGTTGACCGCCTCGCCTTTGACGGACTCCACGGTCAGCACCAGCAAGCCATCGTTCAGCAAGAGGATGTCGCCAGCGCGCACATCGCGCGGCAATTCCTTGTAGTCCAGGCCCACACCATGAATATCGCCGGGCTCGACGCGGCTGGCGTCCAGCACGAAAGGCTGGCCGTTTTCCAGCATCACGCTGCCTTCGGCAAACTTGCCCACGCGGATTTTGGGGCCCTGCAGGTCGGCCATGACGGCCACCACCTTGCCCACCTTCTTGGCCACCTCGCGCACCAGCGCCGCGCGGTCGATGTGGTCCTGCGCCTTGCCGTGCGAGAAGTTCAAGCGCACCACGTCCACCCCCGCGCGCAGCATGCGCTCCAACACCTCGGGCGACGAGGAAGCAGGGCCCAGGGTGGCGACGATCTTGGTGGCACGTGGCATGGTGTTTCGGCTCGGTCAGAGCGGCGGTTGTCTCGCAAACAGTGTCCCACCAAACCGCCAGGTGAAAAGCCGGAATTGGTGCGGCAAGACCCTCGCTTGTCGCGCCTTCCCCCGAAACATTACACTGACCCACGCGCCTTGCCTGATCACGTAATGCTTCAGCAAAGTGTCCGATCAGCCGACATGCCAAGGGAGTCCCGCAGTTAAAGCCCCCATGAGCCAGCCCACCATCGTCTTCTCGCACGCCAACAGCTTCCCGGCCAGCACCTACCGCGAGCTGTTCGACGCCTGGCGCGCAGCAGGCTACGCGGTCCACGCCATCGAAAAATTCGGGCACGACCCGCGCTACCCCGTCACCGCCGACTGGCCGCACCTGGTCCATCAGCTCAAGGATTTCATCGACCACGAAGTCGGCCACCCCGTCTACCTGGTGGGCCACTCCCTGGGTGGCTACCTGAGCATGATGCTGGCCAGCCGCCACCCGGAGTTGGCCCGGGGCGTGGTCGTGCTCGACTCCCCCCTGCTGCACGGCTGGCGCGCCTGGGGCCTGAAGCTGGTCAAACAACTCGGCGTGGTCGACCGCGTCATGCCCTCCGGCGTGGCCGCTCAGCGCTGCCACGAGTGGCCCACCCTGGAGGCCGTGCGCGAGCACTTCATCGCCAAACCCAAATTCGCCGCCTTCCACCCCGGCGTGTTCGACGCCTACGTGCAGCACGGCACCGAGCACCACCCCAGCGTCAGCCGCCGCCTCAGCTTCAAGCGCGAGATCGAATCGCGCATCTACAAAAGCATGCCCGTGAACCTGGTGCAAGAGTTCCGGCGCCACCCACCCGCCTGCCCCATGGCCTTCATCGGCGGCACGCGCTCCAAAGAGCTCAAGGCCGTCCAGCTCGGCGGGGTGCGCCGCGTGGTCGGGTCTGCCAACATGTCGTGGATCGCCGGCACACACCTGTATCCTTTCGAACAGCCGCAAGCCACCGTGGCCGAAGTGCTGCGCTGGCTGACCCACTTCCAGACCCCCTCCGCCCCCGACATCCCCACGCGATGACCGCCCCCGCCCCTGTCGAGCCGCCCATTCCCTTCGTCACGGTGACCAACTGGGTTCGCGCGGCCAACCTGTGCGGCATCGACATCGGCCGCATCTTCGAAGAAGAAGGCGTCGACACCAGCAACCTGCACCCAGAGACCGCCGTCATCCTGCGCGAAACCATGCAGCGTGTCATGCAGCGCTGTGTCGACGAGACCCGGGCCATGGGCCGGGGCCAGCACTTTCCACTCGTGCTCGGCGAGACCTTCGCCTTCGAGTACATGTCGGACATCGAGACCTTCATCACCACCAGCCCGACCCTGCGCGAAGCCGCCCGCTCGCTGGAGTGGATCCCGCCGCTGCTCAACCCCTACATGCAGATCTCACTGGCGGAGCATGGCCGCGAGGCTCGCATGTCGGTGGCCTTCAACCACCCGGAGGGCTCACCCGACAACACCTGGCATTTCACCGAAGGCGTGTTCGCCAGCCTGCTCAAGTTCACCCGCATGCTGCTGGGCGGACAACAGCTGTTTGGTCGAATCACCCTGCAGCACGCGCCTCATCAACACCAAGCGGTCTGCGAAGCATTCTTCCAAGTGCCGATCTCTTATTCAGAACCGGTCAGCGCCATGTGGTTCGACCGCGCCTTGCTGGACCTGCCCTTGCGCGGCGGTTTCCCGCTGCTGCATGAACAGGCCGCGCAGCGCGTGGTCCAGCAGGTCGCCCAACGCGCCGAGCAACTGCAGCAAGACGCCAGCGCCCTCGAACACGCGGGCAACCTGGTCCACCAGATCGAACGCGCCCTGGCGCAAAAACCCCGCTTGCTGGGTCTGGGCCTAGAAGCCCTGGCCGAAGAGCTGCACCTCCACGCCCGCACCTTGCAGCGCCGCCTTCGCGACATGGGCGACAGCCACTCCGCCATCCTGGGCCGGGTGCGCTACGGCCTGGCGCGCCAATGGCTGCAAGACCCCGCCTTGCCCATCGAAGACATCAGCGACCGCCTGGGTTTTTCCGACCGCCGCAGCTTCACCCAGGCCTTCACGCGCTGGTCCGGCGTCACCCCCAGCCAGTACCGCCGCAGCCCTGGCCCATGACCACGGGCCCGGGTGTTTTCCCTAGCCTCAGGCTGTCGCGAAAATTACCCTGCTGTCGTTGCACGCCATAGCCGCCGTGGGGTCAAGTGCCTAAAGTTCATGGATCGGAAAGCCTGTGCCCAGTGCGCAAACCACTGCCGAGGAGACCTCACATGACCCCTACAAAAATGACCCCGCCCCCCATCATCCCGCGTGAAAAGCTGGATTTCGGGCTGGACGGCAACATCCCCAAATACTGGCTGAACGGCGACCCGTTCAAGACCCGCTTCTTCGACGCCCTGTCCACCCTCTTCCCGGTCGGCGAGCGCTTCTTCATCACCTGCGTGCGCGACTTCAAGGACCGCACCACCGACCCCAAGGTGCTGCAAGACATCAAGGACTTCACGCGCCAGGAAGGCCAGCACGGCATCGTCCACACGCGTTACAACGATCGCCTGAAAGCCCAGGGCATCGCGGTCGATGCCATCCTGCAAGGCCAGGAAAAGCGCCTGTTCGGCATCATCCGCCAGCACACTTCACGCGAATTCACGCTGGGCATCACGGCCGCGGCCGAGCACATCACCGCCATCATGGCCGACTGCTTCGTCGAGCGCCCCGAAATCTTCGAAGGCGCTGACGACCGCATCCGCGCGCTCTACGTGTGGCACGCGATGGAAGAGATGGAGCACAAAGCCGTCGCCTTCGACGTGCTGCAGAACATCGCCAAAAGCACTTACCGCAACCGCGTCGGCTCCATGCTGCTGGTGACCCTGCTCTTCCCCTTCCATGTGTTCCGGATCATGAAGCACATGTTCGAAGTCGATGGCTTCAGCCGCTGGCAACGCACCAAGATCTGGGCCAAGGGCCTGTGGTGGCTGTACAAGCCGGGCGGCCTGTTCTCGCCCATGGTCGGCAAGTACTTCAGCTACCTCAAGCCCAGCTTCCACCCTTGGCAAGACCCCGTCGTGCCCAGCTACGACAACTGGCTGCGCATCCTGAAGGAAACCGGCGACCCCATCCTGGCCGGCAACCGCCTGCACGGCGCCTCAGCCTGAGGAGACACCATGAACCAGCACCACCCCATCGTCCCGCGTGAAAAGCTCGACTTCGGCCTCGAAGGCGACATCCCGAAATACTGGTTCGGGGGCCACCCCTTCAAGACGCGCTACTTCGACGCCATGTCGACCATCTTCCCCGAGGGCGAGCGCTTCTTCATCTCCTGCGTGCGCGACTTCCGCGACCAGGTCACCGATCCGGTCCTGCGCGAAGAAATCAAACACTTCATCCGCCAGGAAGGCCAGCACGGCATCGTCCACAGCCAATACAACGAACGCCTCAAGGCCCAAGGCATCGATGTGGACAGGCTCGAAGGCATCCAGCGCGGCCTGATCGAGTGGATGCGCAAGTACCTGCCCAAGAAGCACACCCTGGCCAGCACCGCCGCCGCCGAGCACATGACCTCGATCATGGCGCACAGCTTTTTCGCCCGCAAAGACGTCATGGCCAATGTCGACCCGCGCATGCGCGCCATGTACGCCTGGCACGCCATGGAAGAGATCGAGCACAAGGCCGTCGCCTTCGACGTGATGCAGAAAATCGCCAAGGTCTGGTACCCCCGCCGCGTGGTGGCCATGGTCGAAGTCACCCTGGGCTTCACCATCAACTCCCTGCTGACCACGCGCCACATGCTCAAGGTCGATGGCTTCAGCCGCCTGCAACGCGCCAAACTCTGGGCACAAGGCCTGTGGTGGCTGTACAAACCCGGCGGCCTGTTCACGTCCATGTTCAGCCAGTACATCCACTACTACAAACCCGGCTTCCACCCCTGGCAGCAAGGCCAGATGGACAGCTACCAACTCTGGCTCAACACCTTCAACCAGACCGGTGACGCGATCCTGGCTGGCGAAGTGCTGCACGCGGCAGCCGCCTGACCACGACTGAACCACAGAAAAGTCTCAAGTTTCTCAGAGGGTGGCCGATATGGCCGTATGACAGTCCTGCGCACCACAGACGCTCCCGCCCATTCGGCCACCCCCACCAAGGCCGTGCCCATCGTGCCGCGCGAGCACCTCGACTTCGGCCTGGAGGACGGCGACATCCCCCGCCACTGGTTCGGCGGCGACCCGTTCAAGACGCGCTTTTTCGACGCCATGTCCACCCTCTTCCCCGAGGGCGAGCGCTTCTTCATCACCTGCGTGCGCGATTTCCGCGACCAGGTCACCGACCCCGAACACCTGCAGGCCATCAAGGATTTCACCCGGCAGGAGGCCCAGCACAGCATGGTGCATTCGGCCTTCAATCAGCGCCTGGCAGATCAAGGCATCAAGGTCGACCGCATCCTGGCCAACCAGCGCCACTTCCTGTTCGACGTCACCCGCCAACGCCTGTCACGCCAGCAAACCCTGGCCATCACCGCCGCCTCCGAGCACCTCACGGCCATCATGGCCCAGGGCTGGTTCGAGCGCGGCGACCTCTTCCGGGACGCCGACCCACGCGTGCGCGCCATGTACGTCTGGCACGCCGTCGAGGAAGTCGAGCACAAAGGCGTCGCCTACGACGTCATGCAACAAGTCGCCCGGGTGGGTTACCTGCGGCGCGTGCTCGCGCTGCTGCAGGTCAGCATTAACTTCCCGATGTTCGTGTTCCAAATCATGCGCCACATGCTCAAGGTCGACGGCTTCAGCCGCACGCAGCGCCTCAAGCTGTGGACCAAGGGACTGTGGTGGCTGTACGGCCCCGGCGGCATGATGGCCGACATCATCCGACCCTACCTGGCCTGGTACAAACCGGGCTTCCACCCGTGGGATTCGGGCATGTTGCCCAGCTACACCGTGTGGGCCGACACCCTCAAACGCACCGGCGACGTGATCGCGGCCAGCGATGCCCTGACGGCACCACCTCAACGTTGAGCCGCCCCTTCAGGGCAGTTGCAAATCGCGCTCAAGCCGGGCAGCTTCCGGCCCGCTGAAATTTTGCTGCAGGTAAAGGCGGATGCGGATCAGCCGCTGGCCCTCATCCAACGACGCATCCTGCATCAGATGGGCCCACTCCTGCCCGGCCTTCCCCGCGCGCGCACGCCAATCGCCGCGTGCACCTGAGGCTGCCGAAGCCACCACGCCCGCCGACGCGGGGGCCTTCGACAGCACATCGTCCAGACTGGATGCCGCAGGCTGTCGGGGGCTCGCCACCAGGTTGGCAATGCGCCGTTGCAAGGCAGCCTCGTCCTCTCCAAAAAACGCCTCGGCCCAGTCCGCCCCCAACCACTGACGCCGCACCCGGTGCTGCTCGTTCAAGGTGGCCTGCCATCCCTTGGGCTCAGAGCCGTTGAAGGGATGCTGCCAATCGTGGTTCTGCAGACGCGCATAGCGGTCCCAGATGGCCAGCACCTGAACGCTGTTGGCCTGCCCCAGGTCGGCCTGGGCGTCTTGCTCCAAGGTCGCGCGCACCTCCACCATGGTCACGCCCTTGCCCAAGGGCAGGTAGCTGTCAAACCGTTCGCGCAATGCACGCCCCGGCACCAGCTTGCCTCCTAGCACCGACCAAGCCTTCGGTGCCCAGCCACCGGCGGGTCGCACCACGGCGCCCTTGGCCGTCGGTGGCGTTGGCTCCAGGCCCGCAACGGCCTGAGGCACCGATGCCTTGCCCGCGTCCACCTCGGGACCTTGCCCCCGTTCGTACCACCAGACCAGCACCCCGGCAATGGCCAGGACCAGCAGCGCACGCTTGACCATGGCTGGTCAGCCCGCTGCGCGCTTTTGCAAGATCTCGAACGCTGGCAAGGTCTTGCCCTCCAGCACCTCCAGGAAGGCACCACCGCCTGTCGAGATGTAGCCCACGTCCTTCTCGATGCCGTATTTGGCAATCGCCGCCAAGGTATCGCCACCGCCGGCAATGCTGAAGGCGTTGGACTCGGCAATCGCCTTGGCAATCGTCCTGGTGCCATTTTCGAAAGCCGCGACCTCGAACACGCCCACTGGGCCATTCCACACCACCGTACCGGCCGACTTCAACTGCCCTGCCAGCTTGTCCGCCGTCTTGGGCCCGATGTCGAGAATCATGTCGTCATCGGTCACATCGGTGGCGGCCTTCACCACGGGCTTGGCAGCAGCCAGGAACGCGCCAAAATCGAACTTCCCGCTGGGCACGCCCTCGGCCACCACCACGTCCTCAGGAATCGGCACCTCGGCACCCCTCGCTTTCATCGCCGAGATCACCGCCGTGGCGGCGGGTACCAGGTCGCGCTCGACCAGTGACTTGCCCACGTTCAAACCGGCGGCCAGCATGAAGGTGTTGGCAATGCCGCCCCCCACGATCAGGCCATCCACCTTCGTGGACAGCGCCTCCAGAATCGTCAGCTTGCTCGACACCTTCGACCCCGCCACGATGGCCACCAGCGGCCGCTTGGGTGCCGCCAAAGCCTTGTTCAGCGCGTCGATCTCGGCCGACAACAGCGGGCCGGCGCAGGCCACCTTGGCGTACTGCGCGATGCCGTAGGTCGTGCCCTCGGCCCGGTGCGCCGTGCCAAAGGCGTCGTTCACAAAGATGTCGCACAAGGCGGCCAGCTTGCGCGCCAGCACTTCGTCGTTCTTCTTCTCGCCCTTGTTCAGACGGCAATTCTCCAGCAGCACCACATCGCCATACGCCACGGTCACACCGTCCACCCAGTTGGACACCAGCTTGACCTCACGCCCCAGCAACTCCCCCAGGCGCTTCGCCACCGGTGCCAGCGAATCCGCCAGCGTGAACTCGCCCTCCGTCGGGCGCCCCAGGTGCGACGTCACCATCACGGCCGCGCCCGCCTTCAGCGCCAGTTCAATCGCGGGAACCGAGGCCCGCACGCGGGTGTCTTCGGTGATGTTGCCGACATCGTCTTGCGGCACGTTCAGATCGGCGCGGATGAACACGCGCTGGCCAGCCACCTTGCCTTGGGCCACGAGGTCTTCAAATCGGAGGATGTTCATGATGGTGAAATGGGATGAAAGACAAAACGGAATCTGGGCCCGATTGTAGAGAGCCTCGCACTCCTGAAACCTGGGGTCAGTCCGGGAGTGTGCATGCCCCTCGCCCCACCCTGTGCGTAACCAGGGTGTTTCATTTCACCCGGTCGTTACACGGAATCCGTCAAATTCACCAGCCCAGCCCCAGTTTGAGTCCGAGCAAAACCGCCATCCCACTCAGAATGGTGCCCAGCATGCCCTTTTGCCACCAGGCCCACGCCACGGCCACCGCCGTGGCAAAAAAGCGTGCATCACGCCAGTCATGAGGCCAATGGCCCTGAATGAGCAACACTTCCGGAAGCACCACGGCACTCAAGGCCGCCAAAGGCGCGTAACGCAAACCACGCTCCAACCAGGCGGGCAAACGCCAAGGCTGCTCGCTCAAGAAGAAAAATGACCGGCTGAACGCCGAAATCGCCACCAAGCCCAGGGCCGCGATCGCCATTTCCGTCGTGCTCATGGAAGCAACCCCTAACGCCATGTTCAAGCCCCTCCAGAAACGTCAGAGGCTGCGGCCTTGCGCTGCGTCGCCATCAACTGATCCAACAGCAGGCCACAGGCCACGGCAGACGCCACCGCCACAATCATGTTGAGCTTGAACGGCAAGCTGAACGCCGCCACGGCGGCCGTCCCCGCAATCCCCGCACTGAGGGCGGTGGCGCGGTCATTCGTCAGCGACACCAACAGGCCCACCAAGGCCAAGGTCCCCGCGAAACCCAGCCCCCACTGCGTGGGAATCGTCCCCGCGAACAAAACGCCCACCAGCGAAGCCACATTCCACGCAGCCCAGTTCACCGAGACCAAGCCGGCAAAGTAGGCCAAAGGCGCAGGATTCTCAGGACCGGCAGGGGGCGATGCACCATGGCGCTGCATCATCATCACGTAAGTGATGTCAGCGGTCAGGTAACCGGCGACCAGGCGCCAGCGCAGCGGCAAGCTCATCATGTGCAGGCGCATCTGCGCACTGAAAATAACAAAGCGCAGGTTCACGCACAGCGCGGTCACCCAGACCACCCACAAGGGTGCGCCAGCCAGCATCAAAGGCAAAGCGGCCAGCTGAGCACTCGCAGCGAAAGCAGTCAGGCTCATCAGCAAGGCAATCGGCAAGGGCAGGCCGGCCTTGACCATTGCCACCCCCGTCACCAAGCCCCAGGCCAACACCCCTGGGGTGACGGCCCCCATGTCGCGCGCGCCTTGGCGGAACTCGGCATGCCGCCACAAGGATGCGTGGAGCAAACCCCACGGTGCTGTTTCTCGACTCATGCGGCCATTGTCACGGCAAGGCCTTCACCAATGATCGTCAGTGGTCGCTTGATTTGGTCGGTTTGCCTTTGCCGACCTTGGCTTCAGGCTCATCGGCGTCCTCTTCGTCGCCCTCCGCAGGCGCGGACGGTTTGGAAGCCGCCGATGGCGGGGCGGGGCGGGGCACCACAGGGGCAATCCCCTCCAGCTTGTTCTCGCGCATGTACTCGTCCATCTCACGCCACCCCGTGAACACCGACGATTTCTCCGCTTTCGGATTGAGCAAGTAGCAGTCTTCAATCGCCCTCATGGCATGGCGGCAGGCGCTGCCAATGGCCTTCGCGTCTGCCATCTGGCGCTCTGCGGCCTTCTCAGGGGTTTCAATGCCCAACTGATCACAACCCGACATGCCCATCATGGTCACCACCAGCCCGCCCATCACGACCCAGCTTCTGGTCCATTGCCGAGTTACCGCTGAACACTGTTCCGTCCGCATCCTGTGCTCCATATCGCCGCGCCTTCGCCATGCTCCGGGACGTGCCAACAACATGCGAATGCAAGCAACGTCCTTCATTGCCCTCGTTTACGGCCAAACCAAGGGCCAACTTGAGCAAAATCTCATCATCCGAGAAAAAAGAAAGGGCCCCGTCAGGGCCCTTGGCTTATCCGCGCGGCGGATGATGACGCATGTCAACGCGTTAATGAATCAAACGGTCCTCCGCCTCCACAAACAACTCATCCAGGATCAAGGCATCCGGCTCTTCGCCGCGGCTCCAAAAGAGCATCAGCACCACGATCTTGAGGTCTTCAAGGCTCATCGGCCCACCGGATATCACCAGAGCCCGATCGAGGACCACTTCGCGCAAGCGCGTGGACAGCACGCCAGCCGACTCCAGGAACTGCAGGAAGCCCAAAGCCTCAGCGCCCAAATGCTCCAACTCCAAAGCTGAATACACCCGGGTACTGCCCTCGGACTGATCCAGTCCTTCGTGAGAGGACAGGGTGTTCAAACCATCAAGCCAAGCCAGTGCCTCACGGATTTCATCAGCTTCAAAACCCACCGCAGTGAGCTTGCGCGCCAAGAGGTCCGACTCGGGGCAGGCATCGGGCCGCCAGTAGTGTTCGTAAAGGTAAACCAAGACATCGAACATGAAAACACTATAGCGCAAGGAGTCGGTGCTCGTGGAGCGAAGGTGAAACAGAGGTTCCGACAAAGCAAAAAGCCCAACCGTGAGGTTGGGCTTTTTTAGCATTAATAGCCTGACGATGTCCTACTTTCACACGGGAACCCGCACTATCATCGG
>NZ_JAQSDR010000016.1 GCF_029946005.1 Aquabacterium sp.
GCGTGTTTTTCGATGGTAAAAACAGAAAAATATGCCTAAGCTATTGATGTAATTTCATTATGTTAGTTAAATTTTGCGGTTCACTGCCGGACAGGCAGCTTAGAAATCAATCGCATAGATCATATTAAGCAGTGGCAAGTTCACTGCCGGACAGGCAGCTTAGAAAATTCGGGGCTTGTGTGCTACTCCCATTTTCAAGTTCACTGCCGGACAGGCAGCTTAGAAAAATGATTTTTTTTGCTTGAATTTAGCCGCATCGTTCACTGCCGGACAGGCAGCTTAGAAAGCGAGCAGGGTATTTTCCAAATATCGCTTAGAGTTCACTGCCGGACAGGCAGCTTAGAAAGTATACCTTTTAGGCCATGTGAGTATCCCTTAGTTCACTGCCGGACAGGCAGCTTAGAAAAGCTACAAATATTATTGTCGTCATTGCGAGCAGTTCACTGCCGGACAGGCAGCTTAGAAAACCGAGGCAGTCTACACAGCGGCAATGGCAGAGTTCACTGCCGGACAGGCAGCTTAGAAATCGTTAAGCTCATCAATGTCCATGCAAGCGGCGTTCACTGCCGGACAGGCAGCTTAGAAAGCTATCATTTCACCAGCAATTGTCGGCGTTCCGTTCACTGCCGGACAGGCAGCTTAGAAAAGATTATATCCAGGGCAAGATAGCGCAATAGTGTTCACTGCCGGACAGGCAGCTTAGAAAACGTTAATATATTTGAGTTGATGAAGGTGTCGGTTCACTGCCGGACAGGCAGCTTAGAAATGATAGCTTCACAGTCAAACGATTAGACGCGCGTTCACTGCCGGACAGGCAGCTTAGAAAAAATTGTATGTCCAGGCCGTGATAAACTTATTGTTCACTGCCGGACAGGCAGCTTAGAAATCTATAAATTCAGTCGTACCCTTTGAGTTACAGTTCACTGCCGGACAGGCAGCTTAGAAATGATAGCTTCACAGTCAAACGATTAGACGCGCGTTCACTGCCGGACAGGCAGCTTAGAAAGTGATAAAGCTTGGACTGGTCACAGACTGGGAGTTCACTGCCGGACAGGCAGCTTAGAAAACAGCAAGCCAGCTTAAAGAGCGGGACAGAATGTTCACTGCCGGACAGGCAGCTTAGAAAAAGCAACTCATCTATTGTTTGCGCGGAAACGAGTTCACTGCCGGACAGGCAGCTTAGAAAAGTGGTGGTAAAGCGTACCGGGGTTTTGGCAAGTTCACTGCCGGACAGGCAGCTTAGAAAAATAAAGCGCAACACAAATTTTGTAATATATGGTTCACTGCCGGACAGGCAGCTTAGAAAAACGACATGACCCATGATATAAGCCACAATTAGTTCACTGCCGGACAGGCAGCTTAGAAAAGAAGGACAAATAAAGGAATCAAAAGATGATAGTTCACTGCCGGACAGGCAGCTTAGAAAAAATAAATAGGACTTTGATGAGAATACAGTGTGTTCACTGCCGGACAGGCAGCTTAGAAAAAAACGCGAAACAGCCATAAAAAGTTTTTAGGGTTCACTGCCGGACAGGCAGCTTAGAAATGAGCCTTTGCCAGATTGTAATGCTTTGCTTTGTTCACTGCCGGACAGGCAGCTTAGAAACGTGATGAATCGAAGTAGCCATTTTTTAATGAGTTCACTGCCGGACAGGCAGCTTAGAAAATCAGGACAAATAAAGGAATCAAAAGATGATAGTTCACTGCCGGACAGGCAGCTTAGAAAACACAAATATAAAGCTGATGAAAAAATATTTAGTTCACTGCCGGACAGGCAGCTTAGAAAGTCAAGAGCAATAAGCAACACCACTCTTCCCTGTTCACTGCCGGACAGGCAGCTTAGAAATTAATACCGAAGCGGGTCGTGAGCAATATTCTGTTCACTGCCGGACAGGCAGCTTAGAAACCGCCAACACGCCGGTGGTTTTTACTACGACGGTTCACTGCCGGACAGGCAGCTTAGAAAGACACCGGCAACACCGTTTTATGCGGGGCTTGGTTCACTGCCGGACAGGCAGCTTAGAAAACTTGGCAGCGGAAAAACATTTCAGAGTTGTCGTTCACTGCCGGACAGGCAGCTTAGAAAATTATAAATATCGACTCGAAATTTATTACGTGGTTCACTGCCGGACAGGCAGCTTAGAAACATTGAAAATGACGCTGCATATCGAATGCTGTGTTCACTGCCGGACAGGCAGCTTAGAAAGGATAAAGATTTATGTAAAAAAGCAGTTTGCGGTTCACTGCCGGACAGGCAGCTTAGAAATGCGTGTGCGAGGTTAATGGTGCTAGGGATTTGTTCACTGCCGGACAGGCAGCTTAGAAAACAGAACAAAGAGCGGTGCATGCTATATCAATGTTCACTGCCGGACAGGCAGCTTAGAAACAACGGTAACTCACTTCTTCAAGCAAGGTTAAGTTCACTGCCGGACAGGCAGCTTAGAAACAGAATCGAGTGTCGGAGACTTAGCTTTACCCGTTCACTGCCGGACAGGCAGCTTAGAAATGGACTGACATTACCACGTCTATCAATTCGGGGTTCACTGCCGGACAGGCAGCTTAGAAAAGCGTATCGGTGACTGAAATAACCTCAATTATGTTCACTGCCGGACAGGCAGCTTAGAAAACCGGCACACAATCCGGCACCCATACCGGCACGTTCACTGCCGGACAGGCAGCTTAGAAAAAGGTTTCCAGTTGGCTGTAGCCGTTTTTGGCGTTCACTGCCGGACAGGCAGCTTAGAAATGATAACTGGCGTAATGAATCAAATGCTGGTAGTTCACTGCCGGACAGGCAGCTTAGAAACGCAAACCGGCCAGCACCGCGCAAGGCACAATGTTCACTGCCGGACAGGCAGCTTAGAAAAAGTGATAACAGCAGGACTCGCGACAGTCATTGTTCACTGCCGGACAGGCAGCTTAGAAATCGGTGTAAGTAGGGTGGGCAGATGATGGCGGGTTCACTGCCGGACAGGCAGCTTAGAAAGCATTGGCTGCGTCTGCCGCTGATTTTTGTGCGTTCACTGCCGGACAGGCAGCTTAGAAATATTTCAACCTCATCAAGTACCCGCACAAAGAATTCACTGCCGGACAGGCAGCTTAGAAATGAGTGGGTGCAGATTGGGAAGGGAGCAAAATGTTCACTGCCGGACAGGCAGCTTAGAAATCCTGATCGTCACAACACATTTCTGCGACGGTGTTCACTGCCGGACAGGCAGCTTAGAAATTTGCAGATCAGCTCGCTGAGTCTCCGGGGGCGTTCACTGCCGGACAGGCAGCTTAGAAAAATGGCGGCACCGGTTATGTGACAGGGCAAGCGTTCACTGCCGGACAGGCAGCTTAGAAATGTGGCGGCGGTCGCGTTCGGCTTTAATGGCGTTCACTGCCGCACAGGCAGCTTAGAAACCCATGTCCTTCCGTCCTTAAGAAAGGTCCCGGTTCACTGCCGCACAGGCAGCTTAGAATTACACACTGCTTCCCGACAG
>NZ_JAQSDR010000017.1 GCF_029946005.1 Aquabacterium sp.
CAATCATGTGCGTGGGCTTGAGCACGATGCGGGTCACCGAGTTGTGGATGCCGCCGCGCGTGCCCGTGATCTCCGAGCCCGGGGTGTTGATGATCTTCTCCTGGGCGTGGTACATCATCACCATGCCTGGCTTGACACGCTGACTCACCACCGCCCGAGCCGCGATCGCACCATTGGTGTTGAACAGTTCCACCCAGTCGTTGTCGACAATGCCCGCGCGCTTGGCGTCATCCTCGCTCAGCCAAATCACGGGGCCGCCCCGGTTGAGCGTGAGCATCAACAGGTTGTCCGTGTAGGTGGAGTGAATGCCCCACTTCTGGTGCGGCGTGATGAAGTTGAGCGCGATCTCCTTGTGGCCGTTGGGCTTGAGGTCCTGCACGTCCACCAGCGTCTTCAGGTCTACCGGCGGGCGGTAGGCCACAAAGCCTTCGCCGAAGGCCTGCATCCACGGGTGGTCCATGTAGAACTGCTGGCGTCCTGTCAGGGTGCGCCATGGGATCAGCTCATGCACATTGGTGTAGCCCGCGTTGTAGGACACCTTCTCGCTTTCCAGCCCGGACCAGGTCGGCGAAGAAATGATCTTGCGCGGCTGCGCCTGGATGTCGCGAAAGCGGATCTTTTCGTCTTCACGGTGAATGGCCAGGTGAGCGTGCTCGCGACCCGTCTGCTTCGACAAGGCCTCCCAGGCCTTGACCGCGACGTGCCCATTGGTTTCGGGGGCCAACATCAGCACCACTTCAGCCGCATCGATGTCGGTCTCGATGCGCGGCATGCCCTGGCTCACGCCGGCCTCGCGCACGGTGCCATTGAGTTCCGCCAGCTGCTGCACTTCGTCTTGCGTGTTCCAGCCAATGCCCTTGCCGCCGTTGCCCAGCTTGTTCATCAGCGGGCCCAGCGAGGTGAAGCGCTTGAAGGTGTTGGGGTAGTCGCGCTCGACCACCGTGATCTGCGGGGCTGTGCGGCCGGGGATCAGTTCGATCTCGCCCCGCTTCCAGTCCTGCACGCCAAAGGGCTGCGCCAGTTCGGCGGGCGTGTCGTGCATGATCGGCGTCAGCACGACTTCTTTTTCAACCCCCAGGTGCCCCACGCAGACCTCGGAGAACTTCTTGGCAAAGCCCTTGTAGATCTCCCAGTCTGACTTGGCCTCCCAGGCTGGGTCCACCGCCGTGGACAGCGGGTGGATGAAGGGGTGCATGTCGCTGGTGTTGAGGTCGTTCTTCTCATACCAGGTGGCCGTGGGCAGCACGATGTCCGAGTACAGACAGGTGGTGCTCATGCGGAAGTCCAGCGTGACCAGCAGGTCCAGCTTGCCTTCGGGGCCCTTGGCATGCCACTGGACTTCTTCAGGCTTGGCGTCGTCCACGCCCAGGTCCTTGCCCTGCACACCATGAGTGGTGCCCAGCAGGTGCTTGAGGAAGTACTCGTGACCCTTGCCCGACGAGCCCAGCAAGTTGCTGCGCCACACGAACATGTTGCGAGGCCAGTTGGCGGGGTTGTCCGGATCTTCGCAAGACAGCTTCAGCGAGCCGTCCTTCAAGGCGCTCACCACATGGTCCTTTGGATCCAGGCCCTTGGCGTTGGCATCCTTGACCACTTGCAATGGATTCGTCTGCAACTGAGGCGCTGAAGGCAGCCACCCCATGCGCTCGGCACGCACGTTGTAGTCGATCATGCTGCCGCCGAACTTGGCCTTGTCGGCCAGCGGGGACAGCACCTCGCTCACGCCCAGTTTTTCGTAGCGCCACTGGTCGGTGTGCGCGTAGAAGAAGCTGGTGGAATTTTGCTGGCGCGGCGGGCGCGACCAATCCAGGGCGAAGGCCAGTGGGGTCCAGCCAGTTTGTGGGCGCAGCTTTTCCTGGCCCACGTAGTGCGCCCAGCCGCCACCGGATTGACCAATGCAGCCGCACATCATCAGCATGTTGATGATGCCCCGGTAGTTCATGTCACAGTGGTACCAGTGGTTCATGGCCGCGCCGATGATGACCATGGACTTGCCCTTGGTCTTGTCGGCGTTGTCGGCGAACTGCGTGGCCACGGTGATGACCTGCGCGCGCGGCACGCCGGTGATCTGCTCCTGCCAGGCCGGGGTGTAGGGCACGTTGTCATCGAAGGACTGGGCACCGTCGTCCACCAGATTGCCCTGGGCATCGGTCAGGCCACGGTTGACGCCGTAGCTGGCCACTTGCAGGTCGAACACGGTGGCGACCCACACCTCTTTGGCCTGGCCCTTGTCCTGGATGGTGATGCGCTGCATGGGCGCATTGCGCAACAGCACATCGCTTTGCTTGTTGGACGGGAAGCTGGGCGTGTCGATGCCGCCGAAATACGGGAAGGCCACCTTGTGGATGCCGACCTGGTCGTTGCCCTCCAGCACTGACAGCTTTAGCTTGACCTCGCGGTCGCCCACGGCCTCCTTGTTCTCCAGGTTCCACTTGCCCTGGTCGGGGCGGCCATCCGCGCCCCAGCGGAAGCCGATCGAGCCATGCGGCTGCACGATGGCGCCCTGCTCGTCATAGGCCAGGGTCTTCCATTCGGGGTTGGTGCCGCTGCCCAGTTCGCCGCTCATGTCGCTGGCGCGCAGGTAGCGGTCAGGCACCATGGCCTTGCCCGCGGGCGTGTCCTGCTCCTTGAGCATGACCAGCATGGGCAGGTCGGTGTAGCGGCGCACGTAGTGGTCGAAGTACTCGCTGCGCTTGTTGAAGTAGAACTCTTTCAGGATCACATGGCCCATGGCCATGGCCACGGCGGCATCGGTGCCCTGCTTGGGGTGCATCCAGATGTCGGCCAGCTTCGAGATCTCGGCGTAGTCGGGCGTGACGGCCACCGTCTTGGCGCCCTTGTAGCGCACCTCGGTGAAAAAGTGGGCATCGGGGGTGCGCGTCTGGGGCACGTTGGAGCCCCAGGCAATGATGAAGGTCGAGTTGTACCAGTCGGCCGATTCGGGCACGTCGGTCTGCTCACCCCAGACCTGTGGGCTGGCCGGTGGCAGATCGCAGTACCAGTCGTAAAAGCTCATGGCCACGCCGCCAATCAGGCTCAGGTAGCGCGTGCCCGCCGCGTAGCTGATCATCGACATGGCCGGGATCGGCGAGAAGCCAATGATCCGGTCAGGCCCGTGCTGCTTGATCGTGTAAACGTTGGCCGAGGCGATGATCTCGTTGACCTCGTCCCAACTGGCGCGCACGAAGCCGCCCAGGCCTCGCTCCTTCTGCCAGCTGCGGCGGGTGTCCGCGTTGCTCATCAGCGCGGCCCAGGCGTCCACCGGCGTCTTCGCGATGGCCCTTGCTGCGCGCCATTGCCTGAGCAACTCGCCGCGCACCATCGGGTGCTTGACGCGGTTGGCGCTGTACAAGTACCAGGAGTAGCTGGCGCCCCGTGCGCAGCCGCGCGGCTCATGGTTGGGCAGGTCGGGACGCGTGCGCGGGTAGTCGGTCTGCTGGGTTTCCCAGGTGA
>NZ_JAQSDR010000018.1 GCF_029946005.1 Aquabacterium sp.
AAAACAAAAAATCCCCATCATTACTGATGAGGATTTTCAAAAGAAAGGCGACGACATACTCTCCCACAAACTGCAGTACCATCTGCGCAGGCGGGCTTAACTTCTCTGTTCGGGATGGGAAGAGGTGAGCCCCGCCGCAATAACCACCTTAAGTCGTTAGTTGCTTTGGGCAACTTGTTTACAGATGACCGTTAACTGTGAACGTTAACTGTAAACTAATATTATTAACACACTGGGATAAAGAAAAAATTGTTTATAAAAGAAAGAAAGTTCTCCCGGGCCTTGCGGCCCGGAGGATTCGTACATAAGCTTACGGGTTATTAGTACTACTCGACTATGACATTACTGCCTTTACATCTATAGCCTATCAACGTGGTCATCTTCCACGACCCTTAAAAGAAATCTCATCTTGTGGTGGGTTTCGCGCTTATATGCTTTCAGCGCTTATCCCTTCCCAACGTAGCTACTCTGCGATGCTCCTGGCGGAACAACAGATACACCAGCGGTTGGTCCAATTCGGTCCTCTCGTACTAGAATCAGATCCACTCAAATTTCTTGCGCCCGCAGTAGATAGAGACCGAACTGTCTCACGACGTTCTGAACCCAGCTCGCGTGCCACTTTAATGGGCGAACAGCCCAACCCTTGGGACCTTCTCCAGCCCCAGGATGTGACGAGCCGACATCGAGGTGCCAAACCCCCCCGTCGATATGAGCTCTTGGGGGAGATCAGCCTGTTATCCCCGGCGTACCTTTTATCCTTTGAGCGATGGCCCTTCCATGCGGAACCACCGGATCACTATGCTCTACTTTCGTACCTGATCGACCTGTATGTCTCTCAGTCAAGCTCCCTTATGCCATTGCACTCTACGCACGGTTACCAAGCGTACTGAGGGAACCTTTAGAAGCCTCCGTTACTCTTTTGGAGGCGACCACCCCAGTCAAACTACCCACCAAGCAATGTCCCCCACATAATGGGGTTAGGCTTCAGATAAGCAAAGGGTGGTATTTCAACAATGACTAACCAACGCCTGGCGACGCTGGATCGAAGTCTCCCACCTATCCTACACATCACTTATCCAAAGTCAATACTAAGCTATAGTAAAGGTGCACAGGGTCTTTTCGTCCCACTGCGGGTAAGCGGCATCTTCACCGCTACTACAATTTCACCGAGCTCATGGCTGAGACAGTGTCCAGATCGTTACACCATTCGTGCAGGTCGGAACTTACCCGACAAGGAATTTCGCTACCTTAGGACCGTTATAGTTACGGCCGCCGTTTACTGGGGCTTCAATTCAATGCTTCTCCGAAGATAACATCTCCTCTTAACCTTCCAGCACCGGGCAGGTGTCAGGCCCTATACTTCATCTTACGATTTTGCAGAGCCCTGTGTTTTTGATAAACAGTCGCCTGGACCTCTTCACTGCGGCCCACATTACTGTGGGCGACCCTTCTCCCGAAGTTACGGGTCTATTTTGCCTAATTCCTTAGCCATGAATCTCTCGAGCACCTTAGGATTCTCTCCTCGACTACCTGTGTCGGTTTGCGGTACGGGTACTAATAACCTGAAGTTTAGAGGTTTTTCTTGGAAGCCCTTAGGCGCACTATCTCTTTGTCCGAAGACTCCGAGTACTATCGTATTTCCCCAAGCCGCGTGGATTTGCCTGCGCAGCTTATAGGTAGGTACTTCAACGAACTATTCCGTCAGTTCGCGGCGCTTTCATCACTCCGTCACCCCATCACAGTTATCAGTAGTACGGGAATATTAACCCGTTGGCCATCGACTGTCCCTTTCGGGTTCGCCTTAGGACCCGACTAACCCTCAGCTGATTAGCATAGCTGAGGAAACCTTAGTCTTTCGGTGTGCGGGTTTCTCGCCCGCATTATCGTTACTTATGCCTACATTTTCTTTTCTAACCAGTCCAGCATGCCTTACGACACACCTTCAACCCTGTTAGAATGCTCCCCTACCACGTATATTACTATACATCCATAGCTTCGGTAATATGCTTATGCCCGATTATTATCCATGCCCGACCGCTCGACTAGTGAGCTGTTACGCACTCTTTAAATGAATGGCTGCTTCCAAGCCAACATCCTAGCTGTCTGTGCAGTCGGACCTCGTTCTTTCAACTTAGCATATATTTGGGGACCTTAGCTGATGGTCTGGGTTCTTTCCCTCTCGGACTTGGACCTTAGCACCCAAGCCCTCACTGTCGGTAAACATTATATAGCATTCGGAGTTTGTCAGGAATTGGTAGGCGGTGAAGCCCCCGCATCCAATCAGTAGCTCTACCTCTATATAACTTATAACCGACGCTGCACCTAAATGCATTTCGGGGAGTACGAGCTATTTCCGAGTTTGATTGGCCTTTCACCCCTACCCACAGGTCATCCGAAGACTTTTCAACGTCAACCGGTTCGGACCTCCACACTGTGTTACCAGCGCTTCATCCTGCCCATGGGTAGATCACACGGTTTCGCGTCTAACACTACTGACTAAAGCGCCCTATTCAGACTCGCTTTCGCTACGGATCCGTGGCTTAACCACTTATCCTTGCCAGCAACGTTAACTCGTAGGCTCATTATGCAAAAGGCACGCCGTCACCCCACGAAAGGGCTCCGACCGCTTGTAGGCGTATGGTTTCAGGATCTATTTCACTCCGTTATTCACGGTTCTTTTCACCTTTCCCTCACGGTACTGGTTCACTATCGGTCTCTCAGGAGTATTTAGCCTTAGCGGATGGTCCCGCCAGATTCAGACAGGGTTTCACGTGCCCCGCCCTACTCAGGATACCACTATCTATTACATCCCTTACCCATACGGGGCTATCACCCTCTTTGGCGGACCTTTCCAGGTCCTTCCGGTTCAGTTTGCATAAAATGTCGTGGTCCTACAACCCCAATCTTGCCGTAACAACATTGGTTTGGGCTAATCCGCGTTCGCTCGCCACTACTTACGGAATCACTTTTGTTTTCTTCTCCTCCGCCTACTTAGATGTTTCAGTTCAGCGGGTTTGCCCTCCTATCGGAGTAATACATCTTCAATGTATTGGGTTGCCCCATTCAGGTATCGCCGGATCAATTCGTGTGTGCCGATCCCCGGCGCTTTTCGCAGCTTATCACGCCTTTCATCGCCTCTGAGAGCCTAGGCATCCCCCATACGCCCTTATTTTGCTTATTGTACTATTTGTTTTGTTCGCAAGCGAACAAAACTGTGTCTTTCTACTTTTTAAATATTTTCTTATCCCAATATGTCAATGAACGGTTTCTTTCAGATAATAAATAATAGACTTAAACATCAAAGACTTGAATCGCCTTTTATATATTGGTCTTTTATCTATCAGTCTTTCAGATAGTGGAGAATAACGGAGTCGAACCGTTGACCTCCTGCGTGCAAGGCAGGCGCTCTAGCCAGCTGAGCTAATCCCCCA
>NZ_JAQSDR010000019.1 GCF_029946005.1 Aquabacterium sp.
CGCCTGATTCCAGGCTGTTGACGGGATGTCAACATGTGTTTGCTGGACGCTTACGATGAAGCACCCGAACGAGTGGAAGGTAGCGTGTGACGTAGCGCCGCAACCGGGCCCAGGTCATCCGTCCATGCTGACCACGGCGGCGCAATGCATGCTGAATCGCCCCGGTTTTTGAGGAGGCTCCAACCTTTGAGAAGATGGAGCCATGAAGAAGTCAAACAAGTTCTCACCTGAAGTCCGCGAGCGCGCTGTGCGCATGGTGCAAGAGCATCGTGGGGAGTACCCCTCGCTGTGGGGCGCAGTCGAATCGATTGCGCCCAAGATTGGCTGCGTGCCACAGACGCTGCTGGGATGGGTCCAGCAGCATGAAATCAACAACGGGGACCGCGCTGAGGCGCAGCGCGTCACCCGCGTCTGGCTGGCTGCTGGCCACACCGACATGCGAAAGGGCTTCGATGGCCTGGCCGCCGTGGCGCAAGAAGTCTTGCTGCAAGATCCATTCGGCGGCCATGTGTTCGTCTTCCGTGGTCGGCGCGGTGACATCATCAAGCTGCTGTGGTGGGATGGCCAAGGGCTGTGCCTGCTGAGCAAGCGCCTGGAGAAGGGGCGCTTCGTATGGCCGCAGGCAGATGGCGGCAAGGTCAGCCTGAGCCCGCGCAGTTGTCGATGCTGCTCGAAGGCATCGACTGGCGCATGCCCGAGCGCACCTGGCGACCAGAACGTGCTGCCTGAGTCTGGTTGACATCGCATCTCCCGTGGCGTGATCGCCGTGCCTTGGGCACAGTATCGTCATGTCGCACGATCCGCACTCGCATGACCACTCCGAGCTGTCCCGCCAGTTGCGCGACAGCCGCCAGGAGTTGGCCCATGCCAAGCTGCTGATCGACAAGCTCAAGACCGAGATCGCCTACCTGCGCCGCATGCACTTCGGCCGCAGCAGCGAGCAGCTCGATGCGGCTGTGCAGATGGAGTTGCTGGCACCCACCACAACGGTTGAGCCCTAAGCAGCCAACGACGAGCCTGAAGCTGGCGCCAGCGACCGCAAGCGCTCACGCAAGGGCCGCCCGGGCCTGCGTGATTTGCCAGCACACCTGCCTCGCGAGATCGTGCTTGTGGTGCCTGCCTGGACGCGCTGCGCCCCATCGGCCAGGACGTCAGCGAAGTGCTCGACTACCTGCCCGGTCAGTTCAAGGTCATTCGCCATGTGCGTTCGCGCCTGGCCTGCCCGGCGTGCGACAGCATTGTGCAAGCCAGCGCACCGAGCCGCCAGGTCGATCGAGGCATGGCCGGCGCCGGCTTGCTGGCCCATGTGCTGGTGAGCAAGTACGCGGATCACAGAGACGCAGGCCCAGCTATCGGCCAAGTCACCGATGGCGATGGCCATCGGCTACAGCCTGAGCCACTGGCGAGCACTCACACGCTTCGTGGACGATGGCCCCATGGAGGCACACAACAACATCGCTGAGCGATCACTGCGCGGCGTGGCCATCGGGCGCAAGAACTACCTGCATCTGGGATCGGATGCGGGTGGTGAGCGAGCCGCTATCGTCTACACGCTGCTGGGCACGGCCAAGCTGCACGGGATCGATCCATACGCCTACTTGCACCAGGTGCTGGCACGCATTGCCGATCACCCCATCAACCGCATCGATGAGTTGCTGCCGTGGCGGCTGTGTCCACCGCAACAGGCCACGCCCGATCAACGCCAGGCGGCATGAGCCCCCAGACCATCGGCACAATGTGAGCCATGGTCACCTCATCGAACAGGCCCTCGCTCAAGCTCGTCGGGTCATCCACCAGAAACGTCAAAGTACTGCAACTCAAGGTCGAGCTGCAGGGCGTGCTCCCCAAGGTCTGGCGACGCGTGTTGGTACCCGCAAGCATCCGCCTGCCCAAGCTGCATGTGGTCTTGCTGCGCGTCATGGGCTGGGACGGTGGGCATCTGCATGAGTTCGAGTTCGCTGAAGGCAGATATGGCGTGCCAAATCCAGATTGGCCGGATGAGTCGATGGGCGATGAATCCAAGGTGACGCTGACCAAAGCGCTCGGCTACAGCACCACGTTCACCTGGACGTACGACTTCGGGGATGACTGGGCCCACAAGATCAAGGTCGAGCGGGTCGACACCATGCCTGCCGAACTAAAGCTGCAGTTCCCCATGTGCCTGGCCGGCGCGGGTGCGTGTCCACCCGAGGATGTGGGTGGCACGCCCGGTTACGCCGACTTTTTGCAAGCCATCGCCGACCCGGCGCATCCGGAGCATGACGACATGACGGCATGGATCGGCCGCCCCTTTGATCCCAACGCCTTCAATGTGCAGGAAGCCCAGGACCGCCTGTATGAGATCAAGCTGTAGCTGATCCGTTATGCGCTGGCAAGATGGGCCTTGGTCGGACGCTTACCTTTTGAAGGTGGATCTTCTAGATATTGCAGATAGCGATTAATTGCCCAGTCTCGAGTGATCATATACCCCGTCGAAGTTGGCCACTCTTCCGAGCCAGGGATGTAATGCGCGGCGTGATTGAGTCCTTTAAAGCAGAGCAGCCCACATGAGCCAAATACACGCCCGAGCCCGTACCACGCCGAGAACCAGAGCAGAGATCAAGGACTCGACCGATACCTTGGTGGATCTGGCAGAACGCTACAACATCAGCAAAGCGACGGCGCGCAAATGGAAGGGTCGCGAGAGCCCTGAATATCTCTCGCACCGGCCGCACAAGCTCAACACAACGCTGACGCCCGCGCAGGAGGCCATCGCAGTGGAGTTGCGGTGCATGGCGCTGCTGCCGCTGGATGACCTGGTCGCGGTGGTGCGCGAGTTCATCAATCCAGAAGTCTCGCGTGCCGGGTTGGATCGATGCTTGCGCCGCCACGGTGTGGGCAATCTGCGAGAGCTCCAAGCCAAGGCGCTTGCTGACGCCGGAGAGGCCAAGGCCCCCTCAAAACCTTCAAGGACTACGAGCCGGGCTTCTTGCACATGGACATCAAGTACCTGCCGCAGATGCCAGACGAGAGCGAGAGGCGCTACCTGTTCGTGGCGATCGACCGCGCCACGCGCTGGGTGTTCATACACATCTACGCTGATCAAAGCGAGGACAGCAGCGTGGACTTCTTGAACCGCCTTGAACAAACAGCACCCATGAAGATCATCAAGCTACTCACGGATAATGGCAGCCAGTTCACCGACCGCTTCACCAGCAAAAAGCGTGAGCCAACGGGGCGCCACAAGTTCGACGTACGTTGTAAGGCACTCAACATTGAGCACCGCCTGTGCCCACCACGCCACCCGCAGACCAACGGCATGGTCGAGCGCTTCAACGGCAGAATCAGTGAGGTCGTAAGTCAGACTCGATTCTCCTCAGCAGCCGAGTTGGAAGCGACGCTCATGAGCTACATGAAGACCTACAACCATCTCATCCCGCAACGGGCGCTCAAACACCTCTCACCCGTTCAGGCGCTGAAACACTGGCACTCCAAAAAACCTGAATTGTTCAAGAAGCGTGTTTATAACCAGCCGGGACTTGACAATTAATCAGTAAAATTATATTCGAACCGGACCTCAGCGTCGGCATTTCTTGGTCAAGTAATAATTTAACGGCTGATGAACCACCTGATTCGCCAAGCGAAGAGGCAATCCGGCATGCGGCATCGTCCATGACGATGCAATGTGCGACTGCTTGAAATTACAGGGCGCCGAAAGAAACTCTCAAGCTTCGAGTTATGCGGCAGGCATTGAAATGAGATCAGCTCTTAATGGCCAGAAATTCACTTCAAAGAACGTGTCGTAACCTAAAAGGAGCAGAACAATTCATCAACCAGGGATTATTCAAGACCAAGTTCAGCATCCGTAAGGACACCCGTGTTCTGCACAGCCTACAGTGGTGGCCAAGTGCAGGATCTTCAATCAAACGTTGCGTCTTCCCAGAACAGTGATGGCCTGCCGACAAGACACCTGCAGCTCAGGGTCTCCCACATAGAGGTAAAAACGCTAGGCCACGGATGGCGAGAGCCTTGCTTCTTCCAACTCCAGCATATTAATGTAGGGCATGGACGGCATCAGCATTGAGAACCACTTCATTGAAATCCCGTGCGACGCGCTTTCCACCCGTCTGTCCAAGTAAAAATCAATTTGGCCGATATATACCCGATTCGTGTCCGGCCAAGTTATTCAATCAGCGTAAACCATATCATTCATACCGGTGGTTCACCGACAAAGGGCGGGTTTGTCCCTTTGATCATTTGCGAATTCAGTTTAAATAATATTTAGGCAGCACGTCGCTGTGCGTTTGAGGAGAAACAAACATGATTGCACTGACCATTCGCCGTACCGCCACCGCCGTCGCCATTGCGGCGGCCGCTGTGGCCACGGTTCCCGCCGCTCACGCGGGCACTTCGGCCAAGACCAAGTACCCCGTTGTACTGGTCCATGGCTTCATCGGGTTCGATAACATCGTTGGTATCAACTACTTCTACCAGATTCCAGGTGCATTGCGCGATGAAGGTGCCACGGTGTTCATCGCCCAGGTTAACCCTTCGCAGACCACCGAGTACCGCGGCGAGGAGCTGAACAAGCAGCTCGACGCCTGGAAGGCTGCCAGCCCCTGGTACAACAAGATCAAGAAATTTAACCTGATTGGCCACAGTCATGGCGGTCCAACCGTTCGCTACTCGGCCGCCACGCGAGACGACATCGCGAGCGTATCGACCATGTCTGGCACTCACTACGGCAGCAAGGTCGCCGATGAAATCCTCAAGGGCACCACCCCTGACGGGGCCTTCGACCAGGCCGCAACGGCTGGCCTCCAATTGATTGGCTGGCTCACTGGCGCCAAGGACTATCAGAATGCCGACCTCAAGACCGCCCTGAAGGCTCTGAGCTCGGAAGACTCTGCACGTTTCAACGCTCAGTACCCCGCCGGTCGTAACAGCGAAACCGCCAACGGCCAATATTTCTACTCGTACGCTGGCAATGTGGTGAAAACCAACGGCTGGGATATCTCGGACGCCCTGCTGGCCTACACCGGCAAGTACTACGGCACGCAAGCCAACGATGGCTTGGTCTCACCAGGCGAAGCCACCTGGGGCAAGGCGATTGACCTGGCACTTCCTTGGAACCATCTGGATGAAGTGAACCAAGTGCTGGGGACCATTGGCAAGGGCGCGCCCGATCCAAAGGCCTACTACGTGAGCATGGTCAACCGCCTGAAGAACAAGGGCCTGTGAACCTGCTCCATCCCTAAGTTGTTGAGGTCGGCGGCAACGCCGACCTCTTATCAATGCGCTCAATAGTGGAAGCGATAAATGCAAGTCAGACGCAAATGGATAGCAGCATGCTTTGTCGCAATGGCCGGCATCGGTGGCATGGGGCTACTCAATCGAAGCGATGTTGATGAATCGGCACGAGCCCAAGGACAAGCCTCATCCAGCCATGGCTGGAGCTTGACGACAGCTGACCGTACCAGCCCATCACCAGCAGCTGAGTCCGAGGAGCTTATTCAAAATCCGGATCAAGTGAGGAAGCGCCTGTTGCTCAACGGGGCGCTTCAAGGAACTGAGCCCGCAGGCGAGTGGTGCGTTACACCCGCACTTTCGCTCAAGCCCTGTCATGGGTTACGCAGCCGTTTCGAGTACTACCTGCTTGGCCTGGGACAGGCTACCACCAAGGAGATCCGGAGTCTGGTCAACGACGAGGCTCAGCGGGCTCACGGCGCTCTTTTGGCCAGCCAGATCATGAGTGTTTTCGACCAATACTGCTTAGTTCGCAACTACGAATGGACCAGCCGGTACTCGCAAAGTGACCGCAGTACTTGGACCCCTTTGTTTGAAGAGCAGAAAGCCGTGCGCCGCCGAATCCTCGGCATCGCGTGGGCGGAGGCATTTTTCGGCAACGATGAGCAGCACTTCGTCGACCATCTCGCGCAACTTGAATCTGGCCGCCCTCCTCCACCCGATCCAGGCGAACCGGTACCTCAGATAAGTCCCGGCAGAGATCCTGGCGCCGTAAGGACCGAACGCGTGACTCGCTATGGCGAGGAGGCGGCAGATCGATTGGCCCAGGTGGATGCAGACTGGGAAGCGTGGGATCGACGCGTGACTGCGGCCCGTAACGAATGGGAGCGCCTGCAAGCGTCTGGGAATCTTTCCACTCAACAAAAGCAAGAAGCGATGAACCTGTACCTCAACGAGCAATTCCATGGCAAGGAACGCATCAGGGCAAAAGGATTGATCCGGTTCTGATTCCAACAGTCCGCAGCAGCAAAGAAACGACTGAACGGGCTGACGCGCATTCAGCATCTTTGCGGGCCCAGGGCTGCACAGCATCTCATCAAACGGGGAAGCTAGCCTTCGTCAACCCAGCCCATCCTTGAAGCCTCAAACGCGGTGATCACGCTGCCCGTGCTCGCGCAGGACGCCGCAGAAGCTCGATTCGCTGGCCAGGTGTTGACGCCGACCGAAAATTGAGCCAAGGGGGTGCGGACGATTTCTTGGACTACCTGGAGGTAGTTCATGTTTTCATACGAGGCGGACAACCTACTCAACCGTGACTTCAACGCCAGTGCACCGAACGAGAAGTGGCTCACCGACATCACGGAATTCCAGATCCCGGCAGGGAAGATCTACCTATCGCCGATGATCGATTGCTTTGATGGCATGGTCGTGAGTTGGTCGATCGGTACACGACAAAATGCCGAGCTGGTCAACACGATGCTGGACGCGGCCATCGACAAGATCTCTGCCAGCGGTTCTCGGCCCGTGGTGCATTCGGACCGTGGCGGACACTATCGTTGGCCCGGCTGGCTATCGCGGATCGCCGACACCAAGCTGACTCGCTCCATGTCGCTTAAGGGGTGCTCACCCGACAACGCAGCATGCGAAGGCTTCTTCGGCCGCTTGAAGATCGAGATGTTCTTCTCTCGTGACTGGCTGCACACGACCATCGACGAGTTCATCGCTGACTTGGACGCCTACATCCGGTGGTACAACGATGCACGGATCAAAGTCTCGCTTGGAGCCCGCAGCCGAATCGAACATCGCAGAAGCCTAGGAATCGCTGTTTAACCAGTCCAAGTTTTCTGCCGCACCCCCGTTTCAGCCACTCAACGACGGGACGAACAAGTCATTCGTCATGGCACCGCTGGCGTCATCGGCACTGGTCTGGCCCTGACCGATCGACCCAGAAGCCCATGCCGTAACGAACTGTCCGCCCTGAACCAATAAACCATCGTAGGCAAGCACCCTCAAGCGATTGATCCGCTTGGTCCCCTTCGGAAATCGGATAAGATCATCGTAAAGCCTGGGGTGATCCGCCCGGGTCAGCTCAAACACCAAGCGGATCGGTTCACCCGGCACTTTGGCATCGGCGCTCATTCAGCACATCCCGCCTCGGCCCCACCCTGGTCCGAGCGCGAGGCCTGCATCACGGTACGCGCATAGTTCTGCCCTGCGAGCTGAAAGCCCCGCACATTGGCGAACATCGGCTCCTTCACTTCATGGATCTTGTGCAGTGGGAACGCCGCCTTGACCGCCTTTCGGAACAGGAACGCCCCGCCCCCAACGAGGATGATGTTCTGCAGGCTGTGCGGTGATTCGATCCACTCCCTCATGGTCGATACCGCCTGCGCAGCCACCGATTCGGCCAAGGGCAAATGGCGGCTCATGTCGTAGGCCTTCTGGTAGATCACCGGCGACTTGCCGGTACGCAGTGCCCGGTCAATAACGTCGTAGTCGTTGTATGGCGTGCCAATGCTCTTCGTGATGTCACGGGCAAGCAAGCGAAACACATCTGACATGCCTCGGTTGAGGGAGTGGCTTTGCTTTTGCACCATGCGCATCCCCCGGGCCACGATCCAGTCGAAAGTTCGCGAACCCGGATCGATGATCAGGCTTTGCTCGTTGCCGATGGTGGTCATTCTCTTGTGCTCGGATGCGTAGTGAACCAACGCCCCCTGAGGCTGCGCCACGGCGAGCGCCTTGCCGACCGTCACCGTTCGTCCACCGCCCACATCGTGACTGCCCACCATGAGCTTCTCAAGTGCGGACTTCTTGGCTGCAAAGTGTGAAACAGGCAAGCCGACGACGAGCAGATCGATGTGACGCAGCTTCATCATGCTCAACGCCCCACGCAGCAGTGCCAGGTACTCAGGCGACTCTGTGTAGGCATCGTGCAGTTGTCTGGCCCGGAAGGTATCTGCTGCAAGGCCGACATCAGGGCCGACCTCGTAGAACAGAGGACCAACAGGGATGCACACCGTTTGGCGGCGCTCGCTCGCTGGCAACGCATCGCTGCTGGGGTAGGCGACGGACTGGAAGCTGGCGCAGCGGATGTCCGTGCCCGTTGCGGCCGTGACGAACTTGGTGTTGCCCGATCCGACATCCACCGCTCTGACGATCAATTCCATAATGAGACTCCAAAACAAGGTTTCAGGGGTGATCAGCATCGACATGCCGATGCGATCTCGCCACGCAAAATCTCCGCTCAAATGACTCGATTTCGTCATCAGACCAACACGCTGTCAGCCAACTTGCGCTGCACTGACATTGAATTGGCGCTGGAGGTCACCGAGATGCGTTTGGGGCCTTGCGTGTGTCACCACGTTCTCATTCGAATGACACCCGTCAACCCCTGACACCACGCCGCCCTGCCCTCACCGCCGCCCTCACATTCGCTTTTGCAATCGACCGGATGGGAACCAGAGGCAAGCCAATCTAGTGTCAAGCCCGCATGCCACCTGGCTCTGCGGTCCTATCGGTAAATAAGCACGGCTCAAGGACGCGTCCCGACACCCACATTCGCCACCCGCATGGCCCCACGATCCAGGGCGATTGCGGCGGCCTGCCTTGACCTGGTTGCGCCATGGGCGTCAACTACACACTCCCGAGGGCCGTCCTGGCCCTGCTCCTGATGGAGCAAAAGGCGTCGCAGTCGTTACCTGCCCTTCAAGCTCCGGCCTTTTGAGCCGGATCTGCCATCGCCCCTTGAGGTGGTGGCCGTGAGGATTGTTTCGCAGTGCATGCACCAGTGGCCTGGCCAGCGTTCGCGCTGGGCGTTCCTGAAACGCGCCATGGTCTTCGAGCACGCAGTCGGCACCCGATGCCGCACCGCTGTTCCCGCCCTCCCTTGAGCACGCGCCACGGCGCACCGCACGGTTGTGTTGGCCTTTTTAGGCTCCCCGTGCGACCTCGCTCATGAACTCGGCACCGCCCTGGACTTTCGGTCAGGGGTGGACCCATGCGAGTGGATGGCGCTCCGAATCCAGAACTGATCCACCACAGACGCAAGAGGCCTGACCTCTGCGCCGATGCCGTCCATGCCCCTGAGGCACCTTGGCATCACCAACCCCATGGCTGCAGAAATGCACAGGTGGGCCGGATCAACCATTTCGTTTTTAAGACAGACCGAGCGGGCCGGTGTCCAGGCATCACAGCAGGCACACCGACCGGCAAACCTTTGGGTAGGCGCAGCACCTGTCGTGGTCGGGTGGCGCGCTGAATCTTTGACCACGCGCCGATGGGGCGACGGAATCCGCCCCATCGGCGATTTCCATGGGATTCCACCGCCACGCACACCGCCCGTGCGCACCTTCGTACAACCCCGACCCGCTGTTCGGGCAGCGGGCCCATGACCATGGGATTCACATCATGTCTGAGCCATCCACCCCTCGACCCTCCAGGCGCCGGATTCAGGAACCCTCCAGCCCCGGGCGATCAAGCCAGCATCAGCCCATGCGACGGCAAAGCTGGGTGGGCAAGACGCCGCAGGACATCCTGGCTCGCCACCCCGCAGGCCAGACACCTCCCTTGAAGGTGTTGGAGGTGTTCATCGAGCTGTTCAACACCTTGCACACCTCGATGGCCAAAACCGTCTCGCACAAGACGCGCCAGGAGCGTGCCCAGTTCTTGCGGCGCTTCTTTCGGGACTTGAAGATGAAAGCGGGATTCAAGACAGTGCCCGACCCGCGCAACCTGGGGCAAAAGCACATCCAGGCCATGGTGCGGGTCTGGCAACAGGAGCACCTGGCACCGGCCACGATCCAGACCTACCTGAGTTTTCTGCGCGGGCTGGCCATGTGGATGGGCAAGCATGGCTTCGTGCGGGCGCCAGGCCACTATGGCTTGAGCCTGGATGAATACCAGCGGCATGAATACGCCAGCCGGGACAAGAGTTGGTCGGCGCAAGGGGTGGACATCGACGCCCTGATCAATCAGGTGTGCGAGCACGACCGCCATGTGGGTGCATCGCTGCGGTTGATCCACGCGATGGGGCTGCGGCGCAAGGAGTCGGTGCTGTTCAGGCCGTTCGGGAGCATCGTGCCATTTGAGGACACAGGCCTGCCCCCCGATCAGCAGGAAGCGGATCGGTATGCGTGGGTCAAGGGCAAAGGGGGGCGGGTGCGCTACATCCCGCTGGACCGCCCAAGCAGGGTTCTGGCGGTTGAGTTTGCGCAGGGTGTTGTGTGCAGCCGGGATGCGCACATGGGTGATCCAGCCCATGACCTGCGCAGGAACCTGAGGCGCTTTGACTACGTGGTGGCGAAGTTCGGCATCACGGTTCGCGAGTTGGGCATCACCGCGCACGGGCTGCGGCACGAAGTGCTGATCGGGCACTATCAGGCACTGGCTGGTGGCCCGCCGCCTGTTCGCAGTGATGGTGCAGTGGCGCCCGAGCTTGATCGGGCGGCGCGGCAGGCCGTGGCCCACCTCGCTGGCCATGCCAGGCCTCGCGCGGCTGGTGCTTATTTAGGTGCCGCCCGCCCCATGAAAGCCCCACCAGACCTTGACGGTCATGCTGATGGCGAGGCTGTCCACCCACAGGGCTGGCAGGGCTGAAACACATGGCAGCGGTGGCGCAAGGCCATGACCCTGCGCCACCTTATTGGCTGCTACACGACACGCCCAGGTTCACACCGCCAGTTCACCCACCGCATCAGCATCGGATGTCTCTCCAAGAGCAGCGCTATGGTCAGTGCCACCGCCATCGCCAGGCCGCTTCGATGAGGCACCCGTGCGCAAGCACATCGGCAACCAGGCCGCACCGGCCATCGCCTGCTCGGCCGCAGCCACGGCGGCATCCTTTTTGAGTGCCGCCAGGGGCGCGGCGGCATTGATGTCCACTGCCTCGGTCACCACCTCCAGGAGGCGACCTTTGGACACGTGGTTCAGGTATGAAGGGCCACTGGCTTTCCACCAACGGCGCATGTCCAGGCCAAGCGCCAGCGCCAGGGCGTCCGTCTTTTGGGTCGCAGGCTCCACGCCGTGGATGCCCGTGACCGTGGAGGCGACGGCAAAGGCCAGCAGTTGCAGCACCGTGGCCTGGTCTTGCGCCAACAGCCAAGGGAACATGGCATCCATGTCTTGCGGAAGCTTGTCGGCCCAGGCCCGGCGCTCGGCATCCATCCGCAGCCACGCCGGACTGGTTTCGATGTCATCGGCGGCGGCTCGCAGATCAGACTGGCTGTCCGTGGCCGTGATGGCCAGGACTTGGTCCTGCTGGTGATAGCGGTAGTCGTGGTTCAGGAACAGCTTTTTCGCCAGTTGGGCCGTGATGGCCACCAGCGCCACATCAGGGCGGGCGATCAATTCGGCCTGCACGGCGGCCACCCGGTGGGCGCTCAAGCGGCGCATCAGCTTGTCAGAGTGAACCGGGCGGGTCTTAGGCGATGGCAGCGACACCACGCCAGCGTGCGCACCGCCCTCGCCTGCCTGGCGTGCGGCTTGCGCCATGTCGCTGCGGTCATCGGGGCGGATCAGGCCGCGCTTCACCGTGGGCGCGCCGTTCTGGTCCACATGCACCACGCAGCCCGCCTGCTTCATCAGATCGGCAGGCCATGTGCTCAGGTCGGCTTCGATGGCCTTGCACTGCACCTGCAATGCCGCGATCTCGCGGTCCAGGTCATCGGCTTGGTCTTCATCGCCTTCGTCCAAGGCATCCATCTGCTCCTGCAAAGCGGCCATCCTCGCTTGCAGCGCATCCAGGCTGGCGGCTTCCTGCTCGGTGGGGGCTCGCCGGGTCTTGTGAAGCTCGCCATGGCTCAGGTAGTCGTCACGGACCCAGCGCGCCTGCACATCCACCCACTTCCAACCCTCGGCGGCGACCTGCCTGGCCTTCTTGCGCAGCTTGTCCGTCGCCAGTTGATGCAACAGGGGCACATCCAGCAGGTAGGCCTTCTTGTCATCGTCGCTGAACAGGTCGCGGCGCATGGCGCCACCGGCCTTCTCGTAGGCCTTGAGGGTCACGTACCTGGCCACCGGGTCACGGTCGGATTCGACTTCGTCCTGGGTGAGCAACTGGCGCAGGCATTCAGGGCGGCGGTTCCATGGCTGCAGGCCCGCCCAGGCTTGCTCCTGCTTGTCATGGTCATCGACCAGGGCCAGCGCCATCAGGCAATCCAGGCCGATCTCATCTTCACGAAACTGCGCCATCAGCTTGGGGGACACGCTGGCCAGCTTCATGCGGCGCTTGACCACCAGGGGCGTGACGCCAAAGGCTGCGGCCACATCCTCTACGGATTTGCCCGCACCCAGCAATTTGGCAAAGGCCACATACTCGTCCGCCGGGTGCATGGGCACATGGAAGATGTTCTCGGCCAGGCTGGCCAGCAGCGCCTTGTCGGCAGGCACGATCAGCACGGGCACCGGGTAGTTGTCCGGGATCTCACCGCTGCTCGCCAGCAGGTTCAATGATTCCAGGCGACGCCCTCCGGCGCACACGTCGTACTGGCCCTGCACACCTTTGACGACGATCAGGTTTTGCAACACGCCACTGTCCTTGATGGACGCGGCCAACTCGGCGATGCTCAGTTTTGAAGTGCTGCCGCCCGGGCGCACCTGGTAGTCCACCGACAACACCAGCTTGTTCAAGGGCACCGTGGTGCGGGGAGATGCCACGATCACGGCATCGATTTCTGCTTTGGTGAATTTCATGAGGGCTCCTGCGCGGTTGAGGGCCAGGCGATGCGCCTGTCCATGCATTCAGAATCTCATCTGGAACGCTGGATTCAAGTCCGCAAACGGCTGGCACAAAGCCGATCTCACGGGTTCGAGAAGACCCGCCAGAAGCCCTTTCCCCATCGATCCAAAGACCTGCGTTGACCTCGATCAGCTGGCGCAAGCGCGGTACCATTTCAGCTCCTGCGGCTTGGCTGATTTCTGCCAAGCCATTCACCCCCCCTGGTCGGTCAGGACACGCAGTAAGTACGCGCCGATACATCCTGACGAGGTCCATCGTTGAACGCATCGGCCACCACTGCGCTTTCTGTTCTCAGCTTCTGGCGTGACCTGGAAGTTTTCAACATCCCGACCGCGCCGTCGGCCAAGGACGGCACGGACCAAGTCAAGATCGCCACGCCCAAGCGCGGCAGCCTGCTGCCATGGCAGAGCGCTGAGTTCAGACCCACCGAGGCTCACGGCTACATCCACGTGGTCTATGTCGGGGTGGCTGACACCGAAGACCTCTCGCGCCTGATGCTGCAAGCGGTGTTCCCTGACCAGGACCTGAGTGAGCGCGAGCGGCAGCAACGCGCCCCCGGCAACGGCTGGCTCGCCGCCTTCGTCGCCAACGAGCATGGTGTCCCCAAGTTGGACAGCTACCTGCCCGCCAGCTTTGCCCATGGCGTCGATGCACTGTGGCATTCGCAATCCCTGGACAACATCAATGCCCGGCTGATGCGTGCCCGTGACGAGTTCGGGCAGCGGCGCCACCGGATGTCGCAGGTCTCAGCCGACCATGCGCCCAAACCCAGCCCCGACACCAAGACCATCGCCGACGGGGAAACCAGCGCCAACCATGCCCCGCCAGGCCCCTTGACCTGGGCCGACCTGGATGAAGAGGTGGCCACCGTGCTCAAGCTGCTCGGAGCGGGTGCCGATGCGCCGGACATGGCCTGGCGTGTGGTCGTGCGGGTCACGCGCGTCAAGCGGCGCTACCTGGATGCCAACCTCGATGCGGCCACCGACTACCTGAACTCGTTCTACCTGGACGACCTGGATCGTCTGATCACGCAAGCTCGCAAGAACAAGCCCTTTGGCAAGGCGCTGGGCTGCTACCTCGGCGCGCCGCTTGAAGACAGCCAGCGCATCGACATCCTGGAACATCACGCGGCCATGGGTGAGCTGGTCAGCGTGGCGCGCCTGCCCAGCGCACGTTGGCCCGCCCCTGCCAAAGCACCGCTGGCACTCGCGCAGCAAGCGGCTGTGGCGCAGGTGCTTCACGCCTTGGGGCGCGAAGGCGGCACCCTGGGGGTCAATGGCCCACCGGGCACCGGCAAAACCACCCTGCTGTGCGACGTGATCGCCGAGGTGGTCACGGAGCGGGCACGCAAGATCGCAGCGCTCAACCGCCCGGCCGATCTGTTTGACGACAGCGTGAAGGTGGCAGGCAAGAACTTCTTCCCGCTCAAGACCAAGGTGGTCGGGGGCACCTCCATCGTCGTGACCAGCACTAACAACAACGCGGTCAAAAACATCACGCAGGAATTGCCTGCACGCCAGAAGGTGGCCGAGGAGTTCGGCCCGGTAGCTTATTTCGACAAAGTGATTCGCGAGGTCTTTGCCGCACAAAAGGTGGTGGACGACGACAAGCAGCCCATCGACTGCTGGGGGCTGGTGGCCGCCGCACTGGGCAACGCGGGCAACCGCCGCTCGTTCGCCAAGGGCTTCTTCAGGGCAGACTACACCGGGCCCCGTCGTGCTGAGAAGGGCCTTTCCGACGCGGCCCAGGCCGATGGCGTTGATCCCGACGCAGCTGGTAACAGTAGCGCCCCCAGCCTGCCAGCGCAGGCGTTGCCCCCGTCCATGAAGCAATTGCTGGAGGCAGCGGACAAGGACTACCCCCGCTACCAGGCTGAATGGCACGCCGCCAGGAAGGTGTTCCTGGGCCTGCTGGATGAATTCGAGGCGCGTCGCGCCGTCCTGCTCCTGGCCGAGAAGGCAGCCCTGCGCATTGATGATTGTCGCGACCGGCTCGATGCGCAGCGCGCCGCCGTGCACTCGCTGTCAGGCCGCATCGACCTTGCCAGCCAGGACTTGGTCAATCGCCGCGACAAGCTGTCCATCCAGCGCGCGCTGGTCGAGTCCCGGCAAGCCACACTGATGCAGCTTCGCTCGCACGGCTTGCCCAACCTGTGGGACAAGCTCTGCGCCTTGTTCGGACGCGAGAGCGCCCGCATGCGCACCCAGCGCCAGGCCTTGGCTGAACCCACCGTGGCCCTGGCCCAAGCCGCCGAAGCCTTGGCAGAGTTGGCACGCGAAGCTGCGGTGGCCCAGGCACTGCTCGACAAACTGCAGGCACAGCACCACACCCTGGTGTTGGAACAGCAAGCCGTGGCGCGTGAGTTGGCCAGCCACCAACGCGCCTTGCAAGCGGGGCACGACACCGGGGCCCAACACTTCCCGGATGCCCGACTCTGGGCCTTACCCCCTGGCGAGCGCCATCGCGCCTCGGTCGCGGTCAGCCCGGCGCTGGACACCTTGCGCGCGCGCATCTTCCTGCAGGCCATCGAATTGCACCGCCTGACCGTGATGGCCAACGCAGGCAAGTTCATCGGCAACCTCAAAGCCGTCGATGGCATGCTGACCGGTGCCCTGAAAGAGCAGTTGCCGCTGGAACAACGCCCCTTGCTGTGGGATGCATTTTTCTTCATCGTGCCGGTCGTCTCGACCACCCTGGCCTCCTTTGACCGCCTGTTCATGGGCATGGGGCAGGACAGCCTGGGCTGGCTGCTGATCGACGAGGCGGGCCAGGCCACGCCTCAATCCGCAGCTGGGGCCCTCTGGCGCAGCCAGCGTGCGGTCCTGGTGGGCGACCCGCTGCAGATCGAGCCAGTGTTCACCGTGCCGCTGGGCCTGGTGGAAGAACTGCGCCAGCGCCATGGCGTGCCCGCGCTGTGGTCACCCAAGGACGAGCCCGTGCAGACACTTGCAGACCGCTTCACACGACATGGCTCGTGGGTGGCAGCTTCGGTCGGCGCCAGCGCAGCAGACGACAGCAGCGCACAACGCCTGTGGACGGGCATGCCCCTTCGCACCCACCGGCGCTGTGACGACCCGATGTTCACCATCGCCAACCGCATCGCCTATGCCGGGCAGATGGTTCATGGACGGGTGGATGAGCAGGGGCACCCAAAGAAGGGAGCGTTTTCATGCGTGCTGGGCGAGAGTGCCTGGCTCAATGTGCAGGCCACCCGCAGCCAGCACCCGGTGGTTCAGGATGAGCTTGATGTGCTGGAGGACTGCCTGCGTGCGCTTCAAGGGCAACCGGCCTTCACCCCTGCAGACAAACCAGGTGGCACGGCCAAAGCAGCGAAGATCTTCGTGATCTCGCCGTTTCGCAAGGTCAAAGGTGCCTGCGACTCGCGGATCAAGGACTCAGGCATCAAAGGGGTTGACTGCGGCACCGTGCACACCTTCCAGGGCAAGGAGGCTGAGATTGTCTTCCTGGTGCTGGGCACGGCGCCGGGGCAAGCCGGATCGGGCGCCCGGGCCTGGGCCTCGGGCAAGCCCAACCTGCTGAACGTCGCCATCACGCGGGCCAAGCGTCGCCTGTACGTGATTGGTGATGCGGCGCAATGGGGTGGGCTGAACCACTTCGCTGAACTGCACCAGGCGTTGCCTATCCGCCGGTCGCCTCGCAATGAAATAGGCATGGCTCAGGCTGCCGTGTCGCCCTGATACGCACGGGTTGTGTCGATGCGGGTGTCTGAACAGGATGTGTCCGACGCGAGTCGGCAGGTCACTGCGGCACGCAGCGAAGCCTTGGCTGCCAGTTCGGATCGATCCGTAGCCCTCTCCGAAGCATTCACACGAGGACTGAGCAGCCTTCGCTCTGGCCGCAGCAGCAGCGGATCCACGTCCAGCAGCTTCGAGCAATTTGGAGAAACACTCAATCGCCTGGACCAGATCTCCAAGGGCATCGCCGACAGCACAGGGCTCTCACAGTCTCAGGTTGCACGTATCGCATTTGGCGCCTCTGGACATGTGGGCGTTGATGGCCGCTTCGCTGGCGCAAAGGCCAATGCCAGTGCTGACAAGAGCTACCTGTCAGGCCTATCCGCCGATGAACGCAAGGTGCTGAGCAGTTTGACCAGCGAGCAAATCGCCGACTTCAAGCAATTCGGTGACCGCGTGTCCCGAGATTCGAGCTTCATCAACACCATCAGCAACGACTCCCGAGAGGCCCGCGACATCGCGTCCCGGCTCACGACCGCAGCGACACGGTCCGAACGCGCCGAGGCGAGCCTTGCTGAACGTACCGCTTTATCTGAACGCATGACCAGCGCCTACGAAAGAGGCGAAACCATCTCCATCGACATCGCTCAAGATCCTCACAACCTGGCGATGTTCACGCGCTATGCCGAACAATATGGTGGTGACAGCAGCGCAGCACACACACTGATGGCTGCCGAACTGGCCAGACAGTCCCTCAAGCCCAATCGCGTGTTCTCCGATGGCACCGCCTTGCCCGCCTCGTTTAAAGACATCCAACACCGATACAGCCAGGATAAAGATGACAACGTCTTGAGTCCCACCATCGAAGATCGCCACCGGGGCAATGACGGACAGGTTTCTCGTTTCGGACGGTCGTTACGCAAGGGCGAACCAACCCAGGCCACGGAACCATCAGAAACAAGACGGGAGGTTCAAGCCCGAGGCACCGCAATACGCGCAAGCGCAAAGGCCGGTCAAACCGACTTTGACGACAAGAGCGAAATCATCAAGACGGACGACGGGACACTGGTCTCGAAAAACTCCTTGCTCAAACAGTCTGGAGCGCAGGTCATCAATGATGCTGAAGCGACCATCGATACAGCTACTGGCGCTGTGAAAGATCTTCTCAAAAAATAGTCAGCCCACGTCATCATGCCTGCCGCTCATGGTTGGGCTCACCTCATTTTCTGGCGGCTTCATGAACGGTGGATGCCCTTTGTCACGCCAGTAGTTCGCGGCCAGATCCTCTGACGTCACGCCCATCCCTGGTATCGGATCCGGCTCCTGCTTCAAGTTCCGTCTTCCGCCGCCAATGCGGGTCAGCGCCCCACCGATGGCCGTGCCAAAAAGCACACCGATACAGATCATGACCACCCGCAGCCCCCAGCCATCCATCACTGCTGAGAACAAACCCACCAAGCCACCCAAAGCGATGAAGCCAACGAAGATTAGTTTTCGCATGTGAACACCTCGCGCCAAATAGGTTATTGCCATTCTGGGATGCCAGCAACCCCTTCAGCTCTTTGCGATCAGGACGCCGCATCAGGAGAGGTTGGGGGAATAGCCAGCCGATCGATCTGGTCCGCCAGATATTGCAGTGCACGACGACGCTCGTCAGCCAACTCGTGGTGGTGATAGGCTGCCGCCGTCTTGTTTCGTTCTGTGTGCGCAAGCAAAAGCTCAACCACATCACGCCCGAAGCCATGCTCGCGAAGCAAGGTTGCACCCGTCCCGCGAGTTCCGTGCGGGGAAAAATCCGGCACACCAAAATCAAGCCGTTTGAAGAAGTGATTGAGCGTGGCATCGCCAAGCGGCACCGATCTGCGCAGCACTGACGGGAACACATAAGCATCCGGCTCCCGACCAAACGACTCCAAGAGGCGCAGCAACTCCACGGCCTGGCGTGAAAGATAGACCCGGTGGGCTTGCTTCATTTTCATTCGCGACGGCGGCAGATCCCAAATCGCCTTGTCCAGGTCGAACTCGCTCCACCGCGAACGCAGCACCTCCGATTTGCGGCACATGCTGTAGACCAGCATTTTGGTCGATGCGATGGTCACGAAATGCGCACCCTGGCGATCCACAGCCCGCCAGAAAGCCCCAAGTTCAGTCTCATGCAGATGCCGATGATGATGAGCCGGTGGCACCTGAATCACCCCCCGCAAAGGCAAAGCCGGGTTGACCTCCACAAGCAGTTTCTGAATGGCGTAGTTGTAGACCTGCTGAATGATGGTGCGAACACCTTCGGCTGTCTGCGGCGTGGGACGCAAGGCCTCGATGATCTCCAGCACGTCAGCAGGCCTGACAGCACTCAGCAATTTGCCTCCAATTTCCGGCCAGACGAAGCGCTCCAAGCGAGACTCGATCTGCGCACGATAGGTGTCTGACTTGGTAAGCAGTCGCTCTTTGACCCAGCGCTTGGAAAAAGCCTCGAAGTCGTCCACCGGCTTCTTGCTCTCCTGCGCAATTTGCTTGCGCTCTTCCTGCACCCGTTTTCTGGTTTCGGCAGGATCAACACCGCGCTCCAGCTGGGCGCGACACTCAAAGTGCCTATCGCGTGCATCAGCGACACCCACTTCCGGGTACTTGCCGATGGTGAGCTCCTTGCGGGCGCCTCCAAAGCGGTACTGATACCGCCACGTCTTCACGCCGCCAGGGCTCACTTCGATGAACAGACCACCGCCGTCGCTGAGCTTGAAGAGCTTGCGCTTGGCCTTGGTGTTGTTGATTCGGGTCGGGGAAAGGGTGTAGTTGCAGCTTCTCATGATGTTTCCGCAGGTCGTTTTGCCATCCCTCCAAATGGAGGAATTTGGAGGATTTCTCCCCCAAATACCCTCCAGAATCCCCTCCAAAGTGGCGGGATTTCGTGGGCTGCCGTGAGACGAGCTGAAACAAAAAGCCCCTGACTTTCACTAGGAAAATCAAGGGCTTACGGGGCGTCATGAGACGCGGTGAAGCTAGTTCACATGTGGTCGATCATCACCTGACCAAACCCTGAGCACGACACCTGCGTCGCGCCATCCAGCAAGCGCGCAAAGTCATACGTCACCTTCTTGCTCAGGATGGATTTCTCCATCGACGAGATGATCAGGTCAGCCGCCTCGAACCAGCCCATGTGGCGCAGCATCATTTCGGCCGACAGGATTTCGGAACCGGGGTTCACGTAGTCCTTGCCTGCGTACTTGGGTGCCGTGCCGTGCGTGGCTTCGAACATGGCCACCGAGTCCGACAGGTTGGCGCCCGGCGCGATGCCGATGCCGCCCACTTGCGCTGCCAAAGCGTCAGAGATGTAGTCGCCGTTCAGGTTCAACGTGGCGATCACGCTGTACTCGGAAGGACGCAACAAGATCTGCTGCAGGAAGGCATCGGCGATCGCGTCTTTGACGATGATGTCCTTGCCCGTCTTGGGGTTCTTGAACTTGGCCCAAGGGCCGCCATCGATCAATTCGGCGCCGAACTCGCGTTGGGCCAAGGCGTAGCCCCAGTCACGGAAGCCACCTTCGGTGTACTTCATGATGTTGCCCTTGTGCACGATGGTCACGCTGGGCTTGTCATTGTCGATCGCGTATTGCAGGGCCTTGCGCATCAGGCGCTCGGTGCCTTCGATGGACACGGGCTTGATGCCGATGCCGGAAGTTTCCGGGAAGCGGATCTTCTTGACGCCGAATTCGGTTTGCAGGAAAGCGATCAGCTTCTTGGCCTTGTCGCTCTTGGCTTCGAATTCGATGCCGGCGTAGATGTCTTCCGAGTTCTCGCGGAAGATCACCATGTCGATTTTTTCGGGCTCTTTCACGGGCGAAGGCACGCCCTTGAAGTAAGTGACCGGACGCAAGCAAACGTACAGGTCGAGCTCTTGGCGCAGGGCCACATTCAAGGAACGGATGCCACCGCCCACAGGCGTGGTCAGCGGGCCCTTGATGGACACCACGAAGTCCTTGAGGACCTTCAGGGTTTCTTCAGGCAGCCACACGTCGGGGCCATAAACCCGGGTGGATTTCTCGCCAGCGTAGATCTCCATCCAATGGATCTTGCGCTGCCCACCATACGATTTCTCAACAGCCGCATCCACGACCTTGATCATCACGGGCGTGATGTCGAGACCCGTGCCATCGCCCTCGATGTAGGGAATGATGGGGTTGTGGGGAACATTGAGCGAAAAGTCCGGGTTGACCGAAATTTTTTGCCCACCTTCGGGCACCTTGATGTGCTGGAACATGATTGTCGTCTCCGCGTTTGGCGTTTCCGTTAAAACACTGCCATGGATGTCGGCAGTGTGTCCTGAGAATTCTACGCGAGCCCCTTGGCCAGTACGTTAAAAAGAAGCAACTCGCAAGCCAGTGCTTTTTTGCCAATAATCACAGCCGCCCGAGACAGCGAATCCTGCATGCCACAAGGACCCCTATTTTGATGAGCGACCACATGAAAACGACGACCCGGCGGCTGGCCATGGCCCTTTGGGCCAGTGCGCTGACTTGCATGCCTGCCTTGGCCCAGGACGGGCCCCAGCAACTGCCGACCGTGATGCTGGGCATCAGCTTCCACAACATCAAGGCTGAAGTGGCCGTGACTCCGAAACAGCACGAAATTGGTTTGATGCACCGCACCAGCATGGGGCCCAATGACGGCATGATCTTCGTCTTCGAGCAGGCTGGTCAGCAATGTTTTTGGATGAAAAACACCCTGATCCCCCTGTCGGTGGCTTTCATCTCCGACGACGGCACCATCGTCAACCTGGACGAGATGAAGCCCGAAACGCTCAACCCGCATTGCTCGACCAAGCCGGTGCGCTACGTGCTGGAAATGAACACCGGCTGGTTCAGCAAGCGCGGCTTGAAGGCAGGCATCAAGGTCAAGGGCCAGCCCTTCAACATGACCAAGTGAGGGTCATCATCAGCGGGTTTTGGCCGCGATCTTTTCCTTGAGCGCCTGAAGCACACTCAAAGCAGCCTCCCGCCCGGCGAGGATCGACAAGCGGCGATTGCCAAAATCGCCGCTGCCAATGCCGGCCAACCTGGGCCGCATCACCACGTCCGCATCCTGCAGCTCGTACTGGCTGATGCTGTGGCCCATGATGTTGAAGGTTTGCAGCAGGATGTCCACCGCGCCTTTGGTCGGTTGCCCTTCCGGAATGGCCGAGATGTCAACCGCGATCACCAGGTCGGCGCCCATCTGACGGGCGTACTTCACGGGGATGGGTGAAACCAACCCGCCGTCCACATACTCGCGCCCAGCGATGCGAACCGGCGTGAACACTGCAGGCACTGAGCTGGACGCCCGCACCGCCGTGCCCGGATCGCCTCGGCGGAACAGGATGGGTTGTCCGCTGTTCAGATCCGTGGCGACGATGCCCAGCGGCAGTGCCATCTGCTCGATCTGCCGCCCTCCGGTGAATGCCCGCACGAACTTGGCCAGCGCCTCGCCCTTCATCACGGACCGGCCAGGAAACACCCAGTCGGTCATGGTGGACTCGTCCAACGTCATCGCCATGGACTCCAGATCGGTCGGCGTCTTGCCAGCGGCATAGATGGCCGCCACCACGCTGCCCGCCGAAGTGCCCACCACGAGATCTGGTTTGATGCCCTGCTCGTGCAGCACCTGCAGCACGCCAATGTGGGCAAAACCACGCGCCGCGCCACCGCCCAAGGCCAAGCCGATCCGGGGAGGACGCGGCACAGGTTTGAGCGCAGATACCGCAGGTGGTGGCACGCCGGGCAATGGTTCAGTGGGTCGGGGGCTGCTAGAGCACGCGGTCAGCAGCAGCGCCAATGCAACGGGGCCAATCCGACCCGCTCCATATGCCACATAGGCATAAGCAAAGTCCAAATATGTTCTTTTCATTTATATGTGCGCGCTGATAGCATCCGCCGCTTCAAGACATTATTTGCCAAGCCCATGTGGGTTGGCCTGCATCTGCGGCTTAGGTTGACTGCTGGCAGTGTCGCTGAATCTGCTTGACGAATGACCCCACAGCCCGGCGATCGTGCATGAAGATCCGAAACTTAGACCTCTCCGACAACACGATTAATGCCGAGCATCAGGCCTTGGGGCTTCCGCCCGTTGAGGATGAAGTCTCGCACCCCTCAAGTCACCCGGTGTTGCGGGTTGCAGTGTTTGCGGTCGTGTTTCTACTGATCGCCACACTCGCCTACCTGTCCACCCGACTTTTCAACGGCCATCACAGTGCCAGCGGGCTGGATTTGATCCTCGAAACATTGAATGGCAAGGAATTTTGGAAAGCTGTGGCGGTGGGCCTGTTGGCGCAGACTGTGGATGGCGCATTGGGCATGGCTTACGGCATCACTTCGACGACTTTCTTGCTCATGTCCGGGGCCTCTCCTGCCGTGGCCAGTGCCAGTGTGCACATCGCTGAAGTATTTACGACGGGCATATCTGGCATATCGCACGTCAAACTTGGAAACGTTAATAAAAATTTATTCCTGAGACTACTGATACCCGGCATGGTAGGGGCCATCACAGGCGCAATCATTGTCTCAAAAGTTGACGGATCTGCGATCAAGCCATTCATCTCCGTCTATTTGTTTTTGATGGGCTTGTATATCATCAGCAAGGTATTTAAAACCATCAAAACAAAGCGCGAAGAGCCCAGGCATGTGGCCAAATTAGGGCTGCTGGGCGGTTTTGTGGACGCCGTTGGCGGCGGTGGTTGGGGACCGGTCGTCACCACCACGCTGGTCGGAACAGGTCAGGATCCGCGCACCACCATTGGGTCGGTCAACCTGGCCGAGTTTTTCCTGACCTTCACCAGCGCGACGGTGTTTGCCGTGCTGGTTGAAGACGGCCCTTGGCCCACCGTGGCAGGCCTGGTGGTCGGAGGTCTTTTTGCCGCACCTTTTGCCGCCGTGCTGACTCGCAAATTAAGCACTAAAACCATGCTGGTGCTGGTAGGAACCGTGATATCCATCGTCAGCACATACAATATATATAAAGCGATTAGTTGATCGCATTGATACGTGCTCTCACCGAGTGACGCCCTATGTACCAATATACCGAATTTGACAAACAGTTCGTCCGCCAACGCGCGGCGCAGTTCCGCGACCAGCTGGACCGCAATCTCGCGGGCAAGTTGACCGACGAGGAGTTCCGCCCACTGCGCCTGCAAAACGGCTGGTACGTGCAACGCCATGCGCCCATGCTGCGCGTGGCCGTGCCCTACGGCGAGCTGTCGAGCGTGCAATTGCGCCAACTGGCCAAGATCTCGCGCGAATACGACCGCAGCTACGCGCACTTCACCACGCGCCAGAACCTGCAATACAACTGGATCCCCCTGACCAAGAGCGCCGATGTCATGGACATGCTGGCACAGGTCAACATGCACGGCATTCAAACGTCCGGCAACTGCATCCGCAACATCACCAGCGACGCCCTGGTGGGTGTGGCTTTTGATGAAATCATCGACGCGCGCCCCTATTGCGAAGTGATTCGCCAGTGGTCAACGCTGCACCCCGAGTTCGCCTTCCTGCCGCGCAAGTTCAAGATCGCCGTCAACGGCGCCAAGGAAGACCGCGCGGCCACCTACTGGCACGACATCGGCCTGCACCTGCGCCACAACGACGCGGGCGAAGTTGGCTTCAAAGTGCTGGTGGGCGGTGGCATGGGCCGCACGCCCATCACCGGCAGCGTCATCAGCGAGTTCATCCCCTGGCAGCAGATCCTGATCTACATCGAAGCCATCGTGCGGGTCTACAACCGCTATGGCCGCCGCGACAACATGTACAAGGCGCGCATCAAGATCCTGGTCAAGGCCGAAGGCCAGAAGTTTTTCGACCAGGTGGAAGAAGAGTTCAAGCAGATCCTGACGCGTGACGTCGATGGTTCTTCGCACCTGATCCCCCAGGCCGAGCTAGACCGCGTGTCGGCCAGCTTCGTTCAGCCTGCTGGCGTGGTCGCGCACGATGCCGTTGGCAATGGCGCCCCCGCTGATGCGCCCGTGGCCTTCACCAAATGGCTGGAGCGCAACACGCACGCCCACAAGGTCAAGGGTTACAAGGCCGTGACCTTGTCGCTCAAGCGCGTGGGCCAGGCCCCTGGCGACGCCACCGACGACCAAATGGACAAGGCAGCAAGCCTGGGCGACCAGTTCAGCCAGGGCGAGTTGCGCGTCACGCACGACCAGAACCTGCTGTTGCCCTGGGTGCGCGAAGAAGACCTGTTCGCCTTGTGGGAAGCGGCCAAAGCTGCCAGCTTCGCCTCGCCCAACATCGGCCTGCTGAGCGACATGATCGCCTGCCCCGGTGGTGATTTCTGCGCCCTGGCCAATGCCCGCTCCATTCCCATCGCCAACGACCTGATCGAGCGTTACCAAGACCTCGATGAGTTGTACGACATCGGCGACATCGACCTGCACATCTCCGGTTGCATCAACTCCTGCGGCCACCACCACAGCGGCCACATCGGCATCCTGGGCGTGGACAAGGACGGCAGCGAGTGGTACCAGATCACCCTGGGCGGCTCGGATGGCTCCAGTCACGCGCCCGTCAGCGCCGTGGGCAAGGTGATTGGCCCATCGTTCGCTGCCGACGAAGTCACCGACGTGATCGAAGCCGTGATCGAGACCTACCGCGGCCAACGCGCGGCCAACGAGAAGTTCATCGACACGGTCACCCGCATCGGCCTGGACCCATTCAAGAACGCCGCGAACGCAGTGCGTCGCTCGACCGCGAAGAAGGCAGCCTGACCATGAAATTCATCGACACCCACCACGACGAGTGGCGCACGGCCGACGGCGAAGACGGCCCCATCTCTCACCCACCCAAGGTGGACCACAGCCTGCTGACGCTGGGCCAATGGCACGCCGTGCGCGAGCAATGGCCGCTTGATAAGGCCGTGGGCGTGATCTTCCCCAACGATGCCGACGTCGAAGTGCTTGAGTGCGATGTGAACAAGCTGTCGCTGGTGGTGCTGCAGTTCCCCAAGTGGGTGGACGGCCGCGCTTACAGCCAGGCCCACATCCTGCGCTCGCGCTACCGCTTCAAGGGCCAGATCCGCGCGACCGGCGAAGTGCTGGTTGACATGATGCCGCTGCTGCAACGCTCGGGCGTGGACGCCGTGGTACTGCGCGCTGACCAGGAACGCGCCGCCGCCGAGCGCGCGCTGGGCTTCTTCGCCGCGCGTGGCCACTACCAGGGCGACGTCCAGCAAACCAAGCCGGTGTTCGCACGATGACCGCCATCGCCCTGTACGCCAAGGCCAGCCCCGATTTCGAGGCCAAGCTCGCGGCCACGGTTGCGCTGCTCCAAGCCGCCGCGGCCGGGCACCCGGGCAAGGTCGTCCAGGCCACCAGCCTGGGGGTCGAAGACATGATCGTCACCGACCTGATCGCGCGCCACCACATCGACATCGCCATCGGCACGCTGGAAACCGGCATGCTGCACCCGCAGACGGTGGCCATGATCGGCACCATCGAGTCCACGTATGACTTGAAGGTCGAGGTTTACCAGCCCGTGCAAGAAGTGGCCATCGAGTTCGTTCGCAAGAACGGCGAGAAGGCCATGTATGAGAGCATCGACCTGCGCAAGGCCTGCTGCGGCATCCGCAAGCTGGAGCCGCTCAGCCGCATGCTGGCCAGCCGCGAAGCCTGGATCACCGGCCTGCGCCGCGAACAGTCCAACAACCGGGGCGGCATGCTGGCCCGCGAAGAAGACGACAAGGGCCGCGCCAAGTACAACCCCATGATCGACTGGACCTGGGGCGATGTGTGGCACTACGTGTCGCAACACAAGGTGCCCTACAACCCGCTGCACGACGAGTTCATGCCCAGCATCGGCTGCGCGCCCTGCACTCGCGCCATCGCTGTCGGCGAGGACTTCCGCGCCGGCCGCTGGTGGTGGGAAGACGAGAAAGCCAAGGAATGCGGCCTGCACGTCCACGAAGACAGCGTGGCCGAAGAACTCCCACCCCTCGTGTCCAGCCTCATCCGCCCGAATTGAGTTGATCCAAAGAACCCAAGACCACGATATGAACGCCCCCGTGAACGAGAACCAACTGCTGGCGGATGTTGACCACCGCCACCTCGACGCGCTGGAAGAAGAAGCCATCTTCATCCTGCGCGAAGTCGCCGCCACCTTCGAGCGCCCTGCCTTGCTGTTCTCCAGCGGCAAGGACTCGTGCGTGGTGCTGCACCTGGCTGAAAAAGCCTTCAAGATGAAGAAGGAAGGCGGCGGCTTTGAGGGCAAGCTGCCCTTCCCGCTGCTGCACGTGGACACCGGCCACAACTTCCCCGAAGTGATCGAGTTCCGCGACCGCCGCATTGCCGAAATGGGCGAACGCCTGATCGTGGCGCACATGGACGAGTCCATCAAGAAGGGCACCGTGCGCCTGGCCTACCCGCTGGAATCGCGCAACGGCCACCAAACCGTGACCTTGCTCGAAGCGATTGAAGAAGGCCGTTTTGACTGCCTGATGGGCGGCGCCCGTCGTGACGAAGAAAAGGCGCGCGCCAAAGAGCGCATCTTCAGCCACCGCGACAGCTTCGGCCAATGGCAGCCCAAAGAGCAGCGCCCCGAGTTGTGGAACCTGTTCAACACCCGCATCAAGCCGGGCGAGCACTTCCGCGCCTTCCCGATCAGCAACTGGACGGAGCTGGACGTGTGGCTCTACATCGAGCGCGAGAAGATTCCCCTGCCCAACATCTACTTCAAGCATGCGCGCCAGGTGATGCGCCGCAAGGGCCTGCTGGTGCCCTTGACCGACGTGACGCCCACGCTGGAAGGCGAAACCGTTGAAACGGTGGACGTGCGTTTCCGCACCGTGGGCGACATGACCTGCACCTGCCCGGTCGAAAGCGATGCGCTGAACCCCGCCGACATCGTGGCCGAGACCCTGCACGTGACCGTGAGCGAGCGCGGCGCCACCCGCATGGACGACCGCACGTCCGAGGCCTCGATGGAGCGCCGCAAGAAGGAAGGTTATTTTTAAATGAGCACCCCCGTGATTGATTGCCACGCCAAAGAACAAGTCGAACACCAGGCCCTGCGCTTCCTGACCGCAGGCAGCGTGGACGATGGCAAGAGCACCCTGATTGGCCGCCTGCTGTTCGACAGCCGCGCAATCCTGGCCGACCAACTCGATGCGCTGGAAAAGCGTGCCGCTGGCGCCCCGATCGACCTGTCGCTGCTGACCGATGGCCTGGAAGCCGAGCGCGAACAAGGCATCACCATCGACGTGGCCTACCGCTACTTCGCCACCAAGACGCGCAAGTTCATCATCGCCGACGCCCCCGGCCATGAGCAGTACACGCGCAACATGGTGACGGCCGCCGCAGGCAGTGATGCTGCCGTGGTGCTGGTGGACATCACCAAGATCGACTGGAAGGCCTCGCCCGTGCCCCTGCTGGCACAGACGCGCCGCCACAGCCTGCTGGCCCACCTGCTGCGCGTGCCGAACATCGTGTTCGCCATCAACAAGCTGGACGCCATCGAGCAAGACACCGAAACCGCTTTCAACAACGTCAAGGCTTCACTGCTGGCCTTCGCTGAACAGGCGGGCATCGCCGTGAAAGGCGTGATCCCCGTGTCGGCCCTGCGCGGCGACAACGTGACCACCCCCAGCGCCAACTGGCCCTGGTACACCGGCCAGACGCTGCTGCAGTTGCTGGAATGCCTGCCCGCCACCGACGAGCGCCACGACGGCGCCCTGCTGCAACCCGTGCAGTACGTGACCCGTGACAATGGCATTGAAGGCGAAGGCACCGGCCACCAGCCGCGCACCTTCTGGGGCCGCATTGCCCACGGCTCGGTCAAGGCTGGCGACAGCGTGCAGGCCTTCCCCAGCGGCGAAACCGCCGTGGTGGCCGAGGTGCGCTACAACGCCGAAGTGGTCGACCGTGGCGAAGCAGGCCAATCGGCCGGCATCGTGCTCGACCGCCAGGTCGACATCTCGCGCGGCGACTGGCTCGCCACACCCGGCGCCATCAAGCCTGCTGACCAGTTCACGGCCACTTTGGCCTGGCTGGACACCGAGCCCGCCGTCGTTGGCCGCAAGTACTGGGTTCGCCACGGCAACCGCTGGGTGCAGGCCCGCATCACCGCCATCGACAGCCGCATGGACATCCACACCCTGGAAGACCACGCTGCCGAGCAACTGGCCGTGAACGAGATCGGCCGCGTGCAGATCCACACGCAGCAGCCCCTTCCGATCGAGCCCTACCTGGACAACCGCATTGGCGGCGCCCTGATCGTGGTCGACCCCACCACCAACCGCACCAGCGGCGCGCTGCTGGTCAAGGCCGCCTGACACCGATGACATCGTCACTGGTTCAGCAACCCCCTGCCGCCCGCGTCGTCTTCATTGGCGCGGGGCCGGGTGAAGCCGACCTGATCACCGTGCGGGGCTCGCGTCTGCTGGCCCAGGCCCAGGTGGTGCTGTTCGACGCCCTGGCCGATGCCGCCCTGCAAGACCTGGCCCCCCAGGCCATGTGGGTGGACGTGGGCAAGCGCGGCTTCTCGGGCAAGCCGGGCAGTGATTTCAACGGCCAAACGCGCATCAACCGATTGCTGGTGGACCATGCCCTGGCCGTGGGCGCTGCCCATGGCGATCAAGGCCTGGTCGTGCGCCTCAAAGGGGGTGACCCCAGCCTGTTTGGCCGCCTGGAAGAAGAACTCCACGCCCTGCGCGCCGCAGCAATCCCCAGCGAGGTGGTACCTGGCGTGACCTCGGCCCTGGCCGCCGCCGCTGCCACGCAGCGCCCTTTGACGCGCCGTGGCACGGGCCGCAGCGTCAGCTTCACCACGGCCATGACGCGCACTGGCGAGCTGCAATGTGGCATGGGCCCGGGCCAACGCGCCGACACGGAAGTTTTCTACATGGCCGGCCGCCAGCTCGACCCGTTGCAAAAAGGCCTGCTGGACGCCGGTTGGCCCGCAGAGACTGCCGTCAGCGTGGTTTCTCGCGCTGGTTGGCCCGACATGCGCCACACCGTTCACACTGTGGGCTCGCTGGAACAGGCCAGCGACACCCACGCAGGCCGCCCGACCCTGGTCATCGTGGGCGCAGGGGCCACGGCCCTGCCCGACGAACCCCTGACCCATTTGCCGATTTGCGGGGACGCTGGCGCGCTCCCGTAAAATCCGACCAACGTTTCCGAAATTCAACTTACAAGAGATCGTCATGACTCACGTCGTCACCGAAGCCTGCATCAAGTGCAAATACACCGACTGCGTGGACGTGTGCCCGGTGGACTGCTTCCGCGAAGGCCCCAACTTCCTCGTCATCGATCCCGATGAATGCATCGATTGCGCCGTGTGCATCCCCGAATGCCCGGTCAACGCCATCGTTCCCGAAGAAGACGTGCCTGGCAACCAGCAGCATTTCATCAAGATCAATGCCGACCTGGCCAAGGGCTGGCCCAGCATCACCAAGCGCAAGTCCCCCTTGCCGGAGGCCGATGACTGGAAAGACAAGGCCGACAAGCTGGATCAGCTGATCCGCTGATCGTGGCGGTGATCGACACCGACACCATCGTCATTGGCGCAGGCCCGGTGGGCCTGTTCCAGGCTTTCCAGTTGGGCCTGCTGGGCCTGAACACCCACGTGATCGACGCGCTGCCTGAAGCGGGCGGCCAATGCGTGGCGCTGTACCCCGACAAGCCCATTTACGACGTGCCCGGCGTGCCCGTGTGCACCGGCCGTGAACTGGCGCAATTGCTGCTAACGCAAGCCCGGCCGTTTCTGCCCCGCGACCCGGCTTCCGGCCAGATCAGCAACCTGCATTTGAACGACCAGGTCGCCAGCATCCAGCCATTGGCAGACGGCGGCTTCGAGATCGCCACCCGGCAAGGCCTGCAGTTTCGTTGCCGCGCCGTGTTCGTGGCCGCGGGCGCTGGTGCCTTCGTGCCCCGCACCTTGAACGTGGCAGCTCTGGATGGCGCCGCCAATGTGCACTATCACTTGCCTGAAGCCCTGACCGCTGCCCCCTGGGTTGGTCAGCACCTGGTCATCGCTGGCGGTGGCGAAGAAGCCCTGTCCACCGTGGCAACCTTGATGAACAGCCCCGCCCCTGCGCAGGCCGCCAGCCTGACCCTGCTGCACCGCCGAGACCAATTCCAGGCCGAGCCCGAGCTGGAAGCCCGCGTGCGTGCCTGGATCGCCCAAGGCCTGGTCAAGCTGGCCCTGGGCCTGCCCTCGGGCGCGGACCTGCAAGACGGGCGCGTGACGGCCCTGCAAGTCCTCGGTGCTGATGGCACCACCCACGCCCTCCCCCTGGACCACCTGCTGATCCGGCTCGGCCTGAGCCCCAAGCTTGGCCCCTTGGTCGATTGGGGCTTCCAGCTTGACCGCAAGCAAGTGAGCGTGTCGCCCGACAGTTTTCAAAGCTCGGTCAATGGCATTTACGCCGTGGGCGACATCAACACCTACCCCGGCAAAAAGCGCCTGCTGTTGTGCGGCTTTCACGAAGCCACGCTGGCCGCTCACCACGCGGCCGCGCAGCTCAAGCCCGATCAGCCCCAACACCTGCAATACACCACCACCAGCACCCTGCTGCACCAGCGGCTGGGCCTGGCCTAGTTCTTTTCTCTGTTGTCCTCCATGCTGCAAAAAACAAATCAAGCGCGCCACCCCTGTGGCGCAGCCCTCACCCTGCTCGCTTCGCTGGTCTGCGCCATGGTGGGCTCGGCCCACGCCCAGGCCGACACGCCCGCCGAGGCCCTGCCCACGGTCACCGTCAATGCCACCAGTTCACGACTCAACCAAGCCAGCATCACCGGCTTTGGCGACACGCCCACCTGGCAATTGCCCATGCAGGCGCAAACCTATTCCAGCACGGCGCTCAAGAACCGCGGCGCGCAGCGACTGGCCGACCTGACCAGCCTGGACGCCAGCATCAGCGACTCGTACAACGCCGTGGGTTATTGGGACTTCTTGTCGGTGCGCGGCTTCACGCTCGACAACGCCTACAACTACCGCCGCGAAGGCCTGCCCATCATCGCGGAGACCAGCATCCCGCTGGACAACAAGGACGGCATCGAGGTGCTCAAGGGCACCAGCGGCATGCAGGCTGGCGTCAGCTCGCCCGGCGGGCTGGTGAACTACTTGGTCAAGCGGCCCACCGTCCATGTTCGCTCTGCCACGCTGGCCTTCACTGGCGGCAGCAGTGTGCTGGGCGCGGTGGACCTGTCTGAACGGTTTGGCGTGGGTCAGGCCTTTGGGCTGCGGCTGAATGTGGCCTACGAACACCTGGACCCAAACGAGCGCTACGCCAACGGCCAACGCCACTTGCTGGCCCTGGCCACCGACTGGCGCGTGAACACCCGCAACCTGCTTGAGTTTGAAATTGAGCACAGCCGACGCCAGCAGGCCAGCGTGCCGGGCTTCAGCCTGCTGGGCAGCACCCTGCCCGCCGCCAGCAGCATCAACCCCGACATCAACCTGAACCACCAGCCCTGGGCCCTGCCGGTGTTGATGGAGGGCACCACCGGCACCCTGCGTTGGACCTCGCAACTGAACGCCGATTGGGGGTTGACCACCACTTACGGCATCCAGAAGTTGTACAGCGATGACCGCACGGTGTTTGCGTATGGTTGCATCGTAGAAGGCTCGTACACCTCGTTTTGCAGCGATGGCACCTTCGATGCCAACGACTATGACAGTGCAGCCGAAAGGCGCATCACCCAAGCGGTTGATATAGCGCTCAAAGGTAAAGTCAAGCTCGGCCAAACCACCCATGGCTTGAGTTTTGAGGCACTGCGCAGCGGGGCTCGCACGGACCTCAATATGGCCGCATTCAACACGATCGGCATCGGGGACATTTCTGGAGAATTCGGCCCTTACCCTCGTAATCCCACACTCAACTCAGCCCAGCACGTGCGCCGCAACACCAGCACCGAACTGTCGGTGAGTGATGCCGTGACCTTGTCCGAGCAATGGCACGCCTGGCTGGGACTGCGGCACACCCAACTGAAGCGCAGCACCCTGCTCAGCAACCGGCGCCTGCCAGAGGCCTTGACCGACGAGACCTTCAACACGCCGTGGATCGCCCTGGGTTACAGCTTTGCGCGCCAAAGGCAGGTCTATGCCAGCTGGGGCGAAGGCATAGAGTCCAAGAATGCGCCAGATACGGTTCCAGGCCTTTACATCAACGAAGGCGACACCCTGCCTTCGCAGAAGAGCCGCCAGTTTGAAGTGGGCATGAAAGGTCAGGAATCTGAATGGGGCTGGGCGCTCAACACCTTCCAGATCCACCGCCCTCAGGCTGGCGGCATCAGCACCCAGGTCGGCAACACCTACGCCATGGACGGCCAAGCCGTGCACACCGGTTTGGAAGGCCAGCTGCAATCACGTTGGGGCCAGTGGGATTTGAACGCGAGCGCCATGTTTTTGCACGCGGAACGTGAAGGCAGCGTCAACCCCACCATCAACGGCAAAAAGCCCGTCAATGTGCCCGAGTACGCCGTCAAACTGACTGCCGACTACAAGGTGGCCTTGCTTCAAGGCCTGACCTTGCAAGGTCAATTGGTGCACGAAGGCCGCCGAATGGTGCTGGAAGACAACAGCATCAGCATCCCGGCCTGGACGCGCATCGACACGGGGCTGCGCTATGTGCAGGGCTGGCGCCAGCAAGGCGCGCTGACCTGGCGCTTGGGCATCAAGAACCTGCTCGACACCCGGGCGTGGCGTGAAGCGCCGCTGCAGTTCGACCACGCCTACCTGTTCCCGCTGGCCAGGCGCACGGTGACAGCATCGGTGCAAGCTGACTTCTGATGCGGATGCGCAAAAAAATGCGCGCGCTTGCAGAGCCGTCTAAAAAACTGCTATAGTTTCGTTCTCGATTGATCACTGCAACGCGCAATCCAAGCAGCCCAATTGAACCAAATATTCCTCGATAGCTCAGTTGGTAGAGCGCCGGACTGTTAATCCGTAGGTCCCTGGTTCGAGCCCAGGTCGAGGAGCCAAATAAGCGAAGCCCTGTACGAAAGTACGGGGCTTTTTGCTTGGTGGGTTCGGAAACCGATCCCATCCGTAAGATCAAGGGCCATGTCAACATCAGCGGAGCCTTTGATGAAATCGCACCAAGTTCGCATCATCAGCCAGACGATCAATGCGCCGATCGCAGCAGCGTACGACTTCGCGCACAGGCCTGAAAACTTTCCAAAGTGGGCAGCTGGATTATCAAAGTCGCTCCACAAAACCACCAAGGGTTGGGTGGCGGACACGCCTCAAGGGGAGGCCATCGTGCGCTTCAGTGAACCCAATGCGTACGGCGTACTCGATCACTGGGTAGAAATGTCGGGCAAGGCCAAGGTGTACATCCCCCTGCGCATGGTTGCCAACGCCAGTTGCACAGAAGTCGAGCTGGTGCTGTTTCGTCAACCAGAGATGAATGACCTCGATTTTGACAAAGATGAAGGCCTGGTCTTACAGGACCTTATTGCACTGAAAAAACTCCTTGAGGCAAGCCAATAACGCGTTGGCCATGGCAAGAGCTGATCAGCCCGCTCTGATTGCTTGCAGCCCGCATCAAGGCTTAGGAAGCGCCCAGATCAACAAGCTAAAATGCAACCCGCTTCGAGCAGCAGTGCTTGCGGCTTTTGCTTTATTGATTGCTCATGAAACCAATCCAAGCTGGCGACCACGCCGAAATCATCGAAGGTGCCCTCGGCACCAAGGGCCCTAACGTGGGCAAGCAAGTGCGCGTCGTCATCCTGCGTGGCGAGCACAGTGAGCATGGCCGCATCTGGAAGGTCGAGGGCGAAGGCTTGATCAGTGAATATGGCGCCGTGGGCACGACGGTGGACTGTGCTCAGTCATGGCTGCGCAAGATTGAGCCGCCGAAGCCGACTTCGGACATCAGCACCGAGAAGGAAGTTGACGCACCACTGACGCATTCATGACTGGGGTGGGCGCATAGGCCCAGGTCCGGAGCCAAATTGGAAACGCCTCAGGCAGCAATGTTCGAGGCGTTTTTCTTTGCGGGTTCGGAAACCGAACTGGGCCGAAGCGCCGCATCGGTCTTGGGGTTTAACCTTGATGCCACGACGGTGGACTGTGCTCAGGGGAGTGTCAGGATTTCTGTGTGTGAGGCGGGGTAATGAATCATTTACTTCGTT
>NZ_JAQSDR010000020.1 GCF_029946005.1 Aquabacterium sp.
GAGGCGAGAGTTCATCCACTGGTTGTACTCTGCCATCGTGCGGCAATAGGCGGTAGTGATCATTTGATGGAGCTCAAAGGCCTACGAATTGGTATGTTGAACGCAGCCAAAAGCCTAACTCAATGTTCGGCATCTTCAGGGTCGCTGTCGGCTACCGCAGGCGCGATCACCTGTTCGCCGCGAGCCTGGGCCAGTTGGAAAACTTCCACCAAAAAGTCCAGCTTGGCGCGCACCTCGGCCTCTGCGCCCGGGGTCAGGGCCGCCATGGGCACCAAGGCATGCAGCTCCCCCTTCTTGAGCAGCATGGTCAGGCCCAGCTTGTGCGCCAACTGGCGGAAGAATTCCTCTGCCACGGTGCTGAGCTTGCGGCGTTCGGTTTTGGCCTCCCAAACCAATCGGGCGGCATCAGGTGGTGAATTGCCCCACAAGCGGTAATCCTCTTCATTGCCATCAAACACCATGCCAGTGATCACCTCCGCCAGGGCCTCTTCCACCGCCGTCTGGGCCTGCGCAGAAAACAGGTCATCCGCCGGGTAATGGCTGAGCGCATACCGGCGCAACACCTCGGGCGTCACGAAGTAGTTCTCGGCCTCGTAGCGCTTCCAGTAGCGCACCTTCAAGGCGCCTTCGTCACGGTCTTGCCGGTTCTGCCCATCGTTGTCGAGAATGGCCAGGCCCTTCAGTTCGGGCACCAGGTTGCGCAGGCCCTTGAAATGCTCGCGCGGGGTCACGCCAAAGCCGCCCTCGACGCGCTCCAGCTCGGCCTGCGCATCTTGCAGGGGGTAGTTGTTCTGCACATAAAAGGAGTTGATGCGCTCGTCCCAAATCTCATGCGCGGGATGGTTCAGGCGCACCGCCAGGGCGCGCAGCATGTCCAGGTCGGTGCCGCCCTCCACGTAGAGCACATAGCCCCGCTCGCGGGCCTTCACATAGTGCTCGGCGCCAAAATGCTTGAGGCTGTTGCGGATGTCCTGCTTCTTGGCCAGGTTGTCGGTTTTGCCCTCCAGCAGCAGGGTGAGGTTGTTGTCCAGGGCCTCATCCAGAATCACCTCGGAGTGGGTGACCATGATCACCTGCGACTGGTTCTCGGTGGCAATGTCGCGCAGCAGCACATACACCTGCTTCTGGCGCAAGATTTCAAGGTGCGCATCGGGCTCGTCCACCAGCAGCACACTGCGCTTGTGTGAGTAGAGGTAGGCAAACACCAGCAGCATCTGCAAAAAGCCACGCCCCGCTGACGACAAATCCAGCGCCTCTTTCACGCCGGGCTGGCGGTATTGCAGGGCGATGCTGCCGCGCGCTGTTTCTTGCGGCGCCTCCAGCGTGACATTGAAGAGGCGCTGCATCAGTGTGACGATGCGCTGCCAGTCATCCTTGGAGGACGTTGCCACCGACAAGCACAGGTTGCGCAACACATCTGCGGTGCGCCCCTGCCCCAGCAGCACATCGACGCGCCCAGGCTGGAGGATGGGCTCTTCGGTGTCCAGCCCCGACATGGGGTAAAGCAACTCAACCCGCAGCGATGCGGCGTGCGCGATCAGTGCCAGGTCGGTGGCCGCATCACCCTCGGGTGTGCAATACACCAGCTCATCGCCCTGGTTGCGAAAACGCATGGGCAGGGGCCTGACTTGCCCCTTGAACTCGATGCCCACCGTGATGGTGAGGTGGATGTCCTTGTTGCCCTTGCGCACATGGGTGTTGTGCCAGAAAAAGCGCGTGCGTTGCACGGGCACGGCCACGATGTTCAGGCGGTTGAGCGATGTGGCGGTGCGCTCTTTCGCGGAGGAATCCTTGCGCGCGTCATACCAGGCTCGCACGGCTTGCGACCACAGCGCCAAGGCCTGGATGGCGCTGGTTTTGCCGCAGTTGTTGGGGCCGATCAGCACGCCGGGGTGGTCGAGCTCAATGCGCTGCTTGGCGCCAAAGCGCTTGAAATTCTCGATTTCGAGGTAATGCAGGAGTCGCATGGTCAGTCGGTCCCTTCTGGGGATGATTGTCCACTGTTCGACAGCAGGGGGGTGACGCGGACACGGCCGGTGAGGAGGTCGTCCATGAGGCCGGATTTCAATTGCTTCAACTTGTTCATTTCATCAACCTCGCGCTCCAACCTGGCATCTTCCTCCGAGATGATTGACAGGATCTGATCCTGTTCATGCACTGGTGGCAAATGCACGGGTACTCCGCACAAGGTTTCACGATTGATGCTGGCCTGATTGGATGCAAACGCACGGGACATCAGCCATGCCCTGGAAGTTCGATGCTTTAACCAATGGAACAGATATGGAGCGCGGATCAAGTACGTGCGGCACCGAATGCGCATCATGTTCGATTCAAACACCGCCGGCTCGCCAAAATCCGGAACAAGCACAGGTTGCCCGACGCCTTCCCGAGTTGCGAAGACCCGCGACACCAGCAGATCCTCGCGCCGAAGGCTGAACATCTCTTGCTCCGCCTTGGTCAGACGCGCACGCCTTGCCAAGCTAGCATCGACTGAGCCTGACGGCGTGAAAGCGGTTTGCCCAATGAGCAGGGTGCCAGCCCCAATGTCACTTGCGGGCTTGTAGATGCCATTTCGTGGCATGCCGTCCATCAGGGGGCCTAAAGGATTGACTTTCCAAGTCCGACGTGTTCCGCTCTGCGGCGGCCGCAGTTCACCGTTGGCATCGATGCCTCGGGTAAGCAGGTCGTGCAGCAGGCCTTGCTTGACCTGCTTGAGTTTGGCGATGATGGCCTCGGTTTGGCGGATGGTGGTGTCGAGGGTGTCGAGGACTTCGGCAATCTGAGCTTGCTCATTCAAATCAGGACAGAAAACACTAAGCGGACGGAGCTCTCTCCAAGATGTACGCGGCATCTTTGTCCCGGCTGCCGTCTTCTCAGCCGATGCCCCGACTTTGTCAGTCTGAAGCACTCGCGCTGCAAACTTTGCCGAGACTCCATCACGAGGTCGAAGCACAAGAATGTCGGTGGAGCAATAACCTGCAGCTGTTGCCAACTCACATTTCCGCAAGTTAGGGCGAAGCTTTCCGAACAAAATATCCCCAGCTCGAAAAACTGAGTTGGTACTGATTGATTCGGAAGCTAACGCCGAACCAACAAAGCCCGCCCCATGTTGCCCAACGTGCTCCAATCCTATGTATGGAAGCGTCACGTCCTTGTTGCTAACGATCTTCTCATCAGTTGAAGCAACCAGCTCATCGAGACGTCGCTGCTCAAGCATGGTAGAGCGCTCGAAGGTAACCGCGAAGTGCTTCCGACGCGGTCTCACGTGCGGACTGCGTACTCGCTAGAGTCACGCTGTACTTGTCCCACCACCCCTCAAACGCCCTCACCACCTGCTGCCGCTGCGTGGCCACATAACGCTCCAAAATCACCGCCACATCCAGCTGCATGACCGTCAATAACAGCGCAGCCGCCCCCGCCTCATCCAGCGCATCCACGGCCTCATTCAATCGTTCGGCAAAGCCTTGCTGCTCGGCCTTCATCTGCTTTTTCAGCGTGGCCAGTTGCTGCTTCCAGGCTTTGAGCTGGGCTTCGTCCACCACGGGCTCTTCGTCGCCCGCATCGGCTGCATCACCTTCATCCCCCTCGGCCTCATCGCCCCGCTTGCCCGGCGTGGCCACTTTGATCTGGCTGTCCAGCTCGGCCTTGCGCGCTTCCAACTCCGCCATGGTCTGAATGAAGTCGCCCATCAAGCACTTCACCAGCTTGTGGTCCAGCGGATTGCCCTTGTGCTGGTCGTCGTCCAGTGCCGTGAGGATGCTGGTGCGCCACGCATCGACCACGCCCTTGGCGCCGCGAGCCATCAGGGTCATGAACTCGTACTTGGCATCGAACCAGAAGCCCGCCACGATGCCGCGCACTTGAATGCGGCTGAGCAGGCCCACGGGCTCCAGCGCTTCGCTAAAGCTGTGCAGCAGCTCGTGACGCAGGCCCACCAAACTTTTGGAACCCGCCAGGGCTGTGATGCGCGGGCTGTGGGCTTGCCACCAGGCGGCAAAGGCATCGCGCACGGCTTGTTCTCGGGCCAGCAGGCCGGGGTTGGCTTCGATGGCGGGCTTGAGGGCCTGGCGGTTGGTCAGCTCGGGCTTGAAATCAAAGTAAGCGGCATCGCGCTCAACCAACAATGCCAAGGGATCAAGCCCATGGGCCTTGAACAGTGCGGCTTTGGCCTGCACCTCGGCCTTGGGCACACCGCCTTGCAGGTGGGCGCGCACATCGTGCGGCTCAGGCGCCGGGGCGTTGTCGGCGTAGCGGCGGATGTTGAGGTTGTAGTCGTTCTCGCGCAGCGTGGCGTTGCTGACCACGGCGGAGAAGCCCGGCACTTCGGCAAAGGCATCGAAGGTGTCGGCGATTTTTTCGATGTGCTCGGGCAGCAGGTGGTTCTGGGCGCGGCTTTCGGAGTATTCGCGGTCGGCGTTGATGAAGAGCACTTTGCCCTGCCGCTCGGGCGGCTTGCCGCTGCGCTGGCCTTTGCCCTTGCGCATCACCAGCACGCAGGCCGGGATGCCGGTGCCATAGAACAGGTTGGCGGGCAGGCCGATCACGGCTTCCAACAGGTCAGCATCGATCATGCCGCCGCGAATGCTGCGCTCTTCACCACCCCGGAACAGCACGCCGTGGGGCATCACGGTGGCGAGTTGGCCGCCATCGCGCAGCACGGCCACCATGTGCTGCAAGAACATCAAGTCGGCCTTCTTGCTGCCCAGGGGCACTTCGCCATAGGCATAGCGCTCGGCGCGGAACTTGGGTGCCCAGACGGATTGGCCGCTGCGGTCGGTGTCGGCCGTGCCCCAGTTGATGGAGAACGGCGGGTTGGCCAGGATGCGGTCAAAGCGCATCAGCTCGCCGTTCTCAACGTGGGCGGGTTCGGCCAGGGTGTCGTCGTTGCGCAGGTCGGCACTGCTGATGCCGTGCAGCAGCATGTTCATGCGGGCAATGGACCACACGGTGCCGTTGGCTTCCTGGCCGCACAGGTCGGCTTTGGTGCCGTCGCCGCCGTGCTCGTCGATGTATTCCTTGGCCATGATCAACATGCCGCCCGAGCCCACGCAGGGGTCGTACACGCTGTGGCCTTGCTCGGGCTTGATGAGGCGCACCATCATGCGCACCACGGAGCGGGGCGTGTAAAACTCGCCGCCCTTTTTGCCGGCCGAGTCAGCGAACTCGCCGATCAGGTATTCATACGCCGCGCCCAGCAGGTCAGGGAACTCGAAGTCTTCATTGCGCAGCCGGTACAGGCTGAAGTGGTTGATGAGCTGGCGCAGCTTGATGTCGGGGATCTTGCTTTGGCCCACCTTGCGGCTGAAGTCGATGTGCTCCAGCACTTCTGACAGGCTGGAGTTGTTGCTTTCCAGGCCACCCAGGGCGCGGTTGAGGAAGCCGCCCACATCCTGGTGGGCTTCGTTCACAAGGTAGTCCCAGCTTGAGGTGTTGGGCACGTAAAAAGATTGGCCATACCAGCGGCGCAGTTCGGCGCTGAACTCGGCGTCGGCCCTGGATTTTTTGCGGGCCATCTCCTGGGCGATGACCTGTTCCTTGCGCTGGTCGAACACGTCGGAGCAGCGCTTGAGGAAGAGCATGCCAAAGATGTATTCCTTGAACTCGGAAGCATCCATCTTGCCGCGCAGGATGTCGGCGGCCTTGAAAAGGTGCCGTTCAAGCTGTTGCAAGGTCAAGGGCATGGGGGGAATCCTGTCGAAATTGGGGATTCTCCCTTAATCCAGCGCCCTCTCGGTTCACATCTCCACGATGGTCTTGAAGCCGCCGAAGAACATGCGCTTGCCATCAAAGGGCATCTTGTCGGGCGACATCATGTCCTTGAGGCGCGGGTCCGCCATCACCTTCGCGTTGATGGCATCGCGCTCTTCGCGCGAGTTGTAGAGGATCCAAGAGAACACCACGACCTCGTCGTCCTTGAGTTGCACGCTTTGGGGAAAGGACGTGAGCTTGCCGGGCTGCACATCGTCGGCCACGCATTCCCAGTACTGAAGGGCGCCGTGCTCTTTCCAGACCTTGCCTGCGGTTTCTGCCACCAGGCGGTAGTCGTCGAGATTGGCCTTGGGCACGGGGACCACGAATCCGTCAACGTAGTGAGTCATGTCGTTCTCCTTGAGGGTGATGGGTCCTGCAGTGTCCCAAACTCGGCTAAGGTTTGGCCCCAGGCCCATTCGATGGCCCCAGTATTTTTCAGGGAAGCACCATGATCAGAACCGCCACGGCCTCGGACGAGGCCGCCGTCATCAGCGCCCTTGTGCTGGCCTTCAGCACCGACCCGGCTGTGCGCTGGACTTGGCCCGACCCGCAGCAGTATCTGCAGAATTTCCCGCCCTTCATCAAGGCCTTTGGTGGGCGGGCGTTCGCGGCGGGCAGTGCCTACGTTGCGCCAGACTTTGCCGGGGCAGCCTTGTGGTTGCCGCCAGGCGCCGATATCGACGATGAGGGCGTGACCGACATCGTCGAGAGCACGGTGTCCAAGCGGGCAGAGAACGACGTCTTTCCGCTGCTGGAAGCCATGGGGCGCCACCATCCGCAGGAGCCGCATTGGTACCTGCCCTTGATCGGGGTGGACCCGTCCCGCCAGAACCAGGGCCATGGTGAGGCGCTGATGAAACACGCGCTGGCCGCCTGTGATCGCGATGGGCACCCGGCCTACCTGGAATCGACCAACCCGCGCAATGTGCCGCTGTACGAGCGGCACGGCTTTAGGGTGCTGGCTCGACTGCAGGTGGGCAGCTCGCCGCCCATTTTCCCGATGCTGCGCGAGCCCCGCATCCACGGCATGCCAGCTGCCTGATGCTGGGGTGTTGACGCGATGTCAAGCTGTGTTGCAGGCCGCTGGCCCGGCCCCAACTTGTACAATTAGATGCTTATGAATCCACCCCTTGCCCATGCCGACCTGATCGCCACCTTCAAGAGAGCGCAAGCAGACGCTGCTCACAAGTTGGGCTTGATCAAAACAGCTTCCCAAAAGGGCCCCCAGGCCATCAAGGCGGCGGTCGATGCCGCGGCAAGGGCAGAAAAGCGCAGGGATGCGTATGCGAAAAAATTGAGCGCCGTGGGCGTGGTTGTCGAGGATTGAACCGGGTTCAATGGCAGGTCGAGGCCTGCCGGGGAAACACGACCGCGGCGCGCAGCTGTTGCAAGCTGCCTGGCTCGCTCAAAAAGCGCATGACCTCGGCCGGTGTGGGCTTGGCGCCCTGGCTGGCCAGTTGCTCGATGCGCGCACGCCGTGCATGGCCGCGCAGGCCTTGCGAAGTGCGGCGTGAACCCATGGCGCCGCTCACCACCGCGCACAGGCGGGGGTTGTCCAGCACCTCGGTCCAGCCCAGTGGCTGGCTGGTTTGTTGCGCGTAATTCCAGGCGCGGCGCAGCACCGAAGGGGTCCACGATTCTTCCGGCACCAGCAGCAACTCTGATTGGCGCACCTTCTCGCCCAGGCCGGTGCGGCTGGTGAGCACGGTGAAGGGGATGGCCAGCAGCAAGGGCACGCCCACCGGCAACAGCCACAGCAAGGCGGGCGGGTGCAGCAGGGCCAGCACGGCCGCGATCGCCAGCACGCTCAGGCCTGCCTTGGCAAAGCTTTGCCGCGCTTCTTGCCAGCTCACATCGGTGGCCTCGCGCGGGGGCGATTTCCACTCCAGCTTCAAACCGGTGAGGGCGGCCACCACAAAGATTGAATGGGCGACCATGCGCAGCGGGGCCTGCATAGCCGACAGGCCGAACTCGATGAAGGCGCTTTGCACCAGCTTGGTGGTGCCGCCATGAAAGCGCTGTTCGTCCTTCATGACCACGGCCATCACGCCCAGCAAACGGGGCAGCACCAGCATCGAGATCGTGCCTGCCCACAGGCTCAGCACGCCGATGGTCAGGTCGCCTTCCGGCGTGAAGAACACATTGCCACCGACCAGCCACAGCATCGCGCCCAGGGCCACGTAGACCAGCCACAGGGGGGCCGACAAGTAAGCCAAGGCACCGGTGACCAGCATGCCGCGGTGCACGGCGTGCAGTCCGGGTTCGGTGATCAGGCGGGCGTTTTGCAGATTGCCCTGGCACCAGCGGCGGTCGCGTTGCAACTCGGCCAGGATGTGGGGCGGTTGTTGTTCGTAGCTGCCAACCAGGTCGGGCACCAGCCACACGTGGTAACCGGCACGGCGCATCAACGCGGCTTCCACGAAGTCGTGCGACATGATCTCGCCACTCAGGCCGCCTTCGCCTTCAAGCGGGGCCAAGGCGCAGTGCTTCATGAAAGGCTCGACGCGGATGATGGCGTTGTGGCCCCAATAGTGGGCCTCGCCCAGTTGCCAGTACTGCATGCCGGCGGTGAACAGGCGGCCCGTCACGCGGGACGAGAACTGCTGGCCACGGGCGTGCACGGTGTTCAGTCCGCAACCTTGCGGCGCGGTTTGCAGGATGCCCGCGGTGGGGTGCGTTTCCATCAGGCGTACCAGCGTGACCAGGCAATCGCCGCTCATCACGCTGTCAGCATCCAGCACGACCATGTAGCGGTAGTTGCGGCCCCAGCGGCGGCAGAAGTCGGCCACGTTGCCCGCTTTGCGCTTGATGCGGCGTTGGCGCCAGCGGTAGAAGATGCGGTCGCTGCCGAGTTGGCCGCGCAGTTCGGACCAGGCGGCCAACTCGGCGGCGCGCACGGCGGGGTCGCTGCTGTCCGACAGGATGAAGACATCGAACAAGCGATCAGCGCCCGTGGTGGCCAGCGATTCGCAGGTGGCGCGCAGGCCGGCGAACACGGTGCTCACGTCTTCATTGCAGATGGGCATGATGACGGCGGTGCGTGCGCTGGCGCTCAAAGGGCGCTGGCTGGCGGTGTTTTTGGACAGGGCGTGCTGGTCGCCTTTGACCAACACCCAGAAGCCCATGACGGCGGTGATGCAGCCTGCCGAAACCCAGGCGAACAGCAGCGCGAACAGGCCGATCTGCAGCCACTGCAGCAGGGGGTGTTCGTAGGTGGGTTGCGACGAGGCCAGTACCGTGGTGGCCAGCACCGTGCTCAGGGCGATCAAGGCCATCAGCACGCGGCGGCGCAGGCGCGCAGCCTGCTCCCAGGCGGCAGGGGCCACCCCTGTGCTCGCCGTGGTGGCTGCACCGCGAACAGCGCCACGGCCCTTGACGGCATCGACCAGGCCCCGTGTGAAGCCGCGCCAGGGCTGGGCCACCATCGCGCCACGCGCGTGCAGCGGCATGCTGGGGCCGAAGGCGCTCACGCCCTTGGCGGGCCGGGACGTGCGGCTCATTGGGGAGGAATGACGTTGGTCCATGTCTCGCTCACTGTGAGGTTGCCGTGTTGCAAAAAGGCGCGCAGCTCGACGGGCTGCGTGTCTTTGATCTGTTTGACCTTCAAGGTCATGCGCCAGGTGCGGTTGCCCCCGTTGCGGTAAAGGTTGCGTTCGACGATCTCGCCGTTGCCATCGCTGCTGACCACGGCTTTGAGCACCGCCTTGGCGGGCAGCTTGTCCAGCGCGGGGCCGGTGAACTCGACGAGGTACTGGCGCTCGTTGGCGGCCAGCGCGTCCAGTCCCTGGCCCACGCGCGATTGCGTCACCCAGGCGGTGGGCGGGCGTTGCTGCTGTTCGCTTTGCCAACGCACCTGGTAGGCCAGCTTCAAGGGCTGGCCGACTGCGGGCAGCTTCTCGGGCACCCAGTAGGCAACCACGTTGTCGTGGGTTTCATCGGGGGTGTTCAGTTGCACGAGTTCGACGCGGCCCGGGCCCCAATCACCTTGCGGCGTGATCCAGGCGCTGGGGCGGCGGTCGTAGCGCGCTTCGGCATCTTCATAGCTGGCGAAGTTGCGGTCGCGCTGCATCAGGCCAAAGCCGCGCAGGGACTTCATCGCGAACGAGGTCGTCAGCGTCTGCTTGGGGTTGATCAGGGGGCGCCACAGCCATTCGCCTTCGCCAGTGGCCACCATCAGGCCATCAGAGTCGTGCACTTCGGGGCGGAAGTCGCCAGGGCGCGGTTGGTTCTCGCCCGACAAGAACATGCTGGTCAGCGGCACCACGCCGAAGGTGGCCACCGGGCCACGCAAAAAGAGCTGCGACTGCACCTCGGTAACCGTGTCCGCGCCGGGCTTGACCTCGAAGCGGTAGGCGCCTGTGACGCGGGGCGATTCCATCAAGGCGTAGACCACCAACGATTTGGCCTTGGCCTTGGGTTTTTCGATCCAGAACTCTGAGAAGCGTGGGAACTCCTCGCCCTGGCCGCCCACCGTGTCGATGGCCAATCCGCGCGCCGACAGGCCGTAGTGCTGGTTCGCGCCGATCGCGCGGAAGTAGCTTGCGCCCAGGAAGACGATGACCTCGTCCTTGTATTTGGCGGTGTTCATGGGGTAATGCACGCGAAAGCCCGCGTAACCCACGTCACCCCAGGTCTGCGGCGACAGCTTGTTATGGCCGTAGTCGAAGTCGTCGCGGTTGAAGGCGATGTGACGAACCTCGCCTTTGGGCGTGATCTCGTTGATCAGCACGGGCTGGTTCTGCAGCTTGCCCAGGTGGAAGAACATCAGCTCGAAGGGCAGCTTGTCCTGGCGCCACAGGGCGCGTTCAGGCTTGAAACGGATGTCGCGGACCTGGTCGTAGCTCAGGGCCTTCAGTTCATCGGGCAGGGTGGACTTCCTGGGCTCGTAGGGCTTGGCGGCGAGTTGCCGGGCCTGGGTGGCCACATCCTGCAGATCAAAGGCCTGGACCTGGCTGGAGGCCGCCAGCAAGGCCACGCCCGCCAATACCCAGCCGGGCAGCGTGCGGGCTGTCCAGATGGCAAGGCGTGAAGCGGCGGTGTCCATGCGGTGGTCCAAGGCGGTTGCAAAAAGAGTGGTCCTGGGCCTCTCTTTCGCAATGCGCGTGCCACGCTGAAAAACCGTTGTGAATCAAGGGCTTGGTGATGGCCTGTCGTCAAACTCGCCAAGAATGCCGCGATGCAGCAGCCAAAGCGTCGGGCCAGCCCGACGGGCACTTCGGTCAAAGTTGCCAAGTGCTTGATTCACAAGGAGAAAAGCTTGTCGCTATTCAGCGACAGGCCCATCGGCGCGGAACACGCCCGGGGTCAGGCCATGCTTTTGCAGCAGGCGGTAGAACTCGGTGCGGTTGCGGCCAGCCAGGCGGGCGGCGTCGGCCACGCTGCCGTCGGTCAGCTTCAGCAAATCGACCAGGTATTCGCGCTCGAAGCGCAGTCGAGCCTCGGTGAAAGTGAGCACTTCCACACTCGGAACCCGAAGCGCTCGCTGCACCAGTGCCAGGGGGATCAAGGGCGTGGTGGCCAAGGCGCTGACCTGTTCGACCACGTTGTGCAACTGGCGCACATTGCCCGGCCACGGGGCGGTGGCCAGGGCCTTGATCGCCTCGGGCGCGAAGCCGTTGACGCGCTTGTTGTACTTCAGGGCCAGCTTGGCCAAAAAGTGATTGGCCAGCAGGGGAATGTCTTCACGTCGCTCGGCCAGGGTCGGCAAAGTCAGCGACACCACGTTCAGGCGGTAGTACAGGTCTTCGCGGAACTCGCCTTCGGCCATGGCGGCGTCCAGGTCGCGGTGCGTGGCCGACATGATGCGCACATCAATCGGGATGGCCTGGCTGGCGCCCACCGGCCGCACCACGCGCTCTTGCAGCACGCGCAGCAGTTTCACTTGCAGGGCCACAGGCATGTCGCCGATCTCGTCCAGAAACAAGGTGCCGCCATTGGCCGCCTGGAACAGGCCGGCGTGGTTGGCCACCGCGCCGGTGAACGCGCCCTTGATGTGGCCGAACAGTTCAGATTCGAGCAGGCTTTCGGGGATGGCGCCGCAGTTGACCGCGACGAAGGGGTGCGACGCGCGCGGGCTGGCGCGGTGGATGGCCTGGGCCAGCACCTCTTTGCCACTGCCGCTTTCACCCCGGATCAGCACGCTGGCGTCGGAGCCGGCTACCAGCTTGGCCTCGGCCAGCAACTCGGCCATCACGTTGGAGCGGCTGACGATGGCTTCACGCCAGGATTCGTTGGCGCTGGCGCTCTTGCTGTGGTCGGTGGGCGAGCCCAAGGCCAGGGCCTGGCCGATGGTTTCCAGCAAGGCTTTGCCGTTGAAGGGTTTGGTCAGGTAGGTGTAGACGCCGCGCGAGGTGGCCTCGACCGCGTCGGGGATGGTGCCGTGCGCGGTCAGCAGGATCACGGGCAGCGAGGGGTGCTTGGCGCGGATGGCGTCGAACAGCGCCAGGCCATCCTTGCCGGGCAATTGCACATCGCTGAGCACCAGTTGCGGCCGCTCCATGGCCAAGTGCGACAGCGCGGCCTCGGCCGATTCGACCGCCGTGACGCGGTAGCCCGCGGCCGTCAGGCGCATGGACAGCAAGCGCAGCAGATCGGGGTCGTCATCGACCAGCAGGACGTGGGCGCTCATGGGCGTGGCGTGGGCTTGGAGGGCGACGCTGGCAGCGTGGCTGGACCCGGGGCGGGGGTGGTGCGGCTGTTCAGGCTGCGTTCGATGGACTTGAGCGCTTCCAGCTTTTCGTTGAGCTGGTCGAGCTTGCGCTGGTTGTCCTTTTGCGCGTCGCGCAGTTGCTGGTTGACGCGCTCGGTCTGCTCTTCAGCGCGGCGTTGCTCGGCATAACGGCTGGACAGCAGCCGGGCCAAGCCATGCCAGGCTTGCGCTTCCATCGATGGGTTGCCAATGACCTGGTCCAGCAGGCTCTGGGCCTTGGCCAGATCGCCATTGGCGCGGGTGTAGCCCAGTGCCAGTGCCAGGTCCATCGTGGCCTGGACCGAACTGGCGCCATCGCCCAGCCGGGTCAATTCGCGGGACAAATCAGGCGGGGTCAGCTTGGCCAGGCTCTCCTGGTAGGCCAGCAGGTGGCGCGCGGCGGTGTCCACCGGCTCCAGGGTGGGCACGTAGACGATGGCCGGGGCAGGGGGCAGTTCGACCACCTTGGCCTGCGGCGTTGGCTGCAGCGGCGCACAGGCCGTTGCAGCCCCGGCCACTACCAGGCAAGCAGCGATGCAGCGTTGCCGTGAGCGGGCCAGCCAGGGCTGGGAATCAAATGACAGCATGCGGAAGCTCGATTCGAAAATGGGCGCCCGGTCCATCGGGCAGCAGGTCCACGCGGCCGCCATGCGCCTCGACGTACTCGCGCACGATGGACAGGCCGATGCCGGTCCCACGCACGGCGTCTTCGGGCTGGCGTTCACCACGGTAGAAGGGTTCAAACACCCGGGCCATGTCGCTCTCGGCGACGCCAGTGCCTTGATCCACGATGTCGATGCGCGCCAGCCCTGGTGAGCGGGACAGTGAAAATTGGATGGTAGCGCCCGGTGGGCTGAAGCGGATGGCATTGGACAAAAGGTTACCCAAAGCGGTGCCCAGTTTTTCGGGGTCCACCTCGACCTGCAGCGGCCCGCCGGTCACGTTCACTTGCAATTGGCGTGCTTGCCATTGCAGCCGTTGGGCGTCGATCAAGCTCTTGATTAGCTCGGCCAGGTCGGTCTTGCGGCGGCTCAGTCGGCGGGCATCGAAGGCGGCGGCGTTGAAGCGCAGCAGGTCCTCGATCTGGCTTTGCAACGCGGCCGTGTTGTGCCCCAGGATCTGGGCGATCTCGCGCTGGTCGGCACTCAGCTCGCCGGCCACGCCGTCTTCCAGCAAGGCCACGCCTTCGCGCAACGCGGCCAGCGGCGTCTTCAGCTCGTGCGAAACGTGCCGCAGAAAGCGCGACTTGTCATCGTCCAACTCCTTCAGGCGCAGGCGCAGCCACTCCAGACGCTGGCCGAGCGAGCGCAAGTCGCTGGGGCCCTGGATGTTCACGGGCTCGTCCAGGCGGTTCTCGCCCAGGCCCACGATGGCGCGCTCCAGCCGCTTCAAGGGCCGGGTCAGCCACACGCCAAAGCCCAGGGCCATCAGCACGGCCAGCGCGATAGCGATCAGCACCTGCCGGGCCAGGGCGGCGCGGCCCGCTTCCAGCTCATCTTGCAGGCGGTGGTTGCGCTGTTCGCTGTCTTTGCGCACCTGTTCGGCGATGGCCGCATTGGTCAGGTCCAGCTCGCGGAACTGCTGGGCCAGGGCCAGCTCGCGCAGGTGCCCGGTGGATTTGGGGCCTTTGAATTTGTCGGTGATCACGGTCAACTGGCCGCGCCAACGCGAGACCAGGGCGGGGGGCAGTTGCTGCGCCTGCAGTTCTTCCAGCACTCGGTTGGCGTCTTTGGTGGCTTCCTCGAAGCGCTTCAGCAGCACCGGGTCGTCCAGCACCAGGTACTGGCGTGCGGCGCGTTCCATGGCCACGCTGCGTTCGGCCAAGTGCTGGGCGCCAGCGCTCAGTTGCACCGCACGTTCGGCGGCGGAGCGGCTTTGCACCATCAGCCGCTCCAGCGTAAACAGGCCACCCAGCGACGCGGCCGCCAGCAGCCCGGCGATCAGCAGGAAGGCCACCAGCAGCAGTTGGCGGAAGGAAGCGCGGTAGAAGGTCAGCATGCCCATGGGGTCGAGATCGATCCATGGACTTTAGTGCAGTGCGCGCAGCGGACGCGGTAAATGGAGCTGCAGTCAGCCAAGGCCGTTTCTTTTGGTAACGGTTTCCCCGACTTTTGGGGGAGGTAAATAGAAGCTACTTTCTATAGACTTCGCTTCACGGCGATTGAAATATTTTTCTTTATGAAATATTACATTATTCGCAGCTCTGCCGTCTGCATAACACATCATCAGGGGTGAATATCATGAATAGTAAGCGTCAACAGCGCGGTCAAGGTATGACCGAATATATTGTCATCGTTGCTTTGATTGCAGTCGCAGCAATTGCAACCTATCAATTCTTTGGTCAAACGGTTCGCAGTCAGACTGCCGGTATCGCCCAAGAACTGTCCGGCAAGTCCTCTACCACGGCCATGACCCAGGCCGCGACCGCAGCGACTGCCGCCCAAGCTGAAGGTTTGGCTAAGAAGGGCATGGACAAATACGACAACGCCAAGGCGCGTTGATTTGTATATCCGCACGAGTTAAAGAAACATGACAGCCAACCCCTTGGGGGGTTGGCCGATAAGTCAGGGAGCGGCGCGTCAGCGTGGTCAAGCATTAGTCTATGGACTATTTGTTCTGGCCGGAGGCTTGACGGCTTTATTCTTCCTGTTCAACGTCGGTCAACTCACGCTTGAGCGAGACAAACTGACCACCACAGCCGATGCAGTCGCCTACAGCGCCGGTGTCATGAATGCCCGCGCGCTTAATTTCACGGCTTATACCAACCGTGCGTTGGTGGCCAATGAAGTGGCGGTTGCGCAAATGGTGAGCCTGGCGTCCTGGACGCACTTGATCGAAAGTGAGGGGCAAACCGCAGCAACCCTGGGCTGCGAAACCATTTGGAATTTTCCGTACGGCGCCACTTTTGCTCGGTATGGCACCTTGTGCATGGGGCTCTTCTATTCAGCGGCCTACACCGCCAGCATCTCTCAGTTTCTGGACAACGCAGCGCCGGTCATGGTGACGGCGATCGAGGGTGTGAAGACGATCTTGCAAGGGACCCAAGCCATCATGGTGGGCGTTTTGATTGCGCAGCGCCCTGTGGTCATGCAAGAAGTGGCTGATGCCAATTACCGCAACAATGGGAGCATCCGTGTTGAATTGCCCCTTGAAGATGATTTCCTGTTGTTCGATGGCAGTGGGCCTTTTTTGACGTGGCGAACGGGCGCTGCTCGAAATCGCCTCGCCAGCGCCGCAGTGGCTGCCGCCAACAGTGACCCGTTCGTGCCCGGCCGAAATTGGACGGATGAGCAAGATATTCCGCACCCGTGTGCGTTTAGCTTGAAGAAAGACCAAATTGATCGGACTGGCGGGACGTCCCTGGTTGGCCTAAATGAGTGGCGCGCCGCAGACAATGTTCGCTATACCCACTACTACACGAGATGGAGTTGGCGCGGCCCAAGATGCAGGTCCACCGGCACAACATGGGCCTCAGGTAAGCAAAGCGCGGGCGGTAAGGGGAGCAGCACCAACTGGACTGCCTATAAAGGGATTCCCTCATACCTTGACCTGTCGGATCGCGCGCTGAGCTTCACCCCTGAGAACGGCAACCCCAATAAACGAGACCCCCGCCTGCGCTTCACGGCTCGGCTCACTCGGGATGTTGCCCAAACAGCGACCTCTGAGGGCCGCTCCAGCATCAAGCCCGCGCCGGGAGGCGGCATGTACGGGATCAATCAATTCAAAAGCAATGCCGCCAAAAACCAATACGGTGCAGTGGCGACATCCGAGGTGTACTTCGAACGCCCCGTCAAGCGAGCCGATGGTCGAATTGAATTGGCCAACGTGTTCAATCCGTATTGGCAGGTGCGCCTTGTCGAAACATCCAACGGCGTGAAGGCGGTCGCCCGAGCGCTTCAAGGGGTGGCATTTTGAAGGGTGCTGTTTGGCTATGGCGTGTCGGCTTTTTAGCTCTGGTGGGAATGTCCTCGCCATTGATCTCGCGCGCCGAAACGGCAATGGAGCGCCAGATATCAAGCGAGTCCTCACCGCACAAGGGGCTGCGCGCCGAGGGCCCTGCCGTTGCGGCTCATTGGGCCCGATACATTGAGCAAGTGGGCAATCAGGCGTCCAACGAAAAACGTCTGAATCAGCTTCGCCGAGGAGTGGCGGACTGTGCTCGCAGCAATCGAGAAAGCGGCTTGCCCGTTGTCGAAGTCAAACAGTGGCCCTCTCGCGTGAGTAGTGTGCGTACTGACGTTTACGTGGCCTTCGATCGTGTCGCCACTTACAGCCATGGCGTGGCATATGCGCTTGATGCGCAGAACTGCTCCCTCGTCGAACAGGAGAGCCTGATGGCAACAGTGCGCTCATTGCAAGGTGTGTGCAAAGTAGATCTGTTGGCAAAACTTGCCACCAGCACCTGCGCCAACACCCGTCAAGCTGCTCGACGTCCGATGCCTTCCGCCATGGCACCCAGGCCCGGTTCTTCGCTTTCCACCATGCCATCTCCTTTGGCGCCACATGTCACAGGGGAGCGTCGAACCATCGCGGGCCATACCTGCGATGTGGCATCCAACCCGCTGGATCCCGACCAAGGCACTCGCTGCTATGCGCGTGGAGGGATGTTTCCTGGTCATGGCCCGCATGTGGTGGACGACGGCACCGCGTTGGTAATCGAGTCGGTCTCGAAAGAGGGTTTTGTGTTCAAGGCAGACGAAGCGAGCTTCGACATGGCCGCCCCTGCTGGCATTTTTTCGCCTCATGAGCGAGCGGGTATTCGCATCGAGGGGGCCAAAGAATGAAAGTTACTAATGGCAGGCGCTCACAAGGAGGCCAAGCGCTAAGTGAGTTCTTGGTCGCATCCCTGGTGCTGGTCCCGCTTTTTCTTCTGCTGCCGATGATTGGCAAATACCAGGATATCTCGCATGCCACTTTGATGGCCAGTCGTTATGTGGCGTTCGATGCCATGGTGCGCAACGACAGCGTGAATTCCTGGAAGCCCGAAGCCCAGGTGGCGCAAGAAGTGCGCCGACGTTTCTTTGGGGATTCCAAGACTCCGATCAAGACGGACGATACCGGGGGCGACTTCACCGCCGACCGCAACATGCTGTGGGTTGGGCCATCGGGAAAGCCGTTGATCGAGAAATTCGACCGCGATGTGCTCGTCACATTCGGGCCTGATAAGGGCACAGCGCACGTCAACGGTTTTACTTCTGCCCACGATCATCAGGCATTCCAAGGTCGTAGTCGCTTTGATTTGCCGGCGCGTGGCATCTACAACGCCAACGTTACCGTGTCGCTGGCCAATCTACCGAGTGGGCTCAAATTCATCGAGCCGTTTGACACGCTCAATTTGACGGTTTCGCGCACGACCGCGGTTCTGCTTGACCCTTGGGCCGGTCGAAGTCCGAGTGCGGTTCAAGGCAAGTTGGACAACATTTTGATCAACCCCGCGGTTGGATTGGCCCCCATGGATCCCGTGCTGGATTTGGCCGTGCAGGCGCTGGATGGCAGGCTACTCACGCTGGGCGACATTCGGGGTCCCAAGCTCGGCAAATTGCAGTTCTGGGCTGATGTCGTACAGCCTGACCGGCTTCGGTAGACGTATGAGTCGCAACCTGTTCCAAGCCATTCCCATGCAAATGCTCCCCAAAGTTCAAAACGGCAAGTTCGCTCTGACCCGTTTGATCGCCGTTGTGCTCTTCATCGCAGTGCTTGCCTCGGTCGCACTCGTGCGCCCAAGCATCGGTGCAGATCAACCCCAGGTCTGGCCCACTGTCCAATTGCCAGCTGATGCCGAATCGATCGGGATCAGTGATCGCATGTTGGCCAACGGCGTGCCAATGCGCACGAGTAGCTTCGCCGCCAAGGGAGATGTGGCGACCGCTGTGGCGTGGTTCAAAGCCAGACTGGGATCGCCCCTGACGGAAGACCGCCTTGGCAATAAGACCATTTTGGGGCGCCCAGAGGGCAACTACTACATCACGATTCAACTTGAGCCGATCGACACCGGAGTGCTTGGCCTGATCGGAGTCAGTGACATGAGGTATGCGTTGACGCAGCAAAGCCGCTCACATGACGCCAAGGACGCCTGGATCCGCGACCTGCCGTCGGGCACGAAGGTCTTGAATCTACTCGTGTCGCAGGACGATGGAAAGTCGTCCACGTACTTGCTGGCCAGCAATCAGCAAAGCGACTCCCTTAACGCAGAGCGTGCTACTCGGGCGCTTGAGCGCCGTGGCTTCGCAGTCGAGCGCCGGGTCAATCTCGAAAAAGGCGCCACAGTCAACGGCAGCGTTATCACGGTGTCAGGGCGGGCCGTGCTCTTCAAGTCTGCCGACCGCGAAGCCACCTTGATGGCATTCCACGATGAATCAGGCAAGGCCGCGGTAGTGATCAACACAGTGGTACTGACGGGGGGGCGCGCTCCATGACGCCACAAGCTGCTCATGTTCGCCGCGCACGCGGTCAGGCCATGGTCGAGTACATGGTTGTGGTTGCGGCCATAACGTTTGCCTTGTTCTATCCAATCAAGGATGTATCCAGTCCGGATCAACCCCGCACAACAGTCCAGATCATGGTGAACGGCTTTCGCGAAGCCTATCAAAACATCAGTGCGGCACTGTCCATTCCAGAGTAAATCAGGTCGTATATGAAGTTGCCGTTGCCCAAAAAATTCAAGCCTTCAAAGGCGGTTGTTGTTCTTGGAGTCGCCATTGTGATTGGCTTGCTTGCCGCATTCTCAGCGCGCACTTATCTCAGTAACCGAGTCGAAGAAATTGACGCGCAGGCGCGGGGCAAGATGATCGATCTTGTCGTGGCCAAGATCGATCTCGACAAAGGCGCACAGTTGACGAACGAGAACGTGGCCGTCCGCTCGATACCTGTCGAATACGCGCACGAGGCAGCCATTTCACCGGCCAACTTCGATCGAGCTGAAGGCGAGAAGCTCGCTTACCCGCTCAAAGCCGGCCAAATGATCATGTGGGGCCTGCTTCAAACGAAAAGGGTTCCGACGTTCTCCGCTCGTGTCGAGGTCGGACATCGCGCTATGACGGTGCCGGTCGACGAAATCAGTTCCATTTCGGGAATGCTGGAGCCAGGCGACGTCATCGACCTGATCGTAACGGTGGACAGCGAAGGCAAGAAGACGACGTTTCCTCTGCTGCAAAGCGTGTCGGTCCTGGCCACTGGACAACGTTCTATTGACGATCCCAAAAGCGGTGAACGTCGCGAGTTCTCGACGGTCACTTTAGACACAACGCCAGAGCAAGCTCAACACGTGATCATGGCGCGAGAAGGCGGAAAGATCACGGCCTTGCTGCGAAACCCGCAAGACAAGGAAAAGATGGGTGACCAAGCCGTCGACATCGCGTCAATGCTCGGCGGTAAGGCTCTTCGCGGAGCAACGGCAACGACACTGGGCGGAGCGGCCTCAGATGAGGGAGTCCCGGTGTTGTATGGCGGCGGCGGAGGCAAGTTCACGCCTGAGCAATTGAAGATCGCAGGCACTCCTCGCCAGGCTTCAGTCAAATCGGCGCCCCAATTGGATGGCATCGACAAGCCAGCCTCCGTCACCACCGCTGCAGGCAAGCCGAGCGAGCAGCTCATTGAGCAAGCCAAGGCCTTGGTCAGCGCGCAGCGTCCCAATTCGAAATAGCAGTACTTGAAAGTGTTCTGACCATGAATTCTCTTACGACCGGCGGATCGACCACCGGGTATGTTCCGCGCATTGCGGTATTGCTGGTCTGGGCCGCCGTCATGCTGGCCTGTGACCAGTCCCGAGCGCAGTCACCGACAGCCGATCTGGCCAAAGCGAACCCCAATGGCGCCCCTGGTGCTGCCGCTGAATCTGCTGTGAGCAAGGCTGCCGGCGGTTTTGCGCCCAACCTCAGGCCCACTCTCAAGCGCCGTGTAGGCGATGCCGCATACGCGCCCGTCAAACTGCTGGATGATCAAGGGCAGACGCCCGAGATCGAAATGTTCGCCGGCGAATCACGTGTATTGCCAGCCCCCGGCGTTGGACGGATTGCTGTCGGCAACGGGCAAATTCTCACGGCGGCTGCGCTGGACAAGCGGGAGATCCTGCTGTTCGCCAACCAACCTGGCACTTCGTCGCTGTTCATCTGGAACGAAGACGGTCGTTATCAACGGCTCAAGATCAACATTGTGCCTGGCGACACCTCGCGCATTGGTCGTGAAATCGCCGCTTTCTTGGCCAGTATCCCGGGTGCCCGCGCCTCGATCGTCGGCGACAAGGTCATCGTCGAGGGAGATCGTCTTTCCGATGCTGACTTGGGCAAGCTCAAAAAACTCGAAAATACCTATCCGCAAATCGTCAATTTCACCAGTGCTCAAGGCTGGGAAAAAATGGTGATGATGGATGTGAAAGTGGTCGAATTTCCGCGCTCGGAAATGCAGGAACTCGGGCTCAGATGGGGCCCCACTGGAGGCGGCACGATTGGTGCTGTCTGGGCGCCAATCAGGCATGGCAAAAACGGGCCTTACCAAATCAAAATTCCGACAAGCGCCGAAGGGTTGCCCCTCACGGATCCGGACAAAGAAACCGCGACCCTGCACTCCGCGTTGAATGTGATCGGCGGGTTCAACATTGGGCTTAATGCCCAACTGCTGGCTTTGGCCCAGGACGGCAAGGCCGCGGTGCTGGCTGAGCCGCAGCTGTCCGCTCGAAGCGGGTCTGAAGCCAACTTTGTGGCTGGCGGAGAATATCCCTATGCGGTGTCGAGTATCGCTGGCACAACCGTGTATTTCAAGCCGTATGGCATCCAGCTGACCATCAAGCCCACCGTCGATCGGGACGGTTACGTGCGCGCAACGATCGACACCGAAGTCAGCTCGATCGACTCGTCAGTCTCGACACCCCAAGGTCCGGCGCTCAAGAAGCGTTCGACCAAAACAGAATTTAACGTCAAGGCCGGCGAGACCATTGTGCTCAGCGGCATGCTGACACGCGACAGCAGTAACAACATCGACAAAGTTCCTTTCCTGGGCGACATTCCAATCCTTGGCGCGCTGTTTCGTTCGAAGCGTTTCCAGAACAGCGAAACCGAGTTAGTCATCTTCGTGACGCCGATGGTCATTGATTCACACACGCCCGGTTTGGTCGATCGTGTTGAAAAGACCAAGGCTCGCCTCAATGAGCAATTTGGCGCTGTGCCTTACCTGAGCGATCCACTGCAACCAGGTCGGGATGCCGATCTCCTGACCTCGGCATCTGCACTGCCTGAACAGGCTCAGGCCGAGAGCGCCAAGCGTCCATTGCCGACACCGGCTCCCCATCGACCCATCGACCAGCCCACACCCCGCATACCGCTGAATGGTGCTGCGCTGGTGCCCGCCGAACAAAACCCCTTGACGAGCCCAGCCCAGCCTGTAGGGGGATCTAATCTTCGAGTCAAGCTTGAAGGGCTTGTTCTTCGAGCATCTCCCGACATCCGCAGTCCCATCCTCATGCGCTTGGGCAATGGGGCGGTAGTTCAACTTGCGCATCAGGAGGCGCCAGCGGAATTGCGCGATCTATGGCGAAATGTGTCCGTGGGTGCGGTGAACGGCTGGGTGGCCGCAAAATGGGTTGAGCCCACAAGTCGCGCTTTGCCGACCAATATGGTCACCAGCTCCGCAGCCCGCGAAGCGCAAGTTGGTCAAAAGCTGGGGGCGACAATTCCCACCGCCCATTCCGCGCCTTTGACCGCCCCTGCGCTCGACAAGATGGACAAAGTGACTCGGCAATATCGCGTTGTGCTGCCCAAGTTGGCCATGCGAGTTGCGCCTGATGTGAACGCGGCCATCGTCCAACAGATTCCCGAAGGAACGCTGGTCGAAACTCAGGAAGTGAATGCTCGTGGAGGCTGGTTGCCCATCGCGGTCGGCGATAAACATGGCTGGGTGGCGGCCCAGTGGCTTGAGGCTCAACCCTGAGGCGCCCATCATGATGCATGTACTGATCAATGAGCCTGATGGCACCGTGCGCGAGATTCAGGTCGGGGACGACTGCGTGGTCGGCAAAGATGCGAAAAACGAGATCCAGCTGTCCGGCTGGCGTGTCGCGAAAGATCATGCTCGCCTATTCAGGACCCCGTCAGGCGTGCTCGTGGAAGACATGGGCGCCTTCGGCGGCGTGACGGTCAACGGCGAACGAATCGACATTCAGCATGGCCCGCTCAAAGCCAGCGATGTGATTGGCGTAGGGCCCTACAAGCTTCGCGTCAAGGGGGAGAGTGAAGGGGCCAAGCCAACGCGCCCTGAAGCTCAACCCGACACTACGGCGCAAGTGCGGCGCCACGCCCAGGCCGCTGAAATCCTGCAGGCTTCACACGACCACGCGCGACGCGTTCAAAGTGAGATTCTTCGCACGCGGGAGGCCGAAGGCCGTCCCGTGGCTCTTATTGCTCCTTCGCCAGTGCGCATGGAGTTGGCACTCGTCCCCGACCAAGTGCAGCGCGAGGCGGAGTTCGAATGGCGCAAGCGAATCCATGGTTTGTTGCTTGAAACCATGGACCTGCGTCGCCAGGATGTTTCTCGCATGACCGACGAGCGACTGCGCCAGGAAACCGAAAGCCTCATTCGAACGCTGCTCAAGGATTGTGATCGCGAGATCCCGGCGGGGATTGACCGTCAATTGCTTTGCCGTCAAGTGCTCAATGAAGCTGTCGGGCTTGGGCCGCTTGAAGAACTCTTGGCCGATGACCAGGTGACTGAAATCATGGTTAACCGTTACAACGAAATTTTCGTTGAGCGCGCTGGAAAACTGCAGCGCCATCCGCTCACGTTCACGGGCGATCGCGCAGTGATGGGCGTGATCGAACGCATCGTGGCGCCGCTGGGGCGGCGCATCGACGAGTCCTCGCCGATGGTCGATGCTCGGCTGAAGGATGGCTCACGCGTCAACGCCATCATCCCGCCGTTGGCACTCAAGGGCCCAACGCTGACCATCCGGAAATTTTCGAAGCGAAAGCTGGCCGTTAGTGACTTGGTGTCCTATGGGTCTATCAGCCCGGACATGGCCAAGTTTCTGCAGATCTGCGTCGAGGGCCGAAAGAACATGGTCGTCTCGGGCGGCACGGGCTCCGGGAAAACCACCCTACTCAACATCTTGTCGAACTTCATCCCCTCTGGTGAGCGCGTGATCACGGTCGAAGATGCCGCAGAGTTGCAACTCAACCACGAACATCTGATCAGCCTTGAATCTCGCCCACCGAACGTCGAAGGCAAGGGCGGTGTGCCCATTCGCGATCTGGTCAAGAACACACTGCGCATGCGGCCTGACCGCATCGTGGTGGGGGAATGCCGGGGCGCCGAAGCGCTTGACATGCTGCAGGCCATGAACACCGGCCATGAAGGATCACTCACCACCCTTCATGCCAACACGCCCCGTGACGGTTTGGCTCGGCTAGAGACGATGGTTTTGATGGCTGGCATGGAACTGCCCTTGGTGGCCATCCGTGAGCAGATTTCCTCTGCGGTCGACATCATCGTTCAGCAAACTCGGTTTTCGTGTGGCACGCGCATGGTCACGCACATTGCTGAAATCACGGGCATGGAGAGTGGCACGATCCAGATTCAGGACTTGTTCAAGTTTGTCAACCGAGGCTACGACCCGAACACCGGAAAAGTTCGCGGCTACTTCACCGGCTGTGACATGGCGCCTTGCTTCTATGAAGAACTGCTGGCATCGGGGCAGTCACTGGACCTGAACATCTTCAAGCCCACAGTGCCCAACGCGGGCTTTCGTGCTTCAACGCACGATGAAATGGACGAGGAATTGCTGTGAATTCGTCTGCCTTCATCATCACAACCTCCGTGGTCATCGCGCTGTCCGCAGGACTGCTGGTCTGGTTCGTCATGGACGTCGGCACTGCTGGGCTGGCGCGATACCGGGCACATTTCACCTCGAAGGTCGGGTTCCAAGCCAGAGAATTCTTCCTGTTCATCGATCCTCGGCAGCTTTTCGCAGCCAATCTGGCCATCATGGCGTTGAGTGGCATGGTCGTTTATGCCCTCACGGGCAGCCTCGTGCTGGTGATACCCATCATTGGTTTCCTGGTTTTCGCGCCGCGCCTGCTGTACGCATGGATGCGCAACAAGCGACTGCTGACATTCGAAGAGCAATTGCCCGACGCGTTGATGACCCTGTCCGGCGGCATGCGCGCCGGCATCGGACTGAGCGCGGCCATGGCGCAACTCGTGGCCGAATCGCAGAACCCATTGGCACAGGAATTCTCGTTGATGTTGCGCGAGCAGCGATTGGGAGTGACGCTGGAGCAAAGCCTGAACAACCTGTCACGCCGCGTGCCTACCCAGACCACCGTGCTGGTGGTGTCCGCCATGCGGATCGCGGTTGAGACCGGTGGGGGGCTGGCCGAAACACTGGAGCGGACGGCCAACATGATTCGAACCCGCTTGCAGATGGAAGGCAAGATTCGAGCGCTCACCTCGCAAGGCAAGATGCAGGCGTGGGTTGTGGGGGCGTTGCCATTGTTTCTGATGTTCGTGCTGAACAAGATGGAGCCCGAGGCCATGAGCGAGTTGTGGCACACGCCTTTGGGGTGGGGTGTTTTGGCCGTGATCGCATTCCTTGAAGTCATGGGCATCTACGTCGTGCGCAAGATCGTCACCATCGACGTTTGATGAGGCTGCCATGATCAATGAACTTCTTTCCAATGCGACCGTGGTGTTTGTGCTGGTCGGCCTGGGTGTTGGTGTCAGCGTCGCGTTGATCACTTGGCTGGTCAGCGACGCACTCGTCGCCGTGCCCGTTGAGGACCGTGAATTCAAAGACCCGCCGCCCTTGGGCTTTCGATTGCTGTGGTGGCCGATCCAGTGGAGCAGTCATTATCTCGACCCGTATATCAGCGATAAAAAAAAGGACAAGTTAGCCGTCACCCTGCGGCAAGGTGGGCTTGAGTTCAGTGTTCGCCCAACGCAGTACATCGCCGGCCGTGGGGTGGGCGCATTGGTGCTCGCGGGTATGTCGTATCTGGTGCTGGGCAGCTTTGACAAAGACCCGTCGGGCGGCAGATTTTCCGACCATCTTTATCTGCAGGTCTGCGCTTTCGGTGCGTTGTTCGGGTGGGCTTATCCAGCAATCTGGATGCGGGACCGCATGGCCCTGCGTCGGAAGGAGCTTCTCAAAGCGCTGCCGTTTTTCCTTGACATCGTGACCCTTTGCGTTGAGGCCGGTTTGAACATCCAAGGGGCCATGAGCCAAGCGGTTGCCAAGGGTCCGAAAGGCGTCTTGCGCAGCGAATTCCAGCGAGTCTTGCGCGACGTGCGGGCTGGCAAACAGCGCGCGGATGCCATGCGAGCCATGGCCGATCGACTCAAGGAGCCCGCAGTCACAGCCTTCACGATTGCGGTCATCCAGGCAGAGATGATGGGCATGAGCCTGGGTCCGGTCCTCCGTGCGCAAGCGGATCAGCGACGTTCAGAGCGTTTCCTGCGCGCTGAAAAAATGGCCATGGAAGCACCGGTCAAGATGCTTTTCCCGCTGATTGCCTTCATCTTTCCATGCACGTTCATCGTGCTGTTTTTCCCGATCGTCATCAAGTTCATGCATTCCGGCCTTTGACCGGAATTAGCGCAGTTCTACAAAAAATATTCAGGTGAGCATCTATGAAATCCATCGGCCCGCCTGCCTTGTGCAGTGCAGCCACCGGTCGCCATCCGGTGACCATCAAGGTGGCTGACTCTTTCTTCGAACGCTTTTGCGGCCTGATGTTCAGCAAGAGCCTGCCTGCTGGCCACGCCTTGCTGCTCAAGCGTTGCCCCAGTGTGCACACGGCCTTCATGCGCTATGCCATTGACGTGCTGTACCTGGATGGCCAGGGGCGTGTACTCAAGTGCGTGCCCCAACTCAAGCCATGGCGAGTCAGCAGCAGCGGTCTTGGCCCGCTCGCGGCTCGGCGTGTCGGCGGCGTGCACACGCTGGAATTGTCGGCCGGCAGCATCGATCGCCTGCGGCTGCAAGTGGGTGACCAGGTCGACCATGCCTCATTGACCGCCACACCGAAGCTCAAGTCGCGGCCGGACAGCAAGCCGAGCGATGAAGCGCGAGCCGCCCCCGTGCCCCGCCAGCGTGGTGCGGCGATGGTCGAATTCGTGGTGGTCGGACCGATCATCACCCTGCTTGGCCTGAGTGCGGTTCAGTACGGCATGTTTTTCAACGCCAAGAACATGATCAACCATGCCTCGTTCATGGCGGCGAGGGCTGGGAGTTTCTCAAACGCCAAGGTGGATGCCGCCAAGGGTGCCTACATCAAAGCCTTGTTGCCAATGTATGGCGGGGGCAAGGACCTGAGCAGCCGCACCAAAGCATTGGCCGAGGCCAACCTTGAGTTGAACAACCCGGCCCATCTGCGTGTGGAAATCCTCAACCCCACCAAGGAAAGTTTCGACGACTGGGCGGACCCGGCGCTGCAAAGCGCACTGAAGACCGGCAAGCTGCGTGTCATCCCCAACGCCAACTTGGCATTCAAGCTGGCCGATTCAGCCACGGCCCAGCAACTCGGTGTGAACAAGGACTTCAAGAACATCAATGGCGAACTGGTCAAGAAATCATCGGGTCAGAGCCTGACTGACGCCAACTTGCTCAAGTTGCGCATCACGCACGCCTACGAGCCCAAGGTGCCATTCATGAAGGTGTTCCTGATCAACTACATGAAGTGGATGGACACCAAGGAAGACGCCGTGCGCACCGCCATGATCACCGAAGGTCGCATTCCCATTGTCAGCAATGTGACGGTGCAGATGCAGAGTGTTGCCATCGAATCCACCAATCCAGTTTCAAGCCCGGGTGAAGGCAATCACGGTACGCCCAAGGATCCGGGTGATCCGCCCGTCACGGCCGATCCCGGGCCGTCGCCGTCCGACCCTGGTGGCACTGGCACCGGCGGGGGCATTTGCGAAGGGGCCAGTTGCCCCAGTTGCCCCAAAACAGTCAAACAAGTGTTGAATGCCGATGCGCTGTTCAAGTTCGACAAGTCTTCGCTCAGCGACATGTTGCCGGGCGGCACGGCCCAGCTGGACAAGCTCATCGAGTACGCCAAAACCACCAAGCCGACCAGCGTCACGATCAATGGCTACACAGACCACCTGGGCACCCAGGCGCACAACCAGAAGCTGTCGGAGGACCGCGCCAAGACCGTGCGCGACTACTTGAAGGCGCACGGCTTCCCTGATGTTCCCATCACTGTGGTGGGGAAGGCCGACGCCGACCCGGTGGTCGACGCAGAGACCTGCGCCAAGTTGCCCAAGGCTGAAGAAATTGATTGCTTGCAACCCAACCGCCGCGTTGAAGTGTTGCTGCACGGAGTGTGAACCAATGAACCGCCACCAAAAAAACCAGCAAAAGAAATGGGCGGCCTGCGCCTTGTTGCTGCTCAGCCTGCTGGGCAGCAACGCGCACGCGGCAGAGGTGAGCTCCGGGACAGGCGGCAGTTGCAGCCCGTCCACTGGGGGCGACCCGGCCAAGACCTGCACCGGGGCCAGCAACCCAATCAACATCACCAACGGCAACAAGTACCAACGCGAGGTGGACCTGGCGCCCTTGCCCGGCGTGCTGGGCCTGGAGCTGATCCGCCACTACAACAGCGCTTACAGCACCCCCAACAACGTCAACGGCATTCTGGGCCGGGGCTGGAAGCTCAGCTACGAGACCGAGCTGGAGGCGATTGGCAACTCGGTGCAGATCATCCAGGCCGATGGCGAGCGCATCATCTTCGGGCGCAGCCCGCTGAACCGCAACCTGTGCTCGACGCTGGACCCCGCGCAAGGCAACATCACGGTGGCGCGCACGGACCGTGGCGACGAATACCTGTGGCGCCTGCCCTCGGGACGCCAGTTGAGCTTCAACGCCAAAGGCAAGCTGGTGCAGATCCGCGTGCCCAGTGGCGAGTTCGTCAGCCTGCAGCACGACCGGCTGGGCCACCTGGTCAAGGTCACCGACCCGCAGGGCCGCACCCTGGAGCTGAGCTACCTGGACCCCAAGGAGCGCTCCAGCGACCCTGCGCGACCGCGCTTCTCTGGCGTGCAGCACATCGACACCCCGGTGGGGCGCTACAGCTACCAGTACGGCAGCCCTGTGCCCCAAGGCGCCAAGGCCTCGGCCCTGGACGTGTCGGCCAACCTCACGCAAGTGAGCCTGCCGGCCAGCGCGGGGGCCACGCGGCCCAGCCGGCAGTACCTGTACGACGATGCGCGCTGGCCCACCCTGCTGACCGGCATCGCCGTCGGCCCACAACGCATCGCCACCTATGCCTACAACGAACGCGGCTGGGCGGTGCGCAGCGAGCACGGCGCGGCGGTCGACTTGTTGGAGCTGGAACGTGCCAGCCTGATGGAGCGAGGCCGACCCGGGCGGGTCGTGCTGGTGCACAGCAAGGATGCCCAGCACCCGCAAGGCCAGGCGCTGGAAGTGCTCAGCGCGCAAGTGGCGGGCAGCTACCGCATCACCGAGACACGCGGGGTGGCGTGCCCCATCACGCTGAACTGCCCGGCCGGCAACGTGCGCTACGACTACGACGAGCGTGGGCGCACACGCCAGGTCACGTACTTTGCAGCGCCAAGCACCACCCACACCGACAAAGGCTGGCAAGTGGCGGCACTGGGCCAGGCACTGCGCGCTGACAAGTACGAGTACGACGGCCTGGGGCGCACTACGCGCCACACCGAAATTCGTCATGCCCTGAGCGCCAGCGAGCGCATTCCCAAAGAGATCCACTACGACGGCCCCAGCGACCGCATCGCCCTGGTGCGCCAGCCCAGCGTGGTCAGCGGCCAGTGGCACGAAGTGCAAACCCGCTACAACGAGGCCGGGCAAGTCACGCAGATCAGCGAACGCGGCTGGCGCCCGGCTGTGGCCGACGCCCCAGCCCAAGCCATCGAGCGCAGCACCACCTACCGATACGCCCGCATCAACGGCCGCAGCGTGCTGGCCGCCATCGACGGCCCACTGCCGGGCCCGGCGGACACCACCCACTATGACTGGGATGCCCGCGCCGATCACGTGGTGAGCGTGAACTACCCGCAGGGCTTGGTTCACCGCTACCAACGTGACGAGGCCGGACGCATTGCCACGGAAACGCCCCCCGATGGCGTGAGCATCGCGCACACCTACCTGCCCACTGGGCAAGACGCAACCTGGCAGCGCGGTCCCGCGCAAGTCAGCGTGGGCTATGACGCCTTGCTGCGCCCCAGCCGCATTGACCTGCCCGATGGCGAGGTACGCCGCTTTGCTTATGAGGGCCGCAGTGGCGCGGCCGCTGTGGCCACCAACACCGGCCAGGCGCGCTGGATCACGCCCCCGACGTTGCCCGCCGCACCAATGTTGTCCAACCCCGAGATCGAGCGTCTGGTCCAGGCAAGGCCGCCTGAGCCGTGGCGCGGGCAGCAAGTGGTCGTCGATGATTTTGGAGCGCTGGTGGCCCTGCACACTGACACCACCGGCTGGGAAAAGCGCGGCTACGACCTGGCAGGCCGCCTGGTCGAGCGCCGCCTGGCCGATGCCACGCTGTGGCGCTGGCAGCGCGATGCGCTGGGGCGCATCGTGTGGCACGAGGTGAGCCGCCCTGGAGCGGCCAGCCTGCGCACCACACTGAGCTACGCCGGCACGCGCCTGGCGGCCATCGAGCACCCCAACGAGTCCGAGCGCTATGCGCACGACAGCCTGGGCCGCGTGAGCGCCCGCACGCTCATCCGGGCCAAGCTGAGCTACACCGAACGATTTGAGTATGACGCGGCCGACCGCATCACCGCCCAGTACCTGCCCGAGGGCGGCACACTGCGCTACACCTGGGGCGCCGGACGGCAGCTCAAGGCCATCGAGCACGACGACGGCCGCATCAGCGCCGTGCTGGGCCAGGGCGTGAGTCAATGGCTGGGGTGGGGGCGGCACACCATCATCGAGCCGCTGGCCCCGCCACCGGCCAGCGTCGCGGTCGCCGCCAAGGCCTCAAGCGCCTCAAGCGCTCCCCAGGCCCTGGCCCGCGTGCGGCAAGCCGACCAAGGCTACCGCTGGGGCAATGGCGTGGAATTGCACTGGCAGCTCGATCAAAACGGGCAGCTCTCGGGCATGCGCTACCAAGCTTCGCCTGCGGGCTCCTGGCAGCACGCCTTGCTGTCATGGATACCCAGTGCCCAAGCAAACGCGAAGGCCGACCGGCCATTGGTGGAACTGGCCTACGGGTATGACCCGCAAGGCCGCATGAGCCTCCGCGAGGAAGACGGCGCCAGGACCAGCTACGGCTACGACCGGCTCGGCCAACTGCTGGTGGCCCAGGGTACCGCCGATGAGGTGGAGTACTACGCCTACGATCAAGGCCAGATGTTGGGCAGCAAGGTGAAAGGCGCGAGCACCGACTGGCGAGAGGCCCGTACTGAACGCAATGCCAGCGGCATGCCGCAAAGCATTGCCAGCCAACAAGGCAGCACCCGCAGCCTGAGCTACAGCGCCGACAACCGCTTGATCGAGGTCGCGGAAGGCGGCAAGCTTCTGGGCAGCTATAGCCACAACACGCATGGCCAGCGCATCGGCAAGACCCTGGGCGATGGGCGCACCACCGCGTATCTGTGGCAAGGCGAGCAACTGGTGGGTGAGACGCAGCCAGGAGCCAGCGGTGCGTTGGCACGCCGCTACGTGTATGCGCATGGCGTGCCGGTAGCGGTGCTGGACTACCGCCAGGGAGTCAGTCTGCAAGCCGAGGGGGATCAAAACGATGGGGCCTGGCACCAGGCCAAGCAGTGGCTGCAGGGCGCCTGGCGGGCCATCACCGCCAGTTCGGCTGAGCTGACCTGCCTGCACGCCAACGAGATCGGCACGCCCATTGCGGCCACCAACGCCCAAGGCCAGGTGATCTGGCGGGCCAGCTACAGCGCTTATGGCCTGGTCAAGGCGGTGAGCAGGCCCGGCAGCGGCAGCAACGGCTTCGAACTGAATCTGCGCTTGCCGGGGCAGTACTTCGATGCCGAGACCGGCTGGCACGACAACGGCCTGCGCACCTATGACCCGCAGCGCGGGCAGTATCTGGAGCCCGATCCGCTGGGGCCGCTGCCCAACATCAAGGCATCGTTGGTGGCTTGGACGCAAGGGCGAACAGCCCAACCGCTGACGCAGCCCTTTGCGTATGCCAACCACAACCCGCTGATTTACGCTGACCCAAGCGGGCTCATTCTGTTTGCGTTTGATGGCACCAACAACTCTAATCCCCCGCCCGGGGTTGATGACTTCTCCAATGTCTATAAGTTTTATCAGGCCTATGACGACGGCAAAAAATGGTACATGAACGGAGTGGGCCGAGATGATGCGGAGAGCAAGATCAAAACCAACTGGTTTGATCAGTACGATGCCAACACGGCACACGCGCGCGTGGACTACATGTTGAATCAAATCGACGCGTACATGAAGGACACCAAGTTCACGAAGGGGGAGGAAGTGAACATTGACATCGTGGGCTTCAGTCGAGGGTCAGCCATGGCGCGGGACTTTGCCAACAAAGTGGCGCAGCGCTTGCGAGACGATGCTTACAAGGCCTCTGGGGCGTGTGTTGAGCTACGCTTTCTGGGGCTTTGGGACACCGTGGCCCAGTTCGGCGCCAATGGATCAGACAATGGCTCGTGGCAATTGGCCATTCCCTCCGAGGTCAAGAACGTCTTTCATGCGGTGGCCGTTAACGAACACCGATACCTCTTTCCTGGCGAATCCATTGGCCAAAGCGTGCAGCGAGGCTTCATCGGCAGTCATGCTGACATCGGGGGCAGTTATGGAACCGGCGACTTGTCAGATGTGGCGTTGAACTGGATCGTGGAAGAAGCCAAGCTTTCTGGGGTAAAAATGTTCACCTGGGGCGACCTCGGCCGAAAGGAGTGGGGAACGGTCACAAACCCGGTGGTCCATGACAAGAACACCGATGGCGGAGACCGCGATTTCTGCTTGAGGGTCAACAACGAGAAGTGGGCAGACAACTGCCAGAAGCAAAGCGTTGCCAACGTGGGAGGGCTTGACACATCCCAGGCCAAGGCGTTCATCGCACTAAGGGCGAAACCAGGGATGGATGCCGATAAAGAGTCACCGATCACTGGTGATGTTGACATGGAGGCTTACGCCAAATGGCTCAAAGAAAATTACCAATTAGACATCGCATATCAGTGACTTCGATTGCTTTGATGGCCCTGTTGAGCGGTTGCCGGGCTGAAGAGCCTTCGGTAGGGATGACCTTGGTTTATGAGTGTGAGGGACCAAAGATTGTTGTCCACAAGTTCCAGCCCGAAGGAATGCGAGCGGGCGGCCCCGGCGTAGTGGGGTGCGGCCCAAGGGGGGGGGCAGAAATGGCCTTCATGCCGGGTGATGGCCAAGGTGAGATGCCGCGGTATGTGGATGTGGAGTGGTGGGTTCATCCTGCTCAAGAAAACAAATTTAAGAAGCGGATTAACCTTTCCAGCGTGATCGCTCCTGAACTGATTGCTCGTGTTCGAGCTAATGCGCAGACAACGCAGTTGAAGTTGATCATGACGTTTAAAGGTGATCAGTTGGAAGTGAAGGCTGAAGCCTACAAGTGGCGCTGAACTGACGGTGCGATCATGCTCGAAGAAAGAGCCTGTCAGAAATTTTGTGTGTGAGGCATAGCATGTCGATAAGGAGCATGA
>NZ_JAQSDR010000021.1 GCF_029946005.1 Aquabacterium sp.
GACGAGGGAAAAAGGAGAAAAGGGAGGGATTTAATGTAACCTGACCCCTTTGTTTTCCAGTGGGATTTAATGTAACCTGACCCCTTTTTTCTTTTGTTTTGAGGAAAAGGGAGGGATTTAATGTAACCTGACCCCTTTGTTTTTGACCCCTTTGTTTTTGTGTTCGTTGGGGAAAAAGGAGAAAAGGGAGGGATTTAATGTAACCTGACCCCTTTGTTTCGCGCCTTTGTTTCGGGAAAAAGGAGAAAAGGGAGGGATTTAATGTAACCTGACCCCTTTGTTTTACCTTTGTTGTTGCCTTTGTTGTTTGGGATTTAATGTAACCTGACCCCTTTGTTGCCTTTTGAGGAAAAGGGAGGGATTTAATGTAACCTGACCCCTTTGTTTTGTGGAGGGAAAAAGGAGAAAAGGGAGGGATTTAATGTAACCTGACCCCTTTGTTTGTGATTTCGGAAGGACGAGGGAAAAAGGAGAAAAGGGAGGGATTTAATGTAACCTGACCCCTTTGTTGTTTTTGTTTGTGGGGGAAAGGAAAGGGGAAAGAGTCAAGACCTGACCCCTTTGTTGCTTTTTTCTCGGCCGCACACCCCGTTTTTTCTTCGGGGCATAAAAAAACCGCCCATCCCCGAAGGAATGAGCGGTTGTTTCAGGTCATCCGTGAACCTTACCCAGTGCTACCAAGCAGAGCTTGAAGGTAGGCATTCCCAAGCTAGAGCTTGGGAACGAGACAAAGGGAGGGATTTAATGTAACCTGACCCCTTTGTTTTTTGTAACCTGACCCCTTTGTTTTTTTTTGAGGGAAAAAGGAGAAAAGGGAGGGATTTAATGTAACCTGACCCCTTTGTTTCTTTGTGGGATTTAATGTAACCTGACCCCTTTTTTCTTCATTTTTTCAAGACATAAAAAAACCGCCCAAGGTTTCTCAAGGGCGGTTCGTTTAGTTTTCGATTAACCTGAAGGTTGTTCGAAACGTTTGGGACGGGGTATATACCCCGTCCCGCTCCGGTGTCTCCGGGGGAGATTAGGCGAGTGTCAACAAACCAGCCGCAGCAGTACCTGTAGCTACGACGCCAACCAGAACAACTGCTTCTACAACGGTGTTGGCACCAGCGCCGTCGATGTCATATACAAACAACGTATCCGTACCAGTAGCCGATGTGGTCCAGATGTTGGTCGCTACTGCGAAATTACCGCGAACCAACGCTTCAACAATTCCCGATGCTCCGGCAATCGTTGTTGCCGCAGCACCAGCGAACGTATTAGAAACACCAGCGGTGCTAATAACGTCACCTGCGCTCATGCCTGTCACCACATCAATGCCAGTCAGCACCGTAGTGCCGGACACGATGGTCGCAGCAGTTGCCGCACTGTATGTTTGTGCTACAGCAGACAACACGATGGTGTCTGTGCCTGTGCCAACGTTGATTATGTCTGCACCAGCGCCACCAGTGATGATGTCGTTACCTGCACCGCCGTTGATAGTGTCGTTACCAGCGCCACCAACCAAGATGTCATTGCCAGCACCGCCGGTGATGGTATCTGCTTGAGCAGTACCAGTCAGCGTATTAACGCCTGTGAGTGAACCCTTAATTGCAATGCCGTTGGTTGCACCGAGAGTCGCATCAAACGTTACCGCACCAGTGGCAGCTGTTGCATCAATTACAGTATTGACATTCAAAACCAATCCGTTAGTCGTAATGGTAATGGCCTTTGTACCAGTCAGATTCATGCTGGTCATTGCAGTTGCACCAACCAAGGTGGTCACGGCGAGTGTGTCATTAGCGACCAGGTTGATTGTTTCAACACCAGCAGCTTGGATGTTAGCAAGCGTAATGAGGTTAGTTGCAGTCAAGCCATCATCAGCAGTGATTTTGAGCGTGTCGAGTTGACCCACCGTAGAAGCACCTGTCACAGTGTAGACCGCATTGGCATCGCCGTATGCAGTAATAGCACCGGCTTGAGCTGCGTTCAGACCGCTCAGAATGGCTGTAGTACTGCCGCCAATTTTCAAAGCGGTGATTGTTGAGTTCGTGAACAAAGCTGTATTAACTGCAACAGCGCCTGCATCCAGCACTTCAAAGTTTGCGTACTGGTTAGCTTTAAGAGCGCTATCAACATGCGTAGCATTAGCAACAGTAAGGACGTCAGCCGTACCTGCACCAGCATCAATGATTGATGCTGTTGTGGAAGTCAAAGCTGCAGTAGTTACTGCGTCATTGCCCAAGCCACCCTTGAAGGATGTAACACCAGTAGTCAGCGTAACAGCTACGCCGCCTGCGGTCAGGCCGGAAGCGTCAATAGTTGTTACTGTGGCAGGTGCTGTACCAATACGAACAGCTGAAGTAGCTTCACCAGCGGCAGTGGTGGCTGTACCGCTTGAAGCCGTACCACTCACGGTAATTGAGGTTGCGGCAGCAGCAGTAATTGCGCCGGTAGTCAAGCCAGCATCGGCGACAATTTTCAATGATGTCGACGTGGCTGGGGCAGCCAAAGTACCGATGGTGTTTGCTACGGAACCTGTAGAGTTAATGACTGTAGAAGTTACGCCAGTGCCTGTCAGTACAACGTTACCGGCCGTAGTGCCGCCAGAAACATTCAAAGTTGCAGTAGTTGCAGCAGCTACCCAGCCTGCATTTAAAGCACCATTAACAACCGAAGCATTACCAATCATGCCGGCTTGCGCGCCACTTGCCAGGTTTGTGACAGTAACAGTGCTTGTAGCACGGTCAGCATTGACGTTGGTCAGGCCGGAAATCGTGGACGCATTGAGCGTAATGATATCTGCGGCTTCAGCTTGAATCGCACGGATGTTCAAAACTTCAACACCGGAAATCGTTGCGCCAGCAATCGCGCCAGTAGTGTACGTCCCGCCACCACCTTGAATAGCAAGATTCAGTGTATCAGTACCAGCGCCACCGTTGACATTATCAAGAACTGAGAACGTGCCTGACAGCACTGGGGTAAGTGAGTCAGTGTATGTGGTTTCAGCACCGATGAACGTATCGTTACCAGCTGTACCGACCAAGTTGTCCACACCTGTAGTCAACGTAAAAGTCTGCCCAACATTAGGATCTACAACACCAAAGCCAACATTAGCCACATTCCCAGCCACCAACGCATAAGCTTCAGCACTAGCCACCTTA
>NZ_JAQSDR010000022.1 GCF_029946005.1 Aquabacterium sp.
ACCGCTGACCTCTTGCATGCCATGCAAGCGCTCTCCCAGCTGAGCTATACCCCCATCGTGGCTCACTTGCAATGACTTGCGGTGACTTGCACGGCAGGGCGCCAAACTGGCACCGAGACTTGTTCCCAACAATCAAAAAACGTGGCGGAGTGGACGGGACTCGAACCCGCGACCCCCGGCGTGACAGGCCGGTATTCTAACCAACTGAACTACCACTCCGCAGTGGTAAAACCAACAACAAAACTGGCGTCTCCTAGGGGATTCGAACCCCTGTAGCCACCGTGAAAGGGTGGTGTCCTAGGCCTCTAGACGAAGGAGACAAAATCTTTTTACTCAAAATCTTTTTACCGTCAGACGCTTCGCTCTTCAAAGCACACCGGACACCAAATTGGTGGAGGTAAGCGGGATCGAACCGCTGACCTCTTGCATGCCATGCAAGCGCTCTCCCAGCTGAGCTATACCCCCGTGAGTGGCGCATACAAAATACTTTGTACACGACCATTTCTGTTGGTCTGCCCGGCTGCTTTGACTAAACAAAGCGTCGTTCAAGCAAGACCAAAAGTATACATCGGTTTTTGAGGTTTTATCAAGCCAGGTGCAAACGTTTCAACACGTTTTCGCGATCGAACAGTTCCAGCACAGCATCGACCGAGGGCGTTTGCGCGCGGCCACACACCAACAGGCGCACCGGGATGGCCAGTTGCGGCATCTTCAGGCTGAACTGGGCCAGGGTTTCTTTCAAGGCCAAAGCGATGGAGGCTTTGTCCCAGGTGACTGTGCTCAGACGCTCGCGCAAAGCGGCCACGGCGGGCTTGACGGCCTCCGTCACCTGCGCCGCCAACTCCTCGGTGGGTGCTTGCACATCGGCCACGTACATGGCCAGCCAGTCGGCCAGCTCCACCGTGGTGGCACAGCGGTCCTTGAACAAAGCGCACATGCGTGCCAGCAGGTCGCCTGTGGTCAGAGCAGCAGGCACAGTCACACCGCGCTTGGCCCATTGCGCCAGCACCAGGGGTGCCAGCATGCCCTCGGCCGTGGTCTTCATGTGCTGCTGGGCCACCCAGCGCAGCTTGGCCTCGTCGAACTGGCCGGCGCTCTTGCCCAAGTGGTCCAGGTTGAACCACTCGATCAATTGCTGGCGCGAGAAGATCTCGTCGTCACCGTGGCTCCAGCCCAGGCGGGCCAGGTAGTTCACCACGGCGTCGGCCAGGTAGCCTTCGTCGCGGTATTCGGTGACGGCCTTGGCGCCATGGCGCTTGGACATCTTCTCGCCTTCGGCGTTCAGCACCGTGGGCAAGTGGGCGTAAACAGGCGGTTCCTGGCCCAGCGCGCGAAGGATGTTGATCTGGCGCGGTGTGTTGTTGACGTGGTCGTCGCCCCGGATGACGTGGGTGATGGCCATGTCCAGGTCATCGATCACGACGCAGAAGTTGTAGGTGGGCGTGCCATCAGGGCGCGCGATCACCAGGTCGTCCAGCTCGTCGTTGCTGATCTCTATGCGGCCCTTGACCTTGTCGTCCCACACCACCGAACCGCCGATGGGGTTCTTGAAGCGCAACACGGGCTGCACACCTTCGGGCACGGGCGGCAGGGTCTTGCCGGGCTCAGGGCGCCAAGTGCCGTCGTAGCGAGGCTTTTGCTTGGCCGCCATTTGCGATTCGCGCAGCGCGTCCAGCTCGGTCGTGCTCATGTAGCAGGGGTAGACCAGGCCTTTGGCGACCATGTCTTGCAGCGCCGCTTTGTAGCGGTCCATGCGCTGCATCTGGTAGAACGGGCCCTCGTCGATGTCCAGGCCCAGCCACTGCATGCTTTCCAGGATCACATCGACGGCTTCTTGCGAGGAGCGCTCGACGTCGGTGTCTTCGATGCGAAGGATGAACACGCCCTTGGAGGCGCGCGCAAAAGCCCATGGGTACAGGGCCGAGCGGATGTTGCCCAGGTGGATGAAACCGGTGGGCGACGGGGCAAAGCGGGTGCGGACTTGGGTCATGGGATCGTGGAAAACTCGGATTCAGACAATGCTGTTCAGGCCCGAGGCCAGGTCGGCCTTGAGGTCTTCGATGTGCTCAAGGCCCACGGCCACGCGGATCATGCCTTGCGTGATGCCGGCGGCCTGGCGCTGGTCTTCGGTCAGGCGACCGTGCGAGGTGGTGGCCGGGTGGGTGATGGTGGTCTTGGTGTCGCCCAGGTTGGACGTGATCGAGCAGATGCGCGTGTGGTCGATCACGGCAAAAGCGTTGCGGCGCGCGGCTTCGGCACCCTCGCCTTTCGCGATGAAACTCACCACGGCGCCGCCCAAGCCGCCTTGCTGCTTCATCGCCAATTCATGCTGCGGGTGCGATGGCAAACCGGGGTAGTAAACGCGGGCAACGCCAGGGTGCGCTTCCAGCCATGTGGCCAAGGCCAAGGCGCTGGCGCTTTGCGCGGCCATGCGGATCGACAACGTTTCCAGGCCCTTGAGCACCACCCAGGCGTTGAAGGGCGACAAGCTCATGCCCGCGCTGCGCATCACCGGCACAAACACGTTCTCGATGAGCTGTTCGCTGCCGCAGATGGCGCCCGCCACGACGCGGCCCTGGCCGTCCAGGTACTTGGTGCCGGAGTGGATGATCAGGTCGGCGCCCAGCTTAGTAGGCCGCTGCAGTGCTGGCGAACAGAAGCAGTTGTCCACGGCCAGCAAGGCGCCCGCGGCGTGTGCCACCTCGGCCAATTGCGCGATGTCGCAGACCTCGGTCAACGGGTTGCTGGGCGTCTCGGCAAACAGCAACTTGGTGTTGGGCTGGATGGCGGCGCGCCACTCGGCCACATCGGTCTGCGACACGAAGGTGGTCTGCACGCCGAACTTGCCGAACTCGCCCTGCAGCAGCTTGATGGTCGAGCCGAACACGCTGCGCGAGCACACCACGTGGTCGCCCGCTTTCAGCAAGCCCATCACCAACAGCATGATGGCCGACATGCCGCTGGACGTGGCGATCGCGGCTTCGGTGCCTTCGAGCGCGGCCAGGCGGCGCTCGAACATCATCGTGGTCGGGTTGGAGAAGCGCGTGTAGACGAAAGCTTCTTCTTCGTTGGCGAAACGCGCGGCGGCCGTGGCCGCATCCGGGTGGTTGAAGCTGCTGGTCAGGAACAGCCCTTCGGAGTTTTCGCCCCACTCGGTCGAAGGCAAGCCCTCGCGCACGGCCAGGGTTTCCAGGCGAACATCGGGCGCGAATTCCTTGCGCGGCAGGCGCTTCTTTTCTGGCTTGGGATCGGTCGTGCTCATGGCAGAGTTCAGTCGGGTGAGTGCTGCAAGGCCAGGCGCGAGTGGTCGGCGTCGTCCTCGCCCTTTTGCGACAGGCGCTGCGATTCGATCGCGGCGAAGTCTTCGGCGCTGACATCGCCCGTGATGTAGACGCCGTCGAAGCACGAAGCCTCGAAGCTCTTGATGTTCGGGTTCAGCTTGGCGACCACCTTTTTCATCGCGTCCACGTCTTGGTAGATCAGGGCATCACAGCCGATGATCTGGCGGATCTCTTCGACGTTGCGGTTGTGCGCCACCAGTTCTTCCTTGGTGGGCATGTCGATGCCGTAGACGTTGGGATAACGCACAGGCGGCGCGGCCGAGGCCAGGTAGACCTTGTTGGCGCCAGCCTCGCGGGCCATCTGCACGATCTCTTTCGAGGTGGTGCCACGCACGATGGAGTCATCGACCAACAGCACGTTGCGCCCCTTGAACTCCAGGCCGATGGCGTTGAGCTTCTGGCGCACGGATTTCTTGCGCACGCCCTGCCCTGGCATGATGAAGGTGCGACCCACGTAGCGGTTCTTGACGAAGCCTTCGCGGTATGGCTTGCCCAGCTTCTGCGCCAGCTGCATGGCGGATGGGCGGCTCGACTCGGGGATCGGGATGACCACGTCGATCTCGGAGGGCGGCATGGTCGAGATGACGCGCTGCGCCAGCGTCTCACCCATGTTCAGACGCGCCTGGTAGACCGACACGCCATCCATGACCGAATCGGGGCGGGCCAGGTAGACGTACTCGAACATGCAAGGGTTGAGCACCGGGTTCTCGGCGCATTGTTCGGCATGGACCTGGCCGTTCAGATCGATGAACAGGGCCTCGCCGGGCTTCACGTCACGCACGAACTTGTGGCCGGTGCCTTCCAGGGCCACGGATTCGCTGGACACCATCACCGTGGAGCCTTCAGGCAGGTTGGCCACGCCATAGCACAGCGGGCGGATGCCGTAGGGATCGCGGAAGGCCAGCAGGCCATGTCCAGCGATCAGGCAGACCACGGCGTAAGAGCCCTTGATGCGCTTGTGCACGGCACGCACGGCGGTGAAGACCGCTTCGGGGGTCAGCGGGCCCTGGACGCCCACCCGCTCCAGCTCGTGCGCCAGCACGTTGAGCAGCACTTCGGAGTCGCTCTCGGTGTTGATGTGGCGGCGGTCGATCTCGAACAGCTCGCGCTTCAAGCCGTGCGCATTGGTCAGGTTGCCGTTGTGCACCAGCACCAGGCCAAACGGCGCGTTCACGTAGAAGGGCTGAGCCTCTTCTTCGTTGAAGGCGTTGCCAGCGGTGGGGTAACGCACCTGGCCCAAGCCCACCGTGCCGGGCAGCGCACGCATGTTGCGGGTTCGGAACACGTCCTTGACCATGCCGCGGGCCTTGTGCATGAAGAACTTGCGTCCCAGTGCGTCAGGGCCGGCCGTCACGATGCCGGCTGCATCTTGACCACGGTGCTGCAGCAGCAGCAAGGCGTCATAGATCAGTTGGTTGACTGGCGTCTTCGAAATCACACCGACGATGCCGCACATGGTTCACCTCTTCCGCAAAAACAAACAACTACGCAAATTCAATCAAGGCTGCCCGGGCAGGAATTTAACCACCTGCTCGGGCAGGACAGGCCTCAGGCCTGTCAGCAAAATCTGTAATCCCGCCACACCGCGCGACGCCTGCCACGGCACCCAGTGGGTCACCGGTGTCATGCTCACCACGGTGCACACAATCAGCGCCACCAGCACACCGCGCAACAGGCCAAAACCAGCGCCCAGCACGCGATCAGGTCCGCTGAGCACCGATGCTTTGATCATTTGGGCGACCGCCCAGGAAATCAAGGCCCACCCCAGCCAAGCCAATACAAACACCACCAGCATGCCCGAGATCAGGTTCAAGCGAGAACCAGGCTCGCCCACCGGCATGAACTTCGCACCTTCCGGCCCGTACCACTGGGCGGCGAAATAAGCCACCGCCCACCCCAGCAAGGCCAGCACCTCGGTCACCAGGCCGCGCCAGGCACCCACGATCACGGACAGGGCCAAGCCGAGGGCCAGCACCACATCGACCAGTGTCCAGGCACCGCCCATGGCCCCGGTCACAAGGTCAACAGGGCACTGGTCATCCCGGCCTTGCGTAACGTGTCCACGGCCTTGTCGGCTTCAGCCTTGGTGGCATATGGGCCCACACGGACCCGGATCTTCTTGCCGCCATTGACGGTGACTTCCTGGGTGTAGGTCTTGACACCGGCGCGCTCGGCTTTCAAACGCACTTCGCGCGCGGTCGGCACGTCGGAAAAAGCACCAATTTGCACCACGTAGCGGGTGGCTGCGGCGGAAGACGCGGGCTTGGCCACCGGTTTGGCATCTGGCGGGGCAACTGCAGGTTTGACGGCAGCTGGCTTGCCTTCCAGCAAGGACTTGGCGCGGGCCGCATCCTTGGCGGATGCGTTTTCTGCCACCACCAAGGGTTTGGCAGGATCCTTCTTGGCCACGTCTTTGGCGGGAGTCGGCTTGCTGGCAGGCGCCCCACTGACGCGGGCCGCAGGTTTGCTGGCCGCTGGCGCTTCAATCTCATCCTTGGCGGCTTCGGTGGGCACCTCGGGCACCGGCACGGTCACGCTCGCGATGGAGGGCGCAGGCCTCGATGGGGCCACCGCGCCATTGCCACGCGAAGACACGGCGGACACCACCTGCACATCGGGGCTCAAAGGCCTGGGCTGCGTTTCGAACAACCAAGGCAGGCCGACCACCCCCACCCCCACCAATACCACCATGCCGACCAAACGACGACGTGCACGCACCCGCGCCAGCTCAATGTCGGCCGACGACAGCGGCGAGACATCAGCCACGGACGGTGCGGATCGCTGACGAAGGCGCTGTAGGAACGATGGCAACGGCATGTTCGGTGGGGCGGCGGGTTGGTCAATCAGTTGAGGTGGGGCGCGTTCAGCCGGGGCAAGCCCTCGTGCAAAACACCGCCAACGGTGAAGAATGAACCAAAGACAACGATTCTATCCGTCGGGCCAGCTGCGGTCAGCGCTGCGTGCAAGCCGGCCATCGGATCCGCATGGGTGGTGATGGTGGGCTGCTGGCGAACCAGCGAGGTGTTCTGCGCCGAAATCGCACGCACGACATCGGCCAATTGCGCGGCACTGGCGGCCCGGTCGGTGGGCAGCTCGCAGCAATACCAGGCGTCGATCACCTGGGTCAATTTGGCCACCATGCCCGCCAGATCCTTGTCGGCCATGGCGCCCCACACCGCGTGGGTTTGGGGTGAGAAGCCCATCTGGTCGAGGTTGGCCGCCAGGGTGGCCGCCGCGTGCGGGTTGTGGGCCACGTCCAGGATCAAAGTTGGCTGGCCCGGGATGATCTGGAAACGCCCCGGCAACTCGACGGTGGCCAGGCCGGTGCGCACGGCCTGAGCCGACACGGGCAGGCGGTGGCGGAGAGCGTCCAGCGCGGCCAACGCGCCCGAGGCGTTCAGCAACTGGTTGGCCCCGCGCAGGGACGGATAGGCCATGCCATTGAAACGCTTGTGGCGCCCGGCCCAAGCCCACTGCTGGCGATCACCGGAGTAGTTGAAGTCGCGGGAGAACAACCACAGATCGGCACCCAAGGCCTGGGCGTGGTCCAGCACGCTTTGCGGTGGCTGCGGGTCGGACACGATGGCAGGGCGGCCTGCGCGCAGAATGCCGGCCTTCTCTCGGCCAATGGCCTCGCGATCGGGGCCCAGGTACTCCATGTGGTCCAGGTCGATGCTGGTGATGATGGCGCAGTCGGGGTCGACCACATTGACCGCGTCTAAGCGACCACCCAGGCCCACCTCCAACACCACCGCGTCCAGGCCAGCCGAGGCCAGCAAACGCATGATGGCCAGGGTGGTGAACTCGAAGTAAGTCAGCGCCAGCTCGCCACGGGCGTCCTCCACCGCCGCGAAGTGCGGCAGCAGTTCATCAGCCTTCACGGGCAAGCCCCTCACACGGCAACGTTCTTCAAAATGCACCAAGTGGGGCGATCCGTAGACACCAACCTTAAAGCCCGCTGACAAAAGGATGTTCTCGATCATGGCGCAGGTCGAGCCCTTGCCATTGGTGCCCGCCACGGTGAACACAACCGGGGCGGTGGTGTTCTCTTGTTCATCCTCACTCACACCGCATGGCGTGCCCAAGGTGACCGCCATGCGCTGCCAGACCTGCGAGACGCGCTCCAGGCCCAGGTCAATGGTGACGGGGTGCAGGCGCTCGCAATGCGACAGCCAGCCGGCCAGAGTGGTCGGGCGGGAAAGATCGTGGGAGGCGTCAGCAGAGGTGCTCATGAAAAATCAGATCGCGCCAGAAAACGGAAACGGGCTGCAAACAGCGCAGCCCGCATGGTGGAATGAAACGAGAAAATCGGCTGAAGCTGGGTCTTGGTCAGACCACCAGGGCATCCACCGGCTGACGCAGCAGCATGGCCAGCGAGCGGGCGATGACCATGCGCAATTCCCGGCGGTCGATGATCATGTCCACCCCGCCCTTTTGCATCAGGAACTCCGAACGCTGGAAACCTTCAGGCAGCTTCTCGCGCACGGTGTTTTCGATCACGCGAGGGCCGGCAAAGCCGATCAGGGCCTTGGGCTCAGCCATCACGACGTCACCCAAGAACGCGAAACTGGCCGACACGCCACCCATGGTGGGGTCGGTGAGCACGCTGATGTAGGGCAGCTTGGCTTTGGCCAGCAAGGTCAAGGCCGCGTTGGTCTTGGCCATCTGCATCAGGCTGAGCAGGCCTTCCTGCATGCGGGCACCACCCGTGGCCGTGAAGGACACGAAAGGCATCTTCTGCTCGACCGCAGCCTCAACACCCCGCACAAAACGCTCGCCCACCACGGAGCCCATCGAGCCCCCCATGAAGTCGAACTCGAAGCAGGCCACCACCACGGGAATACTGTGCACCGAACCGCCAATGACAATCAGGGCATCGGTCTCGCCAGTGGCCTCAATGCCCTGCTTGAGGCGGTCGGAATATTTCTTGTTGTCCTTGAACTTCAAGGCATCGACCGGCAACACCTCTTGGCCCAGTTCGAAACGCCCTTCGGCGTCGAGAAAGGCATCCAGGCGGGCGCGGGCGCCAATGCGGTGATGGTGGCCGCACTTGGGGCACACGTTCACATTGGCTTCCAGGTCGTTCTTGTAAAGCACCGTTTCGCACGACGGGCACTTGACCCACAGCCCTTCAGGCACCTGCCGACGCTCGGACGGGTCCGTGGGTTGAATCTTGGGGGGCAGCAGTTTTTCCAGCCAACTCATCTCAGGCTCCTTTCAAGGAATCCAGGGCCGTGCGGATTTCAGCAATGAAATCACTGGCGGCCTTCACCACGGTCTCGGGCGATTGCGTTTCCAGCAATTGCACGATGCGTGAACCAATCACCACAGCGTCGGACACCGCGGCCACGGCCTTGGCGGTCGCTGCGTCACGGATGCCGAAACCGACACCCACGGGCGTGTTCACATGAGCCTTGATCAGCGGCACCATCCGGGCCACCGCGTCGGTGTCCAGGTGGCCAGCGCCGGTCACGCCCTTGAGCGACACGTAATACACATAGCCGCTGGCCACTTTGCCAACCTGCGCCATGCGCTCTTCGGTCGAGGTGGGGGCCAGCAGGAAGATGGGGTCCAAACCGACTGCGTTCAAGCGCGCTGCGAACTGCTCGCACTCTTCAGGCGGGTAGTCCACCACCAAGACGCCATCGACGCCCACGTCCTTGGCATCCTTCACAAACGCGCCATCGCCCAGGCGGTGGTCATAGGCTTCGATCGGGTTGGCATAGCCCATCAGCACGACCGGCGTGGTGGTGTTGCGCTCACGAAAACGCTTCACATCGGCCAGCACGTGCTTGAGCGAAATGCCTTTGGTCAAAGCGCGCTCGGCGGCCTTCTGGATGACCGGGCCATCGGCCATCGGATCCGAGAACGGCACGCCCAGTTCGATCACGTCGGCACCGGCATCGGCCATGGCCCACATCAACTCGGGCGTCAGCTCAGGGAAAGGGTCACCGCAGGTGATGTACGGAATCAGTGCCTTACGGCCCTGGTCACGCAGGACGGCAAAAGTGGCATCAATGCGCTTGCTCATGCCTGGGCGCCCTTCACGATCACGCCACGCTGCGAAGGCCGATCGTAAAACTCGGTGCCCGACAGGTCGGCCACGGTGCCGATGTCCTTGTCGCCACGGCCAGACAAGTTGACCAGGATGTGCTGGTCAGGCCGCATGGTGGGCGCCAGCTTCATGGCATAGGCCACCGCGTGGCTGGATTCCAGCGCCGGGATGATGCCTTCGGTGCGGCACAGGCGGTGGAAGGCCTCGAGCGCTTCCTTGTCGGTGATGCCGACGTATTCGGCCCGGCCGATGTCTTTGAGGTAGGCATGCTCGGGGCCCACACCCGGGTAGTCCAGGCCCGCAGAGATCGAATGCGTCTCGGTGATCTGGCCGTTTTCGTCTTGCAGCAGGTAGGTGCGGTTGCCGTGCAGCACGCCCGACACGCCCTTTTGCAGCGACATGGAGTGCTTGCCGCTGTCAGCGCCCTCACCTGCGGCTTCCACGCCGATCAGGCGCACGCTCTCGTGCTGAATGTAGGGGTAGAAAATGCCCATCGCGTTGCTGCCACCGCCCACACAGGCGATCACAACATCGGGCTGGCGGCCAATTTTGACTGGCATCTGCGTGAGGCACTCTTCGCCAATCACGCTCTGGAAATCGCGCACCATGGCCGGGTAAGGCGAAGGGCCCGCCACCGTGCCGATGATGTAGAAGGTGTTCTCGACGTTGGTCACCCAGTCGCGCATGGCCTCGTTCAGCGCATCCTTGAGGGTGCGGCTGCCCGAATCAACGGGCACCACGGTGGCCCCCAGCAAATGCATGCGGTAGACATTGGGAGACTGGCGCTTGACGTCTTCCGAACCCATGTAGACCACGCACTCCATGCCGTAGCGCGCGCAGATGGTGGCCGTGGCCACGCCATGCTGGCCCGCGCCGGTTTCGGCGATCACACGGGGCTTGCCCATGCGTTTGGCCAGCAAGGCCTGGCCAATGGTGTTGTTGATCTTGTGCGCGCCAGTGTGGTTGAGGTCTTCCCGCTTCAGGTAGATCTGCGCACCGCCCAGTTCGCGGCTGAGGCGCTCCGCGTGATAGATCGGGCTGGGACGCCCCACGAAGTCGGCCAGCTCGCGCTTGAACTCGGCGATGAATTCCGGATCGTGGCGGTAGTGCTCGTAGGCGTTCTTGAGCTCGTCCAGCGCGTGGATCAGCGTCTCGGAGACAAAAGTACCGCCGTAAGGGCCGAAATGGCCTTTGGCGTCGGGCTGTTGATAATTCAGCATAGCTCTCTAAAGATTCTTCAATCAATCCGCGCGGGGCTAAGGGGTTTCGGCACATTGCCGATCGGCCGCCCGCACGGCCTGACAGAACTGGCGCATCAGTGCGGCATCCTTGATGCCCTTGCCCGATTCCACGCCAGAACTCACATCCACGGCCCAGGGCCGCACACTCGCCACACCCTTGGCCACATTGCCCGGGTTCAAGCCCGCTGAAAGAATCATGGGGCACGGCAGTTGCGAAGGCAACCAGGACCAGTCAAACACCTCTCCGCCGCCCCCATACCCTTCCACATGGGCATCGACCAACATGGCCTGGGCTTTGGAGAACTGCTGGGCGAAGTCTAACAAATTGAAACCACTTGCCATCCGGGCAGCCCTGATGTAGGGGTGTCCAGAGTTCTCGCATTGCGCAACTGACTCGTCACCATGGAATTGCAACAAGGCTTGGGGCAGCATGGCAATGGCTTCGCGCACGAAAGTATCGTCGGCATTGACCAGCAGCAGCACCGGCGTCACAAACGGAGGCAATTGTTGCGCCAGGGCCTGCGCCTTGGCCAAAGTCACGTGGCGGGGGCTTTTGTCGTACAGGACAAAGCCCACGGCATCCACCCCGGCATCGATGGCGGCGTCTACATCGGCCTCGCGCGTCAGTCCGCAAATCTTGATGCGGGTGCGGTGGTCGGCAGGCAAAATGCGAAAAGGAGTCATGTCCGATCAGTCAGGAAGCCAGTGAAAAGCGGGCACATCCGAAGGCAGGCCCCACCGTTCATCGTAGCGCGGCCCCAGGAAATACAAGCCCTCAGGGGCAAATGTCGGCGCGGCGATCTTGCGGTCGCGGGCGTCGAGGACGGTCTGCATCCAAGAGACGGGCTGCGCACCGGTACCCACCGCCACCAGACAGCCCATGAGGTTGCGGATCATGTGGTGCAAAAAGGCCGTGCCTTCAAAATCGAAACGCCAGTAGATGCCTTCGGCACCGGGGCCCAGGATGCCGCGGCGATCCACCTCACCCGAAGAAGGCTTTCGCTCGCCTGCCCCACCGCAACGGCGGATGGATATCTCGCGCAAAGTCTTGACAGGCGTGGGCGACTGGCACTGGGATGATCGGAAGGAGCTGAAATCGTGCTCACCGATCAGGCAAGTGCTGGCGGCCACCATGGCCGCATGGTCCAAAGGCCGGAAGACCCAACCCACTTGTCCGGATTCGAGAGCGGGCCGAACCGGGGCCTCCAGCAGGATGTAGGCGTACCTTCGGCCCATGGCGCTTTGCCGCGCATGGAAGCTGTTCGGCACTTCAGCGGCCCATTGCACTGCGATGTCCGGGGGCAAGAAGGCATTGGTGCCGCGAACCCAAGAGAAAGGTTCCCGCTGCAAGGGTGTGTCCAGGTGAACCACCTGGTTGATGCCATGCACACCCGAATCCGTGCGTCCCGCGCACATGACGCGGGTGGGCTGTGTGGCGAAGGCCGACAAGGCCGACTCCAGCGCGTCTTGCACGGTGCCGCCACCGGCCTGGCTTTGCCAGCCTTTGTAGGCCGTGCCTCGGTAAGAAACGCCGAGGGCGACCCGGCGGGTCGCCCTCGGCTGCTCACTGCTCATGAGACGTCAGCTCAAGCTGTCCAGCGTGGACTTGGCCTTGACCTGCAATGCACCCGTGGCGTTGGCCACCACTTCCTGCAGCAGTTCACGCGCGCCATCGACGTCGCCAATCTGACGGAACTCTTCGGCCAATTCGAACTTGCGTTCCATCGGGTCCGAAGGTTGCGACAGGTCGTCGTCGTCCAGGGCCAGACTTTCAGCGGCAGGCGCTGGCGCCGAGGCATCGAGGTCCAGGTTCAGATCACCCAGGTCGAACGCGCCGGTGGACGAAGCCAAGCTGGCCGCCGGGGTAGGAGCGGGTGCAGCAGGCTCCAGCGGCAAGTCGAAGTCCAGGGAATGGGCCTCTTCAATCACCGCAGGGGCCGCTGCTGGCGACACTGAAGGCAGGTCCAGCGAAGGCATGTCAGCGAAAGCGTCGAACTGCAACGAAGGCTTCTCACCCGGGAACTCGGGCTCGGACAAAGGCCCTGGCGCCGAGATGTCCAAGTCCAGGTCCACCAATTCACCAGCAGGCTCCATGGGCGCCGTATCCGGGCTGTCCAGGTGCATGGGGGTGGGCATCACCGAGTGAGGAATGGTGCTTGCACCCAAGGAATCGTTAGGTGACTCCACGCTCAACGGCGTGCTGGACGATGGCTGACCACCCGGCTGGTACAGCGGATTTTCAGGATCGATGCCCAGGCCCATTTCCTGAGCCTTGGCCCAGTCGTCGCCCTGGCCACCGGTCAGGTTGAAAAGCTGCGACGCCAATTGCTCGTAGCCCTTGGTGTCACGGCGCTTGGCATACACCTCCAGCAACTTGGTGCGAATGGCCAAGCGCTCAGGCGTGCTGCGCAGGGCTTCCTTGAGGATTTCTTCGGCTTGAAGGTCGCGGCCATAAGCCAGGTACACATCGGCCTCGGCCACAGGATCGACGTCGCCAATGGCATCCAGTTGGCTGAGCGAGTAGCTCATGGACGATGGCGCACCCGTGGCATCGCGGGTATCGACGCGCTGACCACCGCTGGCACCAAAGAAGGAATCAGGTTGCAGGCGGCTTTCGAGGAAGGAGGTCTCTCCGGTGTCGGCACGGCGGCGTGAACGCAGGAACATCGCCACGCCAGCCAACAGGGCCACGGCCGCACCCACGCCCGCCAGGAGCATGGGGTTAAGCGACTCCAGCAGGCCAGGCGCTTCAGGCTCTGGCTCAGGAATGGCCGCCGGCTTGGGCAGGGTGGGCGCAGGCATGGCCTCAGAAGCCGCCGAGGCAGCCTCGGACGCTGCATTGGCCACGCTGGTGGCGGCTTCGGAGGCCATCGACGCGACCTCGGACGCGGCAGGCGCCACGGCAGAGGCCTCGGAGGCGACCAAAGCTGGCGCACTCGGCACCGGAGCAGGTGCAGGCGGTACCGGGGCCGGGGCTGGGGCGGGAGCAGGTGCTGGCACCGGGGCAGGCACGGGCTTCACCACTGGGATGGCTGGGGCAGCGGCGGCCTTTTCCTTCAGCTTGCGCAGGTCGTCCAGGTTCTTGGACAACTCAGCCACGCGGGCTTCGCTTTCCTTTTGCGCGCGCGCCTTGGCCAGGCGGTCTTCGGTGGCCGGGGCAGAGGCCTTGCTGCTCAAACCACCCTTGCTCAAGGTGAGCTTGTCGGGTGTCGGTGCGGCAGACTGCTTCTGATCCTTGACTTCGGCCTCGACCTTGCCGACGGCTTGGCGTTGGGGCTTTTCAGGCGCCGTCGCGGTAACCGTACCCGCCAAACGCTGACGGTAAGCGGCAAAGTCGGCGCTTTGTGCCACGATGACCTGACGCGCCTCGGTGGGCGGCACCGACTTGGCTTCATCGGCCGTGGGCATGTTCAACACCACGCCCGACTTCAGGCGGTTCATGTTGTCGCCCTGGAAGGCTTGGGGATTATTGCGGTACAGCCCGACCAGCATCTGGTCAAGCGACACGCCGGCCACTTGATGCTCACCGGCGATTTTTGACAACGAATCACCGCGTTGCACACGGATGCCTTGCGCAGAACGAACAGGTGCCGAAGGACGCTCAGCCACAGGCTCAGCAACTACAGGCACGGGCGCAGGAGCCGGTGCAGCAGGTGCACTTGCGGCACTGGCCACAGGCGCAGGTTTGGCGCGGGGCTTGGGTGCTTCGACTACCGGCGCGGGTGGCTTGGGCGCTGCCGCCGCAGGCACGGGCGCAGGGGCTGGTCGAGGCGCAGGGGCTGGCGCCACTGAATCCATCGTCGGCGCGACGGTTTGAGCTGGCGTGCGAGTGGACGATGGGGGATCGAACAGCAAGGTGTACTCACGCACCAAGCGGCCCGATGACCAGGCCAAGTCCAGAATCACGTCAATGAAGGGTTCTTGAACAGAACGGTCGCTGGTGATTTTCAGGAACGAGCGACCATCGGTGCGGCGTTGCAGCACGATGCTGGTGGCACCAAGTACCTGGTTGTAGTCAACCCCGGCAGCCCGGTAAGTTTCAGGCGAAGCGACCTTCACCTGCAGCGATGCGCTCTCTTCGGGCGTCAGGCTGGTGATGTCGATTTCAGCGCGCAGGGACTCACCCAGCGCAGACTGCACGTTCAAACGTCCGAGCCCCAGTGCCCAAGAGGCAGCCGGAAGCAAAGACAAAGCGGCACAAGCCGCAGCGACAGCAACCCGATTCAAGGCAAAGCGCCCCGCGGACAACGAATGATCTTTCAAGGCGTCTCCCAAGTCGTCATTGAGTCATTGAATTGACCCATAGGCTCACCCCAATCCAGGACAGATTCGGACGCGAACCCGCACCTGCAGACGGTACGCAGCAGAAAATACAATAGCATCAAGCAGATACGGTGACAAGCTCATGCAAATACTGATCTGATCAAGCTGATCTCTGTGTCAGCCATACAGTCAATCGCGGCCGCTATTGTCGCCCCGAGGCAACAACAACTGTTACGAACTTTGTTTCAAGCCGTTGTAACAGGGGCGTGCTTACAACAGCTTGAGGCCGGTCAGGCATCCAACAGGATGCGCAGCATGCGACGCAAGGGCTCTGCAGCCCCCCACAGCAACTGATCACCAATGGTGAATGCACCCAGGTATTCAGGGCCCATGGCCATCTTGCGCAGGCGGCCCACCGGGATGGTCAAGGTGCCCGTCACGGCCACAGGGGTCAGGGCCTTGATGGTGGCTTCGCGTGTGTTGGGCACCACTTTCACCCACTGGTTGTCGGCCGCGATCATGGCCTCTATGTCCGCCAGGGGCACATCCTTCTTCAGCTTGAAGGTCAGCGCTTGGCTGTGGCAGCGCATGGCACCGATGCGCACGCAGAAGCCGTCGACCGGAACACCCGGGGTGCCAAAGCCTTCGCCCTGCCCCAGGATTTTGTTGGTCTCGGCGCCGCCCTTCCACTCTTCCTTGCTCATGCCATTGCCCAGATCCTTGTCGATCCAAGGGATGAGCGAGCCGCCCAGGGGGGCACCAAAGTTGGCGATCTCGGCATCGGACAGCGCGCGTTGCTTGGCGATGATCTTGCGGTCGATCTCGAGGATGGCGCTCTTGGGGTCGTCCAGCAAGGGGCGAACTTCGGCATTCAAGGTGCCGAACTGGGTCAACAGCTCGCGCATGTGCTGGGCACCACCGCCCGACGCGGCCTGGTAGGTCTGGGTGGACATCCACTCGACCAAGCCGGCCTTGTACAGCGCGCCCACGCCGATCAGCATGCAGCTGACGGTGCAGTTGCCGCCGATCCAGTTATTGCCGCCCTTGGCCAGCGCGTTCTTGATGACGGGCAGGTTGACCGGGTCCAGCACGATGACGGCATCGTCATTCATGCGCAGGGTGGAGGCGGCGTCGATCCAGTGGCCGTTCCAGCCGGTGGCGCGCAGCTTGGCGAACACGTCGCTGGTGTAGTCGCCTCCCTGGGCCGTGATGATGATGTCGCAACGCTTGAGCTCAGCGATGTCGTAGGCGTCTTTCAGCGTGGTTTCATTCTTGGCCATGGCGGGAGCTTTGCCGCCCGCGTTGCTGGTGCTGAAGAACATCGGCTCGATGAGGTCGAAATCGCCCTCGGCCTGCATGCGGTCCATCAACACCGAGCCGACCATGCCGCGCCAGCCGACCAAACCCACTAATTTCGTTACCATTTTTTAGTCCTTCTCGCCCGGCTCAGCCCCGGGCCTGTGTGTCGTCTAATCCGAACGGTTTCAACCTTGACGCGACAGCGCGGCCAGCACGGCATCGCCCATCTCGACCGTGCCCACTTTGCGCGTGCCTTCGCTGTAGATGTCGCCCGTGCGCAAGCCTTGCTCCAGCACCGTCTGCACGGCCGCTTCGATGCGGCTGGCAGCGGCTTCCTGGTTCAGGCTGAAGCGCAGCATCATGGCCGCGCTCAGGATGGTGGCCAAGGGATTGGCCACGCCCTTGCCCGCGATGTCAGGTGCCGAACCATGGCTGGGCTCGTACAAGCCCTGGCCCTTGGCGTTCAGCGAGGCCGAGGGCAGCATGCCGATCGAGCCGGTCAGCATCGCGGCCGCGTCCGAGAGGATGTCGCCGAACATGTTGCCAGTGAACAGCACGTCGAACTTCTTAGGCGCCTTGACCAGTTGCATCGCGGCGTTGTCCACGTACATGTGGTCGAGTTCGATGTCGGGGTACTGGGCATGCACCTCGATGACGACGTCCTTCCAGAACTGGAAGGTTTCCAGCACATTGGCCTTGTCCACGCTGGTGACACGCTTGTGGCGTTTGCGGGCGGCCTGAAAGGCCACGTGGGCAATGCGCTCGATCTCGGGGCGCGAATAGCGCATGGTGTCAAAGGCTTCTTCCGCACCCTTGAACTCACCGTCCGGGCTCAAGCGACGGCCACGCGGCTGGCCGAAATAGATGTCGCCCGTCAGCTCGCGGATGATCAGGATGTCCAGGCCCGCCACCAATTCGGGCTTGAGGCTGGAGGCGTGCGTGAGTTGCGGGTAGCAGATGGCCGGGCGGAAGTTGGCGAACAGGCCCATGTTCTTGCGCAGACCCAAGATGGCTTGCTCAGGGCGCAGGGGGCGGTCGAGCTTGTCGTACTTCCAGTCGCCAACCGAGCCGAACAACACGGCGTCGGAGTCCATGGCCAGTTTGAGGGTGGCCGGCGGCAGCGGGTGGCCGTGAGCGTCGTAGGCGGCGCCGCCAACCTTGGCCTCTTCCATCTCGAAAGGCAAATCAAGTGCCTTGAGCACCTTGACGGCCTCGGTGACGATCTCGGGGCCGATGCCGTCACCCGGCAAAACTGCAATCTTCATGACCATGGTACGTGTTGAATGTTTAAACGATGCGGTGGTTGAGCCAGGGCTTTTGCGCCAGGCGTTCGGCTTCAAAAGCCTTGATCTTGTCGGCGTGGCGCAGGGTCAGGCCGATGTCGTCAAAACCGTTCAACAAGCAGAACTTGCGGAAGGGCTGCACGTCGAAGGCCAGCTCGGTACCATCGGGCTTGACGACGACTTGGCGCTCCAGATCAATCGTCAGCTCGTAGCCGGGGAACACCAGCGCTTCGTTGAACAGATTGTCGACCTGCAACTCGCTCAGTTGAATCGGCAGCAGGCCGTTTTTGAAGCTGTTGTTGAAGAAGATGTCGGCAAAGCTGGGGGCGATCAGGGCGCGAAAGCCGTACTGGTCCAGGGCCCAGGGCGCGTGCTCACGGCTGGAGCCGCAACCAAAGTTCTTGCGCGCCAGCAACACAGAGGCGCCTTTGTAGCGCGGCTGGTTCAGCACGAAGTCAGGATTCGGCTTGCGCGTGGCCGGGTCCTGGCCGGGCTCGCCCGCGTCCAGGTAACGCCACTCATCGAACAGGTTGGGGCCAAAGCCCGTGCGCTTGATCGACTTCAGGTATTGCTTGGGAATGATCGCGTCGGTGTCGACGTTTTCCCGGTCCATCGGGGCCACGAGGCCCTTGTGAATGCGAAATGCTTGCATAGCGTTTACTTTTTAAAAGCGCCTGAAATGGCTTCACCAGCTTTTTTAATGTCAAGGCCTAAGCCATGGACGGTGTTGCAGGCGGTCAAGGCGGTGGCCGACAACAGACTCAGCAACAGGAGGGCGACGAGGCGTTTCATGGTTCAGGCGATGCGACGCACGTCGACGAAGTGGCCTGCCATGGCCGCAGCGGCTGCCATGGCGGGGCTGACCAGGTGGGTGCGCCCACCGGCGCCTTGGCGGCCTTCGAAATTGCGGTTGCTGGTGGAGGCGCAGCGCTCGCCAGGCTCCAGGCGATCGGCGTTCATGGCCAGGCACATCGAGCAACCCGGTTCGCGCCATTCAAAACCGGCGGCCTTGAAGATCACGTCCAGACCTTCGCGCTCGGCTTGCTCCTTGACCAAACCCGAGCCCGGAACGATCAGCGCCAGCTTGATGTTGGACGCCACTTTGCCGCCGATGCGCTTGACCACGGCAGCGGCTTCGCGCATGTCTTCGATGCGGCTGTTGGTGCACGATCCGATGAAGACCTTGTCCACCAGGATGTCGTTGATGGCCTTGTTGGGCTCCAGCGCCATGTACTGCAATGCACGCTCCATGGCGGAGCGCTTGTTGGGGTCTTTTTCCTTGTCGGGATCGGGCACACGGTCGTCGATGGACAGGACCATCTCGGGCGAGGTACCCCAGGTCACTTGCGGCTTGATCTGGCTGGCGTCCAGCTCGACCAGGGCATCGAAGTGCGCGTCGGGGTCGGACTGCAGGGTGCGCCAGTAGGCCACGGCCTGGTCCCACTCGACACCCGCCGAGGGCGAGAAGGGGCGGCCCTTGACGTAGTGGATGGTGGTGTCGTCCACCGCCACCAGGCCGGCGCGCGCACCGCCTTCGATGGCCATGTTGCAGACCGTCATGCGGCCTTCCATGCTGAGGGCGCGGATGGCGCTGCCAGCGAACTCGATGGTGTAGCCGGTGCCGCCCGCCGTGCCGATCTTGCCGATGATGGCCAGCACGATGTCCTTGGCGCCACAGCCTTTGGTCAGGGTGCCTTCGACCTTGATCAGCATGTTCTTGGCTTTTTTGGCCAGCAAGGTTTGCGTGGCCAGCACATGCTCGACCTCGGACGTGCCGATGCCGTGCGCCAGCGCGCCGAACGCGCCGTGCGTGGAGGTGTGGCTGTCACCGCAGACGACGGTCATGCCGGGCAAGGTCGCGCCCTGCTCCGGGCCAATGACGTGCACGATGCCCTGGCGCTTGTCGTTCATCTTGAACTGCGTGATGCCGACGCGGTCGCAGTTGGCGTCCAGCGTGTCGACTTGCAGTTTGGAGATGGGGTCGGCGATGCCTTGGCTGCGGTCGGTGGTGGGCACGTTGTGGTCGCTCACGGCCAGGTTGGCCGACAGGCGCCAGACCTTGCGGCCAGCAATGTTCAGGCCTTCAAACGCCTGCGGACTGGTCACTTCGTGCACCAGGTGGCGATCGATGTACAGCGTGACGGTGCCGTCGTCTTCGGTGTGGACGACGTGTTCGTCCCAGATCTTGTCGTAAAGGGTGCGTCCCATGGTGCTTCTTGCGCGAAGGGCCGTGTGAGGCCCGTGTGGGGAAAGAGGTCGATTTTACGGCACCCAACGAAAAAAAACCCCGGCAAGCCGGGGTTTTCGTCAAGCTTAAAAAGCAATCAGCGCTGGGCCATCGGCTTGACGTCACGCTTCTCGGCGCCCACGAACAACTGACGGGGACGGCCGATCTTGTACTCAGGATCACCGATCATTTCGTTCAGCTGAGCAATCCAGCCGACCGTGCGGGCCAGCGCGAAGATGGCGGTGAACAGCGGCACGGGGATGCCAATGGCGCGTTGCACGATGCCGGAGTAGAAGTCGACGTTCGGGTACAGCTTGCGCGACACGAAATATTCGTCTTCCAGGGCGATCTTTTCCAGCGCCATGGCCAGCTTGAACATGGGGTCGTTTTGCAGGCCCAACTCGTTCAGCACTTCGTGGCAGGTTTCGCGCATCAGCTTGGCACGCGGGTCGTAGTTCTTGTACACGCGGTGACCAAAGCCCATCAGCTTGACGCCGGAGTTCTTGTCCTTGACCTGGGCGATGAAGTCGCCGATCTTCTCGACGCCACCGTTCTTCTGGATCTCTTCCAGCATGTTCAGGGCAGCTTCGTTGGCGCCGCCGTGAGCAGGGCCCCACAAGCAAGCCACGCCAGCGGCGATGGCCGCGAACGGGTTGGTGCCCGACGAGCCGCACAGGCGCACGGTCGAGGTCGAGGCGTTTTGCTCGTGGTCGGCGTGCAAGATGAAGATGCGGTCCATGGCGCGAACCAGCACTTCATTGGGTTTGTAGTCTTCGCACGGCGTGGCGAACATCATCCGCATGAAGTTCTCGGTGTACGAGAGGTCGTTCTTCGGGTAGACGTAAGGCTGGCCGATCGTGTACTTGTAGGCCATGGCCACGAGCGTGGGCATCTTGGCGATCAGGCGGATCGCGGCAATCTTGCGGTGCTCGGGGTTATTGATGTCGGTGCTGTCGTGGTAGAACGCTGACAAAGCGCCAACCAGGCCCGTCATGACGGCCATCGGGTGCGCGTCGCGGCGGAAACCACGCAGGAAGAACTGCATCTGCTCGTTGACCATCGTGTGGTTGGTCACGCTCTCGACGAACTCTTCCTTCTGGCCTGCGTTGGGCAATTCGCCATTCAGCAGCAGGTAACAGGTTTCCAGGAAGTCGCAGTTGGTGGCCAACTGTTCGATGGGGTAGCCGCGGTACAACAACTCGCCCACGTCGCCATCAATGTAGGTGATGGTGGAGTTGCACGAAGCCGTCGACAGGAAACCAGGGTCGTAGGTGAACTTGCCGGTTTGGGCGTACAGCTTGCGGATGTCGATCACGTCAGGGCCAATGGAGCCTTTGTAGATCGGCAGGTCCATGTTGGGGCTGCCATCGGAAAACGACAGCGTGGCTTTCACGTCGGACGGGGTCATGCTCATGAGCGCTCCTAGAGGGTCGGGTCTTGCGAAATGGGTCTTAATGATCGGAAATTGACACGGATGCCTGGGGAGGCAGCCGCGAGGCACCGGCGGCATGCATCAGCTCCAATACTTGGCGGACTTCCAACGTGTCCAGATCGCCTTCAGGCCGCTTGCGCGACAAAAAGAGATCCAACAGGTCATTGTCAGCCAAGTCCATGAGCTCATGCAAACCCTGTACCAGCGCGTTGGTGAGGTTTTCACCGTGCAACTCAAAAAAACGATCAATGAAGAGATCGTTCTCGAGCAGGCCGCGCCGGCAGCGCCAACGCAAACGCCGCAATTCGTCCGCGCTGGGCACGGACCCAGGCGCGGATGACGGCGTTGGGGTCAGGGTCATGGGCAATTCAGGGCGAGGTGTCAGCAGGAGATCAAACGGCGCGGCGCACCATCAGTTCCTTGATCTTGCCAATGGCCTTCGTGGGGTTCAGGCCCTTGGGGCAAACGTCCACGCAGTTCATGATGGTGTGGCAACGGAACAAGCGGTAAGGATCTTCCAGATTGTCCAGGCGCTCGGCCGTGCCTTGGTCGCGGCTGTCCGCGATGAAGCGGTAGGCCTGCAGCAAACCGGCGGGGCCCACGAACTTGTCGGGGTTCCACCAGAAGCTGGGGCAGCTGGTCGAGCAACTGGCGCACAGGATGCACTCGTACAGGCCGTCGAGCTCTTCGCGCTCTTCGGGCGACTGCAAGCGCTCTTTATCAGGCGGCGGCTCGTCGTTGACCAGGTAAGGCTTGATCGAGTTGTACTGCTTGAAGAACTGGGTCATGTCGACGATCAGGTCGCGCACGACGGGCAGGCCCGGCAGCGGCTTCAACACGATATCGCCCGGCAAGGTCAGCATGTTGGTCAGGCAGGCCAGACCATTCTTGCCGTTGATGTTCATGGCGTCAGAGCCACACACGCCTTCACGGCAGGAGCGGCGGAACGACAAGGTGGGATCCACGGCCTTGAGCTTGATCAGGGCATCCAGCAGCATGCGCTCCTGACCGTCGAGTTCGACCTCGAGGGTCTGCATGTAAGGCTTGACGTCCTTGTCCGGATCGTAGCGGTAGATTTTGAAAGTGCGCTTCATGGTGCGGTCCTCATCAGAACGTCCGGACTTTCGGGGGAACAGATTCCACCGTCAGCGGTTGCAGGTTCACGGGCTTGTATTCCAGGCGGTTGCCTTCGGAGTACCACAGCGAGTGCTTCATCCAGTTGTCGTCGTCGCGGTTGGGGAAGTCGTCGTGGGCGTGGGCGCCACGGCTTTCCGGACGAGCGGCGGCGGCCACGATGGTGGCTTGGGCGGCTTCGATCAGGTTCTCGACTTCCAGCGCTTCGATGCGGGCGGTGTTGAAGACCTTGGAGTTGTCCTTCAGGCCGATGCCCTTGACGCGTTCACGCAAGGCCGCGATCTGCTTGACGCCTTCGTCCATCGTCTTTTGCGTGCGGAACACGCCAGCGTGCTTTTGCATGGAGGCTCGGATGTCGTTGGCCACATCTTGCGAGTACTCACCATTGGTGGCGCCATCCAGGCGCGCCAGTCGGGCCAGCGACTTGTCGGCAGCGTCCTTGGGCAGGGGCTTGTGGTTCTTCGACTTGAGGTTGAAATCAACGATGTGGTTGCCAGCCGCGCGGCCGAACACCAGCAGGTCGAGCAGCGAGTTGGTTCCCAGGCGGTTGGCGCCGTGCACCGACACGCAGGAGCATTCGCCCACGGCGTACAGGCCGTTGATGATCTCGTTGTGCTTGCCGTTGGCAGGCACCACCACTTGACCATGGACGTTGGTGGGAATGCCACCCATTTGGTAGTGGATGGTCGGCACCACGGGGATCGGCTCCTTGGTGATGTCGACGTTGGCAAAATTGTGGCCAATCTCTTGCACCGAAGGCAGCCGCTTGTGGATGGTCTCGGCGCCCAGGTGGGTCATGTCCAGGAGGACGTAATCCTTGTTGGGACCGCAGCCACGGCCTTCCTTGATCTCCTGGTCCATCGAACGGGACACGAAGTCGCGCGGGGCCAGGTCTTTCAGGGTGGGCGCATAACGCTCCATGAAGCGTTCGCCATTGCTGTTGCGCAGAATGGCGCCTTCGCCACGGCAACCTTCGGTCAGCAGCACGCCCGCGCCGGCCACGCCGGTGGGGTGGAACTGCCAGAACTCCATGTCTTCGAGCGGGATGCCAGCGCGTGCCGCCATGCCGAGGCCGTCGCCGGTGTTGATGAAAGCGTTGGTCGAGGCTTGATAGATGCGGCCAGCGCCGCCCGTGGCGAACAGCACGGTCTTGGCGTGCAACATGTGCACGTCGCCGGTTTCCATTTCCAGCGCGACCACGCCCACGGCGTCGCCTTCGGCATCGCGGATGACGTCGAGCGCCATCCACTCTACAAAGAACTGGGTGCGGGCCTTGACGTTTTGCTGGTACAGCGTGTGCAGCAGCGCATGGCCGGTGCGGTCTGCGGCAGCGCAAGCGCGTTGCACGGGCTTTTCGCCGTAGTTGGCGGTGTGGCCACCGAAGGGACGCTGGTAGATGGTGCCGTCGGCATTGCGGTCGAACGGCATGCCGAAGTGCTCAAGCTCGTACACGACCTTGGGCGCTTCACGGCACATGAACTCGATGGCGTCCTGGTCGCCCAGGTAGTCAGAGCCCTTGATGGTGTCGAAGAAGTGGTAATGCCAGTTGTCTTCGGACATGTTGCCCAACGAGGCGCCAATGCCTCCCTGCGCCGCCACGGTGTGCGAGCGGGTGGGGAAGACCTTGGACAGCACGGCCACGTTCAGGCCGGCCAATGACAGCTGCAAGGAAGCGCGCATGCCAGAGCCACCGGCTCCGACGATGACAACGTCAAACTTGCGGGTAGGAAGAGAAGTTGCGATCGCCATTATTTAAATCCTCCACAGCACTTGGATGGCCCAGCCAGCGCAGCCCAGCAGCCAGACGATGGTGAACACTTGCAGGCCAAGTCGGATGCCCACGGGTTTGATGTAGTCCATCCAGATGTCGCGCATGCCGACCCAGGCGTGGTATGCCAGGGACAGGATGACCACAAAGGTCAGGAACTTCATCCACTGGTGCGAGAAGATGCCCGCCCATTTTTCGTAACCGATGGGATCGCCAAAGATAACCTGCACCAGCAGCGCCACCGTGAACAAGGCCATCAGAACGGCCGTGACGCGTTGCGCCAGCCAGTCGCGCAAGCCGTAGTGCGCGCCGACGACGATGCGCTTGGTACCGTAGTTTTTAGACATGGTGTTGAGTTTCCGCGGTCAAAATCAGAACAGGCCGAACAGCTTGGCACCCAGGATCAGGGTCAGGCCCACGCTCAATACCAGCGTGGCGATGGCCGACGATTGGCCCTTCTTTTTCTCGACCAAGTGGTGGTTGGTGTCCATCAAGAGATGGCGCACACCGGCAATGAAGTGGTGCAGGTAGGCCCAGATCAAGCCCCAGGTGATGACATTGACGAGGATGGCAGGCAACCAGCCAGAGCCCGCGGTGAACACGGATTTGAACTCGTCATACGAGATCTCCGAGCTCAGGCTGGTGTCAAACATCCAGACGACAAAAGGCAGCAATAAGAACATCACGACGCCGCTGATGCGGTGCAGGATCGAGACGATTCCGGCGGGCGGCAGCTTGTAGCTGACGATGTCGGTGACGTGGATGTTCGTGAAAACGGGGCGGGGGGTTTTGGTGTTGTCAGCCATTTTTTCTGAAGGCTCCTGCCTCGCGTCAAAAAACAGTCAAAGAATCCGCGATTTTAAGGGCAATCCCTTGCTCATCGCTGGGGTTAGTTCAATTCGTTCCGATAATGGTGGTATTCCGTCATGTACAAACCTCTGCGCAACTCCACGGGTTGGTCGTCGTAGGTGTGGGACAGGCGCTCGACGCTCAGGAGCGGCGCGCCCACGGTGACTTTGAGCAGCGCGGCCTCGACTTCCCCAGCAGCCACGGCCCGAACTTTCTCTTCAGCGCGGATCATGCGCACGCCGAACTCGGTTTCAAACAGTCCGTACATGGGCCCTTTGTAGTCGCTCAGGCGCTCGGCCGTCAGACCCTTGAACAGGTGACCCGGCAGCCAGATGTCGTCCAGCACCACTGGTTTGCCAGCGAAATGCATGACGCGGCGCACCTCGACCACCATGTCACCAGCCTTGAGTTGCAGCAGTCGGGCGATGTCGGCGGGCGCGCGCAGGCGCCTGCAGTCGAGGAACTCGCGTTGGACAGGGCCGGCGTATTCGGGCAGGTCGGGGGTGAGGCGCAGAAAACGGTACTGCACGCGCTCTTCGGCGTGGGTGGCCACGTAAGTGCCCTTGCCCTGGCGGCGCAGCAGCAGGTTTTCGGCGGCCAGCTCATCGACCGCCTTGCGCACCGTGCCTTGGCTGACCTTGAAGCGACCGGCCAGCTCGATCTCGCTGGGGATGGCCTCACCTGGGCGCCATTCGCCGGCCTGCAGACTGCGCAAGATGAGCGACTTGATCTGCTGGTAGAGCGGGCTGAAGGAAGGCGACCCAACTCCAGACGCCGACACCTCGCCCGCGACCCCGGGGATCGGCTCGACAGGGGCACCAGAGGACGGCGAGGAAGGGGCCACAACAGCTTGGGTTTTCACGGGTGTTGATTGCAACACAAGCCCCCATTTTAGTCCACCCTCTGATGAAAGATGTCTTATATAAGACATAAGAGCATTGACGATTCACAACACTGCCCCTAGACTGCGCACGACGCTACACTCGGGGGTTGTTACCACCTACCCCTTCTCTCTATTTCTTTCGGAGTTGCACATGAGCAAATCACCCGTTCGCGTTGCCGTCACCGGCGCCGCTGGTCAAATCGGCTACGCCCTGTTGTTCCGCATCGCCTCCGGCGAAATGCTGGGCAAAGATCAACCCGTGATCCTGCAACTGCTGGAGATCCCCGACGAGAAGGCCCAGAACGCGCTGAAGGGCGTGATCATGGAGCTGGAAGACTGTGCCTTCCCCCTGCTGGCCGGCATTGAAGCCCACAGCGATCCGCTGCAAGCCTTCAAGGACACCGACTACGCCCTGCTGGTGGGCGCACGCCCCCGTGGCCCCGGCATGGAGCGCGCCGACCTGCTGGCCGCCAACGCCCAGATCTTCACGGCCCAAGGCAAGGCACTGAACGCCGTGGCTTCGCGCAATGTGCGCGTGCTGGTGGTCGGCAACCCCGCCAACACCAACGCCTACATCGCCATGAAGTCGGCGCCTGACCTGCCTGCCAAGAACTTCACCGCCATGCTGCGCCTGGACCACAACCGCGCTGCGTCGCAACTGGCCGCCAAGACCGGCAAGCCGGTGGCTTCGATTGAGAAGCTGGCCGTGTGGGGCAACCACTCGCCCACCATGTACGCTGACTACCGCTTCGCCACGATCGATGGTCAATCGGTCAAGGACATGATCAACGACGCCGCCTGGAACAGCGACGTGTTCCTGCCCACCGTGGGCAAGCGTGGCGCCGCCATCATCGCCGCTCGCGGCGTGTCGTCGGCCGCTTCGGCCGCCAACGCTGCCATCGACCACATGCGCGATTGGGCCCTGGGCACGAATGGCAAGTGGGTCACCATGGGCATCCCGTCCAAGGGCGAATACGGCATCCCCGCCGACATCATGTTCGGCTACCCCGTCACCTGCGAAGGCGGCGAATACAAGATGGTCGAGGGCCTGCCCATCGATGCGTTCTCGCAAGAGTGCATCAACAAGACCCTGGCCGAGCTGCAAGGCGAGCAAGACGGCGTCAAGCACCTGCTGTGATCCAGTTCAGCTGAGCATTCAGCTGAAACCAAAAAGCCGACGACCTTCGGGCCAGTCGGCTTTTTTCATTCAGGGCAAGCGGAACACCGAGACCACCAAGGCGAGCTTGGACGCCTGCTCCTTGAGGCTCTCAGCGGCGGCGGCGGACTGCTCGACCAGGGCGGCGTTTTGCTGCGTCATGCTGTCGAGCTGAGAAACGGCCGTGTTGACCTGGCTGATGCCTTCGGACTGCTCGGTGGAGGCGGAGGTGATTTCGCCAATGATGTCGGCCACGCGCTGCACCGAATCGACAATGGCGGCCATGGACGTGCCGGCCTCGCTCACCAGTGCGGCTCCAGCCTCGACCCGTTCACTGGAAGCGCCAATCAGGGCCTTGATCTCGCCAGCCGCACTGGCGGCGCGCTGTGCCAACGCCCTCACCTCGCCCGCCACCACGGCAAAGCCACGGCCCTGTTCGCCCGCGCGGGCGGCTTCCACCGCCGCGTTCAAGGCCAGGATGTTGGTCTGAAAAGCGATGCCGTCGATGACACTGATGATGTCCACGATGCGCTTGGAGCTTTGGGTGATTTCGTCCATGGTGGCCACCACCTGGGACACCACTTTGCCGCCGTTGGTGGCCGCTTGCGCCGCCCCCGCCGCGAGCTGATTGGCGGTGCGGGCGGCATCGGCCGTGTGCCGGATGGTGCCGGAGATCTGCTCCATGGTGGAGGCGGTTTCCTCCAAGCTGGCGGCAGTCTGCTCGGTGCGGCTCGACAGGTCCTGGCTTCCCACCGCCACTTCCTGGCTGGCGGTCTGGATGGAGTCGGTGGACTGGCGCACTTCACCCACGATGCTGCGCAAGGACTGCTGCATGTGCTCCAGGCTGTGGCAGAGCTCGGACAACTCATCGCGCCCATCCATGTCGACACGCTGGGACAAGTCGCCGCTGGCAATGACCTTGGTGGCGTTCACCACCCGCCGCAAAGGCCCGGTCACCGAGCGCGTCATGACCCAGGCACAGGCCACCCCGATCACCAAACTGCCCACGGCCAACGCCAGCAGCAGCCACTGGGCCCTCGCCACGCGCTGGTGCGTCAAGGCCGACTGCTCGTCCGCGATCTTGCGCTGCATCGACTGGTAGCTGTTGATGGCCGTGATGTAACGGGTGGCGGCGGGCAGGAGTTCGCTTTTCAAGGCGTCTTTGGCTCCGGGGTCGTCCATCTCCAGGAAGGAAAAGATCGAATCGCGGGCCGCGACGTAGGCCTTGCGCTTGGCCGCGATGTCCTCAAACATGGCTTTGACCTCGGGCGTCTCGACCTGGGCTTCCAGACTTTTCTGGATCGCGCTGATTTCGGCGGATGTGCCCTTGATCAAAGGCGCGAAATGGTCTTTCACGTCTTTGTGCCCCCCAGACTCGGCGATGGCCAGCGTCCGGTTGACGTTGAGCAAGGTGAGCCCTTCCCACTTGAGCGCGGCCGTGGCTCGCGATTGCGCCTCGTTGCTGTGACCGACGTCCCGGATCGTCTGCGAAAGACGAAACCACCCCACGCCAGCGATGAGGGCGGTCAGCAGCAGCAGCAAGCCAAACCCCAAACCCAAGCGATGGCCCAATTTGAGCCCATGTAAGTTCAACATCTGTTGAGCACCCTGTGACGCTCACAATCCGGGAGCGTTGGCGGTCCTGGAGGCAGGTAAGGCAAATGCACCCCCCCCCAACAGGCTTCACCCAACCTTAACCGATGCGCAAGCGAGGGATCCCTTGATCACCAAGTGAACGACGGTGCTGTTGCAACCTTACCTCGGCTCAGCGGCGCAGCATCAATGCAGCGGCCTTCTCCGCCATCATCAAGACGGGTGCGCTGGGGTTGCCGCTGGTGATGTTGGGCATCACACCCGCGTCCACGACACGCAGACCGGCCACCCCCATCACCCGGAACTGACTGTCCACCACCGCCATCGGGTCTTCGGCACGGCCCATTTTGGTGGTACCCACGGGGTGGAAGATGGTGGTGGCAATGTCCCCCGCCAGGCGGGCCAGATCCTCGTCCGACTGAAACTGCGCCCCGGGCTTCCATTCTGAAGGCTGGTATTTGGCCAGGGCGGGCTGAGCCACGATGCCGCGCGTGACACGCAGGGAATCAGCCGCCACCCGGCGGTCTTGCGGGGTGCTCAGGTAGTTGGGCGCGATGGCGGGCGCATCTTCGAAGCGGGGGCTGGTGATGCGCACCGTGCCACGGCTGGTCGGGTTGAGGTTGCAGACGCTGGCGGTGAAGGCGCCGAAGTCATGCAAAGGCTGGCCGAAGGCGTCCAGGCTCAAGGGCTGGATGTGGTACTGAAGGTTGGGATGCGGCTGAGAGGGATCACTGCGCGTGAAGGCCCCCAACTGGCTGGGCGCCATGCTCATGGGGCCGCTGCGGTTGAGCGCGTATTCCAGGGCGATGCGGGCTTTGCCCCAAGGGCTTTGGAGCATGGTGTTCAATGTTTTGACGCCGTTCACCTTGAACACGCTGCGGATCTGCAGGTGGTCTTGCAGGTTGGCGCCCACGCCGGGCAAGTCGTGCAACACGGGCAAGCCATGCTGGCGCAACCAGTCGCCAGGGCCGATGCCCGACAGTTGCAGGATCTGCGGAGAGCCGATGCTGCCCGCGCTCAGGACCACCTCGCGGCTCGCCGTGGCGGTGACCATCTCGTGCCCGTTCCAGACCTGCACGCCCGCGCAACGTTGCGTGCCGTCGGGTTGCGCCTCTAACAACAGCTTGGCAACCTGGGCATGGGTCCACATCTCGAAGTTGAGGCGGTCGTAGCAGATGGGGCGTAAGAAGGCCTTGGCCGCGTTCCAGCGCAGACCTTTGCGTTGGCTCACGTCGAAGTAGCCCACGCCTTCGTTGCAGCCACGGTTGAAATCCGGGATGGCCGGGATTCCGGCCTGCACGGCTGCCAGGGCAATGGCATCGAGGAGATCCCAGCGCAGGCGCTGCTTTTCAACGCGCCACTCGCCAGTGCTGCCGTGCAGATCGTCCAGCCCTTGGTGGTGGTTTTCGTGCTGTTTGAAATAGGGCAGAACCTGGTCCCAGCGCCAACTGTCGTCGCCGGTCAGCTGGGCCCAATGGTCGTAGTCGCGAGCCTGGCCGCGCATGTAGATCATGCCGTTGATGCTGGAGGAACCTCCCAGGGTCTTGCCCCTTGGGTAGGCCAGGCTGCGGCCATTCAAACCCGGCTCGGGCTCGGTGCGGTAGAGCCAGTCGGTGCGGGCGTTGCCCATGCAGTAAAGGTAACCCACCGGAATGTGGATCCAGTGGTAGTCGTCCTTGCCGCCAGCCTCGATCAACAGGACTCGGCAAGCGGGGTCGGCTGACAAGCGATTGGCCAACAGGCAACCTGCCGTGCCTGCGCCGATGATGATGTAGTCGAAGGTAGGGTGGCTCATGGGGTGGACGCATCCTACGTGAAAGCGCCGCCTTGAAAACAATGTTTGCGGGTTGAAGGGTTGGGGCGACAAGAGGACAATGGGCCGGGCTTGCACCAGCATGCCTTGCGCTTCAGCTTCAGAGAGGACGCCGCCTTGTCAACACTCAGCACCATCCACCCTCGCCTGGCCTTGTTTGGCGCCGAGCAACGCTCGCCCAACCTGCCAGTGTGTGACCACTACGCGGGCATTGAAGCGCGCATGCGCAAGAGCTTGGCGCTGCAAGCGGACATGGCCTCACAGACCGAAGGCCGCGCCGTGTTCGACGTGACCCTGGACCTGGAGGACGGCGCCCCCGTGGGCGGCGAGCACGAGCAAGCCTTGTTGGTGGCCGAGTTGCTCAACAGCGCGGCCAATGCCTGTGGGCGTGTGGGCGCGCGCGTCCATGCGCCCAGCCACCCCCGCTTCGAGGATGACATTCACACGCTGATCCAGCAGGCAGGGCCCCGGCTGGCTTACTTGATGGTGCCCAAGGTGGCGGGTGAGGAGGAAGCCAAACGTGCGGTCGAGGCCATCAAGGCCGCGCGGCTGAAGCATGGCGTTGGGCACATCGTGCCAGTGCACGTGTTGATCGAGACGCACCAGGCGCTGCAAGAGGTGGCCGCCATCGCCGCTCTGCCGGGGGTGGAGTCGCTGTCGTTCGGGCTGATGGATTTCGTGTCGGAGCACCGGGGCGCCATTCCGGCTTCGGCCATGAGCGCGCAGGGCCAGTTTCACCATCCGCTGGTGTTGCGCGCCAAGTTGGAGATTGCGGCGGCCTGCCATGCGGCGCGCATCACGCCATCGCATTGCGTGGTGACGGAGTTCAGGGATGCGCGGGCGCTGGGTGTGGCGGCAGAGCGTGCCTCGCGCGAGTTGGGCTACACGCGCATGTGGAGCATCCACCCGGACCAGATCCCGGTGATCGTGGATGCGTTCGCGCCTGTGGCCGCGGAGGTAGATGATGCGGTGGCCATTTTGAGCGCCGCCCAGCAGGCGCATTGGGCGCCCACGTCGTACCGCAGCGTTTTGCAAGACCGGGCCAGTTATCGGCACTATTGGCATGTGCTGGAACGGGCGTGGCTGACGGGGCAGCCTTTGCCTGCGGAGATTGAGGCGGCGTTTTTTGGATAGTGGCTTTGTTCTGGCAGCGCGGGGCGCGGGCTGGGGCGGTCTCCGGCAGGGCTTCAGCTTGGTGGTCCCGCT
>NZ_JAQSDR010000023.1 GCF_029946005.1 Aquabacterium sp.
AACGAAGTAAATGATTCATTACCCCGCCTCACACACAGAAATCCTGACACTCCCGGCGGTGCTAAGTGCTTTGTTTGATTCATGTTCGAACTCCAGTACTGTGGTGAACTTGGATGACCCAAGGAGTCGAACCAAACACTATCCGTTGGCTGGCAATGCCTTTTGCACAACTTTCCAAACTGAGCTACGGGTAGGAGTGGGTACTGGGATGCCTTTCCGTGCTCATAGAGTTTTGCCTCCTCACGCATTCTTGTGTGAGCCGATAGGGATCACTGCGCAGCCGATCAAGCCGTGCTCTTTGCCTAAACGCCCAACCCCTTAGTGACGATGGCTGAGGGGCTAGAACTGCGAGGCCTGTCCTCCCGATGTAAAAAGCCTTTCCATAAAAACACAAATGCAATATCGGCAAAACACGTTTGTGTTTGCTATGTTATTGATTTTTAAAGACTTTTCCAGTTGCATGTACACCAATTCAGGTTCAGAATTGTTCGTACATATGAGTCCGTTCTCGCACCTTCTTCATGACCTGCGCATGCGCTATCGGGTCCGCCAAGTCGAGTTGGCGGAACGAACTGGCTATGAGCAAAGCTACATATCAGCGTTGGAGGCGGGTCTCAAGGGCCCTCCAACACCGGAGTTTGTAGAGGGTGTGATCAAGGCGTTGACGCTGTCGAGTGAGGACGCAAAGGCCTTGCAAGCGGCGGCCGAGGCATCGCAGCGCAAGCTTGTGATTGAGCCTGATATGCCGCAAGACGTTTTCTGGCTTCTGAGTCGTCTGCGTGCCACCTTGCCGGTGCTCACGCCTACCCAGGTCCGGGTAATCAACGACGTTCTTGGAATGGCGCCCTCGCCAGGGGACGCATGGTCTGAACCTGTACGGCGATTGCGCCGTAGAAGCAAGGAGGAACTCCAAATGTAGAAAACGGGACAACCCTTGCGGATTGCCCCGTCGACTTGAGCATCACGCGATACACAAGCTTCAGCACCTTCAGTATCGCGACCGTTCTGGTCGACGTCAAGTCCGCTTCCTCATCCGATCTTGCCTGCCAGCCCTGTTTTATTACCGGGCTTGGGTATACCTACGCCCAAATCCAGGCAAGTTATTCGTTGTCAAGGCGGCAAGCAGTGTGATCTGCATGCCGCAAAGGAGCAGACATGCCTGTTCAGCTTTGGAACGGCCGTTGGCGTGGGCGATCACCATCAGGAGATCAACACCAGCGATCACGTGAGGTGATCAGCCCATCGGGCGGAATCATGCGCGGCAAATTTCCCAGCCTCAAGAACGGACGAGTGATTCATCACGAAGGACTCTTGGAGTTGGATGCGATCTTTTTGTTTGAACTATCGCCGCAGATCACCAGTTATCGAGAGCAGCCGACCAGGTTGACGTACTCAGATGGGAGTCGCATACGGCGCTACACGCCTGACTTCGAACTGACGCTGGTCAGTGGCGAGCTGGTCTGGGTAGAAGTCAAGCCACTGAGGTTCTGCGTAGTTCCAGACACGCAGCAAAAGCTGTCATGCATAGCTGCGCAGATGCGAGACAACGGTAAGGCCTTTGAAATATTGACTGACGAGGTCTTGAGACTAGAGCCCAGGCAGTCGGTGGTCCGCACCCTGTGGCATCGCGTACCTAAAGCGATGCGACCAGTTGAGGCAGGAAGGTTTGCACTTGCTGGCTGCATGACCAGCTTTCCGATGTCCCTGGAAAGAGCCGCCACCTTGCTCGAAGGGAAGGGACTCAACGTCTACAGCTTGATTTTGCAAGGACTGCTGACGTGTGATCTGTCATCACCCCTTTCAGCCAACTCACTCATCACCATCGGAAAGGAAGGCGACCATGAATGGTTTCGCATTTCGCAAGCACGCGATTTTTGATTGGAAGGGTGCTCGGTTTCGCATTGCCAACTTGGCGCCTGATGATGACCTTGTCGTCGAATCGCTAAGCACCGGTGCGATCTCTGTGGTGCCGCGGTCGGATCTACTGGCCGCGTACACAGCCGGAGAGCTGTCCGCTGCACCAGAAGCAAGCATTGAAGGAAACAGCGTGAGGTCGTACTCACGACCACTAGACGAACTTCCTGAAGTTGTTCGATCCATGGCAAACCGGAGGCATCACTACTTGCAGGCGCTGTATGCCGAAGGGCCTCCAAAATTTACTCGGGATTACTTAGCGCCCATCATCTCGAATGCAGCAAAGGCTGCGAACGATACAAGTCCACCTAGCTCTATTACGGTCTACCGGTGGCATCGGCGATACCAAAGAGCAAAGGATGCGCGGGCATTGATACCGCGCTATGACCGTCGTGGCTCAAAACATAGCAAGCAGTCGGACATCGTTCTCAATCTCGTAGCAGAAGCAGTCACCGATGCGTTCCGAGCATCTCCACTGGCGACAGGGGCCGACATACATTCGCGTGTTCTTGCAAAAATCGAGCGCGAGAATCAAAGCCGAATCGGTGGCGACCGGCTAAAAGCGCCAGCCTTAAGGACCACCTATCGCTTGCTGCGGCGGGCTAGCTCGTATGAGCTGTGTGCCCTAAGAGAAGGCAAGGCCGCAGCAGACAGGCGATTCCGAATCATCAAAGCGGGGGTCCAGACGACACGCATTTTGGAACGCGTTGAGGTGGACCACACGCCGTTGGACTTGTTCTTGTTGGACGAGACGACATGGTTGCCGCTTGGTCGACCGACCTTGACCATGGCGATAGATCACTTCAGCCGAATGCCGTTGGGGTACTACTTGAGCTTTGGAGCGCCTTCGGCTGCGGCCGTAGTTGGGGCCCTTCGTCATGCGGTGCTGCACAAGACATCAGCGCAAGCCGTTCCTGCTTTAGTGCATGCGGAAAACGCGTGGATTTGCTATGGCGTTCCAGAGTAAGCGGTAACTCGCCGACGTCCTTGCCAGACGGTTTACCGCCGTGTTTTTGG
>NZ_JAQSDR010000024.1 GCF_029946005.1 Aquabacterium sp.
ACAGCCGATGAGCAATAGCCGACTGCGCCTTGATGATTGATGCTTGGCCGTTGCACGCTGAAACCCCCTTTGTGTGACTGGATGGAATTGTGCCTGACCAGACCAGAGCTGTGAAGCAGCGGCACGGACCTCTTCTTGTTGAATCATCGCTGGCCTTGAGATGCGAATGAAAAGCCGACGCGTGCCGCCGTGATGCGCTGACTGCCGAAGGACAGGAAGCCATGCGGCGATGGCGTGTGGCACTTTGGCGCCGCACAGTGGCCAGCAGGCTGCCGAAGGGCAGACAGCCAGATGGAGACTTGCTGTGCCGCCCGGTTGCCAACCACAGTGTTTGTTAGCGCCGGACCTGGCCAGAATGCGCAGTGCATGAGTGCCAAAGAAAGCAACGCCAAGAAACGATCAAACGATGGAAGCATCAATGGCCAGAGATGGGCCATATAGCTGAGTTTCAATGCACCCAAAAGCCTAACGCCTCAGGTAAGGGGCGCCCGCGTGGCCTTGCCGAAGCGAGCAATGGTGCCAGCGTCCCATTGACCGCCCAGTTAGGCCGCTGCGCGAAGGCACGGTATTGCATTTTCCATGCGAACTCATGTTGGTGAAAGATGCCTGGTTACTCATAGTGGAACCACTTCAGTGTTGGGCATCAGATCTCTGCGTTGCCCAATCTCTAGCTCCTCCTCGTGGCAGTAAAAAAGAACCGTTGAGGAAAGGTTGTGCAGAACGACTGCATCGTCTCTTGCCGGGACGAAGATCTGATGCCACCTAGCTATGAATTCTGTGGCATCTATGACAGCCACGTTTGACTCGCTATACACAATTTGGACGGTGCCGGTGTTTGGTAGTCGATTAGCGAGCCAGGCATGGGCCACGGGATAACTCTCGATGACTAAGCGGTCAATGTTTGCAACTGCTTGTTCATTGAGGCCGAGGCGTTTTGGATGGCTATAGCGAAGTGCGTAGTCGTAGGCATGCTGAGCCTTTGCTGGTTCAAGCCAACGTGCTTGGATACGTGCATCCGAATACTCTTTTACGTACATTTTCAAGAGGCCTAACGCTACAGGTAAGCCGCACCGGAGTGCGGAGCACGAAGGGAACCAGCAAGCGGAGCTTGTTGGTGTCGGCTTGACCGAAAAGTTAGGCTGTGGCGCGAAGGCATAGCGGTGCACTTGACTTTAGAGTTCTTCATGGGCTTTGGCTTTCTGAAAGCGACCTAGAACGTGCGTAGCTATAGGCATGCATAGCGCACTAGAGAAGCCCGCAACGATATGCATTCCAAGAAGTGAGTTCATGACCTCTGGAAGCTTTTTGTAGCCAAGCAGCATGGTTAGTGTTAAACCGACTGAAAATCCAAATACCAGTTGCAGTGCTAGTGGAGGCAGATGCAGGTGACGTGCCGAGCGTTCGACTAGTTTTGCATAGTGAGCGATGCTAAGAACAACGCCGGTTGCAAGTGTTAGCGGTGCTGTGTAGATGGCTCCTACCATTGCAAATATTGGTAGCAATCCCAACCCACCAACAAATGCATAAAAAATCAACGGGCCTCCTTTTGAGGGGGCGCCTTGAATTAGTGACCAAATCGAGAGGCCAACGAGCAGAAGAGCGGCCATAAGGTATACAAAAATGACTCCAATGGCTGGTCCGGCAAGCATGCAGGTGCCGATAAATGCAAGAGCTGGCTTTGCCTGCTCGGGAATATTTTTCATGGTGCCACCAAGAGCCTAACGCCCGCGTTAACAGGCGGCTGCCAGCGAAGCTGGTAGACGTCCTGTTGAACAACCAGTTAGGCCGCTGCGCGGAGGCACGGTGTGGAACTGGGCAATTAATGGCGCGATGGCGTAAGTGATTGCGGCGTTGCCTTTGTTCTGGCCATCTGCGATTGTCAAGGTTAGCCACATGCGAATTGCTCCTTGTCGGGAAATGCGCCTTGCTCCTTGAAAGACCGAATCACCTTGCCTGCTGCACGTTGAAAGCACCTTCCATCTACGTCCATTTCCATGGGAAAGATGAGATCAACGCGCTCATCTTGCTTGTGAATACGAAAGAGGCCTCTTCTCTGGCCTGTGCACATAGACCGACTCTTGAATCGAGGATCTGGTTCGTACACATCTGTCATGAAGAAGTAGTCTGCGTGCTCGGATGACTCTTGGTCTTTGAGCATCAATATAGACATGCCGTCAAGTCGCGTTTGGCTCATATTGGACCGTCCGTGAGCATATTTTTGAGAGGCCTAACGCCAAAGGTAAGGGGCGCCCGCGTGGCTTTGCCGAAGCGAGCAATGCAGTAAGCGTCCCATTGACCGCCCAGTTAGGCTAGGGCGAGGAGGAACGGCCGATGAGACCAAGCCGAACTTGCCGTAATGGTGGATGTTAGGCTGGTACGCGAAGGCAGGGTGCTTCACTTGATGGAAGATGCTAAGCCCGGTAATGTGCGGTAGCCATAAAAAAATGGGCAAATATCCCTAGTGAAGAATAGCCCACCGCAGACCGGCTTGCCACCAGAAAATGGATGCGATGACTGATGCGATGACGCCGAGCAATAGGCCAATACTTCGCTCTTTCCACCTCGCTCCAGGGCTACTCAGCTCGCTAATTTTAGCCTGTAGCGCGGTGACTTCCTTGCGTAATACGATGTTCTGTTGGAGCAAATCCTGCTGACTATTATGGACGGCTCGTCCGATTTCGAGGTTCTCGTGCATTGCATCGGGCAACGCATAGTAGGCGGCATCGGCCCGTTCAAAAATGATTCGATTTGCTTCGTCTTTCTGTCGTTGCCATTCTTCCGACATGCCACTCATTTAGTGCTCCTGCGATTTCTTTGAAAAAGCCTAACGCCAAAGGTAAGGGGCGCCCGCGTGGCTTTGCCGAAGCGAGCAG
>NZ_JAQSDR010000025.1 GCF_029946005.1 Aquabacterium sp.
CTTCATCCGTACCCGAACGAGCGCTTCGCGTCATGACTCAAGGCAGGAGCCGTATGCGGTAGTGCCGCACGTACGGATCTGTGCGGGGGGCGAGGAGCAATCCTCGTCCCTACCGCGACCTTCAAAAGCTCAGTTGGTGGAAATGCTAAATATCAGCGATGCAGCATTGAGGCGGCTGGCTGAGGGGGTGCTGGTTACCAAGAATTGTTGGGTATATTGCAACGGGAGGAAGCTTTGAATTTACTCAGGTACTTCGCGCTAGTGCAAGCAATCCGCCAGATCATTGGAGAGCACTTCAAGCCGAGGCTTGTCGATTTATACGACAAGGTCTCTGAATGCGAGTTGAAGTTCAGTATTCGAGCAATCGATTGATCAGTGATCTTCCATCGCTCGTGAGCCCATGCAGTTCGAGACATCGTAGAACGCGGCCATGTGCTCGAGTTCACAGCCAAGGCGCGCCTACACGCATCATCATGTCACGGGCATTTCTAAGCGTCGTGAGCGAGCTTGAAGACCGACACTGCTTGGACCAGCAACTGTGCTTGCAACTTCAGACTTTCGGCGGCAGCTGCGCTTTCCTCCACCAGAGCGGCGTTTTGTTGTGTCACCTGGTCCATCTGATTGATGGCCAGGCCTGCTTGGGCTACCCCGGCGCTTTGTTCAACGCTGGCCGAGCTGATCTCGCCCACAATGTCGCTCACCTTCTTGATCGATTCGACAATCTCTTGCATGGTCTTGCCTGCATGGTCTACCAAGGCCATGCCATGACTCACTTGCTCCACACTGCCGGTGATCAATGTCTTGATCTCTTTGGCCGCATTGGCGCTGCGTTGAGCCAGGTTGCGCACTTCGCTGGCCACCACGGCAAAGCCTCGGCCTTGCTCGCCTGCTCGGGCGGCTTCCACTGCGGCATTGAGTGCGAGGATGTTGGTTTGAAAGGCGATGCCGTCGATGACCGCAATGATGTCCGTGATCTTTTTGGAGCTGTCATTGATGGCCTTCATGGACTGCACCACATTCTCGACGACTTCTCCACCTTGAATGGCCACAGTGCTGGCACCCAGGGCCAGTTGATTCGCCTGCCTGGCGTTCTCGGTGTTATTCCGGACGGTTGAACTTAGCTCTTCCATCGTGGAGGCCGTCTGTTGCAAGGCGCTGGCCTGTTCTTCGGTGCGTTGGCTCAGATCAGCATTGCCTTGGGCGATTTGTGCGCTAGCAGTGGCCACGCTTTCGGAGTTCCCTCGGACCGAGTGAACGATGCCTGACAAGGATTGCTGCATGCGTTGTACCGCAGCCATGGTGCTGGTGGTATCCCCCGCGCGCAGTTTCACCGGCGTGCCCAGTCTGCCATCGGCCACACGCTGGACGGCTTCGCTGACCTGGCCAGGTTCGGCTCCCAATGCACGGGTCAGGCTGCGGGTGATCGAATAGCCAGCACTTGCTGCAGCCAATAAGGCCGTGAGGCAGGCCACCAGCAAGTAGGCCTTTTGATTTGAGTACTCTGCGGCGGCAGCGCGAGTCAACGCTTGCGCCTGGTTCGCCCCGTAGGTCGCGTAGTCGTCGGAGGCCTTGATCAAGGCGGCCAGTTGCGGGCGGCATTCATCATTCATCTTCGCAATTGCCTCGGCTTGCTTCTGGTGCAGCGCCAGATCGACGATGGCCAGCGCAATGGGGCCGTACTTTTGCTCGACCTGGCGGATGTCTGCGACCAGTCTCTTCGCTTCCTCGGGCGTGTCGGCGTTGTTCAACATGGCGATGAGCTTGGCTAGAGCGTTCTGCACGTCCTCATGCGCCTTGACGACTGCCGCGTTTTCCGCCTTCACATCGGATGGTTCGGTGACTAGGACCAGGTTGCGTGCAGCGATGGCCCTGCGATCCACGGCGGTGCGCACGAGCGTGGCCAGATTGGCTCGCGCATTGATGCTGTTGACATATGACGAGAAGCGTTCGTTGGCATCGTTCAAGGATTTCAAAGACAGTCCCGCCACCAGAAGGACCAATAACGCGAGGGTGCCAAAAGCTGCAGTCAGTTTGGCCTGCACGGTCATGTTGTTGAATCTCATGGTCGCAATAGTCGTTAGATGTAGGGTTTCGGTCAGTGGCTGGGCATCTGAGGCCAATTGACGGACAGGAAGGGGGGGCAATTCAGGGAAAAATGCCGTCGCTGTACGCGCCCGCTGATGGCCCCGAGGTGGAGTGTCCGAAGCTTCTCGCTGCATGATGTTTCTTTGCGCATGTTGAACATCCTGTTATTTCGGATCAGGTGGGGCCTGCATGTATAGCAAGGTCGGGCATCAATTGAGTCCTTATCGGCCAATGCGGGGGCTGCGCCCTATTGAATTGGCAAGGGGTGCCCGGTCCATCTCTTGAAAGCCCGGCCCAGGCTGCGCACATCGCTAAATCCAAGCGCGGTGGCAACCTCCATCGTTGATCGGCGTCCGAGTAAAAGGAGTTCCAGCGCACGAGACCTGCGTAGCAGGTCCAGAATGCTGTAGTAGGTCGTGCCTTCTTGCGCTAATTTTCGCCGCAGCGTGCGTTCGTTCAGGCCCATTGCTGCTGCCAGATCGGCAGGTGAGGGCGGCATCTGCAGGTTGTCCCTGATCGCCGGCTCCACGAATTGGCGAGAAAACACTGCTGCGGATGAGTTTGCTCGTTCTCGAAGCAGGGCTGCCGACGCCATTTTCATAACTGCCGAGTTCGCCGAACTGATTTTGTCCGAGCGCTTGCCCAAGTCAACGACCAGCTTGTTCTCCATGCAGCCGAACAACACCGGACATTGAAAAGTATCTCTGTACCGATCGACGTTGGCGATTTGCCTCGATACCAGTTCAATCAAACGGGGCTGGAAGTGGTCACCAGTGATCACGCGGCCAGCCTGAGCCAGCGCAGCGAAGGTGGCATCTACCAAGATGTGCTCTATGGAAACGTCTGCGAATTTGACTGACGCTATGATTGAAAGCTGGCGATCTTCTTGCCTGGCATGCAGTGACAGGAGACATCCGGCCGCTTCTTGATGTTCAAGGCCAAAGGCGATGGCTTCTTTAAGCGTGGGACAAGCCATGGCGCCCAAGCCAACCAGTCCCCAAGACATGATGTGATGCTGCTTGCCAATGATCAGGCCCAAGTCAGGATCTTTGAGCGTGGAGATGACACGCCAGATGGCTTCGCTTGCCTTGGTATAGCTGAGCCTGAACTCTGGTCGCTTGAGGTCTTCAATTGAGAAATCAAGTCCTTGCAGGATGTGCTGGGTATCCAGCCCGTGTTGCTGAAGTTGCTCAAGGCAGTAACGAACAACGAGAGGATGGACCATGGGGTCCGGGCCGACCACGAACGGTGCAAGGCGTTCAGCGCCCAATGTCCAACCCTTTTGTTCGCGGTAAAAGGGTTTTTTGATGACGGGCATCTTGGCTTTATTTTCTGCAGGACGTTGGCGCAACACCTGTCCAGCGTTTGAATGCACGTCGAAAATTCCGTACGTCAGAGAATCCCAACGAAGTAGCAACATCCGCGACGGAAGCATCAGACGATTGCAAAAACTCCACGGCTTTTGATTTGTACACTTTGTCTGTCAGTGTTTGGTAGCTCATGCCCATTTGCGCCAGCTGGCGGCGCAAGGTACGTTCACTGGTGCCAAGCGATGCTGCCACTTCGGTCAGTTTGGGCGGCGATTCCAGGCGGCCACTGATCACGCGCTCAATGGTCTGGCAGATGTCGAACTGTTGGAACTCGGCCAACTCGCGTTTGAGTAATTCGGTCACGTGGGTGAAAACGACTGCGTCGGCGGTTGGCAATTCCACATCCAGCCAATCAGCAGCTATGGCCAAGCGATTGGTGTTTTGCCCGAACTGAATCGGGGCTTGAAAGAACTTGTGGAGGGCATCTTCGTGCTCAGGTTTTGAGTACGAAAAATCAAGGAATTGAGGGGTGATGTTTTTGCCAAGCGCTGAACGCAGCAATTGCAACAGCGACGTGAATAGCTCGTCGATGAAGAACGCCGCGACAGAAAGGTCCTCATGATCAGCCTTGGCCACAAGACAGAGTGTGCCGTCTTCGGCATGTTCCAAGCATATCGATAATGGAGATCCTAAGGCGCCTGGATAGCTGGGCACTAGTTCAAGAAACTGCCTCAGCGATTTGCTGGTGGCTATCGCTAAGCCCATTAGTCCGGAATCGACAATGTTGCGCATGCAACCAACTTGGTGCCCTAGGTGTGGATCCGGCACCATGCGGATGGCTCTGCGTACAAGGGATTCGATTTGCCTGCAAGAGAGCTTTAAATCGGGGGACTCGAACCCACCTGTTGTCAGACCCATATTGCGACACAGCTCGTCAGGATTTTTGTCCCGATGACGTATTTCTTCAATGATGTGCCGTATCGCGACTGGGTTGATACTTGAGGTTGCGTGCATGTAAGCTCCAGCATGTCGGCGGTTTCTGGACCCTGGCGGCCTTGATCTTTGACTGGATATGAGTCTCAAGCCGGGTAGGCGCGCTGCAGCAGCCGCGCCACGTCGATCTGCCGGATGTCCACGCAGCCCACGACCGAGCCCCAGCCCCTGCCCAGGCGGGTGGCGATGAAGGCTTCCGCCACGAACGAGGGCGCATGGCGAAGCAGGAGCGTGGCCTGCCCCGCCGTGACCAGACGCTGGGCGAAGAGCCGCCCCATCCCCTGCAGGTGCTGGGGATCCGTCTTCAGCATCGCCTGCAGCAAAGACAGTTCCTCAACCAGCAGTGGGTGGCCTGTGGCGTCTTGCGCCAGGTCGCTCAGCAGGGCCATGGCCGAAGACGGGTCCTTGGCGATGGCGCGCATCAGGTCCAGGCACATGACGTTGCCCGAGCCTTCCCAGATCGAGTTGACCGGAGCCTCGCGGTACAGGCGGGCCATGACCCCTTCATCCACGTAACCGTTGCCGCCGAAGACCTCCATGGTCTCGCCGGTGATCTCGACCGCGCGCTTGCACACCCAGAACTTGGCCGCAGGGGTCATCACACGCTTCCAGGCGTACTCGATGGAGTCGTGGTCGCGCTCATAGGCCATGGCCAAACGCATCATCAGCACCATGTTGGCCTCGCTCTCCAGCGCGAGGTCGCACAAGACCGCCTGCATCAAAGGCTGATCCGCCAGCCTCTGGCCGAAGGCCTTGCGCTGGCGCGTGTAGGCCAGTGACTGCACCAGGCCCTGGCGGACCATGGCAGCGCTGCCCACCACGCAATTGAGGCGGGTGTAGGTGGCCATCTCGATGATGGTGGGGATGCCGCGGCCGGGTTCGCCCATGAGCACGCCGTAGGCATCCTTGAACTCGACCTCGCTGCTGGAATTGCTGCGGTTGCCGACCTTGTCCTTGAGCCGCTGCAGTTCGACGGCGTTCTTGCTGCCATCGGGGCGCCAGCGCGGCACGAAGAAGCAGGTGGGCGCGCCATCCGGCGTCTTGGCCACCACCAGGTGGGCGTCGCTCATGGGGGCGGAGAAGAACCACTTGTGGCCGCGCAGCGTGAACTCGCGGTCGCTGCCCGCGACGGGCGTCGCGACGGTGGCGTTGGCCCGCACGTCGGAGCCGCCCTGCTTCTCGGTCATGCCCATGCCGATCCAGATGGAGCGCTTCTGTTCGATGGGCAGGTCGCGTGCATCGTAGTCGGTGCTCAGCAGACGCTCATGGGTGAGCCCTGCCAGGCTGGGCTCTCGCGACAGCAAGGGAATGGCGGCCTGGGTCATCGTGGCCGGACACATGGTGCCCGCCTCCACCTGGTTGGCCATGTAGAAGCTGGCGGCCCAGGCCGACCAGCGGCCGGTGTCCTCGCTGGCGAAGGGCAGGGACACCAGGCCGTGGGCCCGGTGCATGGCCATGAGCTCATGCCAGCTGGGGTGGAAATCGACTTGGTCGATGCGGCGGCCCCGGGCATCGAAGGTCTTGAGTTCGGGGGTGTGGCGGTTGGCCAGGCCGGCCAGCTCGTAGGTCTCGGCACGCCCCAGGCGTTCGCCATAGGCCTGCAGCCGGGGGCTGAACGACTGGGCCCGCGCCTGCTCCAACGCGTCACGCAGGGGTTGGTCGGTGGTGTGGAGGTTGTAGTCGCTCAGTTCGTCGAACTGATTGCTGACGTCGTGGGTTTGCCAGTTCATGGGGTGCCTCGGGTGGATGGAGAGGGGCGGGGCCAGGGCCGCGTCACAGGAAGCGCGACGCGAGCTCTTTCATGATTTCGTTGGTGCCGCCATAGATGCGCTGCACCCGTGCGTCCGTCCACAGACGGGCGATCGGGTACTCCTTCATGTAGCCGTAGCCGCCGAAGAGTTGCAGGCATTCGTCCAGCACCTTGCACTGGTGATCCGACACCCAGAACTTGACCAGCGCTGCCCGCTCCACGCCAAGCTCGCCGCGCAGGTGCGCGGCCATGGCGGCATCCACCATCGTGCGGCTGGCCATGAGAGTGGCCTGGCACTCGGCCAGCTTGAAGCGCGTGTTCTGGAAGCTGAACACCGATTTGCCGAAGGCCTGGCGCTCCTTGGTGTACTGCAGGGTCAGGTCCATGGCCAACTCCATGGCGGCCACGCCGGTCAGCGCCACGATCATGCGCTCTTGGGGCAGCTCCTGCATGAGCTGGAAAAAACCCGTGCCTTCCTGGCCGCCCAGCAGGTTCTCACAGGGGATGACCACGTCGTCGAAGAACAGCTCGGAGGTGTCCTGAGACTCCATGCCGATCTTGTCCAGCAGGCGGCCACGGCGGAAGCCGGGGGCCTCGTCTGTCTCGACCACCATCAGGGAGATGCCCTGGGCGCCGGCTTTGAGGTCGGTCTTGGCGACCACCAGCAGGAGGTTGGCCAGCCCGCCATTGGTGATGAAAGTCTTGCTGCCGTTGAGGCGGTAGTTGTCGCCTTCCTTGACCGCCTGGGTCCGCACCCCTTGCAGGTCGGAGCCGGTGCCCGGCTCGGTCATGGCGATGGCGCCGATGAGCTCGCCCGTGGCCATCCGCGGCAACCAGCGCTGCTTCTGCTCCTCGGTCCCGAAGTGCAGGATGTAGGGCGCAACGATGGCTGAGTGCAGCGAGCCACCGAAGCCGCTGAGGCCGCACAGGCCTTGGGCCAGCAGGAGGGCCGCCTCGTGGCCGAAGTCGCCGCCAGCGCCCCCGTAGGCTTCGGGCATGGAGGCGCAGAGGAAACCCTGGGCTCCCGCATCCAGCCAGGCGCTTCGGGGCATGATGCCCGCCTGGCGCCACTGCTCATCCTCCGGGCACCAGCGCTCTTTGAAGAAGCGTTGGGCCGAAGCCATCAGCATCTGGTGTTCGTCGGTCATCCACTCGGAGGGAAATTGCTTGATCGGCATAAGGGCCTTTGGTGCGAGACTGAGCGCGTCGCCATCCATCCCGTCCACACGAGCAGATGAAGCTCTAACGCCATGCCAAAGATTCTAGAAAAAAGGGACCGCCCAGGTGTTCGGCTTTCGGCCGCCACGCGCCGCAAGCCTCAGCAGTCACGGGCCAGGTTCAGTTCCGAGGCCCTGCAGGAGGCCTTTGTTCGGGTTTTGCTCGAGCGCGGCTACGAGCGCGTCACGGTCCGCGAGGTGGCGGCCGTGGCGGGCGTGGGCGTGGGTACGTTCTACGAGTACGTGGCCAACAAGGAGGCGCTGGCCGCACTGACCATCCACATGTGCGTCAAGCAGCTGGCACAGGCTCTGCAGGTCAGCACCGAACGGCACCGGGGCATGCCGCGCGCCGACATCGCCACGGCCATCATCAACGACCAGATCGACCTGTTGATGGGCGAGTCTGACAAGTGGCTGGCGCTCTTCCTGCTGGAGCGCCGCGTCTCCAGCCCCCAGGCGTACCGAAAGCACTACGACCAATACGTGGACCTGTGGCGGCAGGCCTTGGCCTCGGCCTGCGATCCTGTGGCCCCGGAGCGGCTCGACGCGGTGGCGCGCATGGTCCACGCCATCATGTATGGCTGGATCACGCAGAGCCTGATGACGCTGGGGGCGGGCCTGGACAGAGCGTTCCTGAAACAGGAGGTGTTGGGGGCCGTGCGAGCTTACCTCCGTGAAGCCTGAGGCCGGATGCCCGCACCAGTGCCCTATCACTCCCAGTTGGTTCCACCAAGGCGAATCTCAGTCAGGATCAGGTTGGCGTTTTGAGCACGCATTCGGCGAGTTAGGCACGTTCATGACTCATAGCATGGTGAGGTCAAGCCATGGAGATACAAGGAATCATGAACTCGTCTGCGGCCCTTCTGAAGCAGCGCTCGACCTCGCTAAAAACGTGGCTCTTGCGGGCAATGGCGTCTATCCTCAGTCTGATCATGCTGGTCTATGGCTTGATTGTCATCGACACCGGCATCGTCAATTTTCGAGGGGCAGGCAATGCCGAGGTGGCGGCCAAACGCTCCGCACTGGTGGAATCTGCTGATTCAGGGCGCCCGTTGGAGGCGCCTGCCGAGATTGCCAGACATTCAAGCGTGGGCATCGCCATGTTGGGCCTGATCACCTCGCCGACGTTTGCTTATGGGAGCCGAGGCCTGGGCGACCAGTTATTGCATTACGCCACCATGCCAAAATTCAATGGCATCGCGCTTTCGCTGCACAATTTAATGGCCGGCTCATGCATGCTGTTCGGTGCTCTGCAATTCTGGCCTGCCCTGAGGCGCAAATATCCTCGCCTCCACCGTGGCATGGGGGGGTATTACCTGGTCACCGCCCAGTTGGCCATGATCGGCGCGCTGGGTTATATGTTTCGAACCCCCGTAGAAAAGATTTATGACCAACTCACATTTTATGTTGAGTTGTGGGTGCTTGCCATTGTGGTGACATTTTCTTTGTGGACGGCGATGTATGCCTTGAAGCAAAAACACATTGCCCAGCATCAAGCCTGGATGACGATGAGTTATGCCATGCTGCTGACTGCACCTATTGGCCGCATGGGATGGTTCATATTTGCTGCGGTGGCACCTGGCATGCGTCAGTTGGAGGCAAATTATGCAGTTTCTGATCCTTTGATACCGCTGTGTTTATTGTGTGGCTATGGGCTTTTCACCGTGAATCGGTGGGTTCAATCGGAACGCACTGATCAGTCAGCCGCCAAAATCGCACAGGACTTCGGCCTTCAGATGAAATTTGGACGATTGCTGGCTTGGCTTGCATTGATTGCCATTTTAGTTGCAGGCTGGACAACCATTGAGCACTTCCTGTTGTCACCTGGTTTTACACCAATGCCGTTGGCCGCGGAATTCATCCCCCAAGGCGTGATCCAGACTCACGACGGCATCATCGCCACGCAGATCGGAACCAGATTACTTTTTGCTCTGGCCTTGATGCTCGGCCTGGCATCGGGCGCCCATTTCTTGTGGAAGATATTCGTGGCGCGGCCGACTGAGGTGCAAATCCTTGGGCCGACCGCTTGGGTCCTTGCCTTGAGCAGCGGCATGGCTGGCAGTATTTATTTGTCTTGGGGGTGGCAGATCGGCATGCCCAGTTTCGCGACACTGACTGGCGGCGCCATGCATGTTTTCGGCGGGCTTGCCACGATGGGCTTTGCGGGACTTTTGGTTTGGGCCTTGCTCAAGAGGCAGTCAGCCTGGGTGAAAGAGTGGGCTGTTTTTACCGTGGCTTGTCTTTTGTCCATGCCTGGTTTTTACTGGTTCTTGCCTGTGCTGGCGACCTTCGGCATCGATGCTCAGTTCATCCAGTCTGGGCATGTCTACCGCCTGGCCTGCAATTCGCCCTGGATGCTGTATCTCACCTTGGCCTATGTTGCCGCCATGTACAGCCAGGCCACTCACAGCCGCATTGCGCGTTGAACCTCCCACTGCCATGCCAACATCCGACCGCACGCTCAAAAGCCTGACCTTTCCTATCCAGTACCTGGAGATCGCAGAGTCCCTTGCCCGGGAGTTGGGCATGGATGTCGAGCTAATCTATCAGCACTGTGGTATCGATTTGCCCAGGCCCTTTATGCCATGGCAGTCTATCAATGGAAAACAGCTCAAACTGGCGCTGGCCTACTTCCTGAGTTTGTGCCCACCTGGCAAGTTGCCACTGGTGACCCTCATGGAGCACTTTCCGCTGACGGCACACGGGCCGCTGGGCATGCTGGCCTTGACCTCCGCTAATCTCGACGAAGCACTGCAAGGTGTCATGCGTTACGCGACGCTGGTGATGCCGGCGTGTGAATTACATCGCATGGAATTCAAGGGCGATATCCACACCATCATCGAATGCAGGCACGACTTTGGCGAGGTCGACGCCTTTTTCACGGAAATGGTCGTGGTGGCCCCTTTGAAAATATTGTCTTTCCTGAGCCGACCTTTCACGGGAGGCACAGTTTATCTCAAGCATGCGGCACTCGGTAACCAGGCCGATTATGAGGCGGCTTTTGGCCTGAAATTTGTTTTCAATGCCAGGCAGAACAAAATCGTGCTGCCCAAGGTGGACATGAGTATTGCTCTGATTTCACGCAGCAAGGCCTCGCACCTTCTGATGAAAGCCACGCTGGAGCAACAAGACCGATCGCACGCACGGCTGAAACCGCTCACAGGTGAAATTAAACGGCATTTGCACGCGGCCATGGTGCAGCAGCGATTGCTCAGCGCAGATACTCTGGCACAAACCTTGGCATTGTCCTCCAGAACACTGAGCAGGAAGTTGAAGGAGGAGGGCTCCACCTTGCCTCAATTGCGCACTGAAGTGGGCATTGAATATGCCGAGGTTCTACTGCTGGAAACCAGCAAAACAATTTCCCAGGTGGCCAGTGCAGCCGGTTTTGCCAATGCGCCTGCTTTTGCCCGCGCGTTCAAGCGCGCCCATGGTCAAACGCCCTCCGATTGGCGCGCCGGCTTGGGTCAGGCGGAAGTGGCCATCCCCCAGGAAAGCGCATCGTCCATTTCTGTCAAGGGCTAGCGCGGCTGAAATTGCCTTTCGAAACACCATCTCAAATTTGTCCCGTTGGAGTACCTGATGCAAACAAATAGCCCCCACGCACCATCGTCATTGGAAGAGATCAATGTGCACACACCGTTGCTGATCAATGGCGTGCGCATCAAGAACCGGATTGCCAAAGGCGCCTTGAGTGAAGGCATGGCCACCTTGATCGAAGGCGACGTCACCCCAGCCTTGCTTCAACTTTACGAAGCCTGGGGAGCAGGTGGACTGGGTCTGTGCATCACCGGTAACGTGATGGTGGACGTGCGAGCCAAGAATGAGCCGTGCAATGTCGTCATCGAAAACGAGAAGGACTTGGCGCAACTGCGACGCTGGGCCGACATTGGCAAGAAGCACCAGATGGCCTTGGTAGTGCAACTTTCACACCCAGGCAAGCAATGCCCCAAAGGGCTCAACAAGGAAACCGTGGCGCCGTCTGCCATCGGATTCGGGCCGGACCTGGCATCGATGTTCGGTACGCCACGCGAACTGAGCGAGTTGGAGATTCAACTGATCATCAAGCGCTTTGGAGAGGCGGCCCGCATTTGCAAGAAAGCAGGATTCGATGGGGTACAGCTCCACGGAGCTCATGGCTATCTGATCAGTCAATTCTTGTCGCCGTTGCACAACCAGCGCAAGGACCAGTGGGGCGGTTCACTGGCCAACCGCATGCGCTTTGTGATGGCTTGCTATCAGGAAGTGCGGCGCGTGACCGGCAATCGTTTCATCGTGGGCATCAAGCTGAATTCAGCGGATTTTCAAAAGGGTGGTTTCAGCGAGGACGAGGCCGTTCAAGTCTTCAAGGCATTGGATGCTGCTGACATCGACTTCATTGAGGTGTCCGGTGGAACCTATGAAGCCACCGTGATGGTGGGGATTGGCGAGCACAAGAAAGAAAGTACGCTTAAGCGAGAGGCTTACTTTCTGGAGTTCGCTGAGAAAGTGCGCCAGGAGGTCAAGACCCACATCATGGTGACGGGCGGGTTCCGCACACGCCAAGGCATGGACACGGCTCTCAAGAGCGGCGCTTGTGACCTTGTCGGGGTGGCACGCCCGCTCATCATCGATCCAGAGGCTCCGGCCAAGCTGCTGGCGGGCACCGACATGCCTGGCACGCCCACAAGACGCACAGGCATCGCCAAGTTGGACCGCAACGCCCTGACAGAACTGTTTTGGTACAACGCCCAGATGAAGCTGATTGGCAAGGGCAAAAGGCCCAACCCCCAGATGTCGGCACGCTGGATGTTGTTCTTCTATCTCCTCACCAACCTTCCCAAGGTCTTGCGAGGGCGTTTGAGGATGCGCGCATGAGTCAAGCCAGCAACATGCCGCCCTACCACCTCGTTGTTTTTGGTGCCACCAGTTTCGTGGGCCAGATCGTCGCCCGCTATCTGTGGGAGAAGCATGGTGTGGGCGGCTCGCTGAACTGGGCACTTGCAGGCCGTTCGATGGACAAGTTGCGTGAGGTGCGGGCCGCACTCGGCCTTGGTGCGCAGAGCCTCCCCATCCTGGTTGCCGACGCCAGCCGCCCGGCTGAGCTGACGACGCTGTGCCAGCAAACGCGCGTGGTGGTGTCCACGGTTGGGCCATACGCCATCCATGGCTCGGCCCTGGTGAAAGCGTGTGCTGAAACCGGCGCCGACTACTGCGATCTGGCGGGAGAGGTCCAGTGGATCAGCCGCATGCTCGATGAGCACGATGGCGCAGCCAAGGCCAGCGGCGCCCGGATCGTAAACTGCTGCGGCTTCGACTCCGTCCCGTCCGATCTGGGCGTGTACTTTCTGCAGAAGCATGCCCGCTCGCGGCTGGGGCAACCCTGCAGCACCGTCAAGTTCCGCATCAAGGAAATGCGGGGGGAATTCTCCGGCGGCACGGTGGCGAGCATCTTGAACGCCATGCGCGAGGCGGTGAAAGACCCGCAGGTGCGCGGCGTCCTTTCAAACCCCTACGCCTTGTGTCCGGGCGTCCAGGGTGTGCGGCAAGCCAACGTGCGGGGGGCCAGGTATGAAAAAGACATCCGCAGTTGGGTCGCCCCCTTCGTGATGGCCGGTATCAACACCCGTGTGGTCCACCGCTCCAATTTGTTGACCGGCCGGTACGGCGTTGGCTTCCGCTACGACGAGGCCATGATGGTGGGCCCCGGGATCAAGGGTTTCGCCATCGCCGCGGGCATCACCTTGGCAATGGGTGGCTTCATGGCCATGGCCATGTTGTCGCCTACCCGCCACCTGCTGGAAAGATGGATGCCCCAGCCGGGCGAAGGCCCCAGTCCCGAAGTGCAGGAAAAGGGTGGCTTCGACATCCGTCTCTTCGGGCGCACGGCTGACGGTCAGTCCCTGGGTGTGAAGGTCACGGGAGACCGCGACCCAGGCTATGGCTCCACGGCCAAGATGCTGGGAGAGGCTGCGCTCTGCCTGGCCCTGGAAACGGATCGATCGCAGCACGCTGGCGGCTTCTGGACCCCCGCCTCGCTCATGGGCGATCGTTTGTTGACACGCCTGCAATCCGACGCCGGCCTGACTTTCGACGTGCTCTAAGTTCGCGCCAAGCGTGCGGCTTTCTAGGCCGACAACCGACCTCAAGGACCCTATGGACCTCCTTCCACTGCGCAATGAGCAGGACATTCTGACCTTTGAACAAGCAGCACCTCTGGAGGCGCGCATTCCGCACACCGTGTACGAGGTGTTCAAGCGCAGGGGTGACGAGTCCCCCGCGTCGATGGCCTTGTCAATGGTGATGACGGGTGAGAATGACGAAGCCGTCCATCATGTGAGTTATGGGCAATTGCTCGCCGGCATCACCGCAGCTGCCAACCTGTTTGTGGACATCGGTGGGGTAGGGCTTGGTGTGGCCTATATGCTGCCCGCCCTGACCACAACCCATGAAGTGCTCTGGGGCGCGGAGACCGCCGGTTATGCCGTGCCGCTCAATCCCATGCTGAATGTGGAGGAGCTCGTCTCGCTCATCCAGGCCTCTGGTGCCAAGGTGCTGGTCAGCACAAGCCGTGAGATGTCGGCAGAGCTGGCCACCAAAGCAGAGCAGATCCAAGCGCGCATCTCCGCGCTCACAGTGCTATGTGTGGGCACTGGCCAGAACGAGCTTTCCGTGGGAAAAGGTGTGAACGACTACCAGTCAGCCATCTCCAGGCAGCCCTTTGATAAGCTGGCCTTCGATCGCCTGCATGACCCCGACGCCATCGTCGCGTACTTTCACACGGGTGGCACCACGGGCATTCCCAAACTGGTCGCCCACACCAACAAGAACCAGCTCACTGCCGCACTGGGTGCAGCCGTGATGCTGGGCATCACTGCTGATGACGTGGCAAGCAATGGCATGCCGCTGTTTCACGTCGGAGGCACCATTGCCTCCAGCCTGGCCTTCTTCATGCAGGGCGCACGCGTGGTCATGCTGTCGCCAACAGGCATGCGCAACCCAGCCATGATCAACAACTTCTGGCGCATCGTCGAACGGCAGAAGGTCACCATCTTCGGGGCAGTGCCTACTGCGCTGAGTGCCCTTTTGAACGTGCCAGTGAATGGTGACCTGAAGCTGGTGCGTTTTGGCATCACTGGCGCCGCCGCCATTCCGCGCAAGGTGGCTGAAAGCTTCATGGCCATGACCGGCCGCCGGCTGCATGAAGTTCTGGGCATGACTGAAAGCGGCGGGGTGACGGCCATCGACCCCGCGGCCGGGCAGCCGACGCTGGGCTCCGTGGGCCTGCGCCTGCCGTACACCCAACTCACCGTACGCCGTCGTGGGGAAGATGGTCAGTGGTCACAGGAGTGCGCCACCGGTGAGATCGGGGTGTTGTTTGTCCGAGGACCTCATGTGTCACCGGGCTACATCGGGGCGCACACCCCTGCTGAAACACCTTTTGGACAAGGTGAACTCAACACCGGCGACCTGGCTTTCAAGGACAGCGAAGGCAAGTTGCACATTGCCGGGCGCGCCAAGGACCTGATCATCCGCAGCGGCCACAACATCGACCCTGCGATGATAGAAGCAGCTTTTCTCGAACACCCCTGCGTCGCGGCGGCCGCCGCAGTGGGCCAGATCGACGCCTACGCCGGAGAGTTGCCGGTCTGCTACGTCGTGCTCAAGCCCGAAGCCCAGGAATCCGCGCTGGCATTGGCGGATTTTGCAAAAGTGCGCATCAACGAACGTCCGGCCTGGCCCAAGGCGGTTTACCTGATCCAGACGCTTCCAGTGACCACCGTCGGCAAGGTCTACAAGCCAGCCTTGCGTGCCGATGCGGCCAGTCGCGTGCTGACCGATGTGCTCGGCCCGCTCGCCGGCGCGGCCTTCGTGGGGGTGTCGGTCGTGGAAGGTGGCCCGAGAGGCCTGCGTGCGACCGTCCACCTTAAATCGCCGTCGGCGGATGTCCTCGCCGCCGTTGATGGTGCCGTGGGCCACTACCTCATCGATTGCCAAGTGCAGCAGGACTGAGAGGTCGACCGAGAAGGTTCATCCATGCAACCATACGAGTCCACCCAGTCATCGCAGATTTTCTTTTCCACGCCACAACAACGCATTGATCTGGCTCGCCAGCAGTTCTTTGACGAAGGCAAGCGTCCTACCGGCCTGGTGGGCGAAGAGGTGATCCAGTCATGGGGACGCTGCCTCAACTCACGCCGCAGTCCGGGCGACAGCTTGATGCTGGAGCCCGTCACCGCCAAACGGGTGCATGCCACCCTGGGCCGCAACCGCCAGTTGCTGGCCGCTGCCTCCACGGAACTGACCGAATTGGAAGCAGCGCTGGCCGGTACTGCCTGCTGTACCTTGCTGATGGACGCCACTGGTGTGCTCGTTCATGCAGGCCGCTCGCTACAGCGCGAGGCACATCAGTTGATGCCTGCCTTGTGCCGTGTCGGCGTTAACCTGGCAGAAGGGTTGGTTGGAACCAGTGCTCCCGGCATCGTGGTGAAGACCGGGCGGGCTTGCGCCGTGCAGGGCAGGGAACATTACCTCGATGACGCGCAGGCCTTGCACTGCGCAGCTGCGCCCATCCGAGACCCCACTGGCGCGCTGACCGCCGTGTTGAACCTGTCCACGGAGTCGAGTCCTTTCGGCTTTGACGCCATGTCGCTGGTCATACAACACGCCACCGCCATTGAAAACCGCCTTCTGCTGGCGCGTGCCGAGAACGAGCTGGTGGTGCATTTCCACACCAACCGCAAGCTGCTGAACACCCCTTTTGAGGCGCTGGTCGGCACCACCGACGATGGCCGCATCGCCTGGGCCAATGCCTTGGCGGCTCGCTTGATGGGCCGTTCAGGGCAGGATGTGGTGTCGTGCTTTGGCATGCGCATGGCGCCATGGGAGGGCCTGCTTGGCAAGGATGAGCCTGCGCTGGTACATCTGCCCAGCGGGCTAGCGGTGTGGGCCCGTGTCAGCTTGCATGTACAGGGCCAATTCGCGGCCAGGCGCTGGGTCAAGCTCCAACCGGGGGGCCAGCCTGACGTGACGGCCACCGCATTGCCTCAGCCGGTGACGGCCAAGGCGGCGGAAGAAGCCCCGCCAAGGCCCGGCGTCGACGTCAGGCTCGGCGATCTGGGGCGGCATCACATCGAATGCACGCTGCAGGCATCGGGAGGCAATGTCTCCAGGGCGGCACGCATCCTTGGGGTGTCGCGCGGACTGATTTACAGGTATTTGCGAGCGCCGACTGTTCCATAGTGAAACAGGGAAAGTACCTGGCATCGAAAGCAAGGGGCCTCAACCTACGCTCATGGCTCGTCAATCTACGGAGTATTGCCATGGAACTCGCCAGCGCCCGCCACCTGCTCTCGGCCCAAACCACTGAATTTCTGGACCGCACTCATCACCAGATGTTGATCGATGGCGCGTGGGTGCCTGCCGCCAGCGGCGCGCGCATCGAGGTCATCAATCCTGCCAGCGAAGAGGTGATCGCCACCGTGCCGGCCGCAGCCACGCAGGACGTGGAGCACGCGGTACAGGCAGCGCGCCGCGCCTTCGAATCGGGCCCCTGGCCCAAGCTCAAGCCGGTGGACCGTCAGCGTCTGATGCTCAAGCTGGCCGACCTGATCGAGGGGCAGGCCCAGACTTTTGCCGAGATCGAATCGTTGGACAACGGAAAGTCCGCGGCCATCGCCCTGGCCGTGGATGTGGGCCAAGCCATCGACGTACTGCGCTACATGGCGGGTTGGGCCACCAAAATCGAAGGGACTTGCACCCAGGTCTCTGTGCCCTACATGCCGGGTGCCGAGTTCCTGAGTTACACCCGACGCGAAGCCGTGGGCGTTGTCGCGATCGTCATTCCCTGGAACTTCCCGCTGATGATGGCTGTGTGGAAGCTGGGCCCGGCGCTGTCTGCAGGCTGCACGGTGGTGCTCAAGCCCGCTGAACAGACGCCGCTGAGCGCGCTAATGCTCGGCGAGCTGATTCAGCAGGCCGGGTTCCCTCCGGGCGTGGTCAACATCATCACCGGCGATGGCAGGCATGCCGGCGCCCCGCTGGTGCGCCATCCATCGGTCAACAAGGTGAGCTTCACCGGATCCACCGAAGTGGGCAAACTCATCGGCCACGCGGCCGTTGACAACATGACCCGTTTCACGCTGGAGCTGGGCGGAAAATCGCCTGTCATCGTGCTTGACGACTGCGACCCGACGACCGCTGCGGCGGGCGCGGCACAGGCCATTTTCTTCAACCATGGTCAGGTGTGTTGCGCAGGCTCGCGTTTGTACGTACACAAGAAGATTTTCGACCGCGTCGTTGCCGACGTGGCCTTGATCGCGGAGCAGATGCCCATGGGCCATGGGCTGGATCCAGCCTCACAAATCGGACCGCTGATATCTCGACCCCAGCTGGACAGGGTGTGCAGCTACATCGAAAGCGGTATTGAGCAAGGCGCTACCTTGATCGCTGGCGGGCAGCGTTCTGATCTGCCGGGCTACTACGTGCGTCCCACGGTGATGGCCAATGTGAACCCCTCCATGCGCATCATGAAAGAAGAGATCTTCGGCCCCGTGCTGACGGCCATGCCTTTCGATGACCTGGATGACATCGCGGCCTGGGCAAACGACACGCCTTATGGCCTGGGGGCCAGCATCTGGTCGAACAACTTGTCCAAGGTGAACAGGCTGATCCCCAAGATCAAGGCGGGTACGGTCTGGGTGAACTGCCACAGCGTGCTCGACCCGGCCATGCCCTTTGGGGGATACAAGCAATCGGGGATCGGTCGGGACCTGGGGAAAGCCTCACTCGAGTCCTACCTGGAGACCAAATCGGTGATTATCGCGGTCTGAAACCAGCCCGGCCTTGTCAACGGGGCCTCAAGGAAGTCAAGTATGAAAGCTGTTGTTTGCAAGGACCGGGCAATGTCCGTCATGGAGCGCCCGGATCCCCTTCCGGGCCCTGGCCAATTGCTCGTGAAGGTGCTGCGCTGCGGGATATGCGGGAGTGACCTGCATGTGCGTGATCACTGTGACCACTGGGGCCGCATGATGAAAAGCCAAGGCTATCGCGCGTCGATTGGTTCAGACCAGGAGATGGTGTTCGGGCATGAGTTCAGCGCGGAAGTCATCGATGCAGGTCCAGGCACCCGCACCCGTTTGAAGCCAGGGACGGCTGTCGTGGCGCTTCCCCTCATCAGGCGAGGGCTGGACATCGAATTGCTGGGTCTATCAGCGCACTCGCCTGGGGCCTATGCAGAACGGGTTGTGGTGCAAGAGACCATGACCATGCCCATTCCCAATGGCTTGCCAGCCGCTGATGCTGCACTGACCGATCCGATGGCAACGGGTCTGCACGCGGTCTTGCGCGGGGAGGTTACACGCAAAGACGTTGCCATCGTCATTGGTTGCGGCCCTGTGGGCCTTGCGGTCATCTGCATGTTGAAGGCCAAAGGCGTGAGCAAGATCATCGCCAGTGATTTCTCGCCCGTGCGCCGCGCCATGGCAGAACATTGCGGCGCCACTTTGGTGGTCAATCCCGGCAAGGAGTCTCCGTATGCGCAGTGGCGGGAACTGGGCTTCATCAACGATGTGGCGGGTGCTTTCGAGCTGGGCATGAGCTCCAAGGAGCAGCTAGACCAGTTCCCTTTCCCCTGGTGGCACCTGTGGTCGGTCGGCGAGCGTCTGGGCATTGGCAAGACCCGACCGATCATCTTCGAATGTGTTGGCGTTCCAGGCATCCTGCAGTCCATCATCGCAAGCGCGCCGCAGTTCTCCCGCATCGTGGTCGTCGGCGTGTGCATGCAGACAGACGCGATTGAGCCGGCCATGGCCATCAACAAAGAGATCGACATTCGATTCTCCTTGGGCTATACGCCATTGGATTTCCGGCAGGCACTGCACATGATGGCCGAGGGCAAGGTTGATGCAGCCCCGCTGATCACTGGGACCGTCGGGCTGCATGGCGTCGAAAGTGTGTTCGACATGCTGGCCAAAGCACCAGACCAAGTCAAGATACTGATTGATCCCTCCTCAGAGGCCGTGATATTGTGATTGCCGTCCTCCCATTCCTTAGGGATACCTGAGACACGTCGGAGGCGCATGGAGACAATTTGCCAAATCCAAGTCGATATTCCTAACGCACCGGATCTTGTGCTGGACCTTTTGGCGGCGCACGGCGCTGCACTCTCAGGGCAGGTCATTTGTGGTGCTGGCCAATTGCTAGGGCACCGTGAATCGACCATGCGCGTAGCAATGACGCGTTTACTGGCGGGAAAGAAGGTACGGCGAGCCGCCCGTGGTCTGTACATCCTGCATCGTCCGGGTTTAACACTTGCAAACGCGCTGGACGCGTGGAGCCAAGAAATGTCCGATGAGGTTGCCTGGCAAGGTGACTGGGTTGGCGTGCACGATGCAGCCGTGGCACGCTCCGATAAGACCTCGTGGCGGCGCCATCAACTGGCCTTGTCCCTGCGAGGCTTTGCCACTCTTCAACATGGCCTCCAGTTGCGTCCGTGCAACCGAGCTGGGGGCGTTCATTCCGAACGCAGCAAGCTGCAGGCCTTGGGCTTGTCGCAACATGCACGTGTGTTCCTGCTCAGTCACCTGGAGGCCAGCGAGTTCCGCCATGCATCTGCGCTGTGGCCAGTACAAGAACTCGCTAAGCAGTACAAGGTGTTGCAGCAGGCCTTGACGGCGCACCTGACCATGCTGCCCCGTATGCCACGTGAGCAAGCTTTGAGGGAAACCCTTCTGCTTGGACGTACAGCCGTTTCCCAACTGGTGCGGGATCCGATGCTTCCCCCCGAGCTCATGTCACTGGCACCACGGGATGCTCTCGTTGGCAAGTTGCACGAGTACAAACGGGGCGCTCATGATGTCTGGGTGCGTTGGATGTAAGTCTGCAATATTACACATATAGGCAACAGTTGTGTAATATTGAAATAAATTTTAGGATGCGCTCCAACCTTTGAATGAGGCTTGGATATGACCATTTTGGAATTGATTGACAGGCAAGAACTGAAGCGATTGAGTGAGAAGTCGGACATCCAAGCGATCTGGATGACGGTGGCAAACTTCACGTTGATCGCCATTGGCTTTGTCATACCCATTTATTGGGAGCACTGGTTAGCCTGGTGCGTCGCTTCTGTACTGCTTGGTGCGCGTGCACTCGGTCTTGGTGTCCTCGTGCATGACACAGCGCATCAGACGCTTTTTTCGTCACGCGCGTTCAACGAATGGGCAGGCAAGTGGCTCTTCGGGGGCTTGCCCAACGTACCTTATTACGCCTATCGACAGGGGCACCTCACCCACCACCGTCATGCAGGAACTGAACAGGATCCTGACCTCGCTTTCGTCGCTGGCTATCCTGCCAGCGGTGCAAGCCTTGCAAGAAAGTTTTTGCGTGATGTGTCGGGCCTGAACGGCGTTAAGAACATCCTCTACCAAATTCAGACCTTCAAGCTGGGGTCCCAGGCCCCATTTTTGACCAGCCATGCCATATTGATCGGGCTTCTCTGGTCTGCAGGTCACCCTGAGGTTTACCTGTGCTGGTGGCTGGGCCAAATCTTCATATTCCCGCTGGTATTGCGGCTGCGTGTCATGGGTGAGCATGGCGGCGTGCCAGAGCACCTTCACCCAGACCCACGTCGCAACACGGCGACCACACTTGCGAATCCCCTTGCACGTTTGCTATGGGCGCCAAACTTCGTCAATTTTCATCTGGAGCATCATTTTGCAGCTGGCGTTCCCTCGTATCGACTCAAGGAAATGCACCACTTGATGGCTTCAAAGGGCTGTTATGAAGGTATGGGTTGTATTCAGCCATCGTATTGGGCTGTGATTAAGAGATGCTGGGGGAATCATCGAAACCAGCAGCCTATTATTAATCAAAGGGCCAAAGGCTCCCTTAATAACATGCAATGAATTGACCACACAAAAATATTTGCATTGCATTGCAATACCGGAGCCAGAAATTAGCACAGCATCTAACCTCAGAAGTCGAAGCATCTTAGTCACCGGCGCAGCTGCAGGCATTGGGCGGGCCGTGGCCGAGCGTTTTGCGCGCGAGGGGTGGTTTGTCGGCCTGTTTGATGTCGATGAGGCGGGTGGGCGTGCTGGAGTTGCAGCGACACCTGGGTCAATCAAACACGCACGCTGGGCGTTTGAACGTGTCCAACGCCAGTGAATGGGCTTTGCAACTGGCCTCTTTTGTCTTGGCCTCAGGTGGGCGTCTGGATGTGTTGGTCAACAACGCGGGTGTGTCCGTGACCAGCCTGTTCGAAGAGGTTCCATTGGCAAGCCATTACCGCTTGATCGACATCAACCTCAAGGGCGTAATCAATGGTTGTCACCACGCCTTGCCCTACCTCAAGCTCACGCCAGGATCCCGCGTGATCAACTTGTGCTCAGCCTCGGCCTTGTATGGTCAGCCCATGCTGTCGACCTATTCTGCGGCCAAAGCGGCGGTGCGCAGCCTGACTGAATCCTTGGACATTGAATGGCGCAGGCACGGGGTGCGCGTGGTGGACGTGTTGCCCTTGTTTGTGAACACGGCCATGGTGACCAACGACGTTCACAAGATGAAGACGGTGCAATTCCTGGGCATTCGCCTCAGCGCTGATGACGTGGCGCGCTGTATCTGGCGCATGGCCCAGCGGCCGAATTTCCGGCTGCCCGTGCACACGCCCGTTGGCCTGCAAACGAGCGCTTTTTATGCCTTGTCCAAGTGGTCACCCGAGTGGATGACCCGCTTTGTTACCGCCCGAATGGCGGGGTTTTGATCCGTCACGCCCAGCATGATGAATGCACTGATGACCCCTCAATTGCTTGGGATGCGCACGTTGGCTGATTTTGACCTGAGCCGAGCCCACTGCAGCCCTCAGGCCCGGCTGGATGCCACGCGCCAGGCCGCTCGTGTGCTGCGCGAGCGCATGTTGCGCGAGCCCGAGGTGCTGTTCTATCGCAGCTTCAACCTGATCCGTGCCCCGTACCCAACGTATTACGCCTTCTCCGGTGTCTATGCGCACAGAGGGTTCAAATTTCCCTTGGTGCACCTGCTCAATCGCTTGTTTGTGGTGCAGTACCTCGATCATGAACGCATGCTGCGCACGTTGATACTCTCACCAACCGATCATGAGGCCAACCGCCAGACGCCTTTCTTCAAGCGCCTGGCCAAGGGCATTCCAGAGTTTGTCAATCGCGTATTCGCGCCGCAGTACAACACGGTTGAGGGCGCCTTGGCCCAATGCGGCATCACCCCTGAGCAGGTGGATTACATCAGCTACGACCACTTGCACACCCACGATGTTCGCAAATGGCTGGGTTCGGAAGGCAGGCCCGCGTATTTTCCCAATGCCCGGTTGTTGGTTCATCACCAGGAGTGGGCCTCAGCCTTGAAGCTGCTACCCATTCAGGCAGATTGGTACTGCCCGCAAGGCATCGAAGGTATTGCGCCTGAGCGCGTCTTGCCTTTTGAGGGCAGCCTGAGCCTGGGGCCTGGCCTGGCATTGATTCATACGCCTGGGCACACAGAGGGCAACCATTCCATGGCGGCTCGCGTGCCCGATGGCATCCGTGTGAGCAGTGAGAATGGGGTGGGCGTTGATGCTTACGAGCCACGCAATTCACGCATCAATGCCGTGCGGCGATACGCCTTGAGCACGGGTGTCGAGGTCATTCTCAACGGCAACACCTTGGAAGGCAGCAACGACCAATACATCTCCATGGTGTTGGAGAAGACCCTTGCTGGCCCCAGCCCCAACCCCGATTACCCCAACTGTGCGACCTCCAGTGAGCGCACGCCTTTTTGGGCCTTTCCAGGCGATGTGGCCAGCCATCTATTTGGCGAGGCACACTTTGGCCAAGTTCAGGCCGCAGCCAAGTAAAGGTGCCACACATGAACAGGGCAGATACCGAGGTGCTGGTCACTGGTGGGTGTGGATTTTTGGGGCGTGCCTTGGTGGGGCAGATTCTGGCGCACACCAAATGGTCGGTGAGGGTGTTGGCCTTGCCTCATGAGCAGGCCCCCAACCATTGGGGGCTTCGTGTGGGCGTCATCCGTGGCGACATCACCAACTCGCAGGATGTGGACGATGCCGTGATGGGTTGTCGCACTGTGTTTCATCTCGCTGCCATGGTGGGTGACGCAGGGCGAGACGAGGACCATGAGCGAGTCACGGTGGGGGGTACCGCACACGTTTTCGATGCCGCCAGGCGCCATTGCTCAGCGGTGGTGCTTACCACGAGCATCTGTGCCTATGGTGATGCGATCCAGCGGGGCGTCTGCCACGAGGGCACATGGTTCGGCAAGGCGCAAGGCCCCTATGGCCGGGCCAAGCAGCGCCAGGAGCAACTGGCCAAGCGCTTTGCCAATCAAGGGGGCCGGGTGTGCGTGGTCAGGCCAGCGAACATTGTGGGGCCAGGCTCCGGGCCCTGGTTGCTGGATGCCGCGCATGCCTTGCGCCAAGGCATGCCCGCGCTGGTCGGCGGCGGGCGGGGGAACGCTGCCTTGGCGGTGGTGGACAACGTGGCCGATTTCTTGTTATTTGCCAGTACCCGCCCCGTGGCGTTTGGGCAGGTGTTCAATGTTCACGATGGGCTGCCCGTCACCTGGCAGCGCTACTTTGAGGATTTGGCTCGGCTGCTGAACGTACCCCCGCCTCGCTCGGTGCCGCGTGCATTGGCCTACCTCGGTGCGCATGTGAGTGAGCCCGTGTGCCGCTGGTGGAATCACCGCCAGCGCCCGCCTGTCACGCTGGAGTCACTCAACCTCATCGCCTGGAACAACCAGTTCCCCACTGACAAAGCCCGTGCGCTGGGCTGGGCCCCGCAGGTGTCCTACGAGATGGTTCTGGCGCAGTTGGCTCGGGACATTGCTCAACGCGGCCTGTGAGCAAGTTGTGAGTGTTCTATCAGGGACAGTGTGAGAATGATCCCGTGTTGGTGGCCACCAAAGTCCCGAATGATGCTACGCGGTCGTTTGACTTGAACGGCAAATCTACGTCCATTGGGGTAAGCATTTCGGTATCGGATGCGGTATCAGAGCTGCAGGAAATGATGTTGACTGACATGCAGTAACGCGCTTTCAAGCCTAGCGAGAAGCTCTACAAGGTCGCTGATCAGCTCGGCCTGTCAGCGGCCGTTACCAGGACCGGCGTGATCAGCTTTCGGTTTGACTAAGAGTTCAACCGGTGATAGGGCGATACGACTCGAACATTGGGGCCCGCAATACAAGGGCACTTGAAGCGCTGCACTGGGCGTGGTCGCGTGCAGCATTGAAGCCATGACCACGCACCTATGGCCCAGGAACCTTCGGTGCTTCTACTATGTACTGTGCAAGTTCGGCATTACCTTAGGAACTTGGGCGTCACCGGCCATGGCCTGGCTGTAAATCGAGACCCAAAAGAAGGCTTCACTCTTGCGCAAAGCCGTGGACAGCAGGTACATGCTCCCCCATGCCGCGTTCACAAGTTGTGTTGTTTCAGCAGATTCGTCAAGAAGGGCGCCTGGATGGCCAGGTTCGCATCGACCACCGGCTTGAAATAGGGGGTGAAGTGGTTGGCGTCCAGGAGGCTGGTTTGCACGTTCGGATTGCTTATCTTTTGAATCTTGCGCTCGGAGAACGGAGCGATCGAGTCCTGCATGGCTCCGATCAGCAGGATGGGCACGCGGATGTCCTTGATCCGCTTGATCGGCCGGTAGAAGGCCACGTTGAATACGGAACGGGCGGCCACCCGGTTGTCGTAGACGTGATTGTCTTCTTTTTCGCTCTGAAGCAAGGCCGCGTAGCCTCCATCGCTGGAGAAGGTGGCAAACTTTCCGGGGGGCGCCAATACGGGCATGTAGACGGGCCCGACGAGCATGTCTGCGCAGCCGTAGGCCAGAAAGCGCAGCATTCGCAAGGTGGGCACCGCCCTAACCGCCGACAGCCCGTCGAGCACCGGGATCTGGGCGATCGCACCCATCAGGTCGGGATGCTGGGCCGCCAAATCCACCACGTGCCCGCCGCCGAACGAGGAGCCCCATAGCACGATCCTGCCGGCATCTACCAATGGCGAACTCTTGAGATGTGCCAGCGCCGCATCGGCGTCCCGCACCCGTTGCCAGGGGTTGATGCGGTTCCTCGGCAGCCCTGCGCTGTCGCCCCAGCCTGGGTAGTCGAAGGTCATCACGGCGTAGCCCAGTTGGAGGAAACGCTCGTAGAAGTGCTTCGTCATCCCCTTTTGAATGCCGCCCCAGCCGTGCACCATGAGAATGGCAGGCAAGGCCTCGCCCTGGTTATCCAGCGGCACCCGCAGGGTGGCCGCGCACTGGACGCTTCCCGAGATGAAGGTGGACTTGATGGTGGTGAAGGTGGGTGCCATGTCTGACCGTTTTGTGTGTTGCGAAGACTGGTTCGGGGTGAGCCGAAGGTTTGATTCGGTGATGGTGTTCATTCGATTTCCTTTGGTTGCGAGCACTCGGGCTCTGTGGGACTGATTCCGCAGCGTGTCTTCTGCAGCACGTTCAGGGTTCGTTTGCTGTAGATGCCCTGTTTGGCGCCTTCCAGTCGGCCTTCGCGCAAGGCCCTGGCATAAGCCGCAAGGTGCTCCTTAGGCATGTCGTACCAGGTGGCGGCGGGGATGCCCGTTTCCGCCTGGGCCGCGAAGCCTTTGGCCCGGTCGAACTGGGCCGCCCAGAAGGCGCGGGATTGCTGGCCGAACCCTTCGGGAAAGCGCGCCTTGTACAGCACCAGTTGGATGGTGGGCATCATGACGGGCATGCGCACCACGGCACCCTTGCTGCCCATGCCTTTGGCCAGCTCGAAAGGCTTGTAGGTCATGGCCGGGAGGTGGACCAGGTCCACCATGCCGTTGTTGAATTTGGTGCCCACATTCATGACATCGACCGACACGGGCTGGGCGCCCAGCATCTGGATGAGCAGGCCTTGTGCCTTGTCATCGTCGAACACCGCCACCTTCTTGCCGGCCAGCGCTTCGGCCGACGTCAGGCTTCGATCGCGCAGCATGGGATAGGCCGCACCCAGCGGGAAGAGGCCGCCGATTTCGAAGGCGCCGTCCTGCATCAGCTGGTTGGCCTGCGGGCTGGAGAACACTTGGATGGCGCGGCGCAGCACTTCGTAGCTGCCAGGCATGTCGATGCGGCCATCGCGTACCACCGTGGTCGAGCCCATGCTGTCCAGAGAGCCTGCCAGCTTGTTGAACTGGCGAGCCTTGAAGCCGGTCATGAGCGCGGCCACGCATTGGCCGGTCCGGAAGTCTTCGACGGCGATGCGCTCATTGATGTAGCTCTTGAGTTCCAGGTCCACACCCTGTCGGCCCATGGCCACGGCGTAGTCCTGCGCCATGCTGTACGTGCTCCCGGCCGTGCCCATGATGTCCCACACGCACACCACGGGCTTGCCGGCGGCCCATGCGCCGCCTGCAAGCCCGGCCAGCGTTGGCAGCCAGACGATGGCGCGACGCAAAATTTTATGTTTCATATAAAAAATTCCTATACTTACTAGTACAGTAAATATCTTTGGTATTTACTGTACCGTCAAGTATCGTAAACACTGATCCACCGCAAAGGTAGGTCTTGCCATGTCGGCACGGCGGGCTCTTGTACGATTGCCCCTGACCACACAGGTGACCTCATGACCGACCACACCCTTTCTCCCGTCAAGCGGGGACGTCCGCGCGACCCGGAACGCATGCGTCGTGTCCTGCACGCCGCTACCCGGCAGTTTCTCGACCGTGGGCTTGAGCGGACCAGCATGGAGTCCGTCGCACGGGATGCCGGCGTCTCCAAGATGACCATTTACAGCTACTTTCCGAGCAAGGAAGCGTTGTTCGAGGCCGCGGTGAGCCAGCACACGGACCAGGTTATCGGGTTCATCGGCGTGGCCGACATGGACCCACACTGCCCTGCCGCGGTGCTCACCGCGCTGGGCAGAAGGTTCCTCGAATTCATGGGTGATCCCAACGTGATCGATGTGCAGCGCATCCTGTTCAGTCAGGGGGGGCAGCACCAGGAAATTCGGGAGGCGTTCTTCCGGCAGGGCCCGGACCGGCTGGCGCGGGAGCTCACGCAATACTTGCATTCGGCCTCACGGGTCGGCAGCTTGCAAGTGGGCCAGCCTAAAGCGGCCGCCGATCAGTTTCTGTCGCTGTTTCTGGGCAGACGACACTACTGCGCGATGCTTGGTTTACCGCTACCTTCCGACCAGGACGACACCGTGCTGCTTGAGGCCAACGTGACCCTTTTCATGCGTGGGTATGCCGCAATGTCGCCGAGGTGACCAAGGGTAAGAACCCAAGCGGTCAAGGAAGGAGACACTTGCCGCATCAACGGCAGCGAGACTTTCATCACCAATGGCGGGACGGCCACCTGGGCGTGACGGATCAAAACCCCGCCATTCAGGCGGTAACAAATCGGGTCATCCACTCGGGTGACCATCTGGACAAGGCATAAAAAGCGCTCGTTGCAGACCAACGGGCGTGTGCACGGGCAACCGGAGATT
>NZ_JAQSDR010000026.1 GCF_029946005.1 Aquabacterium sp.
CGGAATAGTGCCCAGCTACGAATGGGTACATGATCACACGGGACGCGACAAGTAGGCGCAAACGTTGCTCGAAGAGCTGATGCGGCACGTACCGAACACGCGCGTCGCGTATCATTTTGCATCAATCCTATGGGCACTCAAAGAAGTGGGAAAATGAAATGGTGATGATGGGAGATAAGGAAGCCTACGAAAAATGCTCCAGATCCGAGAAGCGATTTCATTGGTGGTTTTTTGTTGTTGCAATCTGTGCAGCATCATTGCTCTTGGCCTGGAAGCCGTACATATTGCCCTTTCTGAAAATGCTCAGCCGATAGTTAGGCTTTTTGGCGCCATCCAACTATTCCACTCCATATGCACCAACAGCCGTCATCCACTCTCAAGTTTGCATACTGCCTTGTCCTACTCGCTGCCGTCTTGCCATTTGGTCTAGCAAGGTCTGGGTGGGTCGGTATGGCCACTGGTGGCGCCGGGTTTGGCGTCATTCCACTCATCGGACCCCTGTTCTTTCTGGTCTTTGGGCTTTATCGCGTTTACCTCGTAGCACGTGTCCCTGGTGTGCTTAACTCGCCTCAAGCCACTGGACTTCCTGCCTTCCTACAAAAAATAGGCAAGTTCTGCCTTTATGTAGGCGCGGTCGTATCAGTGCTCAGTTGGGTCGCAGGGCCGCTAATGCGAGCGGTCATCAAGACCCGAACCGAAAGCGGTGCTGAGTTCTTTGTTGTCGGGCTCTACTTGTCGCTAGCTGCTGGCATTGGCATGCTCGGGCTATTTGCGTTTGAGTTCAGCCGCTTACTTACCTTCGAGCGTAATGCCCGGCAATCCAACGCCTAAATTTGGCGTGCACTCAATTTGTGTAGCCAACTCAACAGAGCAACCGTGAATAAGCCCAACCCAGCATCTGCCCCCAGCCTAACATTTCGTTCAAGGGGACGCCAACAGCTCTCGCGCCGCTTCGGAAATGCCAAGCGTGGCGCCCCTTAACTTGGAGTTAGGCTCTTCGCAAACACATTGCCTTGCTACTCGTAAAGCCTTCATGAAATACGCAGCAACATTTCTAGCACTTCTGATGTTTGGCCTCACAAGCCTCAGCAATGCAGCAGAACAAATCGTCTTCCGTGACAAGCAAGGTCGGGTGCTGACAGAAGCAGACTTGAGCAGCCTTTCAGGAGATGTTAAATGGGAAATCCGCGGTAACAAGAGCGTTCCGCAGGAGGCATCAAAGCTTCACGAATTAGGCCGAATTGCAGGGCAGAAAGGTGACAGCAAGAAGGCAATCGAGTACTTCGAAAAAGCATCTGCCGCCGCGCCTGATTGGCCATATCCACTTTATGACTCCGCGTTCACATACTTGCTCGGGGAGCAATACAGCAAGGCATATCAACTCTATCAGCGAGTTGACAAAATGGCACCCAGAGGCTACTTCACAACGAAGACGGCGGTCCACACGTTGGAGCGCGAATCACGCGGCGATCTACCCAAGGGCACTTACCTCCGGTATGTATCTTTGGAATGGGTGAACGACGAAAGCCAAAAGCGGCAGTTCGTGGCAGCCTTAACCGAACGCATTCCCAACTTTGCTCCAGGCTGGAAGGAACGAGCTCAATTCGAAGATGATCCACAGCTTCGGCTTAGTGCGCTGAACAAGGGGCTAGCAGCAAGACCGGACGAGGAAACAAAGGGGTACCTGCTCGTCAATAAAGCCATCGTTCTGCATCAGCAAGGAAAACGAGAAGACGCAGTCAGCATCTTGGGCACCCTTGCGCTAGATCCTCATGCACCAGTCGATGTTGAACTCATGGCAAAGAAAACACTGGCCAACATGCTCCGGTAGCATCAAGGCCATGACATACCTAGTCAATCGAGCATTTGCCACCAGCCTAACCGTAGGTTCAACGCGGACAAAAATGCTCCGCATTTTTGCCGGTTAACCTTGGCGTTAGGCTTTTGGCTGCGCTATCAACTTTGCTATTCCGAGTAGATCCACCATGCCTGAAAAACTAGATCATCGCGGCTATCTACTCGCGCCCCTTGTGCCGCCAACACTGAACATCCTGTTTGTGCCGGTTTGGTCCGTGCTTTCTGGCCATTCCGGCCTCGCCTTCAGCGCAATGGTTTGGCAAGTCGTTGCGTGGTTCGGGCTGGAAGCAATCTGCCTTGCAAGCATCTATCCAATACTTTGGCTGTTTCATCGCCGCATTTTGTCACTTCCTATCAATCCCTCTCTCGCAGTTGCTCTAAGCATCACCTTTTCGGCCGGGTCATCTTTCGCCCTTTTTGGTCCCATCCAATGGCAAGGGCACGTGGCCATAAGTTGGGCTTTTGCTGCCATCGCATCAGTGTTTGCTTTCTCCGCATTTCATTCAATGCAAAAGCATCGCCGCAATAATCTAGCAAAGCAAAATGCAATCACATCGACCCACACGCCACCGTAGTGCATCTGGCACCAGCCTAACTTTTCGGTCAAGCCGACACCCACAAGTTTCACTTGTGGGTTCCCTGCGCGCTTCGCGCTCCGGTGCGGCTTACCTGTGGCGTTAGGCTATTTTTGAAGGAACCGACATGTCAACTCACGTGCCCTTCATCAC
>NZ_JAQSDR010000027.1 GCF_029946005.1 Aquabacterium sp.
AATACCGGCCTGTCACGCCGGGGGTCGCGGGTTCGAGTCCCGTCCACTCCGCCAAAATTGCAAAGCCCTGATGCGTTAGCCTCAGGGCTTTTTGCTTGGGAAATTAGGTGTGCCCAAGCGTCAATCTGGGGTTGCCTCGGCCTGATGGCGGCGCCCGAACATGGCCCAGCTTTCCAGCAGCAGCACCACTTCACCGCGCTGGTTGATGCCTTCCCAGCGCGACTGCGTCAATCCTACATGGGCCTTGCTCTTCATCGGGCGATTGGCCAGCACAGTCATCACAGCGCGGATCTCGTCGCCAACCATCACGGGTTTCAGCCATTTGAGGCTGTCCAGACCGGGCGATCCCAGGCTGGACGAATCGAGCAGGAAGCCGTCGCACATCAGGCGCATCACCATGCTGCTGGTGTGCCAGCCACTGGCGGCTAGGCCACCGAACAGTGAAGCCTTGCCGGCCTCTTCACTCAAGTGGAAGGGCTGGGGGTCGAACTTCTGCGCAAAATCGATCACTTCGTCTCGGTTGACCAATTTGGGGCCGAAGGTCATGGTCAAGCCCGGCGTCAGGTCTTCCCAGAACCAACGGGGTGTCATGGAAGTTATCTGGCTTGTGGTCGGCATGCGGCATCTCCTGATGGAGAAGCGTACCGTAGAACATCACGCCCGTCGTTTGGTCAGGGCAAGGCCACAGGTGAGCAATCCACCAACCAGCATCCACAAGCTGGTGGGCTCGGGCACGACGGTGGCTTGCACGGACAATTGGTCGGATTGCAGTCCGAAATCGCCGTTGTAGCCAGCCTCACTGGCTTCGTAAAAATTGGTGCCGGGCTTGAAAGCGGCGACCAGCCTGAACCCGAAGCCCAAGTTGTTGTTCACCGATGGCAGCAGTGAGGAGACATTGAAGGTTTTCGTGAACCAGGTGTCAGCGGCCGACACGCCAAACACAGCGACGTCAAGCCATGAACTGCCACTGTTGTCGCTCGCTTGCAGCGCAAACCACTTGTTGCCGCTGGGCTGGGTTTTGAAGTCAAAGCTCAACATGACATCGGCGTAGCCCAAGGTGGAGACCCATCCTTCGAGCCCGGTTGTGCCGGAGCCAACGCCCTGCGCAGGGTAGTTGCCCACGGATAAAGAGCTGTCCAGGGGGAACGTGGCTGGATCGTTGGGTGAGCCGGAGGTGAAGAAGCTGGTGGCGCCGCCAATCAGCGCCAAGCTGCCAGAACCTATCGTCGGGGTGAGGCTGCCCGTGCTGACCAGTCCATCGTCACTGTTGAAGCTCCATTGAGCCAAGGGCGCTGCCATGATGGGTAGCACCAGCGCGGTATTCAGGACAAGGAATGTTGCCAGTTTCTTCATGAGAAGCCTCTATTGGGTGCGGTCTTCGATCATGTTTTCACTGATGCGAACGATCCTCAATCCCTAGGATCGCGAAGGAGCGACGAGGCTTCGTGGGGTCCAGACACCGCTGGACAGCAAGGTGCCCAGCACGATCACCGTGGTGCTGGCCATCATGGAGGCGCTGACCTGTTCGTTCAGGAACAAGTGGCCCCACAACATGCCGAACACGGGAATCAGGAAGGTCACGGTCAAGGCCTTGGTGGGGCCCACCCGGGCGATCAAGCGGTAGAACATCCAGTAAGCCAGGGCGGTGCACAACACGGCCAGGCCCAGCGCGGCACCCCAGGTCGCAGCGGGCACCTGCTCCCATCGTAGAGCCGGACCTTGCACAGGCTGAGGCCCCAGCCACCAGGCGGGCAGGGCCAACATCAAGGCCGCGCAGCCCAGCGAGCCTGCGCTGACGCTCACCGCCGACAGCCCACTGAGGTAGCGCTTGGCGTGGTGGACCGCCAGTGCGTACATCAGGGTGGAGGCCAGGCACAGCGCCACCGCTGGCCACGCGGCGCCCGAGCCAATCTGAGAGCGGTCGGCCGCCAGCAGTGCCACGCCGCCAATGCCGATGGCCAGCCCCAGCAGTCGGCCCGCGGACAGGCGCTCACCGGCCCACCACCAACCCACCAGCGCGCCCCACAGCGGGGTGGTGGCGTTGAGGATGGACAGCAGTCCGGCGGGCAGCGAGCGCGCGGCCTGACTGAGTCCCAAAAATGGGAGCACGTAGGCCAGCAGCGCCGAAACCATCAGGGCGGGCAGCCATGGCTTGAGGCGTGCCAGGTCGCCACGCAGCATCAGCACTGGCAAGAGCAGCAGGGCGGCCCCGGTGACCCGCAACGCGGCCACCGCCACCGGCCCCACGACCGGTGCGGCCATGCGCAAGAACAGGAATGAGGCCCCCCAGATCGCAGCCAGGAGCAGCATTTCCAGGAGATCGCGTGCTTTCACAGCAGCACTTCCTGCCCGGGCGTTGGGCAGTGAAGTCGCTGGTGGTGAACTTGGTGTCCTTCTTGGGTCAGCAGTGCGATTTTTCGGTGCATGCCGCCAGAGTACCCGGTCAATTGGGCGTCACGGCCCACCACCCTGTGGCACGGCACAATGATGGAGATGGGGTTGCGGCCCACCGCCATGCCCACCGCACGGTTGGCCTTCGGATTGCCAAGAAGCCCTGCAATCTCACCGTAACTGCAAATCTCACCATGCGCGATCGTCTGCAGAGCACGCCAGACGGCTTGTTGGAACGCCGTGCCCACCAAGTCCAGGGGGATGGTGAAATGGTCCGCAGCGCCCGTGGGGGCGGCCCAGTATCGTTGCAACTGCATTTCCGCCTCATGGAACAGCGAATCGTGCGGGTGCTGTGGGGCGTCCAGCTGGCCGGGGAAGTCTCGCTGACCCTCGACAAACCAAAGCCCGGCCAAACCCTGCGCCGTGCGCGCCAGCAAGACCTTGCCGAGGGGCGAGTCGATGTGCGTCTGCGCGGTGTACATGGTTTGAATAGTGGGTGCTTGACCTGGCGAGTTGGCATCCTATCTGCAATCCGTCACGGGTCCATCGTCCAGGGTCTCTAGAATCCCTCCCAACACGCACCCTGTCTGCGTCACCGAATCATTTCAAATCAGCAAAGGATCACCATGCAAGTCACCGCTTCCATTTTCAAGGCTTATGACATCCGCGGCATCGTGGACAAGACGCTGGACGTGGCCATGGCTGAGCACCTGGGCCGTGCCTTTGGCACCGAAGCACTCAAGCTGGGCGAAAAGGCCGTGGCCATTGGCCGCGATGGCCGCTTGTCCGGCCCCAGCCTGGCCGCAGCCCTGATAAGCGGCCTGCGCTCGACCGGCATCAACGTGATCGACTTGGGCGCCGTGACGACGCCCATGCTGTATTACGTGGCCGCCACCCGGGGCGACCAGGGCTGCCACAGCGGCATCCAGGTCACCGGCAGCCACAACCCCAAGGATTACAACGGCTTCAAGATGGTGCTGGGTGGCCGGGCCATTTACGGCGATGACATCCAAGGCCTGCGCCAACGCATCGAGGCCGAAGACTACGCCACGGGCAGCGGCAGCCTCAGCGAGTTGAACGTGCTGGCCGAGTACACACAACGCATCATTGGCGATTGCAAGCTGGCCCGCCCGATGAAGATCGTGGTCGACTCCGGCAACGGCATCCCCGGCGCGTCGGCCCCTGGCATCCTGCGCGCCCTGGGTTGCGAGGTGATTGAGCTGTTTTCAGAAGTGGACGGCGACTTCCCCAACCACCATCCCGATCCCTCCAAACCAGAAAACCTCGTTGACCTGATCAAGGCCGTGAAAGAACATGGCGCCGAGCTGGGCCTGGCCTTTGATGGCGATGGTGACCGCCTGGGCGTGGTCACCAAGGATGGCAACAACATCTTCCCGGACCGCCAGATCATGTTGTTCGCCCGCGACGTGCTGAGCCGCGTGCCCGGCGCCCAGATCATCTTCGACGTGAAGTGCAGCCAGCGCTTGCCCCAGGCCATCCGCGAAGCGGGCGGCGTGCCCGTGATGTACAAGACCGGGCACTCACTGGTCAAGGCCAAGCTCAAGGAAACGGGATCGCCTTTTGCCGGAGAGATGAGCGGCCACATCTTCTTCGCTGAGCGTTGGTACGGTTTCGACGATGCCACCTACACGGCCGGCCGCTTGCTCGAGATCCTGAGCAAGTCCGCCAACCCCAGCGAGATCCTGGACGCGCTGCCCACCAGCTACAGCACGCCTGAGCTGAACGTGGCCTGCGCCGAAGGCGAGCACCACGATGTGGTGGCCAAGCTGAAGGAAACCGCCAAGTTCCCGGATGCCCTCGAAGTGGTCACCATCGACGGCCTGCGCGCCGACTTCGCTGATGGCTTCGGCTTGGTGCGTGCCTCGAACACGACGCCGGTGCTGGTGCTGCGTTTCGAAGGCCAGACGCAAGCCGCGCTGGACCGCATCCAGAAGCAATTCATGGCCGCCATCCTGGCGGTGAAGCCAGACGCCCATGTGGGCGCCAGCGCGCACTGATCGATCAACCGCGTGTTCAAAACCTGGTTGGCGCAACAGGCCTACAGCCTGTTGATGCGCGTGATCGTGCCCGCCTACCTGTGGCGGGTGTGGCGACGTGGGCGGCAGGAGCCGCTTTATCGGGTGAACTGGCTTCAACGTCTGGGTTGGTATGGCCGGGCCCACCGCCAGGCCGTGTGGGCTTTGCACACTCAAGCTGGTGTGGCGGCTGCGCCGGTGGTGTGGGTGCACGCCGTGTCACTGGGTGAGACCCTGGCGGCCCGCCCGCTGATCGCCGCCTTGCGCGAGTCATGGCCAGGCCTTTGTTTGCTGCTGACCCATGGCACCGCCACCGGGCGTGAGGCCGGCCGGGCACTATTGCAAGACGGCGATGTGCAAACCTGGCTGCCCTACGACACCCCAGGCGCCGTGCACCGCTTTCTGCAAGCGCATCGGCCTGCCGTCGGCATCCTGATGGAAACGGAAATCTGGCCCAATCTGCAGGAGGCGAGCCGGACACGAAGGCTACCGATGGTGCTGGCCAACGCCCGGCTGAGCGCCAAGAGCCTGCGCCAAGCCCAGCGTTTTGCGCCACTGCTGCGCCCCGCCGCTGAAAGCCTGACGATGGCTCTGGCGCAGACCCAGGCCGATGCCGATCGCCTGATCCAGGCGGGGGTGAAGCACGTCCATGTGTGTGGCAATGTCAAGTTCGACATGACGCCGTCGCCGGACCTGCTAGCGCAAGGGCGAGCCTGGGCGTCACTGAGCGAGCGGCCGGTGGTGCTGGCTGCGGTCACCCGCGAAGGCGAAGAGCCTGAGTTGCTGGATGCCTGGGTCAACCTGGCCCGAAATGGCATGGGCCAGACGCCTTTGCCGCGCTTGCTGATCGTGCCCCGGCACCCACAACGTTTTGACGAGGTGGTCGCGCTGGTCGCTCAACGCGGCCTGAGCCTGTCGCGGCGCAGCGATTGGGGGGCCACCGGGCCCCACGCACAAGCCCTCGCTTGCGATGTCTGGCTGGGCGACACCATGGGTGAGATGGCGGCGTATTACGCCCTGGCCCGCGTGGCCTTGCTGGGCGGGAGCTTCGCGCCCTTGGGGGGGCAGAACCTGATAGAGGCGGCAGCTTGCGGCTGTCCCTTGGTGATGGGGCCACACACCTTCAACTTCGCCGATGCGGCCGAATTGAGCGAAGCAGCCGGGGCGGCCGTTCGCGTGGCGTCCCTGTCAGAGGGGCTGACGGTAGCCTTGACCTTGATGGCGCCAGCCCAGCACCAAGCCATGGCCGTGCAGGCCTTGCACTTTGCGGGCACTCACCGGGGCGCGGCTTGCCGAATGGCGAAAATCATGACCAGCACGTTACATTTGGGCGCTTCCAAGGAGGGGTCAAACACTTGAATTCCCCTCATTCCCGGGATGGTTAAGGTGCCCCGCCGTGGGTCACACTGTATCCACACGTAAACGAACTCCTTGTTTGCATGCAAAGGAATGTATGGGCATCGCGTTGAATAAACTGAAAACCGCCGTTTTGTCGGCCTTCTTGGTGGTGGCCACCCAGGCTGGTGCAGTCACCACTGGTTTGGGCTTGCTCGGCACAGGCGACACTGAATTCAGCAATTCGTTCTGGAGCACGGGCACGTTCACGGACTACTACACCTTCACCCTGGGCTCAACCAGCGGCGGTGTTGGCGGTTCAGTCCTGACAACGGACCTGTCCTTGTTCACCCGTGACCTGGACGTGACCCAGCTGGCGCTGTCTGGCGGCACCCTGGCTTCGACCTTGGTGGACAACGATGCCAGCAACGGTTTCTCGTTCAACGGCCTGGGCGCAGGCGCCTACACCATGGCCCTGACGGTCAATGTGGGCAACAAGGCCACGTTCTTCTCCAGCTATGGCGCCTACCAGGGCACCATTCGTGCCCAGGCTTCCACGGCACCCGTGGCTTCGCCGGCCCCCGAAGCCGCTGACTTCGCCATGGCCCTGATGGGTCTGGCCGGTGTGGGCTTCATGGTGCGTCGCCGCCGCTCGGCTCGCTGAGGCCTTTGGGTCAGCAGGGATGACGGGCCTTCGGGCCCGTTTTCTTTTGGGGCCATGCAACAGCGCTCTCGTTGATAATGATTTTTTAAAGACCTTGGAGTCTGGGCCTATGCGCGTGTTCAAACTGGGTGTGCTGTCCTTGTTGATGGTGCTTTTGGTGGCCTGCGGGCCAGACAAAGCTCCAGCCGATGGCCAGGTCGTGGCGCTGGTCAACGAGGACGAGATCTCTGTTCACCAGGTGCAGGCGGTGTTGCAGCGCCAACCAGCCTTGTCCGGGCAACTGGGCCAGGCGGCGGGCGAGAAAGTCCTTCAGGGTCTGATCGAGCAAGAGTTGGCTGCCCAGGCCGCGCGCGCGCAAAAGCTTGAAAGCAGCCCTAAGGTCTTGCAGGCGATGGCGCTGGCCAAACGCGAGATTCTGGCGCGCGAGTACCAGGACCGCCTGGCCGACAAGGCCGCCCCACCTGACGCGGGCGACATCGACCGTTATTACGACGAGCACCCTGAGTTGTTCAAGGAGCGTCGGCAGTACACGATCCAGGAGATGGCCGTGAAGGTCAGCCCCGCCGAAGCCCCCGCATGGCGCGACCGAGTCAAAGCCACCGCCAGCTTGGCGGAGGTCAATGAGGTGGTGCGCGCCAGTGGATTGCCAGCCACCAGCCGCGAGATGGTGGAGTGGGCCGAGAACCTTCCGCTGGCTCTGCTCAAGCAGTTTGCCAGCTTGGAGCCGGGCCATTCCCTGGTGTTGGAGCGTCCGGATGGTCTGGTGATCGGCACCTTGGTGCGCACTGAGTTGGGCTCCATCAATCGGCGCGATGCCGCTCAGGCGATTCAGGCTGTGTTGACCAACCAGCGCCGTCGGGAGGTGGTTGCCAAGGGCATGGAAGCTTTGCGCCAAGGGGCCAAGATCCAATTGATGGGCCAGTTTGCCGCAGGGGCCAGCGCGCCGACTGGGGCTTCCTCGGCATCTGTGACTCAGTGAACAGTTTGACCTTGGCGCCAACCGCCGACCCTGACCGCCGGTTCTGGTTCATCGCGGGCATGGGCCTGGCGGCGCTGGTCCTGCCGACCTTGTGGGATTTTCTGTTTGGCGAGTGGTCCTCCTATAGCCAGGGTCACGAGGTGCTGCTGCTGGGCGCCGCCGCCTGGTTGTTTTACCGCCAGGCCAACACCATTGCCGCATTGCCGGATCGACCCGCCGATTGGTCGCCGATCCTGATTCTGGCGCTGGGTTTGACGCTCTACGCCTTTGGCCGCACCCAGCAGTTCCTGCGGCTGGAAATCCTGTCGCTTTACTTCGTCCTGGTGTCGGTGCTGGCCTGCTTCAAAGGCTGGGCGGTACTGCGGCACATCTGGTTCGTGCTGCTGTTTTTGCTGTTCGTGGTGCCGCTGCCGTTTTCCGCCATCGTGGTGGTGACCGGGCCCTTGAAAGAGGCCGTCTCGGTGGTGGCCAGCACGGTGCTGGGCTGGGCCGGTTACCCGGTCGGGCATGTGGGCGTGGTGATCACCGTGGGCCAATATCAGCTGCTGGTGGCCGAGGCCTGTGCCGGCCTGCACTCCATGTTCATCCTTGAAGCCATGGGCCTGCTTTACAGCAACCTCATGAACTACAAATCGTGGCTGCGCAATGTGCTGCTGGCCGTGCTGGTGGTGCCTTTGTCCTTCGTGGCCAATGTGTTGCGGGTGATGATCCTGGTGGTGGTGACCTACCACTTTGGTGATCGTGTGGGGCAGGGCTTTCTGCACAACTTTGCGGGGCTGGTGTTGTTTGGCTTGGCCCTGGCCTTGATTGGCGGGGCCGATCGGGTGCTGGGCGCGGTCTTGCCCGAAAGGTTCCGCCGATGAGCCGCAATCGCACCAAAGCCTGGGTGCTGGCCGCGTGCATGCTGGCCGTGGCGGGTTTGGCCGCCGTGGGCAAGCCGAACACGCAAGCGGCCATGGACGCCCGCTCCCAGATGCCACTGGAGGCCATTTTCCCCAGTCAGTTCGACGATTGGCGTCTGGACCCGGCCAGTTCGGTGTTTGTGCGCCCAGCCGTGGACCAGGCCAAGCAGTTTCAGATGTACGACCAGGTGCTGGAGCGCACCTACATCAACGGACAGGGGCAGCGTTTGATGCTATCGGTGGCCTATGGTCGACAGCAGTCGGTGGGCTTGCAAATGCACCGGCCTGAGGTTTGCTACCAGGCGGGTGGGTTCAAGGTGCAAGACGTCACCCCCGCGTTGATTGAGGCGGCGGGGCAGGTTTTGCCGGTGACGCATTTGCAGGCGAACATGGATGGGCGTCCCGAGCCCATCACCTATTGGCGCTTGCTGGGCGATGGCGTGGTGACCGACGATTCCGTGTTCAAGTTTCGGCAGCTGTCATCGGGCTTGCGCGGGCAGGTGTTGGATGGCCTGCTGGTGCGCGTGTCCAGCATTGACCAGGACACCGATGGTGCCCACCGTTTGCAGGCGCGCTTTGTCGACCAACTGGCGCGGGCCATGAGCCCTGAGATGCGCGTGCGGGCATTTGGCGCACGGACCACTCCGCCGCAGCCTTGATGAACTAAAGTTTGATTGGGTCAGGCTTGAAGCGATTGCCACTCGGGGTGGCGCTTCAGGTAGACGCGGACGTAGCTGCAGACCGGGTCGATCTTCAGGCCCTCGGCTTTTGCCCACACGAGCGCGGCCTTCACCAAAGCGGCGGCGATGCCACGGCCTTCCAGGGACGATGGCACCAAGGTGTGCGTCATGTGGACGATGGCGCCGCTGCGCCGGTAGTCCGCCACACAGCGCTGGCCTTCAACGATGGTTTCAAAGCATGACGCCTCGGGGCGGTGGGCGACGGTGAATGGAGTGGCGGTGTTGTTCATGGCTGAAAAGCTTACACCCAGCCCAAGGCACCCAACACCGCGCCCAAGGCGACCAAGGCGATCAGAGGGACTTTGGTTCGCCACACCAGCAAGGCCACGGCGGCACTGAGCATCAAGGCAGCAGGGTGCTGAACCGAGGGCGCCAGCAGCCAGCCCGTGGCCAGCAGCAGCCCGATGGTGACCGGGGTCATGCCCGATTGAAATGCCTGCACCCCCAGCCAGTCCCGGCGCGAGGCGACCCAGCGTGACGCCGTCAAGGCCAGGGTGCTGGACGGGATCATGACGCCGACGAGGCTGGTCAAGGCCCCGCCCAGGCCCGCGCTGTACCAACCGATCAAGCCCACGAACAGCACGTTCGGGCCAGGCGCGGCCTGGGCCAGGGCGATGGCGGCGGTGAAGTTCTCGTCGGTCAACAGGCCGGCTTCAGCGACCAGGCGCCGGTGCATGTCCGACACCAAGGTGATGGCGCCGCCAATCGACATCAGGGACAAAGCCAGGAAGTGCTGGAACAGCTCCCACCAAACCTCGGGCGCCCAGGCCAAAGGAGATGCCGCTGGAGACAGGGCGGCGCTCACGTGGTCCGGCGGCGCCGCAGCACGGCGTAAGTGAGCAGGCAGGTGGCACCGCCCAGGCCCAGCAGCACCCAGACCAGCGGCCAGCGCAGCCAGGCCATCATGCCGAAAGCGGCGGCGGCCAAGCTCAGGCTGACACCCAGGCTCAAAGGGTGTTGCTTCAAGGGCGCGGCCAGTCGCAGCACGGTGCCCACGATCTGTCCGGCGGCCACGGCGGCAATGCCGGTAAGTGCCCCTCGCACCAGGCCGTGTGCGGTCGAATCGTGCGGCACCAAGGCAATGAGCCAGGCCAGGAACAGCATCAGGATCAGGGGGGCGGTCATCATGCCGGCCAGGGCGACGGCGGCACCGCGCCATCCAAAGAACCGATCGCCGATCATCAGCGACAGGTTACAGACGTTAGGGCCGGGCAGCACTTGCGCGGTGCCCAGCAGCTCGACGAACTCCTTGGCCGTCAGCCACCGTCGGCGTTCGCACAGCTCGCGCTGGGCAATGGCGATCACGCCGCCAAAACCTTGCAAGGCCAGCACGGTGAAGGCGATGAACAATTCGCCCAGTGATGCGGGGCGGGCGCAGCTGTCCTCCTCGCTGAGTGCGAGGACGGGATCAGGCATACACGGCCACCACCTGGTATCCAAAGGCGGCCAGTTGGCCGTCGGGCGTCCAAAGGTGGGCGCGGTCGTTGGCATAGCCTTCTTCGTACGCGATGGTGTCCTGGTCCAGGCGCCACAAGCCGTCGGGGTCGACTTCGGTGACTGGACGCAACTCCAGCGCCCATGAGACCGAGCTGGCGGGCGCAAAGGCCTTGGCCTGTGAGAGCGCGGGGGAGGGGCCGGCGTCGGTCAGGATGATGGCGATGAGCTCGTTGTCCACGCCCGCGCTGTCTTTCATGCGCAAGTGGTAACGGGTCAACCAGTCGCCGCCGCCGGTGAAGGGGAAGGCGCCTTCGGCCAGGCGGAAGTCCAGGTGCTGCGTGAAGTTGGGCGTCAGGCCGGGCAGGTAGGGCAGGGAAGTGGCGGCTTCGGCGCTCACGGGCACGGGGGGCTGGGCAGGCTGGCGCGTGGGCAGGTTGGAAGCGCGGCCCGTGCCGAACACCCCCAACAGGATGCCGCACACCTGCTCCACGCCCTGGGCGTCGGCTTGCAGCACCATTGCTTTGACTTGGCGAACGTTTTTGCCCTGGCGCAGCAACGAGACCTCAACCTGAAAAGGCGCCAGGCTGACCGGGCCGACGAAATTGGTTTGCAGGGCCCGAAGGGGCCAGTCCGCACCGCACACGTCGCGCATGGCTTGCACGGACAGCGCTGACAGCAGGCCTCCGAACAGGGTGCGGCCTTGCTGCCAATCCTCGGTCACCTGAAAAGTGACCCGCTGGCCCTGGACGCTGCGGGCGGCCAACAGGCTGGCCAGTGGTGTGATGGCGGTGAGTTCAGTGGACATGAATCGTGACCTTGGCGCTGCTGTGATGCGCTATTATCGAACGATCGTGCTTTTTTTGCTGGCTTCCGCCTGTTGAAAAATCACCTCGATTTGCTCCGGGGGCACCGGGCGGCTGAACAGGTAGCCTTGGGCGATGTCACAGCCCAGCGCGCACAAGAAAGCCTCCTGGTCGGGCATCTCGACGCCTTCGGCCACGACGTTGAGGTTCATGCCCCGGGCCAGCGAGATCATGGTCTGCACCAGTTGGGCATCGCTGCTGTTGCCAGGCAGGTCCTGGATGAAGCTGCGGTCGATTTTGAGTTGGTGCACCGGGAAGCGCTTGAGGTAGGCCAGCGATGAATAGCCCGTGCCGAAGTCGTCGATCGACAGGGACACACCCAGCGCGTGCAGCATGTGCAGGAACTGCTCGGCGCCCACGCTGGATTCCATCAGACCGCTTTCGGTGATCTCCAGCTCCAGCCGATGAGCAGGCAGGCCGGTGCGGTTCAGGATGCGCGAGACGCGTTCAACCACACCACCACGGCGCACTTCGCTGGGCGACAGGTTGACCGAGATGCGGCCGAAGTCGATGCCGCCGTCCAGCCAGGCTTTGCCCTGGCGGCAGGCTTCGTTGAGCACCCATTCGCCCAGCGCCACGATCATGCCGGTGTCTTCCATCACGGGGATGAACTCGTCGGGGCCGATGGGGGGCAAGGTTTCCAGCGCGCCTTCTGGTGTTTTCAGTCGGACCAGGGCTTCCAGCGCGACCACCTTGCGGTCGGTCAGGCGCACCAGCGGTTGGTAGTGCAGCACGAACTCGCCATGCTCGACCGCGCGGCGCAGGCGCGTTTCCATGTGCAGGCGGCTGGTGGCGTCGGTGGTGAAGGAGCTGGTGTAGAAGCTGAAGTTATTGCGGCCCCGGCGCTTGGACTCGTACATGGCGGCGTCGGCGTCGCGGATCAATTCGGCGGCGTCGATGCCGTCGTCCGGGTACATGCTGATGCCGATGCTGGCACGCACGTAGACCTGCTGGCCGCTGTCCAGGGTGAAGGGCTCGTTCAGGGTGTCCAGAATGGCTTGCGCCACATGCGCAGCCTGCTGCGGATGGCGCAGGTGCTCCAGCACCAGGATGAACTCGTCGCCGCCCAATCGACCCAGGGTGTCTTCCTGGCGCACGCGTTGGCTCAGGCGCTGGGCCACCTGCTGCAGCAGGTTGTCGCCAGCGGCGTGGCCCAGGCCGTCGTTCACTGTTTTGAAGTTGTCCAGATCCACAAACACCACGCCCACCAGGGTACGGTGGCGCTCGGCCAGGCTCACCGCGTGGGCCAGGCGCTCGTGGATCATGGCGCGGTTGGGCAACTCGGTCAGGGTGTCGAAGTGGGCCATGCGCGCCAGGCGCTCTTCGGTTTGCTTGAGCTGGGTGATGTCGGTCATCACGCACACAAAATGGCTGGGTCTGCCCGACGGATTGCGCACCGAACTGACCGACAGCTTGGTCATGAACAGCTCACCGCCCTTGCGCTGGCTCCAAACCTCGCCTTGCCAGCTGGACTCGGTCAGCAGGCTCTTGCGGATTTCGCTGATCACGTCGTGCGGGTTGTCGGGGAAGAGGAAGTCGGCGCCGTGGCCCAGCACATCGTCCTCGGTGTAGCCGGTGATGTCGGTGAAGGCGGGGTTGATGGACACCAGGATGCGGTCGCGGTTGAGCACGACCATGCCATCGCGCGTGCTTTCCAGTGCGGCGGCGTGCAGGCGGATGCGCTCTTCTGCCAGCTCGCGCAGGGACTCGCGGTGCAGGTTGGTGAGGGCAAAACCCAGGTCGCTGGCCACGTCTTCAAACAGGGCACGCTCGTCCTGGTCCTGGGCGTTCAATTGCTTGTCGAGCAGGAACAAATGCCCCATCAACTGCATGTCGCGGCGCAGCGGGATGATGGCGCAGCCTTTCAGGCCCAGGCTCAGGGCCTCGTCGGCCCAGGGCGGACGGTTGGGCACTTGCGACAAATCGGCCGTGTGGAAGATGCGGCCTTCGTGCATGGCCCGGTCCATCGGGGCGTCGGTCTCCAGGCTGGGCAGAAAGCCATCAAAGGCCTGCATGATCGCGTCCATGGGCGAGCTGCCTGGCAACACCTCGCAGCTCATGACGTCACCGTCCCAATCGCTGAGCGTCACCCACGCCTTCTTGAAGCGACCGTGTTCAAGCGCCGCGCGGCACACGTGGGTCAGCAGGTCGGACTCGGTGGTGGACCAGACGATGGCCTGGTTGACCTGGCTCAGGAAGTCGTACAGCCGGGTCATGTGGACCAGGCGTTGCTCGGCGCGGCGGCGCGCGGTCACGTCCCAGATCATCCACACGACGCGGTCGGAATCACCCACGGGTGCGCAGCGGCTGTCGAAATGGCGGTGGCCACCCATGATGCGGATGGGGTAGCTCAAGGTCTGGGTCTGGCGGGTCTCCAGCGCCTTCGTCAGGGTGCCCATGAACAGGGCAATGTTGGCAGGTGAGAAGAACGTCGACGCCAGTTGCCCGATCAGCTGTTCGCGCGGGCGGCCCAGCAAAGCCGATGAGTGGTTGCCAAAGATCTCGATGTAGCGGCCGTCCTTGTCCAGCAGAAAGGCCAAATCCGGAAGGGCGTCGGCAAAGGCCTGCAGTTCAGCTTCGCGGCGCATCAGGGCTTGCGTGGCGGCCTCGCGCTGCTTGTGGGCGCGGCCGATCAGGGTCAACAGCACCAGCGTGACCAGGCCGACGATGCCCATGTTGATCAGGTCGATCTGCTTTTGGGCGTGGGTTTCTTCCTTGAGCACCGTTTGCCATTCCGCGCGGGCCTGCGTGGCCGATTGGTCCACCGCCTCCATGGCCGTCAACAACCGCGATGCCGGGACGGCTTCGGGCTGTTCCAGACGTTGCTTCAACAACTGCTGGGCGTTCTGCAGACGGCTCTGCAAGGTCTGCAAGGTGTTCCGCATGGCGGGGGCGGGCGCTTGCAGCAATTGCGTGGCGGCCTGAACCGCCTCGTTCAAAGGGGCCTTGACCTGCTGGTGGTTGTCGTGAGTTCTACCCTCCAGCAGTTGCTCGGCCAGCCACTGGCTGCGCAGGGACTCCAGCCGGGTTTGGGCCAGCAAGGTGTCGAAAGCGTGACCACGGTTTTGCAAATCGCGCCAGCTCATGTGCGACCAGGCCATGAGGGCCACGCAAATGGCCGCCAACGCTGCCACCGCCAGGGCCAGCGGGCCAAAACGGCCGAGGGCTGGCATGGGCAGGGAAGTGGTGCCGGGTTTGGGAGGGGAAGAGGTGATGGCAGTTGCGCTCACATTGGCAGAGAAAGGGGCGGGACTGGGCAGCTTAGGTGAAAAATCGCGACATGAGCCATCATCTGGAGATGACCCCTTGCGCGACCCCTCAGGCAGGGGTCCTGATCCATGAACTAATTCACGAAACCATGACGATCCCAGCTGTTTATTCGCCACTGTTCGAAGCGCATTCGCATTTTTTCACCGCCCGTGGCCTGCGCCACCATGTTTTGACATGGGGTGATATGGCGCAAGCGACGGCCGAGCAACCCCTGTTGGTGCTGGCCCACGGTTGGATGGATGTGGGGGCCTCCTTTCAGTTCATGGTCGATGCCTTGCGCCAACTCTCTGGCTGGGAAGCCCGCCCCATCGTCGCCATCGACTGGCGCGGCTTTGGCGAAACCTCTGCGCCCGCAGGGGACAGCTATTTCTTCGCCGATTACCTGGGCGACCTGGACGCCCTTCTGGACCAACTCTCGCCCGAGCGACCTGTCGATCTGCTGGGTCACAGCATGGGCGGCAACGTGGTGATGCTGTACGCCGCCGTGCGACCTGAGCGAATCCGCCGCCTGATCAACTTGGAGGGCTTCGGCATGCCCGCCACCCAGCCGGACGAGGCCCCGGGCCGCTACGTCAAGTGGCTGAACGAGATCAAAGCGCCCGCCCGCCTGAAGGACTACGACTCGGTGGAAGGGGTGGCCAAAAGGTTGCAATCGACCAACCCGCGCCTGCGCCCCGAGTTCGCCCTGTGGCTGGCCGGGCAGTGGGCGCGCGAAGAGGGGGGGCGTTGGGTCATCAAGGCCGACTCGGCCCACAAGCGCTCACAGCCCATCCTCTACCGCGTCGAGGAAGTGCAGGCCTTTTTGAAGCGCATCACCATGCCCGTGCTGTTTGTCGAAGCGGCCCAGACCGCCTATTTCAGGTTGTTCAGCGGCAAATTCACTCGGGAGGAGTTCCTGGAGCGCGTCAAATCAGTCTCGAATTTCACGCTGGAAACCATCGCTGATGCCGGGCACATGGTGCACCATGACCAACCCGTTGAACTCGCTGACCACATTGCCAAATTTCTGGATGCGCCATTCAAGGACATCGCATGAGAAAATGCGCCTTGCTCGGCGCCCGGCGCGCCCCCTGAACCGATTGCGGACACAAGAACATGGACATCGAACACATCAACTCCCTGGGCCAGCAGATTGCTGATTTGGGTCAGCGCACCGCTGACCTGCGGAGGTATCTTTGACTGGGATGAAAAATCCCGCCGCCTGAGCGAAGTCAACGCCGAACTCGAAGACCCGGCCGTCTGGAACGACCCCAAGCGCGCCCAGGAACTGGGCAAAGAGAAGAAAGCGCTGGAAAACGTCGTCATGACGATTGCCGAACTGGAGTCGGGCCTGGCGGACAACGCCGAGCTGTTCGACATGTCCAAGGCCGACAACGATTTCGACGGCTTGCAGGCGATCTTTGACGATGTGGCCACCCAGGACGCCCGCGTGAGTGCGCTGGAGTTCCGCCGCATGTTCAACAACCCGGCCGATCCTCTGCCCGCTTTCGTGGACATCCAGGCCGGCGCCGGTGGCACCGAAGCCTGCGACTGGGCCAGCATGCTGCTGCGCCAGTACATCCGCTACGCCGAGCGCAAGGGTTTCACGGCCACCGTTGAAGACCTCACCGATGGCGACACCGCCGGCATCAAGAGCGCCACCATCAAAGTCGAGGGCGAGTACGCTTTCGGCCTGCTGCGCACCGAAACCGGCGTGCACCGCCTCGTCCGCAAGTCGCCATTCGACTCGTCGGGCGGGCGCCACACCAGCTTCGCCAGCGTGTTCGTCTACCCCGAGATCGACGACACCATCGAGATCGACATCAACCCGGCCGATGTGCGCACCGACACCTTCCGGGCCAGTGGCGCGGGCGGTCAGCACATCAACAAAACCGACTCGGCCGTGCGCCTGACCCACATCCCCACCGGGATCGTCGTGCAATGCCAGGACGGCCGCAGCCAGCACGGCAACCGCGATGTGGCCTGGAAGCGCCTGCGCTCGCGCCTGTACGACTTCGAGATGCGCAAGCGCCAGGAAGCGCAGCAGAAGCTGGAAGACAGCAAGACCGATGTGGGCTGGGGTCACCAGATCCGCTCGTACGTGCTGGACAACAGCCGCATCAAGGATTTACGCACCAACGTCGAGATCTCCAACACCCAGAAAGTTCTGGACGGGGATCTGGACGCCTTCATCGAGGCCAGCCTGAAACAAGGCGTTTGAGAAAGCACACCCATGCGTGAAGGCACTGCCCATTTGATTCGCCGCGAAGACTACGCGGCCCCTGCGTTCTGGATCAAGACGGTCGACCTGACTTTTGACCTGGACCCGGCCAAGACCCTGGTCATCAACAAGATGACCCTGGAGCGCAACCTGGCACAACCAGGCGCCTCATTGCGCTTGGACGGCGAAGACCTGAACCTCACCCGGGTGCTGGTCGATGGTGAATCGATTTCGTTCAGGGTGGAAGACCAGCAACTGGTGCTGGACAACCTACCCGACCAGCCCTTCACGCTGGAGATCCGCAACACCTGCGCGCCTGAAAAGAACACGCAGCTGTCGGGCCTGTACACCAGCAGCGGTGGTTTCTTCACGCAGTGCGAAGCATTAGGCTTTCGCCGCATCACCTACTTCCTGGATCGCCCTGACGTGATGGCCACCTTCAAGGTGACCTTGAAGGCCGACAAGCTGAAGTACCCCGCGCTGCTGTCCAACGGCAACCTGGTGGAAGAAGGTGCCATTGATGCCAAGCGCCACTACGCCGTCTGGGTTGATCCGCACCCCAAGCCCTGCTACCTGTTCGCCCTGGTGGCCGCCGACCTGGTGCGCCGTGAGCAACGCATCCGCACGCGCGCTGGCAAGGATCACCTGCTGCAAATTTACGTGCGCGCCGGTGACCTGGACAAGACCGAGCACGCCATGAACTCGCTGATGGCCTCCATCGCTTGGGACGAACATCGGTTCGGCCTGAGCCTGGACCTTGAGCGCTTCATGATCGTCGCCGTGAGCGACTTCAACATGGGCGCCATGGAGAACAAGGGCCTGAACATCTTCAACACCAAGTTTGTGCTGGCCAACCCCGCCACCGCGTCTGATGTTGATTTTGGCAATGTTGAAAGCGTGGTCGCCCATGAGTACTTCCACAACTGGACCGGCAACCGCGTCACCTGCCGCGACTGGTTCCAGCTGTCATTGAAAGAAGGCCTCACCGTCTTCCGCGACCAGCAGTTCAGCCAAGACATGGCGGGCAGCACCAGCGCCCGCGCCGTCAAGCGCATCGAGGACGTGCGCACCCTGCGCCAGGTGCAGTTTCCGGAAGACGCGGGCCCCATGGCTCACCCCGTGCGCCCCGACAGCTACATGGCCATCGACAATTTCTACACCGCTACGGTGTACGAAAAGGGCGCTGAAGTGGTGCGCATGATGCACACCCTGGTGGGCGAAACCGGCTTTGCCGCTGGCATGAAGCTGTATTTCGCGCGCCATGATGGCCAGGCCGTGACCTGCGACGATTTCGCGCAAGCCGTGGCCGACGCCAACCCCGACAGCGAGTTGGCCAAGCGCCTGGGCGGCTTCAAGAACTGGTATGCCCAGGCTGGCACGCCGCGTGTTCAGGCCCGTGGGGAGTACGACGCCGAGGCGCGCACCTACACCCTGCACCTCAGCCAATCATCCAACCCCACGCCCGGCCAGCCCACCAAGGCGCCATACGTGATCCCCGTGGCCATGGGCCTGGTGGCGCACGATGGCCGCAGCCTGTTCCTGCACCTGGAAGGTGATGCCTTGCCGATCGGCCCGCAAACCGTGCTGGTGCTGTCCGAAGCCCAGCAAAGTTTCACCTTCGTCCACGTGCCCACCGAGCCGGTGCCTTCGCTGCTGCGCGGCTTTTCTGCCCCGGTGGTGCTCGAAGCCGAGCTGAACGACGACGCTTTGTTCACCCTGCTGTCGCACGACCTGGACCCCTTCAACCGCTGGGAAGCCGCGCAAAAGCTGGCCCTGCGCCGCCTGCTGGCCGCCGTGAACGGCCAAGCACAAGCCGAACTGGACGAGCGCTTTGTGCAGGCCTTGCGCGGCATCCTGCGCAACCCCGAACTCGATGCAGCCTTTAAAGACCTGGTCCTGACCCTGCCCAGCGAAAGCTATGTGGCCGAGCAGCTTGACGTGATTGACCCGCAGCGCATTCACACCGCGCGTGAAGCCATGAAGCTGCAACTGGCCAAGGCTTTGCACGAGGATTGGGCCTGGGCCTATGAAACCAACCACGACAACGGCGGCTACACGCCTGATGCCGTCAGCATGGGCCGCCGCGCGCTGGCCAACCTGGCGCTCAGCATGCTGTGCCTGGATGCCAGCGTGCGCAACAACCCCTTGTGGACCGGCAAGGCTTTCCAGCGCTACAAGGACGCCACCAACATGACCGACCGCCTGGGGGCCTTGAGCGCCCTGGTGTCTGGCCATTCCGAGTTGGCGCAAGCCGCGCTGGACCGCTTCCACGCGCAGTACAAGGACGAAGCCCTGGTCATCGACAAGTGGTTCGCCCTGCAAGCCGCCGCCCCTGAAAAGGACGGCAAGGTTTTTGCGCGTTGCAAGGCCTTGATGAACCACCCGGACTTCACCTTGCGCACGCCCAACCGCGCGCGCAGCTTGCTGATGAGCCTGTGCTCGGCCAACCCTGCCGCCTTCCACCGCCCCGATGCGGCTGGTTATGTGTTCTGGGCCGACCGCGTGATCGAGATCGATGCCATCAACCCCCAACTGGCTGCCCGCCTGGCGCGCGCGCTGGACCATTGGCGCCGCCTGGCCGAGCCCTATCAAACGGCCGCCCGTGAAGCCTTGAGCCGCGTGGCTGCCAAAGCCGAACTGTCGGACGACGTGCGCGAAATCGTCACGCGCGCGCTGCAAGACTAATTGGCCATTTCAAACTTCAACCATCACTCACACCATGTCTCACCGTGTCAGCCTGACCCAATACCTGATCGAGCAACAGCGCGGCGCCGCGCAGTTGCCTTCCCAGTTGCGCCTGCTCATCGAAGTGGTCGCGCGTGCTTGCAAGAGCATCGCCATCAGCGTCAACAAAGGCGCCTTGGGTGATGTGCTGGGCACCGCGGGCAGCGAGAACGTGCAGGGCGAAGTCCAGAAGAAGCTGGACATCATCGCCAACGAAGTGCTGATTGAAGCCAACGAATGGGGCGGCCACCTGGCCGGCATGGCGTCTGAAGAAATGGACGACATGCATGCCGTGCCCAACCGCTACCCGCAGGGCGAATACCTGTTGTTGTTCGACCCCCTTGACGGCTCCAGCAACATCGATGTGAACGTCAGCATCGGCACCATTTTCTCGGTGCTCAAGCACCAGGGCGGCGATGTCACCAACGACAGCTTCCTGCAACCTGGCACCGACCAGGTCTGCGCGGGTTACTGTGTGTATGGCCCCCAGACTACCCTGGTGCTGACCGTGGGCAAGGGCGTGGTCATGTTCACGCTGGACCGTGAGCAGGGCGCCTGGGTGATGACCGACAGCGACGTCAGGATTCCCGAAGACACCAAGGAATTCGCCATCAACATGTCGAACATGCGCCACTGGGCCCCGCCCATGAAGCGCTACATCGACGAATGCCTGGAAGGCAAGGACGGCGTGCGCGGCAAGGATTTCAACATGCGCTGGGTGGCCTCCATGGTGGCCGACGTGCACCGCATCCTGACGCGTGGCGGTATCTTCATGTACCCCTGGGACAAGCGTGAGCCGGGCAAGCCTGGCAAGCTGCGCCTGATGTACGAGGCCAACCCGATGAGCTTTTTGGTGGAGCAGGCGGGCGGCATGTCGACCAACGGCACGCAGCGCATCATGGAGTTGCAGCCCACGCAATTGCATGAGCGGGTCAGCGTGATGCTGGGCTCGAAGAACGAAGTGGCGCGGGTGACGCAGTACCACCTGGACCAAGGCGCCTGAGAAAGTAAGCTGGCTGAAAAGCCATGCTAGAATTTTGGTCTGGATTGCCGGTGTAGCTCAGTCGGTAGAGCAGCTCATTCGTAATGAGAAGGTCGGGTGTTCGATTCATCTCTCCGGCACCAATGAAAACAACAACTTAGCCCAGCCCACAAGGTTGGGCTTCTTTGTTTCTGGGGTTCATGTAGCCACCATGTAGCCAAGATCCCCGAATAAACGAGCCATAAAAGAACAAGCGATTCCACAGCCCGGGCGAGTGAATCCATCAAGCGAGCGACATCTGTCACCTGTGCGCCGCCGAGAGTCAGCAGTACATGAAGCCTTCCCCCAAGAAGCACAAAGGCAACAACAACCAGGTCATCCTGGGCGAGGATTGGCGCCGCTTTGCCTTTCCACGTGATGACCTGGAGTTCCTGGGCACCATCCGGCGCGGCATTGAGATCGGAGCGCTGGCCAAAGACCCGGACGGCAACTACCTGCAGGTCAATGGCGACATGCGCCAGACCCTGAACAAGAGCCGGATCGAGAGCCTGCTGCGGTCTGCCAAGCCGGCCATCGTGCGGGCGCCGGTGGTGCGCCAGCCGACCACCGAGCAACGCGCGGCCGTCGTGGTGACGGTCAAGAAGCGGCGTGTTGTTGTACCAGGGGCCTCATGAGCCCCTTCTGAGCGGCCCTTGGGACTCTTGGGGCATTGTCTGGGCCGACTGATGCCTGTCGTTGACTTGAGTTGAGTAAGCCTGGTGGATTTGGCGCTAACTTCGGCGCCAACCACTGGCGGTCAGGACTTGATAATCCGCATCACGATGCCATCACCTTCAATCCCGTCACCAGATAGTGCAGCGGCCCCTCTGGTCGAGAACTCACCAGAGGCGACATTGCGTCGATCGCTGAATCAGGACTTGGAGCAAAGGCGCGCGCTGGGGGCGCCACTCTTGCGCGATCAGCTGTCCTGCGTGCCCTTCTACGCGAAGAGGGCAGCACAGCAGGAGGCCGAGACGGGCGATCCGATGGCCTACTGGAACGAATTGTGGGGATCAACTCCCAATTCAGGTCGCAGACCAAGCGCCCCTTCTACCGCACCGATACCAGACCCGGACCTACTTTGATGGCCTGGCTCGGAGGGGCGCCATGTCATTTTGTTCAGCGGTGCAAGCATCGCTACCAGCAGTTGACTTGAGAGTTGCCGGTGACTTGGCAGCGCTTGCCATCACGTCGAGTGAGGTTGCCGGTGACGCCGCGGTCATACCTGTTCCCCGCACTGTCCGTGCAAGAAAACTGGTTGCAATGGGTGATGGATTTGGGTCCGCTGTTCATTGCGGCGGCAGCGATCGCGTGGCGGCGCTCCCTCTCGTTTTCCTCATCAGCCGCGCGCTGAGCACGGATCTGCCTGTCGATCAGCATCCGGTCCTGTTCGCGATTTGATGATGCTGTCGAATGAATGGTTTCAGCAGCAGCTCGGGCGGCTTGGCGGCTACCGGCCGTCAGGTTGCCCTGTGCCGCCTGGCTTTCTTTGACGCGCTGCCAGTCCTGCGAGGTGTAGCTCCCGCCTTCTTTGGAGCAAGAACGTGCACGCCGAATTTCTGCTCGCAGAAACTCCAGTTCATCGCGCTTGTCTTTGCTCCGATATGCAATGCTGTTGGCCGAAGTCTCAAGGTTTTTGATGGCCTGCTCGGTTGGGCAAACGGTGCTTTGTCCGTTCTGGGGGTAGTTGCGAGGTGCTGGCTCCGACTGTGACTGGCCATATAGCGCTTCGTCACGTTCCTCTTGAGCCATTCTTACCTGCCTTCGGCCGCCAGAGGCATCAATCGTATTTGACTGAAGCAGCCTGGGATCGACGGACTTGGCCTGAAATTCACAAGGTGAGTCGGAATAGGCACTGCGCCCCTGAGCATCCTTGCATTTGTAGACTTGGGCATTTGCTGCGACTACAAAAAAGCTCAGTATCAAGATCAGGATTGCTCTCACTTCCCACCCCTTCAAATATTGAGCGGACAGTATGCCCTGCGACTCACTGTGCCAAGAGCGCACGCCGAGCGTTCCAATTCCAGCTCGCTGCGTTGACCCCGCAGGCATTGTTTCTGTGCGTACTTGGTGCGTACCGGCTTCATGCGTACCAAGAAATACAGGCCAAGGCTTTGGCTTTATTGTAGCTCCTGAGGGCCACTCAGAAGCGATGGTTACGGCGATGGTTACGTGTTAACCGGCCTGTTAACCAGGGCCTTGTTAACCAGTTTTCGGCCTACCCCGAGGCTTCGTGATCGCGCCCTGAATGTCAGGTTTTGTCAGGTTGTCGCGCGGCGGCTTGGAAGTAGGTTTTGTAGCTGTGGGCAGTAGATCACCACACAGCATCAGGCTCATACATGGAGCCCATTTTTTTGCAGCCTGCCTACCTATTCTGGGATCCACTGGGTGCCGTCCCAAACAGCCGTATCGCCTTTGACCGTGGATCGCAAGCCTACAGGGCGTTTGGCCTGGGCCTGTTGCGGGCTGTCCAAGCGCTTCACTTCGCCAGTGTGTTCGTTGACGGCGGCCAGCACGCCCTCGGTCTTGTTGCCCATGGCATCGGTGCCACCTTGCAGGGCAATGGCCTTCCATGAGCCGCCGGCATCCTTGCCTGACAGGTCTTGAATGCGCTTGACGATGGCGGCCTTCTGCTCGGGCGTCTTGGCCGAGTCGTACTGCGCCTGCAACTGCTCTTGCCGTGCGGCTGCACGCGACTGGAAGCCCTGGGCGGTTCGATCCAGGTCCAGGCGACCATTGGCAATCTGGTTGGCGGCCCCTGCACGGCGGTTGTCGCCAGACTCGCGCATGACCGTGCGGGCCGTTTCGCCGGTGTCGCGCATGGCAGTGCGCCCGGTCTCGCCAGCATCACGGACGTTAGTGCGCTGGTTCTCGCCCGCCTCGCGCATCCCCAAGCCTTGCAACTGGGTGGCATCGCCTTGCATAGCGGTCATGGCCTGCATGGCGGCGGCACGCACACGCGAGTTGGTGCTGTTCAAACCGTCGCGGATGGCGGTCTGGGCATTCGATTGGGCCACCTGGGCACGGAACTTGTCAGCGCTGGCCGGTCCACCAACACCCCCGCCATTGATGCCGATGGCACCGCCAGGCTGGAAGCCTGCGGCCGGGGCGCTCGGGTTGGCCTGGGCCTCGGCGGCGTAGCGATCGGACAGGCCCTGAGCTGCACCCTGGCTTTGTGCGCTGGGCCGGCCGCCGCCAGCACCAGACGTGCGGCCGTTGACGGTGAAGCCCTGGGTGATGTCCTGGCCGGAATAGGAGTTCCCCACCCGGGTGACATTGTTGGCATCGTTAGGTGCTGGCAGCGCACCGCCGGCCGTGAAGCCACGGGATGAACCGGTGTTCAAGGTGGCGCGCAAGGCATTGAATGATGGGTCGCTGGGGATCTGGCCAGGCGTTGCTGGTCCAGCCGCTACGGACCCAATGGCTGGAGCCGCAGCACTTGGAGGGATTGCGCGATCGGCGGGCGCTCGCGGGTCAGATCCAAGGGCAGCTCGGCCGGACTCGATCATCTTGTCGGCACCAAGATAGCCAGCCAGCCCACCAGCAATGCCGCCAATCGCAGTGCCGACAACTGGAACGACGCTTCCAAGCGTTGCGCCAGCGGCAGCGCCCAGTCCGGCTGCACCCAGGCGCCCGGCGCCTTGAGCTGCTTGAGTTGCGACGTCGAGGCCCGAAGCGTTTGGGTCCAGTGCGACCTTGGCGACGTCAAAGCCTTCGCTGGCCACCGCCAGTGGTGCAGCCAGTCGGCCAGCCTTGCTCAGCGCGCTCGCGCCAACACGACCAACAGCGCCCGCAGCCTTGGATACCGTGCTGGGCGCTCTGGCACCAGCGTCTGGGCTGATACCAGTGAATGCCTTGAATCCCTGCCCCAGGCGACCAGAGGCATTGGCCGCAAAGCCTGCTGGTCTGCCGACGCCAGGGCTCGCGGGCTCAATGGATGGGGGCGCCGTAGTCGGGCCAGCAGCAGCACCGCCAGGTGCCCGCGCTGCGCGAAGTTCAGCAATGCGCTCGGTCGATACGTTGGGATTGCCTTGGCTCGGCATCCGGTTGAATGTTCGCTCATCCTGAGGCATCCAGGGGCGCTCAGAAACATGGAGTCCTGATACCGGGCCGCCATTGGCAAAGAACATCTGTGGCTTGAAGCCCCGGGGCTCGGGCACCGGCGTGTGGGTGGCGCCCTTCATCTGCTCCAGCGCCTGCACGCCGACCGCATGGACCTGCTCGGGTGGAATGGAGAACTCGCCGTTGCTCAGGTTCACCGGCACCTTGCCGCCGCCCATCTTCTCCAGCTCTTCCTCGCCAATCTGTGCGGTGGAGTCGGCCGGCATGATGAACGTGCCTTCTGGCACTTCGGTTTCGATGGAGTCGGATGTGCCAGTGCCGGGGCCTCGGACGGGACCGGCCGTTGTCTTGTTCCGACCTTGGCCTGGGGCGAAGCCTCGCACGGCAGAGTGCTTGGCGGCCTGCTGTAGCGCCTGCTGTGCTGCCGCTGAATTGAATCCGTACATGGCTTGTCCTTAAAAATCGCGTACCGCGATTCTTCGTGCCGGGGCCGGTGTCAGCAAACCCTACAGGCCCTGACCTGGATGTGTTTGCCTCTTGCCCCGATATCAGGTTTTCTAAGGTTGCGACACTCGATTCAGGGCTCTCATGCGCGCGCGTATCGGGAAAGAAAGTCAGCCCGTCATCGTCTTGTCCGTCAGCAAGGCTTCTTTGATGGCGCGGGCCACCTCGGCGCCAATGGCCACAGCTTCCCGGCCAGCTTGAATGCTGGCGAACTCCATTGCATGACCTGCCAGTGCTCGCCCCAGCATTCGCGCTTCTCTGGGCGTCAAGTCCATGCATTCGTCACCGATCTCCAGCTTCACCCAGCCCCAAGGCAGCATGGTCGTGGTGATGGCCCGCGCTGGCGGTGGAATGTCGTTTGGCATGAAGACACCGGCCATCACGCGGCGCACCCGTTCATCGTCTACCAGGGCGGCAATGCGGTCGTCAACGATGGTCATCTTGAGCCCCGTCACCTGGACCAGTGCCTCCCGGGTAACGACTTGCTCGGCGGCGTGAAGGTCCACCACGGCGTCGAAGACAATCTGCGAAGTGCTGCGCTTGGGCTGGGTGTTGTGAGTCATGGTGTTGGCACTATCAATAAGAGGGACGAATTGAATGGTGTTCGGGGCCTGAAGGCATTCGTGTTCTAAGGGTGGTTTCATAACCCCGTGTCATGTGGCTTGCGTGGGTTGGTGGTCGGCTGCTGTGAAACATCCATGTCGCATTCGCCCCAACGCTGATAGGCCCCATCGAAGCGCAGCGCTATGCGGTCTTTCTTGCCCTGGCGGTTCTTGGCCAGGATGGCAACCAAGAGTTGGGCGCCGTTGTCCAGCTCGCCTTTGGGGTGAAGCAGCAGCACCACATCAGCGTCTTCCTCGATCGCCCCTGACTCTTTCAAGTCGGCAAGCGTCGGCTCCCGGTCGGCCTTGGCCACGTCGCGATTGATCTGGCTCAGCACCACCACGCAGATGTCCAGCTCCTTGGCCAGGGTCTTCAGGCCACGACTGATTTCTTCGATCTGGTGATGCCGACTGGCCTTCGGGTTGGTGGCTGCGCAGAGCTGCAGGTAGTCCAGCACCAGCACATCCAGGCCGCGCCGGGCTTTGACCATCTGGGCCTTGGATCGGATGGCCAGCAGGGTCAGCGCTGGTTGGTCATCGATCTCAAGGGATAGCGTTCTGGCCATCTCTGTGGCGTCCACCACGCGGTGCCACGTCTCGTGGTCATCTGGCGGGATGCCGGTGGCCAGGGTTTCGAGCGGGATCCGGCCAAGGTTGGCCGTGATGCGGTCGGTCAGGTCGCCGCGCGGCATTTCCTGGCTCAGCACCAGCACTCGGTGGTGGTCGCCCGCCACGTTCAGGCCGATCTGAACCCCCAGCGAAGTCTTGCCAATGCTGGGGCGAGCCGCGATCACGACTACCCGGCCACGTTGCAGACCCCCACCAAGAGCCCTATCCAGTCGTGGGAGACGCGTTCTCATGCCGGGTGCCACAGTGCCATTGCCCATGGCTTCCCAGCGCTCTGTGCGGGCGGTGATCGATTCGAGCAGGTTGACCGGTGCACTGCGGGCGTCCCGGCGCTGCAGTGCCATCAGCAGCGACTGCGCCCGGTCGAGTAGCACGGCGGGCTCGCCAGCCTCCCGGGCCAGGGCCTGTACTTGGTCGCCGGCAGCCAGCAGCGCACGGCGTTGGGCCATATCGACCACGATGGCGGCGTATTGGCGCACATGGGCCGTGCTGAACACGCTTGCGGCCATCGCATGGAGGTAGGCCATGCCACCGCAGGCTTCGGCCTTATCGCCAAGGGCGGTGGCCACGGTGATGACGTCGGCGGGCTTGCCGGCAGTGATCAGGGCAGAGGTGACCGTCCAGATCTGACCATGCGCGGCGTTGTAGAACTGGTCGGCCTTGATGTTGGTGTCGGTCAAGCGATGGGCGGCGCTGTTGTCCAGCAGCACGCAGCCCAGCACCGCCTGTTCAGCCTCGACGGACCATGGCACCGGTGGGAGTTCGTTGTGCTCGCTCATGCGGGCACCTCCCGATTGGCGTACTTGCCTTCGATCACCCGGACAAACTTTGTCTGGTTCATGAGGTCATCGAAGTCACAGCGCCAACCTTCGTGGCCAGGCTTGCGATCAACCCGACCCATGAGAAAGTCAGAGGCGGCCACGGTCTCGAAGAACTTGCGGAACCAGGCCAGGCCTTGCTCGACGGTCACCCATCCCCTGGCCTTGGCCATCTCGTCCCATCGTGACCTGGTGGCCGTCTGCCGCCTGGTTGTCCATGCCTTGATGGCAGGCAGTTCGGGCAGCAACTCCAAGTACAGGCCTCGGATCTGCTCGCCGGGACAGGCCAGTCGAGTCGGTTTTTTGGGCGGCGAGGACGTATCTGGTGGTTCTATTGATGGTTCTATGGTGGTTAGGGTCGCATGGGTGCTACCCCTCTTGTGCATGGGTGCTACCCGTCTCCGCGCATCAGTGCTACCCGTATCGCCAGCGCTACCCGTCGCATGGGTGCTACCCGTCCAGGTCGAAAAGCGGTCCAGGTGAAGCCGGTAGTGCGGCGTATCGCCAGGGGCTCCACCATGAGCATTTGCCACCACCGACAGCAGGCCGTCCGACTTCAACAACTGCACCAGCCGCTGGGCCTGGCAGCGCGACACGCCGACCTTCTTTGCGATGGCCGACATGGAGGGGTGTAGCGAGCCACCATCGTCGTTCGACCAGTCGGCCAGGGCCAAGGCGGTGAGTTTTAGGGAAGGCGGGGCAAGGGATGACTCCCAGATGGTCGCCATGGCGCGCACGCTCATGGGTTGCCTCCCATCACCCGCACGAAGCCTTCAACCAGGTCCAGGCTGGGCCCGATCTCGCGAACCACGCCCCACCTGGTGCCCAGGTAGCGCACCTGGCCGTCAACCGGATCCGTGCGCAGCAGTTCAAACCCGGCCAGCGCCGCGGCAGCTCGCAGTGTTGCGAATTGCTTGCTGTCGTCTTCCAGAAGCTTGGCGGTCATCGGCGCCCTCTTGTGGCGGAGCCCGCATCAAGGTCCAACTGTTTGCAGGCCTCAATCAGCCTCAACTGGTCGGCCGGCATGAAGTCGTGAAGCGGCGCCCAGAAGTCGCCGGCCCAGGTGGACCAGACCACGGCAAACATTCCACAGGCGTCAACTGTGCCGCTTGGCCGCCATGGGCCTCGGATGTTCGAGAGAGTGAGCAATTGACTGCGCGGGGGATAGAAGCGGCACATTTCACGTTGGGGGAAGGAGTGGCGTGTGCTCATGCAAGCGCCTCCGTGCCCATGGGCCCGCCGTGAGTTATCGGCCCGGGCCGACGCGAGCAAGAAACCGCAGTAGCGCCCCGCTGCAGCGTGTAGATCCCGATCCTGTGCAGGCGGCCACATTCAGTGCTCTGCCTCACCCGGCTCGTAACGATGTCGTGCCCCTTGTTCCGCAGGCTCATGACGCGGGCGCGGGGGTCGTAGATGTCGAGGTAGCGGGACGCCTCGTAGGTCGTGACGCTCCAGCGGCTCAAGGCCTCCAGAATGCGCTTCTCCTGCGTTGCCCCGTTGTCACCGGGCATCTCGTCGCGCAGAGCTTTCAGCGCTTGCAACTTCTCGGGCGTCGAGGTGTAAATGCTCAAGCCAATTTTGGCGCCGCCATTGGCTTGGGCGATCACCTGGCTGCGCGAGTCAAGTGGCTTGCCATTTTTCAGGCCGCCAGTATCATGAGCGTGCTTGCTTTTGCGATTGATCTTGAGGGCTCTGGTATGTCGCGTGCCAGGGCCTTCGCCGTTTTTAGGCGCGGGGGCGCCGCCCTTGTGGGCATTCTTTGAGGGCTTCATTGCGGCACCTCACTTAACGCCGAGGATGCGCTTGATGTCCGCGACAGGCCACGCCAAGCGACCATTCACGCGGATCGGGCGAATGGCCCCAGCTTCAGTGCTCGCCCAGACGCGCATGGTCTGAGGCTTGCGATTCAGGTAGTAGGCCGCCTGATCGGTTGCCACCGTGGGTCGGGTCTCAGTCTCCAGCGGCGGAAATGACTGCGCGATGTGGCCAGCGCTTTTGGCTGTTGCGCTGTGAATGGTTGCTGTGTGCAAGGTGATCTCCAGCACCACCGAATGGCGATGCATGGAAATCAATTCTTGTCATGCGGCAGTGACCGGCAATAAACCGGCAGTTTTTCGGCAGTTCTTTCGCCGCATCGAGTCACCCTATGCGATGAATCAGATGATTCGCATTGAATGATTTGAACTTCCCCCGATCCTCTGCCCACCTCACCGCTGCCCCTTCCCACCACCACCCTTTTCCATCGGCCTTTGCGCAACCGCTTAACCCATTTTTCGCAGCGTCTTTTAGGTCTCGCTCGACTGTGGCCCAGCGGCTGCGATTAGCTTCAATCAGCGCATTTCGCTTTATGCGCCGATCTTTTTCAGGCGCCCCCAGTGTCTCGACCGACTGGGCATCAGGTTGCCGAGCCTGCGTGAGCTTGAACTCGGCCTGGTGTGAAGGCTGCTCTGGGTCGGGCTGATCTATCGTTACCGTTGATGCCTCATTTTCAAAACCTTCCAGCACGTCATCGGGTTCGAAGTCGCACAGTAGAAGTTCGAAGCGTGGCTGACGCCAGCTCTGCATCCCTGACAAACCAACCCGACACGTCTCACGCAGTGCTGCGAATTCCCCCGGTGTGCTGCCGAACTCATCAACGCCTGAATCGTTGAGGTCGCACCCGAAGGCAACGGCTTTCTTTCTCCACATGCGGCCATGAAAGTCCTCGTACTCGTCCTTCCAGACAAATACACCGGCTGGCAGCGTTGCCAGTGAACGAGTGCGCCACTGTTCATGCTGGCTATCGCGGCCAAGGGAGGACGCTGCGATTTCTTCACTCAGCGCTTTCAATTTGCGTCTGCAGAAGCTTTTCCACCAGGTCGGATCGGTTTCGTAAACGATGCCATCCTTTACCTTGTGGGCTCGCAATCGCCCGTATATTTCTGCATCGGCATCTTGCGCGAACAGCGCGGCAAGGAAGTCGGGGGACAAGGCGTTCCAATTTGTCACTAGGGGGATTGCCCTGACAGGAATGGCCTCTCGAAGGGCCTCCCCATCTTTGATCATGACGACGACATTCAAGGCGCACTTCCTTCTGGGTGCCCTTCAATGAGAAGCCCCAGCAGGCGGGTGAAGGTTTCCCGCTCTTCGGTTCGCGGGCCTAGCTGGGGCAAAACCATTATGCAGACACTGCGCTGTGATCAATGGCTGCGTTCTGGACCTAAAACAGCTTTGCGAATGCAGGGTTTGTGTTTGGAGTCTGGGCGGCGCTCAAGTTGGCGTCCTGTCAGCCCTATGTACAAGGGTCAACGAACGAGCTGCATGTCCACGTGGAATCTCGGGCGTCAACGTGGCCAATTCCAACGCTGAATAGAGTCCTGACGATTGGTCCCACAGGGCATCGGCGGCCACTTTTGCATCGTCGGCGAGGTCTCTCATCACGGTCCCCAACATCGGCAAGGCCTCATCGATGAGTGAGTGACCGCTACTTTCTGCATCCGGGTGCCCAAGCACAGTAAGGCAGCTTGCCAGTCCTTGTATTTGGGCTAATCGAGTCGTGAGGCGGTCAATGGCGTCACTGCTGAACTCCGTTTTGCTGGGGTTGTTTGTGGGAAACTTGAAATCAGCCATGGTGCACGTCCTTTCAGGTGTGTGCGTTGTGGTCAGACCCAAGGCAAGGCTCCTACCCCTTGCCTTGAGTCGCTTTACAGCAGGTCCGCCGAGGCGTTCCGGGCCTTACCGACAAGTGATGAAGCGGCCCATATTGCATTGATGACGATGTCATCGCAGTGCGCTTGCGTGATCAGGCCGGAGTGGCTTTCATCAGCTCGAATAAAGGAGCCCGCCATTGTGATCTTGAGTATTGCCACGGCATCTTCAAGATGGACTTGTGAATCGGCCATCCCGGGTATTTCAAGTTGCTCGATGCAGGTCTCCAAAAGGCGAGTCGTGATCCCCAGCGCTCGGAAGACATCCTGATCTTGGGGTCTGTCATTGGCTTCAACTTCACCGCTGTAATTTCGCAGGAGCACATGCAGCAATGCATCTGCTTGCAGAATGCATTCGTTTGAATCGACGGGCTCTGACTCTGGCAGTTTGTGTACAGTGGCGGAAGCCATATTCACCTCTTTGGTAGGTGGTTTGTGGTCAGGGCCCGTTTGGTGTTCCACCACCTTGCGGGCCCGCTATTGCCTCGGAACTGCCGAGGCGCCAGACCTGAACCTCAGGCGGCGGTTTTTGTGCTGGTTGTGCCGATGCTCAGGTGTGTGCACGACCTTGCCGAGACACCGCCAGGTGCAGGCCTGCCGCACCAAGGACGGCCAGCAGGGTCTTGATGGTCGGATTGCCGCGAGGCGACAGGGCGCGGTAAAGGCTTTCTCGCGGGATGCCTGCACGCTCTGCCACGGCGGCCATGCCTTGGGCCTCTGCGATGTGGCGCAGCGCTGCCAGGAGTGCAGCCTGGCCACCTGGCTCCCCGGCTTCTTCAAGTGCAGCGGCCAAGTAGTCGTCGGCAAACTCCGGGTCCGCCTTGAGCATCTCAACCACAGCGTCATCGTGTGGGCGGCTTGCGGGTGTCTTGGTGGATTTCATTTCTGTGACCTTCGCTGTTGCCAGTCTTTCCAGTGGGCCAGGGCCTCGTCAATGTCGGCCTGTTGCTTGCGCTTGTCGCCACCGGCCAGCAGCAGGATGAACCGCTTGCCGGCCTGGGCGTAATACACGCGGTAGCCCGGACCCCAATCAATGCGCAGTTCCCAAACACCCTCGGCAATGGGTTTGCAGTCCCCGAAATTGCCTGCTGCCATGCGGCTCACACGGACCAGCACGCGCGCCCTTGCTTGGCGGTCAGCCAATCCGGCCAGCCATTGGGCGTAGGGGTCGTGCCCGTCCGTGGTCAGATAGTCTTGGACTTCAAACATGTACTGTGTGAATTATACGTTACAGGTGTTGGTGGGTCAAATGGCCACCAGTTGCAGCTTGCCGGGCGCGGCCTTGGCATCGAACTGCACCCCGGCCAGCGCCAGCACGTGCGCCTCAATCTGGGCCAGGAAAGGGCGCAGGGCGTCCACGCTGCGGGGCCGGTAGCCCTCGGCGGTGGCGCTCGGCTTGTGTCCCATCACCTGGGCGATGGCGCCAGCCGGGGCCCCGGCCGCCTCACCCAGCAGAGAGAACGAACGGCGCAGGCCGTGGATGGTCAGGCCCTCGATGCCCGCGCTTTGCAGTGCCTTGCCGTGGCTGTTGCGCGTGTCGGCAATGCGGCCGGTCTTGCTGACGCTGGCGAAAACGAAGGGGCTGCGGGTGCCGTCTGCCAGCTTGACGTGGGGCAGGGTGGCCAGCAGTTGGGCCAGGTAGGGCGTCAGGGGGATGGTGCGGGTTGCGTCCACCTTGTCGGCGATGGTCAGCTTGCGCCAGCGAAAGTCCACGTCTTCCCATTTCAAGGCGGCCATCTCTTCGCGGCGGGCACCGGTCAGCAGCAGGGCGCGCAGGTAGACGCTGGCGGTGCGGTTTCCGAGCTGCTCCACGCCTGACCACCACCCGGCCACCTGGGCGGACTCCAGGGCATCGGTGCGGCGCTTCATGCTGGGCAGTGATTCAAGAAGGGCGGGCGCCTTGCCGGCGTCGGCGTCCACCAGGCCCCGGTGCTCGGGCTTGCTGGCGCACCAGCGCAGGAAGCCGCGGAACATCATCAAGGCGCGGGCGGCCTGGTGCTTGCTGGTCCTGGCCTCCTTGTCGTGCCAGGCCTTGAGGGTGTCCTCGTTGATGGCCACCAGGGGGAGGGCCAGCAGGGGGAACAGAGGGCCGGGCCGGGTGAGGCCAGCTCCGCGCTTCTTCTTTTCGCCGCCTGCACTGGCCATGTTCTGCAGATCGACCAGGTAGCGGGGCTTCCACTCGTCGCGGCGCTTGGGCTTGCCCTCTGCCAGGTAGGTGGGCCACAGGTCGCCCACGGTCACGGCCTGGGCTGCGGTCTTGGCCAGCCTCGCGGCTTTGTCGGCGGCTTTGGCTTTTTCGACCTCGCGGGGGTCTTCGCCGCGGTCAAGCTCGACGCGCAGGCGGTTGGCTTCCTTTCGGGCGCCCTCGATGCTCCAGGCCCGCACATCGCCGATGGTGCGGCGGATGGTCTGCCTGTTCAGCTTGGCTTCAAAGACATAGGACTTGGCGCCCGAGGTAGTGACGCGCACGCGCAGGCCGGGTGACTGGATGTCTCTAAGGAAGGCTTGAGCCTTGTCGGCAGGGCAGGCTAGTCGCTCGATGAGCCCCGCTGTCAAGTCGTGTGCCTTGGTCAAATCCGGCGTGTCGTCTTTGCGTGGTCTTGCCATTTCCCGCTCCGTGTAGCCACCATGTAGCCAGATTTGCGCTATTTTGGTGAATTGAGATCAACACTTGGTAAGTAATGAGAGGGTCATTTCTCTTGCAAGCTGTTGATTTTCATATGCTACATCAACACAGGTGAATAATCAAGAATACAGGTATCCTCTCATTCGTAATGAGAAGGTCGGGTGTTCGATTCATCTCTCCGGCACCAATGAAAACAACAACTTAGCCAACCTCACAAGGGTTGGCTTTTTTGTTTCAGCAGCTCATACCTGCGCTGTACCGCCAGCGGTACGGGGTTTGGGCCCGATGCTGTTCTCAGGCGAGGGTGCTATTGCATCAAGGCCGGGGCAGCGCCTTCGCCGCTTCGGAGGGCGGCCAACATGGCGACAGTGCCATTGAGCGCGGTTGTTGGCGAGCTGGAGCGGGTGCAGCACGTGGCCAAAGAGATGCCCGCCAACAGCGAACGCGCAGACCTGATCCGCGCACTGTTCACCGGGCTGACGCTTCCGCGTGAAGCGATAGTGCGGTTTGGCCCGGCGCGACCCATTCTGACCAATGATCCGATGGCTGAAGTGTCGCGGCTGTTCGATCACTATGTTGATCGGTCATTCGATGTCTGGCTTCAGAAGGTTCGGCGCATGCGCAAACGCAAGCTGCTACCTCAAGAGGTGCTGTTTGCGGTGGCGATCCCTCCTGAATCCGATCCCAGGCGCTTCCTGGCTTACCGCGAGATCTGCCTGGAGCTCCAGCAATCGGACACCGATGTTCAGGTGGTCGAGCAAAACGCGGAATCGGCCATCGTTCGGTTTGCGACCCGCTAACTCGAACAGTGTGGGCCTTCGTTTTGACGGTTTAAATTGCGCCTGACTCTCCTGCGTGCCTGGCTGATCAGCCAGTGTGTCAACCGGTAACGCGCAGGGCCATCGGATGAAAGTCCGAAAATCATGAGGCCGTGTCAAGCTGGAAGCTAAAATCCCCACTCTGCACAGTGACTGTCATCACCATGACACGCGAGACAACCCCATGATTTTTGGAAAACTTCTGCCCCGAGAGGGCAATTTTTTCGAGCTGTTCAACCAGCACGCCAACCACACGGTCGCGGCTGCCCACGCCTTCGCGAACCTGGTCAAACACTACAACGACCCACTTTTGCGCGAAAAGTACACCCAGGAGGTGGACGCCGCTGAAAACTCAGCCGATGACGTCACGCGCGAAGTTAACAAGCTGCTGCACAAGACCTTCATCACCCCGATCGACCGCGAGCAGATCCACTCGCTGATCAACACGATGGACGACGTGGCCGACCTGATCCACGGCGCGGCCGAGACCATGTCGCTGTACGACGTGCGCGTCATGACTGAAGAGATCATTCGCCTGACCGAGTTGGGCGTCAAATGCTGCGAGCGCTTGCGCTCGGCCGTGGCGCTGCTGCCCGACATCGGCAATGCCAAGACGGCCGAGGCCGCGCTCAAGACTTGCGAAGAGATCGACCAGCTGGAGTCCGACGCCGACCGCGTGCTGCGTGCCGCCATGAGCAAGCTGTTCCGCGAAGAATCCGATGTGCGCGAGTTGATCAAGCTCAAGGCCATCTACGAGATGCTGGAAACCGTGACCGACAAGTGCGAAGACGTCGCCAACCTGATCGAGGGCGTGATCCTCGAGAACTCCTGATCCGGGCGGCTGACCATGGTTTCCATGCAGGCGGCCCTGTGGGTCGTTGTTCTTCTGGTGGTGCTCGCGCTGCTGTTCGATTTCATGAACGGCTTCCACGACGCGGCCAACTCGATCGCGACGGTGGTGTCCACCGGCGTGCTGCGCCCGGCCCAGGCGGTGCTGTTCGCGGCCTTCTTCAACGTCGTCGCGATCTTCGTCTTCCACCTCAGCGTGGCCACCACCGTGGGCAAAGGCATTGCCGACCCGGGCGTGGTCGATGTGCACGTGGTGTTTGGCGCCTTGATCGGGGCCATCACCTGGAATGTGATCACCTGGCTGTATGGCATCCCCAGCAGCTCATCCCACGCGCTGATCGGCGGGATCGTGGGGGCGGTGATGGCCAAGGCTGGGGCGGGCGCCTTGGTGTCCAGCGGCATCATCCGCACGGTGGTGACTTTCATCTTCGTGTCGCCGTTCTTGGGCTATGTCTTTGGCTCGCTGATGATGGTGTTGGTGGCCTGGGTGTGTCGGCGCATGGCGCCCAACCGCATTGATGGCTGGTTCCGCCGCTTGCAGCTGGTGTCGGCCGGGGCCTACAGCCTGGGGCACGGTGGCAATGACGCGCAGAAAACCATCGGCATCATCTGGATGCTGTTGATCTCGACCGGCTATGCCTCCATCGATGACAAGGTGCCACCGAGCTGGGTGATCATCTCCTGCTATCTGGCCATTGGCGCGGGCACCATGTTCGGTGGCTGGCGCATTGTTCGGACCATGGGCCAGAAGATCACCAAGCTGAAACCGGTGGGCGGCTTCTGCGCCGAAACCGGCGGCGCGATGACTTTGTTCATCGCCACCGCCTTGGGCGTGCCGGTGTCCACCACGCACACCATCACTGGTGCGATTGTCGGTGTCGGCTCGGTTCAACGTGCCAGCGCTGTGCGCTGGGGCGTGGCGGGCAACATCATCTGGGCCTGGATCCTGACCATTCCCGCTGCCGCCTTTGTGGCGGCCGTGGCCTACTGGCTGAGCCTGCAGTTGTTCTGAAGTCGGAGGTGCGGTCAGTGGGCCAGGGTCGCTTTCAAGCTGATCTCGGGCACGCTGGCCAAGGCTTTGGACAAGGGGCAGTTGTCCTTGGCCGCCTGGGCAATTTTCTGAAACGCTTCTTCATCCAGCCCTGGCACCACGGCGGTCAATTGCAGTGCAATGCGGTCGATCAGGAAGCCGTCACCCACGGCTTTGAGGTGAACATTGGCTTGGGTGTCGACCTTGGCCGTGGCAAAGCCGGCCTTGTCGCAGGCGAATGAAAAAGCCATGGTGAAGCAGGCCGCGTGGGCGGCGCCCAACAGCTCCTCGGGGTTGGTGCCGCTGCGGTCGTCTGCAAACCGGCTGGCAAAGCCGTAGGGGTAGTCGGTCAATGCCTGGGTCTGCGGCGTGCTGATCTTGCCCAGGCCTTCCTTGCCCCGGCCTTCCCAATGAACGTTGGCGGTCTTGTCGGTCATGGCGTCTCTCCTGTGATGGTGGATAAAGCCGGTCCAGTCTATCCATTTCGTCCGGTCTCTGCTTCGCGGCCCAGGCGGTGGGCACGTCCTACAAAAGCCCGGGGCTGCGCGGATCGAACAGTTTGGCCACGGCCGCCGCCAGCCCCCCGACCGGCAGGTCGATGAGGCTGCTCACCTGCATGGCGCAGGCCTGATCGTTGACCTGAATGGTGGTGTGGCGTGGCTGCGGGTCCAGCCCCGCCTCGAAGGTGTGGGGCTCAATGGTCAGGCCACTGCCAAGGGCTTTCAGGCAGGCTTCCTTGCGCGTCCAGCAGCCAAAAAAGGCCGCCAGTTGCCGCTCGGCCGGGGTGCGCAAGAAGGCGGCTTGTTCGCTGGGGGTGAAGTGGCTTTGTGCCAGGGTGGCAGCATCGTTCAGGGGCTCGATGACTTCAATGTCCACGCCGATCGGGTGGCTGGCGCAGGTGCCGATCAGGGCCCAACCGGCGCTGTGGCTCAGGTTGAAGTGGGGGCTGCCAAGCTGGGCCAGGCGTGGTTTGCCCTCGCTGCCGGTGTTGAATTGCAAGGAGGCCGGATTTTGGCCCGTGAGCTGGCCGAGGATCTGGCGCAAGGCCACATGGCTGGCCTGGTAACGGTGCGCGTGAACCTCAAAGCGAAATCGGGCCGCGCGGTCTGCTTCCTCCTCGCTGAGTACCGCATCGTTCCAGGCTTGAGGTGCGTGGTCCAGGTTGATGAGCCACAGCGCAATATCCAGGCCGTCCGGCGAGGGCAGGGCAACGATGTTGGACGCGATCATCAGTCCTTCAGCCGGAAGTACAGGCCGCTGTAGGTGTCGAAGCAATCCGCAGCGAAGCCCAGCGACATGAAGGTTCGCTCAGGCACTTCCCAGGCGTCGATTTTTTCATAGCCGTGGTCTTCGATGGCCGAGATGAAGGCTTGTCGATTGAAGACATGGTGCGGCACGTAAGAGCCAAAACCGATGTTCTGGGTGGAGACAAAGGCGGAGGCTTCCGTCAGGGGCAGTTTGTTGAGCAAAAGGTGCCTGGGCTTGCGGTCGGCCCGGGCCAGCAGGGCGGGCAAGTTGTCTGTTTCCATGAACTCTATCGCGCCTGCGGCGATCCAGATGTCGCTGCTCAGCCAGTCGCCTGGCCATTCATCCGAAAAATGCAGACCATGCGCTTCGCGTGCCGCAGCGAGATCGCGGCCTTCCTGGATGAAGGCGGGCAGTTCGTGGACGCGCCATTCAAGCCCTGGTGGGTAGCTGAGGTAGTGCTGGTAGGCATAGAACTGGTTGCCGATCGAGCCCCCGATGTCCAAAATCGTGGTGCTGCCCTCTTCGAGTGCCTTGCGCAGCCAAAACAGAACCGGGTAGTCAAAGGCCCAGATTCGGTGCGAGCGCTGATGAACATATTCATCGGTGAACTGATCGTGGCTGAACTCCGGGGACGGTGGAAGCCAGGCGCGTGCTTGCGCGAAGGTGCTGAAATGGCCGCTGTGGTAACCGATGCCGCGTTGGGTGAAATACTTGCGGAGGGCGCGCTTGCGTAGCCAGGCTCGGATCGGTGGCAGTCGTTTGAGGGTGGCGATTGGCATGGTTGATCAGGCGTGGTACCGCAGGTTCATGGTTGACGAGTAAGGTACATTCCCAGCGCACAAAGGGACGGTATGAAGAGATTTTTCCTGTTGGCACTGTTGGTGGTCGTGCTGGGTGCCAGCGCCGTGCTGCTGTCGATTGATGAGCGTTGGCAGCGTGGTCTGCACGAAGGTGGAAAGCCAAACGCCGTGGGCTTTGGCGTGCTGGGAGACTCCGACAGCCATGCCTACCATGACGATCTGAATTTCGGGGCGAACCACGCGGCCAGAGGTGGGGCCTTGAGGCAGCGCACCTGGCAGTGGACCGAGATCCTGGCGCACCTGAGATCCGACCAACTGGATCCTGGGCCCTGGGGCACCTGGGGCACGCGTTTTCGTCGCTTGTCCATCTTGCGCGATGCGCTCGGCCTGGATGGGCGATTCCCGGTGAAGCAGGACTATCTGTACAACCAGGCCTATTCGGGCGCGGTCTGTGACAACCTCAACTCGACGCAAACTGACCAGGCCGCTCGTTTGCTGACCGCCATGCAGCGGCAACCGGGGCGCTGGAAGGACGGCGTCGTCTTGATCCGCATCGGCACCAACGATTTTGGAACACAGGAAAGCCTGGAAGCCTTGTCGCACAATTCGGCGGCCCCGCGGCCCGTGGCGTTGATGGAGGCTTGTGTGCGCGAGATTCGCACGTCGGTGGCGCGTTTGCGCGAGGCTTATCCAACTTTGCGCATCGTCCTGGTCGGGATTTTCAACAATGCCGATTGGGCGCGCTTCCATGCGCACTGGCAATCGCCTCAAGCGATGGCCAACATCCATGAAGGCCTGGCGCGTTTCAACCATGGCTTGCAAATGATCGCGCAGGGCGATGACCGCATCGCTTTCTTTGATGACCAGGCGTGGTTTTCGGACTTGTGGGGCACCCGCCTGTCTTCTGGGAAGCCGGTCTACAAAACGGTGCGTTTCGGCACGCACTTTGATGTCACGAACACGGGTGGCGACGAGCCTCGGCATGCCACCGTGGCCGATGGCCATGCGGGAACGGTCTGGAACGCCTTGTGGGCGCAGTCCTTGGTGTCGCTGCTCAACCGCCATTTCGGGCTTGCTGTGCCACCCCTTCAGACCGATGAGTTGATCAACTTCATCGATGCGGATGGGCAATTGGGCATTCGTTGACATGATCCGGGCAAGTCAAGCTTCGAAGCCACGCCATTGCCGGTAGCTTTGCCACATTTTTGATTTCACGGCATCTCGCCAGTCCGACTGGCCAATGCGCTTGGGCGTCAGGTTCACCTTGTTCAACTGTTTGCGCAGGATGTGGTTGAACGAGATCGCATTGCGCCAGCGAACACTCTCCTCGGTGTTGAAGATGATGGACATGGAAATCGAGACATCCTCAGGACCATTGTGCACATGGTGGCCGGCGATGAAGGGAATGTGCAGTGCTTCACCGGGGCTGAACTCGAAGGCGGTGGAGAACTCGTCGAGCTGGCTTGACCAGGGCAGCTTGGTCTTTTCGCGAACCACATAAGCTTCGCGGTCCGGTTGTGACACGATGCGATCGTCCCACGGCGTGCCGACGGTCACCGTCTTGCTGCCCCGAAACTGCATCAGGAAGGTGGAGTACCGGTCGATGTGGAACGGGGTGATGCTGTTGGGTGAAGCGATGAACAGATAGAGCTGCGCCTGCAAGGGCAGGTCGCCCACGCCGCGAGTCTTCATGATCGAGGCCACCTCACTGCACAGCGCCTTGTACAGGTCTGCAAACGAGGGATCGACCTCGGGCGATCGGACCATGATGTAAGAGTCCGAGGTGCGGATGGAGTCGATGGTTTCTTCCAGGGTGCGGTCTCTGGGTTTTTTCCTGAAGGTGGACTCGAAGTCATCGGCCACATCCAGCAAGCCTTTCGAATACATCACCTGTTGCTGAGGCAAGGTGGGCAGCACCCGTGCCAAGTTCTCCAGCGATAGCGCCGGATGCTCCAGCAATTGGTGGTGGAACTTGAACGGCGCCTTGTCCAGCAGGTCGCTTCGGATGTCTTCGGCAAAGCAGTTGGTCATGATGGTCTGTGGATGAGGTCAATCGAATTGAGTGGCGAAGCGGCTCACGGACGCCATGAGATGGCGCTGCGCATTCAGCGTTGATGCAGTGTGGTCAACATCGGGCAGCAACTCGGTTGGGACGCTTGCCACGGCGCCATGGTCTTTGAATGTGTCGCGCCATTGATTCTGGTAGTTGTGAGTCCAGAACGCGCCGTTCGAATAGGCAATCTGAAGCCGAACCTGCTTGTTGAGCAGTGACTGGATGTCTGCCGCGAACTCGGCTTTCGATGGCTTCCCGTAGGGGTTGTCGTTCATGGGGGTTGGGGCGGGTTTGGCCCCCGAACTGGCGCCTGGCATCCTCAGTATCCGTTTGCTCCAGCGGTGCAGCGTGGCGATGGGTTGCTGCTGGAGTTGCCGCATGGCGCGAACCCAGTAGGTGCGCGGCGTGGGATAGGCGTGGGTGTCCATCAGCCACAGGGCACGCAGGCGCTCATCCTTGAGCGCCGTGGCCACACCATGGTGCGCCCCGGAACAGATGCCGGCCAGGGCAAAGCTTTTGACAGGCGTGATCCTTTGCAGGTGATCCATGGCCGCCTGGAGGTCGGTGATGGCTTGCTGCTCGAACGATTGGGGGCGTTCGGGGCTGAGGCTGTCGCCTTGCCCAGACAGGTCGATGCGCAGCACGGTGAAGCCTTGCTCGGCCAGGTGCCGAGCCAGCTTGACGTTGATCCGGTGCGGGCCCATGCGGTGAATCACCCCCGCGTTGAGCAGCAGGATCGCCGTGGATTTGGCCGCGGATGACTCTGGCGGAAGGGTCAGGGTGCCGGTCAGGCGGTCGCCATGGCCAAAGTTGAGGATGTTTTCGGTCATGCCATGCCCCCGGTCGATGCCGCCACAAGCTGGCGCAAAAGATCGGGTGGTACCAGCGCCGAGCCACCGGCTTCTTCGGTGTGCCAGGCGACGCTGGTGCTGGTGGGGATGTGCTGCCAGCGCGTGCCCATGGCCTCGCATTTCGCAGACAGTGGGGCGGTGGCGCTGGTGTCTTCAGCACGTGCCAGGTGGATGCATGCTTCCTTGCACTGGGGATTCAGCTTGGTGATCGAGAGATCATTCATTTGCTTCAACCAGGCCTCACTGACGCCGAAGCCGATGATCTCGTCCCGCACCTGCGCGGAGGGCCGCTGGGCATGGACGACGGGCACGAAGGTTTCCCTGGCATGGGCCTCGCCGAGTTCCTTCAGGTAGGCCGGTCCGTTCAGGATAGGCTCCCAGAGGATCAGCCGGTCGGGCGGCTGATCGCAGAGCTCGGAGGCCATGATGGCCAGTGTGGCGCCCAGGCGGGTTCCCAGCCACGTGGTGTGTTGCGCGCGGGTGCGCAGTGTCAATTCGGCGTGCGCCATCAGGATGTCGTCACGCCACTGGGTGAGCGTGCCATCCTGGTCCGCGCCCGCCGATTCACCGGTGCCAAAGTAATCGAAGCGCATGACATGCACACCTTGGCGGGTCAGGTGCTCGGCCAGCAGGCGGTGCAGGCGATGCGTGCGCACGGCTTCCTGCCCGAAAGGCGGGCACAGCAGCACCTGCGATGAGAGCCGCTGCGAGCTGGCGGGCGGGTGGTAGACACCATAGAGGCGGTGATCAAGGGGTCCGAAGAAAAATGGGTTCATGTGGGGGTGCGAAAAAGCTTCTTCCTCATCGCCCAAGTAGGCGGTTGATCCAGCTGCTTTTGCCGGATGGAGCCTCATCGTTGGTGGCTGGCGATGCGTGGTCACCAGCCGCCGGTGCGGTGCCCAAGGGCGATGCTGTCGCTTTGGCGGCCTGCGGTGCGGCGAGCTGGCCCAGGTTCTCGAAGATCAGGCGCCGCACGCTCACGCTGACGCCGGTCCGGCGCCTGATTTCCGTGACGGCGCGCATGGCCAGCAGCGAATGGCCGCCCAGGTCGAAGAAGTTGTCATCCAGGCCGATGTCTTGCTCGCCAATCAGTTCCTGCCAGACTTCGGCAATGGCCTTTTCCATGGGAGTGCTGGGGGCGGGTTTGCTGGACACCGGGGTGGTCTTGGGGACCGATGCCGAGGCCGATGGTGCGGCGAGTTGGCCGAGGTGTTCCAGATCGCCGGTGTGGTGGAGCACCACGCGGCGTGCAAGGAGCTGCGATGCCAGGCTGGCGGGCATGGGCTCCCCCGCACAAAGGGCCACGAAGCCATCGTGCGCCGTCCACTCGGCATCGACCAGCGCTTGCCAGGTGGCCGATTGGGCCTGCATGACGTCGATCTCGTCGCCGAGCTGCTGTTGCAGCAGGCCCGGATTGCGGATCGCCTCTTCCGTGGCAAGCACCACCTCGGCGCCCACCAGCAAAGGCAGGTAGAAATCCACGACCGACATGCCACTGCCCAAGGCATTGGCAGCCAGTAGCCTTTGTCCTGGCCGCAGGCCCAGCTTTTGCTCCAGGCCCAGCAGCAGGTCGATCACATCACGGTGGGACCAGGGAATGTGCCGGGCTTGGCCTGCCGACCCGGATGAGCTGATCAGGCAGGCTGGATCTGTGGCGGTCGCGTCCAGGGATGGGTTCGGTGCAGGTGGGGTGGGGGCCTGGCTGCGCAGACGCCGTTCATCCAGGTCGAGCAACAAGGTCTTGTCTCGGGGCCAGGACAGCGCTTGCACGGAATCGGAGCGTCCGATGACCCAGCTCAGGCCAGCGTCCTGGATGGTGCTGGCGAGTTGTTCGCTGGCATCACGCGGCTCCAGTGCCACGCAGGCCGCGCCTGCCTGGAGAATGCCCAGCATGGCCGCCAGGAGATCCGGGCGACGGGGCAGGCAGACGCCGACGCACTGGCCTCGGCCAATGCCTTGAGCCCGCAGGAAATGGCTGACCTGGTTGGCTTGGGACCAGAGCTCGGCATGGCTGAGTGGTCGCTCCCCGGTCTGGCTGAGCGCAACGTTCTTGGACGCGGCGTGCGTGCGTTGGCGCAGCAGGTCGGGCAGCGTGGCGGGCGGGGCGGCGGGTGCTTTCTGTTCGCCGGGTGACAGGTCGTAGTCGCCCAGGGGGCGGTCGGGGTCTGTCACAACCTGACGCAGCAGTTTTTCAAGGCTGGCAGCGAACACGCCGACAGTCGCCGTGTCCAGCACATCCGCGTTGAAGGTGAAGACGAACTCGATGTGGTTGCGGGTTTCAACACACCACAAGGCCAGGTCTTGCGCGGCGCCCAGCATGGGGGTGGGCATGCGCTGGTGATCGACATTGCCCCAGCGGGTGGTGCGCTCGCGCACGTCTTGGTAGGAGAAGGACACCTGGTGGATGGGCGGGCGGCTCATGTCCCTGGGAACCTGGAGTGCTTGAACCAGGTGGTCGAAGGGCACGTCCGGGAAGGAGAAGGCGTCCACCACCTTGCGGTGGACCGAGGCCAGCCAGCTGGACAGGGACATGTCGGCCTGTGGCTGCATGCGCAAGGGCAGCATGTTGACGAAGAAGCCCATCAGCGGTTCCAGCGCAGGCTGCTCACGGCCGCGCACCGGCGTGCCGATGACGAAGTCGTCTTGCTGGCTGACCCGGTGCAAGGCCAGCGCATAGGCGGCCAGCAGGGTGATGTACAGCGTGCGGCCTTGCTGCTGCGCCTGCGCGCGCAGTGCATCGGTGATGTCCTTGGCCAGGTTGAACTGGAAGGAGCCGCCTCGGCCCGACATGAAAGGCGGGCGAGGGCGGTCCAGCGGCAATTCGATGGACGGGGGCAGCGGCGTGAGTTGTTCGCGCCAGTAGTCCAGTTGCCTTTTCAGTTCGGGGCCGCTCATCCAATCCTTGTGCCAAGCGGCGAAGTCGCCGTAGCTCACGGTCAACTTGGGCAGATTGGGCTCACGGCCTTCCAGGCAGGCGCTGTAAAGCTCGGGCAGGTCGACGTACAGCAGGTCAAAGGACCACGCGTCCCAGACCAGGTGGTGGGCCTGGAACAGCAGACCGTACTCGTCGGGCGCCAAGCGGAACAGACGGGCGGTGAAGAGCGGGCCCTTCTCGACGTCGTAGGGGGTTTCGACCAGTTCGGCGATGACCTTGTTCATGGCCGGCTTGCGCTCGGCTTCCGGCAGGTGGCTGAAATCGTCGAAGGGCAGGAGGCTGAAATCCAGGCTCGGCAGGATGCGCTGGACATCACCCTCAGGGGTGCGTTCCACGACGGTGCGCAGCACGCTCTGGCGCTGAACCAGCAGTTGCCAGGCGCGGTTGAAGGCCTCCACATTCAGCGGGCCCAGCAGGCGGTGGCCGGTCGGGATGCTGTGCACCACGGTGCCGGGGTTCACGTTCTCCAGGAACCACACGCGCTCCTGCATTTGCGACAGGGGCGCGGTGGACTGGTCGGCCCGGATGGGGATGGTGTCTGCACCGGCACCGCTGGTCGGGGTGCTGGCGGGCTGGGCCTGTTTCAGCGCCACCAGGGCCTGGGCCAGCTTGGCGGGCGTCGGGTGGTCGAAGATCATCCGCAGGCCAGGGCGGTGCCCCAGCGCGCTGGCCAGGGCGGCGGACAGCTTGGCCGCCATCAGGGAATGGCCACCCTGCTCGAAGAAATGATCGTGGTCCTGCAAACGGTCGCGTCCCAGCAGCTTGCCCATCTCCTGGGCCACGGTGTTGGTGGCCTCGGCGAGGGGGCCGGAGACCGCCATTACCTGGGTGGGTGCCGCCGTGGCGGTTTGCACCGAGGGGGCGCTGCCCTTGGAGGTGGGCAGCGGCAAGGCCTTGCGATCGATCTTGTTGTTGGGCAGCAGTGGCAGCTTGGGCAGGACGAGGATGGTGCGGGGTACCATGTAGTCCGGCAAGGTCTGGCGCAGGCTGGCCCTCAATGCGGCGCTGTCCAGGGCCGCGTTGCCTTGCGGCACCACGTAGCCGATGAGGGCCATGTCGCCTGGGCTCATTTCCGTGGCGGTCACCACGGCGCGGGCCACGTCTGCCTGGGCTTCGAGTTGAGCCTCGATCTCTCCGAGCTCAATGCGGTAGCCCCGGATCTTCACCTGGAAGTCCATGCGTCCCAGGTGTTCCAGCTGCCCGTCTTCGCGCCAGCGGCCCAGGTCTCCGGTTCGGTAGATGCGTTGCGCCGGGCGCGGGCCCCACGGGAGCGTCACGAAGCGGTCCGAGGTGAGGTCGGGTCGTCCGTGGTATCCCAAGGCGACGCCATCACCCCCGATGCAGATCTCGCCTTCCTGGCCAACCGTGACCGGCTGCATGGCCTCGTTCAGGATCCAGACCTGGGTGTTGTCGATCGGGCGGCCGATGGTGATCTTGGCGTTGGGGTCGCGCACGGGCGACAGCGTGGACCACACGGTGGTCTCCGTGGGGCCGTACATGTTCCAGACTTCAATGCCCTTGGCCAGCAAGGCGGTGGCCAGGGCCGGTGGCAAGGGTTCGCCGCCGACCAGGGCGCGGAAACCACGTGGTGGCTGCCAGCCCGCGTCCAGCAACAGGTGCCAGGTGGTGGGCGTGGCCTGCATCACGGTGACCTGATGTTGCGTGATCAGCGCCATCAGTGTTTCACCGTCCATGGCTTCATCGCGCGTGGCGAGCACCACGGTGCCGCCAGTGATCAGCGGGAGCAGCAGTTCCAGCACCGCGATGTCGAAGCTCAGGGTGGTCACGGCCAGCAGTCGATCGCCCGCCTTGAAACCAGGTTCCCGTTGCATGCTGCTCAGGAAATTGCAGACCGCGCTGTGCTGCACGGCGACACCCTTGGGTCGGCCTGTGGAACCCGAGGTGTAGATCACGTAGGCGGCCGCCTGCGTGTCGGTCATCGTGGGCAAGGCGGTGTCGCTGGCCGTGGCCACGAGTGCGGCATCGTCGTCGAGCCGCAATTGTGTGGCGCGCGGCAGGCCGCTGGCGTCGGCGCAGCTTGAATGCGTCACCACCAGGCCCAGATTGGCGTCTTCGGCCATCATCTTCAGGCGCTCGGTGGGGAAGCCGGGGTCCATCGGCACATAGGCGGCACCGGTCTTGAGCACCCCGATCAGGGCTGGCAGCAGGTGGGTGCTGCGCGGCAGGCTGATGCCCACGCGCTGTCCGGGGCCCGCGCCACGGGCTTGCAGAACGCGGGCGATCTGATTAGATTGGGATTCGAGGGCGCCGTAGGTCAGGTGGCCTTCAGCGGTGATGACCGCTGTGGCGTTGGGCGTCAGCTTGGCCTGGCGCGACACCCAGGCTTCGATGCGAGCCTGAGGATCCAGGGCGCGATCCGTTCGGTTCCAATCCAGCAGGCGCGGATCAAGCTGGACAGGGACGGTGGTCGATCCTGACGACAACAGGGCGATGAGTTGGTCAACCAGCTGTTGCGCCCGGCCCAGGCTCAGGTATTCGCTGCTGTGGTGGAGGTCGAGGGTCAGTGCATCGGCTTGTTCGTAGAAGTTGAAAAATAGCTCGCTGAGCAGACCGGCTTTGCGGCCCTCGTGCATCTGCGCTTTCAACGGTGCCCAGCCTGACAGGTCCACCTTCGGGTTGAGGTTGAAGTAAATGCTGCTCAAGGGCGGTCGGCTGCCTTCGGCCTGCAGACCGAGCGCGCGCGCCGCGATGCCCTGGGTCATGAGGGGGTGTTCCATCGCGTCCATGAGCGCGCTCTTGACGCGGCCAATGCGCGCCTTGAAAGGCTCGTCGGCGGGCAGTGTCAGGCGAACGGGCAGGTCCAGGACGCCGTCCGCCAGCAGCGGCGCGTGGCGCTGTAGGCTTTGGGCCGCATACGGGATGCTGACGACGATGTCCCTCTGGCCGCTTTCCTGCGCGATCAGCTCTGCCACGGCGTTCAGCAGCCATTGGAAAAGGGTGGCGCCTTGCGCCTTGGCCTGCTCGCGCAATGTGGCCAGCTTGACGCCGTCCAGGCGGGCCCTGACGGTGTCGGCCACGAAGGTGCGCGGACCCGTGGGGGTCTTGTCACCCAGCGACACGGGCTGGGGCAGCGCTTGCAGCACCTGCTTCCAGTGCGCGATGCTGGCTTGGCCATCCGCACCGTTGAAGCGCGCCTGTTCGCCCACCGCGAATGACAAGGGCGAGCCGGGCTCGGAGGCCCAGGCAGGTGTCAATCCTGAGGCCCGCGCGCGGTAAGCCTGCGCCAGCTCCACGTTGAAAACGCTGGAAGCCCATCCGTCGAAGATGAGGTGGCTGGCCACGACGTGGACCACCACGCGGCCATCGGCCAGATGGAGGATGCTGGCGCGGGCCAGGGGCGCCTTGTCGAGAGGGAGGTCAATCCCGTTGGCTTGGCGGCAGTGCTGGTCCAGCGCCTGATCGCTGTCGGCTTGGGCCCGCAAATCGACCTCGGCCACGGGCACCACGGACTGAGGCTCGATGATCTGCCGTGGTTCATCCAGGTCGAAGCGCAGTTTGAAGGCGGTGTGCCGTTGCAAGACATCTTGCAGGGCCGACTTCAATGCCGCGGCATCCACCTGACCGGTCAAGGTGACGCAGAAAGACTCATTGAGTGCGCGCCGCGCCGCCGGGTCGTAACTCGCGGCCAGCCAGCGTTCGGTCTGCCCGGGTGTCAAGGGCGCTTCAAGAAGTGCCGTGGCGATCTTGGTTGCAGAGCCCTCGCGCAAGGGAATGAAACCCAGCGCGGTCAGCTCATCCAGCGCCTTGGTGAAGACCTCGACGATGCGGTCGGTGTGCGCATCGGTCATGGCCTCGGTGACGAAGTGGCCGAACTGTTCATACAGGTGCAGGCCGTGGAAGCGGGCCAGGTAATAGAACAGGCTGATGTTGGGCACGCCATCGTCCCACTGCAGGCGCCACAAGGATGCGCAATGCACGGCCTTGACCGGGGCGCCGCGCTGAGCGAAGGCCGCGTTCAGGCGATCAATCAGGCGCTGTGTCCGGTCATTGAGCTGGCGGTAGAACTCACGACCGCCGCGCTTGAGGTGCAGCAAGGTGGCGTGTGCCGCAGCCAATGCCAGCGGGTGGCGCACGAAGGTGCCCGCGAAGTAGGTCACGCCAGCTTCGGGGTAGGAGTCGTCACCGTATTGCCAGTGGCCACCGTCCAGGGCATCCAGCCAGTTGGCGTTGCCAGCGATGGCGGCGAAGGGCAGGCCGCCGCCGATCACCTTGCCGTAGGTGGCGATGTCGGCGCGCACACCGTAGAACTCTTGCGCACCACCCGGGGCCACGCGGAAGCCGGTGACCACTTCGTCGAAGATCAGGGCGCAGCCCGCCTGGTCGGCGATCTCGCGCAGGGATTTCACGAACTCGCGTGGTTGCAGCGTGGGGTACTTGTTCTGGATCGGCTCGGTCATGATGGCCGCCAGCTCGGTGCCGCGTTCGCGCAGCACGCGCAGCGAGTCTTCGCTGTTCCAATCCAGCACGAGGATGTTCTCAACCGAATTGGCCAGGATGCCCGGGGCGGCGGACAGCGAGCGCAATTGCTTAGTACCGCGCACGATCACTTCATCAAAGATGCCGTGGTACGAGTTGGTGAAAATGGCGATGGTCTTGCGGCCGGTCACCGTGCGCGCGATGCGCATGGCGCCCATCACGGCTTCGGAGCCCGTGTTGCAAAAGCCCACGCGCTCCATGCCGGTGAACTCGGAGATCAGGTTGGCGACCTCGGCGGCCAGTGGGTGCTGCGGGCCCACTTCCAAGCCCAATTGCAGCTGCTCGCTGATCGCGGCAATGACGCTCTCGGGTTGGTAACCCAGCAGGTTGCCGCCAAAGCACGAGAGCAGGTCGATGTACTCGTTGCCGTCCAGATCCCAAAGGTTGACGCCCTTGGAGCGGTTGACCACGATGGGGTAGACCAGGTCTTTCCACAGTGGGTTGAAGCCCGTGACCACGCGCGGGTCGGCCATGGCCTTGCGGTTTTTTTGGCTGAAGCTCTTGGACTGGCCGGTGCGCTGGTTGTAGCGTTGGATGAAGTCGGTCACCCACTGCATTTGGGTGGGTGTGAAATCGGTTTGGGCCTGCAAGGTGATGCGGGCCGAGGCGCCAAAGGGCTTTTCCAGCAGCGAGGTCTTGGAGGGCTGGGCGAGTTCAGCAGGGGCGGCCACCACATTGGCCGGGGCCACGCTTTGACCCGACAACACGGCCAACTGCTGGGCCATCAATTGCATCTGTTGCTGGATGAGCTGGTGCACGGCATCGCCCGCCACCGAGGGCTGGTGCGCCGTGAAGACCGCCTGGGCCATCGGTGCTGGCTGCGCAGCCACCGCGCTGACGGGTGGTGGTGCGAACTTGTCGGCGGGCAGCTCTGCATCCAGAAACTGAACCAGTTTGGCCAGGGTGTCCAGGTCTTCCATCAAGCGGCGAAAGCGCAGCTTGATGCCGAACACACGCTCCAGCTCCAGGGTCGCCTGGGTCAATGACAAGGAATCCAGGTCCAGGTTGACGAACGTGGTGTCGCGGTCCACCTCGCTGGCAGACATGCCGGAGACGTCACTGAAGATGCGCGTGAGTTCTTGTTCAAGGCGGGGTAGGCGGCTCATTGGACGGGCATCCTCTTGGATCAGGGAAACTGGGACGACCACAGCAGTGGGCTTGCGAGCGAACCAATGGGATTCGCCCCGGAATGGGTAGGCGGGCAGTGCAATGCGGCGTGCGTTGGCGGGCACAGGCCAGGCCAACTCGACCCCGGCGCACCACAAGGCACCCAGGCCCTGCAGCGCACGCACGGCAGGTTCGCCCGGGTCTTGGGCCGGACCCAGCAAGGGCACGATGCGAGGCACCGCATTCTGGGCGGTGCGGTGCTGGCGCAGCAGGGCGGTGAGCGCCTGGCCTGGGCCGACCTCGACAAAGACGGTGGCATCGCCTTGGTCCAGTTCTGCCTGCACGGCTCGGCTGAACTGAACGGTGGCGCGCACCTGGCGGGCCCAGTACTGCGGGTCGGTGGCCTCACTGTCTTGCAGCAAGGCGCCGCTGACGCATGAGTACATCGGGATCGACGGGGCATGCAGCGTAGCGTGGCCGAGTGCTTGTGCCACGCGCGGCAAGGCGCCGTCCATGCTGACGCTGTGGAAGGCGTGGGACACCTTCAAGCGTGTCGTGCTGATGTCCTGGGCTTCCAGCCGCGTGGCAAAGTCCGTGATGGTGTCAAACGGGCCCGCCACCACGGTGAGCGTGGGCGCGTTGGCGGCGGCGATTTCCACGCCCGGCGGCATCAGGCTGCGCACCAGGTCCGCGCTGCTGCGCACGGCCAACATGGCGCCGGCAGGCTGGTCGAACATGGCTTGACCGCGTGCAATGACGGCGCTCATGGCATGGTCCACCGACAGCACGCCGGCGTGGCAGGCGGCAGCGTACTCGCCAATGCTGTGGCCAATCATGGCATCGGGCCGGATGCCCAGGCTGTCCAGCCAGGCGGTCAGCGCATGTGACACGCAGAACAGCGCGGGCTGAGCATGGCGCGTTTCTGCCAGCTTGGCGGCGGCTTCTGCGTCGGTGGGCAAGGCTTGAACCAGCCATTGGCGAAGGTCCATGGCCAGGGCCTCAGGCGCGGCGGCCAGGCATCGGTCAAACGCCTCACGGAAGGCGGGCACTTCGTCGTACAACTGACGCGCCATGCCAGGGTGCTGGGAGCCTTGTCCAGGGAACAGAAAGACCACCCGGGGTTTGACCAGCGCGGCTTGCGCTGTCTTGACCTGGCGCAGTGAGGCCACCGCTTCAGCCCCATTGCGCGCCACGACGGCCACCCGGTGTCCCATGCGCTGGCGGCCTCGTGACAGGGTTGCCATGGCGTCTTGCAAGGAGGTGTCGGGGTGCCGCTCCAGGTGGTCAGCCAGGTCCCGGGCTCGCCGCAAGACAGCTTCGGCGGTCTTGGCCGACAAGGGCAGCAGGCTGAGCTGATCGGCCTGGCCCAAGGATGCGGGCTGGGGCGATTCCTCCAGCACCACGTGGGCATTGGTGCCACCCACACCAAACGAGCTGACGGCAGCGCGGCGAACTTGAGGCCCGCGCGGCCAAGCGCGCGCTTCGGCCTGCACCGTGAAAGGCGTGTTGGCCAAGTCGATTTGCGGATTGGGCCGGCGGTAGTGCAGCGTGCCCGGGATGACCTCGCGGTGCATCGACAGTGTGGCCTTGATCAAGCCCAGCACACCTGCGGCGGCCACCGTGTGGCCCAAGTGGCCCTTGATGGAGCCGATCTGGCAGAACTGTTTGTCGCTGGTGTCGCGAGACCAGGCCCGGCTCAGGGCCGCGATCTCGATGGGGTCGCCCAGCGAGGTGCCGGTGCCATGCGCCTCGACATAACCGATGCTGCGCGCATTGATGCCCGCGTGGTCCAGGGCCATGCCGATGGCCTCGGCCTGGCCACTGACGCTGGGTGCCGTGAAACTGGCCTTGTCCCCGCCATCGTTGTTGATGCCCACGCCCTTGATGACCGCGTACACCGTGTCGCCATCGGCCAGGGCTTGCTTGAGGCGCTTGAGCACGACCACGCCACCGCCGCTGGCAAAGACGGTGCCCGAGGCCTCGGCGTCAAACGGTCGACAGCGTCCGTCGGACGACTCCATGCTGCCTTCCACATACAGGTAGCCACCCGGCTGAGGCACGACCACGCTGACGCCTCCGGCCAGGGCGACATCACATTGACCTTGGGCGAGCGCGTGCCAAGCCTGCGTGATGGCGACCAGCGACGTGGAGCAGGCGGTGTGGATGGACACGGCCGGGCCGCGCAGGTTCAGACGGTTGGCCGCGCGCGTGGCGACGTAATCCTTCTCATTGGCCAGCATGGTGGCGAACTCGCCGTAACGCTGAATCAAGTCGGGTTGCTCGGCCCGCATGGCGGGCAGGTAGGTGTTGTTGGCGGTGCCGGCGTACACGCCGATGCGGTCCTGGCCTCGGCTCGGGTCAATGGCGGCGTTTTCAAGTGCCGACCAGCACAGCTCCAGGAACAGGCGCTGCTGGGGGTCCAGCACGGTGGCTTCGCGGGCGGAGATGCCGAAGAACGCCGCGTCGAAGCGGTCGGCGTCTTCCAGCACCCCGCGGGCTGCCACGAAGTTGGGCCGGTTGCGCACTTCTTCGGGCACCGACGGATCGACCTCGTGCGGGGCAAAGCGGCGGATGCTTTCGCGGTCGGCCAGCAGGTTGGCCCAGAAGGTGTCCAGGTCGTGGGCGTTGTCGGCCCGCACTGACATGCCGATGATGGCGATGCCATCCTGGTCTTGCGGACCGGTGGGCACATGGCGCCGGCTTGGGGCGGCAGCGCCTTGCAGGCTTTGGGCCATGCCAGCGATGGTGGGCCGGTCATACACCTCGGCCACCGACAGGTTCAAACCCAGCTGCTTGATGCGGCTCACGAAGCGCATCACCAGCAGCGATCGGGCACCTGCGTCGAACACATTGCTGTCGTCGGCCAGGTCGTTCAAGCCCAGCAGTTCTTGCCAGACGCTGCGCAGGCGCTCGGTCACCGACAGCGTGTTGGGATCAAGGGCTGAGGATGCTTCAAGGACGGGCAGCGGCAAGCTGCGCCGGTCTATCTTGCCGCTGGGTGTGGTGGGCAGTTTGTCGAGCGCGATGAAGCGCACGGGGATCATGTAGTCGGGCAGGCGGTCGCGCAGCCATTGCCGCCAGGGCGCCAACAGTTGGGCCAGCGCCGGACTGCCGGGGCGCAACACCACGTGGGCCACCAGCTGGCGGCCGGAGCCGGGTACATCGGGCGCGGTCACGGCCGCGTCCTGGACGGACTCGTGCGCCATCAGGGCCAATTCGATGTCGCCGGGTTCGATGCGGAAGCCGTCCACCTTCAGTTGCTGGTCGATCCGGCCCTGGTAGGTGAGCACATCCTCGGGGTCGCGGCTGACCAGGTCGCCGGTGGCGTACCAGCGGCCGGGCAGGCCGGCGGGGCCGTCCAGAAAGCGTTCGGCGCTCAACTGGGCCTGGCCCAGGTAGCCGTGGGCCAGGGTGTCGCCACCCAGCAGCAATTCGCCGGTGTCGCCGGTGCTGAGCGTGCCAGTGTCGGGGTCGCGCAGGGCCAGCAGCACATGGGGCAAGGCCGTGCCGATGGGTGGGATGCCAAGCCAAGAAGCAGGCGGGCCGCTCAGCTCGAAGGCGGTGACCACGTGGCTTTCGGTGGGGCCATAGTGGTTGTGCAGTGCTGCCTGTGGCAGGCGCTCAAACAGGGCGCGGATGGTGGGGGTGACCTGCAATTGTTCGCCGGCACTGACCACTTCACGCAGGCTCAACGGCGGCTTGCCTTCGCTGTGCGCGTCTTCATCGGCCTGGGCCAGCATCTGCAAGGCCACATAGGGCAGGAAAATGCGTTCAACGCGCTGCGTTTGCAGTGCCTCGCGCAGCAAGGCTGGATCGCGCCGGTGGCTGTCCGGGATCAACACCAGCGTGCCGCCGCAAGCCAGGGTGGAGAAGATCTCCTGGAAATGCACGTCGAAGGACAAGGGGGCGAACTGCAGGGTTCGGGCCGCTTGCCCCAGGCGGGGATGCTGGGCATGCCACTGGATCAGATGGCGCAAGGGCAGGTCGCCCATGGCCACCCCTTTGGGCCGCCCGGTGGAGCCTGAGGTGAACAGCACGTAAGTCAGGTCGCTGCTGGCGGCATGGGGCATGCCTTGCGAAGGCGCGACGGCGTCCAGGCTGGGCATGGGGCCGACCAGCTCTTTCAGAGCCGACAAGGCGCCGGGTTCACCCACCACCACCCGGGGTTGCGCGTCAGCCAACATGGCCTGCAGTCGATCAGCCGGGTAGCTCAGGTCCAAGGGCACATAGGCCACGCCCGCTTCGACGGCGGCCAGGATGGCGATCACGGTGTCGGGCGACCTTGTGGCGGCGATGGCAATGCGGTCACCGGGGACCAGCCCGGCCTCGCGCAAAAGGTCGGCCTGCTGGCGAACCTTGAGCGACAGGGCTGCGTAACTCAGCCGAATTCCCGAATACTCCAGGGCGATGCCGTCGGGGTTTTTGTCAGAGGCGGCGCGCAACCAGTGGCTCAGGGCCGGTGGGGTCATGACATTCCTGCTGCTGGGTATTTGTTGTGTGGCCATGGGCACCGTCGTCGTCAACCAAAAGAACGCCGATGACACCAAGCCGACCCGAGGGGCGCGCATGTTTCAAGGGGTATCTGGAAAATCATACGACAGCAAGGGTTATTCATACCATCCCCTATAACTGTGTCATCAAGTACCTTTTCACCATCTCAGCGGTTTGGATCGGCGTTTCCTGCATAAAACAGTGTCCTCCCGGCGTTTGAATGTCGCAGACATGCGGGTTAATCGATTTCCACTGTTGCACGGATGCCGCGATGAATGGGAATGTTTGCTCGGCATGAATCACCTGAATGGGGGTTTTGATCCGGTTCAGGGCAGTCCACAGGCCATCGGCCACCGAGCTGAACACTTCGGATTCTCTTTCCGGCGAGCATTTCAGCTCCACCCCGCCATCGGCCGAGGGGCGCAAAGCTTGGTCGATGAAGGCCTGCAAGGCTGGGGCCGTCCAGTTTTTGTAAACCCCACGGCCTTCCAGCGATTCGCGGGCGGTGTTGCGGTCTGGCCAATGGCGTCGGCGCGCCCTGGCTTTTCGGGCGAGTTCGCTGTGGCTGGCCAGGCCTGTCAACTGGGCCATCTGCGCGGCCCACAGCATCTGGGGTTGCAGGATCACTGGGTCCAGCAACACGGCGCGGTCGAACAAACCGGGATGCTCTGCCACCGCCAGGCTGGTCAGGACACCGCCAAAGCTGTGGCCCACCGCGTGGCGTGGCATGCCCTCAAACAGTGGCAGATGCGCGGTCAAGGCCTCCACGGCCAGCTCTGCGCTGCGGTTCCAGCCCACGAAACGTCCGCCATGGTCGCTGTCGCCATGGCCCTGGGCATCGCTCAGCCACAGGTCGAAGTCGGGCGCCAAGTGCGCTAGCAGTGGCTCATAGGTCCGGCCGCAAAAGCCGTTGCCGTGCAGGAAGTGCAACAGCGGTTTGCCAGTGGGCGGTGTGTGCCAGCCTCTCAAAGCAAACCCTTCTCGACCGGTGTAAACCCAAGGAATCAACTGCATGTGGGCCTGAGAAAAAGGAAGTCAGCGTGATGGGTTAGCATGCTCGCATGAAAATCAATCAAGCGCTTGATTTGAATCAGCCGGGGTCCCATGAGCGTGGCGCTCCGGCCCGCGAACGCCTGTTGCAGGAGGCCCTGCGCATCTTTGCTGACAAAGGTTTCGCCAAGGCCTCCACCCGCGAGATCTGCCAGGCGGCGGGCGCCAATGTGGCCTCCATCCACTACTACTTTGGCGACAAGGCCGGTTTGTACCGCGCGGTGCTGCTGCGCCCCATTGAGGCCCTGACGTCGGAGTTGACCCATTTCGACGATCCGGCTTTGCCTTTGGAAGAGGCCGTGCGCCGGCTGATGACGGCATTTTTGTGTCCCATGAGGGTGGACGGCGTGGCGGACGAACACGCCGAACGCGGCATGAAGCTGCACCTGCGTGAAATGGTGGAGCCCAGTGCAGCCTACAAGGAGGTCATCGCGCAATACATCCAGCCTCACCATCAGCGGGTGGTGATGCTGCTGGCACGGCACGTGGGGGCCACCGAGCCTGACGATGCCTTGCATCACCTGGCCTTTGCGCTGTTGGCCATGGTGCACGACTACAGCTTGTCGCGTGAATTCATGAATGTGTTGGCGCCAGCCCTCCTGGATGGGGATGAGGCTGTGCGCCAGGTGTTGAACCGTCTGGTGGGCTATGGTGTCGCCCTGGTTGGGCATGAGCGCGGCGTGCGCGCCATGGCCAATTGATTAAAAAAATAGAGGAAAAAGCATGTCGAACTGGTTGACGAATAACGGCAAGTGGGTGGCAGTTGCAGCCGTGGTGGTGGCGGGTGGGCTGTGGTGGCATTTCAAAGCCGATGCACCTGCTGGCGAGGCCAACAAGGCCGCTGCAGTGGCGCCCGGCGCGTCCCGGCAGGTCAAGCCGGCCCTGAGCGTGCAGGTGGTCTCGCCTCAATCGGCGCAATGGCCTTCCACGCTCACGGCCAATGGCTCGATCGCGGCCTGGCAGGAAGCCATCATTGGCGCCGAGCTGTCAGGCTTGCGCGTGGCCACGGTGCTGGTCAACGTGGGCGATCGCGTCAAACGTGGCCAAGTTCTGGCCACCTTGCAGAATGAAGCCGTGGTGGCCGATGCCAATACGGCACGCGCCAACCTGGCCGAGGCGCAAGCCCTACTGGCCGAAGCCCAGAGCAACGCCGACCGGTCGCGGTCCCTGCGTGGCAGCGGCGCCATCAGCGCGCAAGAGGCGCAGCGCGACCTCACTGCCGAAGCCACCGCGCAAGCCCGCATGGAATCCCTGAAGGCCCGCCTGGCCGCCGATGAACTGCGCTTGCGCCAGACCAAGGTGGTGGCGCCGGACGATGGCGTGATCTCGGCCCGTGTGGCCTCGGTGGGCTCCATGGCCCAGCCTGGCGCCGAGCTGTTCCGCCTGATTCGCCAAGGCCGCCTGGAATGGCGCGCTGAGCTGCCTTCGGCGGATCTGTCGCAGATCAAGCCCGGCATGCCCGCCTGGGCCACGCCACCGGGCGGTTCAACCGTTCAAGGCGTGGTGCGCATGGTGGCCCCCACCGTGGACGCTAGCACCCGCAACGGCCTGGTCTATGTGGACCTGCCTGCCAGCGCGGTCAACGCTGGCGCGCGCGCTGGCATGTTCGCCAATGGCCGCTTTGAAACCGGCCAGGCCACCGGCCTGTCGCTGCCGCAAAGCGCGGTCTTGCTGCGCGACGGCTTCAGCTACGTCTTCACCGTCAATGACCAAGGCGTGGTCAGCCAGGTCAAGGTCAGCGTGGGCCGCCGCCAGGCCGACCGCATCGAGATCACACAAGGCCTGAAGGCCGACACGCAAGTCGTGGCTTCTGGCGTGGGCTTCTTGACCGACGGTGACACCGTGCGGGTCGTGAAAGGCCAGTCATGAACGTCTCCACCTGGTCGATCCGAAACCCCATCCCCGCGATCCTGCTGTTCATCATGCTCACCGTGGTGGGCCTGATGGGCTTTTCGGGGATGAAGATCCAGAGCTTTCCCGACATCGACCTGCCCACCGTCACGGTGACGGCGTCCTTGCCGGGCGCGGCGCCTGCCCAGTTGGAAACCGAGGTGGCGCGCAAGCTTGAGAATTCGATTGCCACGCTGCAAGGCATCAAGCACATCTACACCAAGGTGCAGGATGGCAGCGTGATCATCACGGTCGAGTTCCGCCTTGAAAAGCCCACCCAGGAAGCCGTGGACGATGTGCGCGACGCGGTCTCGCGCGTGCGCTCCGATCTGCCCGGTGATCTGCGCGACCCGGTCATCTCCAAGATGAACCTGTCGGGCGCGCCCATCCTGACCTACACGGTGGCTTCCAAGCGGATGGACGACGAGGCCCTGTCGTGGTTCGTGGACAACGACGTGACCAAGCGCATGCTGGCCGTCAAGGGCGTGGGCGCCGTGGCGCGTGTGGGCGGGGTGACCCGCGAAGTGCGCGTTGAGCTGGACCCGGCCCGCTTGCTGGCGCTCAATGTGTCTGCCGCCGATGTGTCGCGCCAGTTGCGCAGCATCCAGCAAGAAGCCTCTGGCGGCCGCGTGGACGTGGGAGGCGCCGAGCAATCGGTGCGCACCGTGGCCACGGTGCAATCGGCGACCGAGCTGGCCGCCATGGACATCACCTTGTCCGATGGCCGCCGTGTGCGCCTGGACCAGATCGCCAAAGTGAGCGACACCACGGCCGAGCAACGCTCGGCGGCGCTGCTCAATGGCGAGCGTGTGGTGGGCTTCGAGCTCACGCGTGCGCTCAAAGCGGGCGAAGTGGACGTGGCGCAAGGCATCCGTGCGGCGCTGGAAGAAGTCAAAGCCAAGAACCCCGACATCGTCATCACCGAGGCCTTCAACTTTGTGGACCCGGTGGAAGAGAACTACCACGGCTCGATGCTGCTGCTGTATGAAGGCGCCATCCTGGCCGTGATCGTGGTGTGGCTGTTCTTGCGCGACTGGCGCGCCACGCTGGTGGCTGCGACCGCCTTGCCCCTGTCGGTGATCCCGGCCTTCGGTGTGATGAACCTGCTGGGCTTCAGCGTCAACACCGTGTCGCTGCTGTCGCTGTCGCTGGTGGTGGGCATTTTGGTGGACGATGCCATCGTTGAAATCGAAAACATCATGCGGCACCTGCGCATGGGCAAGACGCCTTTGCAGGCGGCCACCGAAGCCGCTGACGAGATCGGCATGGCCGTGATCGCCACCACCTTCACGCTGATCGCGGTGTTCCTGCCCACGGCCTTCATGGGCGGCGTGCCCGGCAAGTTCTTTGTGCAGTTTGGCTGGACTGCGGCGATTGCCGTGTTCTTCTCATTGGTGGTGGCGCGCATGCTGACCCCCATGATGGCTGCCTATTTTTTGAAGGCGCCCCAAGGAGATCACCATGAACCCAAGTGGATGGGCGTGTACCTGGGCTGGGCGCGTTGGTGTCTGAAGCACCGCATCATGACCTTGCTGGTGGTGGCCGTCTTCATGGTGGGCTCGTTCATGCTGGCAGGGCGCTTGCCCACCGGCTTCATCCCGCCCGATGACCTGTCGCAAACGCAGGTGTCGCTGTCGTTGCCACCGGGCAGCAACTTTGAGCAGACCTACAAGCTGGCCGAAGAGGCGCGCAAGATTGTGGTCAAGAACGAGCACGTCAAGCTGGTCTACACGGCCGTGGGCGGCGGCGCTTCGGGCAGCGACCCTTTCATGCCACAAGCGGCGGCCGAAGTGCGCAAGGCCACGCTCACCATCAACATGACGCGGCGGCAAGACCGGCCCGGCATCAGCAAGCAAGACATCGAGCAGCAACTGCGCGCGTCTCTGGAAGCCCTGCCCGGCGCGCGTGTGAACGTGGGCTTTGGCGGTTCGGCCGAGAAGTACGTGTTGGTGCTGGCCGGTGAAGATGGCCGGGCCTTGTCCGAGCATGCCTCGGTGGTGGAGCGCCAATTGCGCACCATCCCTGGCATCGGCAACGTCACCTCCACCTCCAGCCTGGTGCGGCCCGAGTTGATCGTGCGGCCCGATGCGGCCAAAGCCGCTGACCTGGGCGTGAGCACCAGCGCCATCGCCGACACCTTGCGCATTGCCACCCTCGGCGACTACGACCAGGGCTTGCCTAAGCTGAACTTGTCGCAACGGCAAGTGCCCGTGGTGGTGCGCCTGCCAGACGGAGCCAAGGCCGACCTGGATTTGATCTCGCGCCTGCCCGTGCCCGGCGCGCGCGGCCCCGTGCCCTTGGGCAATGTGGCCACCCTGACCATGGCCAGCGGCCCCGCTCAGATCGACCGTTACGACCGCCAGCGCAACATCAACTTCGAGATCGAGCTGAACCAGCAACCGCTGGGCGACGTCGAGAAAAAAGCCCTGGCCTTGCCCAGCCTGCAGAACCTGCCGCCTGGCATCACGCAGACCACGGTGGGCGATGCCGAAGCCATGGCCGAGCTGTTCGCCAGCTTTGGCCTGGCCATGCTGACGGGCGTGCTGTGCATCTATGTGGTGCTGGTGCTGCTGTTCAAGGACTTTGTGCAGCCGATAACCATCCTGATGGCGCTCGTGCTGTCCATCCCCGGGGCCTTTGTGGCGCTGTTCATCACGCAGACAGCGCTGTCCATGCCGTCGATGATCGGCTTGATCATGCTGATGGGCATTGCCACCAAGAACTCGATCCTGCTGGTGGACTACGTGATGATCGCGCGCAACGAGCATGGCTTGTCGCGCTGGGAGGCGGTGGTGGACGCGTGCCGCAAGCGGGCTCAGCCCATCATCATGACCACCATCGCGATGGGCGCGGGCATGTTGCCAATTGCCTTGGGCATTGGCGTGGACCCGAGCTTCCGCGCACCGATGGCCATCGTGGTGATTGGGGGGTTGATCACCTCCACCTTCTTGAGCCTGCTGGTGATCCCGGTGGTGTTCACGCTGGTGGATGGCTTGATCCGGCGGAGCAAGGAGTGGATGCATCGGCGGCGTGGGACCACGTCACCATCAGCACCGCCTTTGAAGGCGATCGAGCGCCAGGTGTGAGCCTCAGGCGCCCGGCCGCATCACTTTGTCCAGCGACTTAGAATTCCGCCTCAACGAGGACGCCGGACGTTGTTGTCAGGATGGCGCCCCGTCAGGGAGGAATTCTGATGAAGCATGGACGATGGCCTGTTCAGGCCGCATTGAAGCGAAGCTGTTGCCTGGGCATGTCCCTGGCCACGCTCATGCTTGGTGGCTGCGCAACGATGGTCAAGCCCGAGGACCTGAGCCGGCCGGCGAAACTCAGCTGCTTCGAGGTGCCCCAAATTGTCGAGGCCCACGAGGTCAGGGGCCTGCTTGATATCCCTTGGGTGACCAAGTTGGCGCAGGGCCCGTACGTTGCAGAGCGAGAGAACGCCGAAGGCACCTACTACCGGGCGCCCCCTGGCGGTATCCACATCGCGCCAGCGGCAGTCAAGGCAGATGCGCCGCCCGCGCCTTTGATGCCCAGGGTCTTCGATGGCGGCATCTGGATTCCCAAGACGCCAGGCACGCCAGCACACCTCTACACTTATTTCTCGACCCAGGAAGCCGCCGTGGTTCCACTGCCCGAAGCGGCCAGCTGTCAGACCGCGCAATTGGTCAAGGATCCTGACGCCAAGGGTGTCAGCGCCGTGGCTTTTGCCACCGGGGGGCTGATCGGTGGCACGGCGGGCGGCCTGGTCGGCCGATCTGTCTCGTCGAACAGCTCAGTGAGCTACGGGCAGGCCGCTGGTGCCGGGGCTGTCGGGGGCGCTCTCGGAGGGCTGATCGTGGCAGGCCTGATCAACATGGACGTGGGCAAGATCGTGCACCACCCCCTGTCGAAGGACGCGAAGTTCCAGAGCGCGCTGCAGGACATGTCGGCCAAGGTGGTGCTGGTGGTTCCCTCGGCCCTGCCTGACGAGGCTGCTGCCACAAAGCCCTGATCTAAAAAGGAATCTTGTGAAAAAAGCCATTCATGTTTTCTCACGTGATGGTGTGTGTCTCTGACTTCAAACGCGCCTTGGCTTTCGTTAGGCTAACAATATCCGTCCCATCACCTCCAACATCCAAAAGAACCGCTTCATGAAACGAATCCTCTTTGCTTCATCACTTGCAGCCTCGCTCCTGATCACAGGCTGCGCCTCTTCGCCAACGAGTACAGACCGCACGCAGGCGGTGGACACAGCTAATACGCCTCGGATCACGGCTGCGGTTGCTGTGCCAGCCGCCGCGAAGCGCAAGGTCGTTCTTGCGCTGACCGGGCCCAAGGCCATCATCGAGTCCAAGGACTGGGGCGAATTCAAGCGCGAGTGGCGGGAGACATTCGCTGAGCACGCCAGTGACGCTTCAGTCGCATATAGCTTTTCCGATGCTGCGCCTAGCCCGACTGGCGAAGATGGAACGATCCTCCTTGCGGACATCACCGACTACCGCATTGTTGGCATCGGTGCCCGAATCTTCTTTGGTGCCATGACAGGAAACGCGTTCATTGATGCCAAGGTGAAGTTCTCCAGTCTTCGCGATGGCGTTGCGTTTGGCGAGCAGCGGTACAACACGTCGTCTAGCGCTTGGGGCGGCATCTTCGCGAAGATGACACCTCAACAGGTCGACTCCATCGCCTCGAACATCTTCATGGACCTTGGTGGGGCGAAGTAGCACTCGCAAATGAGCGATCTTCAAAGATCCTGGACGCGAGCTTGGTTTGATTTGGGCCTGCAATCGCCATCAGGCCTGCATGGCCAGCTGGTAGCGGCATACCAAGAGCCCCAAAGGCATTACCACTCGCTCCAACACTTGATCGAGTGCGGCAACTGATCATGGCCACCAAACACGATGCAGAGGCATCAGAGCCTGACCAGCCGCTACTGGTTGACATCGACTTGGCCATTCTCGGCGCGGCCCCCGAGCGCTTCGCCGAGTACGATCGGCAGGTTCGCGCTGAGTACAGTTGGGTGCCGGGCTTTGTGTCCAACATCAAGCGCAAGGCCGTCTTGAAGTCATTTTTGGCCCGCCAGTACATCTACAGCACCAAACACTTCAGAGAGCGCTATGAAGCACAAGCGCGCCGCAACCTGGCGCCCGTTGTCTAACCCTCTCGAAAGCCAAAAAATGTACTCACCAAGTATTAGGCTGGTTGCGCTCGTCGCATGCATGGCCTCTTCCCTTGCCGTTGGCCGTCTCCAAATGCGGTGAGCCTGTGTTCAAGGGTTTTTTTTGCAAGAAACCAGATTCTCAGGTTTCAACGCCTTCAGCACGATCAACCACCATCATCAATGCGGCATGCGAGTCGGTTGATGAATGGACTTACAACCCTGGAGTTGGCCAGTTCATGACAACGCTCAGGTTTGCATCCGGTGTTCTTATTTCAATAAAATACGGAGAACGGATCAAATAAATACCGGCATTACTCCATGAGAAAACTCTCAGGCCAATGCCTCTGCGGCCGTGCGCTACGAGGTGAACGACAACTTCAAGTACTCAGGCTTCTGCCACTGCGCTGACTGCAGACGCTTCTCGGGCGGGCATCCCGGGCGATGAGTTCCGCTTCACGGTGGGGCGGCCAAGACTCAGCGCGGCATGATCCACCTCCGCCTGGGCACCTTGGATGAAGCCCCATCCCTGCGCCCGCAGTTCCACTCCTATGTTGCCTCCAAAGCGGACTGGGATACCAGCTGGCCGATGGCCTGCCGCCATACCCCGCAGGGCGCGCGTGACACCGCCGCCGCCACTGTGCTGCCTGTAGGTAAACTTCCTCTTGCACGCGCCCCGTGGTCTGCCCGCCCAAAACAAACCGCTGGCCCCATCCCATCAACGTCACCCCTGCGAGTTGGCCCATGGACATCCCCCCGGACTTCAGTCCCTTGGCCCGCACCAGCCCCGTGCTCGACCTGATCGGCCCGATCCATGCCAAAGGCCAAGGCGCCGAGCTGGTCCTCGGCCTGCGCGTTGAGGCCAAGCATTGCAACGCCCGGGGCACCATCCACGGGGGCATCCTGGCCACCCTGGCTGACGTGGCACTGGGTTATGCCACCGCCTTCTCCGCCGACCCGCCCATCCCCCTGGTCACCGCCAGCCTCACGCTCGATTTCACTGGCAGCGCCAAAATCGGCGACTGGATTGAGACCACGGTGGACATCCAGAAGAAGGGCGCACGCCTGGCCTTCGCCAATGGCTTCGTCCACGTCGGTACGGAGCGCATTGCTCGTGCAAGTGCGGTGTTCGCCGTGAGCACTTGAGAGCTCATGCAACAGACAGGCACCCTGCGCTCCTGGCACGATGACAAAGGCTTTGGCTTCATCGCCCCCACGCAGGGCGGGCGTGAGTTGTTCGTCCACATCAGCGCCTTCCCCCGCGATGGCTCACGCCCCACTATTGGTGAATCTCTGACCTATGAGTTCGACGAGGGCCGTGATGGAAGGCCCCAGGCGGTTCGGGTTGTGCGCCAAGCTATCGGCACGCAGAGGCCGTCGACCAAACCGGCTGGCTCCGGCAGGCCGCACCGCCACACCAGTCGCCTGAGTTCCGTGGTGGCGGTGGTGCTCGTGATGGTTCTGGCAGCCTTTGGGTTCAAGCGCTACCAAGGCCACGCGCATCGCCAGGAGCTAACGGCCACGCCACTGCGGCAGGCTTCGCCAGCCCACTACCGTCATCCAATCTGAAATCCCAGGCAGCTTTCATTGCGACGGCCGCACGCATTGTTCGCAGATGACGTCCTGCAAGGAAGCGACTTGGTTCATCAACCATTGTCCAGCGACGGAGATGGACGGCAACCATGACGGCGTACCGTGTGAGGAGCAATTTTGCCGACGCTCTTCCTTCAATTGACCTCCGTTGAGCACGCGCCCATGGAAGAAATCACCTGGAACGACTTCACCACGGTCAGTTGCGCGTCGGCCGCATCGTCAGTGCCGACGCATTTCCTGAAGCGCGCAAGCCTGTCTACAAGCTGTACGTCGATTTCGGCCTCGAACTGGCATCAAGAAGTCGAGCGCCCAGATCACCAGCCTCTACGCGCCCGATGAACTGGTGGGCAAGCTGGTGGTGGCGGTCGTTAACTTCCCCAAGAAGCAGATCGGCCCACTGATGTCCGAGTGCCTGGTCACCGGCTTCCACAACGAGCATGGTGAGGTGGCGCTGTGCGTGCCCGACAAGCCCGTGCCGTTGGGCACGAAGCTTCTGTGATTTTCAGAACAGGCCCTACAATTTCTAAGCGCATTCAAAAATTCAATCACAGGGGATCTCCAATGAACACCAGTTCGTATAAGGCGGCATTAATTTCTGCGGCTTCTTTGCTTTGCAGCGCGTCCGCCATGGCAGCGGGCAACTACGCCGTTTCTTTTCTCGACACCCTGGGCGGCAGTAGAAGTGCAGTGACGGGCATCAACAACCTGGGGCAGGCCGTTGGATGGATCATCACCAGTGGTGGTGAACAACATGCTGTGCTTTGGGATTTGACTACCACGTCAGACCTTGGCACCTTGGGCGGTTCCAGCAGGAGGGCCACGGCCATCAACGACCTTGGGCAGGTTTCAGGCATCTCTGACACAAGTATCGATCAGCACTCGCACGCAGTACTTTGGAACAATAAACAGCCAAGCGACCTGGGCACTATCGGGGGGGCAAAAAGCGAAGGGCTTGCGATCAACAATGCGGGTCAGGTGGCAGGCGGGGCATACACCGCCAATTTCGAGGCGTATCACGCGGTGGTCTGGAGCCAAGGCGCGGTCATCGACCTCGGAACACTGCCGGGAGGCGGCGTCAGTGAGGCCCGGGCAATCAACGCGAGCGGTCAGGCAGCCGGCTATTCGTACACCGCCGATGGCATTGGCCATGCCACTCTATGGCGCGATTCGACCGTCATTGACCTGGGCACATTGGGCGGTCAGCAAAGCTACGCCTATGGGATCAATGACGCCGGGCAAGTGGTGGGTTGGGCAGAGATGTCAGGCACCCCGGGGTTGCACGCCACTTTGTGGGACAACGGCAAAATCAAAGACCTTGGTGCGCTTGGGGCCTCGGAAAACACTAGCTGGGCCAGTGCGATCAACAACGCCGGAATCATTGTGGGCGGCAGCCAACTGGGCGGCTTGAGCCACCACGCGGTCCTCTGGGACGGCGCAACGATGTTCGACCTCAACACCCTGCTCGACGCTGGATCGCAGGCGGAGGGGTGGGAGATTCAAGGGGCGAGCGACATCAATGACGCAGGTGTCATCGTTGCCAATGCATTCAATGCAAGGACACTTCAAAGCCGAGGGGTTTTGATCACCCCGTCCGTGCCGGAACCCGGTGCGCTCTTTTTGATGTTTTTTGGCTTGACGGTATTGGGGTGCTCTGCAAAATTTCGCTGCTTTGGGCGCAGCAAAGCATAGAAAAGAAGCTGACAGGAAGGTGCCTGTGCGGCGCGGTGCGCTACGAGGTCAACGACAACTTCAAGTACTCAGGCTTTTGCCATTGCTCGGATTGCCGTCGCTTCGCGGGCTCGGCATCGTCCGCCATGGCAGGCATCCCGAGCGATGAGTTCCGCTTCACCTCGGGGCTTGACGCGGTCAAGCAGTACACCAAGACCGAGAGCACCGTGCTGGCCTTTTGCAGCCAGTGTGGCGCCAGTCTGTACGCAGCCAAGCCGCAGCGCGGCATGGTCCACCTGCGACTGGGCACCTTGGACGAAGCGCCCTCCGTCCGCCCTCAGTTCCATTCCTGCGTTGCGTCGAAGGCGGGGTGGGACACCAGCGACGTGTCTTTGCTGAAGACCGGCGACCCGCAACGGGGTGACGTGATCGTGTTCATGTCGCCGCAGGATGGCACCCGGCTCATCAAACGCCTGGTCGGGCTGCCTGGCGACACCGTGGCCATGCGGGCCAAGGTGCTGTACGTCAATGGCACCGCCTTGGCCCCGTGACAACTGCGCCGACTCGCGCTATTTCGGCTTCGTGCCCCGGCACCTGCTGGTGGGCCGTGCGCACCCCACGTGCTGGTCTCTGCCGACATCAAGGGCCGGTGGCGTCCCCGCCTGGAGCAGGGCATACTTTGACGGTCACGCCATCGCGTGAAGGAGCCCCCCATGGCAGACAGCCCCGAGAAGCGCAAAAACCTGTGGGACAAGGTTGTCGTCCATCGCGCCCCAGGTCTTGGGCAATGAACATGAGCAATGCCGATCAATCAACCGAGCTGACCGCGTCGGAAGTGGTCCAGCTCGTGACCCACTACGGGAACATGCGATTTGCCATGTTCACCGTGTTCTCGGCGATCTTGGGTGCGCTGATCAGCTTTCCATTTTCCGCAGGCGGCCAGGTTTTCTTCAGGGACTATCCGCAGTTCAGGGCACTTCTGGGCATCAGCGGCCTGGTGTTGTCGCTCATGTTCACCTTGGCCGAAGGGCGCATCGCCTGCCTGCTGTACGTCTACCAGCATGATCTCTACACCCGTTCAGAGGCGCTCAAGCCAGGGTGGAATATCTTCTGGGCCTTCTTTGCATCGATCACGATGGCCGCGCCCCTCGTGCTGTCGGCACTGTTCTGGCTCAGCTACTGGTTGTCTGATCTGCAGATTCCCTTGGCGCCTGGGGTGAAGTGATTTTTGCGCGGGTCTTGGTGAACAATGCCGAGACCATGTCGTTCATTGCAGGGAGTTAGATTGATGGTTTCAAAGACTGTTCGCGCGTTCGCGTTCTGTCTGGCATTGCTGGGTTTACATGGCGCGGCCATGTCTCAGGTGGCCAAGTCCGTGGCCGAAGGGCTGATGCGAAAGTCCGGCCTGTGCGAGCAGCTGGGCTCCATCGGACCGCAAATGGAGGTGGGTCTGGCCGCCACCGCGGAAAGGTCGGCCGCGAAGATTTCACCGGACGAGTTGAAGAGCCTCGGCCAGGCGTTCGCCGCCGCTTACTCGCCCCTGCACCTGTGCTCTGCCTGCCTGGGCGTCATGGCCGATCCCCAGGCCCGGGTGCAAGCTGGCGCGATGGTGCTTTCAAGCGCCACGGCTGACAGGCTGGCGTTGTTGAAGCGCTTCACGGTTGCCACCCGTGCGGCAGAGGCCAGCGTTGACATCATCATCAACACGGCCATCGGGATGCAAGAGGGCTTGGCCAAGGTGTCGTCGGCCGGGCAGAAACCGCAAGTCAAGGCGATGCGCGCGGCGCTGGAACAGCCGCGACCAAAGCTGCAGGAGAGCTTTGAGGGGATGATGCTGGCCTTGTCGGCGAGCACGTACGAAAGCGTCAATGACGAGACCTTTGATCGCTACGTCGACTTTCTGCAAAGCCCAGCCGGGCGCCACTACAACGACGTGGCCCTTCGCGCGATCGACCGGGTCTTTGTCAAAGCCGCACGCTATGTGGGGCACGGCATGCCTGCAATCAAGTCCAAGGCCAATCTATGAAGAAAATGCGCCGGGTCATTACAGCTTTCTTGCTCCACGCCGTTTGCCTCGCGTCGAACGCCGAGGTGGGCCTGGTGGAGTGGCCGGAATCTGAAGCGGCCGGCCCTGTCACGGTTTTCTTCCCCACCGATGCCGCAGAGCAGGATGTCAAGCGTGGTGAGGTTTCCTTGCGGGTGGCGGTCGATGCCGCGCCCATCAAAGGCAATGGGGCCTTGGTTGTCATTTCGCACGGCTCGTCGGCATCGCCCTGGGTGTACTTGGACATTGCCCGGGCATTGGTGAGGGCCGGGTTTGTCGTGGCCCTGCCCGAACACTACCAGGACAACGACAAGAATGGCTGGGAGCCTGGGCCGGCCAGTTGGAAGCGTCGGCCGCTGGAGGTGTCCAAGGCCATTGATGCCGTGTCCAAGAACCCGACATTCTCGCCGTTGCTTCAGTTCGACCGCGTGGGCATGTATGGCATGTCGGCCGGTGGGCACACGGCGCTCTCACTGGCGGGTGGACGTTGGTCTCCGGCCAGGTTCAAGCAGCATTGCCAGGCCAACATGGTCGAGGACTTCCAGACTTGCGTGGGCCTCATCACCCGATTGACCAACGGTCCGCTCGACGGGATGAAGGTGGCCGTGGCAAGTTGGGTCATCGGCTTGAGGTTCTCGGACGAGACCTGGTACGAGCACAGTGATCCGCGCATCAAGGCGGTGGTGGCCGGGGTGCCGCTTGCGGCGGACTTTGATCTGGCGTCCTTGAGCCATCCCAAGGTGAAGCTGGGCATCATCTCAGTCCAGAAGGACCGTTGGTTGATCCCGAAGTTTCACAGCGATGCCGTCTTGAAAGCCTGCAGGAGTTGCGAGTCATTGGTGCACTTGGAAAATGCAGGCCATGGCGCGCTGCTGTCGCCTTTGCCGCACAATCTGAGTGGCCTGGCGGAGGATTTGATCTCTGATCCGCCGGGCTTTAACAGGGCGCAGACCACCCGCACAGTGAATGACCTGATTGTGGGTTTTCTCATCAAGAACCTGGAAGTGGCAAGGTGATGGTCGCGCCCGTTGACAACCTTTTCGCCGACGTAAGGCCACCGGCCGATGGCGAGCGGTTTGACACCATCCTGCGCCACAAGAACCTGCACGTGGAGCGGATCGTCAGCTCCTCCAGCATCACGCCGCAAACCTATGTTCAGACGCAGGACGAGTGGGTGCTGCTGCTTCAAGGCGAGGCCATGGTGACTGTGGCTGGCGAGTCCGTGTCACTCAAGGCGGGCGATCACCTGTTCCTGCCGGCCGGCGTGTCGCACACCGTTGAGCGCACTTCGGACGGGGCCCTGTGGCTTGCTGTGCACCTTCACCCATCTACCCTTTAGGGCCCATGACAGAGAATCCCTATTCCCCACCGCTCGCCGACGTTCAACTCAAGCCCGCGGAGCCGGTGGTGCCAGACAAGGTGCTCAAGAAGATCAAGAACGCGGTGTTCGCCGGGCTCCTGTCTGCCGCCGTCACCCTGGTTTTCACGGTGATCGCCATGAATGGCACCAGCCTGGCAGGTTTCACGCCTTGGCAGATGATCGACGTTGTTCTCATCCTTGGGCTGACTTTCGGCATCCATCGCCGCAGCCGGGTCTGTGCCGTGGCCATGCTCGGGTATTTCATTGTGTCCAAGATCGTGATCGTGGCCGAGACGGGAAAATTCAGCGGCGGCTTCCTGTCGGTGGTCTTTTTGTATTACTACGCTCAGGGCGCGATCGGGACCTTCGAATACCAGAAGCTGCGCAAGGCTCAGGCGTCATGATGGTTTGGGCGCGAGCGAGTCATGTCGATTTCGAGCAAGCTTCTTCGTCGTGCTTAAGAGGGCCGTCCTCGCTTTCAGATTTCAGGAGTGATTGACCATGTCCACCACCAACACCGTCCGTCTGCACCGCGTCATTCGCGCCACGCCCGAACGCCTCTACCGCGCCTTCCTGGATGCCAATGCCATGGCCAAGTGGTTGCCTCCGCATGGCTTCACTGGCAAGGTCCACGAGATGGATGCCAAGGTGGGCGGCGGCTACAAGATGTCGTTCACCAATTTCAGCTCGGGCAACAGCCACTCATTTGGCGGCAAGTACCTGGAGCTCGTGCCCAACGAGCGCCTGCGTTACACCGCCGTGTTCGACGACCCGAACTTGCCCGGCGAGATGCAGACCACGGTCACGCTGAAGGCCGTGTCTTGCGGCACCGAGATGAGCGTGGTGCAAGAAGGCATTCCCGCCATCATCCCCGCCGAGGGTTGCTACCTGGGGTGGCAAGAATCGCTGGCCTTGCTCATCCAGTTGGTCGAGCCCGAGATCCCTGGCTGACCATGATGGGTGCCGTCAGGCCAGGCCTTCTGCCCGCGAATGCGCTGCTGGCTTCTTACCAGCAGCAAGGCGTGTACACGGACTGCTTTTGCGTGGACGTGCCGCGTGCCGTGTCTCACGCCGAGTTTGTCGAAGCGTTCTATACCACCCCCTTGTTCAAGCTTGAGCGCTTCATCCTGTCGACCCTCGTTTCAAAGCCCTCGACAGACCAACAGGCCAGGCAATTGGCGGCCGGAGACACCCAATCCTTTGCGGCCTGGAGCGTGGAGGGGCGAAGCAAGAACCAGTTGCTGCTTTGCGATTTCCTGGGACGCACCCGGTCGTGGTTGATGAGCGACGCGGATGACGTCGCCCATCCCGGGGGAACGCGCTTGTATTTTGGCTCCGCCTTCTTGCCCAAGGTGGATCGAAGCTCTGGCGAAACGCGCTACGGCCTGGAGTTCCACGCGCTCAAGGGCTTTCATCGCTACTACTCTGAAGCACTCTTGCGGTCAGCGCAATCGCGCTTGCTGCGCCCACCATCACCCTGAGGCAAGTCCATGGCTACCGACCAAAGCTTCGTCGACTACATCTGCGAGCAATCGAACCTGGGCGGCCGCCTCTCGCACAAGAAAATGTTCGGCGAGTACGCCCTCTACCTGGACGGCAAGGTCATCGCGTTCGTGTGCGACAACCACCTGTTCGTCAAACCCACGGCCGAAGGCAAGGCCGTGCTGGGCACCGTGTCCGAGCACCCACCTTATCCAGGCGCCAAAATGTACTTTCGCCTTGGCGACGAGATCGACGATCAATACCTGTTGCAGCGCGTGTTCCAGGCCACAGCCGATGCCTTGCCATTGCCCAAGCCCAAAGCCGTCAAGCGCAAAACCCCCAAAAAAGCCAAGGCCCCATGAGAAAAGCCCGAGGGGCGGGGCGCACTCGGGCTTTTCAAAGCATGACTTCAGCGAGTCAAAGCGCCGTCATCAGATGCGCTCGATGATCATCGCAATGCCTTGGCCGCCGCCAATGCACATCGTGATCAGGGCATAGCGGCCCTTGATGCGTTGCAGCTCGTACAAAGCCTTGGTCACCAGGATGGCACCGGTGGCGCCCACGGGGTGGCCCAGCGAGATGCCTGAGCCATTGGGATTGGTCTTCTCGTTGGGGAAGCCCATTTCCTTGGACACGGCGCAGGCCTGGGCGGCGAAGGCTTCATTGGACTCGATCACGTCCAGGTCGGCCACGGTCAGGCCGGCCTTGGCCAGCGCAGCCTTGGAGGCGGGCACGGGGCCGATGCCCATGTACTCGGGCTCGACACCGGCGTGGCCATAGGACACCAGGCGGGCCAGGGGCTTGAGACCCAGTTGCTTGGCCTTCTCGGCCGAGGCCATCACCACGGCACCCGCGCCGTCGTTCAAGGTGGAGGCGTTGCCGGCGGTGACCGTGCCTTCTTCCTTCTTGAAGGCGGGTTTCATTTTGCCCAGCGCGTCGACGGTGGTGTCGGCCTTGACGCCTTCGTCGGTGTCGAACAGCACCACGCCCTTGCGGGTCTTGATCTCGACGGGAACGATCTGTTCCTTGAAGTAACCGGCGGCCTGTGCGTTGGCAGCGCGTTGCTGCGACTGCACCGCATAGGCGTCTTGCTGCTCGCGGGTGATGTCGTAGCGAGCGGCCACGTTTTCCGCGGTGATGCCCATGTGGATGTGCATGCGCGGGTCCTGCAGCGCACCCAGCACGAAGTCCAGCATCTTGACGTCGCCCATGCGCGCGCCCCAGCGGTTGCTGGTGACCAGGTAAGCGCCACGGCTCATGGATTCAGCACCAGCGCCAATGGCCACGTCGCAGTCACCCAGCAAGATGGACTGGGCGGCCGACACGATGGCCTGCAGACCCGAGCCGCACAGGCGGTTCACGTTGAAAGCGGGGGTTTCTTGCGGCACGCCGGCGTTCAGCGCGGCCACGCGGCTGATGTAGGCGTCTTGCGGCACGGTGGGGATCACATGACCTAGCACCACGTGGCCCACGTCCTTGGGCTGCACGCCAGCACGTTCCATCGCGGTCTTGATGACCAGCGCGCCCAGATCGGCCGGGGGCACGTCCTTGAGCGAGCCACCAAAGGTGCCGATGGCGGTGCGGGCGGCGCCCACAAAAACGACTTCACGAGTCATGGTGTTTTCCTTCAAGAGAGGTGGGTGGGATGTGATCGAAGCGATTGTCAGATTATGCCGCGTCGGGCGCTGGCGAGGTCGAATCCTGCGCGCCCATGATTTTTTCCGCGTGTTCCAGCACGAAGTAGCGAAAGGCCTCGGCGGCGGGCGAAAGCACCTTCGACACCTCGTGCACGATGTTCCAGGTGCGCCTCAGGGGCGTGCCTTCAAAGTCCACCAAGTGCAGCAGGCCGTTTCGCAACTCTGGTGCTACCGCGTGCAGCGACAAAAAGCCGATGCCCAATCCTGCTGTGACCGCCGCCTTGATGGTTTCGTTGCTGGCGATCTCCATGCCGATGCGCGGCGCCATCTGGTGGTGCTTCAAATAGGCGTCCAGCACCTCGCGAACCTCGGAGCCCACCTCGCGCGCGATGATCGGGTGGTTCATCAGCGTATTGAGCGGCGGGTGCCCCACCCCCAGCAAGGGGTGTCCAGGCGGGCAAACGAACACCATGGCATGGCCCGCAAAAGGCTCGGCGCGCATGGCGTATTCCTTGGGTGGGCGGCCCATCACCGCCAAGTCGATTTCATTGCTGTGCATGCGCGCCATCAGCTTGGTGATGTCGCGGGTCACGTCCAGTTTGACGTCGACCCCAGGATGTTCAGCGCGAAATCGCGCCAGCAACTGCGGCAGGAAATAACCCGCCGTGCTGATCAGACCAATGGTTAACACCCCCGTCTGCACCCCCTTGAACCGGGCCATGACGTTGTCCGCATCCTTCAAAGTTGAAAGCAAACGTTTGGCGTAGACCAGGAAGTACTCGCCCCCCATGGTCAGCTGGATGTTGCGGCCCTGGCGCTCAAACAGGGGCATGCCGACATGGCCTTCCAGCTCCTTGACCTGCATGGTCACCGCAGGGGGCGAGAGGTGCAAAACCTCGGCCGCACGGCTGAAGCTGAGCTGCCTGGCGACCTCCGTGAAGACCCTTAATTGCCTAAAAGTCACGCTTCTCATTAAGCAATTCCTTAAGTGAATTCAAAGAATAACTGAATTTACCTTATTTGAGGTGGGTCATACATTGAGTTCAACCCCTTTCGTTTTTTCGCTTTTTCTCCATTCCCACAGAGGATTCAACATGAACAAACCAGTGGAAGCCGGCGTCGTGAACGCCGATCAGATCACCGACCAGAAAAAGCGCTACAGCGCTGGCGTGCTCAAGTACCGCCAGATGGGTTACTGGGATTCGGACTACCAACCCAAGGACACCGACGTTCTCTGTCTGTTCCGCATCACCCCTCAAGAAGGCGTTGACGCCATCGAGGCCGCCGCTGCCGTGGCCGGTGAGTCGTCCACCGCCACCTGGACCGTGGTGTGGACCGACCGCCTGACCGCCTGCGACAGCTACCGTGCCAAGGCCTACAAGGTCGAGCCTGTGCCCAACAACCCGGGCCAGTACTTCGCCTACGTGGCCTACGACCTGATCCTGTTCGAAGAAGGCTCCATCGCTAACCTGACCGCCAGCCTGATCGGCAACGTGTTCAGCTTCAAGCCGCTAAAGGCCGCGCGCCTGGAAGACATCCGCCTGCCCGTGGCTTACGTGAAGACCTTCAAGGGCCCACCGACCGGCCTGGTCGTCGAGCGCGAACGCCTGGACAAGTTCGGCCGCCCGCTGCTGGGCGCCACCACCAAGCCCAAGCTGGGCCTGTCGGGCCGCAACTATGGCCGTGTGGTCTATGAAGGTCTGAAGGGCGGCCTCGATTTCATGAAGGACGACGAGAACATCAACTCGCAACCCTTCATGCATTGGCGTGACCGCTTCCTCTTCGTGATGGACGCCGTGAACAAAGCCAGCGCCGCCACCGGCGAGGTCAAGGGCAGCTACCTGAACGTGACGGCCGCCACCATGGAAGACATGTACGAGCGCGCCGAGTTCGCCAAGAACCTGGGCTCGGTCATCGTCATGGTTGACCTGGTGATCGGCTACACGGCCATCCAGTCCATGTCCAACTGGTGCCGCAAGAACGACATGATCCTGCACATGCACCGTGCCGGCCATGGCACCTACACGCGCCAGAAGAACCACGGCGTCAGCTTCCGTGTGATCGCCAAGTGGCTGCGCCTGGCCGGTTGCGACCACCTGCACACCGGCACCGCCGTGGGCAAGCTGGAAGGCGATCCGATGACCGTGCAGGGCTACTACAACGTCTGCCGCGACAGCTACACCCACACCGACCTGCCGCGCGGCCTGTTCTTCGACCAGGACTGGGCCGACATGAAGAAGGTCATGCCAGTTGCTTCGGGCGGCATCCATGCCGGCCAGATGCACCAGCTGATCCACCTGTTCGGTGATGACGTGGTTTTGCAGTTCGGCGGCGGCACCATCGGCCACCCCGCAGGCATCCAGGCTGGCGCGGTTGCCAACCGCGTGGCGTTGGAATGCATCGTCAAGGCGCGCAACGAAGGCCGCGACCTTCTGGGCGAAGGTCCGGACATCCTGCGCAAGGCCGCGCAGTTCTGCACCCCCCTCAAGCAGGCGCTCGACACCTGGGGTGACATCACCTTCAACTACGCCTCGACCGACACGTCCGACTACGCCGTGACGCCTGGCGTTTCCAACTAAAGCTGGGCAAGGAGAACCACACCATGATGACCAACCCCACCGGCCGCCTCACGCAAGGCCAGTTCAGCTTCCTGCCCGATTTGACCGACGAAGAGATCGCGCTGCAGATCGAATACGGCCTGCGCAAGGGCTACGCCTGGAGCGTGGAATACACCGACGATCCACACCCCCGCAACACCTACTGGGAGATGTACGGCAACCCCATGTTCGACCTGAAGGATGCCGCTGGCGTCATGACCGAACTGAAGGCCTGCCGCGACACCTTCGGGCGTGGCCACTACATCCGGCTGATGGCCTTTGACTCCACCCGTGGCGTTGAGACCATCGCCATGAGCTTCATCGTCAACCGCCCCAAGAAGGAACCTGGCTTCCGCCTGGAGCGCCATGAAGTCGATGGCCGCTCGGTGCGCTACACCATGAGCGCCTATGCGCTTGGTGAGCCCGAAGGCGAGCGCTACAGCGACTGACCATGAACGCGCCGCTCTACACCATCCCTGGCAGCACGGCCCGTGCTGCGGCTGAAGAGACCGTGGCTGCAACACCTGTGGCGGCCGTCAGCTCTGAAGCCATCCAGGCCCCTGTGCCACGCACCGTGGCCGAGGTGCTGGCCCAAAGCCGCATCGATGATGTGATGGACGAGCTGGAGCGCGACCTCGTGGGCCTGGCCCCGGTCAAGACCCGCATCCGCGACATCGCGGCCCTGCTGGTGATCGACAAGCTGCGCGCAGGCTTCGGCCTGTCGGCGCAGAGCCCGTCGTTGCACATGTGCTTCACGGGCAACCCTGGCACGGGCAAGACCACGGTGGCCTTGCGCATGGCCGAAATCCTGCACCGCCTCGGTTATGTGCGCAAAGGCCACCTCGTGGCCGTGACGCGTGACGACCTGGTCGGCCAGTACATCGGCCACACGGCGCCCAAGACCAAGGAAGTGCTCAAGAAGGCCATGGGTGGCGTGCTCTTCATCGACGAGGCCTACTACCTCTACAAACCCGAGAACGAGCGCGACTACGGGCAGGAGGCCATCGAGATCCTGCTGCAGGTGATGGAGAACCAGCGCGACGACCTGGTCGTGATCCTGGCGGGCTACAAGGACCGCATGGACAACTTCTTCCAGAGCAACCCGGGCATGTCATCCCGCATTGCGCACCACCTGGACTTTCCCGACTACGCCACGCCCGAGCTGCTCAGCATCGCTGACAAGATGCTGGGCCAGCAACACTACACCTTTGGCGAAGGCGCGCGTGAAGCCTTCGACGACTACCTGGGCCGCCGCCTGGAACAACCCCACTTTGCCAACGCCCGCAGCGTTCGCAATGCCCTGGACCGCGCCCGCCTGCGCCAGGCCAGCCGCCTGTTCGAAGACCGCAACCGCGTGCTGACCCGCGATGACTTGACCACCATCGAAGTGGCCGACATCCGATCCAGCCGCCTGTTCGCCGTGCCCACGACTTGATCGAACGATCTTTCGTTCGAGCCCCCACATAACAACTCACAGAGAACCCCCACCATGAACACCACGCCAGTTGTGGAACTGACCGAAGCCTTGGCCTTGAACCTGTCGGGCATGCCGCCCGATGTGGCCCAGGCTTTGAGCGAAACCTTGCTGACCATCGCGCAGGCTTGCGCGGCCATCAGCGAGGTTGCGGCGCAGGGTGCTTTGGCGGGGGCCCATGGCCTGGCGTCGTCCAGCAACTCGCAAGGTGAAGACCAGAAGAAGCTGGACGTGATGGCCGACGATGTGCTGTCGGCGGCGATGGCCGCTTGCCCGCACGTGGCCGGTTGGGCCAGTGAAGAGCACGAGATGCCTTTCGTGTCCGACGAGCATGGCAACCAGGGGCGCTACCTGGTGGTGTTTGATCCGCTGGATGGTTCGTCCAACATCGAAGCCAACATCTCGGTGGGCACGATCTTCTCGGTGCTGCCGCATCCTTACCGCGGCACCACCCCAGGTGAAATGGGCTTTCTGCAACCCGGGCAACAGCAAGTGGCCGCCGGTTATGTGCTGTATGGCCCGTGCACGGTGATGGTGTTGACCTGTCGCCAGGGCGTGCAGATGTTCACCCTCGACCGCACCACCCTGCACGGCGATGGCCCGGCCCGTTGGGTGCTGACCCAGTCCGAGGTGCGCATCCCCGTGACCACGCGCGAGTTCGCCATCAACGCGTCCAACCAGCGCTTCTGGGAAAAGCCCGTGCAACGCTACGTGGCCGAATGCATCGCCGGTGAATCCGGCCCGCGCCACAAGGACTTCAACATGCGCTGGGTGGCCAGCATGGTCGCCGAGGTGCACCGCATCATGACGCGCGGTGGTGTGTTCATGTACCCGCGCGATGAGCGCGAACCGCGCAAGGCAGGCCGCTTGCGCCACATGTACGAAGCCGCCCCCATGGCCTTGCTGGTGGAGCAGGCCGGTGGTCGTGCCGTCAATGGCACGCACGATCTGCTGGAGGTTGTGCCCGACACCTTGCACCAACGCGTGCCTGTCATCCTGGGTTCGAAGGAAGAGGTCGACCGCATCGTCAGTTACCACGCCGATCCGCACGAAAACGTGTCGTGGCAGTTGTTCAAGACGCGCTCGCTGTTCGTTCAACCTCAAGCCTGATCGGGTGATTCGACATGTCTCGCAAACACCCCATCATCGTGGTGACCGGCTCCAGCGGCGCTGGCACCAGCACAGTCAAAAGCACCTTTGACACCATCTTTCGGCGCGAGGGGATCACCCCGGCCGTGATTGAAGGCGACGCGTTTCACCGCTACTCGCGCACAGAGATGAAGGTGAGGGTGGCCGAGTACGAGCGCGAAGGCGTTGCCCTGAGCCACTTTGGCCCCAAGGCCAACGAGTGGGAGATGCTGGGCAAGCAGTACCAGGCCTATGGCGAAACCGGCCGCTGCCAAACCCGCTACTACCTGCACAACGAAGCCGAAGCCGTGCCCTATCAGCAAGAACCCGGCACTTTCACGCCCTGGTCGGACACCCCTGTCGATACTGACGTGCTGTTCTACGAAGGCCTGCACGGCTGTGTCAAGACCGACGAGGTTGACCTGGTGCGCCACGTTGACCTGAAGATCGGCGTGGTGCCCATCATCAACCTGGAGTGGATCCAAAAGATCCACCGCGACACCAAATTTCGCGGCTACAGCAAAGAGGCCGTGTCCGACACCATCCTGCGCCGCATGCACGATTACGTGCACTACGTGTGCCCCCAATTTGGCGAAACCGACATCAACTTCCAGCGCGTGCCGGTGGTCGACACCTCCAACCCCTTCATTGCCCGCGATGTGCCTACCGCTGGTGAGAGCATGACGGTGATCCGCTTCCGCAACCCGCGTGGCATCGACTTCCCCTACCTGCTGTCCATGATCGGCGACTCCTTCATGTCACGCGCCAACACCATCGTGGTGCCTGGCGGCAAGATGGACCTGGCCATGCAGCTCATCCTCACCCCCATGATCCTGCGCCTGATGGAAATCCGCCGCGCGCAGATGCGTTAACCGTGCTTGTGCACGCCCCAAAAATGACCATTCAACTCATCACCTTCGACCTGGACGGCACCATGGTGGACACCGCAGCCGAGATCGCCGAGGCGGCCAACCGCACGTTGGCCGAAATCGGTTTGCCACGGCGCCCTTTGGGCGATGTCACCAAGCTGATCGGCCACGGCACGCGCGAGCTGATGAAGGGCTTGCTCAAGCAGGCCAAGCAAGCGGGTGAGTCCCTGGTGGACACCCTGGACGTCGAAGCCGTCATGCACTGTTTTGAGCGGCACTACAACGACACCACCGGCACCGACAGCCAGTTGTACCCGGGTTGCCTGGAAGGCCTGGAGCGCCTGCGCACCGCTGGGGTGCGTTTGGCCTGCGTCACCAACAAAGAAGTGCGCTTTGCTCACAAGGTGCTGGAGGTGACCGGCCTCGCCCCCTTCTTTCAGATCGTCCTGGGCGGGGACAGCCTGGCAGAAAAAAAACCCCATCCATTGGTGATTGAGTATTGCCTTGAAGCGCTGAATGTGGATAAATCACACACAGCGCATGTGGGCGACTCCTCAATTGACGTGGAGACCGCTCAGCGTGCTGGCGTGGCTGCCTGGGCCGTTCCCTACGGTTATAACGGCGGACAACCCATTGAAGATTCCCATCCTGACGGCGTGTTCACCGACATCGCCCGAATCGCTGACCATGTGCTCAATCTGCGCATGGCCGCTTAATTGTCAACCGACGAGTTAAGGAGATATTCATGGCTGTGACGACCCCCATTGCTGACCTTGGCTGGCACGCTGCACCCTTTCGCCTGAGGGGGGTGGACGGCAAGATGCACACGCTCAAGGAGTTGTCTGGCCGCCATGGCACGCTGGTCATCTTCATCTGCAACCACTGCCCCTATGTGAAGGCCGTGTTGCCGCGCATCATCCGCGATGCCCGCGAGTTGCTGCCATTGGGCGTCAACACCATCGCCATCAACTCGAACGACGAGTCCACCTACCCGGACGACAGCTTTGAGAACATGCAGCGCATCGCTGCCGATATGGATTTCCCTTTCCACTACCTTCATGACGACACGCAAGACGTGGCGCGCGCCTATGGTGCCGTTTGCACGCCTGACTTTTACGCCTTTGATGGCGGCGGCTGCCTGCACTACCGTGGACGCCTGGACGCTTCGGGCCGCGAACCCGCACCTGAAGACGCCCCTCGCGAGTTGTTCGACGCCATGCGCCTGATCGCCTACTACGGCTATGGCCCTGGCGACCAGTACCCCAGCATCGGGTGCTCGATCAAATGGCGGGAGACCGAGCCGGTCGAGGTACCTTCAGGCAAGAAGGCCCTGGCCGCCTGAGCTTCACTCTTCGATCGAGACGCCGCGCATGAAGGCCACGCGGCCCTTGATCTCTTGGGCGGCTTCCTTGGGGTCGGGGTAGAACCAGACTGCGTCCTGGTTGGCATTGCCATCCACGAATAAGGTGTAGTAGCTGGCCTCACCCTTCCACGAGCACATGGTACGTCGATTGCTGGACAGCACGTACTCGCGCTTGAGCGCGCTCTCGGGGAAGTAATGGTTGCCTTCAACCACCACGATGTCGTCACTTTCGGCGACGATCACGCCGTTCCAGATGGCTTTCATGTTTTGCTCCTGATGACCCCTGTCATCGACTGTGCAACTGTACTTCGGTTATCGTGGGCTCCATCCGAGCCTGCTGATTTGTCATGAACCGCGAAGAACCGATTGCCCTTGATCGCCCCGACGTTCGGCCACAGCTTCTGGCACGCTGGCATGAGGCCCGGGGTATCACCGATGCCTTGTTCGACAGCCTTCAACCCGGGGTGCTGTACCAACGGCCCATTGCCGAGCGGCACCGCATCATCTTCTACCTGGGGCACCTGGAAGCTTTTGACTGGAACCTGTTGACCCACAGGCGGGCGGTAGTGGCCTCGGTCAACTCAGGTTACAACCAGTTATTCGCGTTTGGGATTGACCCCGTGGGCACCGGTTTGCCGCAAGATGTGCCGACTGACTGGCCCGATTTGTTGGCCATCCATGCCTACCGCCAATCGGTTCGCGAAGCACTGGACGAACTCATCACCACCTTGCCGATGAGCTCGCCGGGCCCGTGGGCAAGCGGCGGCGAACGCCACTTTGACGCTGCCTGCTTGCTGAACGTGGCCATTGAGCACCGACTGATGCACGCCGAGACACTGGCCTACATGCTGCATCGTCTGCCGCTAGGCGCCTGGCGCGAAGAGGCGGCCATGCCCGCAGTGGCGCCTGTTTTGGCAAGGCCTCCCGCCAGCATGGTCAACATCCCCTCGGGCAGCGTGGTCTTGGGTGAATGTCGGAGCAACGAGCAGGCCTTTGGCTGGGACAACGAGTTCCCGGCGCAGGAGGTCGACGTGCCCGCTTTTGCCATCGACCAGTACATGGTCACCAATGGCCAGTACCTGGCCTTCATGGCCGATGGCGGGTATGAGCGAGCCGATTTCTGGACGCCCCGAGATTGGGTCTGGCGAGAAAACCAAGGCATCAGGCAGCCTGTGTTCTGGCGCTGCGACCGGGATGATGGCTGGTTGCTGCGCACCATGCACCATGAATTGCCTTTGCCCCTGGATTGGCCGGTGTACATCAGCCATGCCGAGGCCAGCGCGTATGCGCGTTGGGCTGGCAAAGCCTTGCCGACTGAAGCTCAGTGGATGCGGGCCGCCGTGGGTTGTCGGCCCTCGGTTGGCGCCGGACAGTGCAATGCCGATTTCCGCCGCTGGGACCCAGAGCCAGTTCAGGCCGCGCAGCAAGTCAGCGACTTTGGCGTGGCCGGGATGTTTGGCAATGGCTGGGAGTGGACATCGAGTGTGTTCGCGCCGGCCGATGGCTTCGAGGCCTTCCCCTTCTACCCAGGCTACTCCCAGGACTTCTTCGATGGGCAGCACTTCGTCCTGAAGGGCGGCTCACCCCGGACTGCCGCCTGCATGCTCAGGCCCTCGTTCCGAAACTGGTTTCAACCGCATTATCAGCATGTCTACGCGGGCCTGCGTTGCGTCAGCGCGGCCTGATCTCCACCCTACCCACGAAAGACTGGCATGGCCCATCCCACCACATCCGCTGCCGCCCAGACCGATGCGTTCGCCACCGATGTCTATGGGGGCCTGACGCAGTCGCCCCAGAAGACCTTGCCGTCCAAGTACCTGTACGACGCGGTCGGATCGGCCTTGTTCGAGGTCATCACGCATTTGCCTGAATACGGCCTGACCCGCGCCGATGAACGCTTGATCAAACAGCATGTTCCCGATGTGTTGGCGGCGCTGGGCCGGGTGGACACGGTGGTCGAGTTGGGCAGTGGCAATGGTCGAAAGACCCGCTGGGTGCTGGAAGCTTGCGCGCAGCGGCAGCCTTGCACTTACTATCCGATTGAAATTTCGGCCACGGCCCTGGCCCAATGCAGCCAGGCCTTGAGTGACATCGTCGGCGTCAAGGTTCGGGGCATTGAGCGTGAGTACCTGCCCGGGCTACAGCAAATGGTGTCCTTGCGCCAGGGCGATGCACCCATGCTCGTGCTGTTCCTGGGCAGCACCATTGGCAATTTTCCTCGGCCGGAGGCTCAGCGATTCCTGGCTGAAGTCCGCAAAGTGATGCGCCCGGGCGATGGCTTGTTACTAGGCACGGACTTGGTCAAGCCCAAGCAGGCTTTGGTCGACGCTTACGATGATCCCCTGGGGGTCACGGCAGCATTCAACCTGAATCTGCTGGTGCGCATGAACAGTGAGCTGGGGGCCAACTTCGATTTGCGGCGCTTCCAGCACGAGGCCCGCTTCAATGTCGACACCAGTGCCATCGAGATGCACATCCGTTCATGCGTGCAGCAGTCAGTCCATATCCCGGGCGCTGGTCTGACGGTTGAGTTTCAAGCGGGCGAAACCATTTGGACTGAAATCAGCCGCAAGTATCTGGCGGCCGATGTGCTGGCGATGGGCGCCTGGGCGGGGTTCACCTCGGCTGGCCAATGGCTTGACGAAGACTGGCCCTTTGCCGAGACATTGCTTGTGGCTGCTTGATGGCGGCCTAGCAGGTCAGTCGTCCCAACCCGCTGGAGGCGTGGGCCAGCACCTCGATGGCCGACCAGTCGGCAGCCGCCACCACGGAGGCTGGGGCCAGCCATGAACCGCCCACGCAAGCCACGTTGGGCAGAGCCAGGAAGCCGGGGGCTGTTTCGACCGTGATGCCGCCGGTGGGGCAAAACAGCGCGTCGGCGAATGGCCCGGCCAAGGCCTTGAGCATGGCCACGCCACCGGCCTGCTGCGCCGGGAAAAACTTGAAGCATTCGAAGCCCGCGTCCATCGCGGTCATCAACTCGCTGGCCGTGGCCACCCCTGGTAGCAGTGGAATGGCCGCCTTCTGGGCGAACTGGGCCAAGGCTGGCGTCAGCCCTGGCGAGACGGCAAATTGAGCCCCAGCGCGCGCCACGTCATCCCACTGCTTGACGGTGGTCACGGTGCCTGCGGCGATCACGGCTTCGGGCACTTCGCGGGCCAGGGTCTCGATCACTTCAAGCGCGTTGGGGGTGCGCAAGGTGATTTCAAGAACTTTCAAGCCGCCCGCGAGCAAAGCACGGGCGATGGGCACCGCATCGGCGGTGCGGTTGATCACCAGCACGGGGATCACGGGACTCAGGCGCATCACGGCCGCCAGCATGTGGTTTTTATTGCTCATGGGTGGATGGGGGCAAAACCAAAAGACATGGCGCCTTGCTCGGCGCCGGTGACGGCATGGCGGAAGCTGCTGAACAGCTCGCGGCCGCTGCCATGGGTGTTGGCGGATAGATCATGCACGGGGACTTCACGCCCTGCCCATTCTGCCTCATCGACCAAGACCGCCAAGGTGCCCGCATCGGCATCCAGCCGGATGATGTCGCCATCGCGCACCTTGCCCAAGGGGCCACCAGCCAGCACTTCGGGCGTGATGTGGATGGCCGAAGGCACCTTGCCCGAGGCACCGGACATGCGGCCGTCGGTGACCAGGGCCACATGAAAGCCCTTGTCTTGCAGGTTGGCCAGGGTGGGCGTGAGCGAATGAAGCTCGGGCATGCCATTGGCGCGCGGCCCTTGAAAGCGCACCACCGCCACGAAGCTGTGTTCCAGCTCTCCGCGCTTGTAGGCCTTGATCAGGTCTTCCTGCTGGTCAAAAACCACGGCGGGGGCTTCAATGAAGCGATGCTCTGGCTTGACGGCGGACACCTTGATCACCGATCGGCCCAGGTTGCCCGTCAGCACCTTCAGGCCCCCATCTTGAGAAAAGGGCGTTGCGAAGGGTGCCAGCACCGCTGCATTGCCGCTGTCGGGTGGCACGGCTTGCCAATGGAGCTGCCCGTTGTGCAACATGGGCGTTTGCGTGTAGTGGTGCAAGCCCCGGCCCATGGCCGTCAGCACCTGGGGGTGAAGCAAGCCGGCGTCCAGCAGCTCACGGATTAAAAAGGCCATGCCACCTGCCATGTGGAACTCGTTGACGTCGGCATACCCATTCGGGTAGACGCGGGCCAGCAGCGGCACGATGTTGGACAGGGCGTCAAAGTCATCCCAGTCGATGATGACACCGGCCGCCCTGGCAATGGCCACGAGGTGCAGGGTGTGGTTGGTGGAGCCCCCCGTGGACAGCAGGCCAACGATGCCGTTGACGATGGCTTCTTCATCGATGACCTTGCCCAGCGGGATGTGGTTGCCACCCAGGTGCGTGATGCTGGCCACGCGGCGCGCGGCTTCGCGTGTCAGGGCTTCGCGCAACGGCGTGTTGGGCGAGACAAAGGCCGAGCCCGGCAAGTGCAGGCCCATCACCTCCATCAGCATCTGGTTGCTGTTGGCCGTGCCGTAGAAGGTGCAGGTGCCCGCCGAGTGGTAGGATTTTTCTTCGGCCTCCAGCAAGGCCTCTTTGCCGATCTCGCCCGCCGCGAACTTCTGGCGCACCTTGGCTTTTTCGGTATTGGGCAAGCCCGAACCCATGGGGCCGCCGGGCACGAAGATGGTGGGCAGGTGGCCAAAGCTCAGGGCGCCAATCAACAGGCCGGGCACGATCTTGTCGCACACGCCCAGGCACAGCACGGCGTCGAACATGTTGTGGGACAAGGCCACGGCGGTGGACAGGGCGATCACATCACGCGAGAACAGGGACAGCTCCATGCCGGGCCTGCCTTGCGTCACGCCATCGCACATGGCGGGCACGCCCCCGGCAAACTGCGCGGTGGCCCCGACTTCGCGCGCGGCCTGCTTGATCCATTCAGGAAACGCTTGCAGCGGTTGGTGCGCCGACAGCATGTCGTTGTAGGACGACACGATGGCGATGTTGGGCTTGCGCTGCTCGCGCAGCCAGATCTTGTCGGCGGGTTCGGCGGCGGCATAGCCATGGGCCAGGTTCGTACAGCCCAACTGCGCCCGCCCTGATTGGTTGGACTTTCCGGCGTCTTCAATGCCTTGCAAATAACGCTGACGCGTGATCGCACTGCGCTGGCGGATTCGCTCGGTGATGGCCAGAAGCTGGGGATGGGTGTTCACGGCTTGATCAGAGGTTTTCATCGGGGTGCTGAAAGCATACGGCGTTAAGATGCCCTGTGCTGAATTCTGGCACCACATCGTCCATTGGGGGAGTTTGAAGCATGAATCCAGTCAAGGTCATTGGCATGGTGTTGATCGTGGCAGGCACGCTGGGTTTGGTCTATGGTGGCGTGAGTTACACCAAAGAGCACCAGGCGGCCAAAATCGGCCCCATTGAGTTGTCCATGAGTCAGAAGGAAACCGTGGCCATTCCCACCTGGTTGAGCGTGGTGGCCATTGTGGCGGGCGCGGCCTCGCTGCTCTTGCCCAGCAAACACTGAACCTGCGCCCGGATCGATTTGTCCTCATGACCGGCGCGTTTTCAAAAGCTTTCGATGCAGCGCGCATCCTGGCGGCTCGCCGTGCTTCAGGTGAGCAAGGCACGCGCCTGCCTCAGGCCTGCCGACCTCAATCCCTGGGCGAGGCTTTTGACATCCAGGCGGCGGTCACGCAACAACTTCAGGCCCGCATCGGTGCGTGGAAGTGCGCCTTGCCCCAGGAGGGCCGGTTGACGGCCGCCCCCATCTACGCCGACACGGTTCACACGGCCAGTCCCTGTGCGGTCTTTGCCCGTGAGGGGCAGGTGCTGGTCGAGCCCGAGTTGGCCTTCATCCTGGGCCAAGACCTGCCCGCACGGGCCACGCCCTATCGCCCAGACGAAGTGGATGCCGCCATTGCGCGCACGCACATCGCCCTTGAGTTGATCGACAGCCGCTGCACACCTGCCGAAGCGGCTCAAGCCAGCTTTGCCGAAAAACTGGCTGACGGTTTGGTCAACCAGGGCTTGTTCCTGGGGCCGCAGGTTGACGCCGGGCGGGCAGGCGGGGCCACTGAATTGGCGATCCGCGTGCGCCACGCGTCTGGCGCTGAGCACTTGCAACAGGGGCGCCACCCCAATGGTTTGCCAAGGTCGCCACTGTACTGGCTGGTGGAGTTTTTGCGCAGCCGAGGGCAGGGCCTGCACGCTGGCCAAGCGGTGATCACCGGTTCTTACATGGGCAGCTTCACTTTGCCTTTGAATGAAGCCGTGGCCCTTCAATTTGGCGATCTGGGGGCCCTGAAGGTGCATTTCACGCGCCTGACATCGGGCCCGTTCCGTGAGCCGTCCAAGCAGCAGTGAGGCCGTTCGGGCCTGGGTGGACGCACTGCGCCGCCAGGCCGACAAGGCCACCCTGATGCAACTGCCGCCCTTGCTGGGGGAAGACGCTGCCCGCGTGATGGCCTTGCTGCGGGCCAGTGCCAACGAGCCGCTTCCTGATGACTTCCTGGCGTCGGTCCAAGCAGCCAGCGATGAAGTTCAAGGGCATTTTCGGCCCCGCCTGACCTTACAGACCTTGACCCGGGGCGATGGCCTGCTGGGCATGAAGCCGTCAGGACTGTTTGGCCCACGTGGTGGCACCGTGACCGTGGCGCGCATTGACTGGACCTACGCCACGGATGATGGCTTGCGCTGGGAAACGCCCGCGCCCACGGCCTTGCTGAACAGCCGCCCCAAAGCCCTCCAACCGCTGATGCACGCGGGAGGTCTGCCCATCACGATGCGGCGCGATCTGGGCGCCGAGGCCGATGCCCTGGACACCATCCGCGCTTTGGGGTTTCACCCTTTGCCGCCCGATGCCTTGCAATGGCGCATGGCCAAGGCTGAGGGTGAACACGACCACCTCTGGTCCTTGCTGCAGGAGGAGTTCTTTGGCGACTTCTGGGCCGACCAGGCCCCCGGCCTCCAAGCCCAGGGTTGGACGGTCGTGGTGCGCCCCGGCTTCGCGCATGAAAGCGTGCCGGTCGAGGCCTGGCGCCTGATCGTCGATTCTGAAACCGGCGAGGTGCTGGGCAAGGAGGTGGCCTCGCGCCTTCGTGGCCGGGCTGCCTTGCCCGATGGTCTGGGCCTGGCCCGGCGCGAAGGCTCCTGGCTCTTGTCCCTGGGCGTCGAGATTGACGGCCAAACCTTGGACTTGTCGCCCCTGCTGGCCAACTTGTTGCGGCGCGATGCGCGCTGGCTGGATGCCGACAAGGTGGCCGCCATCGATGATCTGGCCCTGATCTCTCTGCGCGCGCCCGGTGGCAAGCGCATCCATGCTTTGGCGGCGCCACTTAAGGTCATCGTGGGGGCCATGCTGGATCTGCTGACCGACCCTCGCCGGGTCGAAGGGCCGCTTCGCCTGTCTCCCTGGGATGCCCACCGCATCGACGATCTGCGATTGAGCCTGCTCGACACCCAGGCCGAGCGCGCAGGCGTGCATGGCGCCTGGCAACTGCAAGGCGCTGCTGGATTGCACGCTTTGGCAAGGCGCCTGGAAGGGGCGGGCGAGCCCCGACCGGTGGAGGCGCCATCTGGCTTGACCATCACCCTGCGGCCTTACCAATTGCATGGCGTGGCGTGGCTGCAATACCTGCGCGAACACCACCTGGCAGGCATCCTGGCCGACGACATGGGCCTGGGCAAGACCGCGCAGGCCTTGGCCCACATCCTCATCGAGCAGCAGGCCGGGCGGCTTGATCGGCCGGTGCTGGTGGTGTTGCCAACGTCCCTGGTGTTCAACTGGCAGGCCGAAGCCCAACGCATGGCGCCCGGCTTGCGCGTGCTGACCTTGCAAGGCCCCCGCCGTGCCGATGACTTTGCCCTGATGGCCGAGCACGACATTGTGCTGACGACCTACCCGCTGTTGTGGCGCGACATCCGCGTGCTGGAAGCCCAGCCCTTCCACCTGGTGATCCTGGACGAGGCGCAAACGGTGAAGAACGCCTCCAGCCACAGCGCGCGGGCCGTGCGGCGCCTGCACACCCGCCATCGTCTGTGCATGACTGGCACGCCGCTTGAAAACCACCTGGGCGAGTTGTGGGCACAGTTCGATTTCTTGATGCCGGGCTTTTTGGGTGATTCGCGCAGCTTTCACCGGCTGTGGCGCAAGCCCATCGAAGTCGGCGGCGAAACCTTGCGGGCTGAATTGCTGGCCAAGCGCGTGCGGCCTTTCATCCTGCGCCGCCGCAAGCAGGACGTGGCCACCGAGCTGCCGCCCAAGACCGAGGTGATCAAGCGCTTGCAGTTGCAAGGCCGCCAACGCGATCTTTACGAAAGCGTGCGCTTGGCGGCCGACGAGCAAGTGCGCCGGGTCATGCAGCGAAAAGGGTTCGCGGGCGCACAGATTACCATCCTCGATGCCTTGCTCAAGTTGCGGCAGGTGTGTTGCGATCCCTACCTGCTCAAGGGTGAACAGACGCCCAAGACGATGGAGCGCGCCAAGCTGGAAGTCTTGCTGGACATGCTGCCCGAGCTGGTCGACGAAGGCCGGCGCGTGCTGGTGTTTTCGCAGTTCACCGAGATGCTGGGCCTGATCGAGCAAAAGCTGGATGCCCTGCACTTGCCCTGGTTGGCCCTGACCGGGCAGACGCCGCCCTCCAAGCGCGGCGAGGTGGTGGCGCGCTTTCAAAACAAGGAGGTGCCCATCCTGCTGATCAGCCTGAAGGCCGGTGGCGTGGGACTGAACCTCACCGCCGCCGACACCGTGATCCACGTCGACCCCTGGTGGAACCCGGCGGTGGAAGAGCAGGCCACGGCCCGAGCCCACCGCATCGGGCAGGACCAGCCGGTGTTTGTCTACAAGCTGGTGGTGGAGGGCAGCATCGAGGAGCGCATCCTCGAGCTGCAATCACGCAAGGCCGCTTTGGCCGAGGGGGTGCTGGGCAGCGATGGTGCCGCCACGCCCAAGTTCAGCGCGGCGGACCTGGACGCCTTGTTGGCGCCCTTGGGCGATGGTCAGGGCAGCAGCGGCGTCAGCAAGACCTGACGTTCGGCGCCAGTGCCCTTCTTGACCGCGGCCAGCAATTGGCCTTGGTCATTCAGGTCGTGCACGCGGACCACGGCATCGCCACTGTTCACTCGCAAGCCGGCTGGCAAAACGGTGACCGAGCCCGTGGCCGTCCAGATCTCTTGCCTGGACCCTGTGGCTGAGTTCAGATCTGCCAGAACCGTGCCTTGGTCGGTCACCGCCAGGATGTTGGCGTAGAAGCCCGCCGTGATCCGTGGCAAGAAGGTGAACACGCCATCGCGCCAGAGGAAAGGGCGATCAGGCATGTTGAGGGCGCTGACATCACCCGCCAGTGCCATGGTCCCGGCGATGATGCCGTTGCGGCTGACCGCGTTGACCAGGACGCCGGTGGCGCCGGGATAGGTCAACTCCTGGAAGACGCCGTTGTTCCACAGGTGGGTGTGCCAGACCTGTCCGTCAAGGCCCACCGAGATCAGGGTTCGGCAGGCGACGGTGCCTGCGTCAGTCAAGCCCACGCAGTTCGTGCTGTTCTGGGGCGCGCCAAGTGGCAGGCCGAGGTTTTCAATGCGGTTGTTGCGCCACACGAAGGCTTGGTTGCTGTAGGTGGTCAGTGGCCGCACGCCCAGCACCCAGCCTTGCGAGTTGACCCGTTGGGCCACGGAACCCAGACCCGCGCCCAGGTCGGTGACGACCCCGTTGCGCCACACCGTGGCATAGCCCTTGGCGGCTGTGCTGGACTTGAATGAGTCGCCCACGATCCAGCCGCTGTCGTTGATGTCGCCGATGGAGGTGGCCGAATTGGTGGCCAGTGGCTTGAGCAGCGCGGCTTGGCCATTGATCCAGCTCACTGCCATGGACCGTTCCACCGCCGTGGTCACCAGCCTTGGCCAGCCGTTGATGAACACCAACCGCGTGACGGTGCCCTGCCTGTAAACGCCACTGCCTGCCGCCTGGCCTGCGTTGTTCAGGCGGTATGCCACGGCATCGGGCAAGGTCGAGGGGGCCGGCATCTCGGTGGTGATGCTGTACTGCGTGGGCAACGATTGCGCCATGACCGCGCCGCTGGCCAGCAGCGTTAAGGCGCAGGAAGCGGGGCGAACCCATGAAAAAATGGAAGAAATTGGGTGCATGCCCGGCCCTGAATGAGTTGGATGAATCCCGCCAGTGTCCCATATTTATGGTGGTCGATAAACGCCTTTCGTTTTGACAATCGCTCTAAGTCGGCGCGGTGATTTCATGGCAGAGTCCGCTGCAAATCAACACAAGGGTTGGCATGAACTTCATTCCCAGGTCAGCGATCGGCGTGGTGGCTGCTTTTTTGAGCGGCATGGCCATCGCGGCGCCTTTGGCCAAAAGCGAGGTGCCGACGGCATTGAAGGACTGGCTGCCTTGGGCCATGCATGGCCATGAAGCCTTGCTGTGCCCACCGCCTTACAACGGCGACCAGGCCCAGGCCTGTGTCTGGCCCTCGTGGTTGGAGTTGCGTGCAGGCACGCAGGCCGCCAGCTTCCGTTTTGAGGTCCAGGTGTTTGGCGCGACCTCGCGGGTGGTTTTGCCTGGCGAGGCCACGCGTTGGCCGCAGGACGTCAAGGCGAACGGGCACGCCATGCCGGTGGCCGAGAACGACGGCCGCCCAGTGGCTTTGCTGGAGCCTGGCCGCCATGTGCTCGAAGGCAGCATCCCCTGGAAAGACATGCCGCAAGACCTGCAGCTGCCCAAGGGCGTGGGCAGCGTGGCCTTGTGGGTGGATGGCACGCAGGTCAGCCGTGCCCCAGATGCTGAAGGTCGCGTGTGGTTGAAGCAAGCCCCACAAGCGGCCCAAGACACGGATGCTCACACGGTGCACACCACGCGCCTGGTGGATGACCAAGTGCCCTTGCGCGTCACCACGCATTACGACATCGCCATCTCAGGCAAGGCGCGCGAGATCGAGCTGCCTCTGGCCATGCTGCCGGGCCTCGTCGCCGAATCCATCGACAGCCCCTTGCCGGTGCGCTTGCAAGACAGCGGCAAGCTGGTGGTGCAGGGACGACCGGGCAACTGGTCGATCGAACTGCGGGCGCGGCTCATGTCTCCGGTGCAGGCCTTGACCTTGCCCAAGGGTGGTGCCTCGCCTGAAGAGATCTGGTCATTTGCGGCGCACAACGACGTCCGGCTGGTGAGCGTGGAAGGCGCCGTGTCGGTGGACCCCAAGCAGGTGGCCATGCCTGAGCCCTGGCGCGCCTATCCTGCCTACCGACTGCGGCCAGGCGACACACTGAAGCTGGTGCAGACGCGCCGCGGCAACCCCGTGCCCAACCCCGACCGCCTGAGCATCGCGCGCGAGTTCTGGCTGGATTTTGATGGACAGGGCTACACCGTCCACGATGAGATCAGCGGCACCGTGTCGCGTTCCTCTCGCCTTGAGTTGGCCGCGCCGGGCGTGTTGGGTCGGGCCTCCTTGAACGACGATGATCAATCTATCACGCGCTTGAAAACCCCTGGGCCCGATGGCCTGGAAGTGCGCACTGGCGCGGCCCGCTTGAGCGCCGACAGCCGGGTGGTGGGCGATGTGCGCACTTTGCCCGCATCGGGTTGGGCGGTTGATTTCAACAAGGCCTCGGCGGTGCTGAACCTGCCGCCCGGCTGGCGCTTGCTGCACGCGGGTGGTGTGGACAGCGCCGACGGGTCCTGGGTGTCGCGCTGGACCTTGTGGGATTTCTTCTTTGTGCTCCTGAGCGCCTTGGCGGCTGGCAAATTGTGGGGCTGGAAGCGCGGTGTTTTGCTGGGCGCTGCCCTGGTGGTGTCCTGGCACATGCCTGGCGCGCCACAATCGCTGTGGCTGCTCTTGCTGGCCTGTCAGGCCTTGGCCAAGGTCTTGCCTTCAGGCAGGTTCCTGGTCTTGTCCACGTGGGCTGAAAAAGCCTGTGTCGGTGTGATCGCATTGGTGCTACTGCCGTATGCCGTGCAGCAGGTTCGCTTGTCCATGTACCCCGCGCTGGAGCGCCCTTGGCAGACCATGGGCGAGGCGCAGCGAGAGCGCCCTGAGGTTGCCGCCGAGGCGGTAGACCAGGTCATGGCGCAGTCGCCTTCACCCGACGCCGACGCCGATGGCGTGCCGTCGTCGTCCGTGAGCAGCCGCGAGTACAGCATGAGCAAGTCGCTGGCAGTGCCCGCTCCGGCGCCCAAGCTGGCGCGTCGGATGGACGAGCAAGATCCCGGCGCCAAAGTGCAGACGGGACCGGGCTTGCCCAGTTGGCAATGGAATGCTCACAGGCTGGGTTGGCAAGGGCCGGTGCAGCAAGCGCAGTCTTTGCAGCTGGTGCTGTTGCCGCCCGCTGGCACCGTCGTGTTGCGCCTGGCGAGCCTGGCACTGCTGGTGGCAGCTCTCTGGAGCATGGTGGGCAAGACGCCCTGGTGGCCCACGCGGCGCAACCCGCCGGTTCCCGCAGAGGGTGCTGCCCTGGCGACCGTGCTGGCCTGCGTGTGCGCCGCACTGCTGATGGGCGTGCAGGGCGATGCCCAAGCGGCCGAGCCCGCGACCGCCGAGCCCGTGACCCCGCCTGCCAGCGCCTTGCTGGACGAGTTGCGCGGCAAGCTGACGGCCCCGCCCGCCTGCATGCCACGTTGCGCCGATGTGCCACGCCTGTGGCTGACGGCGACCGGCTCGCGCATCCAGTTGCGCATCGAGGCCCATGCCTTGGCCGATGTCACCATGCCTTTGCCGGGCCAGGGCGTGAATTGGCGGCCCGCTTCCGTCACCCTGGATGGCAAACCGGCGGTCATTCGCCGTGACGACGCCGGTGCGTTGTGGATCGCTCTGAGCAAAGGGGTGAGCCAGGTCGTGCTGGAAGCCGACGTGGGCAATGCCGCGGCGGTGGACATCTCCTTGCCCATGCCGGTGCGCGAGGTCAAGTCGCAAACCCAAGGCTGGACGCTGGCTGGCCTGGACGCCCGAGGTCTGGCCTCAGGCGCGCTGAGCTTGTCGCGTGAGCAGTCCTCGGTGCCCGCTGAAGACCGGGGCACGCAGCGGGATGCCCTGCCACCGTTTGTCCGCGTGGAGCGCACCTTCCACCTGGGCTTGCGCTGGACGGTCGAGACCCGCATTCAACGCATCACGCCCAGCCTGGCACCGCTGCGGGTCAAGGTTCAGTTGGTGATTGGTGAATCGGTCAACGATGACGCTGTGCAAGTGCACGATGGCGTGGCCACGGTGCAGTTGGGCGCGAATGAATCGGTGGCGTTTGTCAGCTCCCTGAGAGAGTCCCCCAAGCTGTCATTGAGCAGCACCAAAGAGCCGAATCAGATCGAGGTCTGGAAGCTGGACACCTCCACGCAATGGCACGTGACCTTGTCGGGCATCGCGCCCGTGGTGCACCAGGAGGCCGGACGCTGGATGCCGACGTGGCAGCCTTGGCCAGGCGAGCAGGTGGCCATTGAGGTGACCAGACCAAGTGGTGTGGCGGGCCAGACCTTCACGGTTGACCGGGTCGATACCGGCGTCAGCCCGGGCGCGCGCGCCACGGATGTCTCCGCGCAAACCACCTTGCGTTCAAGCCAGGGCGGCAACCACCGCTTTCAGTTGCCTGCCGGGGCCGAGCTCCTGGCAGTGTCCGTGGATGGGCAGGTGCTGCCCGTGCAGCAGCAAGCCGGTGTCGTCATGGTGCCCATCACCCCCGGCGCCCATGTGGTCAAGTTGGATTGGCGCGAGCCGCGCGGCATGTCGTGGTGGTTCCAATCTCAGGCCTTGAATGTGGGCGCGGCAGGCGTCAACGACCGCACGTCGATCAACGTGCCCGCCGACCGCGTGGTGCTGGCCCTGGGCGGGCCCACCGTCGGCCCTGCCGTTCTTTTCTGGGGCGTGTTGATCGTCATCATCGCCGTGGCCTGGGGCTTGGGGCGCTCGCGCGTCACCCCGCTCAGCGCGGTGTCCTGGGTGCTGCTGGGGCTGGGCATCGCCCAGATGTCGCTGATCGGCATCGCGGTGGTGGTGGCTTGGTTCCTGGTGATGGAGGCGCGGCGCCGATTCGGGGCCTCCCTGAGCAGGCGCTGGTTCATCGCGGCACAGATCACCGTGGCCCTCTGGGGGCTGCTGGCGGCGGGCGTCTTGCTGGAAACCATCCGCGTGGGCTTGCTGGGTTATCCGGACTTGATGGTGCTGGGCAATGGTTCGGACGCCGCGCACCTGCATTGGTACTCGGACCGCTTTGCCTCGGCCACGGCCCAGGCCTGGGTGCTGTCCGCGCCGGTGTATGTTTACCGCGTACTCATGCTGTTGTGGGCACTTTGGCTGTCTGCTTCGCTGTTGCGGTGGGTGAAATGGGCGTGGGAGTGTTTCAGCGCGGGCGGCCATTGGCGGGATAATCCAAGACCCACGCAAGCTCCCCCTGTTTGACATCAACCACAAGGACCCCAGTGTTCAAGAATTTGACGGTGTATCGCATCGGGCCGGATTGGTCCGCCTCAGTGGCAGAGATGGAAGAACGTTTGCACAAGGTACGGTTCGTGCCTTGCGGCCTGACCCAGCAGCAATCCTCTGGCTGGGTGGAGCCGCGCGGCATCAAGCACGCGCCCCTGGTCGAGAGGATTGGCGGCCAGTTGCTGCTCAAGCTGATGGTCGAGCAGCGCGTGCTGCCGGGCGCGGTGATCAAACGCCGCGTGGACGAGATCACCGCGAAGATTGAGCTGGACACCGGCCGCAAGCCCGGCAAGAAGCAAACCAAGGAGATCAAGGAGCAGGCCATGCTGGAGCTGCTGCCCATGGCCTTCACCAAGCAGGCGTCCATCAACGTCTGGATCGACCCTGAGCAGCGCTTCCTGCTGGTCGATTCCAGCAGCCAGGGCAAGGCCGATGAAGTGGTCGGCTTCCTGGTCAAGACGCTGGAGAGCATGCCTGTCAGCCAGTTGCACACCAAGCAGTCGGCGGCCGTGGGCATGGCCGAGTGGTTGGTGAGTGGTGAGCCGCCCGCCACCTTCACGGTGGACCGCGATTGCGAGCTGAAATCGGCCGACGAGATGAAGTCCGTGGTGCGCTACGCCCGGCATCTGCTCGACATCGACGAAGTGCGCCAGCACATCACCAGCGGCAAGGTGCCCACCAAGCTGGGCATGAGCTGGGAGGGACGTGTCTCCTTCATGCTCACCGACACCCTTCAGATCAAGAAGTTGACTTTCCTGGACGTGGTGTTCGAAGGCCAGAAAGCGGCCAGCAAAGACGAAGCTTTTGACGCCGATGCCGCCATTGCCACCGGCGAACTGAGTCATCTGATCCCGGACCTGGTGGATGCCCTGGGCGGCGAGCAGGTCATGGGCGGTGGCTGAGCGACGGTTTGTCGGTGCTGTCTTACAAGTTGGCGCGACATGCGCTGATGCCGTCCGGGCGGGGCGGCGCTCAAAATCGGTTCAAAACGGAGACCAACTCATGAATGCATCAACTCAATCCCCCGCCCGTGGCCGCTTTGCTCAGCGTGCCATCGCGATTGTCTCTTTGACCGTCTTGCTGGGCGCTTGCGCCGACATGAGCGACACCCAGCGTCGCACTGGCACGGGTGCCGCCATTGGCGCGGCCACTGGCGCGGTGATCGGCTCCACCACGGGTGGCAAGGCCGGCACCGGGGCCTTGATTGGTGGCGCTTTGGGCGCCATTGCTGGCAATGTGTGGTCGCGCCACATGGACTCGCAGCAGCGCGCCATGGAGCAAGCCACCCAAGGCACGGGCGTCGAAGTGACCCGCACCAACGACAACCAGCTCAAGCTGAACGTGCCGGCCGATGTGTCCTTCGACGTGGGTCGCGCGGATATCAAGCCCGAGCTGCGCAACGTGCTTGAGCAATTTGCAAGCGGCCTGAAGACTCAGCCCAACACCCTGGTCAACATCGTGGGGCACACGGACAGCACGGGTTCTGATTCGGTGAACGAACCCTTGTCGCGTGAGCGCGCCCAAAGCGTCAAGGCTTTCCTGGTGGACCGTGGGGTGAGCAGCGGCCGGGTTGACACGCAAGGCCGTGGTGCACGCGAACCCATTGCCGACAATGGCAGTGCCGATGGCCGCTCGCGGAACCGCCGCGTGGAGATCTTCCTGCGCGAACCTGCCAGCGGCGCCAGCTGATCTTTGATCAGTTGGTGACCCGCATCAGCCAGGCCTGGGCCTCGTCGATGTCGACGAACGCCTTTATCTGAACGCCCCGGTCCACCGAGAATTTCTCGAACGCCGGGGTCGATTCAAACACGGCAGGGCGGACCACCACGGCCACCACAATGTGCAATGGCATGTACAGCGCTTGGGTGGATGCAAAGCGATGATGTTCGGTCACCGTTGGATCGCGATTCACCGCCCTCGTATCGACGAGCAGTCGGCTGAAGCCGTGCTCGGTCAAGGCTGCGACGCCCTGTGCGCGGCCAGATTCCATGCCAGTCAGGTCCAAGATTCCTTCATGGATCACACACACGGTGCGGGTCTGCGCCCAGATCTGTATTTGATGACTCATGGCCAGAATGTGCTTTCACAAGGCTTCCAGCATGAGGCTTGCGATGCACATTCAAGTCATTTGAAGAAACCAAAAAACGCTGTATTTTTCACGCCAGGCCTGCCTTGAACAAGGCGTCGCCTGCCAGCATGGGGTCGTTTGTCTCTTCATAAGCCTTGATCCACACGGGGTAGCTGTGGATGACGGCGTGCTGCCAAGGGTGGAAACCGGGCTTGAAGTACGCCAGCAGCTTGAGCATGTTCTTGGAGAACAGGCCGTTGATGCCGTACAGAAAGTTCAGCCCCTTGAGCGTCATGAAAAAGCGTTCCGTTCGCGTGAAACCGTCGTCGCGCAGAAAGCGGTTGGTCAGGCGCAGGCTGTCTTTCACCACCTTGTACATGGCGTGGACCAGCGCCGTGCAACGCAAGACGTAACCCACCTTGGCCACCTTGGTCATCACGTCGTAGGCGACGGCCTTGTGCTCCATCTCCTCGATGGCATGCCAGGCCCACATGGCGCGCACCTTCTCGTGCGCGGGCGCCATCACGTCCCGTTCCGAAAACAGTGATTCAGCCATCATCGCGGTGAAGTGCTCGAAGGCCGCCGTCAAGGCCAAGTTGTACTCGGGCGAGTACTTCTTGGTGTAGTCGTCGAACAGCTTCTTGACTTCAACGACCAAGCCGTCTACCGACAAGCCCTGCTTGCGCAACACAGCGTTGTACTGAGTGTGGGCGATGCCATGCTGTCCTTCCTGGCGGGTGAAATCTCTCACATCCTGAGCCAGTTTGGGATCGGTGATGAGGTGGCGGAAGGCGCGCACGCTGGTGATGAAATAGCGTTCACCATCCGGAAAAGCGGCCTGCATGCCGTCGAACACGCGGGTCTTGAACGGGTCGCCGCCGAACCAGAATCGGGGCAGGTCTCCGTCCAACTGGAAGTCCAGTTTTTCGCGGGGCACGATGTGTTCGGGCTTGCTGGGGTGTGGCGTCATGGTGTCGTCCTCTTGGGTGCTGCTACTGCTGGCTTCAGTCTAAAAATGACGCGAGCACGCAGCCATGACATTCGGCGACAGCGAGGAACCGACAGCGACATGCCATGATGTACCTGTCGTAGTACGTTCGGGTTGGGTAAGGGTTAACTTTGAGATGAGCATGCAGCCATGAGTGGGGATGACTTCCTCAACTTCTACGTGATGTCCACCTTGTCCAAGGCCGGGGCGCGCTGCGGCTTCAACATGCAAGAGGCGGTCGGCCTCGCGCAAATCAATGTCGAGGTGTTCGACAGCCATTTGTCCAAGCTGAGCCTGGCCGCCTTGCGCCGCCTGTTCGAGGTCTGCGAGGCCGCCACCGAAACAGCCTACTTCCCCTTGGTGCTGGGCGACACCTACGGCTTTGACGCCATTCCCGAGGTCGACACCTTCATCGCCACGTGCGCCACTTTGCGGGCTGGAATGATGGCCTTGGACTGGATGCCGCACATCGTGCACCCGGCCCTGCGCATTTCAACGTCGGAAAACGCGACTTCGTTCAACGTGACCCTGCGGGTAGAAGGCGACGAAGCTGTGCACCCCGGCGTGGTGGAAGCGGCGCTCACCTGCATCGTCAAGTTCGCCCGGATGATCTCGCCGCGCGAGGATCCCCTGCGCGAGGTCTGGTTCCAGCACGGGCCCCAGGTCGATCCGCGCGTGTATGGGTCGTACTTCGGCGTGCCAGTGCGCTTCCATCAAAGCGAGAACCGTTTGATCAACGCGTCCAGCAGCCTCGACAAGCCGCTCAAGGGTGGTTTCCCATCGCTCAATGCACAGGCGCAGTTGATGGTCGAGCAGCGCCTGAAGAAGCTGAGCGAGCAGGGCACCTTGACCACGCGCATCGAGCAACTGCTGTCGCTGCGCACCGATCTGCTGAGCGCCAAGGTGGACGAGGTCGCGGTGCTGCTAGACCTGCACCCGCGGACCCTGCAACGCCGGCTGAAAGACGAGGGCGAAGGCTTTGCCGAGGTGCAGACCCGCGTGCGCCACGAGCGGGCGCGCAAGCTGCTGCAAGAGACCGACTTGGACATTGAGGCCATCAGCATCAAGCTGGGCTTTCAGGACAGGCACAGCTTCACGCGGGCCTTCACGCGATGGGAAGGGGTCTCACCCGGGGTGTTTCGTCGGCCGCAGGGTTGATGGCCTTGCGCTTATGCTGTGTGCCCGCCCAGTCCTCAGCGCTTGTGCCCATGACCACACCGTCCCCATCCGAACTTTCGCCACCTTTGATGGCCAGGCTCTCCCACTGGTTGGCGGCTTTCTGGCCGGCACCCGTCGCGGTCAATGCGCAAGAGCGTTTGCGCGCGGTGATCGGGGCGGTGATCGGGGTCTTGTTCGCCGCCGCGCTCAGTCGCTTCATCGGGGGCACCACATCGGGCATGCCCTGGCTGCTGGCGCCCATTGGCGCCAGCGCGGTGCTGGTGTTCGGAGTGCCTGCGAGCCCTTTGGCCCAGCCCTGGGCCGTGGTGGGCGGCAACACCGTATCGGCCTTGGTGGGCATTGCCTGCGCCAACTGGTTTGGTGACGCGGCGGTTGCGGGCGCTGTCGCGGTCAGCCTGGCCATCGCGCTCATGTTCAGCCTGCGCTGCCTTCATCCACCCGGCGGGGCCATGGCCTTGATCGCGGTGCTCACGCATGCCACAGCTTTCCACTGGGCGGTGTTTCCGGCATTGACCAATTCGGTGCTGCTGGTCGTGGCGGGCATCGCCTACAACTCGGCCACGGGGCGGCGCTATCCCCATGTGCAAGTGGCGCCTCGAACACCCAGCAACGGAACCGCAGGATCCCGCTTCAGCTCTGCCGACATCGACGTGGTGCTGAGTCGCTACAACCAGGTGCTCGACATCAGCCGCAACGACCTGGAAAACCTGTTGGAGGAGGCCGAGATGGAGGCCTACCGCCGCCAGTTGGGCGAAATCCGCTGTGCCGACATCATGTCGCGTGAACTCATTGAGGTGGAATTTGGCACCTCCTTGCAAGAGGCTTGGTCCCTGCTGCGCAGGCATGGTGTCAAGGCCCTGCCCGTGGTGGACAAGCTGCACCGCATCGTGGGCATCATCACCTTGGCCGACTTCATGCGCCATGCCAAGGTTGATGTGCATGAAAACTTTGGCGAGAGGCTGCGCGAATTTGTCAAACGCAGCACCACCATGCACTCGGACAAGCCCGAGGTGGTGGGCCAGATCATGACGCGACAGGTGCGCGTGGCCAGCGCAGACCGCCACGTGGTCGAACTGATGCCCCTGTTCTCAGAAGGCGGGCATCACCACATCCCCATCATTGGCGAGAAGAACAGGCTGGTGGGTATCATCACCCAGTCGGACTTCGTCAAGGCCTTGCACCGCAGGGTTCAGCCTTGACGGCGGGGCCAGCGTCAAAGGTACAAGGCCAGCACTTCATTGACCTCGCCCTCGGCCACCACCGGGATGGCGATCATGGACTCACCAAGCGCAGGCACACCCGTCAAGAAGGCGCTGGCCAGGGGGTGTTGGGCAGAGTCCAGGGCAATTGGGTCCACCGTTGATGACAGGCTGCCTTGCGTCTCGCAAAACCCGAAGCTGCGTTCGAGTTGCTGACGCGTGACGTTGGGCGCCCAGCTTTCCAGCTTTTGCGCGATGGGAGTGCCCAGGGCCGACAGCAAGGTCATCACGTAGACCTCGTCGGTCTTGGTGGGGCAGGGCAGCCCCAAGCCGCGTGTGATGCCGGCTTCAGCGGCAGTGGCGCCACGCAAAAAGCGGGGCGAAGCGCCCAGGTCTTCCATGAACACGGCGGCGCCTCGTTGCCAGGCCAGGCCGGGCAGGCCGGTGCCCCGTGGCAGGAAGGTGTCCTTGGACAGGATCTCGAACGAGTCCGAGGCCGTGCCGTAGTAGCCGTCGACCAAGGTCATGTCGGTGGTGACGCGGGGACTGTTGTGCCACAACTCGATGGCCCCGGCGCGTGCGTCGGCGCTGCCGCCAAACAGCACCACCACGGCCTTCAAGGTGCTGCCCACGAAAAGGGGCAGCGCGATGGCGCAACTCAGTCCGGCCTCCTGGGCGGCGGCCGTGCGGCGAAAGTGCAGGCTGTCGAAGTCTTTCAGCAAGATGGGACGGCCTTCTTCCCAGGCCTGGCCGGGCAGTCCTTCGCCCATGCCAAAGCAGAGGGGGCGAGTGGCGGCGGCAAAGCCCGTGGCGGGGCCGAACAGCCCGCCTCCAAACTCCAGCAGGGTGTGGTCCTGGTCGGGCAACCAGATTTCGGCGATGCGGATGAATGATGCTTTCATGCCGTTGGGTCGAGCAAGTTTCACGCCAAGCAAGGTGTTCAGGCAGCCTTTGGCGGCTTTGCTAAAGTCGGTTCATGCCCGATACCCCTAGCCATTTTCATGAAGCCCCTGACGCCCTGACCCTGGCGCAGGACCTCGCCCGTTTCGTGGCCTCGCGTTTGCAGGAAGGCCTGAGCCAACGCGGGCAGGCCTTGCTGGTCGTGTCGGGCGGCAGCACGCCGATCCCGTTCTTCCAGGCCCTGGCACAGGCGGCCCTGGATTGGCCTCGGGTGAGCATCACGCTGGCCGACGAACGCTGGGTGCCGCCGGACCATGCCGACAGCAATGAGCGCCTGGTGAGGGCACACCTGCTTCAGGGTTGGGTCAGCCAGGCTCGTTTTGTGCCCTTCAAATCGGCCGACGCCCTCGCGGCGCAAGGCGTGCCCAAGCTGGAGGCCGCCTTGCAGGCCTTGCCTTGGCCGGCCGATGTGGTGGTGCTGGGCATGGGGGCCGATGCCCACACAGCTTCGCTGTTCCCTGGCTCAGCGCAACTGGCCGAAGCCCTGGATGACGGTCGGACGGCGCGTTGCCTCGCCATCAGTGCCCCGCCCCTGCCCAATGTGTCGGTGGACCGCGTGAGTTTGAGCAAGCGGGCCTTGCAGGACACGCGCCACACCGTGGTTCACATCACCGGTTCGGCCAAACGCCTGTTGCTGGAGCAGGCGAGGCGGCCGGGTCCCGACGACCGCATGCCGATCCGATTGGCATGGGGTCGGGCGAATATCCCATGCCATGTGTTTTATTCAAATTGATATTACCTTGACTGAAATATTATTGCGGGAAACTACTCTTTCAAATCAAAATTGTATATGCGATAATGCGTTTGACGTTCTGTATTAGGGTATTCAAGATGTTTTCGATGGATAATTATTTCGCGCTCCCCTTTGTGTCGCCATATGCCTTTGCTTTCTGGGGCGTGCTCATCTGGGCTTATTACCTGGAGGGGGTTCAGCACAAGCGCAGCCAGCAAAGAATGGCCAAGCACGCCGGTGCCGACAAGTACTCGGGTTTGGTGATTTCCATCGGTTCCACCGTCTTGCAATTGGCGGCGTTTGGCCTGACCTTCTACGCCCCCTGGCGCGTCAGCGAGCCGCTGATCTACGTGTACTTCTGGGCAGGTCTGGCCCTGGTGGTGACGGGCATGTTGTTGCGCATGCACTGCTGGCGCGTGCTGGGCGAGTTCTTCACTCCCACGGTCACCATTGCCAAAGAGCACAAGGTGGTCGACAAGGGCGCCTACAAATGGGTGCGTCACCCCTCCTATTCCGGCGCCATCATGACCTCGATCGGCCTGGGCCTGGCATTGGGCAACTACGGCAGCATCGCGGTCATGGTGGTCGGCACCATCGCCGTCTACATCTACCGCATCGAAGCTGAAGAAACCGCGCTGGAAGGTGCTTTGGGCGAGGCCTACGCCAAGTTCAAAAGCAACCGTCGGCGCCTGATTCCATTCGTGTATTGATCATGGGCTTGGCCCCGCCGGGGGCCAAGTTTCAAGCGCGGTGCAAGGCGGGCTCCATTCTTGGAGTCCGCCTTATTTTTTGGCCTGTTCCATGGCGTGAAGCGCTGCCTTGCCCACGTCGTAGGCCGCAATTTCTACTGACTGGCCAATGGCGGGCGGCTGCAGTTGGACCACGCCGTCTTCCTTCCAGGCCAGGAAACGCCACGTGGCGTCCTGAACGGAGGTGGGGAAGCGGAACACGACGGTTTTTGGGGCCTGGTCTTCGGTGATCTCTTCAACCAGCACCGAGATGTCGCCCATCTTGACGGTGTCGCCCACTGTGAAGGGCTGCTTTTGGAGGTCGCGCGTGATGGTGCCCCGAAAGCCCGTGGGCACCGACAACTTCAGCGAGTTTTCATCCAGGCGCGTGAGGGTCATGGCCTGGTTGTTGGGCCCCAGGGCCCGCATCGTGGCCGGGTTGCGCAGGCCGTGGTATTGGCGAATCAAGGGAATGTAGTAAATGCTTTCGGCCGAGGGCAGATTCAGCAGCAGGAAGTGTTCCGCTTGAGCCGCACTGGCATTGGGCATGGCCAGCGGGGCTTGCGCCTCGCCCGCCTCGCCCAGCGTTTTCATCACGGCCGACGTGCCCACTTTGATCACCGGGAAGATGATCAGGTGGATGAAACCCACCAGAAAAATCAGGTTCTTGGCCGAGCCCAGGCCCCAACCGATCAACTGCTTGCGATGGCGCCAGGCCATCAGCAAGACGATGGACAGCAAGCCGCTGGCACCGATGTCGGAGTTGATGGTGAGCCGGTCAAATGGGTAGCCCGCGCAGGCTGGCGCCAAGGCCAGGAGGGCACCGACGGCATAGAAGCGGGCCAGGGCCGAGCGGAACCCGCCCAGCGCGTGAATGGCCCAGGCCAATGCCAGCAGGGCCAGGGTGGCGGCGCCGGAGTAAAGGTATTGCGTGCTGCGACTGAGCTGTTCGAACATCACCGACGAGACGCCGAACCACTGGGCCACCATCAAAGCGGGCAGGCGCAAAGCCAGGCTCACTGCAAAGCCGCTGGCGTTAGAGGCCGGGTCGACATAACCTGGCGACCCGAAGCTGCCGTAACCCAGGTGGCTGTGCATGGCCTTCCAGGCCAGCGCGATCACGATGAAGGGCAGCAGGGCCTTGAACCGCACCCAAGGTGATTTGCCTGGCTCCAGGAACAAGGCGTAGGCCATCAAATAACCGGCAGTCTGGATCGAGGCCTCGGCACTGAACAAACCCAGCACGAAGCAAGCGGCCGCCAGCCAGCCATGAAGGGCCGCCCCGCCTTGGCGCCAATGGTGGTAGCCCAGCAAGGTCAGCACCATGAACAAGCCCGACAGCATTTGATTGCGGCTGGCCAGCCAAGCCACGGCGAAGACATGCAGCATGTTGCCAGCGAACAGCCAGGTGGCCAGCCCGGCCTGTGCCCTGTCGGGGTCGAGGTCGCGGAACAATTTGCCAATCAGCAGGATCATCACGCCATACATGAGCAGGCTGTGCACATGCATCAAAAGTGGCGAATCAGGCCACCACCGGTAATCCAGCTGCTGGCTCAACTCCGCCAAGGGCCGCCAAAATGCAATGCGCAAATGATCATTGGCCCACCAGACCAGCTTGCCAGAATCAATCATGGCCTGGTTGGCCAGCGCGTTGCCATCGGCAAACGTGAACAGGCCGAAAAAGGAGCCGGGTTGGGCATTGACCGAGCGGCCCGTCAGCAGGGACCAGTGAAGGTAGTCATCACCCAGAAGCCCCATGTTCATCGCGGGAGCGATCAGGAGCATCCCCACCAGGGCGGCCACAGGCACGCACCAGCGGCCAGAGAGAAATCTTTCCCACATGACCAAAATCCTTGGCAAATATTCCATTTTACCTTGATGATCCCCTGGGAAAGTCCCCCTCGGGGGCGGGTTTGTATTCTGGAAAAATCTCCTCCTTTGTTTGATTGATTTTCGGAAGTTTCATGGGCAAGCCGCGTCGTACCCTGGTTTTTGGCAAACGTCTTCATTCTGGCGGGACGGCGCCTAGGCAATATCTCACCGGCATCGATATCCTCCACGGGCATGTGTGTGTCCCGCTGATATTCGTTTACAAAAAGGGCTTTGACCTTGCCCTGGCCGAGCGTGGCTTGCTGGAAACCTTGAAGCACTATCCCTTGGTTTCGGGGCGCTACCGAAAGGATGAGCAAGGGCAGGTTTACAGCGACGGACAGGATCACGGTATCGACTTTCGGGTCTACCGTTGCGAGGGCAAGATGTCCTATGGCGATCACAAGCCGCTGGGCAAGGACATCAAGCATTTCTACAAGTCGTTCATGCCCTGGCAGGTGATTGACAAAGACTTGCCCTTGCTTCAAGCCGACATTCACCAGTACGAGGATGGCGGCATCGTGATGTGCGTGTACATGGTGCACTCCACATTCGACGGGACCAGTTTTTTTGGCTTCATGCTGAATTGGTCGAGGGCGTGCCGTGGTTTGGCGATCGAGGTGCCTTCATTCGACCGCAGCGTGATGATCGACGCGGGCCGGACCGGCATCGACACCACGGGTTTCGATCTGGTCTACCAACCGCGCATCCTGGATGGCATCGCCCTCATGTCGCGCTTGGGTTGGCGAGCCGTCGTCGATGTCAGGAAAGAGATTTTCCGGATTCCCGCGCACGCCATCCAGGCCTGGAAGGACCAGGCCCAAACTGAGCTGGGCGATGCCAGCAGCGTGAACACCGGCAAGCTGGTCACCGCGTATGTGCTGCGGGCGCTGTCGCCGCTGATGCCAACCGGCGTGCCGCGCAGTGTGGGCATGGCGCTGGACATGCGCTATGTGCGGGGAATGACCTTGCCGCGCGACTACTTCGGCAACGGCCTGTGCTATGCCCAGGTTCACTACAGCGAGCAGGACCTGGCTCAACAAAGCCTGCCCGCGCTGGCCGAGAAGTGCAAGCCTGCGGCCGACCAGGTCAGTGCCGCGAACGTGACCAAGCTGCTGACGGTGGCCGAACAGGCCCGCCAGAAGAAATCCATCTGGCGACTGATCTTCAAGCCCGCGGTGGACACCTTGCGTGGCGGCATCATCCAGAACAACCTGTCTTTGCTGCCGATCTACGAGGTCGACCTGGGCCGCGGTACGCCGGACTGGTATGAAACATTCGCCATGACCATCCGCATGATGGCCTTGGTGTCCACGCCGCAGAAGGATGGTGGCATCGACCTGCACATGGCAGCCAGCAAAGCCGAACTGAACGCGCTGCGGGCCCAGTTGGTGGCCGACGGCATGTCAGGCAAGGCTTGACGATCATGGCCAAGTTGCGCACCACCCTGATCCTGGACAAACGCCTTCATGCCGGGGTGACCGCGCCTCGGCAATACCTGTCGGGCCTGGACATCTTCCATGCGCATGCCGGCATCCCGGTGGTCCTGGTCTACAAAAAAGGCTTTGATTTGGCGGTGGCCGAGCAAGCCTTGCTTGAGACCCTGAAGCATTACCCGATCATGACCGGGCGCTACAAGAAGGACGAGCAGGGCCAGGTCTACGTGGACAGCAACGACGCCGGCATCGATTTCCGCGTGAGCCGCTGCGATGGCGCGATGCCTTATGGCCCTGAGAACCCGGCGGGCAAGGACGACATCAAGCAGTTCTTCAAGCTGGTGCTGCCCTGGCAGGTGGTCGACAAAGACACGCCGCTGCTGCAGGTCAACATCTTTCAATACGATGATGGCGGCATCCTGATGTGCTGCTACGCGCCGCACTCGCTGCTGGATGGCTCCAGCTACTGGGGCTTCATGCAGAACTGGTCGAATGCCTGCCGTGGCCTGGCCATCAAGCCACCGTCCTTCGACCGGCAAGTCATGATCGACGCGGGCCAGACCGAGGTCGAGGCCGACAGCTACGACCTGATGGTCGCGCCGGGCTGGCTTGACTACATCGGCATCATGCTGGGCCTGGGCTGGCGCGCCGTGACCGGCTTGAAGAGCGAAGTGATGCGGGTACCCGCCCAAACCATCCAGCAATGGAAGTTGCAGGCCAAGGCCGAGATGCCCGAGTCGGCTGGCGTGAGCACGGTCGAGTTGGTCACCGCCTATGTGATGAAAGCGTTCTCGCCCTTCATGCCTCGGGGTATGGAACGCAGCGTGGGCCTGGTGCTGGACCTGCGCTACAAGCGGCGCCTCAAGCTGCCACGCGACTTCTTTGGCAATGCCCTGTGCTATGCCGAAGCGCGCTACAGCGAACGCGACCTGGCGCAGCAAAGCGTGCCCATGCTGGCCGAACGCTGCCGCCCGGACAATGACCAGGTCAGCACCGCCAGCCTGTTCAAAATGCTGGCGCTGACGGAAACGTACCGGCAAAAGAAGGCGGTCTGGAAGCTGATCTTCAAGCCCACGATCGAGACCTTGCGCGCCGGGCTCATCCTGAACAATGTGATCCAGTTGCCGATCTATGACATCGACCTGGGTCGCGGTACGCCCGACTGGTACGACATCTGCCCCATGACCATCCGCATGCTGATGGTGGTGAACACGCCGCAAAAAGATGGGGGGGTGGACCTCCACGTGACGGCCCGAAAGGCCGAGTTGAAGGCGCTGCGGGCCAGCCTGAAGGCCGACGGCATTTCTGGCTGAGGCTGAGGCAGGCCGCTCAGTGCGGCAGTTTCACCGACTTGGCTTTTTCAAGGAGCAGGGCGTGGCCCGATGGGCGCAAAAAGCCGTCGCTCAAGAGCTTGTCCGCATGCTGCTTGTAGGCTTGGAAGTAGGCCGCATCGCTTGGATAACGTGAGCGCAACACTTCGGCATCCAGGGGCTTGGCAGTGCCGCCCGCGATGCAGGCAAAGCCCACCCAGAAACCCAGCGAGTTGGTCGGGCCGTTGTTGAACATGCCATAGCTCGCGGTCGGCACATCCAGCTCGGGCAGGCGCAAGCCGCCCATGGCATTGCCCAGGGCATCGTCTTTCACAAACCCCACGCCGGTGCGTTGCAGGCGAGGCGCTTTGGGCGGTGGTGTACCGGCGAGGACCCAGTGGCGCAAGGCGTGCAGGGCCGCGTGGTCGAACACTTGGGTCGGCAGCTTGCTCGAGGGGTTGAAACACTGGGGCGTGGTCAATTGGGCATCGGCCTGGCTGGCGGTCAGCGATTCTTCGCGCATGTGCACGTCATAGTGGGTGCCGCCTGCCAGCTCCCAATACCGCAGCTTGTCGGAGTCCGGCGTCTTGGAGAGGGGCCAGCTCACGGCCACCTCCATCTCGGTCTGCACCTGCATCAAGGGCACTTTCGAGTCGGTGCGCACCTTGGGCATCACGATGTTGATGTGCCAGCCGTTCACCTGGATGGCGGCCGGGGTGGCCCCCCGCATGTAGAAGCCGTCGTAGGCGTTGCTGCGCGGTTGAAAGGCGTTGATGAAGGTGAAGAGGAACGAGGCCGATTTGGAATAGCCCATGCCCAGCAGCTTGACAGGGGTGTCAGGGCGGCCCCACTGTGGGGCGGCCTGGCGGATGGCCACCGCAGCGTGGTCATAGATGTCGAAGGAATAATCGCTGTCGCTGACCACGGCTTGCGCATAGCGCTCGGGGTTGGCTTTTTTAAGTGATTTGACACTGGCCGCTTCGGCACTCACGCCGACCCAGGCATAGCCCTCGCGCTCGATCTCGTCGCGCGTGACCATCCAGCCGCCATCGACGTCAAAGCCCAGGGATGTGTTCAGCCACTCGACCAGCACGATGCCGTTGAAGCGGGCCGGATCCTGGGGGCGGCGCACCAGCACACGGGTCTCATAGGCTTGGGGTTCACCGCGTGTCTTGAGTTTCCAGTGGCCATCGTCGTTCCAGTCGCCATCGGTGGAATAGGCCTGGGATTGGCCGCGCAGGCGGAACTCTTCTTCCGTGTAGCCTGCGGAGGCCAGTTGCGCCCGTCGGCTCGAGGTCGGCCTGCCGGGGGCCGAGGGCAGCAGGGTGTGTGCCGTGAAGCTGGCTTCAGCCTTGCCGGAGGTGGGTGCCTGCGCCAATGCCGTGCAGGCGGCTTGGGCGAGGGCCACGCACAGCAGCAAGCCGCGCAGCAAGTGGATCAAGCCTGGCGCAAGCACTCGATGATGCTCAACTGGCCAGCCCGCCAGGCTGGCACGAAGCCACCCAAAAAGCCCATCAACAAGGAGAAGGACATGGTTTGAACCGCCACGTTCCAGGTGAACTTGAAGCGGAAAGCCATCTCGGCAAAGGTTTGGTAGTTCAGGGTGGAGATGTTGACGGTCTGCATCAGCGAGGCCGCCATCAAGCCCACGATGCCGCCCACCATCGCCAGGCCCAGCGACTCGCCGAGGAAGGCCATCAGCACGGCTTCGCGGCGGAAGCCCAGCGCGCGCAGGGTGCCGATCTCGCCAATGCGCGAGGCCACGGCCGCGAACATCGTGATCATGGCGCCGACGATGGCGCCGATCGAAAAAATCACCGACAGCGACAAACCCAGCAGCTTGATGAACTTGGTCATGCCTTCGGACTGCTCGGCGTAGAAGCGGGCCTCCAGCTTGGCGTCGAGCTGCAACTGCGGGTCGTCGGCAATGGCCTGGCGGATGCCGTTGAAGGCTTCGATGCTGGCCAGCTTGAAGACGATGCTGGCATAGACCGCGCGGCGGAAGGCCTGCATGACTTGATCGACGTCTCCCCAGATTTCGGAGTCGAAGCCGCTGCGTTCGGCGTCGAAGATGCCGACCACGGTCCATTCGCGGCCCGCCATGGTGACGGTGTGGCCGAGGCTCATGTTGGCGAAGCCACGGGCCACGGCGCGACCGGCCACGATCTCGGAGGTGCCTGGGCGGAACATGCGGCCTTGAACGATCTTCACCTGCGGGCGGATGGCCAGGCCAATCTCCGAGGTGCCTCGCAGGGTCACGTTGGCCATTTCAAGCGTCTCACGCTTGGGCAGGTTGTTGAGCACGGCCACTTCGCGCGACACCAGCCGGCGGCCTTGGCTGTCGGTGGCGATGCCTGGCATGGCGTCCAGGTTGCTGGCCTGCGACCGGGTGATGGCGGAGTTGATCTCGGCCCCGGCGCCTTTGCGCAGGATCAGCACGTTGTCGGGCTGGCCGGTGGCCACCATGGTCTCGTTGATGCCCTCGCTCATCATGAGCACGGTGGCAAACACGAAGACCACCAGGGCCATGCCGCCGGCCGTCAGGATGGTGGTGACGCGGCGCACCCAGAGGTTGCGCAGCACGTAGGAAAGGGGGATGGCTCTCATGTCAGGCGCACCATCAAGCCACGTGGCGAAGGCCTTGAACGATGTCGATGTTCGACATCTTCCAGGCCGGCCAGGCGGCCGAGATCAGCCCCACGACCAGGGCCGCGATGCCTTGGTAGATCATGGTGGTTTGGGACACCTCAAACACCTTGAACAGGTTGTTCGTCTGGTGCAAAAACCCAATCGCCAGTGGGAAGGTCATGGCAATGCCGATGGCGCCACCGATGGCCGCGATCATCAGGCTTTCACCGAACAGCAGCTTCACCACGAAGGATGGCGAAAAGCCCAGCGCCTTGAGCGTGGCGTATTCGGCCAGGCGCTCGCGCGCGGTCATGGTCATGGTGTTGGCCATCACGGCCATGATGATCAGGATCACCACGAAGCTCACGGCGCGCACGGCCATCAGTATGGCTTCGCTCATCGAGACGATGCCCAGCTGGAAAGCCTTTTCGGTTTCGGTGCGCGTTTCGGCCACCGAGTTTTTGAACATCGTGTCGATCTCTTGCGAGATGGCCGAGGCGCGGCCCGGATCCTTGATGTTGACCATGTAGATGCCGACCTGGTTGGCGGCGGCCGAGCCCAGGCGCTGGCGCACGCTTTCAGCCAGCAAGCCCCAGTGCATCATCATCAGGCTTTCGTCGGTGCGCGCATCGGTGGCGTGGTAAATGCCCCGGATGTTGAAGTTCCAGTTGCCGGGGTAGACGGTGCCGCTCAAGGGGATGGTGTCGCCAACCTTCCAGCCAAAGCGCTGGGCCAGCTTGCGGCCAACGATCGCGCCCTGGCGGTCGGCCATGAAGGCGGACTTTTCCTCTTCGCTGATGATGTACTCGGGGTACATGGCGAAGTAGCTGTTGCCATCGACCGCAAAGCGGGCAAAGAAGTTGCGCCGGTCGATGTAGATGCCGCCGAACCAATTGACCCAGGTCACGCCGGTGACGCCTTCAATTTTCTTGATGCGGTCCGCGTAATACAGGGGCAGGGGGTAGCCCACCGAGATGGCGCTGCGCGTGATCAGGCGCGTGTTGGAGGTGCCGTCCACGCCGGCGTACCAGGCATCGACCACGGTGCGCAACAGGCCGAAAGCGCTGATCGCCACGATCAGACCGACCATGGTCAGCAGCGTGCGCAGCTTGTGCCGGAAGGCATTTTTCAGCAGCAACTTGAAGAGGAACATGTACTACCTGGCCTCTTGTGACTCAATGCCCGCTGGCACCGGGGTCGGTCACCAGCACACCCTTTTCAAGGTGGATCATGCGGCTGGCTCGCGAGGCGGCTTTGGGGTCGTGGGTCACCATGACGATGGTCTTGCCCAGGTCGCGGTGCAACTCGTCCATCAGCTTGAGAACTTCTTCGCCGGTGGCGCGGTCCAGGTCACCAGTGGGTTCATCGGCCACGATCAGGGTTGGGTCGGTCACCAGGGCCCGTGCAATGGCCACGCGCTGCTGTTGGCCACCAGACAACTCGTTGGGGTAGTGGTCCATGCGGTCGGACAGCTTCACCATGGCCAGGCAGGCCTCGACATGGTGCTTGCGCTCGCGCCGACTCAGGTTGGTCAGCAGCAGGGGCAACTCGACGTTCTCATAAGCGGTGAGCACCGGCATGAGGTTGTAGAACTGGAAGATGAAACCCACATTGGCGGCGCGCCAGTCGGCCAGTTCGCTTTCGTCCAGCGTGGCAATGTCCACGCCATTGATCTTGATGGTGCCCGAACTGGGCTGGTCGATGCCGGCGATCAGGTTGAGCAAGGTGCTCTTGCCCGAACCGCTGGGGCCCATCAGTGACACGAACTCGGCGCGTTCCACTTCCAGGTTGATGTCCATCAGGACGGGGATGGGCTGACCGCCACGCGTGTAGGTCTTGGTCAGGTGGTCGATGCGGATGACGGGATCGCGCTTGCCTGCGGTATCACTCATGATGGGCTGTGGCTGCAGTTCAAGGTGTGCCGACGCTGACGCGCGAGCCGTTTTTCAGGCGGGCGGGCGGGGTGGTCACCAGCTTGTCGCCAGATTTGACGCCACCGGCGATCTCGCGCAGGTCACCCAGCTTGCGGCCGGGGCGAACGCTCAACTCTTCCACGGTCGATGCCCCGCCTTCGCCCGCCTTGACGCGGTAGACGACGCTGGCGCCATCCTTGCCAGCGATGGCCGCGTTGGCCACGGCCAGCACAGGTTGCTGGTCGGCATCGGTGATGGCCTGCGACAGGAAACTCACCTTGGCGCTCATCTCGGGCAGGATGCGGGCATCCAGCTTGTCAAAGCGTATCTTGGTCATGACGGTGGCTTTGGCGCGGTCCACCGTGGGGACGATGCCGGACACGTGGCCACGGAAGCGCACGGAGGGCAGGGCGTCCAGGGTGATCTCGACGGGCTGGCCCACCTTGGTCTTGGACAGGTTGCCCTCGGACACGTCGGCTTCGACTTCCAGGGTGCTCATGTCGGCCATGGTCACCACGGCGCCTTGGGCGCCAGCGGCGCTGGACATGGGGGTGATGATGTCGCCCACGTTGGCGTTCTTGACCAGCACGACGCCGTCAAACGGGGCGCGGATCTCGGTGTAGTCCAGGCCGACCGTCTGCACCTTGACCTGGGCCCGGGCCTGTTCCAGCGCGGCCTTGGCGGCGGACACCGCGGCAAAGGCGGCCTTGTTGCGGCTCACGGTGGTTTCAACCGACTGGGGGGAGAGGAAACCTTGGGCCTCCAGGCCTCGGGCGCGGGCGGTCTCGGCGCGTGCATTGATCAACTGCACGTTGGATTGCTCCAGGTTGGCTTCAGCCTGGTGAACAGCGGCTTCGGCACCCAGGATGGCGGCCTTGATGTCGCTGCCGTCCAGGCGGGCGAGCAGGTCGCCCTTCTTGACGTGCGAGCCTTCACGCACATTGAGCTCAATCAGGCGGCCGGAAGCCTTGGAGGCCACGGCGGAGCGGCGTTGGGCGACCACATAGCCCGATGCAGTGAGTTGCACGTATTGCTGGGAGGGCGTGCTCATCACCACGGTGGTGGTGGTGACCTCGGCCGTGCGGGGCACCAGGAAGTAAGCGGCGGCGCCGATGGCGGCCGCCCCCAACAGAACCCAGGGCAGGATGCTCTTTTTCTTTTTCACCGAAGCTTGAACACCTCTGTCGATCTTGAGTTTGGACAGGGCCGAAGGGACGGGTACATCAGTCATGGTGTTGCAAGGGGTAAAGAAGGCGATTTTGCACTGTCCTGTGATCCATAACGCTAATCGTTGTGCCGACCCTTGAATCGATGGGTCCGCGGGTTTTCTGGATGGACAAATGCTTCGGTGTGTGCTTGTTCTACTGCGCGTGCGCTGGTTCTGCGGTGGGGTTTTTGATTCGTTGAGCAACAAAGGACGGGGTTTCGTCCGATGGCAGGTGGCGCGGCAAACTCAGGCCAAGGTGTGCTTCGGCGTCGGCGATGCACCCTTCTTCGGTGCCTCTGGCCAGGAATCCGGCGGCGATCAGGGATCGGACGTACAGCTTGTTGTAAAAAAAGCCCAGCACCACGTTGCTGACGCTGAACGTGAGCGCGCCACCCACGACGACCAGCAAGCACAGCTTCCATTCGCGCTGGTACATCGGAAGCAGGGCGCCGAACTGCAGCACGCGCCAACTGAACCCAATGGGCGCCGTGCGCGTGATGCCTGTTCGGGGGTGTTCAAAGGTGATGAAATTTTGCGTCATCGCTGAGTGCCGAAACCGTGTGGCTGGTCCCTTTCAAAGCCTGTTGCGAGTCTACGGCACAGGGGACGAGCCCACCCTAGGGGATTGCGTGGTCGCTTGTTCAAGGGATGGGCGTTCGGGCAGACTTCACGGGTGCGAAGGGCGGCGAGGCGAAGAGCGCAAAATGTGCACCATCGTGGCCCATAACTTGCTGGTGTCACACAGACGCCTGCACACTGGTGCAGGCCAGTCCTTTCCGGAGATCAGTGTGTCCATTCACGTCGCCCTTAATCACGTCACACATTACACCTACGACCGCCTGGTCAATTTGTCTCCTCAAGTGGTGCGTTTGCGCCCAGCGCCTCATTGCAGAACCAGGATCTTGTCCTACTCATTGAAGGTCGAGCCGGCCAACCATTTCGTCAACTGGATGCAGGATCCGTTCGCCAACCATTTGGCCAGGTTGGTGTTTCCTGAACAGACGCAGGAGTTCAAGATCACGGTGGACCTGGTCGCCGAAATGGCGGTCTACAACCCCTTCGATTTTTTCCTGGAGCCCGAGGCCGAGAACTACCCCTTCTCGTATGAAGCGGGCCTCAAGCACGACCTGGCGCCTTATTTGGTCAAAGATCCCGCCACACCCCTGTTCCAGAAATTCGTGGACAGCATCGACCTCAAGAAGGTCCGCACCATCGATTTCCTGGTGGGCTTGAACCAGCGTCTGCAGGGCGACATCAGCTACACCATCCGCATGGAGCCCGGTGTGCAGACGCCCGAGCAAACGCTGACCCTCAAATCCGGTTCATGCCGTGACACGGGCTGGCTGCTGGTTCAGGCCTTGCGACACCTGGGCTTGGCTGCGCGGTTTGTGTCCGGATACCTGATCCAGCTCAAGGCCGATGTGGCGGCGCTGGATGGCCCTTCTGGCACCGAGGTCGACTTCACCGACCTGCACGCCTGGTGTGAGGTTTTCCTCCCTGGTGCAGGGTGGATCGGACTGGACCCGACTTCGGGCTTGATGGCGGGCGAAGGGCATATCCCGGTGGCTTGCACCCCCGAACCCACCACCGCAGCGCCCGTCAGCGGTGCGGTGGACGAGTCCGAAGTGAGCTTCAGCCACGAGATGAGCGTCACGCGCATTCACGAGTCGCCGCGCGTCACCAAGCCCTACACGGCGGAGCAATGGCAAGCCATCGACGCCTTGGGCCACGATGTGGATCAGCACCTCAAGAACAGCGATGTGCGCCTGACCATGGGCGGCGAGCCCACTTTCGTTTCGGTGGCTGACCGCGAGGGCGAAGAGTGGAACACCACCGCGATGGGCCCCACCAAGCGGGGGCTGGCCACGACCCTGGTACACAAGCTGCGCGAGCGCTATGGCAAGGGCGGTTTCCTGCACTTTGGCCAGGGCAAGTGGTACCCGGGCGAGCAGTTGCCGCGCTGGGCCCTGTCCATCTTCTGGCGCACTGATGGTGAGCCTTGCTGGCACGACCCCAGCCTGTTCGCCGACGAGCAGAACGGTGTCAGCTACAACAGCGACGATGCCAAGCAGTTTGTCGAGACCTTGGCCGCCAAATTGGGCGTGGGCACCAAGCACATCCTGCCGGGCTATGAAGACGCTTGGTACTACATGTGGCGCGAGCGTCGCTTGCCCATCAATGTCGACCCGTTCGACACGCGCCTGGAAGACGAGATGGAACGCCTGCGCTTGCGCCGCGTCTTCGACTATGGCCTGGACAAGACGGTGGGCTATGTGCTGCCGCTCAAGCGCGAGTCGGCCCCGATGATCGATGCGCCGCGCTGGATCAGCGGCCCGTGGTTCTTCCGCGATGGGCGCATGTACCTCGTCCCGGGTGATTCGCCCATGGGCTATCGCCTGCCGTTGGATTCGCTGCCTTGGGTGTCCGCCGAGCAATACCCATATACGCACGAGCACGATCCCTTTGCGCCTCAGCCCGCTTTGGCGCCTGCGGCGCAACTGAAGGCCCAGTACGCGCGCCATCAGATGCAGGTGGATGCGGGCTTGCCGACCAAGGGCGAACTGGGCCTGGGTGCAGGCGCCGCCTCGGGGGCCGATGGGCATGGCTTGACCATCACAGGTGATCCGGGGCGCGCGCCCAACCGTTTCGAGTCCGCCCACTGGGTCACACGCACGGCCTTGTGCGTCGAGGTGCGCAACCCCGACCGCAGCAATGGCCCCAAGGTGGAGGAGCAGGGCAAGGGGGGGGGCGTGATGTACGTCTTCATGCCGCCTTTGACCGTGCTGGACGACTACCTCGACCTGCTGGGTGCGGTGGAAGCCACGGCCACCGACCTGGGCGTCCAGATCGTGCTGGAAGGCTACCCGCCGCCACGCGATGGCCGATTGAAGCTGCTGCAGGTGACGCCCGATCCTGGTGTGATTGAGGTCAACATCCACCCCGCCTCCAGCTGGGCGCAACTGGTGGACCACACCGAGTTCCTGTACCAGGCTGCGCACGAAACGCGCTTGTCGACCGAGAAGTTCATGGTCGATGGCCGCCACACCGGCACCGGCGGCGGCAACCACTTCGTGTTGGGCGGCGCCACGCCATCCGACAGCCCCTTCTTGCGTCGGCCCGACCTGATCCCCAGCCTGCTGACCTTCTGGCACAACCACCCCTCGCTGTCGTACATGTTCTCGGGCATGTTCATCGGGCCGACCAGCCAAGCACCCCGGGTGGACGAGGCGCGCACCGACCAGGTCTATGAGCTCGAAATCGCCATGCGCGAGATCGAGCGCCAAGTCGAGGTCTGGGGCCATTGCCCGCCGTGGCTGATTGACCGCGCGCTGCGCAACTTGTTGGTTGATGCTACCGGCAACACGCACCGCAGCGAGTTCAGCATCGACAAGCTTTACTCACCCGATGGTCCGACCGGCCGCCTGGGTCTGCTGGAGTTGCGCGCGTTTGAAATGCCGCCGCACCCCCACATGAGCCTGGTCCAACAGCTGTTGTTGCGTGCCCTGTTGGCCTGGTTCTGGCGTGAGCCCTACAAGGGCCATGGCGCACAGCGCCTGACGCGTTGGGGCACGGGCTTGCACGACCGTTTCCTGCTGCCCAGCTTCGTCGAGCAAGACTTTGACGATGTGTTGACCGAGTTGTCGCAGGCAGGCTTCAACTTCGATCCGGCCTGGTTTGCGCCGCACTTCGAGTTCCGCTTCCCCTTCGTGGGTGAAGTGGCCACTGGCGGCACACGCTTGACGGTGCGCACGGCCCTTGAGCCCTGGCACGTGATGGGTGAAGAAGGCTCGCCAGGGGGCACGGTGCGTTATGTCGACTCATCGCTGGAGCGCCTGGAAGTGCGTGTCACGGGCCTGAATGGCAACCGCCATGTGGTCACCGTCAACGGCCACATGCTGCCTTTGCACCCCACGGGTCGCGTTGGCGAATACGTGGCGGGTGTGCGTTACCGCGCCTGGCAGCCGCCATCGTGCTTGCACCCCACCATTGGTGCCGACGCGCCGCTGACCATCGACTTGGTCGACAGCTGGCAGAAGCGATCACTGGGTGGGTGTCAGTACCATGTGGCACATCCGGGCGGGCGCAACTACGACACCTTCCCAGTCAATGCCTATGAGGCGGAAAGTCGGCGTTTGTCGCGCTTCTTCCGCATGGGGCACACGCCGGGCGTGATGTCGGTCAAGCCGCTCAAGCCTGGCATTGAGCACCCGCTGACGCTCGACCTGCGCACCGCCAAAATTGGTGGGGTTTGAGGAGCGAGCCATGACTGGCCTTGTCGTCGGCTTGCTGCTCTTCCTGGGCCTGCATTCCATCCGCATCTATGCCGAAGGCTGGCGCACTCGGCAATTGGCGCGAATGGGTGAAGTCCGCTGGAAGGGCCTCTACACCCTGGTGTCCTTGCTGGGCTTCGGGTTGATCGTTTGGGGATACGGCCAGGCGCGCATGGCCCCCGTGGTGTTGTGGCCCACGCCGGTCTGGACCCGGCACCTGGCGGCGCCACTCACCTTGGTCGCTTTCGTCATGCTGGCCGCGGCCAATGTGCCCGCGAATCACCTGAAAGAGAAACTGGGGCACCCCATGTTGGCAGGCACCAAGGTTTGGGCCCTGGCGCATTTGCTGGCCAACGGCACCTTGGCCGATGCCGTGCTGTTTGGCAGTTTTTTGGTGTGGGCGGTGCTGTGCTTTCGGTCCTCGCGCAGGCGGGATCGGGTTAATGCCGTTCGTTATCCAAAGGGTGCCTTGCGCGGTGATGTCATCACGGTGGTGGTGGGCTTGGTGATCTGGCTGGTCTTTGCTTTCTGGGCCCATGGCTGGCTGATCGGTGTGCGTCCTTTTGGCTAACCCTTGGTCAAAATCTTGCGTGCCTCTTTGACAATACGGGCAGTTCGAGCGAAGCTGCATTTTTCCATTGCCCCCGATGCCATCCTCCCTGCAGTTGTTTGACGATGACCCTGATCAGCCAACTGCCGCTGAGGCCTTGTTGCGCCGAGCGCGGCCTGTGGATGCAGGGCACTACGACGACCTCCGTGATGCCGAGGGCCACCTTCGTCCGGGCTGGGAGGCCTTTGCCGAGCACCTGGGGGGCCCCCTCGACGACTTGGGGCAGCGGCAGGCTTTGCTGGCTCGCCAGATCCAGGAAGACGGCGTCACTTACAACATTTACAGCGCGCAGGGTGGGGCTTCCCGCCCGTGGTCGCTGGAGGTGTTGCCCCGACTGATCGAGCCGCAAGACTGGCGGCTGATCGAGCAAGGGGCGGCCCAACGCGCCAGCCTGCTCAACCAGATCGCTGCCGACGTATACGGCGAGCAAAAACTGCTCAAGGACGCCTACCTGCCTGCGGCCCTGGTGCTGGGCCACCCCGGATACCTGCGCGGCCTGCATGGCGTCAAGCCATTGGGCGGCGTCTACCTGCACGTGGTGGCCTTTGACATGGTCCGCGCGCCCGATGGTGCCTGGTGGGTGGTGTCTCAGCGCACCGAGGCGCCATCGGGCCTGGGCTATGTCATGCAAAACCGACTGATCGTGTCGCGGCTGTTCCCCGATGCGTTCAGGGCCATGAGCGTGCAGCATCTGGCCAGTGGTTTTCGCCGCCTGCTGGAGACCTTGCAGACCTTGGCCGAACCCTGCGCCAATGGCCAATCCCCACGTCTGGCCTTGCTGACGCCCGGACCATACAACGAAACCTATTTCGAGCATGCCTACCTGGCACGCTACCTGGGCTTGCCCTTGGTGGAAGGCGGCGACCTGACCGTGCGTGACGAGCGCCTGTACCTGAAAACGGTGCAGGGCCTGGAGCCCATCCACGGCCTGCTGCGCCGCCTCGACGACGACTACTGCGACCCGCTGGAGCTTCGCAGCGACTCCACCCTGGGTGTCCCCGGCCTGATGCAGGCTGTGCGGGCGGGCAATGTGGTCATGGCCAACGCCTTGGGCACGGGCTTCCTGGAGTCGCCCGCCGTGCATGGCTTCCTGCCAGCCTTGTCCCGGCACCTGCTGGGCAAGGAGTTGATGCTGCCCTCATTGCCGACCTGGTGGTGCGGTGAAAACGCGGCATGGCAGGACGTCAAGGCCGACCTGGGCGAGCAGGTCATCCGGCCGACGTATCCCTTTGGCAGCGTGCCGTTCGAAGCGGTGGTCGGGCCCAGCCTGGATGCCGCGGCGCTCAAGACCTGGAGCGCCCGCATTGAGCGCGACCGCGCCGCCCACACCTTGCAGAACTTCGTGCCCTATGCGCAACTGCCGGTGTGGTCTCAAGGTCAGTGCAGCATGCGCGGCGCTTCATTGCGGGTCTATGCCCTGGCCGATGGCAAGGGCGGCTGGCAGGTGCTGCCGGGTGGCATGACCCGCATCGCCACGCGCGACTCCGGGCCCGTGTCCATGCAGCTGGGGGGCAGCAGCCTGGACACCTGGGTCATCACGGATGGCGCGGTGGACACCTTCTCCATGCTGCACCAGTCACTGCGTGTCGAAGACCTGGTCCAGCGTCAGCGTCCCGTGGCCAGTCGCATGGGCGAAAGCATGTTCTGGATGGGCCGCTACACCGAGCGCACCGAGTTTCAGCTTCGCCTGGTGCAAGGCTTGTCCAGTGTGCTGGCCGATGACGACGAGACTGATCCCGCCGTGCTGGAGGCCTTGTCCGACCTGGCCCGGACCAATGGCCTGGTGCCCGATGGCACGCCCAGCCTGACCAAGTCACCGCGCGTTTTCGAGCGCGCCACCGTCGAGGCCCTGGGCGATGTGCGCGCCGAGCAAGGCGCCTACAGCCTGGCCTACAACCTGGGGGCGCTGGAGCGCTCGGCACAGGCGCTGCGCGAACGGCTTTCACCCGAGCATTGGCGATTGCTGCGCGGATTGGGCGACAACTTCCGCCAACGTTTGCTGGGTCCCGACGGTGGCGATCAGCCCGACCTGGAGGATCCCGAGGACGATGCCGACAACCTGCCCGACCTGGTGAATGTGCGCGAGGCGCTCGACCACCTGGCCATGCAGTTGGCGGCGGTCACCGGCTCACAAACTGACCGCATGACGCGTGACGCGGGCTGGCGCCTGCTGACGGTGGGCCGCTTGCTGGAGCGCCTGGTCAGCTATGCGGGCATCTTGCAGGCCTTCTGGCAACGCGAGGCCATGCACACGCCGCAGGGCTTTGATTTGCTCCTGATGCTGTTTGACAGCGCCATCACTTTCCGCGCGCGCTTCCAGCGTCGCCTGGAGTTGCCAGCCTTGCTGGCCATGTTGGTGATTGACGAAACCAACCCGCGGTCGATGGCCTGCGTGTTGCGCCGCTTGCGCACCGAGCTGGGCAAGCTGCCCGACCGGGCCGGCCCCAAGGAGGACCTCTTGGCGCTGCTGCCGCAAGAAGGCGTGGGCATCACGCTGGAAGAGTTGTGCGAGCCCGAGCTGGGCAATGCCGCCTTGCAGGTGTTGGCGCAACGCCTGATGCAGGCGGGCTGGCTTTTGTCCGACGAGTTGGGACGTCGCTACTTTGCCCACTCCGAACCCACTGAACAGATGGTGAGCGCGTGACGACCGATTTGACCGCTTCTGCACAACGCCTGACCGTCGAGCACGAGACCCTTTACCGATACGCCCGTGCGGTGGACATGGCCCAGCACATCGCCTGTTTGCGCCCCTTGTCGGACGAAGGCCAGGTGCTGGAGCAATTCGAGATGAGCGTCAGCCCCTTGCCTGCGCAGCACAGCACCCGCCGGGATGCGTTTGGCAACAGCCGCGCGTATTTCGCCCTCAATGCGGCGCACAAGGAACTCAAGGTGGTTGCCCGGAGCCAGGTGCAGGTCAAAGCCCGCTACCACGGCCTGGACCCGGCTCTGGGCGCCACCTGCGGTGAGGTGCGCGAGCTGCTGACCTACCGGGCGGAGGCGCCGTTCGAGAGTGCGAGCGAGTTCGCCTATGCATCTCCTTACGTGCCCATGCACGATGAGTTGCGCGACTACGGGGCCCAGTCCCTGAAGGACGACCGCCCCTTGGCCGAAGCCGTCATCGAGCTGATGACCCGCATCCATGAGGACTTCACCTACGCGCCTGCATCCACCGACATCTCCACCCCCATCCTGGCGGTTTTCAAGCAACGCAAAGGGGTGTGTCAGGACTTCGCTCACCTCATGCTGGGCTGCTTGCGGGCTTGCGGTCTGGCGGGGCGCTATGTCAGCGGCTATTTGTTGACCCTGCCACCAGAAGGGCAGGCCCCGTTGGTGGGCGCCGATGCCTCGCATGCCTGGATCAGCGTGTGGTGCCCCGGCTTGGGGCTGCCTGCCGGTGATTGGCTGGATCTGGACCCCACCAATGATTGCGTGCCCGACACGCACCATGTCCGGGTGGCCCATGGCCGTGATTTCGGCGACGTGACGCCCTTGCGCGGCGTCATCCGGGGTGGCGGAAAGCACACCTTGTTGGTGCGAGTCACCACGCGCCTGCTCAAAGAAAGCGTCAAAGAGTTGACGCAAGCACCAAAATAGACTGATATTGCACTGCGATGTGGCGCATTGCCCGAAAGGTGTGCCATGCCTGAGCCATGCTTTCAAGGGCTGGCACACTCCATGCATTGCTTTGTCAGACCGCTGTTTTCAAGGGACTCCCTGACGGGACGAAGTCAATGAGATTCTTCGACGAAATGCACGTCAACAGCGCCAAAGTGCGCGACCACTACCAGGTCTATGACCGCTGGTTGGCCAAGCAGCCCCGCGACGTGATGCGTTCACGCCGCGAAGAGGCTGAGATGATTTTTCGCCGTGTCGGCATCACCTTTGCGGTGTATGGCGACAAGGACGAAACGGGGGCCGGCAGTGAACGCCTGATCCCTTTCGACCTGATCCCTCGCATCATCCCGGCTGATGAGTGGCGTGAAATGGAAAAGGGCCTGCGCCAACGCGTGACGGCCCTGAATCGTTTCCTGCACGACATCTACCACGACCAGGAAATCCTCAAGGCTGGCATCATCCCGTCCGAACCGGTGCTCAACAACGCTCAGTTCCGCAAGGAAATGATGGGCTTGAAAGTGCCGGGCGACATCTATTCCGTCATCGCAGGCATCGACATCGTGCGGGCCTGCAACCCGGATGGCTCGGGCACCTACTACGTGTTGGAAGACAACCTGCGCGTGCCCAGCGGTGTGAGCTACATGCTCGAGAACCGCAAGATGACCATGCGCCTGTTCCCCGAGCTGTTCTCGGAGCACCGCATTGCGCCGGTCGCGCATTACCCGGATTTGCTGCTCGACACCCTTCGCGCCGTGGCGCCTGCCTCGGTCAACGAGCCCACGGCCGTGGTCCTCACGCCGGGCATGCACAACTCGGCCTACTTCGAGCACGCCTTCCTGGCGCAGCAGATGGGCATCGAGCTGGTTGAAGGCGCCGACATGTTCGTCAAGGACGACTTTGTCTACATGCGCACCACACGTGGCCCGCAGCGTGTCGACGTCATCTACCGCCGCGTTGATGATGACTTCATGGACCCGGAAGTTTTCCGCAAGGATTCGACCCTGGGCGTGGCCGGTTTGCTGCGCGCCTACCGCGCCGGCAACGTGACCCTCGCCAATGCCATTGGCACCGGCATCGCTGATGACAAGTCGATCTACCCTTACGTGCCCAAGATGATTGAGTTCTACCTGGGCGAGAAACCGATTCTGCAAAACGTACCGACCTTTTTGGGCCGCGACAAGAACGACCTCAAGTACGTGCTCGACAACCTGAAGGACCTGGTTGTCAAGGAAGTGCACGGCGCGGGTGGTTACGGCATGTTGGTGGGCCCGGCGTCCACCACGGCCGAGATCGAAGATTTCCGCAAGCAGCTGCTGGCCAACCCCAGCAACTACATCGCGCAACCCACCTTGTCGCTGTCCACCTGCCCCACGTTTGTGGAGTCGGGCATCGCGCCTCGCCACATCGACCTGCGGCCCTTCGTGCTGTCAGGCAAAACCGTTCAGATGGTGCCGGGCGGGCTCACCCGCGTGGCCCTGAAAGAAGGCTCCTTGGTTGTCAACAGCTCACAAGGCGGTGGCACCAAGGACACTTGGGTTCTGGAAGCATGAGGAGGATCCCACCATGCGTTACGACGGCTCTCGCGCTCAAAGTCAGCCCCCCGAACCACCAGACGACAGTACCCCGGCCGACCGGCTGGAACCACGTCTGAATCTCCACACTCCACACACGGAGTCCCGAATGCTTTCTCGCACCGCCGACCACCTCTTCTGGATGGCCCGCTACATGGAGCGGGCTGAAAACACAGCCCGCCTGCTTGATGTCAATTACCAGACGTCCTTGCTGCCGCAGTCCGACGCCTCAGCGATGCAGGGCTGGAAGGGCTTGCTCGGCATCAGTGAGTTGAGCGAGGAATACCAGAAGCGTTTTGACAAGATCACCGCGCGTGACGTCATGAGCTTCATGGTCAGCGATGCCAACAACCCGTCCAGCATCCTCAGCTGTCTGCGGGCCGCGCGCGAGAACGCCCGTGCCGTGCGTGGCGCCTTGACCACCGAAGTCTGGGAGACCACCAACCAGACTTGGCTGGAGTTCAACCGCCTGCTGAGCACCGGCGCCTTGAAGAAGGACCCAGCCGAACTGTTTGAATGGGTGAAGTTCCGCTCACACCTGTCGCGCGGCGTGACCTTGGGCACCATGCTGCAGGATGAGTCATTTCACTTCCAGCGCATCGGCACCTTCCTGGAACGCTCCGACAACACGGCGCGCCTGCTGGACGTCAAATTCCACAGTCTGGACACCGAGTTTTTCGGGTCTGGTGCCGGTAACGAAGCCAAGGAAGTCGATTTCTACCACTGGTCTGCGGTGCTGCGAAGCGTCTCGGCTTTCGAGGTCTACCGCAAGGTCTACCGCAATGTGATCCGGCCCGAGAAGGTGGCCGAGTTGCTGATCTTGCGCCCCGACATGCCGCGCTCCTTGCTGGCCAGCATGAACGAAGTGGTCAGCAATTTGCGCGCGGTCGCCAACGACCAGAGCGATGACACCTTGCGCCGTGCGGGACGCCTGCGCGCCGACCTGCAGTATGGCCGGATCGACGAGATCCTGGCCACCGGCCTGCACGCCTACCTCACCCAGTTCCTGGACCGGGTGGGTGACTTGGGCTACGGCATCAGCCGCGATTTCCTGATGCCGGCTTGAGGCGAGCTCAGCGCGAAGGCAGTGGTGCGGTGTTCACCACGGCCTTGGCGAAGTCCGTGCCGATGACGGTTGAACCTGCCGAGGTGGGGTGGTTTGCATCCCAGAACAGGTACTTGTCGGGTCTGGCACACACGGGGCCAGGCACGCCCGGGAACACGGGGTTGTAGCAGGGCTCCGTCACGTTGTTGCCCTCGGCCGCAGCCTGAACCATGCGCAACTGGGAATAGGTGTAGGTTTCAAAGCTGCGCACCTGGGCCTGTGGATATTGCTTGGCAAAGGTTTTGAGCGTGTTGGTGAGCACGATGGCGAACTCGGCGCTGCGTGCCTTGGCGTTGACCAGGTAGTTGCTCAAGGTCTTGTTGTGGTCGTGCGCGGAAGGAGTGATGCTCAGGTCGGGCATTTGCGGCACGAAGAAGTGGCGTGCACCTCGCTGGTACAGCTTGCTCATGCCCTTGTTGATGTTGTTGGCGATCTGGTAAGTCGTCAACTTGTTGAAGATGTTGCCGTCGGCGTAGTAGTCATCAGGACCGGTCCACAACACATACAAGGCGTTGGCATCCACGGGTGTGGTGGTGCTGGGCTGATTGTCCAGAAAGTCCTGGATCTGCTTGAGCATGCCTTGTTGCATGCCATAAACAGGCATCAGATTGTTGGTGCCCGAGCGAGCCCCGGCAAAGGCGTAGTTCACCAAGGGAATGTTCAGCGCATTGGTCATGGCCTCGATCACCACGACGCCATCGGAGAAGCGCCCGCGTTTGCTGGGCGCGTCAGGCATGGCACGGCCTCCGAAATGTTCCAGGCTGTCGGCCAGGTTGCCGGTGTCGCTCATGCTGTCACCGAACGAAATGGCCTGGCTGTAGCTGTTGGCGAAGATCTCTGTCGGCGGCGTGGGTGCCAGGGGCACGGGTCGCAACCGGATGGCTTGCTTGATGGTCAGCATGCGCAGCCCTTCGGAGTAAGGCTTCACTGCAGGGCCAAATGCTCCGAGGATGGTGTTCCACACCAGGGGACTTGAGCCAATGACATAGGCGGTCTCCGGCTTGAGAACAACGCTGCTGAGCTGGCCGGTGAGCGCCAGCGCCAGAGGCGGCAGTTGCTGAGCCATTGCACCGGGCGATGCCATCAAGGTGGCGGCCGGGAACACCCAGGCTGCCAATGTGCGGGTATTGAGTTCCATGTTTCCCTTTGGTTTGTAACGTGCGTTAATGTTACCCTGCAGAACAAAAAAGCCGAGCGATCAAGCTCGGCTTTTTGCAGCATGTGGTGGGGGCTTATTGAGCGGGTGGCACGTAGCCTTGCACCTGGTCACCACCGCCACCAAAGAAGAACTGCTCCATCTGACGTGCGAGGTATTGGCGCGCACGTGCGTCGGCCAGGTTCAGCCGGTTTTCATTGACCAGCATGGTCTGATGCTTGAGCCACATCTGCCAGGCTTCCTTGCTGACCTCGTTGTAAATGCGCTTGCCCAACTCACCGGGGTAGGGCGCGTAGTCCATGCCTTCGGCTTCTTTTTTGAGGTGGGTGCATTGAATGGTGCGTGCCATGAGTGGGGATGTCCAGGAAAAGTCAGTGGGTGGGGCTGGGGCGTTTTTCGCGCACCCTCCAATGGTACGAGGATTGGACGGGTCTGTTCAACCATGGGGTTGTTGGTAAAGCTCATGGGCGCCATCAGGTCATGGTGGTTTTCATGGAACGATACGAGGTTCCATCAGGAGACTTTGGATGAAATGTGATTCATGGACCGCCATCGGCGTTCTGGGCGTGTGCCTCACCGTGGCGGGTTGTTCTTCGGCACCCAAATCCGCGCCAAGCCAGGCGCTGCTCGCACCGGTCAATCCAACTTGTGGTTTGACCACGGCGTCCAGTGGCGAATTGGGCCTGAGTTGCCTGCTCACCGGGCCCCTTGCGGACACCCAGGTGGATGCTGAGCGCCCGGGCAACACAGCCTGCAGCAGCGACAGTTTCTTGGTCTTCAAGCAAAACATCAGCGCGCCGATCTGGCTGGTGCATGGCCAGAAAGGGGATGAGGGGCCCTTGCACGTGCGCGTCGGAGGCCGGGTGGGGCCAGGCACGCATGCCGGCAAAATTGGCAAGTCCGCTGGCAACGATTGCGATGCCATCGTCGGCCCGGTGGCCAATTTGGTGACCCAATATGGTGGAACCTATGTGGCCATGGTCGATAAAACCCAACGGCCTGTTTGCGTGTCCCATTCCCGGTTGATCCTGAGCACGTTCACCCAGAAGCTGTCCGTGGGCTTGTCGAAGGACATCAGCGACGTCACCCGCGAAAGCACCACTGATACCCTGCAGAAGCGACTTGATCTTGAGGTGGCCACGCAGGTCAACCAGTATCTGCACCCTGGCAAGGCCTTGCCCGAGGCCGCGATCAGCCGCCACGGCCGCTGTCCCGATGGTTTCAGAACCTTTGTCGGCAACTGAGGCAGCCCAGACGCGCGAACCTTACTTGAGTGGCTTGACCAGCACCTGCGAGCGCCGGTCCCATTTGTAGTGCCGCTTGCGTGCTTCGGGCAACCAGGCCGGGTCGACCGGTGCAAAGCCGCGTTTGATGAACCAGTGCATGGTCCGCGTGGTCAGCACGAACAATGAGGATGCGCCCATCGCGCGGGCGCGTTGTTCGATGCGCTTTAGGATGCGCTCGCCGTCGCCTTGGCCCTGCACATTGGGCGAGACGGTCAATGCGGCCATCTCCGCCGTGCCAGATTCAGGGTAGGCGTGCAGCGCGGCGCAGCCAAAGATCACGCCATCGTGCTCAATCACGGTGTACTGGGCCACGTCGCGCTCGATCTCGGTTCGGTCACGCTTGACCAGGGTGCCGTCTTTCTCGAACGGTTCGATCAGTTGCAGGATGCCGCCGACGTCGTCGGGCGTGGCCTCGCGCAGGCTTTCCAGCTTCTCGTCCACGATCATGGTGCCCACACCATCGTGGGTGAACACCTCCATCAGCAGGGCGCCATCCACCTTGAAAGGAATGATGTGCACGCGCTCGACTCCGCCTTCGCTGGCCTTGACGGCGTGCTGCAGGTAGAAGGCCGTGTCGGTGGGCTGCATGGGGTTGGGCAGGGTGGCCACCAAGCGTTTGGCATCGGCCAGCGCCAGTTCCTGGTCGATCTCATCGTCGTTGTTCTGGGTGGCTTCCAGCTCCACCGCTTTGTCGGGGGACTGCACCACGCTTTGCAAGATGCCTCGCACCTCGGTCACGAAGATCAGCTTGTCGGCCTGCAAGGCGATGGCGGCGCTGGTGGCCACGTCTTCCATGCTCAGATTGAAGGCCTCGCCCGTGTGCGAGAAACCAAAGGGCGACAGCATGACCATGGCGCCGGTGTCGATGGCGCGGCGCACCGGCATGGCGTCGATCTTGCGCACCAGGCCGGTGTGCATGAAGTCCACACCATCCACGATGCCCACGGGGCGTGCAGTGACGAAGTTGCCGGAGATGACGCTGACCGAGGCCCCGGCCATCGGCGTGTTGGGCAGTCCCAGCGAGAAAGCGGCTTCGATTTCGTAGCGCAACTGGCCCGCGGCCTCTTGGGCGCAGTCCAGCGCCACCGAGTCGGTGATGCGCATGCCGTGGCTGAATTTCGACTCCTGGCCTTTGGCCCGCAGCTGTTCTTCCAGCTGCGGCCGGAAACCGTGGGCCAGCACGATCTTGATTCCCATGGCCTGCATCAGGGCCAGGTCTTGCACGAAGCTTTCCAGCTTGCCGGCGGCGATCAACTCGCCCGAAAGCCCCACGACGAAGGTTTTGCCGCGGTGCGCATGGATGTGGGGTGCCACGGAGCGAAACCAGGGCACAAAGGTGTGGGGAAAAACCAGGTCCATGAAGGCGAGCAGCGGTTGAGCGCTTTTTTCTAGAGGGAAGGAACGTTAGCCGCAATGGTACGGGCATTGGACGGCGCTCGGGCGACAGATAATCCCGTTCCTGTCCCGACCAGAGCGCCCAATCCCTTGTTGCCTCCCATCACTTTCCCAGAATCGCTGCCCGTCAGCGGCAAACGCGCTGACATTGAAGCGGCCCTGCGCGAGCACCAGGTCATCATCGTGTGTGGTGAAACGGGCTCGGGCAAGACCACGCAACTGCCTAAGATCGCGCTCAGCATGGGCCGGGGCGGCTGGGGACAGGCGCGCGTGCCGGGCCAGCGCGCCCAGCAGATCGGCCACACGCAGCCGCGCCGGATTGCCGCGTCCAGCGTGGCCAAGCGCATTGCCGAAGAACTGAACACGCCGCTGGGCGAGGTGGTCGGCTACAAGGTTCGCTTCCAGGACCGCCTGCAACCTGGCGCCTCCGTCAAGCTGATGACCGACGGCATCTTGCTGGCCGAAACGCAGTCTGATCCATTGCTGCGCGCCTACGACACGATCATCATCGACGAGGCCCACGAGCGCAGCCTGAACATCGACTTCCTGCTGGGCTACTTGCGCCAACTGCTGCCGCGTCGGCCCGACCTGAAAATCATCGTCACCTCGGCCACCATTGATGCCGACCGCTTTGCCCAGCATTTCGCATCCAGCAAAGGGCCTGCGCCGGTCATCATGGTCTCTGGCCGCTTGTTCCCGGTCGAGCAGCGCTGGCGCCCTTTTGAAGACAGCCGCGACTACGGCCTGAACGAGGCCATCACCGACGCGGTCGATGAACTCTGGCGCGAAGGCAGCGGCGACATCCTCGTGTTTTTGCCTGGCGAACGCGAGATCCGCGAAGCTGCCGACCAGTTGCGCAAGCACATGGCCAACCAGCGGATGGTGGCCAACATCCTGCCGCTGTTCGCGCGCCTGAGCCAGCAGGAGCAGGACGAAGTCTTCCGCACCGGGGGGGCGCGTCGTGTGGTGCTGGCCACCAACGTGGCCGAAACCTCGCTCACCGTGCCCGGCATCCGCTATGTGATCGATGCCGGCCTGGCGCGCATCAAGCGCTACAGCTTCCGCAACAAGGTCGAGCAGTTGCAGGTCGAGCCGATCAGCCAGTCGTCGGCCAACCAGCGGGCAGGGCGCTGCGGCCGCGTGGCCAATGGCATCTGCATTCGCCTGTACGACGAGAAAGACTTCAACGGTCGCCCCAAATTCACCGACCCCGAGATCCTGCGCAGCTCTCTCGCCGGCGTGATTCTGCGGATGAAGTCGTTGCACCTGGGCCTGGTCGATGACTTCCCCTTCATTGAACCACCCTTGCGCAAAGCGATTGCCGATGGCTACCAGCTGCTCAACGAACTGGGCGCGGTCGACGAAGCCAACGAGATCACCCCCTTGGGCCAGACCCTGGCGCGCCTGCCGCTGGACCCACGCGTGGGCCGCATGATCCTGGAAGCCAAGGACCGCCAGGCCCTGGCCGAGATGCTGGTCATCGCTTCAAGTTTGAGCGTGCAGGACGTGCGCGACCGCCCCATCGAGCACCAGCAGGCGGCCGACGAAAAGCACAAAAAGTTCGACGACGAGAAGTCCGAGTTCATGGGCACGCTCAAGCTGTGGAAATGGCTGGACGAAGGGCGGGGCGGCCACGGTCACCACGCGCCCGGGGCGCCTGAACAGCACAAGCTCAGTCACCGCAAGTACGAGCAACTGCTGCGCGAAAACTTCATCAACCCGCGCCGCGTGCGCGAGTGGAAAGACGTCTACGCTCAACTGAACACCGTGGTGGCCGAGCACAGCTGGCGCCTCAACGGCAGCCCCGCCACGTACGAGCAAGTGCATTGCTCACTGTTGGCTGGCCTGCTGGGCAACCTGGGTTGCAAGGGTGAAGACGAAGAGTGGTATCTGGGCGCCCGCGGCATCAAGTTCTGGAAGCACCCCGGCGCCAACCTCTCGAAAAAGCCCGGACGCTGGATCCTGGCCGCCGAACTGGTCGAGACCACCAAGCTGTATGGCCGGGGCATCGCCAACATCGAGTTGCCCTGGGTCACGCAACTGGGCGCCCACCTGCTGAAAAAGCAGATGCTGGAGCCCCATTGGGAAAAGAAAGCCGCCGAGGTCGTCGCGCTTGAGCGCGCCACGCTCTATGGCTTGGTCATCTACAGCAACAAGCGCATCAACTATGGCCTGGTCGACCCCGCCATGGCGCGCGAGATCTTCATCCGCGAAGCTTTGGTCAACGGCGAGTGGGAAACGCGCCTGCCTTTCCAGACGCACAACCACAAGCTGATCGCCCAGGTTGAGGCGTTGGAGCACAAGTCGCGCCGACAAGACGTGCTGGTCGATGACGAGCTGATCGCCGCCTTCTACGAGGCGCAGATCCCGCCTGAAGTGGTGTCCGGGGCGACCTTTGAGCGCTGGTACCGCCACGCCAGCCGCGAGCACCCCAAGCTCTTGCACCTGACCCGCGAAGAACTGATGCGCCACGAGGCGGCTGGCATCACCAGCAGTGCCTTCCCAAAAACCGTTCGACTGGGTGGCATCGACTGCACCACCACTTATCTGCACGAACCCGGCGACGCTCGCGACGGCGTGACGGTGACCGTGCCCATCTTTGCCCTCAACCAGGTGGGGGAGGACCGGGGTGAATGGCTGGTGCCCGGCATGCTCAAGGACAAGGTGCTGGCCTTGCTGAAGAGCCTGCATCAAAAGCCGCGCGCCCGCTTGGTCCCCTTGCCCGATTCCGCCGAAGCCTTCGTGCAGGCCGCCACCTTCGCACAGGGCGGCATGCTCGATGCCTTGATCAAGGCCGTTCGCGACAAGACCCAGCTGGACATCAAGCGCGCCGACTTCAAGCTGGAGCTGCTGTCACCCCACCTGTTCATGAACTACCTCGTGGTGGACGAACATGGCCGCCAGTTGGGCATGGGCCGCAACTTGGCCGCGCTCAAGGCCGATCTGGGTCACGAAGCGCGCGGGGCCTTCCAGGCCTTGGCTGCGCTCAAGGCGCAAGCCGTGGTGTCGGGTGTGGACGAGTCCGTGCCGGCCGCGCAAACCGTGGCCCCGAATGCCCGTTTCAGCAAAGCCTCCGTTGGGTCTTCACCGTCAACGGCCTCCGGCGCCGTGGCGAAGGCCAAGCCGCCGCAGCCCCTGACTGACTGGTCCTTCGGCGAGCTGCCCGAACTGATGGAAATCCATCGTGGCGGGCACACCCTGATCGGTTTTCCCGCCCTGATCGACAAGGGCGCGCACGTCGAAATCGAAGTGTTCGACGAGCCGGATGTCGCTGCATCCAAGCACCGCGCAGGCTTGCGCCGACTGGTCGCCCTGCAGATCAGGGAGCCGCTCAAATACCTTGAAAAGAACATCCCCGATTTGCCGAAGATGGCCATGGCTTACATGAGCCTGGGGACGTCCGACGAGTTGCGCGAGCAAATCATTGACCTGGCCCTGGACCGTGCCTTCCTCCTCGACCCCTTGCCCACCAACGCGGCCAGTTTCAAGGCTCGGGTCGAAGAAGGCCGCACACGCCTGAACCTGATCGCCCAGGAAGTGGCGCGCCTGGCGGGCACGGTGCTGGTGGATTACGCGGCGGCGGTGCGCAAGCTCAAGGACGTTAAGCCGCCCAAGGAGGTGCATGACGACATCGCCGCGCAGCTTCAGCGCCTCATGCCCAAGCGTTTTTTGGTCATGACGCCGTATTCGCAATTGCAACATGTGTCTCGTTACCTGAGGGGCACCACGCTCAGATTGGACAAGTTGCGTGGTGACCCAGCGCGTGACGCCCAGCGCCTGCTTGAAATGCGCCCGCTGGAACAGCGCTACACGCGCCGCCTGGCCGATCTCAAGGGCGTCGTCGATGCGCGGACTGATGAATTTCGCTGGCTGCTTGAAGAGTTGCGCGTCAGTCTTTTTGCGCAAGAGTTGCGAACGCCGCAGCCCGTGAGCATCAAGCGGCTTGAGAAAACATGGTCACAAATCACGAATTGAGAGGGCGGAATTCGGTGCTATGTGTAACCGCAATACGGATGAACGTTACGCCTCGTCACGTTCAAAACGGCGTCAGAATTTCACCGCCCCAGAATTCGCATGTCGGGTGCTGTGCCCATTTTTTTTTGGTTTGGAGTTCGTTGTGGATAGAAGTGTGCAAAAGCGTCGTTGGGTCTGGGCCATGTCGGGCCTGGTGTTTGTGCTGGCTGGAAGTGCTGTTCAGGCACAGGCTATTTCGTCGACCGGCCTTTGGGCGACTGATGCCAGAGTCATGTTGAACGGTGTTGATTCGGTTGATCTGATGACCAAATATCAGATTCAAGTCGCGAACACCTTGCCTGCGCCCTTGAAGGCTCAGGCACTGATCTCTTTGAACCAGGCGAAGACCCGTGGCACTACCACCGTCTGCATTACCCCGCAGAACGTGGCCTCTGTCAGCACGCCGACTGCCATTTTCACCACCTTTTCGAGGATGAATGCCCGTTGCACCCTGGTTAAGGGAACAGCCACAGCCTTGACCCAGAACTTCACCGGTCGCTGCGATGATCCTGCCAGTTTCACAGGCAATGTGCGTGGCACCATCACCCTGCGAGATAACTTGAGGTCGTGGGTGTCGGAAACCGTTGGCTTTGGCTTGGTGCCTGATGTCGCGTTGGCCGCCTTGAAGCTTCCGTCCAAGACATTGGTGCGCATGCAGTCGTTCACGGCCAGTTATTTGTCGTCCCCCACCTGCCCGGTCGCCACTGTTGCATCGGTAACGCCCTGAATCCAGGTTATACTAGCAATCTAGTCGGGGCGTAGCGCAGCCTGGTAGCGCATCTGCTTTGGGAGCAGAGGGTCGTGAGTTCGAATCCCACCGCCCCGACCAAAAATTGAACAAGCCAGCAGATTGAATGATCTGCTGGCTTTTTTCATGGGCCATCGCCATCAAGCCCAGGTGAGCATGCTGCGCATTGGATGTGCGATATTCACGCACCGACATGTCGTCATGCAAAATGAGCCACCAGCGCTTGGTAAGTTATGTAACTTCGGCAAAGTCCCATTGGTTCGATCGCCACACCTTGATCAAGCTTCCTTGATCAATCGACATGCGCCTTCAGGCCAGCCGCCTCGCCAGGCCGTAAAATTGCACCTTCACTGTCCGTAGCTCAACTGGATAGAGCAATTGCCTTCTAAGCAATAGGTCGGGGGTTCGAGTCCCTCCGGACAGGCCAAAATTTGTTGGCGAGACGTGTTGGGTGGTGAAAACATGGTCATCCATGCGAGGCGAACCCATGCAGAATGGACGCAGTACTTTGTGACCTTTCCAATTCATCCGGCGTTTCGCTGACCAGCATGTTTGCATCCATCAAGCGCATGATCTCTCCCGGCTCATCCAACAAGGGCGACGAGGGGCAGGTGTTGTCCACCTGGGCCAAGGCCGAGGGCTATGCCTATAAAACGGTGCGTGACAAGGACGGCGGTGGCCATGTGGTCCAGGCCGAGGATGAAGATTGGCGCGTGGAATGGGGGGCGTCGCAACGCTCCTATATCCGTGGCAAGGAACTTCGGTTTCGCAGCGAAACCAAGCTCCCCCCCGATGTGCAGATCCTGGTAACCAGCCGGGTTTTGGCTCATGCGCTCGAGACCGAGGTGTTCAGCAGTTTCACCAACGCCATGCAAACCCAGGTTGACAACACCTTGCCTGATGAAATGCGTTGGTTGCCCATGCATCCGCGCGTGACATTGAGTGAGCCCGTGGTCTTGTCCAAGCGCTTTGTGGTGTTGTCGAACGCTGAAACCGTGGCCCGTCGCTGGTTGGACGACAGCCTGCTGGCCGTGCTTGAAGACGCAGCCACCAGTTGGTGGACCGATGCCTTGGTCATGGTGATCACCGTGAACCGTGGTCGCTTGACCATCCGCATGCCGGGGCAGCCCCTTGAGGAAGCCCAGCTTCATGCCGTGGGGCGTTTGTGCTCTCAGGCAACTCGCAGCTTGAGGGCGGCGGCCCTCAGTTCATCGGCCGGTTGAGTTTTGCTGTGTCTCAACCCTTGCGGTTGAGGAAATTCTCAATCGCTTGGCCCGCCTCAGGGCGAAGCAAGTTGACCATGAAATGTTGTTTTTCAGCGTCCAGTTGCTGGCGCAGTGTTTGGGTCGGCGCCTCATTCACCAGTTCCTTGATGCTTGCCAGTGCACCTGAAGGGGCCTGTGCCAGTTGCTCCGCCCAGATCAAGGCTTGTTCCAGTGCGGTGCCCGCAGGGGTGACCTGATGCACCACGCCCCAATGCGCCATCTCTTGCGCCGAGATGGGGGTGCTTTGCCACAGCAGTTGCAGGGCGGGGCCACGTCCCAACGCGCGGGCAAGGTGCCAGCTCGCACCACCGTCGGGCGACAGACCCACTTGGCTGTAGGCAGACACAAATCGCGCATTTTCGGCCGCCACCACCAGATCACACGCCAGTACCAATGACAGGCCGCCGCCCGCGGCCACGCCTTCCACGGCCGCAATCACCGGTTTGGGAAAACTGCGCAGCGCCTCGATCCATTGGTGAAAGGCATCGATGTGCTCCGCCACTTTGGGCAGATCGTGTTGGCGGTTGTGGGTTAAACGCTGCAAATCGCCGCCGCCACAAAAATGATCTCCCGCCCCGGTCAGAATCACCGCACGCACCTCATCATTGGACTCGGCCATATTGAGTGTTTCGATTCCAGCCGCATAAACCTGTGGCGACAAGGCGTTTCGCGTGGCAGGGCCAACCAAGGTCATGATTTGCGTGGCGCCGACGCGTTCGGTTTGCAGTTCAGTGGTCATTCAATTTTGGTAATCGGTAACGAATAGCCGGGAAGTTCAGGTGCTTCCCAAGGCATGGAAGCGTTGGGCTTCATGCTAGAGTGAAATCTTGGGCCTCGCATGCACCGATATGAATAAATTCAACAGAATATCGGCCGCGGTTCTAGCCGGTATGGCGCTTTATGGAGCGTCTGGGGCATCCCACGGTTTGGGCTTCGGCCGGCCCACCAGTCGCGCCATTTTGGGCGAAACGCTCAATGTGACCGTTCCCATTCACGTGGAAGCGGCCAATGACATCGCCAACGAGTGCGTCGCGGCCGATGTCTATTTTGGTGACGATAAATTGGCCGCCTCCGAGGTCACCACCGTGCTGCTGCCGGGTGCTGGCAACGAGCGCGTGATCAAGGTGAGCACCCGCAAGTTCGTCAATGAGCCGGTGGTCACGGTCTACTTGGCCGCTGGATGCTCCGCCAAGGTCAGCCGCAAATTCGTGGCCTTCGCTGATCCGCCCAGCGCGGTTTTGCCTTCTGCCAGTTTCAGCGAGACTGAAGCGCCTCCCGTGGCCTATGCCGCTAAACCCGGCAAGGTGACCGTGGGTGGCCTGACCGTCGAAACCGGTGGCGCCACCATCGCTGCTGCACCATCGGGTGATGGCGAGGCTACCCCCAAGGCGACCCAACGTGCCAGGAAGTCATCTGCGGTGGCGGCAAAGGCGGGTGCAACCGGGGCCGATGTGTTGCAAGGCGCCCCGAGCATGGCGCTGTCGCCACGCGCTCAGGCCCAGACTGCCAAGGTGGCGGACGAGGCCACGTTGAACCGTTACCAACAAACCGGCGGTGCGGGCAAATTGGCCGCAGCACAGACCCCGCGCTCGTCGGGCGAACGGCTGATGCTGGATCCTGTGGACGCTGATGCCTTGATTCAGCCCAATTTGACGATGACTGCCGCCCTTCAAGGCAGGTTTGAAGGCGATGAGCCTTCCGCAGAGGTGCGGGAGCGGCGTGTGGCCGCGGCTGCTTTGTGGCTTGCCATGAACGCCACGCCCGAGCAATTGGCCCGAGATCAGCAACGCGTGCAAGAGCTCGAAAAGCGTTTGGCCAGTTTGAAGCAAGAGTCAGTTCAGTCTCAACAGCAACTGGCCCAACTGCAAGCGCGTGTCAACGAGGCAGAGTCCGTTCGGGCCAATCCCACTGTGGTGTACGCACTGGGCGGCTTGGCTGCCCTGCTGGCCGCTGCTGTGGCGGTGCTGTTTTTGAAGGATCGGCGCCAAGGCGCGGGATCTGATTGGTGGAAGTCGGACGCGGGGCCGACTGGTGACGACAGTGCCAACACCTCGCCCTTGGAGCGCACTTTGGCGCAGTTCAAGCCAGGGCATGCTGGGGTGGATGATGGCTTGCGTGACACCCCTCCTGCCGGGGCGATACCAGTGGTCCCCGTGCCCACGCCAGTTGTCCTTGCTCCCGCGAGGGAGCCTGCACCCACGTTCAACATTCCGCCAGTCGTCAATTTGCCGACATCGCCGCTCATGGCAGCTGCGACCACGCGTGCGCCGCGCGCAGCGCTGCATGACGCGCCGCGCGAGGTATCGGTCGAGGAGTTGATTGATCTGGAGCAGCAAGCCGAGTTTTTCATTGTGCTGGGGCAAGATGACGCGGCCCTTGATCTGCTGGAAAGCCATGTTCTGAGCACCACGGGCGCTAGCCCACTGCCTTTCCTGAAGCTGCTGGAGATCTACCAACGACTGGGCAAGCGCCAGGACTACGAGCGCATCCAGGCTGAGTTCAATCAACGCTTCAATGGTTATGCGCCGGCTTGGGAGTCAGACCTGTTGCAAGGGCACAGTCTGTCGGAATACCCAGGCATCGTCGAGCGCTTGCAGGCCCTGTGGGCGGTGCCCGCCAAGGCGATGGACGTGCTCGAGCGCTCGCTCACCCGACCTGATGCCGAGGTTGAAACCTTCGACCTGCCAGCTTACCGCGAATTGCTGTTCCTCTATGCCGTGGCCCGGGATCTGTCTGAGCGGGAGCCAGAGACCCGTGAGGCGGTGGATCTGAGCCTGCCTTTCACCGACCCCACCATGGTGACGGTGTCCTCCGAGCCTGAGACCATCGAACCCTTGATGGCGACACGCCCGGTCAAGGCCCAACCCCATGCTCAGCCCGTGATCAGCCTTGATTTGTCATTGGATGATCTGGAGCCAGTGGATGCCCCCCTGACTTCCCCTCCACTTCGCAATGAGATTGAGTTCGAGCACGTGGACTTGAATCCTGGCCTGCCGGACAAGACTTGAGCCGTGCTTGACTGAGACTTGTGTGGCCTTACAGCCCGTGGTCGCTGCCGATGGTGGTGCTCGATCCAGGCTGCATGGCTTGCAGAATCAGCTGTCGGGTGAGGCGGTCTGAAATCAGCTCGGCAAACGCCAGCACGAACTGACGCAGGTAGGCTCCCCGCTTGAACGCCAACCTGGCCATGTTGGGGCCGAACAGGTGCCCAACGGGCCGCCAAACCAGATCACCTTGCGGGGTCATGGTCGGGTCGTCCTTCACGGCCATTTCGGCCACCAAGCCAATGCCTAGACCTAGGCGCGTGTAGGTCTTGATGACGTCGGCGTCGATGGCTTCCAGCACCACGTTGGTGGTCAGGCCACGTTGTGCAAAAGCCAGGTCAATCCGTTTACGGCCCGTGAAGGAGGGGTGGTACGAGATCAATGGCTCGGCGGCCAATTGCTCCAGGGTCAAGCGCGGCACTTGGGCCAGTGGGTGGTTTGCGGGCATGACGACCACGTGCTGCCACTCATAGCATGGCAGGGTCACCAGTTCGGGGAAATCGCTGAGCGATTCGGTGGCCAGGCCGATGTCGGCGGTTTCGTCCAGCACCATCTGGGCCACTTGTTCGGGCGTGCCCTGATGCAAGCTGATGGCGACCTTGGGGTATTTTTTGCGCAAGGCGGCCACGGGCTCCGGCAGCACATAGCGGGCTTGCGTGTGCGTGGTGGCAATCGACAGGGTGCCGGTGTCTTGCAGGGCGTATTCGTCGCCAATGCGTTTGAGGTTGCCCACCTCTCGCAAGATCAGGTCGATGGACTTGAGCACATGCTGCCCAGGCTCGGTGATCCGCTTCAGGCGTTTGCCATGGCGCACAAAAATGTCGACGCCCAACTCTTCTTCCAGCTCCAGGATGGCTTTTGAGATGCCCGGCTGCGAGGTGTGCAGTGCTTTGGCCGTCTCGGTCAGGTTGAGGTTGCGGCGGGCCGCTTCGTGAACAAACCGGAACTGGTGCAGGTTCATGGGTGCTTGCTCATGGGTCAGTCAGGTTGGGCCAGGGACCAAGCGCTGTCAGCCAGGGCCTGGATCAGCAGATCGGTTTCGCCCACAGCGCGGCTGAGTTTCCACTGCACCTGGGGGTGCTGCTCCCCCAACTCGGTCATCAGCAGTGGCAGGTCTTTGCGCACGTGGCCACCTGCCCCCAGGAACAAGGGCACCACGGTAACCTGCTGGCAACCGGCGTCCGCCAAGGCGGCACCAGCTTCGCGCAGGTTGGGAGACATGAATTCCAGGAAGGCCAGGCGAACATCGGTGCCTGCGGTGTCGGCCAAGCGCTCTCGCAGCCGATCGGCCGCGGCTTCGAAGGGGCGCGCCCAGTTGGGGTCGCGGGCGCCATGCGCGAATAAGAGGATGCCACGTGAACTCATGTGTGCTGCCCAGGTTTTTAACGGTTGCGGACCAGCCAGACAAACGCGCTCATCGACAGGCCGAGGTAGACCAGGCTGGGCAGCGCCGCCGCGATCCAGGGTGTCCATTGGTGCAGGAGGCCCAGGTGGCTGGAGATGTGGTTGACGAGCACAAAGCTGATGCCCAGCATGACGCCGCCAAAGATCTTCAGGCTCATGCCGCCACTGCGCGCGTGAAGGTAGGCGAAAGGCAGCGCCAGCGCCAGCATCACCATGCAGACCAGTGGTGCAGTGGCTCGTTTCCAGAACTGGATTTCATAGCGTTGGGCGGCTTGGGCATTGCTGGCCAGGTGCTGGGTGTAGCGCCACAGTGACAGGGTGGACATGGTGTCGGGCGGGAGCACGGAGGCGGCCACCACCATGGGCGTCAAACTGCTTTGCCAGTCCATGGTGGGCAGTCGGCGTTCGTCGATGCCAGCGATGTCCAGGTTGGTGGACTCGCCGGGCATGGTGAATTGGCCTGGCCAGCGTGTGTCGGTCACGCCTTGCAAATGCCACATCGAGCCCGCCTTGCCCTTGCCGATGGGTTCGACCCGGGCTTGCTGGGCCGAGACACGCCGCACCAATCTACCCAGGTGGTCAAACTCGAACACCCGCACCTGTCGGAAGTGGTCCTGGCCTTCCGCCGCGCCCACATTGACGGTCACGGTGTGGACCTGGCCGTTGGTTTGCGGCGCGCGTTCTCGCAACCAGGCGCCACTTTGGCCCAACTGGATGCCTTGGCCCTCTCGGAACTGGGCGTGGTGCAGCGTGGCCTGACGTTCTGCCAAAGGCATGAGCCAGTCGCCCACGCCGATCATCAGGAGGGCGCTGGCCAGGCCGATGCCGCCGAGCAGCCACAAGGCCCGCGCCGGGCCCAGCCCGCCAGTGCGCAGGATGGTGAACTCGGAGGTCTGCGCCAGCCGGGCCAGTGCCAAGGTGGTGCCAATCAGCAAGGCAATCGGGAACACATCGTAGAAGTGACCGGGCAGCTCCAGCACGCAGTCCCAGATGGCATCCAGCAAGGTGTAGCCGTGGCGACCCACATCGCGCAAGGCATCGACGAAATCGGTGAAGAAGCTCAGGGCCAGGAAGGCTGCAGCCACGAAGATCACCGCAGCGATGATCTGGCTGTACAGCAGGCGTCGGACTGTTTTCATGAGCGCCCCTTGATGAGGGTCACCAGGCCGCCGTCGCGCCACCAGATGCGAGCCAGGGCCAGCAAGGTCAACAGGCCGTGCACGCCCAACAGGCTGGTCCAGATACTCAATTGCTGGTTGGTCACCCAGGTTTGGGTCATCGACAGCAGGTTGAAATAGATCACGAACACCAGCAGCGCAAACACCAGGCTCCAGTTGCTGGAGCGCCGTGCGTTGCCCGAGGCCAGGCCCAGGCCCACCAGCATCATGTTCAGGGCCGCCCAGACCATGCCGATGCGCCAGACCAACTCGCCCTGCATGTCGGAGGCAGATGCTGTCAGCAGGTCCAGTGTGGAGGCGCTGCGCACGGCGGGGCGACCGCCTTCGCTTTGTTCCGCTTCGCCCACCAGGATGCGTGCCGAGTTAAAGCGCGACAGCACCTTCTCGCCCGTCTTCAAGTCGGTTTGCGTTCTTTCGCCGCGCATGAGGTTCAGGTAACGCTGCCCTTTGACGGTCTCCAGCTGACCTTCTTGCGCGGTGATGACCGCCTCTTGGCCATTTTGCGTGAGCACCATGAAGACGTTTTTACCGACGCTTTCGCCATCGCTGTGGCTGTCAATGAAAAACACCCGGCTGCCGTCCGATGAGCTTTGGAATTGCCCTGGCTGCACCCGTGCGATGTCGGATCGCTTTTCGTAGCGTTCCTTGAGCAATTGCGTTTGAGACTGTGCCCACGGCCGGGCGACCAACACCAGCAGGGCCACGCTCAGCAGCACAGGCCAGCCCATTTGCCCCAGTGGGCGTAAAAAACTGAACTGGCGGGCACCGCTGACTTGCCAGACCACCATTTCGCTTTCGCGCCAGAAACGGCTGAGCACCGCAACCACCGACACGAACAGGGCCAGGCTGACCAGCATGGGTGCCTGTCCAATGAGGGTGTAGCCCAGCATCAGGCTCACGTCGCTGGCCGCGAACGCGCCTTTGGTGGCCTGGCTCAGCATGCGGATCAGCAGCATGGTCAGGACCACGGTCAACAGCACCACCAGCGTGCCGACAAAGCTTCGCCAGAGTTCTCGGCGCACAGAGGAATCGAATAACATTGCTCAGCTCAAATCAATCCGTCCATTATGGACGCGCACCGCATGGACTATCGCTACACCGTGGCCCAAGGGCCCGCCTTGTCCCAAATCAACGCCGACGCCTTGTTGGTGATCCTGACCGGCGACCACGCTACCACGGGTGATCCGGCCCTGGATGCCCTGGCGGAGCAAGCCCTCAAAGGCAACGATTGGGCACTCAAGGCGGGCAAGGTGCTTTATGTGCACCGGCCTGTCGGCGTCAAGGCGGCGCGCCTGGTGCTGGTGGCGGCGGCTGATGCATCCGGCAAGGCCTTCAAGGCGGCCGTGGGCAAGGGCGTGGCCGAGGTCAAGGACCGTGGCGTGGCTCACCTGGCCGTCGCGGTGGGCGCGGGTTGGCTCCTGGAAGCCGGACATGCGCAAAGCCTGGTGCTGGCGGTGGCTGATGCCACTTATGTCTACCGCCACACCAAGCCCAGCGCCCCCAAGGCCTCTGGCTTGAACAAAGTGACCTTGCTGGGTTCGACCTCGGGATCGGCCGCCTTGAAGGCTGGTTTGACCCAAGGTGAGGCCGTGGCCGAGGGCGTGACCCTGGCGCGTGAGTGCGGCAACCGCCCTGGCAACTACTGCACGCCCAGCTACCTGGCTTCCGAGGCCAAGCGCCTGGGCAAGGAGTTCAAGCACCTCAAGGTGCAGGTCCTGGATCGCCCCGCTTTGCAAAAATTGGGCATGGGTTCCTTCCTGTCGGTGGCCAATGGGTCCGACGAGCCGCCCAAATTCATCATCCTGCGCTACGAAGGTGCGGCCAAGTCGCAGGCGCCCATCGTGCTGGTGGGCAAGGGCATCACTTTTGACTCTGGCGGCATTTCGATCAAGCCCGGCGCGGGCATGGACGAGATGAAGTTCGACATGGGCGGTGCCGCCAGCGTGCTCGGCACCTTCCGCGCCGTGGCCGAACTCAAGCCCAAGGTCAACCTGATTGGCCTGATCCCTACGTGCGAGAACATGCCCAGCGGCACCGCCACCCGGCCGGGTGATGTGGTCACCAGCATGTCTGGCCAGACCATCGAGGTGCTCAACACCGATGCCGAAGGCCGCCTGATCCTGTGCGACGCCTTGACCTATGCCGAGCGCTTCAAGCCCGCAGTCGTGGTCGACATCGCCACCTTGACGGGCGCCTGCGTGGTGGCCCTGGGACACATCCACAGCGGCCTGTTCAGCGCCGATGAAGAACTGGCCCAGTTGCTGCTGTCAGCGGGCCAACAGGCCCAGGACACCGCCTGGCGCTTGCCGCTGGACGATGAGTATGGCGACTCGCTCAAAAGCAACTTTGCCGACCTGGGCAATGTGGGTGGCCGCGAAGGCGGTGCCATCACGGCCGCCGTGTTCCTGAGCAAGTTCACCAAGGCCTACCGCTGGGCCCACCTCGACATCGCCGGCTCGGCCTGGAAGTCGGGCGGGGCCAAGGGTGGCACGGGCCGCCCCGTCGGTTTGCTGACCCAATTCGTGTTGTCGCAAGCAGGTGAGGGTGCCCTCAAGCCGCGAGCGCCTTTGGCTGCCAAGAAAACCACCAAGGTGGCGGGCAAAGCCGCTTGATGACCCTGATGGCTGATTGATGAACACCGTTGAGTTTCACCATGGCATGACCGACAAGCTGTCTTACGCTTGTCGGCTGCTGCGCAAGGCCTACAAAAGCGGTGCGGGTGTGTTGGTCACAGGCGATGCCAACACGCTCAAGGCCCTTGACCGCCAGCTTTGGGTGTTTGACGAGCAAGAGTTTTTGCCGCATGTGCTGGCCATGCCTGGGCAAGACATGCCCGCGCGTTTGCACGACACGCCGGTGTGGCTGGCGCCGCATGGTGTGAACACGCAGGCGCCCGGCCAGCGCAGCATCCTGGTCAACCTGGGCCCAGACATGCCCGATCAACCCGAGCGTTTTGAGCGCTTGTTCGAGATCGTGTCCCTGGAGCCGCACGACCGCCAGCTTGGCCGCCAGCGCTGGAAGCAATACGAGGCCCTGGGCCTGCAGATTCAGCCGCATGAGGTGAAGGAATGAATTTCCCCACCCGGCCCCATCCTGCCAATGTGCCCACGCTCACCGAGGTCATCGAACTTGATCCCGAGGGCGGTCAGCTCTTGCCGACGTTCGAGGTCGCTTCATCAACGTCCATGGTGCCCTTGGCCTCGATTCCGCATGTCGTTCCAGCCATGCCGGTCGAGGTCATTGAGCCTGAGGTGTCTGAAGCCCAGTTGTCTCAACGCATCCTGACCGATGTGCAGCGACAGATCGACTCGATGCTGGAGTTCCGCTTGCGTGAATCCATGCAGCCCTTGCTGGCCCAGTTCACCGAAACCCTGATGCAAGACCTGCGCGATGAACTGTCCCGAACCATGCGCGATGTGGTGACGCGCGCCGTGGCCCAGGAAGTGGCCAAGCTGCGCAACAACCGCTGATTCTTTATCTGTAACGCCATTCAATGATTGAGGTGGATATGACCCAACGCTTTGCTTTGTTCCCGATGGCCGCGGCCGCTGCGATGTTGTCCTCGCTGTGCATGGTCACTGCCGCGCAAGCCCAGACCATGGTTCGCATTGGTCACGTGGCCCCGGTGTCGGGTGCGCAGGCCCACTACGGCCGAGACAATGAAAACGGTGCCCGCATGGCCATCGAGGAACTCAATGCCCAGGGCGTCGAGATCGGAGGCAAGAAGGTGAAGTTCGAGCTTGTGGCTGAAGACGATGCGGCCGACCCCAAGCAAGGCACAGCCGCAGCCCAGAAACTGTGCGACGCCAAGGTCAATGGCGTGGTGGGGCATTTGAATTCCGGCACCACGATCCCGGCGGCCAAGATCTACAGCCAATGCGGCTTGCCCATGGTCACGCCCTCGGCTACCAATCCAGACCTGACCACCCTGGGCTACAAGAATGTGTATCGCTTGCTGGCCAATGACAATGCCCTGGGCGCCGGTTTGGCGCAATACGCGGCCAAGACCTTGAAGCTCAAGAAGGTGGCCATCATTGATGACCGCACGGCCTACGGACAGGGTGTGGCCGGGGTGTTCCGCCTTCGGGCCAAGGAGCTGGGCCTGGAAGTGGTGAGCGAGCAGTACACCAACGACAAGGCGGTGGATTTCATGTCCATCCTGACCTCGATCAAAAGCAAGAAGCCCGATGGCATTTTCTTTGGCGGCATGGACCCTCAAGCCGGCCCCATGTTGCGCCAGATGCAGCAACTGGGCTTGACCAAGGCTTACCTGTTTGGCGGCGATGGCATTTGCACCGACAAGCTGATCGAGCTGTCCAGCGGCGCGAAGACCTTGGGCAACGTGGTGTGCGCCGTGGGCGCAGCCTCGCTGGACAAGTTGCCTGGCGGCAAGGCTTGGCGTGCCAAATACGATGCCAAGTTCCCCAAGCAATATCAGGTTTATTCACCGTACACCTACGACGCGACGATGTTGCTGGTAGACGCGATGAAGCGCGCGGGCTCGGTTGATCCCAAAGTGTATGCGCCCAAGCTGGCCGCCACCGACTACACCGGCATCACGGCCCGCGTGCAATTTGAGCCCAATGGCGAGCGCAAAACCCCGTCCATGACGCTGTTCGCCTACAAAGATGGCAAGAAGGTGGAGCTGAACTGAGCGAAAGCCTTGCTATAATTGCGGGCTTCGGAGAGGTGGATGAGTGGTTTAAGTCGCACGCCTGGAAAGCGTGTGTAGGTTTATCCCTACCGCGGGTTCGAATCCCGCCCTCTCCGCCAAGACACTAATGAAAACGGGCCTTCGGGCCCGTTTTGCTTTGCTTGGAAGGTCCTATGACGCGTCAGATTCCCTCTTCTGAAGGCTCCTTCAACCCGCATGTGCCCGGCATTGATTACGGCATGCTCGATTCACTGGTCGGATATGGCGTGCGCCGCGCGCAGATCGCGATCTACAACGATTTCCTGCCCGCGCTGGATGCCTGGAACATCACCCCCCCGCGCTTCTCCGCCCTGGTGATCATCAGCCGCAACAAGGGCCTGAAGTTGACCGAGCTGGCGCAAGTGCTGGGCATTGCCCGCTCGGGCGTGGTGGCACTGATCGATACCTTGTCCGAGATGGGCTACGTCGATCGCCTGGCGGTGCCGGGCGACCGCCGTGCCTATGGCCTGGCCCTGACGGCCTTGGGTAAAAAGGATCTGCGTCAGATTGAGCAGGCGGTGCTCAAGCAAGACCAACGGGCCGCTCACCGCTTGACGGTGGAAGAGCGCCAGCAGTTGTTGACTCTGCTCGACAAGCTGGCCTGTCCCTGATCAAAAGGCCCCTTCACCGCAATAAGCGCATGCGCATTGATTGTTATGATGAAGAACTATTCAACTCGGCTGAGTAGTCACATCCGAGTCACTCGAACGCAGTAAAGGATGCCCCCAATGTGGCACTGTGAAGAGAAAGGGCAGGGGCGCCCGCTGGTGCTGCTGCACGGCATCGGCATGTCTGGCTTTGCCTGGTCGCCGGTGATGGACTTGCTGGCCAAGGATCGCCGCGTGCTGGCCTTCGACACAGCAGGTTTTGGCAAGACGCCGATGCTGCCACCGGGTGTGCCACCCAGCGTGCCCAACCTGGTTCGGTCTCTGCTGGACACCCTGGACGCCATGGGCATCCACGAGCCCGTTGACGTGGTCGGCAACTCAATGGGGGGCTGGATGGCGCTGGAGGTGGCTCGCCGAGGCCGGGCACGTTCGGTGGTGGCCATCTCGCCCGCAGGCTTGTGGAAGGGGCACCCGGCATCCTGGGTCAAGCACTTCTTTGGCTTCATGCGCGCGTCCACCAAGTTGTCGCCTGGCATGGTGAAGCTGCTCATGAAGTCGGGGCTGATGCGTGAGTTGCTGCTGTCCATCCCCATTTCTTTTGGCAGTCGCCGCATGTCCGCGAGCGATGCCTCCCGCGCGGCCATTGAGTTCGCCTTTGCGCCTGGCTTTGATGCCGCGCTGGCCAACGCTGGTGCCTTCGAAGGCGGGCAATCCATCACCTGCCCGCTGACGGTCGCGTTTGGCCAGCGTGATTGGCTATTGACCGGCAGCGCCCAGCAGCGCGATCAGCTGCCACCTGGCACCCGTTGGTTCAAGCCCGCCAAGTGGGGGCATGTGCCCATGTGGGTTGATCCGCATGGGGTGTCTCGTTTGATCCTGGATGGCACGGTGTAACCGCAGGGTTCAAGGCAGGCACGCTCAGCCATAACAGCATCACCGAGGCCAGCACGGGCACGTTCTTGACCAAGGGGCCGCAGTGGTCGATGGTCAACTCGGGCATGTTCCACGCCGCCGTGGCGGTGTAGCCCACGATGGCCCCGGCCTGCAAGGCATAGGTCCAGGCGCCTGGGTGGCGGCGCAGCAAGGTCAGGCCCATGGCCGTGTTGATCGTGCAGGACAGCGCCATCATGCGCCAACCCCACTCGCCACTGAAGCCGCAGCGGGCCAGCAGATCCAGCACATGCGAAGCCTGTGGCCAAGCCACGGTGATCAGGGCCGTGTAGATCCACATGAAGGCCAGCGTGGCTTGCAGGCCATGGCGCATCCAGGTCGGCAGCGCGACCCAGGTGGGCAAGACCAGCGCCTGTTCCATCGCGGTGGGCTCGCGGCCCAGCCAGGCATGTGCGGCGTTGACGGCGGTGGTGTTGCCATGTTCCAGCATGGTCAGCGTGTCAGGGCTGAAGGCTTGTTGGTCAAACCATTGGGCCATGTGCGCGCCCAGGCGCATGAAGGGCATGGGCACAGGCATCCACAACGGCTCGCCCAGCCCTTGCGCACGCCGATAGTGTTGAAGCATGTCGCGGTAGCTGAGCACCTGCGGGCCGGCCAGTTCATGCACGGCGCCGTCGACCGAAGCGATGGGCGACGCGTGCCCGGCCATGCGCGCCACGGCCTCGGCCAGCTCCAGCACATGGATGGGTTGCACCCTTTGGCGGCCCAGCCCAGGCAGGCCGACGACCGGCATGCGCGCCAGCTGCTGAAACAAGGCGGCACTTTGGCTACCGGGGCCGTAGACCAGCGAGGGCCGCACCACTACACCGTCCAGCAAGCCTTGGCGCACCAGGCCCAGCAAGGCTTCGTCGGCTTGCAGCTTGGTCAGCGCGTAAGGTGTTTGCAGGTGGTGCGGCTGTGAACCCACGCCCAGCGCAGAGATCTGGATGACGCGCTGCACGCCAGCCAGGGCGGCCCCTCGGAACAGGGCTGCTGGCCCTTGCGCGTGGATGCGCTCGAAGCGGTTGCGCGAGTCCTGCATCAGGATGCCGACCGCGTTGATCACCACGTCAAAGCCGCCAGCCAGTGTCAGGCGCTCGGCCCAGGCTTGAGGGCTGACGTCTTCGGCGAAGTCGCAGTGCACGTAGTCGCTGCCCGCTGCAGCGGTTCGGCGGCCTTCGACCACGGTGTGGCCATGCGCCCGCAGGGTTGACGCGATCGCCCCGCCAATGCAACCCGATGCGCCTAGGATCAAGATTCTTCTGCTCATGATGGTGCTCTCACATCTCGCAATGGTCGTCATGGCAGCGCTGCATTCGTCTTTGACGGGCCTGTGCGCGTCGCTGTGCGATCACGTTGACCAATGGCGCCAGGCGCTCAGAGATGCCATAGCGGTGGCGCGCAAACCAGCGGTAGCCCATGTCGGTGATGGGCCGAAGCACAGGCCAGCGGGTGGGGGCCCACAGCCAGCCAAGGCCAACCGCGGCGTAGGCCAGGCGGATGGTCTCTACACCCGTGTAGACCTCGCCATCAGCGCCGATGCCATGCAAGGCCGCGTTCATGTCCAGCATGGTGGGCGGATGCGCGCCTGACGAAGCGGGCCAATGGTCGGCCAGGTTGAAGTCGGGTGCACTGATGTTCACGAAGAGCAGCTGACCTGCCACGCTTCGGTGGCGCAGCTCGTCCATTTCCAGGCGGCAGACGGGGCAGGAAGCGTCGTACAGCAGGGTGAGTGGGTAAACGCTGGTGGTGGCCATGGCAATCTCCGGTCAGTTGTCTTTAATTTCTGTCTATAGAGAAATAATCAGTCAAAAAAATGTCAGGGTTTGGTTTTGGTTTCGGATTCGCGGCCCAGCAGTTTCTTGATGCGGGCACCCAGTTTGAGCACTTTGGTCAGGGTGGCCACATCCAGGCGCAGCATTTCGTCGCTCCAGGCGGTCAGGATTTCCAGGAACTCGAGGGTGGCGCGGATGCGCAAGCGAACCTCGGCCGACTCCTTGCTCAAGGCCGGGTCAGCGAGGATGTCGCGCAGCACGGCCATGGTGGGGGCGAGTTCGCGCTCTTCACGCTCGCGCACGATGGTGCGGAACAGTTCCCAGATGTCGGTGGAGGTTTCGAAGTGATCGCGTCGGTCACCGGGCACGTGCACCAGCCGAGCCAACTTCCAGCTTTGCAACTCGCGAAGGCTGTTGCTGACGTTGGACCGGGCCACACCCAAGGTGTCCACGATCTCTTCGGCATGCAATGGGCGGCCGCTGATGTAGAGCAGCGCGTGGATTTGCGAGACCGTGCGGTTCACGCCCCAGCGGGTGCCCATTTCGCCCCAATGCAGGACGAATCGAGAAAGGGTGGGTGACAGGTTCATGGCTGCATTGTCGGATACTTCTTTAATTTCTGTCAATGCAGAAATAACCTATCCGGGCGCAGTCGGCAAAAATCCATTACTTGTTCATCAAGGCGCTTCTCACTGGCGCCGGGTTCGCCTCAAGAACCTGCCGCACGATGAAGGTTTGCTCAACGCGGTCAAGGGCTTTGCTGAGGTGCTGCATCGCGGCTTGATACCGGGTAGGGCATGCCGGGCCGTTGGTGCGGTCCAGACGCTCCAGGATGCGGCCGAGCAGGTGCACGGCAGTCAGGTGGGTCAATGGCGCGGTTGGGGCTTTGCGCAAGGCATTCATGGTTTCCTTTCCACAGCTTGGGACACATTCATCCGGGGGCTGTCAAAGATGGGTCCAACACAATTTCAATGTAGACCTTGCCCTTGTCGCTTGTTGTCAGATCACAGTCAAACAAAGTGTCGGATAGAACTGACACATCGGGCCTAAATGCCTGATTCGTTCTGGCCAAGCGCGGGGTGGTTGTCCAGCCATTTCGCCAAGTCAACCCGGCGGCCGCTGCGAATGTCGATGGCCTCCACGATCCGGCTGATGCGCAAGATGATGTCTTGCTCATCGGCCTCCCGACGCACAGTGACACTGCGCAAACCGGGATGAACCGAGATGACACGCACCGTGGTGTTCTGCAAAACGCCGTTGGTGTCTATGTGCATGACGGCCCAATACTGGTCGCCAGCCTGCAGCAAGGCCTGGTCTTGATGGTGAAAGATGGCGCGGCGGATGCCTGCCAGGTAGGCCAGCATGCCTGTGCTTTGGGACGCCGGTTTGTGAGGCTTCATGTCGCGCTGCTGGCTGTCTTGGTGAGTTTCAAGATAGTGGGTGGGGCGCCATGCCAAACCAGTCGGCTGGGACACCATTTCTTTGTGGGGCGTCTCCTACAAATGGCTTTGCGGGATCAGCCCTCGCGCTGGGGGCCGCAGTGACGTCGACCGCCTGAGTTCATGCCTTGCTTGAAGACTGCCTGGCCCGCGGCGACCGCGATGACGAAGAGCTTCAACAGATGGATGACTGCGGCGGCGTTGGAAGTCCTCACCACCAGCCCCGAGCTTGAAAGTGTGGCTATCTTATCGATGGCCATTGGATTTGACACTCCCGCTGAAGGGGGTGCCTGGCATGCGCATTGCCATCAAAAAATACTGTCATCCCTCATGTCCAAAGGTTCAACCATGGAAACGATGCAAACTCAGTTCGTCAAGCCTGCCGCCAGGTCTTTGCTGGAGCGGGCGCTTGAGTGGTTGTTGTTGACCGCGCAATTCCTACTGAAAAATGAGCCAGACCTTCGCAGGTAGATCGCCATGCCCATCCCGAGTCAGATGAACCACATTGCCTTTTCTGCGCCCGGCGGGCCAGATGTGCTGCACATGGCCACGGCCCGGGTGCCGGAGCCGAGCCCCGGCGAGTTGCTCATCCATGTCGAGGCGGCAGGAGTCAACCGGCCCGACGTCCTGCAGCGCAGTGGGCACTACCCGGTGCCGGCTGGCGCCAACCAACACCTGGGACTGGAGGTGGCGGGTGAGGTGCTGGCCGTGGGGAGCGCCCACACAGGTTTCAAGGTGGGCGACAAGGTGTGCGCCTTGACCAATGGCGGGGGCTATGCCACGCACGTCAGGGTGCCCGCCACGCAGGCATTGCCCTGGCCCAAAGGCTATGACGCCATCCGGGCGGCGGCCCTGCCAGAGGCCTTTTTCACCGTTTGGGCCAATTTGTTCCAAATGGGGCATTTGAAGGCGGGGGAGACTGTGTTGTTGCACGGCGGCGGGAGCGGCATTGGCACCACGGCGACGCAGTTGGCCCGCGAATTTGGTGCGCACCCTTTTGTGACGGTGGGGAGCGAGTCGAAGCGCGAGGCTTGTCTGAAGTTGGGGGCCGAGTTGGTCATCAACCACCGTGAACAAGACTTTCAACAAGTCATTGCGGAGCACACCCAGGGACGGGGCGTGGATGTGATCCTCGACATCATGGGTGCCGTCTATTTCTCCCGTAACCTGGCATCCTTGGCCAAGGATGGGCGCTTGCTGCTGCTGGCCTTTCTGGGCGGCACGACGGTCAAGGAGTTCAACCTGGCGCACATCATGGCCAGGCGCTTGACCATCACGGGATCGGCCATGCGTCCACGGACAACGGATGAAAAGGCAGTGATCGCGGCCGAGCTGCAAGCCAAGGTCTGGCCGGTGCTGGAGGCGGGTCGCTGCGCGCCGCTTGTTCATGCCGTGTTCCCCTTGGCGAAGGCTGCAGACGCGCACCGCTTGATGGAAAGCAGCGACCACATCGGCAAAATCGTGCTGCAAGTCGGCTCTGCGTGAACGCATGAAACATGGATTCTGGACAAAGGCTGGCGTGATGCTGGCCGGGGTCGCATTGCTCGGGCTGGTGGCGTTCCAGCTCACCGTGCACCGCCTGCATGCCAACATTGAGAAAGCGCTGGGCCCCGGTGCCACCGTTGGGGCTCTGAGGGTTGGCTGGGCCAGTGTGGAGTTGCAAAACCTGCGTGTTCGGGCCAGCGGCAAAGGCTGGCCGGCCGAGGATGAAATGCGCGCCAGCAAGGTCACCGTGGTGCCCGACATGTTCAGCTTGTTTGGCAATGCCTGGCGAGTGCGCAGCGTGAGCGTGGAGGGCGCCTACCTGTCTGTGTTGCGCACGGCCGATGGCAAGCTGCGGGTGCTTCCGGCCTTGTTCGAGCATGCGGGCTCACCCAGCGCACAGCCGCCCACCGACCATCCTGGCAAAGAGGGGCCTGCACCTCAGATTGACATTGGCCAAGTGTCCATGGCGGGCGCTCAGGTGGCCTTCTATGACGCCAGTGTCAGGCAACCGGCTCACCTGGTCCGCATTGACCAACTGGCCATTGAGTTGGCCCACTTGTCGGTGCCTGCCTTGGACCAGGCCATGCACATTGACCTGCAAGGCGTGGTCAAAGGTCCGCAGCGCGATGGCCGCATCAAGGTGGCAGGCGAGTTCACGCCGGCCACGCACGATGCTCACCTCAAAGGGCAGTTGGCCGGGGTCGATTTGATCGCCTTGCAGCCTTACCTGGTGAAGCTGAACGAAGGGGGCGTGCGCGCCGGCACCTTGGACCTGAGCTTTGATGCCCAGGTGGTGAGTAACCATTTGCGTGCGCCCGGAGTCATCACCTTGACAGGCTTGGAGCTGAACAGCGGCGGCGGCTTGTTCAGCACTTTTGCGGGGGTGCCTCGCCGAGCGGTCATTGCCGCCATGAGCGAGCAGGGCCGCATCGAATTGAAATTTTCGCTGGATGGTCGGCTGGACGACCCGCGCTTCTCGCTCAACGAGCAGCTGGCCGTGCGGGTTGCTGCAGGTTTGGCCGAATCATTGGGCGTCAGCCTGACTGGCATGGTTGAAGGCGTGGGCAGCGTGATCAAAGGCCTGTTTGGTCGTTGACAATCGGGTTTCCATTGACCTGAGCTGTTGACCCAAGGAGAAGCCATGACGACGAACTTTGCCACCTGCGACCTTTGCGACGACCACAAGAACGACACCGATGGCGCCTTCCGCGTCTTGCCCCCCGTGTTCAAGGACTATGGCAAGCGCCTGAAGTTCAGCGGCCCCGTCAGCACGGTCAAGTGCTTCGAGGACAACACCCTGGTCAAGGCGGCGGTTGATTCGCCCGGCCTGGGCCGCGTGCTGGTGGTGGATGGCGGTGCATCGCTGCGCCGCGCGTTGGTGGGCGGCAACCTGGGCAAGGCGGCGGCCAAAAACGGTTGGGTCGGCGTGATCGTTGATGGTTGCGTTCGTGATTCGGCAGAACTCGCTGAATGCGACGTGGGCATCCGTGCGTTGGCATTGATGCCGTGGCCCACCGAGAAGCGCAAGGAGGGCCAAGCTGATGTGCCCGTGCAGATTCAAGGCGTGTGGGTGCGGCCCGGTGATTGGCTCTATGCCGATGAAGATGGCATTGTGGTGATGCCCCAAGCCAAGGCTTGATGAACCTGGATGCAAGGCGTTATCCGTTTTCGATACCCCTCATCTAGGGTATGCCGCATGGTGATAAATTTCCGCAAATGCTAATAGATTAGGGGGATGGACAAACTGAATCTGGCATTGCAGGGAACGCTGGCTGACTACATCAGCTTCATGGACAAGACGGTCGCCAACCGTCAAACGGCGGTAGCACCAGAGTCTCTGCTGGGCCGCTTGAGCATCTTGCCCATGGGCTGGGACATCCTCGACGAATACGGCCTGGACACCTTCTCCAAACAAATCGTGGGCGCGGTGTTGCCCTGGGCCCAAGCCAAGGATCGCCGGGGCCGCCCCTTGGCCGAAGGCGTGAACTTTGGCAGTCAAGACTACCTGTCGCTGTCCAGCCATCCTTTGATCCGCGAAGCTGCCGTGCAGGCCATTGAGCAGTTGGGCGTGCACGTGGGGGGCAGTGCGGCCTTGATGGGCAACAGCGAAGCCTCGGTGCAACTGGAATGCGAGCTGGCAGACTGGCTGCACCTGAAGGACTGCTCGCTGTTCCCGACCGGTTGGGCGGCGGGCTATGGCGGCATACGCGCCTTGGTGCGCGATCGCGATCATGTGGTGATCGATCGACTGGCGCATGCTTGCCTTCAAGAAGGCGCGCGTGGGGCCACCCGCCATGTCCACACCTTTGACCATTTGTCCGTCCATGCGCTGGAGCGGCAATTGATGGCGGTGCGCGAGAACCACCCGTCCGCGGGGATCCTGGTGGTGACCGAGTCACTGTTCTCGATGGACTCAGATGTGCCCGACCTGAAAGCGCATCAGGAATTGGCGCACCGCTATCAGGCCACCTTGCTGGTTGATGTGGCTCACGACCTGGGCAGCATGGGCCCCGAAGGTCTGGGCGCCATCCAAGAGCAAGGGATGTTGGGAAAAATCGACGTGGTGGTCGGGACGTTCTCCAAAACCTTCGCGTCCAACGGGGGCTTTGTGGCCAGCAATGAGCCGGGCCTGAAGCTGGCGATCCGCTTTGGTTGCGGGCCGCACACGTTTTCGAATGCGATGTCACCGGTTCAGGCGCGGGTGGTGCTCAAGGCGCTGGAGATCGTCCGCTCGGAAGAGGGCGCCGAGCGTCGCCGTCGATTGCATGCCAATACCTTGGCATTGCGGGCCAAGCTGAGCACCTTGGGGTGCACGGTGATGGGGGTGCCCAGCGCCGTGGTGCCGGTGCTGATGGGCGGCACTTCGCAATGCCGCATGGTGTCCAGGTTCTTGCTGGCGGGTGGTGCCATTGCCAATGCGGTGGAATACCCGGCGGTGCCGCGCGATGCTGCGCGCTTGAGGCTGCAGGTCATGGCTGACCACTCACCGGCCGACATAGAGACCTTTGTGTCCGTGCTTTCGCTGGCCATGCAGGAAGCCGACGCCATGTTGGTCAAGCTGCATTCGGAGAACGACGGTGTGCTGCCTGCAGCGCCGCCGCCTGAGGCCTCGCCGTTTGCCTCAAGCCAGGGTTAGCACTTCCAGCACGCGGTCCAGGCCGCCCGTGTTGATGGCAATCATGGCCTGCTCGCGAACCTTGGGCTTGGCGTGGTAAGCCACGCTCAGCCCTGACACGCCCATCATCGGCAAGTCATTGGCGCCATCGCCCACGGCGATGGACAGCTTGGGATCACATTGCAGGCGGGCGCACAGGGCCAGCAGGTGCTGCTTCTTGGCTTCGCCATCCACGATGTCGCCCAGCACGCGGCCAGTGAGCAAGCCGCCTTCGATCTCGAGAAGGTTGGAGTGGGCTTCGTGAATGCCCAGGCGCGCTTTGACGCGGTCGGCAAAGAAAGTGAAACCGCCAGACACCAGCAGCGTTTGCAGCCCGGCTGCCTTGGCGGCATTGATCAACTCAGGCGCACCGGGGTTGATTTTCAAGCGCTGGTCATAGACTTCTTGCAAGGCTTCGGCGGGCACGCCTTTCAGCAAAGCAACGCGACGAGTCAGGCTGTCCTTGAAGTCGGTGATTTCGCCGCGCATCGCGGCCTCGGTGATGGCGGCCACTTCGGCTTTTTTGCCCACGGCGTCGGCGATCTCATCAATGCACTCGATGCTGATCAGCGTGGAGTCCATGTCAAAGGCGATGGCCTTGAAGGCGCTGAGCTTCAACGGTGGGGTGAAGCGTTGGAGGACGAGGCCAGGGGCGTGTTCAGGGGCAAGGCTCATGGATTTGGCGGTTGGGGTGCGGCTGGCAGGATTATCAGGCCTGTCTGCCGCACCTCATCCGGGTCAAATCGGCTACTGCCTCATTGTCATGGACGACGTCGTGCCACGGTGACCGCCACGCCCAATCCCGCCAGCATCAGCAGATAGGCCTGGGGTTCGGGAACCGCCGCTGCGAAGCTCAAGGTCACGTCGAGCGAGGAATCGCGCACGCCGGTGCCGGTGGCCACGAGCTTGTACGTCCCCGGCCCGATCGCACCGGCCAGCGTTGAGTGGGCAAAGCCGCCCAAAACTCCGGCAAAGGCGTCGCTGGCGACGAGCGTGTTGCTGGAGTCGAACAGATCCAGGTTCACGCCAATCAGGCGCGGGGCGGTTCCGACTGCGGTGGAGATTTCCCAGGCGGCTTCGCCCGTGAAGCTGCCAATGCCAGCGCCCACGGTGAAGGTGATCGACTGGTTGAGCGGGCCAACCTCATCGGTCACCAGGGTGTTGAGCCGAAGGTTGTCACCGGCTGCGAAGGGCGTGGGCAGCGTGGCGGCCACATTCAGCACGTTGAAGTTCACCGGCTTGGTGACAGCGTGCGCGGTGGAGACCAGCGCGCTGCCCATGAGCAGCGCGGCTGGCAACAGCTTGGACAAGGTCAGTTGATTCACATTCACCTCCTGTTTGAAGAAGCTAACGGACAAACCCAGGCCACACCTTCCGCCTGAGCAAGGTACAACTTTTTGATCTTAGCGAGTCAAAGCATGCGACACCAGTATTTAAACTAGGGATGAGGGATCCCTATTTGATGGGTTGACCCAGCGATTTCAACAAATCGCGCACGTACTGAGCGCGGTCCTTGGGGTCGCTCAATGACTTTTCGACACGTAATTTGTCATTGCCCGCCAGCTTGATGTGCCGGTTCTTCTGCACCAGTTCGATGATGCGCATGGGCTCGACCGGGGCATTGGCGCGGAAGGTGATGTTGATCAGGCCGGGCGTGGCATCGACCTTCTGCACGCCGTAGGGCTTGGCCTGCACGCGCAAGCGGTGCGTGTCGAACAGCGTTTGCGCCTGCGCGGGCAGCTTGCCGAAGCGGTCGATGATCTCTTCCATCATGGCTTCGATCTTGTCGATGGAATCGGCCGTGGCCACGCGCTTGTAAAGGCTCAATCGCACATGCACGTCGCCGCAATAGCTGTCGGGCAACAGGGCGGGCGCGTGCAGGTTGATGTCCGTGCCGCCGCCAAACAGGCCCAGGGGCGACAGCAGATCAGGCTCCTTGCCCGCCTTGAGTGAACGCACGGCCTCGCCCAGCATCTCGTTGTAGAGCTGGAAGCCCACTTCCATCATGTTGCCGCTCTGGTTGTCGCCCAGCACTTCGCCGGCGCCTCGGATCTCCAGATCGTGCATGGCCAGGTAGAAGCCGGAGCCCAGCTCTTCCATGCTCTGGATCGCCTCCAGGCGCTGCGAGGCCTGCTTGGTCAGCCCCTCCACATCCGGCACCAACAAGTAGGCATAGGCCTGGTGGTGAGAGCGCCCCACGCGGCCGCGCAACTGGTGCAACTGCGCCAAGCCGAACTTGTCGGCGCGGCTCATGATGATGGTGTTGGCCGTGGGTACGTCGATGCCGGTTTCGATGATGGTCGAGCACAGCAGCACGTTGTAGCGCTGCGCCACAAAGTCGCGCATCACGTGTTCCAGCTCGCGCTCGGGCATCTGGCCGTGGGCGATGGCGATGCGGGCCTCGGGGATCAGCTCGCTCAGTTTGTCGCGACGGTTCTCAATGGTGTCGACTTCGTTGTGCAGGAAGTAGACCTGGCCGCCGCGCTTCAGCTCACGCAGCACGGCCTCGCGGATCACGCCGCTCGACTCTGATCGCACGAAGGTCTTGATGGCCAGGCGGCGTTGTGGCGCCGTGGCGATCACGCTCAAATCACGCAGGCCTTCCATGGCCATGCCCAGGGTGCGCGGGATGGGCGTGGCGGTGAGTGTGAGCACGTCAATGTCGGCGCGCATGGCCTTGATGGCCTCCTTGTGGCGCACACCGAAGCGGTGTTCCTCGTCGATCACCAGCAGGCCCAGACGCTTGAATTTGACCGACTCGCTGAGCAGCTTGTGCGTGCCGATGACGATGTCGATGGTGCCGTCTTCCAGGCCTTGCATCGCGGCCTTGATCTCCTTGGCGGAGCGGAAGCGCGACATCTCGGCCACCTTCACCGGCCACTGCGAGAAACGGTCGGAGATGTTGTGATAGTGCTGCTCGGCCAGCAAGGTGGTGGGCGCGAGGATGGCCACTTGCTTGCCGCCGGTGACGGCCACGAAGGCGGCGCGCAGGGCCACTTCGGTCTTGCCAAAGCCCACGTCGCCACAGACCAGGCGGTCCATGGGGCGGGGGCTGATCATGTCCTGGATGACCGCGTGGATGGCGGCGCGCTGGTCGGCGGTTTCTTCGAAACCGAAACTGGCGGCAAAGGCCTCGTAGTCTTGCGCGCTGAAGCGGAAGGCAAAGCCTTCGCGGGCCGCGCGGCGGGCGTACAGGTTGAGCAGCTCGGCGGCGGTGTCGCGCACCTGCTCGGCGGCCTTGCGCTTGGCCTTTTCCCATTGGCCCGAACCCAGGCGGTGCAGTGGGGCTTCGTCGGCGCTGACGCCGGTGTAGCGGCTGATCAACTGCAGTTGCGACACGGGCACGTACAGCGTGGCGGCGTCAGCGTAGGTCAGGTGCAAGAACTCGGAGGGGCCACTGCCCAGGTCCAGGTTGATCAAGCCCTGGTAGCGGCCGATGCCATGGTTGGCGTGCACGACCGGATCGCCCACATTCAGCTCGGACAGATCCTTGATCAGCGAGTCGACGTCGGTGGTTTGCTCCTGTTTGCGACGGCGGCGTGTGGTGGGCGCGGCGTCGAACAGCTCGGTCTCGGTGATGAACTGCAGGCCGACGCCTGCCTGTGTGCCATTGCCACTCAGGTCTTGCCAGATGAAGCCGCCAGCGAACGGCGCCACGGCCATGGCCATGCGGTGGTCGCTGGCCTCGAACGCTTTCAAGGAGTCAACACTGGGCAGGTCGATTTGGTGGTCGCGGAGCAACTCCAGCAGGCTCTCACGGCGGCCATTGCTTTCGGCGATGACCAGCACGCGCTGCGTGGCGCTTTTAAGGTGCGCTTGCAGCTTGCGCAAAGGCTCTTGCGCATTGCGTTCGGTGGACAGGTCGGGCAGGGGGCGGGCCCAGTCAACGGCCTCGTTGCCACGGATGGACAACTGCGCATGGGCGCCTGCCAGGGTGAAGAAGTCCTCTGTCTTGAGGTACAGCTCTTCGGGCGGCAGCAAGGGTCGCTCGGGGTCGTGCTGCAAAAAGCGATGGCGCTCGCGGGTCTCGACCCAGAACTTGCGCAAGGTCTCGTCCAGCTCGCCATGCAAAACCAGCACGGCCTTTTCACCCAGGTGCTCGAAAATGCTGGCGGTCTGGTCGAAGAACAAGGGCAGGTAGAACTCGATGCCGCCCGGCACCATGCCGTTGCCGATGTCCTTGTACAGGCGGGCCCGCGTGGGATCGCCTTCGATCTTCTCGCGCCAGCGTTTGCGGAAGGCCGCGCGCGCATCCTCGTCCATCGGGAACTCGCGACCCGGCAGCAGGCGCACTTCGGGCACGGGGTAGAGGCTGCGCTGGGTGTCGGGGTCGAAGGTGCGGATCGAGTCGATCTCGTCGCCGAACAAGTCGACCCGGTAGGGCACCAGCGAGCCCATGGGGAACAGGTCGATCAGGCCACCGCGCACCGCGTACTCGCCTGGCGAGACAACCTGGCTGACGTGGGTGTAGCCCGCCAGGGTCAATTGCGACTTGAGCGCGGCTTCGTTGAGCTTTTGCTTTTGTTTGAAATGGAAGGTGTAGGCGGCCAGGAAGGAAGGCGGCGCCAGGCGTGTTAGCGCGGTGGTGGCTGGCAGCAGCACCACGTCCACACCGGTGTCGGCTGCGACCCCTTGTTGCACGCGCCACAGGGTGGCCAGCCGCTCCGAGATCAAATCCTGGTGGGGCGAGAACGTGTCGTAAGGCAGCGTTTCCCAGTCGGGAAAGATGGCGCAACGTAAATCAGGGGCAAAAAATGCCATCTCGTCCATCAAGCGCTGCGTGTCGGCCGGGTCGGCGGCGATCAGCGCAGTCACGTGGCCTTCGGCTTTGCGGGCCTGGGCAAATTGGGCGATCAACAGCGCATCGGCGGAGCCCAGAGGGCGGGGCACGGTGTAGCGTTTGCCAATGGCGATGGAGGGGAGCTTGAGCGAGGGCAACATGGGCGGCGCAGAAATGACAAAGCGCCCGGCGGCGGGCTGCGGCCGGGCGTTGATCTGAACAAGGCTTCATTGTAGGTGGGCGACAATCACGCATGCCCAGCGCCACGCCTTTGACCCCTTTGATGTTCTCTGCCCATGGCTTTCAGCCGCGCTGCTTTGCCTTGGTGCCCTGCGCGGGCGTGGGCGAGCGCGCCGGGGTAGGCGGTCCCAAGCAATACCACCCCGTGGCGGGGCAATCGGTGGTGGCGCACACGTTGGCCGCTTTGACCGCAGTGCCACGCCTGGATGCCACCTTGGTGGTGCTGTCGCCCCACGATGCGGTGTTTGAGCAGCATGTGCCTGGATTCACGGGTGAGCGCGCCTGGGTGGCCCGCGTGGGTGGTGCCTCGCGCGCTGAAAGCGTGGCCAATGGCCTGGAAGAACTGGTGGCCCGTGGGGCCCAGCCTCACGACTGGGTGCTGGTTCACGACGCGGCCCGCTGTCTGGTCCAGCCCGACTGGGTCAACCGTTTGATCGACGAGTGCCAGGATGATGAAGTGGGCGGCTTGTTGGCCTTGCCAGTGGCCGACACGCTGAAGGCTTCGCAAATGGGATCAAGCGGTGAACCGCGCGCCCAAGGCACGGTGGACCGCGCCGCCAAGTGGTCGGCCCAAACCCCTCAGATGTTCCGCCTGGGGCTGCTGCGTCCCGCCTTGGTCGCGGCCTTGAGCGATCCTCAAACCGCAGCGGCCATCACTGACGAGGCGAGTGCCATTGAGGCTTTGGGTCACTCGCCGCGCCTGGTGCTGGGCGCGTTCGAGAACCTCAAGCTCACTTGGCCGGGCGATTTCGCGCTGGCCGAACGCCTTTTGGCGACACGGCCGACACCTCGGTGACCGAAGGGTTGGCGGCTTCCTTGAAGGCCGCGGCCACGATGGGCTTGGCCCAATCGGGCGTGCTGGCCAGGGCCGTCGCCTGCAAAGGGGCGGCCACGCGCCCAGGTTCGCCCAAACCTCGCTGAGCCCCTTGCCAATGCAGTACCAACCGGGGCTGTGGCGCCAAACCAGCCTGGGGATCGGCCTCAACCGTGTTGTCGTACACACGAAGTTCGGTCAGGTGAGGTAACAGTTGGATCAACTGCAGGCGGCTTTGGTCAAAGCGGCGGCGGATGTCCACCTCGGGGATGTCGTGTCCGCCCTTGGCCACCCGGGCCTTGACCCGGGCAATGTGGTGGTCGGCACTGAGCAGGCCCACGTACCAAAGGCGCACCTCAAAGCCTTGCAAGGCGGCCTCTTCCAGCAAACGCGTGAAGCTGCGCCCGCCCAGGGTGGTTTCGAAGTTGTAGTCCAGTTTTTGCGCGATGGCCTGCTGCAGCAGGCGCTTGCCCTCGTGCCACGCGGCGCTGTTGGCTTGCGTGGCGCTCAGGTGCGGCTGCGCGCGGCGAATGGCCGCGGCAGCTTCGTCCGGATTGAAGTAATGGCCCCCACGGCGGCGAATGTTGGCACCACCAATGCTGCTCTTGCCGGCACCGTTGGTGCCCGCCAAGACAAAAATTCGGGGGACGTGGGCAGTTGATGCCACGGCAGGATCTCTCTGATTTTTTATAAAGCAGCAGCACGGCATGTCCGTGTGGCTGGGTTGGATCAACCTGGGCGCATCAAGCGCTTGTCGATGTAGCGTAAGCCACCGCAGCCTGGCCCAGTTCATCGGGGGGCGCATCAAAGGCGTCCATCAAGGCATCGCGCGACGTTGCCGTTTGCATGCGCTGCAAAAGGTGATCGAATTCTTGCGTCAGGCTGTCCAGTGGCTGGTGTTGGCCATCCAGCAAGGCCTGGTAGGCGTCCATGGAAAGCACGATGGCGGTGGGCCGGTCACGCTTGGTGATGGCCACCATGCCTTGGCTGGACGCCGTGTCGAGCACCAGTCCAAAGCTGTTTTTAGCCTCGGTGGCTGAAAACTCGGGGACTTCCACCTGTTCGCCACGGTGGTTGCGCAAGGTCAGTGCGGTCATGTTGGACGCCTTCATGCAAACATGCTTTGATCGTTTTCAGCGATCGATTGGCCATTCTAGCCATTTCGTCCAAAATGTCCAGGCCTGAAGGCCAGAATGGCCAATCCGGCCAGGGCATACAGTGCCAATGTTGAGGGCTCGGGCACATTCGAGGCCCAAATGACCTGCTGGCCCGAGCTGGCCATGGTGGCGTTGATCCAGTTCTTGTAGTTGGCCACTTGGACAAAAGCCGAGCCCTCCGAGGCCCCGGTGGTGTCATTGACCAGGGCGGCCGACGCAATGCCCAGGAGCAAGGATCCAGCGCTGTCGCTCACAGTCCCTTTGAAGAGCGCGCTGCCGCTGTCCCCACTTTGCAAGTAAGCCTGGCCATTGGTGATGATCCAGTTCACCGTGGATGTGGTGTTGTTCTCCGTGTTGGTGATGATGGTGCCCGAGGCCAGCGTGGTGGAGAAGCCATTGGGCTGCTGGTTCTGTGCCGTGACCATGGTCAGCGTGCCCAGCGAGGCGGCCTGGTTGTTCTTGATCACCTGGTCATTGAGGATGGGCGTGGCCGTGTCCAACGAGGTGGACAGGTGTACCAAGGCGATGTCGTTGCTGGGGAACGCTGCGCTGGAGAAGGTGTAAATCGCATCGATCAGGGAAGCTCCGCCCAGCGAGTCAAAACTGCTCGCACCCACGGACAGCCCGTTGGCCACGTGGGCGGCGGTCAGTACCCAGTTGTCGGCAATGAGCACACCAGAGGCGCTGCCCAACTCGCCCACCGCGCTGAAACTGCTGGTGTTGCTCCCGTTGACGATGGCGTGCGCAGGTAAGGCGCACCAGAGCGCTGCGACCGTGAGGACGCTGGATAACAGGCGCAGGGATTTCTGGCGGTGCTTCATCTTGTCTTTCCAAGGCTTGATTGAGGTGTATTTTCTTCAAGCCAAGCTTGTGGTTGAAGCGCGTTATCCCGAGGCTCAGCGACCTTTACCCTTCTTCATGAGGTCACTGTGGGCTCTCAGGGCTACCAGGAAACCTCTTGCTCCGGGCTGGCCTTGATGCGGTGGATCGACAAGTCGGCGCCGTCGAATTCTTCTTCCTGCGACAGCCTCAAGCCCAACACTTTGTTCAGAACGCCGTAGACCATCAGGCTGGACACCAAGGCAAAGCCCACCACCAGCACCGTTCCAAGTACTTGGGCACCAAAGTGAACACCACCCATGCCGCCCAGCGCTTTCTGACCGAAGATGCCGGCCGCGATGCCACCCCACGCGCCGCACAGGCCGTGTAGCGGCCACACGCCCAGCACGTCGTCGATCTTCCATTTGTTCTGCGTCAGCGTGAACATGAAGACGAAGATGGCGCCAGCAATCGCACCCACGGCCAAAGCGCCCGCAGGGTGCATGACGTCTGATCCTGCGCACACGGCCACCAGCCCGGCCAAGGGGCCGTTGTAGACGAAGCCAGGATCGTTTTTGCCCAGCAAGGCCGCCACCAGCGTGCCGCCCACCAGGGCCATCAGCGAGTTCACCGCCACCAGGCCCGAGATCTTGTCGATGGTCTGCGCACTCATCACGTTGAAGCCGAACCAGCCCACCGCCAGGATCCACGAGCCCAGGGCCAGGAAGGGGATGCTGGAAGGCGGGTGGGCCGATATGCCGCCGTCCTTGCGGTAGCGGTTGCGCCGCGCGCCCAGGATCAGCACGGCGGGCAGTGCAATCCAGCCGCCAAAGGCGTGTACCACCAAGGAGCCTGCAAAGTCGTGCAGGGGGCCGCCGGTGACGCTTTCAATCCACGTCTGAAACCCGAATTTGTTGGCCCATACCGCGCCTTCACACAAGGGATAAAACACACCCACAATCACGGCCGTGGCCAGCATTTGCGGGTGGAACTTTGCCCGCTCGGCGATGCCGCCAGAGATGATGGCGGGAATGGCCGCGGCAAAGGTCAGCAGGAAGAAAAATTTGACCAGTTCGTAGCCATTCTTCTGGGCCAGCACTTCGGCACCACTGAAGAAGTCAACGCCATAGGCCACGGTGTAGCCCACAAAAAAATACGCGATGGTGGACACGCAAAAATCCACCAGGATCTTGACCAGGGCATTGACCTGGTTCTTGCCGCGCACCGTGCCCAACTCCAGAAACGCAAATCCGGCGTGCATGGCCAACACCATGACCGCCCCCAGCAGGATGAACAGCGTATCCGTGCCTTGTTTCAATGACTCCATGAGATGCCCAAAAATCCAAATGAATTGAAGAAGAAAAACCGCACCGATTTGGGGTCGAATGCGTACCGATGCCCATATATGCACCAATAAAAGCAAAAAATGGGCCTGTTTGGTGTGCCGATGTTTGGATGTTGTGCATCAGGCTTGCCCGCATTTGGGGCATTGGCCGTGGTCAGCAGCCTGGTGTCACCCCTTGCTGAACCAATTTGGTGCGTTGATTTGATCGTCCGGCTTGTTCAACGCCGACCATGGGTGATCATGCTGGGTTCAAAATGGAGCCCGCCTGACGAACAGGCCTGCAAGAGGACTGACATGACGATTCGAGTTGGAGAAGGTTGGGACACACACGCGCTGGTCACAGGGCGGGCGCTGATCCTGGGTGGTGTCACCATTGAGCACACCCATGGATTGCTGGGGCATTCCGATGCCGATGCGTTGCTGCACGCCATCACCGACGCCCTGTTGGGCGCGGCGGGTCTGGGCGACATTGGCCGCCACTTTCCCGACACGGACCCCACCTTCAAGGGCGCTGATTCTGTGGTCTTGTTGCAGGAGGCCGTTCGACAGGTGGCGCAGGCCGGTTGGATGGTGGGCAATGTGGACAGCACCATCGTGGCCCAGGCGCCCAAGATGGCGCCTCACATCCCAGCCATGCGGGAGCGAATTGCCAGCGCCCTGGGTGTGAGCGTTGACGCGGTCAACGTCAAGGCCAAAACTGCTGAAAAAATGGGCCCCGTGGGTGAAGGCCGGGCCATCGAGGCCCGCGCCGTTTGCCTACTTTTGAAGAAGGCCTGATTGAATCAAGGCGCCCGCTTCAGCCTGATTTGAGCGACCAAGCCACCGCCTGGGGCATTGCCCAGGTCCAGTTGTCCGCCCATGCGCTGAAGCGCTTTCTCCACGATCGCCAGGCCCAGCCCGGCCCCCGTAGCCGCTGTGCGTGCGGCATCGCCCCGGAAAAACGGGGTCGTCAGCTGAGCCAGCTTTTCTGCGGCAACACCCGGACCATGGTCGCGCACCGTCAACAACACCCACGATCCTGAGCGCGTGTAGCTGACCTCGACATTGGCCACACCCGTGTAGGTATTGCGGCCATAGCGGCGGGCATTCTCGAACAAGTTGGTCAGCACGCGGCCCAGCTCGGTCTCGTCGGCCATCACCTTGGTGTCAATGGGCAGCTTGGCTCCGATGCGGATGCGCTTGGTGTCGCGGAACTGGCTGATGGCCTTGTCGACCACGGAAGACACGTGCACTGGCACCAGCGTGACATCGCCGGGTCGCGCGTAGTCCATGAACTTGTCGATGATGGCGTCCAGCTGATCGATGTCGGCCGCGATGTTGCGCTTGGCTTCTTCATCGACCACGCTCATCTCGGCTTCCAGGCGGATGCGGGCCAGCGGCGTGCGCAGGTCGTGCGAGATGCCGGCCAGCATCACCGCGCGGTCTTCGTCCACCTTGGCCAGCTCGCGCGCCATGCGGTTGAAGCCCTGGTTCACCTCGCGGATCTCGCGTGTGATCATGGACTCATCAAGCACCGAGTCGTATTCACCCTCGCGGATGCGGCTGGCGGCGAACGACAGCTCTTTCAAAGGCTGGTTGATCAGCCGGGCAATCGTGGCCGACCCCAGGATCGTGGCGATGAAGGCGATGCCCACCCAGATGAACCAGGTGCGCCCGGTCATAGGCTCGATGCGCGAGGTGTCGGCTTGCAACCAGTAGTTATCCCGCTCAATCTGGAAACCGACCCACAAGCCTGGCACGCGGTTCACGCTGCTGGCCACCACCGTGGTGGGCCCCAGTCGTGAGCGCAACTCCTTGCCGATCGCATTGGTGAAACGGTTGACTTCAAACGGCTCGAACTGATCCGACGGTTCCCGCGCCTTGAGCGCGATCGACTCTTGCTCGGACATGGTCTTGATCAGCGTGACCCGGTTGATGCTGTCGGCGTAGCGCAAGGCTGCGCGAGACAAGTTGACCAGACTGGCCACTTGCTGTGCGGCTTGCACCGTGCGCGGCTCGAACTCCAGGGCCTTGAAGGTTTGAACCCAGGCCACGATGCCCAAAGTCAGCAACAGGGCCAGAAGGATGAAGGTCCGCCAGAACAGACTGAGGGCGAAACGATTTCTACGCATGCGCCACCATCAAGCCCCACCGTCCGGCACGAACACATAACCCACGCCCCAGACCGTCTGGATGTAGCGGGGCTGTGAGGGATCGGGCTCGATCATCTTGCGCAGGCGCGAGATCTGCACGTCCAGGCTGCGGTCAAAGGGCTCGAACTCGCGGCCACGGGCCAGCTGCGCCAGCTTGTCGCGCGACAGGGGTTGGCGGGGATGGCGCACCAACGCCTTGAGCATCGAGAACTCGCCGGTGGTCAGCGCCAGGGGCTCGCCTTCCTTGCTCAAGCGGCGCAAGGCCAGGTCGAACTCAAATGGGCCGAACTGAACGGTTTGCGCTTCCTTGGCCGGGGCGCCGGGCGCCTCGGGGGCAGGGCGCCGGCGCAGCACGGCGTGGATGCGGGCCAGCAACTCGCGCGGGTTGAAAGGCTTGGGCATGTAGTCGTCGGCGCCCACTTCCAGGCCCACGATGCGGTCCACGTCCTCGACCTTGGCGGTCAGCATGATGATGGGCGTGCTGTCGTTGGCAGCACGCAGGCGGCGGCAGATGGACAGGCCATCTTCGCCGGGCAGCATCAGGTCCAGCACGATCAGGTCGACGGTTTCGCGGGTCAGCAGTCGATTAAGGGCTTTGGCATCTTCGGCCAGAAGGACTTCGAAGCCTTCCTGGCTAAGGTAGCGGCGCAACAAATCCCGGATGCGGGCGTCGTCGTCCACCACCAGAATGCGATCTGGGCGCTGGGTATTGGCTGTGGTGGTCATCCGTCTCTCCTCGGAATTTGTAACAAGCCGGGATTGTGCGCACTTTGCACACGCAAAAACCGGTGCTCTGACCCCTTGTTACAAATCTTGCGCTCTTGGAGTTAGGGCGTCAAGGGGGTCTTGACATGCCGCTGAATGCCCTGAGTGTCAGCGGGGGCGGGGCTTGGCGCGTTAGATTGCAGCACCGCTAGGCCGGACCTCGGTCCGTTTGCCTGATTCAAAAACCCCTGTTGCTAGGAGCCTTCATGCCTCGTTATTCGGTCCCCATGTTGTTGAGTTCGGCCTTGTTGGCCATGAGTGCGTCGGTGGCTCAAGCCGCAGAGCCCCTGCGCGCGAATGTGGTCAGCTTCCAAACCACGGCCACCCAGGAGGTCACACAAGACCTGTTGGCCGTCACTTTGCAGGCCAACCGAGAAGGCGCCCAGGCTGCGGAAGTTCAAAGCGGGCTCAAGCAGGCCTTGGACGCGGCCCTGACCGAAGCCAAGCGCTCTGCCCAGGCTGGCGCCATGGAGGTGCGCACCGGCTATTTCGCGATCAATCCGCGCTACGGCAACAACGGCCGCATCAATGGTTGGCAGGGCACGGCACAACTGGTGCTGGAAGGCACGGACACCACGCGCATTTCGCAGACCGCGGGCAAACTGAATCAACTCAATGTGGTGAACGTGAGTTACGGCCTGTCACGGGGTCTGCGTGAGCAGCACGAGTCGGCGCTCACCGCTGATGCCATCACCCGTTTCCGCAACCGTGCGGGCGAGTTGGCTAAGAACTTTGGTTTCACCGGCTACTCGCTGGGCGAAGTCAATGTCCAAACCGGCGAACCCGGGTTTCAAGGCCGTCCGATGATGATGGCGATGCGCGCCAAAGCGGCCGATGTGGCCGAAGCAGCCTTGCCCGTCGAGCCGGGCAAAGGCGTGCTCACCGTGACCGTGTCGGGTCAGGTGGTTTTGAGCAAGTGAGGTGCAGGGGTGGCCTCGAGGGCGGGCTGATCGCGCCACAGGCCACCCTTGAGCGTCTGGTGTGGCCGAAAGTGCGTCTTGTAGGCCATCTTGCGGCTCTGCTCGATCCAGTAGCCCAGGTAAACGTGTGGCAGGTTCAACTGCTGCGCCTGGTCGATTTGCCAAAGCACGCTGTAGGTCCCATAGCTTTTATTGGCTTCGGGCTCGTAGAAGGTGTAGACCGCTGACAGACCGTCGTTGAGGATGTCGAGGATCGACACCATCTTCAGGACGCCTTGGGTCTGGCCGGCCAACGGCGGTTCGCGGAACTCCACCAGCCGCGAGTTGACCCGGCTTTGCAGCAGGAACTGGGTGTACTGATCGACCGAGTCGTGGTCCATGCCGCCGCCTTTGTGGCGACCAGCCTGGTAGCGAAGGTAGAGCTGGTAGTGCTCGGGCGTGAAGCACAGGCGCAACACGCGCGCTTCCAGGCCTTGATGGGACTTCCAGGCTCGCAATTGGCTGCGGCTGGCCACAAAGCGCTCTACGGGGATCCGCAAAGGCACGCAGGCCTGGCAGCCATCGCAATACGGGCGGTAGGTGAACATGCCACTGCGCCTGAAACCGCTGGCCACCAAACCTGAGTACACGTCGGCGTTGATCAGGTGACTGGGCGTGGCGACCTGTGAGCGTGCCACCTTGCCATCCAGGTAGCTGCATGGGTAGGGCGCCGTGGCATAGAACTGCAAGGAAGCCAGGGGGAGGTCTTTGAGGTGCGTCACGCTGCCAAATCCAGGTGGGACCAGAATGAATCATCATAGGCCCAAACCGCAGGTCCCTTGAGGTAGGCGCCCCCCCTCAAATGGGCCTCGAATTCAGCGCGGGGCCAGGTGCGCCCGCCCAGTGAGGCCAGGTGGCTGGTGCGCTGCTGGCAATCGATGACGGTGATGCCATGCGCACGGCAAAAGCACACCAACGCGGCAAGCGCAATCTTGGACGCATCAGCCTGCCGGGCGAACATCGACTCGCCGTAAAACATCTGTCCCAGACCGATGCCGTACAGGCCGCCTACCAGGTCGCCATCCACCCAAGTTTCGAAGGAGTGCACTTGGCCGACGGCATGCCAGTGCTTGTAAGCGGCCTGCATGGCCGGCACGATCCAGGTGCCATTCTGGCCGTGGCGCGGCGCGTTGGCGCAGGCCTCGATGACTTGGTCAAACGCCGTGTCGATGCGGATTTCGCAGCCCGGTGTGCGCAAAAACTTGCCGATGGTTTTGCGCAAGGACCGGGTCAATTTGAATTCGTCCACCGGCAGCACCATGCGCGGGTCAGGGGTCCACCATAGGATGGGTTGTCCTTCGCTGAACCATGGAAAGATGCCATGACGGTAAGCGTCGGTCAGGCGAGCCACGCTCAAATCGCCGCCAGCGGCCAGCAGGCCGGGTGCGTCGGTGTCGGCACCCCAGGCGTGCACGGTATCGGGGAAGGGGTCGAGCGCGTTAAGCCAAGTGATCATGGTCCCCGAGCATACGCAAGCCATCAACAGACGAAAAAAAGCCCGATGGCGAACCACCGGGCTTAAGGGTACCTTGAACGAATTTCAGGAGGTACCGAGGAGACAACCTTTCGATGAGTGCCGTTGTGGTGCAACTGCATCTCTCGGATCGGGTGCCGAAAGCCAAAGTCAAGGCATTGGCTTTCGGGCCGCACCTTGGCTGATCAGGCAGCCTTGCGGGGCTTGACCGTGGCAGCTTGGGTGGCCTTGACGGCGGTGTTGGAGATGGCCTGGAAGTTGGCTTCGGCCACGTCGGCGGCTTGCTTGGCAGCCTTGTGCACCGAGTCAAACGCGTTGTTGGCGGCGGCGACAGCCGACTTCACCAACACCACGGCGTTTTCAGTGCCGGCGGGTGCGTTCTTCACGGCGTTGTCCACCACGGACATGAATTTTTTCTGGGCTTCGGACATTTGGCCTTCGGCGACCTTGCTGACTTCAGCGCTCGTGCTGGAGGCGATGTCGTACAGGTGACGGCTGTAAGCGGCGGCCTTTTCAGCGGACGGTTGCAGCAGGCTGGTGTTCAGGGCCAGAAACTCTTGAGCGTCTTTCACGGACAGGACAGCCTTGGTGTGCTCGGACACTTCATCCAGCGTGGCCTTGGCCACTTGCAAATTCAGTTCCACCAGCTTTTCTACGCCTTCAAAAGCCTTTTGGCCCAGATCCATCAGGGTGGCGATGTTGGCTTTGTGGTTGGCCATGAGTTGTTCAGCGGTCAGCATGTCATATCTCCGTAAGATTGATGGGTTAAGTCGCTGCGCTCTGTGCTCAAACTGCTTTGTTGCGCTGCAACATGCCCCCAAGTATATGGATCTGCAAATACTTTGCAAGTTTTTTTTGTGCAGTGCAGCAAAAGGTGGGTGAAAGCTTGGTTTTTTCCACTTTTGTCGGGGTGGGGCTCGGCTTGACCTACACTTGGCGTCCTCGAATCCACACACTCCTGATCGATTAATCATGAGCCTGCTGCTAGTCTCTCCCGGTGCCAAAGCACCCGATGCGTTCAACGTCATCATCGAAATCTCGGCCAACGCCGACCCTGTCAAGTACGAAGTCGACCATGAAACCGGTGCGGTTTTTGTGGACCGCTTCATGGGCACGGCCATGCACTATCCGTGCAACTATGGCTACGTGCCACAAACCCTCGCCGACGATGGCGATCCGGTCGATGTGCTGGTCGTGACGCCTTTCCCCCTGCCTCCTGGCGTGGTGGTGGCCTGTCGTCCCCTGGGCATCCTGAAGATGGACGACGAAGCCGGTGGTGACTCCAAACTGGTGGCCGTGCCGACTGAAAAGCTGTGCCCCATGTACAAGAAGGTCCAGACCCTGGAAGACCTGCCCGAGCTGTTGCTGGCGCAGATCAAGCATTTCTTCGAGCACTACAAGGACCTGGAGCCCGGCAAGTGGGTGAAGGTCATTGGCTGGGCTGGCATGGAAGACGCCAAGGCCGAAGTGACGACCGGCATCGCCAACTTCAACAAGAAGCACGCCTGATTTTTTGATCGAGCCTGCATGAAAAAACCGCCGGGCCCGTGAGGGCTTTGGCGGTTTTTTTCTGTCGGAACGCAAGGTTCATTCCAGGCGTTTGATCACCTTGGCCAGTGTTGATGCAATCTGGTCGATCTGGCTGTCGTTGATGATCAGTGGCGGCGAAATGGCGATGTTGTCGCCCGCAGCGCGCACCAGCACACCTTCTTCCCAGCAGCCCAAGAAGGCCTCAAAGGCCCGGCGACCAGGGGCAGCGCCAGCCCGCGGTGCGAACTCGACCGCCACCACGGCGCCCGTGTTGCGGATGTCCACCACGTTGGGCAGGCCCTTGAGGGCGTGGAAGGCCGACTCGAACTTGGACTCCAGTTGCGCACCGCGCGTCAGCAGGCCCTCTTCTTCGTAAGTGTCCAGGGTGCCGTGGGCGGCGGCGCAGGCCATGGGGTGGGCCGAATAGGTGTAGCCGTGGGGCAGCTCGATGGCGGTGGGCGGACCCTGCATGAACGTGTCGTGGATGCCTTGTTTGGCGAACACGGCGCCCATGGGGATGACGCCATTGGTGATGCCTTTGGCGGCGGTCAGCAGGTCGGGTGTCACGCCATAGTGCTGTGCCGCGAAGGTCGAGCCCAGTCGGCCGAACCCGGAAATCACCTCGTCAAAAATCAGCAGGATGCCGTGCTTGTCGCAGATGTCGCGCAGGCGCTGCAGGTAGCCTTTGGGGGGCAGCAGCACGCCCGTTGATCCGGCCATGGGCTCGACAATGACGGCGGCGATGGTGGAAGCATCGTGCAGCGTCACCAGGCGTTCGAGGTCATCGGCCAACTCCGCACCGTGCTCAGGCTGACCTTTGGTGAAGGCATTGCGAGCCAGGTCATGGGTGTGGCGCAGGTGGTCCACGCCGGTGACCAGGTTGCCAAACAGCTTGCGGTTGGGGCCCAGTCCACCCACGGCGGTGCCCGCGAAATTGACGCCGTGGTAGCCCCGCTCTCGCCCGATCAAGCGGGTGCGGTGGCCTTCGCCCCGCAGGCGGTGGTAGGCGATGGCGATCTTCAAGGCCGTGTCCACGGCTTCAGAGCCCGAATTGGTGAAAAACACCTTGTTCAGGCCTTCCGGCGTCAGTTTGACCAGCCGTTCTGCCAGCGAAAACGCCAGGGGGTGGCCCATTTGAAAGGGCGGCGCATAGTCCATCTCCGCCACTTGACGGGCAATCGCCTCGACGATACGTGGTCGGGCATGACCCGCATTGACGCACCACAGACCCGACGTGCCATCCAGGATCTCGCGCCCCTCGGGCGTCCAGTAATGCATGCCATTGGCCTTGGCCAGCATGCGCGGTGACTGCTTGAATTCCCGGTTTGCCGTGAATGGCATCCAGAAGGCGTCCATGTTTGGGTTCACGTTGTGCTCCATGTGTTTTCAAGCCACCCTACAGCATTGGGCCAGTGCTGGCATTTTTACGCCCAAAAATGGGGAAGATGGAGTCTTGGCTGAAAAATTGAGTCTTATATAAGACATAAGTCTTTGAAATCTTCGCTGAACTCTGTAGAATCGCGGGTTTTCCTCGTACCCACCAACCTCCCCCGGAGATGTCATGACGAAACTCACCCGCGAACAACAGATCGCCGCCCTGGAAAAAGACTGGGCCGAAAACCCCCGCTGGAAGCTGGTCACGCGCGGTTACTCCGCTGCTGACGTTGTGCGTCTGCGCGGCAGCCTGCAGCCTGAGTACACCTTGGCCAAGAACGGCGCTGAAAAGCTGTGGGAAAAAGTCAACGGCGGCGCCAAGAAGGGCTACGTCAATGCCTTCGGCGCGATCACCGCTGGTCAAGCCATGCAACAAGCCAAGGCTGGCCTGGAAGCCGTGTACCTGTCGGGCTGGCAAGTCGCCGCCGACGGCAACACGTCGGAAACCATGTACCCCGACCAATCGCTGTACGCGTACGACTCGGTGCCCACCATGGTTCGCCGCATCAACAACACGTTCAAGCGCGCTGACGAAATCCAATGGGGCCGTGGCATCAACCCAGGCGACGAAGGTTTCGTTGACTACTTCCTGCCGATCGTCGCTGACGCTGAAGCCGGTTTCGGTGGCGTTCTGAACGCTTTCGAACTGATGAAGAACATGATCGCTTCGGGCGCTGCTGGTGTTCACTTCGAAGACCAATTGGCTGCTGTGAAGAAGTGCGGCCACATGGGCGGCAAGGTTCTGGTTCCTACCCGTGAAGCCATCGAAAAGCTGAAGGCTGCTCGTTTCGCTGCTGACGTGATGGGTGTGTCCACGATCGTTCTGGCCCGTACCGATGCTGAAGCTGCCAACCTGTTGACCAGCGACTGCGACGACAACGACAAGCGTTTCGTCACCGGCGAGCGCACTCAAGAAGGCTTCTACCGCGTCAAGAACGGTCTGGAACAAGCCATCAGCCGTGGCGTTGCTTACGCTCCCTACGCCGACTTGGTCTGGTGTGAAACTGGCGTGCCTGACATTGGCTTTGCCCGTGAATTCGCGCAAGCTGTGCACGCCGCCTGCCCCGGCAAGCTGCTGTCGTACAACTGCTCGCCTTCGTTCAACTGGAAGAAAAACCTCAACGACAAGCAAATCGCTTCGTTCCAAGAGGACCTGTCGGCCCTGGGCTACAAGTACCAGTTCATCACGCTGGCTGGCATCCACATCAACTGGTACAACACGTTCCAGTTCGCTCACTCCTACGCCAACGGCGAAGGCATGAAGCACTACACTGAAATGGTCCAAGAACCCGAATTCGCTGCTCGCGAAAAGGGCTACACCTTCGTGTCGCACCAACAAGAAGTCGGCGCTGGTTACTTCGACGACGTGACCACCGTGATCCAAGGTGGTTCGTCTTCCGTGAAGGCCCTGACCGGCTCGACCGAAGAAGAACAGTTCCACTGATCTGCGCCGTGAGGTCCGCTGCAAGCGGGCTTCGCGTGTGATCGCGCAAGGCCGCCCCTCGGGGCGGCCTTTTTCATGGTGGCCCGCATAGTTGGGGTGTGGGGCTCAGAACCGAAGCTTGATGCCCGTGCCAATGGCCCAGGCTTGTTCGCGTGGAAGGGTCACATCCGGGCGAGGCCAGAACGTCCCCAGGATGAGTTCGCCGATCAGGAAGTCCTTGTAAATCGGCTGAGACCACTTGGCCTGCACTCCGTAGTCGGCCACGGTGACTGGGTCGCCGATGACGCCGCCCAACAACGCCTCGAGCGACAGCAGTCGCTGCCCTCCGTAGGATTTGTAAGTGCCCCAGCTGCTGGACCAGGCGACGTCTTTGGTCTCGCGCGTCACGGTGGCCGAGTTGAGCCAGCGGGCCACCAGGGTGGATGTCAGGGTGCGTTCATAAGACAGGGCGGTGGTTGATCCGAGTTTGTCATCCGAGCTGTAAAACAGCGTTTCACGAAAGTCGATCCGGTCAACCGTGCTGAGCAGCCAAGGTTGGTGATAGCGTGCTTGGGCATAGGGTTTCAGTCCGCCGCGAAAGCCCAGCCGCAAGTCGACCGAGTCTCGCAAGGTGGCACCAATGCCGGCAAAGAAGGCGTTGTCTCGGTTGCCCCCACGCAGAAGCTGTTGTTGCCGAGAAAAGGTATCGGGCTGGTCGGAAACGATTTGGCTGCGGTCGTCATTGCCCACGAACAGGTACTGGTAGGACTCCAGATTGGGCAAACGAAATCGGGCCTTGAAACGCACACCGGTCGTGGCAGACTGGTCTTGCCGTTTGTAGACGTTCAGTCCAAGTTCGCCTTCGCTGACTTTGCCGCCTTCAGAAAAGGGGATGTCTCCGAACCAGCCGTCCACCCCGCTGGCCAACCATTCCACGGAGGAGCGCACCTTGCCACGTGTGGCGTCGATGAGTCCTTCGTCGCTTGGCGAGGATGGCGCGCCAAAAGGGGGGCTTTGGGTTGATGTGGTCTCGCTCGGCTGGGGAGTTTGTGCTGAAGCCATGGGCGAAGTCAGCATCCCGGTGATCAGCGCCAAGAATAGGGTGGGCCAAGGCCCGCATCGAGTGTTGATGCTCATTCTCATCGTTGTCCCAAAAGTGTGCCTCATCGCAGCATACTGCTCGGAAGGGTTGTGTGCCATTGGCCGAGCGATGATGGTGGTACAGAAGGCTACAATGCCACATTGGCGCCAAATGTGGGTGCGCCCAGCGCGACAGGTAAGGAACGTAGAAAGGCAGAATCGGTTATGACACCGCGAACTTCGACCATCACTTTTACCTCGACCGAGGTTTAGTCGACTGGCCGCTGCTTTCGTTTTCCTGCTCCATTCAGAAAGCGCGGCGAACACCGCGCTTTTTTGTTGCGCTTCCCCTTTTAAGATTCATCACATGATTTCCATTCAACTTCCAGACGGCTCCAAACGAGAATTCCCCGGCCCGGTCACCATCGCCGACGTGGCCGCCTCCATTGGCGCCGGCCTGGCCAAGGCAGCCTTGGCCGGTCGGGTCGGGCAGGGCGAGAGCGCCCGGGTGGTGGACACCAGTTACCTCATGGAGGCAGACACGTCGCTGGCCATCATCACGGACAAGGACACCGCCGGGCTGGACGTGATCCGCCACTCCACAGCCCACTTGCTGGCCTACGCGGTCAAAGAGCTGTTCCCCGAAGCGCAGGTCACCATCGGCCCCACCATCGAGAACGGCTTCTATTACGACTTCGCCTACAAGCGTCCCTTCACGCCCGACGACCTGATCGCCATCGAAAAGAAGATGGGCGACTTGGCCAAGAAGGACGAGAAGGTCGAACGCCGCGTGCTACCGCGCGACGAAGCCGTGGCCTACTTCAAAAGCCTGGGTGAGCATTACAAGGCCGAGATCATCGAGAGCATCCCGGCCGACCAGGACGTATCGCTCTACAGCGAAGGCGCTTTCACGGACTTGTGCCGCGGCCCCCACGTGCCCAGCACGGGCAAGCTCAAGCACTTCAAGCTGATGAAGGTGGCCGGTGCCTATTGGCGTGGTGACCACCGCAACGAGCAATTGCAGCGGATCTACGGCACGGCCTGGGCCACCAAGGACGACCTGCAGAAGTACCTGACCCTGCTGGAAGAAGCCGAGAAGCGCGACCACCGCAAGCTGGGCCGCGAACTCGACCTGTTCCACATTGATGACCACGCGCCCGGCGTCGTGTTTTGGCACCCCAATGGCTGGACCGTGTGGCAGGCCGTGGAGCAGTACATGCGCCAGGTCTACCGCGACAACGGCTACAGCGAAGTCAAGGGCCCGCAGATCCTGGACAAGACACTGTGGGAGAAGACCGGCCACTGGGACAAGTACCGCGAGAACATGTTCACCACTGAGAGTGAAAAGCGCGACTACGCCTTGAAGCCCATGAACTGCCCGGGCCACATCCTGATCTTCAACCAAGGCATCAAGAGCTACCGCGATCTGCCGGTGCGCTACGGCGAGTTCGGCCAATGCCACCGCAACGAACCCACCGGCGGACTGCACGGCATCATGCGTGTGCGCGGCTTCACGCAGGACGACGGCCACATCTTCTGCACCGAAGACCAGATCCTGCAAGAGTGCGTGGATTTCACGGCCTTGCTGCAGAAGGTCTACCTGGACTTTGGCTTCACCGACATCATCTACAAGGTGGCCACGCGCCCCGAGGCCCGCATTGGCAGTGATGAAGTCTGGGACAAGGCTGAACAGGCCTTGATCGAAAGCCTGCGCGCCACCGGCAGTGATTTTGAAATTGCGCCGGGTGAGGGGGCTTTCTACGGTCCCAAGATCGAGTACACCCTGAAAGACGCTCTCGGCCGCCATTGGCAGTGCGGCACCATCCAGGTCGATTTCTCAATGCCGCAGCGCCTGAACGCCGAATATGTGACGGACACCAGCGAGCGTCAGCACCCTGTGATGCTGCACCGCGCCATCCTGGGCAGCCTGGAGCGTTTCATAGGAATTCTGATCGAACAGCACGCTGGCGCCTTGCCCGGCTGGCTGGCGCCGACCCAGGTTGTGGTCCTCAATATCACGGATGCGCAGGCGGATTACGTCAAACAAGTGGCCAAAACATTGCAAAAACAAGGACTTAGGGTCAAATTGGATTTGCGTAACGAGAAAATCACCTATAAAATCCGCGAGCATTCGCTACAGAAGGTGCCTTACATCCTCGTTGTCGGTGACAAAGAGAAGGATGCTGGTGCCGTCGCCGTGCGCGCCCGGGGCAATCAAGACCTCGGTGTGATGTCGCTAGACAGCTTCTCCCAGAGGATTGCTCAAGACATCGCCAGCAAGGCTTGAGGTGAAGCGTGGGTGTTTTCAGCCCACGCCAGCTTCGCTTTCCGGGACGCGTGTTTCATTGTTGACTGGTGCGAGCTCTATTGAAGAGCCCGTGGCCTGAAGGAATTCGAGATCGCTAACTTTTTTGACCGCCGGACGCCCAATGTTGAGCGCAAGCACCGGCTGAATCGTGAGATCACTGCGCTAGAAGTCCGACTGAACGGGATTGAGAACGAGCCTTTGGGCATCGTGAGCATCCAGGACGCTTTGCGCATGTCTGCCGAAGCCGATGTGGACTTGGTCGAAATTGCCGCCGCGGCTGAGCCGCCGGTCTGTCGTCTGATGGACTACGGCAAGTTCAAGTACCAGGAGCAGAAGAAGGCTCACGACGCCAAGCTCAAGCAGAAAGTGATCGAAGTCAAGGAAGTCAAGTTCCGTCCAGGCACGGACGAAGGCGACTACCAGATCAAGATGCGCAATTTGCGCAAGTTCCTGGAAGACGGCGACAAGGGCAAAGTGACCTTGCGCTATCGGGGCCGAGAAATCACCCACCAGGACATTGGCATGAGGTTGCTGGAGCGTGTGCGTGATGAGCTCACCGATGTGTCGGTGGTCGAGAACATGCCCAAGCTCGAAGGACGCCAGATGATCATGATCCTGGGTCCGAAGCGCAAGAAGTGACATCTCCCGGGCAACCGGGGGTGTTTGCCCTGGAGAAGGTTTGGTCGCCGTCTCCGTGGGTTCAAAGTGCCTGCAGGCCATCAAGACGCGGAGAAGTTCGCGGCGCCTGTCAGGAACAATTTAAAAGGAGCAGAACATGCCCAAAATGAAGACCAAGAGCAGTGCGAAAAAGCGTTTTCGCGTGCGCCCGGGTGGCACCGTCAAGCGCGGTTCCGCCTTCAAGCGCCACATCCTGACCAAAAAATCCACGAAGACGAAGCGCCAACTGCGCGGGATCACCAGCGTGCATGAAACCAACATGAGCTCCGTCGCACAGATGTTGCCCGGGTTTGGTATCTGATTTTTTGATTTTGATTCACCGCCTGAAGGAATTCATCCATGCCTCGCGTTAAACGTGGTGTAACAGCCCGTGCTCGTCACAAAAAAGTCCTAGCCCTCGCCAAGGGTTTCCGCGGTCGCCGCAAGAACGTTTTCCGCATTGCCAAGCAAGCGGTCATGAAAGCTGGGCAATATGCCTACCGTGACCGCCGTGCCAAAAAGCGTGTGTTCCGTCGCTTGTGGATTGCCCGTATCAACGCCGGCAGCCGTTCACTGGGCTTGACTTACAGCAAGTTCATGGCCGGCATCAAGAAAGCGTCGATCGAGATCGACCGCAAGGTCCTGTCCGACATGGCCATCAATGACCCGGCTGCTTTTGCAAGCCTGGTTGAGATTGCCAAGTCCAAGCTGGCCGCTTGATAGCCTTGCACAGCACATCATGCTGAAACGGTTCGGCTGAATTTTCAGCCGAGCTTTCACAAAGGCCTGACCCCGTGTCCGGCCTTTTTTTTCGACGCCGTACAACGAAAACCACGACGAAGAGCGCGACGAAATGAACGATCTCGAACTACTGGTTCAAACCGCCGCCGAGGCTTTTGCCGCTGCCGCCACGCCCGCCGATCTGGAAAACGCCAAGGCGCGCTTTCTGGGCAAGTCTGGCAGCCTGACGGAGCTGCTCAAGGGCATGGGCGCGCTGAGCGTGGAAGACAAGAAGACGCGCGGCGCCGCCATCAACCAGGCCAAGCAGCAGGTCGAAGCCGCCTTGACGGCACGCCGCCAGGCCTTGGCCGATGACGAGTTGGCCCTTCAACTGCGCGCCGAAAGCCTGGACGTGAGCCTGCCTGGCCGTCGTCGCGGCGAGGGCGGTTTGCATCCCGTGTCGCTGACGCTGGAACGCATGGAAGCCATTTTCGGCTCGATGGGTTTTGCCGTGGCCGATGGCCCGGAAATCGAGACCGACTGGTTCAACTTCACGGCCCTGAATACGCCGGAAGACCACCCCGCGCGTTCCATGCACGACACCTTCTATGTGGAAGGCGGCAACCTGCTGCGCACGCACACCAGCCCGATGCAGGTGCGCTACGCGGTGCAGCACGTCAAGCAGCATGCCGAGGCCGTGGGCCGTGGCGAGCGCATCCCCGAGATCCGCGTGATTGCGCCGGGCCGCACCTACCGGGTCGACAGCGATGCCACTCACTCGCCGATGTTCCACCAGTGCGAAGGCCTGTGGATCGGCGAGGCCGTGAGTTTCACCGACCTGAAGGCGGTGTTCGCTGATTTCTTCCGCAACTTCTTCGAGACCGATGACCTGGACATCCGTTTCCGGCCGTCATTCTTCCCCTTCACCGAACCTTCGGCCGAGGTGGACATCGCTTTCGCCAGTGGCCCCTTGAAGGGCCGTTGGCTGGAAGTGGGGGGCTCAGGCCAGGTGCACCCCAATGTGGTTCGCAACTTTGGCCTGGACCCTGAAAAGTACATCGGCTTTGCTTTCGGCCTGGGGCCTGATCGCTTGACGATGCTGCGCTATGGGGTCAATGACCTGCGCCTGTTCTATGAAGGCGATCTGCGCTTCTTGTCGCAGTTTCAGTGAAGATTGACGTCCCCACACCTGGAGCCGAACACATGACCACCGCCGCCACCTCCATTCAAGCCTGGGCTGCCAATGCCGCCCAGCAGCCGCTCGAGCCTTTCAACTACGAGCCGGGCCCGTTGGGCTTGGAAGAGGTCGAGATCCAGGTCGAACACTGTGGTTTGTGCCACTCCGACTTGTCCCTGATCGACAACGAGTGGGGCGTGGCGCCTTACCCGATGGTGGGGGGCCACGAGGTCATCGGCCGTGTGGTGGCCTTGGGGTCGTCGGCCAAGGGCCTGAAGCTGGGTCAGCGCGTCGGCCTGGGCTGGAATTCGTCCAGTTGCACGCATTGCAATCCCTGCCTGCGCGGGTTGCAACAGTTGTGCCGCCAGGCACAGCCCACCATCATCGGCCACCACGGCGGCTTTGCCGAACGGGTGCGCGCGCATTGGGTTTGGGTCGCGCCCATTCCTGAAGGGCTGGATGCCAGCAAGGCCGGGCCTTTGTTGTGCGGCGGCGTGACGGTGTTCTCGCCCTTCCTCACGTATGACGTCAAGCCCACGCAGCGCATCGGCGTGGTTGGCATTGGTGGTCTGGGCCACCTGGCGCTGAAGTTTGGCCGCGCCTGGGGTTGCGAGGTCACGGCCTTCACCTCGTCCGAATCGAAGCGCGATGAAGCCTTGCAATTGGGCGCGCACCGCGTGGTCTCCAGCGTGGACCCGGCGTCCATGAAGCAGATCGCGGGGCAACTGGACCTGGTGCTGGTCACCGTGAACGTGATGCTGAACTGGAAGGCGATCATGGGCACCTTGGCACCCAATGGCCGCCTGCACCTGGTGGGCGTGCAGACCGAGGCGATGCCCGTTGAAACGCGCAGCCTGATGGCAGCGCAGCGCAGCGTGTCGGCCTCGCCCACGGGCTCGCGGTCCGACATCGATGCCATGCTGGCTTTTGCCGCACGCCATGGCATCGCCCCGCAAACCGAGCATTTCCCGATGAGCCGCATCAACGAGGCGCTGGACCACCTGCGTGCCGGCAAGGCCCGTTACCGCGTGGTGCTGGACGCCGATTTCGCGCAAGCTTGAAATCGCCCCACCGCGCTCACTGAATCAACAGATTTCCCAAGGATCCCTCATGCAATTTCCCGAGTCCTGGCTGCGTTCGTTTTGCAACCCTGACCTGAACACCCAGCAACTGGCCGACCTTTTGACCATGGCCGGTCTGGAGGTGGAAGAGCAGCAGCCAGTGGCGCCTCCTTTCACCGGTGTGGTGGTGGGCTTGGTGCTGGAAGTGGCCAAGCACCCCGATGCCGACCGCTTGAACGTTTGCAAGGTAGACGCGGGCACGGGCGAGGTGCTGCAGATCGTGTGTGGCGCGGCCAATGTGGCGGTGGGCATCAAAGTGCCTTGCGCCACCGTGGGGGCCGAGTTGCCGCCTGGCGCCGATGGCAAGCCCTTCAAGATCAAGCTGGGCAAGTTGCGTGGCGTGGAAAGCCAGGGCATGCTGTGCTCGGCACGCGAGTTGGGCGTGTCTGAAGAAGCGTCTGGCCTGCACATCCTCCCGCTTGACGCGCCGGTGGGCACCAGCATCCGCGACTACCTGCAGTTGGACGACACGCTGCTGACGCTCAAGCTCACACCCAATCTGGCGCATTGCCTGAGCGTGCAAGGCGTGGCCCGTGAAGTCGCGGCCCTGACTGGCGCGCATTTGAACCGTTTGACCATCAAGCACGTGGTGCCCACGATCGACGACCGCGTGCCGGTGAAGGTGACCGCGCCTGACCTGTGCGGTCGGTTTGCGGGCCGCGTTATCAAGGGTGTGAACCCCAAGGCGCCCACGCCAGCCTGGATGGTGGACCGCCTGGCCCGTTGTGGCCAACGCTCCGTGTCGGCCTTGGTCGACATCTCGAACTACGTGATGTTCGAGCTGGGCCAGCCTTCGCACGTGTTCGACCTGGACAAGGTGCATGGCGGCCTGACCGTGCGTTGGGCGCAGGCGGGCGAAACGCTCAAGCTGCTCAATGGCCAGACCGTGACCCTGGACGAGCAAGTGGGCGTGATCGCCGACGAGCAGCAGGTCGAGTCGCTGGCCGGTGTGATGGGTGGCGATGCCACCTCGGTGGGCGACGACACCCGCAATGTCTACCTGGAAGCCGCATTCTGGTGGCCCAAGGCCATTGCAGGCCGCGCCCGCCGCTACAACTTCTCGACCGATGCCTCGCACCGTTACGAGCGCGGCGTGGACCCGGCGCCCACGGTCGAAGCCATCGAGCACATCACCCGTTTGATCCTGGACATCTGCGGTGGCCAGGCAGGCCCGGTGGATGACCAAGTGGTCAAGGCTGTTGAACGTCACCCTGTCACCTTGCGCCTGTCGCGCGCCCAGAAGGTGATCGGCATGCCCGTGACCCTGGCCCAGTGCCAGGAAGTGTTCACTCGCCTGGACCTGCACTACGGCACGCAGGCCGCCAAGGGCGGTGACACCAACCTGGTGGTCAATCCGCCGAGCTGGCGCTTCGACCTGCAGATCGAAGAAGACCTGATCGAAGAAGTGGTGCGCGTGATTGGCTTCGACCAGTTGCCCAAGCGCCCACCCATGGCGCCCATCGAAGCGCAGGTGTTGCCTGAGGCCAAGCGCAGCCTGTTTGCGGTGCGTCGTTCGGTGGCCAGCCGTGGCTACCAGGAGACCATCAACTTCAGCTTCGTCGAGGAGCGTTGGGAGCGCGAGCTGGCGGGCAACGAGAACCCCATCCGCGTGCTCAACCCCATTGCGAGCCCCTTGAGTGTGATGCGCTCCAGCCTGGTCGGTAGCTTGGTTGAAGTGCTGCGCACCAACCTCTCGCGCAAGGCTGACCGGGTGCGCATTTTCGAGATTGGGCGCGTGTTCAAGCGCGATGCGTCGGTCATCAACAGTGACCAGACCGTGGCCGGCATTGATCAGCCGGTCCGCGTCACGGGCCTGGCTTATGGCCCGGCCGATGTGCAGCAATGGGGCGCTGCTTCTCGCACCGTTGACTTCTTCGACGTGAAGGGCGACGTGGAGGCCTTGCTGGCACCTCGCCAGCCGCGTTTTGTGGCTGCCGAGCACCCGGCTTTCCACCCCGGGCGCTGTGCCCGCGTGGAACTGGATGGTCAAGCCGTGGGCTTTGTCGGTGAGTTGCACCCCAAGTGGCGCCAGGGCTATGAATTGCCCCAAGCCCCGGTGCTGTTCGAGCTGGATGCGTCCGTGCTGACCCAGCGCGTGGTGCCCGCCTCCCAGCCTGTGCCGCGCCTGCAATCGGTCTACCGCGACCTGGCCCTGGTGGTGAACGACAGCATCACGCACGATGCTTTGATGGCCGCGATCACTGAGGCGCCGTCTGAAGGCCTGGTGCGTGGCGCACGCCTGTTCGACATCTACAAGCCCAAGGCGGCGGTGGCCGGCATGGCCGAGAACGAGCGCAGCCTGGCGGTGCGCATCGAATTGCGCGACGATGAGCAGACCTTGACCGATGAGCGCATCGAGGCATCCCTGAAGGGCGTGCTGGCGTCCTTGTCGCAACGCGTCAGTGCGCGGGTGCGATCATGACGGACAAGCTGCCCGAAGTGAATGTGCTGTTGCCGACCCTGGAAACGCCCACGCTGACCAAGGCCGATTTGTCCGAGATGCTGTTCGATCGGCTCGGCCTGAACAAGCGCGAGTCCAAGGACATGGTCGAGGCGTTTTTCGAGCTGGTGCACGAGACGCTGGACCAGGGCCAGGACGTGAAGCTGTCGGGCTTTGGCAACTTCCAGATCAGGCGCAAAGCGCCGCGTCCCGGGCGCAATCCCCGCACCGGCGAGGCCATTCCCATCGCGGAACGCCACGTGGTCACCTTTCACGCCAGCCAGAAGCTGAAGGGCATGGTGCAAGGAGACTCCCCCTTAGAGGACGAGTTGGAGTAAAGTCTCAGGCCCTTCACCGATCTTGTTGATTTAGATCGGGAAATTGCCAAACACGGGCCTTTTGACGACCATGGACAGCGCCTTGCCGCCAATTCCCGCGAAACGCTACTTCACCATCGGTGAGGTCAGTGAACTGTGCCTGGTCAAGCCGTATGTGCTGCGCTACTGGGAGCAGGAGTTCGTCCAGCTCAAGCCCATGAAGCGGCGCGGCAATCGGCGCTACTACCAGCACCACGAGGTGCTGCTGATCCGCCGCATCCGCGAGTTGCTGTATGACCAGGGTTTCACCATCAGCGGGGCGCGCAACCGCCTGACCGAGCTGGGTGCCCGTGGTGCCTTGCCCAAGCTGGATCCTGCCTTGCTGGGCGAAGAGACCGAACCCCTGGACGAGGTGGTGCAGCAGCAGCCCGCCGTGGCTTTGCAGGCCGGTTCGCGCGCGCCTGCCACGTCCCAGCGTATGGCGAACGCGCCGGAGACCACCTGGTTGGGCCCCGATGTGCGCGAGGTGCAAAAGGCCAGTCCGCAGGTGGTGGAACAGCTGCGCGAGGCCTTGTTGTCGATCCGCGAATTGCTGGAATGACCAAAATTAATGGTATAGTCTAAGTCTTCGGGGCGTAGCGCAGCCTGGTAGCGCACTTGCATGGGGTGCAAGGGGTCGTGAGTTCGAATCCCACCGTCCCGACCAAGCATCACGAGGGTTAGTAGGTTAGCGCCTACTAACCCTTTCGTGTTTCTGGGCCACCTTGATGCCCGACTTATCCCCGACTTCTGTGGATAACCTTGTTGGCAAGTGCTGGGTAAAGCGACGCTCCCCAGGCAAGCGCTTTCTGTGCTGCGAAATGAGGCAGTTCCGTGACATCTGGAGCATCCTTTGTCCTTGAGAAAAATGGCCCCAACCAAGGAAGAGACCGCGCTGCTGCCGCCTTTCCCCGGTTTGCCTCTGGAGTGCATCTTTGTGCCTAGAACTGAGGCCGAGTTTGCCTCAGCGTTTGACGAGATCCTGGCGGCGGGCCGAGCAGGCTTCGACACCGAATCCAAGCCCACCTTCACCTTTGGCGAGGTCAGCGAAGGCCCGCACGTGGTGCAGTTCGCCTTGAGCGACAAAGCCTTCATCTTTCAGCCGCACCGCAGCGAGGGGCACGCCTTCCTGACCGAGTTGTTGTACTCGGACAAGGTGCTCAAGGTCGGTTTCGGCCTGCAGTCCGATAAAGGGCAGATCCACGCCAAGCTGGGTGTTCAGCTTCAGGCGGTGCTTGACTTGAACAGCGTGTTCCGCAAAGAGGGCTACAACAACTCGATGGGCGTGCGGGCGGCCGTGGGCGTGGTGTTCAAGCAGCAGTTTCACAAGTCCAAGAAAACGACCACGTCCAACTGGGAAGCGCGCGAGCTCACGGACAAGCAGTTGCTGTACGCGGCCAATGATGCCTATGCCGCGCTCAAGGTGCTCGACGCCCTCCGGCTGTCCAACCCCGATTTGCCTTAGATCCCACAGAGATGAGCGCAGGCCTTGACCTCGCCGTCTACTCCCCCTGCGCTTGCCTGCGCGCGGCGTACTGGCGCGCCATCAGCGAACACACAAAGAGCTGAAGCTGGTGATAGAACATGATGGGCAGCACCAGCACGCCCAGCGCTGGATCCCCCCCGAACAACAGCCGCGCCATGGGCACGCCTGAGGCCAGCGTCTTCTTCGATCCGCAGAACACCGCCACGATCTCATCCTCGACCGGGAAGCCCATGGCCTTGGCCACGCGCTTGGTGAACCACAGCATCGGGAAGAGGAACAGCGCCGCGCCCACCAGCGTGATGACGATCAGGCTCAGGCCATGCTTGGTCCACAGGCCATCGGCCACCGAATCGCTGAACGAGCACCATACCAGCAGCAGGATCACGCCCTTGTCCACCAGCGTGGTCTTGGACTTGATGGATTTGAAGAAATTGCCCAGCCACGGCCGCAGCAACTGGCCCAGCACGAAGGGCAACAACAACATGCGCGCCACCTTCAACATCGTGTCGCCCAGGTCCATGCCCTGGCCGGTGCCGCTGTGGCTGCCAAACACCAGGCTGGCCAGCAAGGGTGTCAGGAACACGCCCAGCAAGGTCGACAGCGTGGCGTTCAAGATCGCGGCGGCCACATTGCCCCGCGCCAGCCCCGTCATCGTGACCGACGACGACACCGTGGATGGCAGCACCGCCAGGTAGAAGAAGCCCAGCAGCAGATCGTGCGGGATGTAAGGCCCCAGGCCCAAACTCAGCAACCACCACCACAGCGGAAAGGCCACGAAGGTGCACACCTGCACCACCAGGTGCAGCCGCCAGCGCGAGGCGCCTTGCTTGAGGCTGTCGGTGGACAAGCCCATGCCGTGCAAAAAGAACACCATGAAAATGCCGACATTGCCCACCTGGTCCAGGTGCAGCGTGCCCCCTGTTTTGCCCAGTTGGGGCAGCAGCGAGGCCAGCAACACGGCGGCGATCATGCCAACGAGGAAGCCGTCAACGGCGCCGCGTTGCGTTTTGGGGTGGCGTAGCATCATCAAGGGCGGGTCAACAAACAGCAAAAGCGCAAGGTTAAGGCCTGAGCGCCTTGTCCGCTTTCAGCAAGGGGGCCTAGATCAGGGCTTGCGCCACACGCTGGCCAGCCAGGGTTGTTGCTCGCGCGGCAGGCCTTCGGGGCGGTAGTAATGCGTCAGCTCCGTGAAGCCGACCGACGTGAGGTGATCGCGCCAGGCGGGGAGGTCGTGGTAGCTGCCATAGCGGCCACCGCTCCAGCCCTCTTGGCCCTGGCCGCGCGGGTTGGAGCTGAAGAGCACGCCGCCGGGTTTGAGCGTGGCGTGCAGTTGTTGCAGCACGCGGGGCAGCTCCTGGCCGGGCACGTGGAAGAGCGAGGCGTTGGCGAAGATGCCGTCGAAATGCGCAGGCGGCAGGTCGAGCGCCAGGAAGCTTTGGTGCCAGACCTCGCAACCCGTGTGGGCGCGCGCCATCTCAGCGAAGCGCTCGGCACCGTCCAGGCCGATGGCGTGGTGGCCCATTTGCGCGAAGGCCTTCAGATCACGGCCGGGGCCGCAGCCGAAGTCCAGCAGGGTGAAGGGGGCGGGCGCCTGGATGTGGGTGAGGAGGGCGGTGATGTTCTGGCGGACATCGTGGTCGCGCGTGCCATGCCAGAACTGCTCGGCCTGCTGGTTGTAGTGGTCGAGGGTGTTGGTGGCGATGCGGGAGAGGTCGTTGGGGGTGAGGGGCATGGGGGAATGATGGCAGATGCCGGTGTGCAAGGTTCAAAGGCTGGCGCACGGGTGTTATAGGGCGGCATGCGAGGCTTTTAGCTCGGCGCGCGCACCAAAAATGGTTGCGCGCAAGGGTCAAAGGGTGACGGGGCCGAGCTTTTAAGCCTTGCGCGCGAGGCTTTGAGGGTGGCGGGCCGAGCAAAAAAGGGTGGCGCGTGCCTCTTTGTGGGTGGAGGGCGAGGCATTTTGCTCGGCGGGATGGGGCTCGGAGCGTGGTGCGCAAGGCTTTGGACTCGGAGGGCCGAGCTTGGGGGGCTTGTAGGCAAGAAAAATCGGCGTATGGCTGGCGCGGATGGGGCATGATGGAGCGCGTTTTTTGCGTGACAGGGAGGGTGCTTGATGAAGCCAAAATTTGATTATGTGAGGACGCTTTGGTCCAGTCTTGGTTTGCCAGATTGCGCCATATTTTTTTGTCTTCTACGCGCAGGTTATTCCTCGGGTTTCGGCCTAAATAATGGTTAGAATTTTCGCTCTCAATCGAACCCTAGGTGTCAAGTCCCGGCTGGTTATAAACGCGCTTCTTGAATAATTCAGGTTTTT
>NZ_JAQSDR010000028.1 GCF_029946005.1 Aquabacterium sp.
CTGGGGAGCAGCCTCGCGCAAGGGAAGAACGCCGCAGGCTTACCGCTTACGTTGCGGCCACCACTCTCATCGACGCGCTGCCAGACCTCGTCCGGTTGGCCCAGCAAGGCCACAAATCGCTCGGCCGGGGCGTTGCACATCAACATGTCCCACTGCCGGTTGACCACCATGGCCGGGTAGGGCTCGTGATGCTTGATCGTCAGGGTCAGCGCCTCACGCACGGCCGCCATGTCCTCATCTTGCAGTGCCCGTTGCTGGAACATGGGCGCAAAACCCGCTGCGTGCAGCCACATATTCCGCTCCCTCAAGGGGACGTCCAGCACCTCGCAAGCTGGAGAACCATGCCTCTGCTGGGCTTCGCGCGGCTTGATTCCAGAAAGCTCAAGTGGCGTTGCGAAACGCCCGCTTCCAGTGCCACATCCAGTTGAGCGCGCTTGCGCAAGCCGCGCCACTGCCGCAGCAGTTGCCCGAAGGGCAACGCTTCACCCTGGCGGATGGAGAGGTTCTCGTCGCAAGTCATGGCGGCAGTATCCCCTCTGTGGTGTGGGCGTTTCAATGACCTCCCAGGTAATTGTCTTGCTTGCCTCGCGGTCGGATCATCTGCAGACGTTCAATCCCCACGACGGAAACAAGCGCCATGCCCTCACTCAAGACACTCCAACTGCCGCAAGGCCCGGTCCAATACCTTGAGCGTGGCCAAGGGCAACCCATTGTCTTCGTGCATGGCCTGATGGTTGACCACAAGCTTTGGCAGCCCATCGTTTCCGAACTCAGCCAAGGCCTGCGCTGCATCGTGCCCAACTGGCCCCTGGGCGCGCATGCAATTCCTATGGCGCCAACGGCAGACTTGACTGTCATGGGCATGACACGCTTGATTGCCGACTTAATGGTCGCGCTTGATCTACGCGGTGTGATTTTGGTAGGCAACGATACGGGTGGGGCCTTGGCCCAGATGGTGTGCGCACAGTTCCCCGAGCGCATCGCCAGCGTCGTGCTGACGACCTGTGACGCCTACGACATCTTTCCCCCTTCCGCCTTTGTCTTTTTAAAGTGGCTAGGCCATGCCCCTCCGCTGGCATGGCTGACTGCTCAGTTGATGCATCACGTTCCACCTCTCAGGAGATTGCCGTTTTCATTTGGCGAACTCACAGATGGGCCGCTAGATGACGAGTTGATCGAGCACTGGCTCCGGCCTATGCGCACGAACGCCGGTGTGCGACAGGACGTGTGCAAGTTTCTTCGCACGCTCTCGAATCGCTATACGCAGGATGCGAGCGATGCCTTGCGCCGCTTCAACAAACCTGTCTTATTGCTGTGGTCGACACGATCGCGGCACTTCCCAAGGCGCTTGGCCGAGAGAATGCAACGGGAGTGGTCCAACACGGAACTGTTTTGGATCGACAGTGCTGGCGTCTTCTTGAGTCTTGAATACGCGCAACAGTTGGTGAGCAACATCAAGTGCTTCACCGCAACCGAGACCGAAGCTCAGAGGGCGGTCACTCTGGCTTAGAGGCTTACCACTGTGCAGTGGTGTCGAGCATGGCTCGGCAGTGACGACACCTACTGTCGGTGACGGACCCATGTCAGCTTAAGTACAGGCAGTCTCGAAAATTGAACGGCTGCTCAGGGTCGATTTGAGCCCATCGCGCGGTGCGGAAGCAGCCGGTCGCGGCGCAAGCCCGAACAGTTGGGGCACTGACGTCAGCTATACGTCGAATAGCTGACAGCTGAGGCGCTGCCGGCCTCCGGGGCGAGCGTCAGCTTGATGGCGCTTACCGGAGGTTCGTGAGCCGCCAGCGCCGTCAGCACCCGCTGCGAAGCCGCCGGCCGCCATGTCGGCATCAGGCTGGGAGTTGCCGTTCGCTATGAACCCCAGGGACACAGAATGATCCTTTCACGCTATTGACGGTGCATCAGAGTGACAGCACAATGATGGAGTCGTTCCAAAGATTGACCTACTTTTTGACCAAACGAGCCGTTTGACTAATTGTCAAAGGCATCGTCACGCTCCGATTTGCACCGGCCACATAAGATTCATCATTATCTGGAGAATGCTATGCGCAAGTTTGCTTTCCTATTCGCTCTACTTTTTGCCTCATCGTTTGCGTATGCTGACCCGCCGATCCCGCCACCAACACTTTTGAACAACTCCGGAAACGGAACCGTTGATATATCTGGAGGGGCTACAGTAAGCACTTCTGTAACCTCGATTGGTACTGAAATTCTGACCGCGACCAACATTTCTCTGACAGCGTCTGATGGAACTAGCTTTGTAGCGATAGATAGGGATCACACCAGGTCCAATGGCACTAATTTCATTGAGATTACGTTCAGTAGTGCAGATAATTCACGATATTTGACGTTTGACATACCAGTTAAACCTGGCGATCCGCCAACCGGTTATGGCAATCCGCCAAGTTTGAGCGGCTTTATTGATTATGTGTCAAGTCCCGGCTGGTTATAAACGCGCTTCTTGAATAATTCAGGTTTTTTCT
>NZ_JAQSDR010000029.1 GCF_029946005.1 Aquabacterium sp.
TGTTGACGTCCATCCAGAACTGACCCACTTACGGGGATAATTTCCATCCAAAACTGACCCACCTGATTTCCCATCCTGAGCGCTTTTGCTCAGGGGAACCCAGGAGTGATCACAGTGGGCATGTTGGCCAAGATCCGGCGGATGCATTTCCGCGACAAGTTGTCGCTGCGCGAGATTGCCAAGCGCAGCGGCTTATCCCGCAATACCCTTCGCCGCTGGTTGCGGGCCGAAGACGTGGTCGAGCCGGCATATCCGGCGCGGACGACCCGGAGCATTCTCGATCCGTACCGCGAGCAACTGCAGGCGTGGCTGCGCACCGACAGCCACCGGCCCAAGCGCGATCGGCGCACGGCCAAGGTGCTGTTCCAGCACCTGCAGGCACAGGGCTATCCCGGCGGCTATGGCCGCGTCGCGACCTTTGTTCGCCGGTGGCACGCCGATGGTGGGGCGACGCCCCGCCGTCCCGGCTATGTGCCGTTGCACTTTGCCTTGGGTGAGGCGTTCCAGTTCGACTGGAGTTGCGAGTACGCGGTCATCGGCGGCGTGCGTAAACGCTTGGAGGTCGCGCACGTGAAGTTGGCATCCAGCCGGGTGTTCTGGCTGGTGGCGTATCCGATGCAGAGCCACGAGATGCTGTTCGATGCCCATGCCCGCGCGTTTGCCGCGTTCGGCGGCGTGCCGCGGCGCGGCATCTACGACAACATGAAGACGGCGGTGGACCGGGTCGGCCGCGGCAAGGAGCGCATCGTCAATGCGCGCTTCCAGGCCATGTGCAGCCACTATCTGTTTGAACCGGAGTTCTGCAATCGCGCCGCCGGCTGGGAGAAGGGCGTGGTCGAGAAGAACGTGCAGGACCGGCGCCGGCAACTGTGGGTCGAGGGCGGTCACCGCCACTGGTCGACGCTGGCCGAACTCAACGCGTGGCTGGCGAGCGAGTGCCGGGCGGCGTGGGACGTGATGGCCCATCCCGACTGGCCAGAACTCACGCTCGCCGAGGCGTGGGAGCACGAGCAACCGCAACTGATGCCCAACCCCAAGCCATTTGATGCCTACTTGGAACAACCGGTGCGGGTGTCGGGCACAGCGCTGATCCACTTCCAGCGCAATCGCTACAGCGTGCCGGCCGAGGCGGCGCACCGCGTGCTCAGCCTACGCGTGTATCCGACCGAACTGGTGTTGGTGGCCGAGGGCCAGGTGCTGGCGCGGCACGCACGCTGCTTTGATCGCTATCAGACCAAGTACGACTGGCAGCACTACATCCAGATCGTGCAACGCAAGCCGGGCGCACTGCGCGACGGCGCGCCCTTCGCCGAGATGCCGATGCCACTGCGCACCTTGCAACATCATCTGCTGCGCCGCCCAGGCGGTGATCGGGTCATGGCGCAGGTGTTGGCCGCGGTGCCTGTGCACGGCTTGGAGGCCGTGTTGGTGGCGGTGGAACTGGTGCTGGAGTCAGGCGCACCCAGCGGCGAGCACGTGCTCAACGTGGTGGCACGATTGAGTGCGCCCGTGCCGTCCGCCGACAGCGTGGTCACCGCGCTGACACTACGTCAGGAACCGCAGGCCAATGTGGATCGCTACGACGCGTTGCGCCCGACGGAGACCTGCCATGTCCATTGAACTGGTCACACGCCTGAAGGCGTTGAAGTTGAACGGCATGGCGGCGGCGTGGCCAGAGTTGGTCGCCAAGGCACGGCATCGCGAACTCGATCCCGAGCAATGGTTCGGTGAACTGCTCAGTGCCGAGAGCGCCGAACGGGAAGTCAGATCACAGGCCAACCAGATGAAGGCCGCCCGCTTCCCGGCGCACCGGGATCTGGTCGGCTTCGACTTCGCCCAGAGCCGGGTCGATGAAGCCCTGGTGGGCCGGTTGCACGGCGGTGCGTTCATCGACAGCGCGCAGAACGTGGTGTTGATCGGTGGCCCGGGCACCGGCAAGACGCATCTGGCCACGGCCATCGGCATCGCCGCGGTGCAACGGCAGCATCGGCGCGTGCGCTTCCTCTCAACCGTGGAACTGGTCAATGCACTGGAGCAGGAAAAGCTCGCCGGCAAGGCCGGTCATATCGCGTTGCGATTGACCTATGCCGACCTGGTCATTCTCGACGAGTTGGGCTATCTGCCCTTCAGCCAGGCCGGCGGCGCCTTGCTGTTCCACCTGCTGTCCAAGCTCTACGAGCGCACCAGCGTGCTGATCACCACCAACTTGAGCTTTACCGAATGGGCCCACGTGTTTGGCGATGCCAAGATGACCACGGCCTTGCTCGATCGCTTGACCCATCACTGCCACATCGTGGAAACCGGCAACGAGTCCTGGCGCTTCAAGACCAGCTCGGCGGTGGCGGCAACCCGAAAACGAGCCGCAAACAAACCAGACCCAAGGACAGCAACACAAACCGATTGATCCACAACCGAATAGCTACACTACGCAAACCGAGGGTGGGTCAATTTTGGTTGGAAACCCCGGGTCAGTTTTGCGTGGAAATCAACA
>NZ_JAQSDR010000030.1 GCF_029946005.1 Aquabacterium sp.
GTTCAAACAACCACGGCCGGTCAGATGTTGATGCGTGCTGCGCACGCCCACCTCGACACTCCGCTTCTCAGCACCAAGCAGGCGCCCCGCTGGTGGCCTGCCACGGTTGCATTTCGTGGCACGCCACCGCCTCATCCCCACCCCGCGCTCCCATCCCAAGCACCCAACACAAGCGCCACACGCCCCCCCTAGCTTGAAGCCGGCCCTAGGGATGGCAACCCACGCGCCTCCCTCTAAAAATGACTCACTCCACTCACAAGGGCGGGATCATGGGCAGTCTATTGATCAGGGGCAGTCAGGGCGCAGAAGTCAAGCGCCTGCGCCAACAGTTGGCCAGAGAGCTCGGCCCCGACGGTGCCGACTACGCCAAGCTGGCCTCCGGCCAGGACTTCGACGCTGACCTGGAAGCCGCCGTGCGCCGCTGGCAATCCGGCACCGGCCTGATCGCCGACGGCGTGGTCGGCCCCCGCTGCCAATCCCTGCTGGGCCTGGTCACGCTGCCCCCCTTGGCCATCAACCTGGACCACGACGCCGTGCGGCGCCTGTTCCCCGCCACCAAACCCTCCAACATCGCGCGCTACCTGCCCTACGTGGCCGCCGCCCTGCAGGCCATGGGCTTGAACGACCGCAGCATGATCTGCGCGGCCCTGGGCACCATCCGCGCTGAAAGCGAGGGCTTCCTGCCCATCTCCGAATTCCCCTCGCAGTTCAACACCAAGCCCGGCATGGCACCCTTCAGCGCCTACGACGGGCGCAAAGCGTTGGGCAACACGCAACCCGGCGATGGCGCCAAGTTCAAAGGACGCGGCTTCATCCAATTGACCGGCCGCGCCAACTACGCCCAGTACGGCACTGAGCTTGGCATGGACCTGACCAGCAACCCCGACCTGGCCAATGCCCCTGAAGTGGCCGCCATGTTGCTGGCCACCTTCCTGGCCCACCGCGCCGACCCCATGCGCGCCGCGCTGGCCGAAGGCCAATACCTGGCCGCTCGCAAGATGGTCAACGGCGGCTCCCACGGCCTGGACCGCTTCAAGAACGTGTTCGACCTGGCCAAGCAGGTTTGGCCCATCCCCGAGCCCAAAGTGGGCGTCAGCTCTGCCACCCGCAAACGTGCCAGCGCTCCCCACATCAGCAAGAAGCGCCCCCTCACCGTCGCCAAAGACCCAGCCGACCTGCGCGACCGCTTCTACATGCCGCCCCCCGTGAGCCTGCCCGGCGAGTACCCGGATTCCAGCGACATCAAACGCTTCCTGTCCACCTACACCAAGGCCGGCCTGATCCTGGACCAGGGCCAGGAAGGTGCCTGCACCGGCTTCGGCCTGGCCTGCACGGTCAATTACTTGCGCTGGCGCAAACAGCAGATGCCCAAGGCGCTGGAGTCCGTCAGCGCGGCCATGTTCTACAGCTTCGCGCGCCGCTACGACGAGTACGAGGGCGAGAACTACGAAGGCTCCAGTTGCCGGGGCGCCATCAAAGGCTGGTTCCACAACGGCGTCTGCCTGAACACCGACTGGCCCCACCGCGACCACGATCCCGCCCAACCCAAGTACGGCTACGCCAAGCGGGCCGCGCAGACTACCCTGGGTGTTTACTTCCGCATCGAGGTCAAGTCGATCACCGACCTGCAGGCCGCGATCCGTGAGGTGGGTGCCATCTATGTGTCCAGCACCACGCACGAGGGCTGGAACCAGATCAGCAACCAAGCCCGGCCCCCCTCGGGCCACGCCGGCCTGCCCGTGATCCCGTATGACGGCCACCCGTCCGAAGTCGATGGCCACGCCTATGCCTTGGTAGGCTTCAACGAACAAGGCTTCGTGCTGCAAAACTCCTGGGGACCAGGCTGGGGCGCGGGCGGCTTTGCCGTGCTCACCTATGCCGACTGGCTGGCCAATGGCATGGACGCCTGGGTGGTCGCCCTGGGCGTCTCCGGCGTGATGGTGGGCGGCATGACCACGGCCGCCGCCAGCCAATCACGCGCCCATGCCAGCGACCCCAGCACCTGGTGGGACGAACGCCGCGCCTACCAACACAGCATCGTGCTGGGCAACGATGGCCGCGTGCGCCGCTACCTGACCGAAGACGAGATCAGCCGCACCTTGCTGCACCAGGCCTCGGTCTTGCCCGACACCTGGTTCCGCAGCCAGCCCGACAAGGTCAAGCGCCTGGTGATTTACGCGCATGGCGGGCTCAACAGCGAGGCCGACGCCATCAAACGCGCCCGTGCCATGGGCCGCCTCTTCACCGGCAACGGCTGCTACCCGCTGTTTCTGGCCTGGAAAACCGGCCTGATGGAGAGCATGGGCAACCTCATTCAGGAGGCCTTCGGCAAACAGCCCACCCGGGCGGCTGGCGTGGGCGAATGGATCAGCGACCGCACCGACCTTCTCATCGAAAAATCCATCGGCCGACCCCTGGTCAAACCCGTGTGGAGCGAGATGAAAGAGAACGCCGAATTGGCCTTCAACACCACGCGCGGCGGCGACCTGCTGATCACGGCTTTGCAGAAGCTGGTGTCCACCTGGGGCGATGACCTGGAGATCCACCTGGTGGGCCACTCGGCGGGCTCGATCATCCTGGGGCACATGCTGGACCTGGTGGCCAAGCGCGGCCTGGTCACCAAGATTTCATCGATCCAGTTGTGGGCGCCCGCCTGCACGGTGCAGTTCGCCAACCAGCACTACGCGCCGCACGCGGACCTGATGAAGAAGCTGCACCTGCAAGTGCTGTCCGACCGCATTGAGCGCGACGACAACGTGGTGGCCATCTACCGCAAGTCGCTGCTGTACTTCGTCTCGAACGCGCTGGAGACCGACCTGCGCACACCCATCCTGGGCATGGACAACGTGTTCAACGCCGACTACCGGGGGTGGGATGGCTCGTCCAGCACGGGCGAGTCCTTGCGCAACTGGCGCCAGGCGGCGGCCAGCGCCGGTCTGGTCGCTGGAGAACGATTGGTGGTGGTGGACCAGGACAAGGTCATCATCGCCAAGCCGGACCGCCAGGCCAAGGCCGCGCATGGCACGTTTGACAACGATGTGGACGTGGTCAGCCGCGCGCTGCAGCGCATCACCGGCACCGCCAAGTTGAAGACGCCGGTGGACGATCTGAGGGGCTTTTAAAATCTAAGTCGAATACGAAGCGTCATCCACCTGAATGTCATGCTCCAGGATGACGGCGCCCAGATGACCTTCGGGCGGACGGCCAAAGAAAGGCCCGCCTGGCTCGGAGAACAGATACACGTCGGACTGCAAGGCCCCGCAATGCGGGCAATGGTTGGTCAGACGGCTCACACCATCGTCACCAGGCAGCTCAACCCGCAGGTTGGGCGCCAGCAGCAAGAGCGCGTCGGTCAGCTCGGTGGGCGGGTTGGCGATACCGTACACATAGGTGCGGCTCTCGCCCGATTCACCCAGGTCGACCACATCGGCCGCGACCACGGCATGCACCTGGGTCAGGGCATGGCACTTCCAGCACGTGGCGGTGGAAGTGCGCATGTGGATCGGGGCGACCAGGCGCAAGGCGGCGGCATCCGCAGACTTGGGGGCAGCGCCTTGACCGGAGTTTTTCTTCAGGCTGTGGGGAGTGCTCATCCAATCGATCCCTAGAAGAGTGAAGGCTCCACGCTAACACGTCTTGTCAGAATTTGAAGATGGTCAACCCCAGACTCAGGCTGGTCTGCTTGAAGTTGTAATCCAGCAAAGTTTCGCCATAGCCCTGGAAGAGTTGGGCATACCAACGCAGGCCATCGGGCCGATCACGGAACACCGGGTAGGAGTAATCCAGCTGCACCGAGCCCTTGCCCGAGAACGAAGGCCGCCAAGCCACGGCCGCCGTGGAGCGCCCGGGCGTCCACATCATCTGCAGTTCGGCCCGCTTCATGTAATCCTGGATGTCGGGGTTGTCGTCGCCCACGGAGTTGTCGGTCTTCAGCCGGTGCTCCAGCCGCAGGTTGAACATCAGGTCGCGACGCTCAAGACCCGCCTGGGCATAAACGCGGTTCCAGCTGCGCGACAGCGGGTCGGGCTGGCCATTGGATTGGTGGACGATGCCGGCCTGCGTCATGCGCCATTTCCAGCCCAGCGGCAACGATTGCCAGGAGGCCGGGGTGGGCACCACGTAGATGACTTCGGGCTGGTAATCTGTGCTGCGGAAAGGCGCCGATTGGTCGCGGTTCCACAGCTGCCACATGGACTGCTGGGTATAGGCCACCCACAGGTCGGCCCCGGGCAGCAGTGCGTTTTCCCAAACCTTGCTGCGCAGCGAAACCTGGATTTTCGCCTCGCCATTTTGATAGCGGGGCAGGTTGCTGGCCTTGGCGCGGGTCGGGCTGCTGGGATTGCGGTTCACGCTCGCCATGCTGTGCAGGGGCATGAAAAAATTCGGGCGGTAGCTGGTGTAGTTGAAGGTGCCACGCTTGTCAGCCTGGTCCAGCTCCCAGTAGCGGGACATGAAGCTGCTTTCGGACTGTTGTGTGGTGGCAGGCGTCGCGGCCTGGCTGACGGGCACGGCCTCGGGAGTGCCAGGCACCGCAGCAGGTGAAGCCGGCAGGGTCACCATGGCTTCTCGCCCCGCCAGCCTGTCATAGCAGGCCAGGCGTGCGCTGGTGTCCGGCAAACCCAGGCATTCCTTCAGATCAAGGGAGGCCTGGGCGAAAGCGGGGGCAGACATCCCCACGCTCAAGGCCAGCAGGGAAGAACGGAGGGTGTGGTGTAGGGTAGGCATGCGTGATTGGATCACGCGGCCACTTCGGCACCAAGCTCCGACATCAATTCTTCCTTGCGGCTGGCCATCGCGTCGCCCAACTGGTGCAAATCCAGGTGAGCACGCTTGACCTTGGGGAACAACTCTTCTTCTTCCTCGGTGGCGTGGTGGTCGATGTACTCGCCCAGCACGGTCACCTTGGCGTCGTACAGGTCTTCGGTGGGCTCCATGTCCTGGATCTGGGCGATCAGGTCCTTGGCGCTGGCATGCTCCACCACCGCTTCCTTCAGCAGGTCTTCGGCCTTGGTGGCCTGCCCTGCAGCGGGATAGAAGATTTCTTCTTCGATCTTGGCGTGCACCGTCAGCAGCAGGCAGATGTGCTCGGCCAGGGCCTGCTTTTCTGCCTCGCCGCCATCGGCCTTGACCAGCTTCTCATAGTCCTTGAACAACTTCTTGACTTCCTTGTGGTCGGCGGTCAGCAGTTGCACGGCATCAGGGGTGGTCTTGGCCTTGGTTTTGGCAGCAGGGGTTTTGACAGCTGTTTTCTTGGCGGTGGTTGGCATGTTGTTTCCTTGGGTTGATGGAAAAAGTCAGTCAGTCAGCGAAGGTCAAAGTCGGCCCATCAGCATCAGCACGATCAGCACGACCAGGATCAAGCCCAGGCCGCCGCTCGGACCGTAGCCCCAGCTTCGGCTGTGGCCCCAGGTGGGCACGGCGCCGATGAGCATCAACAAAACAACGATCAACAGGATGGTTCCCAAGCTCATGATGGCTCTCCTTATTTCTTGATTTGATTGCCAATGACGCCACCGACGGCGGCACCACCGATGGTTCCGCCAGCGCTGCCGCCGGTCAGCACCGCACCCGCTGCAGCGCCAACACCCGCGCCCACAGCGGTGTTGCGTTCACGGGCGGACATGTCGCTGCACGCCCCCAGGCCAAGCAAAGCCAAGGCGGTGGTGGCGGTTAACGCCATGCGAACGGATGTTTGTCGAATGTGGTTCATGGCACTTCTCCTTTAGTGGGTAACACCTTGTTGTTAGCAAACGAGGTGCCCACGGGGGCTTTGCCGTGAAATAAATATCAGCGCAGGGTTTGGCTGACGTCTTGCGCCACCTGATTCAACAGCTGACTCATGGCAGCTGCCTGGCCCACCGGAGTGTCTGGCGACACTGGCGTGCTGGTGGTGCTGTTCCCGGAGAAAACCGGGGTGGGCGTGCTGCCTGGGCCGGTGATGCGCCAATTCACGTCCGCCCGCAGCTGCCCGGCGTTGCGCACATAGTCCAGCGGTGCCAGGTTGACGATCAATACCTGCCCGGTGGGCATGGACGGGCAATGCGAGTCACACACCGTCCAATTCGGCAAAGCTTGCCGCAAAAGCAGGGCCAGGTGGTTGGTCAGCCCCACCTCCAAGCGCTCGGCCCAGGCGGTGCTCGGCCACTCGCCCAGCGTGCTGTCGGCATTGCGGTAACGCACGGCATCGGTCTGCAGGTACTCCGGGATGTTGACGCGGCGCAGGGTGATGAACCTGGGGGCCGATGCGGCTGAGGCAGGCAGCGTGCCCACAGCGGGAGGGCTCACTGGCTGAGAAGGCGGCAAGGGCAGCGACAACAAGGTCGGCGCGGGCGCGGTGCTGCAGGCCCCCAAGCCCAAGGCCATCAGGACCAAACCATGGGAGACAACAAGGCGGTGCAAAGTGATCATGGTGCTTTCTTCCCAAACAAGATGGTGTTGGGCTGGCGTTCCAACTGGTCGGCGAAGGAGCGCAGGCTGCGCGCCGCCAGCGACAAATCCCGCACCGCCAGTTCGGCGTCTGAGCGCAAGGGCGAGCCCACGGCGCTGAGTTCCGCGACATTGCCCATGGCCTGTTGCGCGGCCTGCGCTGCATCGCGGGCAGCCTGCAAGGTTTGCTGAATTTCGGGCTGGGTTTGCAGCACAACCTTGCGCGATGCCTCCGACAATTGCTCCACCGACGCCAGGGTGGCTTGCGCCTGAGCCTGCACATCCTGCAAGGCCTTGGCCCCCACCACCAGGGTCTGCTTGGCCTGCGCCGCCGCTGCGCCGATCTCCTTGCCCGACAACGCCACCGCCTGTTGGGTCACCTTCAAGGTCTGGTCCAACTGCTTGATGGTCTTGCGGACGTCCTCCACCAGGTCGGCCAAGGGCAACTCTGAGACCTGGTCCAGCAGGGCGTCCAACTTGTCGCGCATGGCGGGGATCTCGGGCGGGGAGCTTGAGCCGCCGCCCAGCAACACCACGGGGGTCTCGGGCTTGAAGTCCAGGTCGATGCCGGTCTGGCCGGTCACCACGCTCTGGATGATGAGCTTGGCGCGCAGGCCGCGCTGCACCAGATCGGGCAGGTTGCGAAAGCTTCCACTCTTCTCATCGCCCATTTTCACAGCGTCGCTGCCCAAGGTCAGCCCCACCGGAATGCGCGTGATCAGGGACTTGGGGTCCACCTCGATGCCGATGCTCAACACCTCGCCAATCTTCACACCCCGAAAGCTCACCGGCGCCCCGACATACAGACCGCGAACACTGCCTTGAAAGTAGACGATGGCCTTTTGCCGCTTGGCGAACAGGTCGGCCCCGCCCAGGGTCACGAGCCCCACGACGATCAGGATCAAGGCCGCGACGACAAAACTGCCGACGAGCAAGGCATTGCGTTTCATAACTTCTCCCGGTGCAGGAACGCGTGCACGGTTGGATGGGTGGCGGTGTCCAGCAACTCGCTGGGCTTGCCATGGGCGATGGGTTTCTTGCTGTCGGCATCCAGGAAGATGCTGTCGTCGGCGATGGCGAACAGGCTGGGCAACTCGTGCGAGACCATCAAGACGGCGGCACCCGTGCGGTCCCGGATCTCCAGGATGAGGTCGTCCAGGCGCTTGGAGCTGATCGGGTCCAGGCCGGCGGAAGGCTCGTCCAGGAACAGCAAGCGTGGTTGCGCCGCGATGGCCCGGGCCAGGCCCGCGCGCTTCTTCATGCCGCCACTGAGGTCCGCCGGGCTGTAGTCGGCGAACTCGGCCATTTCAACCCAGGACAAAGCCTCGCGCGCCCGTTCAATGCGCTCGTCTTCGGACAAGTCCGTGTGCTGCTCCAGGGGCATCAGCACGTTCTCCAGCACGGTCATGGAAGACCACAAGGCGGCGCTTTGAAAGAGCACGCCAAAGCCGGACCGCAGTTTGGTGCGCTCATCGTCGTGGCTTTTCCAATAATCCTTGCCGTCGTACAGCACCTGCCCGTGGGCCGGCTCCAGCAGGCCGATCAGGTGTTTGAGCAAGGTGCTTTTGCCACAACCACTGCCCCCCATGATGGCGAAGATGGTGCCGGGCTCGACCTCGAACGACACCTCCTCCTGGATGAGCTTGTCGCCAAAGCGCATGGTCAGGTCTTGAACGCTGAGCAAGGCCATGGTCAGATCCCCAGCGCGTTGGCGCAGACCGAGAACACTGCGTCCAGCGCGATCACGCCCACGATGCCCGCCACCACGGCCCGCGTGGTGGCCTGGCCCACGCCAGCCGCGTTGCGGTCAGCGTGCAGGCCGTGGTAGCACCCTGCGATCGCCACCAGCAAACCAAAGGCAATGGCCTTGGCAAAGCCCAGGCCCAGGTGCTGAAAGCTCAGGGCATCGAGGCTGCGGTCAAAGTAAGCGGCCGGCGCCAGGCTCAGCATGCTGGCTCCCACCGCGAAGCCCCCCACCAAGCCGGCCGCGCAACCAAACACATACAGCAAGGGCATCACCAGCAGCAAGGCCAGCACACGCGGCACCACCAGGTGCTCGGTGGCATTCAGGCCCAGCACTTCCAGCGCATCAACCTCTTCATTGGCCTGCATGGTGGCCAGCTCGGCCGCGAAGGCGGCACCGGTGCGTCCGGCCATCACCACCGCCGTGATCACGGCGGCCATCTCGCGCGACACGGCAATGGCCACCAGGTCGGCCACGAAGATGCCCGCGCCAAATTTGACCAGCTGCACAGCGCCCACGAAGGCCAGGATGGCCCCCACGAGCACATTGACCACCAGCACGATCAGCAAGGCACGGGCACTGCAATCGGCCAGCACCCGGGCCATGTCCTGCGACCGGAAACGCCAATGGTTGGGCATCCCCCGTGAGATAGCCAGGATCACCGATCCCAAAAATGTGATGCCGCGAAAAGTGCCTTGCAGCGGTGCGGTCCGAGGCCAACGAATCGTCATGTCTGCCGTTCTAACACGAGGCTGAGGCCCAACAGGGCAAGAACAGTGCCTGTCGGCTTTGCCCGACGTCAAGTCGCGCCAATGTCTGACAAGCCAAAGAGACAGAGCCTACGAGTCGGCCTGGGACGCTTCTCCTAAAGTTTGATTCATCTCAACACCTCTCAGAACTCAGGAGCACCTTCATGCGTCATCGTTTGCCGAACTCTCGCCACCTGCGCATTGCATCTTCATGGACGGTGCTCACCTTGGCCGCCGCCGCCGCGCCGGCCTTGGCGATCGAGAACAGCATGCCCGTGATCGACCGCGTCGGCGTGTGGCTGGGCGGCTACAACGTGGACGCCGAGGGTGACCTCAGCTTGGCCACGCCGGATGGGAGCCAGTCCACCGGCAAGCAACGCGTGATCGATGGCTCGGACGTGGTCAAGCGAGCCCGCGTCGACTGGCTGTTGTTTGACCGCCAGGGCTTCTCGGTGGACCTGTACCACTACAGCCAGAACAAGTCACTCGGCGTGAGCGAGCCCTTCATCTACAACGGGCAGAGCTACTCCGCCACAGGCCAACTCAACACCAAGACCTCGTTCGACATCGGCAATTTTTCTTACCGCTGGTGGTTTGGTGGCGAGGACACCGTGGCCGGCGTGGGCGTCGGCGCGGCCTACTACAAGGTCAAGCTGAGCTACACAGCCTCGGCCACCCTGGGCGGCCTGTCACAGACCATCTCGGACGGCGAAAAGAAAGATGCCTGGGCGCCGTTGGTGACCTTGGGCTTTCGCCATCGCATCAGCGACCAGGTCAGGCTTTACGCCGACCTGTCGGGCTCCAAGAAGAACGGCGGTGAGACCTATGGCGACATCGTCAATGCCGGAGCCGGCGTCGAGTGGTTCCCCTGGCGCAACATCGGTGTGGGCGCTGAATACAACCATACCCGCATCCGCGTGAACTACAAGACTGACGATGCCGTGGCCAAGCTTGATCTGAAGCTGAACGGCCCAGCCTTGTACCTGCGGATGCGTTTCTAACCATCAACAGGAGCTGAGCATGAACTTCCATTCCTTGACCCTCAAGCGTTCGTTGCTGGTCGGCTTGTTCGCGGCCGCCAGCATGACCCTGGTTCCATCGATGTCACACGCGGCCACCTTCACCTCCACCCTCTCGGGCGAGGCTGAATCACCCCCCGTGACCACGATGGGCACCGGCACCGTGGATGCCACGTACACGTCTGCCACCAAGGTCCTGAAATGGAAGGTCGTGTACTCCGGCCTGAGTGGTGCGGTGACGGCCGCGCACTTTCACGGTCCGGCCATGCCTGGCCAGAATGCAGGCGTGGTCTTGCCATTGAGCGGAAAGCTGGACAGCCCCCTTGAAGGTGAAGCCACCCTCACCGAAGCACAGGCGGCGCAAGTGATGGCTGGTCAGTGGTACGTGAACTTGCACACGGCAGCCAACCCGAAGGGCGAGGTCCGGGGTCAGTTGGTCGTCAGCCCATGACGGGATGGCTGGCATCGCTGATCGGACGGGCCGCCATGCGCCCGTTCGCCAAAGCCCTGCCACCTTTGGGTGACACCGAGCGCGCCGCCCTGGAGGCGGGCTCGGTGGGCTTTGAAGGTCAGCTGTTTGCCGGTCAGCCTGATTTCAGCGCCTTGCTGAAAGTCAAGCCCCAAGCTTTCTCTGACGCCGAGCAAAGCTTCCTTGATCATGAAGTGCTCGAGCTGTGCGCCATGCCTGATGACCACGCCATCGACCAGGCGGGCGATCTGCCGCCGGAGGTGTGGCGCTTCCTGCGCGACAAGTGCTTCTTCGGCATGATCATTCCGCCGGAGTATGGCGGCCTGGGCTTTGGCCACCGTGGTCGGCCTGGCCTTCCATGCTCATGACGACAGCCTGCCCGAAGGCCAGCGCGACCTGGGCATCACCTGCGCGCTGCTCCCCGTTCCGACCGAAAGCATGGAGATCGGCCGCCGCCACTTGCCCATGGGCAGCGCCTTCATGAACGGCCCCATCCATGGCCGCGAGGTGTTCGTTCCCATGGACTGCATCATCGGTGGTGAAAAACAAGTGGGCCAAGGCTGGCGCATGCTGATGGAATGCCTCGCCGCTGGCCGCGCCATCTCACTGCCCGCCTTGGGCAGCGCCATGCAGCAAGGGGCCTTGTTCGTGGCCAATGGCTATGGCCAGATCCGTGAACAGTTCGGCTTGCCCATCGCCCGCTTTCACGCGGTTGCCGGGGTCATCGCCGATGATGTCGGCAGAGTTGTACGCGACCGACGCCGCCCGCCACTACACCGCCGCCGCACTCGATGAAGGCCAGCAGCCCAGCGTGGCCAGCGCCGTCCTCAAAGTGCATTTGACCGAAGCCGGTCGACGCGCCGTCAACCACGGCATGGACATGCCTGGGTGGCAAGGGCATCATCGCCGGGCCATCCAACCTGCTGGGCATCGGCTACCGCCACGCGCCCATTGCCATCACCGTGGAAGGCGCCAACCTGCTGCCACCCGCATGTGCTCGACGAGATGCACGCCATTGAAGTCCAGGACGAACAGCCCCTCGGGCAAGCCTTGTGGTCGCATGTGTGGCACGTGGTGCGCAACCTGCGCCGCAGCGTGTTCGGCGCCGCACTCATCGGCCGAGCACCCGCTGACTTGAAGGCCGAAGCGCAACTGATCACCCGGCTCAGCACCCAGTACAGCTTCACCGCCGATCTGGCCATGGGGCTGCTGGGCGGCCAACTCAAGCGCATGGAGTTGCTGTCGGCCCGGTTGGGAGATGTGCTGGCCCACCTGTACATCGCCAGCGCCTGCCTGTGGCGCTACCAGGTGGATGGCAAACCCGAATTGCTGCCTTTTGCCCAGGCCGGCATCCGCCAACAACTGAACCGGGCCCACCTCATCTTGCAAGACTTGCACGCCAACCTGCCCTCCGCACCGGCCCGTTGGATGGGCGGTTTGAGCCTGAGGGCGACGGGCCGACTGCATCCCCTGCGCAACGAACAGCGGCTGGCCCTGGCCGAACTGCTGCGCACGCGCAGCGACTTGGTGGGCCATTTGTGTCCCGACCTGAGCCTGCCCAAGCAAGGCGGCCAGTGCGACCTGGTCAAGGCCCTGTCCTTGGGCGCCCAACTCGGCGAAGACACGGGCGCCTTGAACAAAGTGCTGCGCCGCACCCAATCGATGGAAACCGCTGCCCAAAGCGCCAAGAACCCGGCCCTGGCCTTGCGCTACCTGCAAGCCGCCGACCGCGTGATTCAGGTCGATGACGTGGCTGCGGACCGCGCAACAGCTTGAATTCAAGGGCATACCCGACGCCCCCAAATGGGTGAACCGCGCTGAAGTCACTCGCCCGCCATCAAATGGTGGGCAGCCATGGTGCAAGATCGGAGCATGACCGTCCCCGCCTCCGCCCTGCCATCACCACCCCATCGCCATGGTGCGGATCTGGCCACCACCCGCCGCATCGCCAGCCGCTTGCGCCTGATGATCCGCGGCAATCCGGAGCCCACCCCCGGTGAGTGGGCTCGCCTGGGGGCAGCCCTGTGGCGCGGCGACCCGCTGGCCGACGACTTGGCCCACTGGCTTCAAGACGTGGGCATGGGGGTCGGCCGCCCCATGCTGGAACGTGCCATCGAGCATGGCCTGGACGCGGTGCCGGATGCCCCCGAATCCCTCTGCCGCTTCATGCGGGCGGTGGCGCAAACCCCTGCCTGGGTCGACCCGGCCCAACTGGCCCAAGGCGCCCGTTTCATCCAGAGCACCGGCCAGCACGGCATGCTGGTCCTGCGCGATGCGGGTCTGATGGCGGGCTACCAAGCCTCGTCCATCAACAAGACACTGGTGATGACCGGCTCGCTGCAACGTGGCGCACAACGCCGCCTGGCCGAAACCTCATCTTGGTGGATGGACTGCACCACCGATGGTGGCCTGAGTCGCCACAGCGCCGGTTTCAAAACCACTTTGCGGGTGCGCGCCATGCACGCCCTGGTGCGCCAGAATCTGCTGCGCCGCCCCGACTGGGATTCGGCCGAGCATGGCCTGCCCATCAACCAGGTCGACATGCAAGCCACCTACCTGGGTTTCAGCGCCGTCCACCTGATCGCGCTGCGCATCACCGGGGTCGTGGTCACCAAAGCCGATGGCGCGGCCATGATGCACCTGTGGCGCTACATTGGCTGGCTCATGGGCGTCGAAGAAGAACTGCTGTCCGAGACCGAGATGCAAGGCCGCACCTCGCTGTACCAGAACGTCATCAGCCAAGCGCCGCCTGACGACAGCAGCGCCGCCCTGGGCCGCGCCTTGATGGACGAACCCCTGAACCGCCACTACCCCTGGGGTGGCGCACTGCGCGGCCGCTTCAACCGGGCCCGCCATCTGAGCATGCTGCGGCTGTTCGTCGGGCTGGAGGGCATGCAGCACCTGGGTCTGCCGCCCGCCCTGCCCTGGCACCCACTGCTGACCACCTTGCCGCGCCTACTCTGGACCGGCGCGCACCACCTGCTGCCCGGCGGCCAAGCGCGCCTGGTGCGTGAAGGGCGCGCCAACCAGTTGCGCTACATGCCCATCGTGTTCGGCAAACACCCCCCCGTGGTGGCCCAACACGTGGCACCGTAGAAGCGGGCACAATTGCGCCCTCTGACCTCTTGATCTCGATCGCCCAGTTTCCATGTCTTCGACGCCCCCCTCTCCTTCGCCGACCCCAGATGCCATGACGCCGGCCGCCTGCGCCACGCAACTTCGGCAACTGTTCCCGGCGCTGTTTGACTGCGCGCCCAGGCCCTTGAAACTGCGCATCCAGGCCGACATCCAGGAGCGCGCTCCTGGCGTGTTCACCAAGCAGGTGCTGTCGGCCTTTTTGCGCCGCCACACTGGCAGCCATGCCTATCTGGTGGCCCTCAGCAAGGCCACCCACCGCTTCGACCTGGATGGCCAGCCGGGCGACGAGATCAGCGAAGAGCACCGCAAAGTTGCCCTGGAAGAACTGGGAAAGCGCCGAGCCAACCACCAGGCCAAGGTCGAGCTGGAACACCAGCAGCGTCGCAACCGAGCCACCTTGCTGCGCGATTTCCAGGCCACCACCTTGACGCCCGCCAATTTCTGCGCGCTCAAGGGCGTGCCGGTGGAAGAGCTCGACCACCTGCTGGAGTTGGCCCGCAAGGAAGCCCAGGAAGCGCCGCCTCAAGACCGCCGCCCCCGCCCGCCCCAGCCACGGCGCCGCTGAACCGTGGCAGGCGCCTTCGTGGCCCCTGCCCACTGAGACATCTTGCCCACTGCCGGTCGGATTGAAACCGCAGTAGATTCAGGGATGCGCTCCCACCTCTTCGCTTTCACCCTGACGGCTGGCGTCGTCGCCGGTTCGTTGCACGCAGCCCCCCGGGTCGAAGACAGCATCGGCCAGCGCGTGCAGGCCTGCACCGTGTGCCATGGCCCCCAAGGACGCGCTGCCAGCGATGGCTACTACCCACGCATCGCAGGCAAACCCGCCGGTTACCTGTACAACCAGTTGCGCAACTTCCGCGATGGGCGTCGCCACTACGCGCTGATGGCCAACCTGCTGGACCCGCTGTCCGACGAGTACCTGCACGAGATCGCGAACTACTTCGCCGCACTCGACCTGCCCTATCCCCCGCAGCCGCCCACCGCCCCCTCAGCCGCCGAACGCCAACGGGGCCAGGAGTTGGTAACCCGGGGCGATCCCCAGCGCAAGATCCCCGCCTGCGTGCAATGCCACGGCGTGGCGTTGACGGGTGTTCAGCCCGCCATCCCCGGTTTGCTGGGCGTGCCCCGCGATTACATCAACGCCCAACTGGGGGCCTGGCAAAACGGCAACCGCCAGGCCAAAGCGCCCGATTGCATGGCCACCATCGCGCAACGCCTGCGGCCCGAAGACATTGCTGCCGTGTCGCAATGGATCTCGGCCCAACCTGTGCCTGAACATGCCAAAGCGGCCACCAGCTTGCCTGGCCGCCTGCCCATGCCTTGCGGTGGTGTGCTGGATGGCCCAGGGGCTCAGCCATGAAGCGCGCCATGGCCCTGTTGCTGCTCATCGGCCTGGCCCTGGCCGCGGCCGTTGTCGCCTTGAACGTGCGTGGAGAAGACCCGGTCACCTCAGGCCCGCAGCCGCCCGTCAGCCCCCAGCTCATCGCCGCCGGTGAATACCTCGCCCGCACTGGCAACTGCATGGCCTGCCACACCGCGCGGGGTAGCGCGCCCTACGCCGGGGGCCTGGGCATCCAGACGCCGTTTGGCACCGTCTACACCTCCAACCTCACGCCCGATGCAAACACCGGCATCGGCGCCTGGTCATCGTCGGAATTTTGGCGAGCCCTGCACAACGGCCGCTCGCGCGATGGTCGCCTGCTCTACCCCGCCTTCCCCTATCCCAACTACACCCACGTGACGCGAGCCGATTCGGACGCGATCTTTGCCTACTTGCGCAGCCTGCCCGCCGTGGCCCAGGCCAACCGTCCCCACGAGTTGCGCTTTCCCTACGACTCGACCCCGGCCTTGGCCGTGTGGCGCGCCCTGTTCTTCAAACCGGGTCAGTTCGAGCCCGACACCAGGCAATCGGCCCAGTGGAACCGAGGAGCCTACCTGGTGCAAGGCCTGGGCCACTGCAACGCCTGCCATGCCAGCCGCAATGCGCTGGGTGCCAGCAGCGGCACGCTGGACCTGAGCGGCGGGCTGATCCCAGTGCAGAACTGGTACGCGCCCTCGCTCACCTCGCCGCACGAAGCGGGCGTGGCCGACTGGCGCCTGCCTGACATCGTCGAGTTGCTGAAGACCGGGGTGTCCGCGCGAGGCACCGTGGTCGGTCCCATGGCCGAGGTCGTGCAAAACAGCACCCAGCACTGGGCCGATGCCGACCTGCTCGCCATGGCCACTTACCTGAAGGCCTTGCCACCCGACCCGCGGGCGCGCGAACCCGCCAAGGTGCCCCCGCCTTTGCCAGACAGCCGTGGCGCCAAGCTCTACAAGGTGCATTGCGCCCAATGCCATGGCGACCAGGGCGAGGGCGTGGCCAAGGCCTACCCGGCCCTGGCAGACAACCGCGCCGTGACCATGGACTCGCCCGCCAACCTGGTGCGCATCGTGCTGGCCGGCGGCTTCGCGCCCTCCACGGCGGGCAACCCCCGCCCCTATGGCATGCCACCTTTCGCCATGGTCTTCAGCAACGATGACACGGCCGCCGTGGTCTCTTACATCCGCAGCGCTTGGGGCAACCAGGGCCAGGCGGTCTCCACGCTGGACGTGATCCAGTTGCGCAACGGGCTGCCCTATTGAGGCGTCACCCTGGTGGAGCGGCTGACAGCACCACGTCGATGACGGCATCCAGCGCCCGCCGCAACTGCTTCTTCCGGATGATGAGCGGTGGCGCCAAGCGGATGACCACCTCGTGGGTTTCCTTGGTCAACACGCCCCGCTCTTTCAGGGCATCGACCAAACCGCGGGCACCCAGTTCAGGCACGATTTCAATGCCCATCATCAGGCCTTGCCCCCGGATGTCGCGCACGATGGGGCTGGCGCCCAAGGCCGCCTTCAGGTAGGCCAGGGCCCAGTGGCCCAGCCGATCCACCCGAGCGATGAACTCGGGCTCGCTCAACAGCTTCAAGGCCGCCATGCTGACCGCCGCCGCGATCGCATTGCCGCCAAAGGTCGATCCATGGTCGCCCGGGCGCAGCACGCCCAGGACCTCGGCACGGCCCACCACGGCCGACACCGGGTACACGCCACCGCCCAGGGCTTTGCCCAGGATCAGCAAGTCAGGGTCCAGATCCTCGTGCTGGAAGCAGAACAGGCGCCCGGTGCGCGACAGGCCGCACTGGATCTCGTCCACGATGAACAGCACGCGGTGTTGTCGGCACAGTTCGCGGGCCCGCTTTAAATAGCCAGGCGGTGGCAGGCGGATGCCCGCTTCGCCCTGAATGGGCTCAACGATGAAGGCCGCCGTGCGCGGCGTGATGGCCTGGGCCAGCGCATCGGCATCGCCAAAGGGCACGGTCTTGAAGCCCGGCAAGTAGGGGCCGAAGTTCTCGCGGTACTGCGCCTCGGTGGACAGGCTCACCAGCGCCAGGGTGCGCCCATGAAAGTTGCCCTCGCACCCGATGATTTCGCCGCGATCACGCGGGATGCCCTTGACCGTCTCGCCCCATTTGCGCGCCAGCTTCAAGGCGGTTTCCACGGCTTCGGCCCCCGTGTTCATGGGCAGGGCCTTGTCCATGTGGGCCAAGGTGGTGAGCTGGTCCAGCCACAACGGCAACTGGTCGGTGTAGAACGCCCGGCTGGTCACGTCCAGCGTCTTGGCCTGCCGGGCCAGTGCCTTCAGCACCTTGGGGTGGCTGTGACCCAGCGAGGCGGTTGAATAGGCACTCATCATGTCGGTGTAGCGCCGCCCGTTCACGTCCCACAGGTGGATGCCTTTGGCACGGTGCAGCACCACCTCAATGGGATGGTAGTTGTGCGCCCCGCGGGCCAAGTCCAGGTCGATGAGTTGCTGGCTTTTCTTGCTCAAATAGGCCTCCTGGCGTTGCAGGTTTTGTGCCCAGTGTCCTCCCTTTGACCCAGAAATGGGCGCGGATCAGCACCCGAATGCGCGCTTTGTGTGCACTCTTGATCCGTAAACTGAAGCGATGACCTTCCTGCGCCGCCTCGCCCTGCCCGCCGTCATCGCCTTGCTGGTGACGGCGCCCGCCTCCATGGCCCTGGCCGCCGAAGAAGCCGCCCGCGTGATCGTGAAATTCAAGGCAGGCTCTGGGCTCATGCGTGCACAGGCGCAGTCTGCGACACCGCAGCGCGCGGAACATGCCCTGCCCCTGGGGCAGCGCATCGGCCGCCCCCTGCACGACGGCGCCGGATTGACGAGTCGCGCTCAGGTCATCCTGGCCGATGGCCTCAGCTCGGCCCAACTCGCCGCCCGGCTCGCGCAGGAATCCGATGTCGAGTACGCGGTGGTGGACCAGAAGCGTTTTCGCCTGGTCGCCCCCAACGACACGCTGTATGGCGACAACCTGGCGGGCTTCACCCCCACGGCTGGCCAGTGGTACTTGCGCGCCCCCAGCGGCGCCATCCAGTCTTCCATCGATGTGGAGCCCGCCTGGGGCATCACGCAAGGCAGCACCAGCGTGGTCGTGGCCGTGCTGGACACCGGCGTGCGTTACGACCACCCCGACCTGAGCGGCAACCTGCTGCCCGGTTACGACATGGTCAGCAATGTGGGCATGGCCAACGACGGGAATGGCCGTGACGCCGACGCCTCCGACCCGGGCGACTGGATCACCTACGGCGAGACCACGGGCAGCGGCCAGTTCGCGGGCTGCGGCCGCGATGGCAGCAACAACCTGGCGGCCGAGAACAGCACTTGGCATGGCACGCAGACCACCGGCATCATCGGGGCGCTGACCAACAACGGCACCGGCATGGCCAGCGTGGGGCGAACGGTGCAGGTTCTGCCCGTGCGCGTGCTGGGCAAGTGCGGCGGCTACGACTCGGACATCATGGCCGGCATGCTCTGGGCCGCAGGCATCGGCGTGTCGGGTGTGCCCGCCAACCCCAACCCCGCCAAAGTGATCAACCTGAGCCTGGGCGGCGGCGGCGCCTGCAGCCAGGCTTACCGAGACACCCTCAGCCAGTTGACCAACCTGGGCGTGACCGTGGTGGCCTCGGCAGGCAACAGTGGCCTGAGCGTCACGGTGCCCGCCAACTGTCCTGGCGTCATCGGGGTGGCCGGGCTGCGGCACGCGGGCACCAAGGTGGGCTACTCCGACCTGGGCCCCGAGATCTCCATCAGCGCGCCCGCGGGCAATTGCGTCAACACCCTGTCTGGCCAGCCCTGCCTGTACCCCATCCTGACGACGAGCAACGCAGGCACCACCACGCCGATCGCGGCCAGCGCCATCTACACCAACAGCTACTACACCTCGCTGGGCACCAGCTTCTCGGCGCCCATGGTGGCGGGCACGGTTGGTTTGATGCTGTCGGTGGACCCCACGCTCACCCCGGCAGCAATCCGCGCCATCCTGATGGGTTCGGCACGCGCCTTCCCCACCACCGGCGGTGACAACGGTGACGGTGGCAGCACCACCGTGGCGCGTTGCGCCGCGCCTTCGGCCACCGAACAGGCCCAGTGCTACTGCACCACGGCTACCTGTGGCGCGGGCATGCTGAACACAGGCGCCGCACTGGCCGCGACCAACGCCGGCTTGCAAGCCCAGATCGATTTCTCAAAAACCGGCGCCGTGCCCTCCCAGGCCCTGCCCCTCAGCGGGGCCAACTCCTGGGTGGCCAGCGGTCGGAGCATCGCCTCCTACCAATGGACCTTGGTCAATGGTGGCGGCATCGTCACCTCCCTTTCCTCGGCCACGGGCAGCAGCATCTCGGTCACGCCCAGCGCCCTGGGCCGCTTCACCGTGAGCCTGACCATCACCGATGACCTGAGCGCCACCTCCACCACCGTGCAGACCATCGACGTGGTCACGCCCTCGGTCACCGCCTCGACGTCCAGCGGTGGCGGAGGCGGCGGCGGTGCTTTGGACGGCATCACCTTGATGGGCCTGCTGATCGCGATCATCGGCGCAGTCGGCCTGGCCAGGCGAGCCCGCCCTCGCGCCTCACCAAAGAACTAAGTCGGCCAGGTCCGCCGGGCCACGCCCTCGTAGCAAACGTCAGCGCACGAGGTCGGGAACAAGGTGCCCGGTGGCTTCTCCACCGCCTCGACATAGCAAGGCTGCATGCCGGCCAGGAACACCGGGAAGTACAGCAGGTTGTAGTCCCGGGGCGAGAAGCCAAAGTCCGCGCCAAAGGCCGACACCAGTGCACCGAAGTTCATGCTCAAGGGCTTGCCCACCGATGCCAGGTAACGCTCGACTTCAAAGGCCAAGGTCACATGCGGCCCATCGCCCACGCCCAGCTTGCGGGCCAGGGTCATGGTCGGCTCGATGCGCTCATCGCGCGAGGCCAGCGGGCGGCCATAACCGGCCAGCTTGCCCTGGTGCTTCAAGTGCCGGTCAATGCACTCACCCAGGGACGAGCCCGCCTGCATCTCATCGTGCGTGCGCTTGAAAAAAGCCAAGGCCTTGAACTCATTGCGCCGCCCATAAATGGTCGCCTCGGACACCGCTTGCGCCGCGCTCATGGCCAGGACCGGCGTGGTGCGGGTGGTGCCGCCCAGACCCGCCACGCGGTTGTTCCAGATGCGCGCATCCGGGTAGCTGGTCCAGACCCAGATGGCTTCCAACACCTGCAATTGCGCGGGCTGCAAACGCCGACCGGTGATACCGAAGGCGCACAGGTCAAACCAACCCATCTTCTCTTCAAAGCCCGTGTGGAGGTCGTGCCCGCGGAACACCGCGCGCGTGCCCGGAAACGCCGCGCCCACCTTGGTCGTGAGCTTGCCCGCCGCTTGCTGCAACCGTTCAGGCCCCTTCATGCGGCCTCCTTGCTGGCCAGTGGCGCTGGCTTGGCCGGGTCGTCCTGAAGATCCACCGGGTAGAAGGGAAAGCGCTTGAAGCCATAACGCCATTGCTCCAGGGCATGCACCGCCGACCCCGGCAGGCGCAACAAGAGGTGCAGCATCTCGCCCTCTTCGGGGCCAAAACCCAGGTCCACCAAGGCCGCCGCGGCCACACCGGTCATGGCCAATGGCAAACCAGCTGCCGCCTCCATCGCTGCCAGGTGCGTGCTCAACCAGGGCAGGCAGGTGCCTGTGCTCAAAGAGGCCAGCACCGTCAAGGCCTGCACCACCACCGTGGGCGTGCGCAAGCCATTGGGGTCAAAGCCGACGGCGTGCTCCTGCACAGGCCACACGTCATCGGGCAGCACGGGCGGCTGGGCGATGCGTTGCTGCCAGGCATTCAAGTCGGTGCCGCAATCGGCCCAGTCGCGCATGGCCAGGAACACCTCCCGGGCACCACCGCTTTGCCCGGCCCCCACGGCCAATGCCGCGATCAGGCTGGCCGCGGCCGTCGAGCCGCCCACACCGCCACACATGGCCGCGTGCACCGCCGGATCACGCGGCCCCGGATTGGCCAAGGCCACCGCCAACGCATCGAACAACTGGGCTTGCTGGGCCGATGGCGCTTCGCCCCGGAACAGCAGGTAGACCATGTCGGCCCAGCGCGCCCTGCCCAGCATCTGGCCATACACGTCATAGCCGTGGCAATGGGCCGCACGGGTCGCGAAGGGGTTGTCGGCCTCGGGCTCCTCCAGCCAGATGCGCGTGTGGATGGGCGAGACGCTCATGGCGCGGTATCCAGCGTTTGCATGCGCAAGCCCATGGGCGGCACCTCTTCAGGGTCGATGCGAACGTCCAGCAAGGTGGGCCCCTTGCGGTTCAGGATCTCAGCCATGTCCAGGTCATTGAAGTCTTGCGGCGATCGGATCACATGGCCCGTGATGCCCATGGACTGCGCCATCAGGCTGAAATCAACTTGTGGCAACTCGAAGGCGATCTGCTCAGCCCCTGCCAGCCTCTGCCCATGCTTGACCATGCCCAGCGCCGCGTCATTGAGCACCACGAAAATCACGGTCAACTGCTCTTGGGCCGCGACGGTGATCTCCTGACCGTTCATGAGGTAACTGCCATCACCCGTGATGCACACCACCGGGTAGTCCGGATTGCCCCGGGCGATGCCCACGGCCGCACCAATGGCCCAACCCATGGGCGCAAAGTCCATCAGTACGCGCAACCAGCCGGCATGGTCCAGGCGGCGCTCGCCGCGGCGCGATGGCGTGTGCATGGTCGGCGAGTTGGCCGCTGGCATCGTCATGCCCGGCACCAGGCCCATGCGGCGGTTGCGCAACTCCAGGTAATGGATGGACCAGGCTGTGCTGTTGCCCGCATCGGCGATGAAACGCGTGGTGGGCGGAAAGCGATTCGACAACTCGGTCATCAGGCGCTGCGGTTTGATGGGCGAACTCATGTCCTCGCGCTTGTCGGGTGTCCTCACAACGACCTCGGCCACGTCGGTGTGCACACGCGAAGGCTTCCAGGGCAGGCCCAGCGCGGCTTGCTCGATGTGCATCACGTCCAGCAAGCGCTCGAACACCGAACGGATGCGGCCGCGCACGTGCTGCTGCGCCATCGGCGAGCGCATCAGGTGCTCATCGTTCGAATCGATGTGGACCAGGTGGTGGTTCAAGACGCTGGCGCTCCAGGCACCGCTGGTCCACTCGCCCAGGCTGGTGCCAATGGCCAAAGTCAAGCTGACCCCATCGCTCAAAGCCTGGTGCGCCGACTGGTGCCCGGCAAAACCGAACACGCCGCGGTACAGGTAATGGTGCGGGTTGATCAAGCCCTTCGCATCGGGCGTGGTCACGAAGCACGAATCCGTCAACTCGGCAAAATGCATGATCGCGTCGATGGCCTCGCCGCAACCGCCACCCACGATGAGCACTGTCTTGCGGCTGCGTTGCACCGCCTCGAACAAGGTGTGGATGGCATCCTCGTCGATCAAGGACGGCTTGACCAGCAAACGCTTGAGGTGCTGGGGCGACAGACGCTGCTCGACCTGGCTGCGCAACAGGTCCACCGGGATCGACAAATGCACCGGTCCATGCGGGGGCTGCGAGGCACGGATCAAGGCGCTGACCAGCTTGTTCTCCAACTGGTCCGCGTGCGAGACCAGCGTGTTGTAGCGGGTGCAATGCTGAAGCATGCCCACCGTGTTGACTCCCGTGCAGGAGGACTCCTGCAGCGCGCGCTTGCCAAACAAGGGCAGTGAGGGTTGACCCGTGATCGCCAGCATGGGCACACTGTTGTCAAAAGCACACGCGATGCCGGTCAACAGATTGGTCGCGCCAGGGCCTGATGTCGCGCAACACACCCCCAAGCGCCCGGTCTCGCGGGCATAGCCATCGGCCATGAAGGCTGCGCCGGCTTCATGCCGGGCCAACACCGGCCTGGGCCCGCCGCGCCGACTGCTGACCGCCAGTGCGTTGTACAAAGGCTCAATCGCACCGCCAGGCACCCCGAACACATACTCCACGCCCAGGGCTTCAAGGTAAGAGACGATGAGGCTCGCCGCCTCGACGGACGTGGACGGGTGGTCCGCACGGGATACAACTGCTGATGGGATCACGGTGTCAATCCAAACCACGCCAACCCCAAGTCCAACCACTGAAAGCGGCGGCGTGTAACAAAATGATACTTAGCCAGTTCCGTGCCGTCATCCCCCTCGTCAAGGGTCATACCCCGAGATAAGTGGCCGCGATATCCCGATATCCACCACATGGGTACCGCCAATCGCGAAACACTGGGTAAGCTATCGCATCCGGTCAAGCTCCGAATGGAGGACATCAGCTTTGCTTGCATGCCGTGCATTTTGGGTGGCCGTGCGTTGGGTGACATTGGCAGTCATGGTGGGGCAGTCGCCTCTGGCGCATGCCGCGTCAGACGAGGCTGCGCGCTCCATCGCGGTGATCTACCCTGACATCGGCGAGCCCTACCGCAGCGTGTTCTCCACCATCATCGGCGGCATCGAAGACCAGACCAAAAGCCGCATCGCGAGCTTCCCGGTGGGGGCTAACCCCAACACCCAGGACCTGTCCAACGAGTTGCGCCGCCGCGACATCCGCGCCGTGATCGCTCTGGGCCGCAACGGCCTCAAAGTGGCCACGAGCCTGGACCGCACCCTGGGCATCGTCGCAGGGGGCGTGCTGTCGGTGCCCGAATCCGATGCGCAAAACCTGTCGGTGCACAGCTTGGCTCCCGACCCCGCCTTGCTCTTCGCCAAACTGAAAACGCTGGTCCCGTCGGCCCGGCGTGTGATCGTGGTTTACGACCCGCGCCAGAACGCCTGGCTGATCAAACTGGCGCGCGAGGCCGCCAAGTCGCAAGGCCTGGAGCTGCAGGCCTTTGAGGCCGAAGACCTCAAGACCGCGACCCGCCAATACCAGGACAGCCTGAGTTCGGCCGACCCCAAACGTGATGTGCTGTGGCTGCCGCAAGACTCCACCACGGTGGATGAAACCGCCGTGCTGCCCCTGGTACTGCAAGAAGCCTGGAACCGCAACCTGGCCGTCTTTTCCAGCAGCGCCGCGCATGTCAAGCGCGGCGCGTTGTTTTCGCTTTACCCCAACAACGTTGAACTCGGCAAAGCACTGGCCGGTTGGGCGATGGGGTATGTCTCTTCCGGCACCGCCATTCGCGGTGTACGGCCCTTGAAGGAAGTGCTGGTGGCGGTGAACACACGAACCGCCAATCACCTGGGCATCAACCTGAATGCCTTGCAACAGCGCTTTGACATGGTCTTCCCGGAGCCCTGACATGAACAGTCACACTCAACCGTTGTTCATTGAGCGCAGACTTTCAGGTTTTCTGCGCCAGATGACCTTTCAACGCCAGCTCAGCATCGCCGTCATCATCGGCGTGATCTGCATGGCCTTGTTCTCGTCCATGGCCAGCTCATGGCAAGGCAGCCGCCAGATCCGCGACACGCTGATGCGCCAGAGCATGAGCATCGCCACCAGCCTGGCCACGCAAAGCACGCTGGCACTGCTGTACGCCTCGGCCGACAATGCCCACGATGCGGTCAACGCCACGCTGGCCTACCCCGATGTGCTGCGCGTTGAAATCCGCACCAGCGATGGCGGTGTGCTGCTCTCCAAAGGCAAGGCGGGCACCGAATCTGCCACCAAGGCCCTGCCCTCGCCGCCCCCGCGGGAGGCCTACCTGGAGGCTGAAACCGAAGACACCTGGCAGTTCATCGCGCCGGTGTGGACCAAACCGGCCGCCTCCCCCTTCGATGTCGAGCCCCCCGCCACCGAGTTCCTCGGGCAGGTGCGCCTGGTGCACAGCAAGGCCACGCTGACGCGCATGATGGCCAATATCTTCTTCGTGAACCTGGCCAGCTCGTTTTTCTTCGCGGCGCTGTTCCTGATCGGGATCCGCTTCCTGGCCACACGCATCACCCGGCCTTTGAACAGCCTGTCCAAGGCAATGGCCCGCACCGAACGGGGGGAAGCCGATGTGCGCGCGGAGGTTGATGGCCCGCAGGACATCCAGGCCATGGCCCAGGCCTTCAACCGCATGAGCTCGGTGCTGCAAGAGCGCGGCGAAGAAGTGCAACGCCATCGTGAGCACCTGGAGGACCTGGTCCGCGACCGCACCGCCGAGTTGCGGACGGCCAAAGAGCGCGCCGAGATCGCCAACGACGCCAAGAGCGCCTTCCTGGCCCGCATGAGCCACGAGTTGCGCACCCCGCTCAACGCCATCATGGGTTACGCGCAGATCCTCAAGATGGACAAGACGCTCACCGAGCGCCAGGTCGTGGGCCTGAACACCATCCACAACAGCGGTGAGCACCTGCTGCTGCTCATCATCGACATCCTCGACCTGTCCCGCATCGAGGCCGGCAAGACCGAGCTGTACCCCCACACCGTCCATCCTCCGTCCTTCCTCAGCGGACTGGTCGACATCATCCGCATCAAGGCCGAAGAAAAGGCACTTCGCTTCGATTTCGAATGCGCGCCAGACCTGCCCGCCGCCGTGGAAGTCGATGAGAAGCGCTTGCGCCAGGTGCTGCTCAACCTCTTGAGCAACGCGGTCAAGTTCACCGAAGCGGGCCAGGTGCGACTGGGCGTCACCGTGGTGAACCGCGATGCCCGGGCTCAACAGATCCGCCTGCGCTTTGAAGTGCAAGACACCGGCACCGGCATCCGGGGCAGTGAGCTGCAGCGCATCTTCGAGCCGTTTGAGCAAGCCGGCGACGCCCGCAGCCGCTCAGGCGGCACGGGTCTGGGGCTGGCCATCAGCCGCCAGCTGGTGCGACTGATGGGCGGTGAGGTGCACGTTGACAGCCAGGATGGCATCGGCAGCCTGTTCTGGTTCGAGTTGACCCTGCCCTGGGTGGACCCCGCCCCCGGCAATGGCTCCGCCGTGCCCCCCTTGCCGACTGTCACCGGCTACCTCGGCCCACGGCGCAAGGTGCTGATTGCCGACGACGTGCCCGCCAACCGCACCATGCTGATCGACTTGCTCAGGCCGCTGGGTTTCGACACGGTGGAAGCCAACAATGGTCAGGCCGCCCTTGACCAGGTGCAAAGTGCTGCGCCCGATGTAATCCTGATGGACCTGTCCATGCCAGTGATGGATGGCCTGGAGGCGATCCGTCAGCTAAGGAAGTCGCCGACCAGCCAGTCCTTGCCAATCATTGCGCTGTCGGCCAATGCGTCCAACTCGGACCGCACCCAGGCCATGCAGGCCGGTGCCAATGGCTTCATGACCAAACCTTTTGAACGGGCCATCCTCCTGGCGCAATTGAGCGCTCACCTGAACCTGAGCTGGACTGCCGACGCGTCGGCCGCCGATCCGCATTGATCAGAACTGGTAGCTGGCCTGCACGTAGATCGACCGCCCCGGCAAGGGGAAGTCATAAGGCAAGGAAATGAAGGGCTGTCCCGCATCGTAGGGCGTGGGTTCGCGCGCATCGACATCCAACAGGTTGCGCACCGACATGGCCACATCCCAGCCCCGGGCGACGCGGTCCGTGCGCAAGGTCAGATCCACCGTGGCATAGCCCTTCAGGTCCGCGCGTGGATCGCCGGGCTCACGTGGCCGATCGCTCACCCAATTGACTTGCGGGTCCACAGACCAGCCCGGTGTGAAGCGCCAGTTGGTCCGCAGGTACACCTGGTGCCTTGGCGCATTCGCGGCGGCCTGCCCCGTGGCCTCGTCCACCGAACGCTGGTAGCTGTAGTTGCCCGTCAGGCGCACATCTTTCACCGCGTCCCAGGTGGCCTCGAACTCCAGGCCATTGCCATTTTGCTGGCCATTGTTCTGGTACACCGAACTGATCAAACGGATGATGTCCTTCATCTCGTAGTGAAAGAAGTTCATGCCCAATTGCAGCTTGGTTAGTGGCTGCCATGACACGGCCGCCTCCACCGTCCGGATTTTTTCAGGCCGCAGGTTGGGGTTACCCGTCACCACCGGGTTGTTGATGGCGTACAACTCCGACATCGAAGGGGCGCGAAACGCCGTGCCATACAGCAGCTTGGTGGTGACGTTGTAGGCCGCCTCCCAGACAAGCGCCAGGCGCGGGTTGGTCGTGCTGCCAAAGTCCGAGTAGTGGTCGTTGCGCACGCCGGCGGTCAAGGTCCAGTCCTTACCCAAGTTCCATTCGTCTTGCGCATACAGGTAGCGCTTGGTGCGCCCTTGTGGCTGCATGAAGGGCTCTGTGGCCGACACGTCGACGAGGTCGGCCCTTGACCCACTGCCAATGATCGAGAAATCGGCATGGAAATTCTTGGTCTCGCGCGTTTTGTAAACCTCTTCGCGCTCCGCTCCCAGCCCCAGCCGAATGCGGTGCATCTTGAAACCGGTATAGGTGGCCGAGCCGCCCAGTCGCCCATGCCGCTCCCATTTGGCCGGGTTGCCAATCACGCCATCGCTGAACGCGGTCGCCCCGGCGAACGTGGTGCCGGCCGGGAACAAGGTCAGGTCGGTCAGCTCCGTGTAGTGCATGAAGCTGAGCTGCAGGTTTGCCGCCCAGTCCTCGGCGATGTTGCGGTTTTCATAGGTCAGGTCGGAGGTGATGGTCTGGCTGTAGATCTGCCCCTGCGGATCCAGGGCCGAGGCCACCCCCGTGCCGGTGCCGATGTCATCGCGCTCTTTGTAGGCCACGCGAAAACGCCACTTGTCCAGGCCCAGGTCCAGCGCACCATCGACTGAATCCCGGCCATTGTTGATGGGCCCCGGCGCGCGAGAGGCCTGCGTGCCAAAGAGGGCATCCAGCCCCGTTTGTCCATCCGCCTGAACAATCCGCCGCGCCCCCTCCGTCTGCCCGATGCGCAAGTAGCCCGACACGTCCACAGCGCCCCACTTGCCACCGTGCAGCATCCAGGCATCGCCCGTCTTGAACGAGCCGCCCCGCAAGCCCACCTCCGTGCCGTTGATGTCGCCCGAGGACTTGGTGATCACGTTGATCACGCCTGAGAACGCATCGGCGCCGTACAAGGCCGAACCCGGGCCCCGGATCACTTCGACCCGAGCGATGTTTTCGACCGGCATGCCGCCCCAGCCTCCACCCCGGTTGCCGGTGTAAACCGTGGTCATGGGGATACCGTTGATCAGCATCAGCACCTGGGGGTTGAAGCCCAGGTTGATGCCACGGATCACGTAGACCGGCGCGAAGCCTTGTGTCTCGCGCGCCACATGCAGGCCGGGCACGGTTTCGAGCACCTCGTCCAGGTCGGTGGCGCCGATCGAGGCGATGTCTTGTGCGGTGATCACGGTGGCCACGGCTGGGGCTCGGCTGACCGGCACCCGCGAGCCGGTGGCAATGCTGACAAAGGGCTTGTCGCCATAGGCCAAGGCCAGCTCGTCCTCCTCGCTCACGGCCTGGGCCAACGCCTGTCCGCTCAGTCCGATGACGGTGCAAGCAGCCGCCACCCAGTGGGCAGCCAGGGCCACTGATGAGGGACTGAAATGGAGATTCGCGACGTGCCGATGCAGGGTCATGATGTGCTGGCTTTCATGATGATGGCCGAGTTCAATTCCACAAACCTTGGCGACTGGCGCCGACACCTGCCGCGCTCCCCGGGCATCAAAAAATGGCCAGCACGATGACCATGGGGAAACGGGACAACGCAATATATACCAGCGGCACTAGCCGACCCTCGGGACTACCCAGGCTTGCAATGTTGCCGCAGTCATGACACCAGCCGAGATCATTTTGCCGACTTGTTGCCCGGCGGGGCATTCAAGGTCTTGGCACTGATCGGCTTGAGGTCACCGCAATTGGCGCCCAACCAGGTCGAGGTGTTCGTCATGTTCATGGTCTTGGTCTCGCCTTTCATGGTCATGATCGTGGCCACCTTCATGGTGTAGCTCTCGGGGCTGTTGAAAACGGCCTCGCCATCGGTTTCTGACTTGGGATCAATGCAGCTTGAATGCCACGTCCAACGACTGCCGCTGCGCGACTTGATCTCGGTCTTGCAATTCGCATCGCCGTTCTTCTGTGCCAGCCACTGGTTTTGATCCAGCGACTCTTTGCTCAGGCAAAGCTTGATGTCGCCCGAGCCCCCACTCATGTCCACGCCCTTTTGCTTCATCATGGCCTCCATCTGCTTGCGCACCTCGGGCGGCAGGTTGTTCATCTGAGCGGCCATGGGCGGGGCTTTCACGCCGTCCACGGCACGCTCACTGCGAACTTGCCAAAGCCCAGGCTTGATGGGAGGAGCGTCAGCGGCGTGAGACGACAGGCTGAGGGTCGAAGCGCCAAGCAAGGCCAAGCCGCGTCGGGTGATCAAGCGCATTTTCTTCTCCAAGGGGTGATGCCGCAGATCGAATTTCACGGCCTTGGCATGATGGCATGGCTGGCAGGCCATGGCCAAATCCGGAATCAGCGGGCCATCAAGTTTAGGGCGCGATGGCCGCCACGAGGCGGCTGACGATGCCCCGTCCTGGCCGACCCGTGAACACATTGGTCAAGGCGTTGTGGGGTGCGCCGCTTCACGCTGCAAGGCAGTTGGGTGGATGGGGGACGTGGTGGCCGGGATGAAGGGCAGGTCAAGGCCCTGCAAGGCTGAGAGCGTTGAAGCCGATCAGTGCGACGCGACCGGCTGTTGCCACTGCGTGATAGCGAACTGCAAGGCATCATCACGCGACATGAACAGCTTGGCAAACATGCATTTGGCCGGGCGGTCGCCACGGGCTTGCCCTTCACTGATGGCCAGGCCGGCCTTCCACTGACCGTCGCCCAAGGACTCGGCAATGGGAATGGCGAGGTACTCGCCCACCGAAAAAGCGGGTGCTGTGTGCATGGTCGGCTCCTTAAACGTGCGAGTGGCCGCCGGGCGCGCTGAAGCGCAACTGCCCCGCCAAAGCCAGTTCAGTTTCCACAATCTCATCAGCGATGCGGTCAATCTTGCTGCTGTCCCATACGTTGGCCGCATAAGCTTCTTCAAGATCATCGCGCAGCTGCTGATATTTGCTGTTCAGGTCTGCGTATCCCATCGGAAAACTCCCGTGTTGAGTTCTGCTGCGGTCATGCTCTCAAAATATCAAGGGTTTCTGTGTAGGACAACACCCTGAATGAGGGTCGGACCGCGCAAAAAAGGCAGGCCTTACTTGCCAGCAATGCTGATCAGCTCAACCTCAAAATGCAAAGTGGCATTGGGTGGAATCGCCCCCCCAGCGCCGCGTTCGCCGTAAGCGATGGCCGAAGGACAGGTCAATTTGGCCTTGCCACCCACCTTCATGCGCTGCACCCCTTCGGTCCAGCAGGGGATGACGCGGTTGAGGGGGAACTCGGTGGGTTCGTTGCGCTTGTAGGAGCTGTCGAACTCTTTGCCATCGGGGAAGGTGCCGCGGTAATGGACCTTCACGGTGTCGCTGGCGGCCGGGCTGGCACCGGTGCCGTCTTTCACCGAGAGGTAGACCAGGCCACTGGGCGTAACCACAGCGCCTTTTTCCTTGGCGGCCTTGGCCAGCGCCGCATCGGGCGCTGCAATGGCGGATGACGCGGCGGACACGGCCAGCACGGCCGTCAGCAGGGAAGATGTCAGGGCGGCAATTCGCACAGCGGGTCTCCAGGTGATTGATTGAGTGAGCGGGCATCATCGCTCATCCTGGTGTAGTGTTCCGTGCCTTGACAATTGGTTTCACATCCCGAGGAGATGCACGTGTTCAACGCCCTGGTGCTCGACAAGAACCCTGATTTCAGCGCCACCGTGAAGGCGGTCGATGACGACTTCTTGCCCACGGTGGCCGACGGCCTCGGCGTCACGGTAGCGATCGACTACTCCACGCTCAACTACAAGGATGCGCTGGCCATCACCAACACCTCACCGGTGGTGCGCAGTTGGCCCATGGTCGCCGGCGTGGACGGCGCGGGCACGGTCATCGACAGCGAACACCCTCACTGGCAGGTAGGCGACCGGGTCGTGCTCAACGGCTTTGGGGTAGGAGAGACCCACAAGGGTTGCCTGGCTGAAAAAGCCCGCCTGAACGGCGACTGGCTGGTGGCACTGCCCGAGGCCTTCAGCACGCGCCAAGCCATGGCCATCGGCACGGCGGGCTACACGGCCATGCTGTGCGTGATGGCACTGGAGCGGCATGGCGCCTTGCACGGCGGTGGTGAAGTGCTGGTGACCGGAGCCACCGGGGGCGTGGGCTCGATCGCGGTGGCTCTGCTGGCCCGGCTCGGCCACGTGGTGGTGGCCGCCACGGGCAAGGCTGGTGAAACCGACTACCTGCTGCGCCTGGGCGCGAACAGGGTGATCGACCGCGCGGAGTTGTCGGCGCCGGGCAAGCCTTTGCAGAAAGAGCGCTGGGTGGCCGTGGTCGATGCCGTCGGCAGCCACACCCTGGTCAATGCGTGCGCTCAGACCAGCTATGGCGGCGCCGTGGCGGCTTGCGGCCTGGCGCAGGGTTTCGACCTGCCCGGCACAGTCATGCCCTTCATCTTGCGGGGCGTGGCGCTGCTGGGTGTGGACAGCGTGATGGCCTCGCTGGACAGGCGTCAGGCCGCCTGGCAAAGGCTGGCGCAGGACCTGGACTTTGGATTGCTGGACCAGATCACCACCGAGGTGGCTTTGCAAGACGCCATCGAAGCTGCCGCTCGCCTGCGGGCCGGGCAAGTCCGGGGTCGCGTGGTGGTCAGAACCACGCCTTGACCAGGTTCGCGGCGCCTGCGACCGCCACCCCGGGCAGCTCTACCGAGTAACTGCTGCCATGAACCTGGGGTATCCAGGTGGTGAACACCTTGGACAGCTCGATGACTTTGCCAAAAACTGCGCCCGGCATGAAGACCGGGAAGTACAGCCGGATGAACTGCACCATCTTGTCCATGAACACGAGGGTTCAGGCGTTCAGAACGGCCTGCAGCGGCTGGCCGCTGATGGTTTCCTGGTCAAGCAGCAGGTGGGTCAAGGCTTCCAGCCGAGGGCGGTGCTGGGTGAGCACGGCCTGGCATTCGGCCTGGGCTTGTTCCAACAACAGGCGGGCTTCGTCCAGCACGCTCTTCTGGATGTCGGGGCCGATGAGTTCTTTGGGCACGCCGGCCATGCTGAGCAGGCCAAAGGTCTTGCCAAAGCCGAAGCTGCCGATCATGGAGGTGGCCAATTCGGAGGCGCGCTTGAGGTCGTCCGCCGCGCCCGACGAGGTGTTGCCGAACACCATCATTTCGGCCTCGCGTCCGGCCAGCAGCATCGCCAGGCGCGACTTGAGTTCGCGTTCGCCATACAGGGGCTCTTCGGTGTGACGGGCCACGTAAGTCACACCCAGCGCACCACCGCGAGGTTCGATGCTGACGCGTTCCACGCTGCCCGCGTTCAGCACGTGGGCCACCAGGCCATGGCCGCCTTCGTGCACGGCCAAACGGCGCAAGGTTTCGGGGCACAAGGTGCCTTTGGCGGACGACACTTCGCCGCCCAGCTGGAAGGTCTCGATCGAGCGGTACAGCAACTCGGCCGTGACCTCGGGTTGGCCGCCTTCGGCCGCGTACGAGGCCGCGCGGTTCACGCAGTTGGCGATGTCGGCGGGGGACATGCCCGTGGCGGTGCGGGCCAGCGAGGCCAGGTCGATCTGCTCGGCCGCCTTGACCTTTTCCAGGTAGAGGGCAAACAGGGCCTCGCGCTCGGTGCTGGTCGGCAACTCGGTGCGCACAATCATGTCGAATCGGCCAGGGCGGCGCATGGCCTTGTCGATGTTGTCGACGTGGTTGGTGGCGCCGACCACGACCACGTTTTCAAGCGGTGAGAAGCCATCCAGTTCGACCAGGATGCGGTTGATGATGCGGTTCTGCTCCTGGTCGCCCGCACTGCTGTTGTCGCCACCGCGCGAGCGCTTGCCCACCCCGTCCAACTCGTCAATGAAGATGATGCAGGGTGCGTTCTCGCGGGCACGCTCGAACAGCTCCTTGACCTTGCCGATGCCGGCGCCAAAAAACATCGAGCTGAAGTGCGAGCCATCCACGCTGATGAAGTTGGCGCCACACTCCTTGGCCAAAGCACGGGCCAGCAGCGTCTTGCCGGTGCCCGGCGGGCCGTCGATCAGCACGCCACGCGGCGCGTGCGCGCCGACGCGCACATATTCAGCCGGGTCGGTCATGAAGGCGACCACGCGGCGCAGCGCCTTTTTGGCCTCGTCCGCGCCGATCACGTCTTTGAACTCGGTGTCGGGCCGCTCGGCCAGCTTGGTGCCGCCAAAGGGCAAGGCGCCACCGCGCATCTGGTAGAACATCAGGCCGCCAATCAAAAAGACCGGTAGCAGGGCCAGGCTGAGCCGCCCTAGGCCTTCCAGGGTTTCATTGAACTTCTGGCTGGGGGTGCGCGGGTCGATGTCGGTGCGCGTCAGCACAAAACCTTTTTGCAGGCTGAGTTCACCCAGGCGGCCCAGCAGGTTGGTGCTGCAACCCGGGCCGCAGTCCACCAGGCGGGTGCTGTGGTGCTTGCCAGCCTTGTCGGTGTAGAGTACCAAGGAGCCACTCGTGGCCACGGACACCACCTGGCCGCTGGACACGGCTTTTTCAAAGGCCGAGGCTTCCGTCGGGCTGTTCAGCCAGGCATCCGGGTTCTTTTCGAAAGCCCGGGCCGTCACATCCTTGCGGGCCTGAGCCTCGCGGACGGCGGTCTCTTGCAAGACGGACACGCCCGTCCAGGCCAAGGCCAGCAGCAACACCAGTCCGACCCCGACGAGTTTGCGGCGCTGAGACGACGATAAAACGAGCTTGAACTTGGGCATGGCAGCACTTGCAAAGACGGACAAACAGGGGGCAACGCTCAGTGTCGGCCAAGCGCCGGAAACCGAAGCCCCGAGTTGCGCCAACAAATCCCTGTTGATGCGCCTGAAAATCGTGCGCACACCGTTTGCTACCCTTTCTTTAGCACGATGACCGCTTGTAGCACCCAACCCAAAAATTGATGGCCGATTCCAACAAAGATCTGGTGGTGGCACGACCCCAGGGCCTGTATTGCCCGCCCGGCGATTTCTACATCGACCCGTGGAAGCCCGTGTCCCATGCGCTGATCACCCACGCCCACGGCGACCACGCTCGCGTGGGGCACGAGCACTACCTGGCGCCAGAGGAGGGGCGGCGGGTGCTGCAAGCGCGCTTGGGCGCCGACATGCCCTTGCAGACGCTGCCCTATGGCCAGGCCATCACGCACCGCGGTGTGCGCGTGTCATTTCACCCCGCCGGCCATGTGCTGGGGTCGGCCCAGGTCCGCCTGGAGCACGAAGGCCGCGTGTGGGTGGCCTCGGGCGATTACAAGACCGGGCCCGACGCCACCTGCGCGCCGTTCGAGCCCGTTCGCTGCGATGTCTTCATCACCGAATCCACCTTTGGACTGCCGGTGTTCCGCTGGCAGGCGCAGCAGCAGGTGTTTGACGACATCAATGCGTGGTGGCGGGCCAATGCGCAGGTGGGTCGACCGTCGGTGCTGTACGCCTACTCCTTTGGCAAGGCGCAACGCGTGCTGGCGGGCATTGACCCGTCGATCGGGCCCATCGTGGCGCACGGCGCCATGACGCTGATGAACGAGGCTTACCGCGCCAGCGGCGTGCCCCTGCCAGCCACGCAGTCGGTGTTGGACACCTCACCTGCGGATCTGAAAAAATCGCTGGTGCTGGCCCCACCCTCGGCCCAAGGCAGCGGCTGGACCAAGCGCTTTGGCGAGCACAGCGATGCATTCGCCTCCGGCTGGATGCAGTTGCGCGGCACGCGTCGGCGCCGGGGGCTCGACCGGGGCTTTGTGCTGTCCGACCATGCCGACTGGCCGGGATTGCTGGAGGCCGTGCAGGCCACCCAGGCGCCCCGCGTGATCGTGACGCACGGCTATGTGGAGCCCCTGGTGCGCTACTTTGGCGAACAAGGTCTGCAGGCGGGGGCCTTCAAGACCGAGTACGGCGATGAAGCGGAAGAAGGCGAAGAAGCCGTGCCCGTGGCGGAGACGCCGCCATGAAGCGCTTCGCCCAGTTGTTCGAAGCCCTCGACAGCAGCACTTCGACCACGGCCAAAACCCAGGCCCTGGTGGCGTATTTCCAAAGCGCGCCTGCGGCCGACGCGGCCTGGGCCCTCTACTTCCTGGCCGGGGGCAAGCCCAGGCAGACGGTGCCCACGGGCGTGATCCGAACCGCGGCCCGCGAGCACGCCAGCATCCCTGAATGGCTGTTCGACGAAAGCTACGACGTGGTCGGCGACCTGGCCGAAACCATTGCCCACATCCTGCCGCCCGCCAAGCAACTGACCGACGTGGCCCTGCACCGCTGGATGGAAGAACGGCTGCTGTCCTTGCGTGGCCGCGAGCCCGCATCGACCATGGCCGCCCTGCAAGGCTATTGGGACGAGCTGGACACGCCGGGCCGCTTCCTGCTCACCAAGCTCATCGGTGGCGGCTTTCGGGTGGGCGTGGCACGCAACCTGGTGCTGCGCGCGCTCGCCCAGGTGACCGGCCTGGACGCCAAGCACCTGGCGCAGCGCCTGATGGGCTACACCGACAAGCAGCATGTGCCCACGGCCGCGCGCTACGAGGCCTTGTCCGACCCCGAATCGCCATCGCAGGCGGCGGGCCAGCCTTACCCCTTCTTCCTGGCTCATCCACTGCAAGCCCCGGTCGACACCCTGGGCCCGATCACTGACTGGCTGGTCGAATGGAAGTGGGACGGCATCCGGGCGCAGTTCATCAAGCGGGGCGCCGAGTCCTGGTTGTGGTCACGCGGCGAAGACCTGCTCAATGGCCGCTTCCCGGAGCTGGATTCGATGGCGCAGGTCTTGCCTGATCACACCGTGATCGATGGCGAAATCGTGGCCTGGAAAGACGGCCATGTGCAGCCTTTCGCGGCCCTGCAAAAACGCATTGGCCGCAAGACGCTGAGCAAAGCCATCCTGGCCGAATGCCCCGTGGCCTTCCTGGCCTACGACCTGATCGAGCACCAGGGCGAAGACTGCCGGGCGTGGCCGCAATGGCGGCGGCGTGAGCAACTGGATGCCCTGATCAGCGCGCCCGCCCTGCCGCAAACCGACCTGCCACTGGAAGCCCCCATCGAGCCCCACATCCTGCCCGCGCCCCGGGCACCGCTGCAACTTTCGCCCCTCGTCACCGCCCCCGATTGGGCCACCCTGGCCGAGTGGCGCGAAGAGTCGCGCCGCCGTGGCGTGGAGGGTTTCATGCTCAAGCGCCGCGACAGCCTGTACGGCACTGGCCGAACCAAGGACGTCGGCCTGTGGTGGAAATGGAAGGTCGACCCCTTCACGATCGACGCCGTGCTCATCTATGCGCAAAGCGGCCACGGCCGACGGGCCAACCTCTACACCGACTACACCTTCGCCGTGTGGGACGACGACCGCCTGGTGCCTTTTGCCAAAGCCTATTCCGGCCTGACCGACGAAGAGATGCGCCAGGTGGACCAGCGCATCCGCCAGACCACCATCGAGAAGTTCGGGCCGGTGCGCAGCGTCACGCCCACGCTGGTGGTTGAGCTCGGCTTTGAAGGCATCCAGGCCTCCAGCCGCCACAAGAGCGGCCTGGCCGTGCGCTTCCCGCGCATGCTACGGCTGCGCTGGGACAAGCCCGTGAAGGACGCCGACACCTTGGTCAACTTGCGCGCCCTGATCCCCACCCCGGACGCCCAGGCCGCATGAGCCGCCAGCCTGCGGCCTCCTGGCTGGCGGCCAAAGGCTGGGCACCGTTCGCCTTTCAGACCGAGGTGTGGCAGGCCATGGCCCAGGGCGACAGCGGCCTGCTGCATGCCACCACGGGCGCGGGCAAGACTTACGCGGTGTGGTTGGGCGCCCTGCAAGCTCTGGGGCCAGCGCACCCGGGCACACGTGGCGCACCGCCCCTCACCGCGCTGTGGATCACGCCGATGAGGGCCCTGGCGTCCGACACCTTGACGGCCTTGCTCGCCCCTTTGCCCGAGCTGGCACCTCGGTGGACGCTGGACATGCGCACCGGCGACACCACCAGCGCGGCCCGTGCACGGCAAGCCAAGCGCCTGCCCACGGCCCTGGTCACCACGCCTGAAAGCCTGAGCCTGCTGCTCACCCAGCCCGAGGCCGCCCAACAGTTGGGGAGCGTGCAACTGGTGGTGGTCGATGAGTGGCACGAACTCATCGCCAACAAGCGCGGCGTGCAGGTGCAACTGGCCCTCGCCCGCTTGAAGCAATGGAATCCTCACCTGATGGTGTGGGGCTTGTCGGCCACCTTGGGCAAGCTGAGCGAGGCACGCGACACCCTCACCGGCCCGGCTGGCCGCATCGTGCAAGGCCAGTTGCCCAAGGCCTTGACGATCGACACGCTCTTGCCCGACGAGGTGCAGCGCTTCCCGTGGGCGGGCCACTTGGGCCTGCGCATGGTGCCCGCCGTGGTCCGCGAGATTGAGGCCAGCCGCAACAGCCTGGTCTTCACCAACACCCGATCACAGGCGGAGCTTTGGTACCAAGCCCTGCTGGAAGCCAGGCCCGACTGGTCGGGCCTGATCGCCCTGCACCACGGCTCATTGGACCGCGGCGTGCGCGAATGGGTTGAGGCCGGGCTCAAGGCGGGCACCTTGAAAGCCGTGGTGGCCACCTCCAGCCTGGACCTGGGCGTGGACTTCTCGCCCGTGGAGCGCGTGCTGCAGATCGGCTCGGCCAAGGGCGTGGCCCGCCTGCTGCAACGCGCGGGTCGGTCGGGTCACGCGCCGGGCCAGCCTTCGCGCATCACGCTGGTCCCCACGCACAGCATTGAGCTTCTGGAGGCCGCCGCCGCGCGCCGCGCCGTCAAGCAAGGCCACATCGAGGCCCGCACCAGCCCGGACAAGCCCTTTGACGTGCTGGTCCAACACGTGGTCACCGTGGCCCTGGGGGGCGGCTTCGACTGCCAGGCGCTGTTCGAAGAAGTGCGCACCACGCACGCCTACCAACACCTCACGCCCGACGAATGGACCTGGGTACTTGACTTCGCCGGACGCGGCGGGGACTCTTTGCAGGCCTACCCCGACTACCGCCGCATCAAGGCCGACGCGCAGGGTCGTTACCACCTCGTCAACCCCCAACTGGCGCGCCGACACCGCATGTCGGTGGGCACCATCGTGAGCGACGCCAGCCTCAAGGTGTCCTACCTGCGCGGCCCCGTGCTGGGCACCGTGGAAGAAAACTTCATCGCCCGCCTGCGCCCACGTGATTGTTTTCTGTTCGCGGGCCGTTTGCTGGAGTTGGTCAAGGTGCACGACATGACGGCCTACGTGCGCCTAGCCAAAGGGCAACGGCCTGCCGTGCCGCGCTGGAACGGCGGCAAGATGCCGATGTCTTCCGAGCTGGCGCACGCCATGCTGGAAGAACTGGCCGACTTCGCGTCCAAGCCCGAAGAAGGACCGCACCCACCCGAGATCCAGGCACTGCGGCCCTTGCTGGCCGTGCAACAAAGCTGGTCATCCCTGCCCACACCCGACACCGTGCTGGTCGAAAGCCTGAAGTCGCGCGAAGGCCACCACCTGTACATCTACCCCTTCGCGGGCCGACAGGTCAACCTGGCCTTGGCCACACTGTGGGCCTATCGGTTTGGTCAAATCGCGCCGCGCACTTTCTCCATCTCGTTCAATGACTATGGCATTGAGCTCTTGAGCACCGAGCCCGTGGACGCGCACTTGCTCCCCTCCTTGCTCAGCACCCAGAACCTGCTGCACGATGTGCTGGGCAGCCTGAACGCGGCGGAGTTGTCGCTGCGACGCTTTCGAGAGATCGCCCGCGTGTCGGGCTTGGTTTTTCCCGGCTTTCCAGGCGCACCCAAAAGCAACAAGCAAATCCAGGCCTCCAGCAGCCTGTTCTTCGAGGTGTTTCGCAAGTACGACCCTGCCAATCTGCTGCTGAACCAAGCCGAGCGCGAGGTGCTCAAGCAAGAGTACGAGCTGGACCGACTGGACGGCGTGCTGCAGTCCTTGCAAGCCAAGCGGTGGCAGGTGAACACCTTGAAGCGGTGGACCCCGTTTTCCTTCCCGCTGCTGGTGGAGCGCCTGCGCGAACGCCTGAGCACCCATCAGTTGCAGGACCGCATCCAACAGTTGCTCATCGAATTGAACGACAAGGCCAGCCAGGCCTGAACCCCATGGACCCACGCATGGACCACACGCTGAACTGGCCGCGCGACCCGCCAACGCGGCTCAGCCTGCAACTGATGCCCGAACGCGCGGCTTTCGACCCCGCCACCGGCACGCTCTTCGTCGCCGACGTGCACCTGGGCAAGGCCGCGGTGTTCCGCGCGCGCGGCTTGCCCGTGCCGCAAGGCACCACCACCGGCACACTGGCCCGGCTGTCTCAGGCGCTGGACCGCTGCCAAGCCGAACACCTGGTGGTGTTGGGCGATTTCTTGCACGCCAAAGAGAGCCACGCCAGCGGCACCCTGGCAGCCTTGTCCCACTGGCGCCAGCGTCATCCACACCTGCACTGCCAGGTGATCGAAGGCAACCATGACCTGCACGCCGGCCGCGTCCAGGCCTCATTCGGCATCGAGTCGAGCACTGAGCCCTATGCCCGCGGCTTCTTGCGCGGCGTCCACCACCCGCCCGAACCGGGCAGCGGCCAAGCCCCTGACACCCTGGCCCTGGCTGGCCATGTGCACCCGGTGCTGACTCTGCGAAGCCGCACCGACCGCCTGCGTTTGCCCATCTTCTGGTTGCACCAAGGCGTGCTCACCCTGCCTGCGTTTGGCGAGTTCACGGGGGGCTTCGCCATCGACCCGGCCGCACAGCCCGAAGGTGAAGCATTCGTGGTCGGCCAACAAGTGCTACCGCTGGGCCGTAAAACCAAACACTAGGGATTGCCCGTGTCGCGTTATATGACTGCAGGTGGATTCCCCCTGCTCAAATGAGGGGGTCGCGGTGGCCCTGAACCGACAAACCCGCGCTTCCCGCCTTACGCCACCCTTGGCGCTTGCTTAAAGTCAAAGCACCCCATGGCTGCTTTGCCGTACAAGCTTTAGGAATTTCTCCATGCCCACCCCCCTTCGCCAAGCGCTGCGCAAGACCTTCCTCTTCTCCGTCCTGTCGACCGCGCTCCTGTGGTCTGGCGCGCAGGCGGCCTCACCCTCGTTCCTGGCCTTCGAAAGCGGCCATGTGCGCCCCCTGGCCCAGTCGCCCGACGGCACGCGCTTGTTCGCCGTCAACACGCCGAACAACACGCTGGATGTGTTCAACATCACCAGCAACGGCCTGCAACTGCTCGCCCGCATCCCCGTGGGCCTGGAGCCGGTGGCCGTGGCCGCCCGCAGCAACAACGAAGTCTGGGTGGTCAACCACCTGTCGGACAGCGTCAGCATCGTCAAGCTGGACGGCGCTCCCCGGGTCACGCAGACCCTCTTGGTGGGCGACGAGCCCCGCGACATCGTCTTCGCCGGCTCGCCTGCCCGCGCCTTCATCACCACGGCGCACCGGGGCCAGCAGCGCATGGACCCTTCGCTGAAAAACGTGCCCGGCGCGGGTGATCCCAAGCTGACCACCGCCGGCATCGGCCGCGCCGACGTCTGGGTCTTCAACCCCGCCAGCGTGGGCAGCTACGCCGTGGGTGGCGTTCCCCTGCGCATCATGAGCTTCTTCGCCGACACGCCGCGCGCCCTGGCCGTCAGCCCGGACCGCAACACCGTCTACGTGGCCGCCTTCAAGTCAGGCAACGAAACCTCGTCGCTCAATGAAGAGGTGATCTGCGACAGCTTCGATTTGAAGATGCCCTGCTTCGTCAAAGGCAAGCTCATGCCCGGCGGCCGTTTGGGCCCGCAGACCAATGCCGAAGGCAAGCCCGCCCCCAAGACCGGGATGCTGGTCAAGTACAACAACGCCACCAAGCGCTGGGAAGACGAGGTGGGCCGCAACTGGAACCCCGCCGTCGAGTTCACCCTGCCCGACAAGGACGTGTTCGCCGTCGATGCCAACGCCTTGACCGAGAAGGTGGCCTTTCCCCACGTGGGCACCGTGCTGTTCAACATGGTGACCAACCCCGTCAGCGGCAAACTGTACGTGACCAACACCGAGTCCAACAACATGACCCGGTTTGAAGGCTCGGGCAAGTTCGGCGGCTCCACGGTGCAGGGCAAGCTGGCCATGGCGCGTGTGACGGTGATCTCCGGCTCGACCGTGTCACCGCGCCACCTCAACAAGCACATCGACTACAGCAAGCTGGTCACCAATCCTGGCTTTGACCCCACCACCAAGAACCACAGCCTGGCCAGCCCCCTGGAGATGGCCGTGACCAAGGATGGCCGCACCCTGTACGTGGCCGCCTACGGCTCCAGCCGCATTGGCGTGTTCGACACGGCCGAGCTGGAGGCCAATACCTTCAACCCACGCACCGCCAGCGCCAACTACATCAATGTGAGCGGCGGCGGACCGAGCGGTGTGGTGCTCGATGAAGCACGCGGCCGCATGTACGTGATGACTCGTTTCGACAATGCGGTGAAGGTGGTCAACCTAGCCACACGCACCGAGATTGCCCAAGCCCCTTTGGTCAATCCCGAACCCGCCAACATCATCGCTGGGCGCCCCTTCCTGTATGACGCCCAGCGCTCGTCGGCCAATGGCGAAGCTTCATGCGCCAGTTGCCACACCTTCGGCGACACCGACGACCTGGCCTGGGACCTGGGTGACCCCGATGGCCTGGTCACGAAGAGCCCCATTCCCAGCCGGTTCACCTCCGACCTCGCCTTCCCGATCGCCAAGCTCATCTTCGGCGTGAAGAACAAGATCAACGGCAGCGATGACCCCAAGGACTTCCATCCCATCAAGGGCCCCATGACCACGCAAACCCTGCGCGGCATGGTCAACGCAGGCGCCATGCACTGGCGTGGCGACCGCGCCGTGGGCGCCTTTGGCACCTCGGCCACCGACACGAACCTGTCCTTCAAGAACTTCTCGGTGGCGTTTGAAGGCCTGCTCGGCAACCCGGCCCCGATGAGCGAGGCGGAGATGCAGACCTTCGCGGACTTCCAACTCGCGGTGCAACTGCCGCCCAACCCGATTCGCAACCTGGACAACTCGCTGACCCCGGCCCAGAAGCGCGGCTTTGAGTTCTACTTTGGCGACCGTCCTTCAGATGGCTTCAAGATCCTGCGGGCCGATGGCACGTCGATCACGCCCAGCAACAACTGCAATGGCTGCCACACCGTGGATCCGGCCAAGGGCCTGTATGGCACGGGTGGCGATCAAAGTTTCGAAGGCAACTCGCAGATCTTCAAGATCCCGCACCTGCGCAACATGTACACCAAGGTCGGGCGCTTCGGCACACCTGCGGTGCCCTTCTCCAGCGCGCCTGGTTCGGGCTTCATGGGGCCCCAGGTCAGGGGCTACGGCTTCATCAACGATGGCACGGTGGACTTGTTGGCCCACTTCTTCACGGTCCGCGTGTTCCAGCCCACCTTGAACTCGGGCTTCCCGCTCATCAACCCGGACGCCACGCGCCGCGATGTGGCGGACTACATGCACGCCTTCGACAGCGACCTGGCGCCCATCGTGGGCCAGCAAGTCACGCTGGCGTCTTACAACCCCGTGGCCGTGAACCCGCGCATCGACCTGCTCATCCAACGCGCCCGCACCCCCTTCGTGTCCAAGGAACTGGGCGGCAACGTGACCGAATGCGAACTGGTGGCCCAGGTGGTTGAAGCTGGCACCAGGCGCGGCTATGTGTACGACGTGGCGGGCGCGGCTTTCGTGGCCGTGGATGGGACACGGCGCAGTGATGCGGCCCTGCGCTCACTGGCTGGCGTCCCTGGTCAGGAAGTGACCTACACCTGCACGCCACCCGGATCGGGCAAGCGCATCGCTTTCAGCAGCTGACCCGCCACCAGCCGGGCAACAAGCTGCGCACCTCGGGTCGGCCAAATCGGTCGTCCATGAGGTGCACCACACCCCGGTCGGTCTGGGTGCGGATCACGCGTCCCGCCGCCTGCACCACCTTTTGCAAACCGGGGTACAGGTAGGTGTAGGCGTAGCCATCGCCAAACAGGTCGGCCATGCGCAGGCGGATCTGCTCATTGACCGGGTTGACCTGGGGCAAGCCCAGGGTGGCGATGAAGGCACCGATCAGGCGTTGCCCGGCCAGGTCAATGCCCTCGGCGAACGAGCCACCCAGCACCGCAAAGCCCATGCCCTGCCCGTCTTCGGTGAAGCGCGCCAGGAACTGGGCCTGGTCACCTTCGCTCATGCGCCGTGACTGCTTCCAGGTGGTGACTTGCGGCATGCGCGCGGCCCACAAAGCGGCCACCTCGTCCAGATAATCGAAGCTGCTGAAAAAAGCGAGGTAGTTGCCGGGCTGCTGCCCGTACTGCCGGGCCATCACGTCCACCACCTTGGGCAAGGACGCCAGGCGGTGCTGGTAGCGGGTTGAAATGTTGGCCGCTACCTGAACCGCCAATTGCTCATGGCTGAAAGGCGAGTCCACATCGATCCACGCGGTGCTGTCGGGCAGGCCCAACAAGTCGCCATAGAACCGCTGAGGCTGCAAGGTGGCCGAGAACAAAGTGACCGAGTGCGCATTGGCAAAACGCGGCCGCAGGAAACTGGCGGGCACCACGTTGCGAATGCACAAGGTGGACTGCTTACCGCCCTTGGTGATGTCGAACAGCGAATGCTCACCAAAGGATTCGCTCAGGCGTGTGAAGTGCAAGGCCTCGAAGTAGAAGTTCTGCAAGGCTTCATCGACCAGGGTGGGGTGCTCGCTGAGGTGTTCGGTGATGGCGTTGGTGGCCTGCTGCAGCTTGAACATGAAGGCCTCGGGCAGCTGGGCATGCACCTGGTAGTCGTCCAGTTGACCGTGGTGAGTGGCGTTCCAGCCCTTGTGCAAGCGGTCGAGCATTTTCTTGACCGGGACCGGTGCCGAACGGCGCGCCGCGCCCAGGCTGGCTTGGCTCAAGGCCGCCGTGTACATCTTGCGGGCCCGCTCGACCAGGTTGTGCGCCTCGTCCACCAGCACGCTGACGCGCCAGGGCTGGCCCACGGCCAAGCCATGCAGCAAGGCGTTCAGGTCGAAGTAGTGGTTGTAGTCGCCCACCACCGCATCGCTCCACTTCACCATTTCCTGGCCCAGGTAGTAGGGGCAGACCTGGTGGGCCAGGGCCACCGTGCGCAGCGTGGCCTTGTCCAGGGTGCCGGCCGCGGCGGCGGCCGCGCGGGCCTGCGGCAGGCGGTCGTAAAAGCCTTGCGCCAAAGGGCAGGAGGCGCCATGGCAGGCCTTGTCGGGGTGTTCGCAGGCCTTGTCTTTGGCGACCAGCTCAATGACCCGCAAAGGCAAGGCGGGCGCGCTGCACTTGATCAATGCCAGCGCGCTCAAGGCCACACCGCGCCCCGAGGTCTTGGCCGTCAGGAAGAACACCTTGTCCAGCTTTTGGGCCGGGCAGGCCTTGAGCAAGGGAAAAACCGTGCCGATGGTTTTGCCGATGCCCGTGGGGGCCTGAACCATCAGACAGCGACCTGCGCTGTTGGCCTTGTAGACCGCCTCGGCCAAAGCGCGCTGACCGATTCGGAACTCGGTGTGCGGAAACGGCAAAGCGGTGAGTGCCCAATCGCGGGCGGTGCGGTGCGCCAATTCCTGATCGGCCCAGTGCAGGAAGCGCTCGCATTGCGCTTCAAAGTGCTCTTGCAGGACCGCGGCGGTGCAAGGTTGGCACAACATGGTCTCGTCCTGCGAGCCAATGTCGAAATACACCAATGCCAGCTCCACCTCGCTCAGGCCACGCGCTTGGCACAGCAGCCAGCCATAGACCATGAGCTGTGCCCAATGCAGTTGGCGGTGGTTGTCGGGCTGGCGGTCCAGACGGCCCCGGAAGGTTTTGACCTCTTCCAGGCGGTTCAGCTGCGGGTCATAACCATCGGCCCGACCACGAACCAGCAAGTGCTGGTGCTCGCCACTCAAACTGATTTCGGACTCGTACCCCGGCCCCCGGCGCGAAGCCACCAACTGGTGGCCGGCGATGCCCTCTTGCGCGGTGGGCGAGGGCGTGAAGCGCAGGTCCAGGTCGCCCTGCTTGGCGGTGAACTCGCATAAGGCCCGGACCGCCACCGTGTACTTCAATCGCCCACCTCACCCAGGCTGGCCTGCGTCGGCTCATCGCCCTCGATTCGCAGCGGCGTGGCCTTGGCCAGGGCCATCCACACCGCGAAAGGCAGGTCGCAGGCCACATGCCGTGCGGGGCGGGCGACCTCGAGCTGCCCGCCATCCAGGTCACCGTGCCAAAGCCACACCCCGAACTCCGGAGGGATTTCTGCAGGGTCGGCAATGCCTGCCGGGAACACGTAATGACACTCGCAGCACAGCCATTGGTAAGACTGGCGCTTGGCCTCGTGGCGCAGGTCGGACAGCAGGTCGGCGCGGCTGGCCTTGACCTCGTGAACCACCGGCTGCAAGTAGGCTTGCACCGAGGTGTTGCGCACCGAGAACACATCAGGGCGCGCCATGCGCCAAGACGCCTTGCCCTCAATGGCGGCTTCGTGCTTGGGCCACAAGGCCGCGGGCGCCAGCTCCAACGAACAGGGTGCCGTTGGCATTTCGGCCTCACCCTCCACCCGGGCGCGCAAGGACAGCTCGCGCCACACCACCCGCCCGGCGTTCATCAACTGCAACGCCACTTTCTCTGCCAAACGATCGTGGGCGCTCAAGGCGCGGCGGTTTCGCTGACGGGCCAGGGCCAAGCACTGGACACCGGCCTCGGTGAGGTGCAGGGTTTCGCGGCCTTCAGGCGTGGTCCGCAGTGACGCCAGGCCAGCGGCCAGGAGGTCGATCTCAATCGCGTCGCGACAGGGCCAACCCGCCGAGCGCCAGATCTGCATCAACCGGGTTCGGTGGGCACGCCCGAGGGGGGCTGGGGGGGAGTCCGGCAACATGCCTCAACTGTATACGCATACAGCAAACCATCAAATCGGAGAAGCCATCGCCCTGTCGGCAACCCAGCAGAACCTGAGCAAGGGGCAGCGCGGACAGGAATGTTTTTCGGAAAAAGTTACGCGGAGTGCCTGCCCGGATCAACCGCGTCCCAGACGAGCGCGGGAATGGCAGTTGCCCCTCCTGACAGGCAGCAGTCCCCCATCAACTTTAGGAAACCAACATGACCATCAACCTGGAACAATCCGTCCAAGTGAGCGCCCCTCTTGAAGATGTCTACAACGTGTGGTCGCAGTTCTCCAGCTTTCCGGATTTCATGGGGAAAACCCATGACACGGAGATCACCGAACAGGAAGAAAACAAGGTCATCTCCTGGCAAACGATGAAAGGCGTGCGAAGCAACGCCACGGTGCGCTTCACCCCCGTTGACGATCACCACACCGCAGTCACCGTCAGCGTTCACTACCCCAACGGCGTCGGCACCGAAACGACGGTGCAGGAGGTGACGCAGGAAATTGAAGCCGACCTGAACCGCTTTGTGAAACTGCTGCAAGGCCAGCCCGAGGCCGGGCTGCCAAGCGGTGGTGGTGACCAGCACAAGGAAGACGCCGACGCCAATGTCGGCGCCGATTTGCTGGGCCCGGCCTACGCCATGATCAAGCCCGACGCCGAATCGCCTTTGGCCATCAACCGCGAATTTGCCCAAGCCCTGGGAAAGAATTTGGACCGCGCAGCCAGCGTCTGGATCAACTCCATGGTGCAAGCATTCGTGACGCCGCTGAAGCAGATGCGGCGCTTGACGGAGCAGTTCGATGCTGGCTTTGGCAGTTTCATGTGGGGCGGGCTTGAAAGGCGTCACATGCTGGTCCCCCAGCAGCCCGCTGATTGGAGCCCGGACATCGACGTCTCGCGCGAAGGGCAATCGGTGCAGGTCACCGCCATGCTGCCCGGTGCTACCGAGAACAGCATCGAGGTCGAGATCCGCGATGGCCAATTGCTGGTCTCGGGTGAATGCAACTTCTCGGAAGACGGCCACTCCTCCAGCCACTTCCGCGAGTCAATCGACTTGCTCAACAAGGTCGATTCGCGCAGCGTCGAAGCCCACATCGACGAGCAGGGCCTGTTGGTGATCACACTGCAGCTGCACGAAGAGGAAGCCGACGCCATGGCTTAACGGCGCCCGTCGGACCGCCCAAAAAGCCCGGCCCCGCCCTTCAACAAGGCGGGGCCGGGTTCATTGGCCAGGGCTTTTTTTAGATCGCGCCCACACTGCCTGTGATGGGCAAGACGATGCCGGTGATGTACCCCGAGCACACGGGCGAAGCGAGGAACACATAGGCAGGCGAGATTTCCTCGGGCTGCGCTGCCCGCTTCATCTGCGTTTTCTTGCCAAAGTCCTCGACCTGGTCCGCCGACAGATCGGCCGGGTTCAGCGGAGTCCAGACCGGCCCTGGCGCCACCGCATTCACACGGACGCCCTTGTCCAACAGATTCTGCGCGAGTGACTTCGTGAAGGCATGAATGGCGCCCTTGGTGGTGGAATAGTCCAGCAGATCAGCGCTGCCATTCAGGCCCGTCACCGACCCCGTGTTGATGATGGAGGCGCCTTCTTGCAAATACGGCACCGCCGCTTTGGCCATGTGGAAGTAGCCGTACACATTGGTGCGCAAGGTTTCGTCAAAGCGCTCCTCGCTCAGCAACTCGATCGAATGCGTGTGCTGCTGGAAGGCGGCATTGTTGACCAGCACATCCAGTTTGCCGAACGTGTCCACCGTGTCTTCCACCGCGCGAACGCAAAAATCCGGGTCTTTCACATCGCCAGCGATCAACAGGCTGGGCTGCCCTTCCTGCTCGATCAGGCGAGCGGTTTCCTGCGCGTCTTCATGCTCGTTCAGATAAATGATGGCGACACTGGCGCCTTCGCGCGCGAAGAGCACCGCCACAGCGCGCCCGATCCCCGAATCGCCCCCCGTGATCAAGGCCGTTTTACCGGCCAGCTTGTTGCTGCCTTTGTAGCCCGGTGCCAAAAATTGCGGCTTCAATTGCAACTGCGCTTCCAGGCCGGGGTGGTCGTCAAGATGCTGCGCTGGCATGGTCTCCGGCTGCAGGCGGTCGCCTGCCTGCACGGCGTCGCCGTCTTCCAGAGTTTCGGTGGTGTCGGTGGTGTCGGTGGGCATGGTTTGCTCCTGGTTGCCGATGAGGGCGCCCTCAGGCGCTGTTGTCAACAAAGGAGCAATCCTCATTCCTGTGTCAACGTTGCCATTGGTTTCACAGGGGTGGCAGGCACGGCGATTGCTGAACGACCCTGTCTAACCATTCATGCCCTGGGAGGCCAGCATGCACCACGACCTGATACCTGTCCTGACCGAGGACATCGATGTCCTCAGAGACTTGGTGAACAAGGTACAAAGTACCCGGGATTTCCGCCACAAGCAAGAGTTGACCAACGACCTTTACCTCTCTTTGAACGGACACATGGCCATCGTTGAAAAAACCGTGCTGCCCATGTTGCGCACCTTCACTGGCGCGTCTTTGCCCGATACCTTTTCGGTCCACTACGAGGAGATCCGGTCCTTGTTGTCCGACCTGATGGCCCGCCGTGTGGAATTGGTCGGCCTGGACGCCGCGCTGGAGGTGCTCTGCGCCACCTTGAACTTGCAAAACGAGCGCGAAAGGCTTTTCTTGTTGCCGGCCGTCGAACGAGCGTTGGACACCGACGAGCGCGCGTACTTGGCCCTGGCTTCCTGCCATCAGCTGTCCCGGGAAATGCGCAAGGGCATGGTGAACCTGCCAGCGGCCCTGATGCCTTCCATGACCTGAAAGAGTTGCCAGGAGGCAAAATGAAGCTCACTCGCCGTCTTGATGCGGCACCGGAGCCTTGATGACCTTTTACCGCGACCGACAGACACTGGCTTGCTGCTTGATCAGCATGATGGCCACTACAGCCCTGGCCGCCGACACCTCTCACGAGCACCGCGCCGCCTGCGTCGCGGCCTTGACCACGCAGGCCGAACCCTTGGCCGCGCGGCTCAAAAGCGGGGATCGCAGCGTGCAGGCCGAGCTGCTGAAGCTGACGGAAAGCGGGTTCGCCATCATCGGCATCGCGTACCAAGATGGCCTGCGCAAGCCTCAAGCCGACCAGTTGCTGGACACCGCCAAAAAGGTTCAAAAGTCGATGCCGCCCCCCGCGCTGAGCCAGTTGCAGGCCCGTTGCCAGATTGAAGGCGAACAGGTGCTGGCCGATGCCAACGCCCTGGAACGCTTCCTGGTCACCAGCGCGGCTGAACGCCGGGTCAAGCGCATTGCCGAAAAGCACAAGCCCGTCCGAGACGGGTCCTGAACAGCCGCGAAGAATGGACCTGGGCAAGGTGGCCCGGCGCCAGGATGCCCAGGTGTCAGTAGTGCGGAGGTAGCTCGTCGCGCAAGCTGCGGAATCCGCCGACCCCGCCGTCGGGTTCCTGGCGCCTCAGCTGGCTCACCTCTGCCATCAGGAGGTCGATTTGCTGCTGTTGTCGAGCCACGATCTGGTTCAGGCTGTCCACCAGATCCTCGGTGAAACTGGCCTTGATTTCCAGGTCCGTCAGGCGCTGCTCGGTGTCGTTCGGGTGTTCCATGCCTGTATTTGACACGAAGTCGGTGGATGATCACGAACCACCGCCCTCAGGGAGCCCCTACATGCCAGAACACAACCACTACGCGCCGCCCCGCACCGAAGTTCGCGACATCCCCGTCGGCGAGCCGCTGGACGGCGACCAGTTCAACCCCGAGGGTCGCACTTGCCAGGCCGGGGCCGGTTGGCGTTGGTATGGCGTGGCCTGGCGCCCTTTCAAAGCCCAGCCGTTCGCTTGGTGGGGCGTTTTGCTGATGACCTTCGTCCTGCTCGTGGTCGTGTCCATGATCCCCTTGCTGAACCTGCTCACCTCGATTGTCTTCCCGATCGCCATGGCCGGATTGGGCTCCTGCGCCCTCAGCCAGTTGCGCGATGGCCGCTTTGAGATCAGCCAGGTGTTCGACGGACTCAAGCGCCGCCCCGGCGCGCTGCTGACGGCGGGCTTGCTGTACCTGCTGATCACGATGCTGAGCATGGGCGTGGTCTTCCTTTTCAGCACGGCCAGCGTGACGGCCATGTTCCTGGGCAGCGTGATGGAGCGCCAGCTGGCGATGCAACAGGTGTTTTCGGCGGGGGGCATGCTGGTGCTGGGCTACTTCGCGGCCATGGCTCTGGCCATGAGCACCATCCTGTTCGCGCCCTACCTGATCCACGAAAGGAACGTGCCCGTGCCGCAAGCCTTGCTGATGAGCTGCAAGGCCTGCTTCAAGAACATCCCGGCCTCCGTGGTCTGGTTCCTGAGCTACATCTTCTGGGCCGTGGTGGCCACCATCCCTCTCGGCCTGGGCTGGCTGGCGCTGCTGCCGGTCCTGGTCATCACAGGTTACGTCGCTTACCGCGACATTTTCTTCGAATCAGCCCCGCAATAGGAAACCACATGTCATTGATCAAATCACTTTGGGTGATGCTGGCCCTGGGCAGCCTGGGCTTCACCAGCGCCCAGGCCACCCCCGCGTTGGACGCCAGCTGCAAACTGCGCTACCCCATCGTACTGTCGCACCACTGGTCGGCACGCGCCATCTGCTCCGAGCGGGCCGCGGCCACCGGCCCCGCGTCTTGCGTGCAGACAGAGGACTACGCCAAATACTGCACCCAAAAAATCCAAGACACCCAAGGACAGCCGACCTGCGCCGAATGGCGCGTACCCGCCAGCGAGGAAGACCTGCCGCCTCGCAACACCAACCGAGTCGATGGCTCGCTGCACCGCGATGTGCGCAGCTACCACCGCTACTTCAGCAAGGCCATCGTTGATCGACTGCGGGACACCTGCGGCAACGCCGTCTACATCGCCGACAAGCCAGCCTTCGCGTCTTACGAAGTGCGGGCTCGCTCGCTGCGCAACACGGTGAACGAAGCCCTGGCCCGCGAACACGCTGACAAGGTCATCCTCATCGGCCTGTCTCAGGGCGTGCAGGACGCCCGCTACATGACCGCCAAGCTGCTGGTGGACGACCACAATCCAGCCCTGGGCACCCTGAACACCAAGGTGGCGGCCCTGGTCGGCCTGGCCGGTGAAGATGGGGGGGCCGAATCCGCCTCTCTGGCACTCGACTTCCTGTCCCTGAGCCTGGGTGGCCACTGGGCCAACTACCAACAAGCCATCGCCATGATCGGCGATCAAACGGTCAACGACACCAGCTGGAAGCGCACCACCGATGGCGGCGACACCTACGTGCTGGGCGAACAATGCCGCGGCGCCGAATGCAACCTCGACACCGAAGGCCGCTACAAATCAGCCCTCCACTCCCTGTTCGACCTGAGCCCGCAATACATGCGACCGACCCTGGCGCAGCAAGGGGCGTCGGCCACCGCCAAGTGGCAGCAGCTCATGGACTACCTGGGCATTGAGCAAGCGCGTTGGGCTGACGTGGTCCCGCCCGAGCTGGAAGCAAACAACGGAGTCGACTACTTCAGCTATGGGGCCAAAATCAACAACTGGCTTCCGGCCTGGGGCGGCACGTTCACCCAGGACTTCCTCTTCTTCGCCGGCATCACGCTGAGCAGTGGCGCCAATGACGGCTACGTCAGCGTCAAGCGTCAGCAGTACGCCAACACGGCCGCCAACTTCCACCACGTCAAGACCCTGGACGGCACCTTGTGGGGGCGCGGCTACCACCACATGTACTTCAGTGGCCGCAATGACAAACTCTACGCCCCTCAACCCTGGGACCAGGAGGCCGCCCCCTACAAGGGACCGGCCGCTGATTTTTACCATCAGGTGGCGCGCGACCTCAAGGTGCGCGGCTTCTGAGTAGCCCCATGGGGCAGGGTTAAAATCCGGCGATGTTTTTGGTGGTTCAAGGTGGTCGAGATGGGTAGGCGCGTGTTGGTTGTGGATGATCATTCGGACACCGTGGATGCGCTGGTCGCTCTGCTGGAGTTGGAGGGCCATGAGGTGCGCTCCGCCGTGACCGCCGAACATGCCTTGGCCTTGGCCGAACAGTTCGAGCCCCATGTGGTGGTGCTCGACATCGGCCTGCCCAACATGGACGGCTACGAACTGGCCGCCCACCTGCGCTTCAAGGTCGAGCCCAGCTGCGTGTTCATCGCCGCCACCGGCAGCGGCGCCCTTTCCGACGTGCTGCGGAGCAAGAAGGCGGGCTTCACCGCCCACCTCACCAAGCCGATCAACATCCCTGAATTGCTGGCCCTGTTGGTGCCCGATGACCTGGTGACCGACCACTCGCCACGCTGAGTGGAGCTTGGCGGACGCAATCGGCATGCCGTTTTAAACACAACAGCGCACCTTGTTACCAACAAATACAAACCATGCGCAAAAGCGGCCAAACGCCCCAGTGGAGACCCCCTCATGTATGGGGAAATGGTCACAGTTGTGACAATCATTTAGGCACGTTCCCCGCCCCTGGTTAGACTGCGATTACCTTTTCACCTAAGTGCAGGGTCTATAAAAGTGAACACCAGGGTCAGTAAAAAAACGCAGTTGATGGGCGCGATGGCCATTTTCATTGCCTCGACGTCGGTTTCGGCCGCATTGCCCCTTTATCGAATCGTCGATCTTGGCGTCGTGGATGGTCAGTTCAGCCCGAACAGCGCCAGCGCGGCGGCCAGCATCAACAACTCCGGCCAGGTGGTGGGCTGGAGCCAAGTCACGCCAGGCACCGCTCGGCGTGCGTCGGTCTGGCAAAACGGCGCGCCCGCTGAACTTGGCTTGCCAGATTTCGAATACAACCGCTTTGCCACCAGCGTCAATGACTCTGGGGTTGTCGTCGGGTACAGTGATTTCAGCCCTTTGGGCAATGGCAGCCAGATGGATTCCTTCCACGCCAGGGCCTGGCATCAGGGGCAAGTCACTGACCTTGGGCAGGGCGTTGCCAAGGGTGTCAACAATGCCGCGCAGATCGTGGGCCACAGCTATTCGGCCGGGGCTCAGGCTCCCCAAGCCACGATTTGGCAAAACGGCACAGCCACACACTTGGCCTCCATCGGCACGGCCCCCAACGCCTTTGCCTACAGCTACGCCAATGCCATCAATGATGCCGGCCAAGTGGTCGGTTACAGCGCGGGCCCTGATTTCTCCGACCACGCCACGCTTTGGCAGAACGGCCAGGCCATTGACCTGGTCGATCCCATGGACTGGGGATACAGCTATGCCTACGACATCAACAACCATGGCGCCGTGGTGGGCTCGAAAAATGATCAAGCCATCATTTGGCGCGATGGCCTTGCGTTCAACCTGGGAACCTTGGCGGGCGTCGAACCTGATGCCCTGAGTTCGGCCAACGCGATCAATGACGCCGGTCAGGTCGTGGGCTGGATCGGTGGCAACGGTCTGGAACGGCGCCCATTCCTGTGGACCGCCGAGTCAGGCATGGTGGACATTGACAGCCTCATCGACCCCAACGACCCCCTCAGATCGCTGGTGAGTTTCGATTCGGTGCTGGACATCAACAACAAGGGCGAGATTGTCGGCGGCGCCTTGTTTAGGCGCAATGGTGTCGAGTGGCACGCGTACATGCTCGCGCCTGTGCCCGAACCCTCGACATGGGGCCTGGTGTTCGCTGGGCTCCTGGCCCTGGGCATCGCCGCACGCCGCAAGGCATGAACCGACCGGCGAAGTTCAGGCGTCCAGCACCAAGTTGCGCGATGCGGGGTAAGCGGTGCACAGGTACACCGCCTTGCCCAGCAAGTTGCCACTGACCTGACCTTCGTGCACGGTCAGTTTGCAGGTGCCGCACATGCCCTGGCAGCAGCCGGATTCCAGCAACACGCCGTGGTCCAGGCCCAGTTGGAGCAGCGTTTTGCCCTGGTCTTCCTCAGTCAAGGTGATGCGGGTGTTCAGGTGCTGAAAGAAGACCTCCGCCCCAGCGGTCTCGAACGCCGCGCCAGAAAGCGCCGGGGGCTCGGCCACCACGAAACGCTCGGTGTGCACACGGCCCAGATCGACATTCAGGCTGCGCAAGTGCTCGATCATTTGATCCATGAAACCTGTCGGGCCGCACAGGTAGATGTCACGATCGAGCAGATCGGGGCAATGCTTTTGAAGCTGCGCCGCGTCCAGCCTCGGCGCCAGGTCGGGTAAGCACACTTGCTCCGCCGTCAGGCCGCTCAGTGCGGTGGTGACCTTCACGCCGTCCTGGGCCCATTGCTGCAAGGTCTCCCAGAAGATCACCTCGGAGGCCTGGCGGAACTGGGCCATCACCTGGATGTCGGGGCGCACGGACTCGGGCTGCGTGAGCAAGGCGCTCACCATGGAATGGCAGGGCGTGATGCCTGAGCCAGCGCACAAGAACAGCACCTTGGCCTGACCCTGATGGCAAAAACGGCCTTGGGGATGGCCAATCTTCAGGTTCATGCCAGCTCGCAATGTCTGGTGCATCCACCGGGAAGCCTGGCCGTTCTCGGTCTGCTTGACGGTGATGCTGAAGCGCCCCTTGGGCAGCGCCGACAGGCTGTAGTAACGGCGAACCGTTTCTCCTGCGATGGGCAGGAAGACCTCGACGTGCTGGCCGGGCTGGAAACCGCGCCAATGCTGGTTGGGACGCAGCACAAAGGTCTTCACGCCGGGGGCTTCGTCGATGACCTGCTCCACCAGCGCCTTGAGCTCGTAGGTCCATAAGAAACCGTTGAACCAGCGGTTGAAGTCGGTCATGGTGTTGCTGACCACGTAGTCCACCCACTGGGGTTGAACCGAATCCAGCGCCCAGCCGTTGACGCGGGCCAGGGCACGATCAAGCATGGCGAGCCCCACCATCGGCGGCTTGCGGGTTCGCGTCCGCCTTGGGCGGGAAAGAAAACTTCCACATCACCGCCACGTAGTTGCGGATGGCGTGGAACCAGGTCGGGTTGCACTTGTAGGGCAGGCCGTGGCGCTGGCAGACTTCCTGCACCTCCAGGGCGATGTCCGGGTAGTGGCGCGAGGGGATGTCGGGGAACAGGTGGTGCTCGATCTGGTAGTTCAGGTGGCCCCACAAAATGCTCATGGTGCGGCCGCCCTTGAAGTTCACGCTCGAATCCAACTGCGTCAGGTACCAGTGCCCCTTGTGTTTGAGCGCATCTTCGGGCTGCAGGGGCTCGGTCAGGTGCGTGGCCTGGATGGTCAGGCTGATCCAGTAGTTGTTGATGCCGTCGACCAGCATGTTGCCCAGCATCACCTTCCAGAAGGAGTAGCCGGTGGCCAGCGCCAGCAGCGGGAAGAGCAGGTATTCCTTGAACAGCACGCGGTTGATCGACAACCAATGACGGCGCTTGAGCTGTGCGTCGGTCACGCCCGGGTGGTGCACGGGCGCATAGCCCTCGTTGCCCAGGGGAAACTTCTCGGCACGGTAGGCCTGGCGAAAGCCCAGGTTCTGCGCGTTGAAGCCGTACAGCACGATGGGGTAGGCGAAGAACAGGTACATCGGCACCTGCCAGCGGTGCATGCTGTTCCACGGCTGCTTGTCGTTCATGCGCAGGATGCCGTGGTTCAGGTCGGGATCCATCTCGTACACATTGGTGTGCACGTGGTGCAGGCCGTTGTGTTCGCGGCGCCAGCCTTCTTCATCGACCGGGGCCTTCCACTTGAAATTGTGCGAGTGGAATTGCGGGATCTCGGCAAAGCTGTCGTACTGCCCATGCAGCACGTTGTGCCCGATCTCAATCGATTCGAGGTTGCGGTGCAGCAAGGTGAAGGCCACCCCCAAACCGAAGGTGATCGGGTCAGGACTGATCCACAGCAGACCCCGCCCGACCAATTCAGCCAGGCGTGATTTCAGACGCAGGCCCTTGATGTAGGCAACGTCGGCGGGGCCCAGCTTGGCACGGTAGCGCTGCTTGATGGCTTCAAATTCGGCTTCGATCTGGTCGTACAACGCGAGGCGTTCGGCGCAATTGGGATTCATGAATGACGGGTAGTGCTGGTTTGCGGGGGATGGTAACGAGTTGTGTTCACCGATCGATGAGCACTTTCCCCACAAAATAAGGTCAAATTGCCGCCCTGGGCATGCTGATTGCCGCCAGCGCCGACCAATCTCGGTCAGCCCGCCCCGGGGATTCGCGATTGTGCCCTCAGTTCACGTTCGCCTTAGAACGCAAGAACTGGCATTGACCCGGTCTGATCTGCGCTTCAGCTTGAATGCGAATGGCCGGAACTTTCCTGTTCCTGCAGGTACTCGTCGATGTCATGGGCGCGGTCCCCCACTTCGTCGATGGCGTTTTTCAGCACCTCGCGCGAGATGCCGAACTTCCGGGTCCAGTGGCTGACCTCGTAGTCTTCGTTGAAGTTGATGCGCAGGCGGTCGCCGCCGCCTCGGCTGTGAGTGTTCTGGCTCATGATGGTTCTCCGTTGGATCTCACAGGAGGGGCAAGCGTCGTTCCCGATTCAACGCGCCTGCAGCCGCCGGGCGGCCAGGAAAGCCAGCGCGAGCAAGGCGCCCGCAAAAGCCACCACGCCAGGCCAGCCGCCTTCGACCCAAAACCAGCCGCCCGCCGACCCCATCACGCTCGAGCCCAGGTAGTACGCCAGCAGGTACAGCGAGGCCGCGTGGCCCTTGTGGCCCTGCGCCAGGCGACCCACCCAGCCACTGGCGACGGCATGCGCGATGAAGAAGCCGATCGTCAGTGCCACGATGCCCCCCATCACACCCCAAAGCGAGTGAGACAGGGTCAGGGCCAGGCCCAGGGCTGCGATCGCGATGCCAGCGGTCATGACTGGACGGCGCCCCAGGCTGTCGGCCAGCGCGCCCGCGGTGGACGAGGCCACGATGCCAAACAGGTAAGCCATGAAGACCAGGCTGATGGCCGTTTGGCTCAAGCCAAAAGGCGCCGCCATCAGGCGAAAACCCACGTAGTTGTAGACCGTGACGAAGGCGCCCATCATCAGGAAACCCACGCAGAAGAGCAGCAGCAGACTGGGGCGGCTGAGGTGCTGGGCCCAGGCCCTGAGGTGGTAGCCCGCGTCAAAACCCGGGCGGCGCACGAAATGCCGAGACGGTGGCAGCAGCCCGATGAACCCCACTGCGGCCAGCAGACCGACCACGCCCATGGTGGCCAGCGCCACCCGCCAGGAGGTCCATTCGGTGAGCACGCCCATGCCCACGCGGCCGATCATGCCGCCAAAGGCGGTGCCACTGACGTACACGCCCATGGCCAGGCCCAGGCCCTTGGGGTGCATTTCTTCGGCCAGGTAGGCCATGGCCACGGCCGGTACCCCGCCCAGCAACAGCCCTTCTAAAGCGCGGGCCAACAGCAAGGCGTGCCAATCGGGCACCAGCGCAGCCACAATGTTCAGGCAGGCTGCGGCGCACATGGACCCGAACATCAGGCCCCGGCGCCCCAGCACCTCGGACACCGCGCTCGCACACAGGATGGCCACGGCCAGAAAGCCGGTGGACAGGGACAAGGCCAAGGAGCTTTGCGCCGGGCTCACCCGGAAGTCCTGCGCAAAGGTCGGCAGCAAAGGCTGCACGCAGTAGAGCAGCGAAAAGGTCGCGAAACCGGCCAAGAAGAGCGCCAGGCTGATCTTGCGGTAGGCCAGCGAGCCGCGCTGGGCGCGCGTGTCCGCCTCGGCGGGGATGGGTTCAGGGCGGTTTGACACCCTCGGCATCATGCCTTGTTCAAACCCGCCCTTGGGCAGGCAGGGCCAGGCGAGCCTGCAAACCACCCCCGGGTCGGTTGTGCAAACTCAAGGTGGCCCCCAGGGCGCCGCTCAAACGGTGCGCGATGGCCAGGCCCAGGCCGCTGCCCCCGGTTTCGCGGTTGCGGGAGCCCTCCACACGGTAAAAAGGCTGCAGGACGGCCAACAACTGGTCCTCGGGCATGCCGGGCCCCCGGTCCAGGACTTCAATGACCACGGCCGCCTCGACCTGACTCACCACCACCTGTGCTTCACCTGCGAATTTCAAGGCGTTGTCCACCAGGTTCATGACGATGCGCTTCAGGGCTTGAGGACGCGTAGTCACGGTGAGGTGGCTGGGGCCGAGCAGGTCGACCTGGCGGGCCCCATCGCGGTAGTCGCACACCAGGCCATCCAGCAAGGCATGCAGGTCAAGGGCTTGCATCTTCTCCAGGCTGGCATGGGCGGTGCGGGCATAGGCCAGGCCATCCTCGACCAGGTGCTGCATGTCGATCAGATCGGCCTGCAACTTGTCCCGCAGGGCCTCGTCGGCCAGCAGGTCCGTGCGCACCCGCATGCGGGTGATGGGGGTCTGCAAATCGTGAGCGATGGCCGCGAGGATCTGCAGGCGCTCGGCCAGGTGCGCCGCGATGCGCCGCTGCATGGTGTTGAAAGCGGCGATGGCGCGGCGCACTTCAGCAGGGCCACGCTCGGGCAACTCGGCCGCCTGGGGATCCTCGCCCAGGCGGGTGGCGGCGCTGGCCAGATCGCGCAAGGGCCGCGTGGCCACGCGCACGCCCCACCAGATGCACGTACCCACCACGGCCAGTTGGAGCGCGAGCATCAGCGCCGTGGTCATGCTCACCATCTTGCGGGGCGTCATCAGGTGCAAGGTCAAAGGCGTGCCATCGGCCAGGCGCAGGCTGAACACCGTGCGCGAGGAGTCTTCTACCCCCACGCCCAACAGGCGGCCGGGGCCCAGTTCAGCGTTCAGGCTGGCGGCCAGCCTGCGCGCCACGCCGACAGCATCGGTCTGTGGGGGCAGGGGCTGGCCATCAAGCGTGAAACGGTAATTGGGCCGCTGGAGTTTGCCCAGCCAGGTGGCGCGCTCCGATGCCGGCAGGCGGTCGAGCATGGCCACCGACGAGGCTACATCGCGGCCCACATAGGCCAGCATCATCGACTCGGCCAGGTCAGCGCGCTCGCGCATCACAGACCAGTACGACAAGGCATAGGCCGCCGTCAAACCGGCCAGCAGGATGGCCGCCACCCGGCCGAACAAGGAGCTAGGCCACAGGCTCATGGCGCGCCTCCCGCGTGATCGCGCACTTCGGCGCAGAACACATAGCCTTCATTGCGCACGGTCTTGATGTAGCGGGGCTCGCGTGAGCCATCGCGCAGCCGCTGGCGCAAGCGGCTGATGAGCAGGTCGATGGAACGGTCAAATGGGTCGGCATCGCGGCCCTGGGTGAGATTCAGGAGTTGGTCACGGTTGAGCACGCGTTGGGCATGCTCCATCAGCACGCGCAGCAGGCGGTATTCGCCGCCGGTGAGCAGGACCAGGGTGCCTTGGTCGTCGACCAGGTGGCGGGCGGTGGTGTCGAGCAGCCAGTCACCAAAGGCCAGCCACCGGGCCTGCTGCACGGGCCGCAAATTGGGCGGCAACAGGCGGGTGCGGCGCAACACCGAGCGGATGCGCGCCAGCAACTCGCGCGTGGCGAAAGGCTTGGTCAGGTAGTCGTCCGCGCCCATCTCCAGGCCCAACACGCGGTCGGCCTCGTCGCTGCGCGCGGTCAGCATCAACACGGGGATCTGCAAGGCATCACGAGACCGCAGGTCGCGGCACAAGGACAATCCATCTTCGCCGGGCAGCATCACGTCCAGCACGATCAGGTCGATGCGGGCTCCGGCCAGGACTTGGCGCATCTCGCGCGCATTGCAGGCCGTGCTGACGCGGTATCCGCTGCCTTGCAGGTAGTCGCTCAGCAGCATGAGCAACTGGCGGTCGTCATCCACCAGCAGCAAGTGATCTTGTTGGTCCATGGGCCACACCATAAGGTCATTTCAGGCGGCCTGGCCCGCCTCGCCGTCAAGAGTTTTGTATCGCAGTTTGTCTGCCGGGGCGCTGGACAAGTCGGCTTGCGAAACAGGCGGGCCCAGACATGCACCCACAACCGGGCCAATCTGTAATGAGGGTGCCATTCACACCACTGGAGTCCCTTCATGCCTTCATTCTCTTTTCAGAACCCACCCTGCCTGCGGGGCCTGCGCCTGATCGCCGCCGCCACGCTGTGCCTGAGCACCTGGGCCGCCCACGCCGCCACGCCCGACCCGCGTGGCCGCTGGATCACGGCCAGCGGCAACCTGGAGGTGGCCGTGGCGCCCTGCGGCCAAGCCTTGTGCGGCACCGCCACCCGCGTGCTGGCCAACCGGTCGATGAGTCCCGGTGTGGAGACGATGGAACCCGTGGACACGCGGCCCGCGCTGGGCATGACGATCCTGATCGACTTCCGACCCGATGAGGACGACGCCTCGCGATGGCAGGGCCAGATCTACAACCGCGAGAACGGCAAGACCTACCGTTGCCAGATGTCGGTGGGACCACAAGGTGAGCTGGTGCTGCGCCCTTACATCGGCCTGCCGCTCTTCGGCAAGACGCAGATCTGGCAACGGGTGCAACCATGATGGACGTTTCGTCATGGCCCTTGGCCTTCGCGGGGCTGGCCGGGGTGGCCACCGTCGCCAGCCCGTGTGTGCTGCCGGTGTTGCCCTTGCTGCTGGGGGTATCCGCCGAGCATTCGGGGCGCGCCCGCCCTGTGTTCATCATCATCGGCTTCGTGCTGAGCTTTGTCGCGGTGGCCTTGCTGTTTGGTGCTTCCACCCGCGTGTTGGGCCTCACGCCCGAGTCGGTTCGCCTGGCCGCCGCCTGCGGCATGCTGCTGGCCGGTGTGCTGATGGTCTGGCCATCGCTCGGCGAGCGCGTCATGGCCCCGCTGGGTCGCCTCTCCAACCTGGCGCAGGGCTGGGGTGGACAGGCCACCATGAAGCACACCCCCGTGGGCGGACTGCTGCTGGGCGCCACGCTGGGGGCCTTGTGGACACCCTGCGCAGGCCCGGTGCTGGCGTCTGTCCTGGCCCTGGTGGCCAGCCAGGCCGACACCCAGCAGACCGCCCCCTTGCTGCTGTCCTACGCTGCGGGGGCCGGGCTGCCGATGCTGGCCATCGCCTATGGAGGCCAGGCAATGACGGGCAAGGTGCGCGGCTTCAGCAAACACGCGGCCCGCTTCAGACAAGGCTGCGGCGTGCTGGTGGTCTTTTCGGCCATGGCCATGGCCAACCAACTGGACGCCCAAGCCAGCGCCTGGGTGAGCAGGGCGTGGTCATCAAAGGCGAGCCACCCACCGAGCAGCACCGCCCTCAGCGCCAACGCCCAGCGCAGCCAGCCGCTGGCCCCCGAATTCACCGGCATCGAACAATGGCTCAACAGCCCACCAATCACCATGAAGGCGCTGCGCGGTCGGGTGGTGCTGGTGGACTTCTGGACCCATGCCTGCGTGAACTGCGTGCGCACCCTGCCCCACATTCAGCGCTGGCATGAGCGCTATGCCGAGCAAGGCTTGGTGGTGGTGGGCGTTCACACGCCGGAGTTCGCGTTCGAGCGGTCCACTGAAAGCGTGCGCCAGGCCATCCGCCGCCATGGCCTGAGCTACCCCGTGGCGCAAGACAACCGCTACCAGACCTGGAGCGCCTATGCCAACCAGTACTGGCCCGCCGTCTACCTGGTGGATCGGCAAGGCCGCATCGTGTTCACCCACTTTGGCGAAGGCGATGAGGCCGACATTGAACAGCGCATCCAGCAACTGCTGGCTGCCCCATGAGGCAGCATCAAGGCCTCAATGCTTGCTGGTGGTGGATGCCCACGGTGTCGTTGGCAATGACCTGCTCTTCGTCGGTGGGCAGAACCAGCACGGTGACCCGACTGCCTGGCGCACTGATCACGGCATCGTGACGGGCGTTGGCTTGCGGATCCAGCTGCAAACCCAGCCAGGCCAGGCGCTCACTCACCGCCCCCCGCACCTCGGGCTGGTGCTCGCCAATGCCGGCCGTGAACACCAGGGCGTCCAAGCCACCCAACGAGGTCGCCAAACGGGCCACCTCACCGGCGATGCGCAAGGCGAACAAGTCCAGCGCCTCGCGCGCTTCGGGCCGGTCGCTGGCCTGCAGCGCGCGGGCGTCGGCACTGAGGCCCGACACGCCCAGCAAGCCCGACTGGTGGTAAAGCAGATCCTCCACCTCGTCCAGGCTCAGGCCGCCTGGGCCCATCAGGTGCAGCACCACGCCGGGGTCGAGCGCCCCGCAACGCGTCGCCATGGGGATGCCATCCAGCGTGGAGAACCCCATGCTGGTGTCCTGGCTGATGCCACCGTGCAGCGCGCACAGGCTGGCACCGCTGCCCAGGTGGGCCACCACCACCTTGCCGTTCTTCAAGGCCGGAAAGCGGCGGGCCAGCTCGCCCGCCACGTACTGGTACGACAAGCCATGGAAGCCATAGCGTTTGACGCCTTGCTCAAAGTACCGGCGCGGGATCGCGAAGCGGCGCACGAGGTCGGATTGAGAACGGTGAAACGCGGTGTCGAACGATGCCGTCTGCAACAGGCGCGGCCGCAAGGCCCGGATGGCCTGGATCAGGCGCACGCCCTGCGGTTGGTGCAAAGGCGCCAGCGGCACCAGCTCGGTGATGGCGGCGAGCGTGTCGTCGTCAATGGCCACGGGCCCGTCGAAACGATCCCCACCATGCACCACGCGGTGGCCCACCGACATCAGGTCATCCAGCTTGAAATGCGAGGCGAACCAGCCCAGGGTTTCATCCAGCACCTCGTGCAGGTCCTCGGTGAGCTTGGCGTTCAGGGTGATGTCTTGCGACGTGCCGGAGCCGGAGACCTGAAGCCGCAGGGGGTGAGCGCGCAGGTCGATCGCGCCCTTGCCCACCTGGGTGGTTTGCCCATTCACGACACTGAACAGGCCCATCTTGATGGACGACGACCCGGCGTTGAAGGTGAGGACCAAAGGGGTGCCGCTCATGCTCACACCACCTTGGCTTTTTTGCGCTCGGACACCAGCTTGGCCAGCGCGGCCGAGGCCAGCCGCACGCGCAGGCTGTCGGAGCGGCTGGTCAGGATGATGGGCAGGCGCGCGCCCAGCACCAGCCCTGCGGCATCGGCACCCGCGAAGTACATCAACTGCTTGGCCAGCATGTTGCCCGCTTCCAGGTCAGGCACCAGCAGGATGTCGGCCTGGCCCGCCACCGGCGAGCTGATGCCCTTGGTGCGGGCGGCCGCCAGGCTGATGGCGTTGTCGAAGGCCAGCGGGCCATCCACCAAAGCGCCCGTGATCTGCCCGCGCGAGGCCATGACGGTCAGGGCGGCGGCGTCCAGGGTGGTGGGCATCTTGGGGTTGACGGTTTCCACCGCCGCCAGCACGGCCACGCGGGGTTGCTCAATGCCCAGCAGGTGCAGCAGGTCGATGGCGTTCTGACAGATGTCGCGCTTTTGCTCCAGCGTCGGCGCGATGTTGATGGCCGCATCGGTCAGGATCAAAGGCTTGTCGTAGGCGGGCACATCCATGGCGTAGACGTGGCTGATGCGCCGGTCGGTGCGCAGGTTCGAGTTGACCCCGACCACGGCACTCAGCAGTTCATCGGTGTGCAGGCTGCCTTTCATCAAGGCCGCGACCTTGCCGGCCGCACCCCATTCCACCGCCAACGCCGCAGCGGCATGGCTGTGCTCGACCGACTGGATCTCAATGCCCTCCAGGCTGACCTGGGCCGCCTCGGCCACCGCACGGATCTTGGCCTCGGGGCCGAACAGCACCGGGTCCAGCAAACCTTCGTCGCGCGCCTCGATCGCCGCCTTGATGGCGTCTGGCGAACAGGGGTGCACGATGGCCGTGCGCAGGGCTGGCAAGGCCTGCGCCTGCTTGATGAACGCCTCGTAACGGTCATGGCGACGCACCGAGACCTCGGGCGGCGTCGTGGCGGGCCAGACGATGGGAGCGGCCGGTGCGATCACGGTCGCGGTGCCCATCAACACTTCGTCGCCGTGCTGGTTGACGCAACGGGTGTCCAACACCACCACACGCTTGGCCTCGTGCTTCTCCTTGACGGTGACGGAGGCGGTGATGGTGTCGCCCGGCACCACCGGGTGGCGAAACTGCAGGTCCTGGCCCAGGTAGATGGTGCCCGGCCCCGGCAAGCGGGTGCCCAGCAAGGCGGAGATCAAGGACCCCGTCCACATGCCATGGATGACCACGTGCCCGAACGGGTCGCTGGAGGCAAACGCCGCGTCCATGTGCGCCGGGTTCACATCACCCGACATCGCCGCGAACAAGTCGATGTCGCTTTGACCCGCGATGCGCACCAGCGAGGCGGTCTCGCCGATGCTCAGTTCTTCGAAGGTCCGGTTGCGCAAAACAACGCCATCATTCATGGATCCGCCTTATGCTTGAAACAGGGACCAGTGTAAGCACAGGCACACCACCCGGCCCGGCATGGCCTTTGCACGCAGTCTCGCCTGTGACCCGATCTGGGGCGCAATCATTGAGAGAGGCAACCATGATCAGTAAACAGGTGATGACCAGCGAAGACGCGTTCAAAGCCCTGCACGCCGCGCAGCAGGAGGCCCTGGCCCACCAATGGGCCGTGTCGATCGCCGTGTGTGACGACGGCGGGCACCTGCTGGGTTTTGTGCGCATGCCAGGGGCCAACATCGCCTCGGCCACCATTTCGCAATCCAAGGCGGCCACCGCTGCCCAAATGAAGCGCGAGACCAAAGGCATCGAAGAGATGATCAATGGCGGTCGCTTCGCGTTCCTGTCCGCACCCAAGCTGGAGGGCTTGCTGGAAGGCGGCGTGCCAGTGCTGGTGAATGGGCAGTGCGTGGGCGCCGTGGGGGTCAGCGGGGTCAAGCCGGGTGAGGACGCCCAGATTGCCAAGGCGGCGGCAGACGCGGTGACGGGCGGCATGACCTAGCGGCCCAAGGTCGCGGGCACGCCGATTGCCCTGTGTGATGATTCCGCACCCGGATTCACAGGAGCCTCGCATGACCGCACGATTTCAAAAAAAACCATGGATTGCTGCACTTTCAGTGTGGGCGCTGCTATTTTCCACCGCCCACGCCTGTGAAGGGCCGCGCGCCGCTTTACCGGCCGAAAAGACCAGCATGGGTGTCAGCTACGTGAGCGGGGGGGTCGGCCTGGACGAGTCCACCGCCTTGAAGGGGGCCAGAAAAGATTACTCGCTCGACATTGAAACTTTTCAATTGGCCAACGGCAAGAACGAGTACATCGCCGCGGTGCCACTGACCATCACGCGCCCCAATGGTGAAGTGGTGTTCCAGGCGCCCAGCGATGGGCCGTTCACGCTGCTGCGGTTGCCGCCCGGCACCTATGTCGTCCAGGCCAGCCACCAAGGGCAGACCCTGCAGCGCCAGGTGCTGGTGGGCACGGGGCTGGGGGCCAAGGCTTCCTTTGTCTTCAAGCCAAGCTGAGCAGTCTTTTCAGGGCCTGAGCAATTTGCTGGTCATCGGCCCCAGGTTGCCGGGGTAGCGCTCCCCGTCGTAATGCAAAGTGGTCACGGTCTTCTTGCGGGACGGCCGCTGGCCATTGTCTTGCTGGCCCGGCCCCCGCGATTGAATGCGGGCGGTCACGTTCAGGTCGCGCCAGCCATGGCTGCTGCTCGGCCCCAATGTCAGGATCAGATCGGCCTCGGTGACCGTGTCGATGGAGCACGCATCGATGTTGTCCGTCAGGTTCCACTTGGCCACAGTCCACACACGCAGAGGCTGACGTTTCAACACGGGCCGCAAACCCAGGCCATCCGGCACCAACAACGTGAGGTACCGGCTGGTGCCACCGTCCGCGCACTTGGGGCTGTGGCCAATGTCCATGCGCACCCCGAAAGCGCGCACGTCCGGGGCCAGGTCATAGCGCGCGGTGTCGATGGACAGGCTGGTGTCGGTGATGCGGATGCCGGGGTTCAACTCCACAGTTTCCTGGTAAAGCTGCTTGATGATCGCCCGGCGGGTGTCCACCACCGCCACCGCCAAACCTTTCTGGTCGCCCACCTCGGTGCCGTCTTCCATCTTCAGGTAGTGGAACAAGGCCACGATGGCCCATTGCTTGTTCTCGGGGTGGATCTTGCACACCACACCCGGACTTGCAACCGCGATGGCCAGGCGCTTTTCAAGCACCCGAGCCACAGTCGGCACGTCACAGCCAGGCGCCTCTCGGGCCCAGCTGGGAGAGGACATCAGCAGCCCTCCGATGCACATGAGGGCGAACAAGGCGCGTGTGATGCTCATGGCGCATCGTAGCGCCAACCCACACCCGGCACTAGATCGTGGCTTGGTTCACCCGCCGGCTCAAGGCCTCTGCCGATTCGCGCCGCTCGCTGTAGCGATCGACCAGGTGGCCGGCCACATCCCGCGTCAGCAAGGTGAACTTGACCAGCTCTTCCATCACATCGACCACCCGCTCGTAGTAGGCGGAGGGCTTCATGCGCCCCGCCTCGTCGAACTCCAGGAAGGCCTTGGCCACCGACGACTGATTCGGGATGGTGATCATGCGCATCCAGCGCCCCAGGATGCGCATCTGGTTGACGGCGTTGAACGACTGCGAGCCACCCGACACCTCCATGACCGCCAGAGTCTTGCCCTGCGTTGGCCGGACCGCGCCCATGCTCAAAGGGATCCAGTCGATCTGGGCTTTCATGATGCCAGTCATGGCGCCATGCCGCTCGGGCGAACACCACACCATGCCCTCGGCCCACTGCGCCAGTTCGCGCAACTCCTGCACCTTGGGATGAGTGTCCGGCACCGAGTCCGGCAAGGGCAAATCGGTGGGGTCAAACACCCGAACCTCGCCGCCCATGGCCTCCAGCAAACGTGCTGCTTCCAGCGTCAGCAGCTTGCTGTAGGAGCGCTCGCGCAATGAGCCATACAGCAAGAGGAAGCGCGGCGAATGCATGGACCGGGCCGCGCCCTGCAAGGCCTCGTTGCTCGGCGCCTTGAACAGCAAGGTGTCAACGTTGGGCAGATCAGGATGCACGGTGGACACGGCGACCCTCCGCGTCAATCACGACCTCGCCATCCTCTTTGGTGAATGGCCCTTGCTGAGACGCCGGCAGGATGTCCAGCACGACCTCGGACGGGCGGCAAAGCTTGGCCCCCAATGGCGTCACCACGACCGGGCGGTTCATCAGGATGGGATGCGCCACCACGAAGTCGAGCAGTTGCTCATCGGTCCAATGGGGTGCGTCCAGCCCCAGCTCGTCATACGGTGTGCCCTTGCGGCGCAGCAACTCGCGAACGGGGATGGCCAAAGCGGCCAACAGCCCTTGCAAGTCTTCGCGACTTGGCGGTGTCTTCAGGTATTCGATCACCTGGGGCTCGACCCCGGTGTGGCGGATCAGGGCCAGGGTGTTGCGGGACGTGCCGCAAGCCGGGTTGTGGTAAATCTTGATCGTGCTCATGTGCTGTGTGCTCGTGTTGTTCCAGACTTCGGCTGCTTGACGCAAGGCTGCCCCTGACAACAGTTGTCGCTCAGGTAGGACAGCAAACCGTTCATGCGGTCGAAGGCTGCGCGGTAAATCAAATGGCGGCCATCGCGCTCCTGGGTGACCAGTTCAGCATGCAACAACTCCTTGAGGTGGAAGGACAAGGCCGAGCCCGGCACGCCGAGCGATTCGCTCAAGGCCGAAGGCGTCAACCCAGCCGGGCCCGCCACCACCAAGGCACGGAACACCTGCAGGCGAACAGATTGGGCCAAGGCCGCCAGGGATTTCACAACGTCTTGTTCTTTCATATTTCAATTATCAATGAAATGTTAATCAGTGGCAAGCCGCATCCGCGGTTCAAGCAGGCTCATCCGGCACCAGCACGGTGAGCTTCAGATCGGGATGCTGCGCCACGCGCAAGGTGAACTGCTGGTACTCGTGCCGTCCTGAACGGGCATGCTCGAAAGCCCGCAGCCCGCCTTCTCGGCTCAGCACTTTTTGAGACTGCCAGGCCGCGTCGAAAGCCCGACTGGCGGAACGCAATTCATCGACCAAGGCCTGGCGCACCGGGTCATCCCGCCAGGCCGCCGTGTCCGAGCGGTACTCGGCCACCAGGCGCTGCGCCCGCTCCGGCCAGTTGACGATGAAACTGGGCGCCTGCGGGTGCAGGAACACATAGCGCAGCAGATTGCGCACCCCTCGCCCCTTGAGCCAATCTTCGAACAACAGGGCTGCAGGCCTGTTCCAGGCGATGGCATCCCAATGGCGATCCAGGATGTAGGCGGGCGTGCGGATCACCTTGACCAGGTCGGCCAATTGATGCGTTTCGGAGCCATTCTCTGGCGAGTGCTCGGGGTCGGCCCGTGCCGCCAGTTGGAACAGGTAGGCGCGCTCGGCATTCGACAAATGCAGTCCGGTCGCGATCGCGCCCAAAGTGTCGGTGGACACGGCCTGCGTGCGACCCTGCTCGATCCAGGTGTACCAGGTGGGGCTGATGTGGCAAAGCGTGGCCACCTCTTCACGGCGCAGGCCTGGCGCGCGCCGCCTGAAGCCGGGCGGCAAGTCCACGTCCTCGGGGCGCAGCTGATCCCGCTTGGCGCGCAGGAACTCGCCCAACTGGTTCTGGGGCACGGGGGTGGTGTGGGGCACCGAAGTTGGGCGATTCCGCATGCTCTCAGGGGCCTCAGCCTGTTGATTCCAGTTATAGGATAAGCACTGATCTTGTACCAGGATCATGACACGCCTAAGGTGAAGGCTCGATCAGTCAAAACGGAGCCCGCGATGCGAACCCACCTTCAGACCAACCTCGACCAGTACGGCACGCAGGCCCAGGCTTACCTGGACAGCCCGGTCCATGCCCAAGGCCCGGACTTGGCTCAAGCGCAAGCTTTGGTCGGGCAGGCCATCCCCGCCAGCGGTCAAGCGCTGGACGTGGGCTGTGGCGCCGGTCACCTCAGCTTCGCGCTGGCCCCCCACGTGGCCCGCATCGTCGCGCTCGACCCCTCGCCCCAGATGCTGGCCACCGTCCAGCAAGCCGCTCAGGCGCGAGGCCTCCGCCACATCGAGACCCTGCAGTCCAGCGCGGAGAGCCTGCCGTTGCCCAATGCCAGCTTCGACCTCGTCTGCTCACGCTACAGCGCCCACCACTGGACCCAACTGGAACAAGCCTTGAAAGAAATGCGCCGCGTGCTCAAGCCGGGCGGCCACTTGCTGCTGATTGACGTGCAAGGCGAAGAAGACGCCCTGGTCGACAGCCATTTGCAAGCCATCGAGTTGCTCAGGGACCGCTCGCATGTGCGCAACCGCGCCGTCTCGCAATGGCGCGCCTTGCTGGCCGATGCGGGCTTCGCCAACGTGGCACATGACAGCTGGCCCGTGCACATCGACTTCCCATCGTGGGTGGCCCGCATGCGAACACCTGCGTCGCGCGTGGCCATGATCCGCGAAGTGCAGACCGATGCACCTCAGGAAGTGCACGAGGCGCTGGCCATCGAGCCGGACGGTTCATTCACCTTCACGACCGGGCTGTTCTGGGCGCGGGCCAGCAAGGATGGGCAAGGCAGGGCTACACTGGGCTGAAACATCCTGAGGAAAGAAGGCCCCATGCAAGTCTTGCTGAACACCGATACCCACGTTGATGGCCGCCACGGCATGGCCGAGTTCCTCGAAACCGAGGTGAAGGAAGCCCTGAGCCGCTTTGGCGACCACGTCACCCGCGTCGAAGCCCACGTCACCGACGCGGTCAGCCACACCAAGGCCCACCCGGACGACATCCACTGCACGCTGGAGGCCCGGCTGATCGGGTTGGAGCCCGTGATCGTCAAGGACCACGGACCATCCGCCCACCAGGCCATTCAAGGCGCGGTGGGCAAGCTCAAACGCGCGGTGGGCACGGCCGTTGAAAAGCACGCGCCTCGCCGCGGCCCCAGCCTGTCCGACATCGCCGCATCTGACACGGCCAGCACCGACCAGGACTGAGCCGCAAGGCCCCATCCTTGATCAAGCGGGGATGACTTCCTCGATCTGGGCCTGGGCCGAGGCCAAGGCCTCTTGCTCGGCCTGTGGACCCAGGGCGATGCCTTCGACATAAACAAACTGCACATCGGTCATGCCCAAGAAGGCCAGCACGGTCTTGAGGTAGGGCACTTGCGTGTCGGCCGGGGTGTTGCGGTACAGGCCGCCACGGGTCAGCGCCACATAGACCTTCTTGCCGGTCAGCAGGCCGACAGGGCCCTTCTCGGTGTACGCGAAGGTGACCTTGGCACGGGCGATGGCGTCGATCCAGTTCTTGAGCTGGGCGGGCACGCCAAAGTTGTACATGGGCACGCCCAGCACCAGCACATCGGCGGCCTGGATTTCGGCGATCACGGCGTCGTCCGCGGCCACGCGGGCGGCTTGCTCGGCGGTGCGTTGCTCAGCAGGGGTGAACAGGGCTTGCAGCGCGGGTTCGTCCAATTCACCCAGCGGCGCGCGGCCCAGGTCACGCACGGTGACGGTGGCATCCAGCTGCTGGGTGCGCAGGCGCTCGACGATGGTGGCGGCCAGGCGGCTGGAGTGCGAAGCGTCAGGGCGCGAGCTGGAATTGATTTGCAAGATGTTCATGGTGAGTCCTTGGCAGAAAGTGTTGAAGCGATGGACTCACTGTAATTATCCCCACAGACTTGCGGAAGACCTTGAATTGGATAACATTGTTCCACTGGCAGAACAATGGTGGCGGCAATGAACGTGGAAGCGAACGATCTTTTGCTCTTCGCCCGGGTGGTGGACGAGCACAGTTTCACACGCGCAGCCGAGCGCCTGGGCTTGCCCAAATCGACCGTGTCGCGCCGCGTGTCCGCCCTGGAAGCGCAACTGGGCGAACGACTGCTGCTGCGCACCACCCGCCAGCTCACCCTCACGGATTTTGGCCACAGCGTGCTGGAACACGCGCACCAGATCGCTTCAGAGGTGGATGCAGCTTCACTGCTGGCGCAGCACCGCCAGGTCGAGCCCAGCGGGCGGCTGCGGGTGTCGATGCCGGCAGACTTCGCCACCAATGTACTGGCCCCGATGCTGGCCACCTTCGTGCAGAAGTACCCCGCCATCTCGCTGGAGCTGGACCTCACGCCACGCCGCGTTGACCTGATCGGCGAGAACTTCGACGTGGCCATCCGCATGGGCGACCTGCCTGACGACAGCACCCTGGCGGCACGGCGGCTCGCCACCTTCACCGCGGGTCTGTATGCCTCACCCAGGTACCTGGCGCGGCGCGGCCAGCCTTCGGAGCCCGAAGCCTTGATGGAACACGACGCCCTGCGCCTGCTAGGCCGCAGCGGCGACCCCGTGCCCTGGGTGTTGCACCGCGACCAGGCGCGCTGGGAGGGCATCCCACCCGGCCGCGCCACCGCCAACTCGCCCGAGGTGCTGATGCGCATGGCCCTGTCGGACGCGGGCATTGCGCTGGTCGGCGATCATTTCGTCGAGCCGCACCTGCGCAGTGGCGCGCTGGCACCCGTGTTGCCCGATTGGCGCCCGCCCGCCACCGATGCCTGGGCCGTGTTCCCTGGCCGCCGCCTCATGCCAGCGCGCACCCGGGTGCTGCTGGACGACATGCAAACCGTCTTGTCGGGGCCCCAGTGCCAGGCCGAGGAAGCACGGATCGAAAAAACCCTGCGTCTTGCCAAGCTCACTGCACCGGGTAGTTGGCCCTCACGAAAGGAATGACCTGGTTGGCGATGGTCTGGGCGGCCTTGGTCGTGGGGTGCAGCAAATCCCAGAACAGGTAGGTGTCGGCATTGGTGCAGCCCGGGCGGATGCCTTGGGTCTGCGCATAGTTCATCGAGTTATCGTCGTTGATGTCCAGGCAGGACTGCGTGGTGTTGGTGACGCCATAAGCCACCGGGTTGTTGAGCATGTCATCGACCAACGTGCGGGTGTCGAACAAGCGGATGTTCACCGTCGGGTTCTGCGCCTTCAGCGTGGCCACCAGGGACGCCACATTGGTGTTGAGCTGGTTCACATTGGCGAACAGCGCATCGCGCTCAGCCTGCGTCTTGAAGCCCATCGCGGCCGACATCTTCGGCGACTTGGACAGGTCAGGCACGTTCAGTACCAGGATCTGCTTGGCGCCAGAGTTGATCAGGCTTTGCAGGGCCGACTGCTGATTGCCCACGATCGACTCCACCGTGCGGCCATAGTTGATCAGGTCGTTGGCGCCGATCAGCATGGTGAACAGGGTGTTGGCCGGTTTGTAGTTCTTCGCGGCCACCATGTAGTCCCGGTATGACTGGACCTGAGAGACCACGCCGGGGATCACGTAGTAGTCGTCAGCGGCTGCACCACCCACGGCCCAGTTGTAGTTGGGCACGCCCAGGTTGTCGGTCAAGTATTCGTTCCAGACCTTGCCGTTGGTGAAGCGGCCCGACACATAGCTGTGCGGGCTGGGCACTTCCCAGTGGGTGGCGTTGTACACGTTATGGTTGTCCGAGACGCTGTCGCCAAACACCACAACCTTGCTGATCTTCGCGGGCTGCGTGACGGGGTCGTGGGTCCAGATGGTGTAGTTCAAGCCGACCGGCGTGTCAGCCGCGGCGATCATCAACAGGGGCTGGCTCACGCCCATCAAGGTGAAGGTGTTCTGGCACACCGACTTCAAGGTGGCTTGCGAGGTGCTGGTGTAGAACATGTTCTTGATGCTCGTCACGCCATCCTTGAACCAGTTGCCACTGACCTTGTAGACCGACAGGATCGAGCCGTTGCGGGCCCACACGTAGTTGGACTCGGGGTCGGTGGTGGTGGGGTTGGCCTTGTAGAAGCACTTCATCTGAGTCGTGGTGTTCACGCCCAAGGCCATGGCTTGGCCAGCGGCCAGCAGGGCCAGTGCGCCCAGCACAGGGCGCAGTGTTGATGTGTTCATGAGGTGGTCCTTGATTGAATGGATTTGGTGGCGCCATTGTTCAAGGCCACCTCTCAATCAACCACCCCCCGTTCAAGGCTGCCCTGGCGGGTTAGGCGCACTAACCCGAGCGGGTAGTGCTCTGGTGCAAGGCCTGCAGCAATTGCTCACGGTCCAGCGGCTTGTGCATCAAGCGGATGCCCTGCTCTGCGGCCCGGGCCTGGATCTGCGGATCGAGGTCGCCGGTCACCAGGATCGCGGGGAACTCGTCGCCCAGTTCATGGCGCAGCTCGGCGATCGCATCGAAGCCGCTGTAGGAATGGCTCAGGCGGTAGTCGCAGATGACGACGCAAGGCCCAAGCTCCTGCTCGGCGGCTTGCTGCACCAGCGCCATCGCGTTCTCGCCACCCAGGGTGCGGTAGCCACTGTGCTGGAGCACCGTCACCACGGCGTCCAGCACAGTGGCCTGATCTTCGATGACGAGCACGCAGTCGTGATCACCCAGCGTCGTGGCCGCATCGACCTGCGAAACGGGGACCTGGGGTGGCTGCGCTTGCCCTGGCTCAAACGCGATGTCAAAGCAGGAGCCCCGGCCCAGCCTGGAATGCAGCGCCACGCGGGTGCCTGTCAAGGCCACGAGCCTGCGCACCACGCCCAGGCCCAAACCCAAGCCATCCTGCGCACGCCGCGCGGTGTTCTGCACCTGGAAGTAATCGTTGAAGACCTTGGGCCGATCGGCCCGCGAGATCCCCATGCCCGTGTCCCACACCTGGCAGTGGACCAGGCCACCCCGGCGGCGCGCCCGCAAGCGCACCTCGCCATGCTGGGTGTAGCGCACCGCGTTCTCCAGCAGATTGCGCAGCATGCGTTGGGCCAGCACGGCGTCGGTCCAGAGCCAGTCGTCCGTGGGGTGCACGGACCAGCGCAAGCCCTTCTCGCTGCAAGCCAGCGCGAACTCCTGGTCCAGTGAGGTGAACAGGTCGCGCACCGACACGTTTTGCGGCTGGCACGCCACCTTCTGCGCTTCGATGCGGGCCACGTCGAACATGCGCTCGAACAAATGCCGCATGGAGGTCAGCGCGCCGCCCAGCTTGTCGGCCACCTCCATCTGATAAAGCGAGGTGAGCTGCTTGCGCAGGTGGTCGCTCAGCAGTTGCAGGCTGTACAGGGGTTGTCGCAGGTCATGGCTGGCGGCGGCGAAGAACTCGCTCTTCTCGCGGTTGGCCTGGTCGGCCTGGGCCTTGGCGCGCGTCACTTCGTCCACCTCGCGGGCCAACTCTTCAACCAGCACCGCATTGCGCTGGCGCGTGCGCGCAGCCTCGAACAAGCGGATCGAAATAGCACGGCCTGCCAACCAGCCATTGATGCAGGCCGCCACCAGCAACACGGCGATGTAGTGGTCGGCCGAGCTGCCGTGCCACATCAAGGCCACCAGCAAGCTGAGCACGACGGGCGCGGTGCCCACCATGGCCAAGCCAAAATCTTCGATCGCGTAGAACGTCAGGCCGTAGGTGAACACCACCACGGTGATCAGCAGGGGCAGTTGCCACTCAGGCGTCAAGCCGCCATACAGCAGTGCGCACAGCACGCCGCCAGACACCCCGTGCACAGCGCGCCACCCCAGCAGCAAGGCGCGCCAGCGTCCGTAGTTGCCGGCGTGCAATTGAATCTGCCTGAAGCGAACCGCCAGCAGCGTCACTGCGGCGCACACCAGAATCATGCAAGCCCAGGGCAGCAGCCACTGCGCCATGGGCAGGTTTGACTTGGTGATCAGCAAGCCCATCAGCAGCAAGCCCACGATCTGCATGGGCAGGGCTTTGGGATGGTTGCGCCAGCCGTTGCCCAAGATGTCGATCCAGATGGCGGCCTCTTGCTGGGGCAAGCCCCGCAGCGACAGGCACAGCAACCGACTGTCCTGGCGCGAAGGCTCAGGCGACATGCGGGCTTGGGTTCGCACAGGCCAGGATCAAATGCACCCGGCTGCTGACCTTGTGGGCCCGCAACAAGGCACTGACGTGCAGCTTGACCGTCTCCGAGCTGATGCCCAGCTCGTTGGAGATGACCTGGTTGGAGAAGCCCTTGAGCAGCAGGCGCAGCACTTCACCCTGGCGCGGTGTCAAGCGCACCAAGGATGCACTGAGGGCAGCAGGCTTGTCCACCACCGACAAGCGGCCCGAGACCTGCCAGAGCAATTCACGCGGGAAGTAGATGCCACCACTGGCCATGGCCGAGATGCCCTGCACGAACTGATCAAGGTCGCCATGCTTGGGCACAAAAGCGGCGGCGCCTTGTTGCAGGCATTGCATGGCCAGTTGGTCGTCGTCGGTGCCCGAGACCACGCCCACCACCACGTTGGGCGCCACGGCCTTGATCCTTTGCAGCGTCTCCAGACCGCGGCTGTCGGGCAAGTGCAAATCGAGCAACACGGTGTCGATGGAGGGCCCGTGCTCGCCCTGCAAGGTTTCAATGGCCTGCTGCAGGCTGCTGGCCTCGAACAGGCGGGCCTGGGGACGGGTGTCGCTGAAAACGCGCACGATGCCCTCGCGGATCAAGGCGTGGTCGTCCACGATCAGATAGGCGTCGCCCCGCACAGCGGAAGGCTGCGTGCTCATGATGTCCCAATTTCCATGGACTCAAGTGTACGGGCCCAGGCGGGGCGGGCAAAGGCATGCTGGCATGATGCCCGGCAAATCCACCCCCTCATTTGAGTAGAACCGGAACCGGGAGTCCCATGAAAAAACGCTTCAGCACATTGGCCATCGCCTCCGCCGTCGCCCTGTCGGGCTGCACCCGCATCGAAACCGGGGAGGTGGGCTTGCGCATCAACTTCGACAAGACCACCGACCCGGTGGAGCGCCTGCCGGGCTCGTTCAACCAAACACTGGTCGGCCGCATCCTCACCTTCAAGATCCAGGACGTGGCCGTGGGCGTGGACAACATGACGCCGCTGGCCTCGGACAACTCCACGGTCAAGGACTTCGACATGACGGTGGTCTACAACGTCAACCCCTCGGCCGTGTCCGAGCTGTGGACCACCAAGAACCGCACTTTTCACGGCATGGCGGAGCACAACGACGACATCCTGCTGATGCAGAACTACGTGGCACTGAGCGCCCGCAATGCCGCCTACAAGGTGGCCCGCGCCTACGAGTCGCTCAAGATGTCGGACAACCGCCCGCTGATCGAACAGCAGATCCGCGAGAACATCATCAAGACGCTGACCGAAGAAAAGCTGGCCGACAAGATCACGGTCTCGCAGGTGCAGGTGCGCGCGATCACGCCGGCCGATGTCATCGTCAACAGCGCCAACGAACTGGTCCGCGCGCAGAACGAGCTCAAGACCAAGGAAGTGGAAGTGCAGACCGCCAAGAAAGAGGCCGAGCGCATCGCGGCCTTGAACGCCAACGCAGGCGCCATCGGCTACATGAATGCGATGGCCAACCTGAAGATCGCCGAAGGCGTCGCCTCCGGCAAGGTTCACACCATCGTCGTGCCCTACGACTTCAAGGGCATCGTCAACGCGAAGTGACCGTGGTCCATCAATACCCCAGCGAGGCCAGGATGGGGTTGATCAAGCTGCCCCAGAAGCCGGGGAAGGCCTCTTGCTTGACCTGTGCCACCTCCACCACGCGCAAGGGCGTGCCGGTGCCATCGAGCAGGTTGTCGATGAAGTTGCTCACGTTCTTCAGGTTCGATTCCTTGATCGCCGTGCCCCCGAAGGTGAGCGTGGTCAGGCAGTGCGAGTTGATGATGTCGCGGGCGTAGGGCACGTAGTAGCCCACGTTCTGGTGCGGCTGGATGGCACCGATCCAGTGGCCAATGTCCTGCCGCCACTTGACGTTCAGCAACTGGGCCTTGGCATCCCCCGTGGCCGCCGCGATCTCGGGGTTGAACTTGGTGTACGAAAAATCCGAGTACACACCGTCCTGCTGGAACAACGCGTAGCCCAGGCGATCCTGAGGGAAGATCTTGGCCAGGCCCGTGGTCATCGAGCCCAGGTTGTTGGCATCGCCCGCGTCCGGGTACTGCGTCAGCAGCTTGGTGACCAAACCATTGGGGCCATCCAGGCCCCAGGCCACGCGGATCTTGTTTTGCAAAGGCAGCGAAGGGTACTGCGCGGCGGTGCCGGCACGGGGCGCCGGGTAGAGCGGGCCCGAGTCGGCCAGCATGGCGGACTTCTTGGGATTCAGCGCATTGCGGATCACGCCATAGTTGGCGGTGGCCCCTGCCCCACCGGCCGAAAATCCAGCCACCAGCAGTTGGTCAGGACGTGGCATGTTGGCCTTGAGCCAGGCGGCCACGCCCTCGCTGTTGATTGAGCCCCGGTGCAGGTAGGCCAGGGGCTTGGTCGGGTCGGCATCGGCGTACACGGCCGTGGCGTTGCCGGTGTGGACATCACCAGTGCAATACGGCACGAACACGATGTTCCAGCCTTGCGTGCGCACGGTTTGCAGCGGGTTCACGCGCGAGGTGAAGGGCGTGGACAACTGGTGTGGCAGCTCCGCCATGTAGTTGCTGGGAACGCCATCGGGGTTGGAGGCCGACAGCAGGTCGCCGCCCAGGCAGGACTTCTGATCCCAACAAGCGCCACCACCCTCGTAGACCACGATGGTGCGGTTGGTCAGGGGCGTGCGGTTCACGAAGAAGCGGTAAGGGGTGCCATTGCCGCACGAAGCGCCCGAGGCCACGGGCAGCTCGACGGTCTGCCAGGAAAAATAAGTGACCGCGTGGGCGGCGAAGGCCGTGCCGGCCAAAGCCAGGGTGGTCAGGCTCCGCGCCACTGACTGCTTGCTGATCATGGGTGTGCTCCGTTGTGACAACTTCACGGATTGGATCAGGAACACCCGTGCCAGCGTCTGCGGGTTTCTGCGGAATGGCGGCGATCCGCCCCTCCTCAACGCCTGCGCTTGGACGCCTTGGCCAGCGGCTTGAGCGGCAACCCCATGGCCGCACGCGCCAAGGCATCTGCTTCCACATTGCGGTGCCGAGGTATCCAGCGCAAGCTGGCCTGCTCAAACGCCGCCAGCAGCGCCCGGGCTTCGTCAAACAGGGCGGCCAGCCGCGCAATGGGCTTGCTGCGCGCATCGGTGAGCTGCTCCACCAGCACGCTGTTGTCGCTGTAGGCACAGAGCTTGGTCACCCCGCGCGACTTCAAGGCCTCAAGCGCCGCCATCAGGGCCCGCAATTCCGCCTCGTTGTTGCAACCAATCGCGTGAGTGGCCTGAGAAAAGCGGTGGCTCACGCCATCAGGGTCGGTCATCACCACGCCCAGGCCCATGCGGCCGGGGTTGGGCACCGCGCTGCCGTCGCAGTGAACGGTCCAGAAGTCAAGGGCGGGCAAAGCAAGGTGGGTCATGTCGGCACGCTATCAGAAAAGGGGATCACCGCTAGGATGTCGCCATGAACCCCGCCCCTGCTTCGCGCCTGATCCGTTTCAATAAGCCTTATGGCGTCCTCAGCCAGTTCACCGACGAAGGACGCTGGCGCGGCCTGAAGGAGTTCATCGACTTGCCTGGCGTTTACGTGGCCGGGCGGCTGGATGCCGACAGCGAAGGCCTGCTGCTGCTCACCAGCGATGGCCAGCTGCAGGCGCGCATCGCCGACCCGCGTTTCAAGATGGAGAAAACCTATTGGGTGCAGGTTGAAGGGGTACCCGACGAAGCCGCCCTGGCGGCCCTTCGGCAAGGCGTGGCGCTGAAAGACGGCCTCACCCTGCCGGCCCTGGCCCGCTTGCTGGACGAGCCACCGGCCATCTGGGACCGAGCCCCCCCCATCCGCGTGCGCCAGGCCATCCCCACGGCATGGGTGGAGCTGGTGATCCGAGAGGGCCGCAACCGTCAGGTGCGTCGCATGACGGCCGCCGTGGGCTTTCCCACGCTGCGGCTGATCCGCGCGGCCATCGGCCCCTACGCCCTGGATGGGTTGAAGCCGGGGACCTGGCTGGACGCCGCCCCCATCGCCTGAGTGGCATAGGCCCCGGGTATCCTCCTTGTTCAAACACAAATCAAGGTGAGTCCCCCATGCCCGAGATTGCTGCTTCTCTGGAAAACCTGGCCGCCGCCTGCACGGCCATGGCCACCAACCTGGCCTTCGAGCGTGGCGCACATGCCGTGACCTTGCAGGCCTCGCACATGGGAGAAGCCATCTACCGGCGCCTGGGTTACCGCGAATACGGGCGCACCGCGCGGTGGAGCCGCTGATGCCGTCGAGCCACTCAGCCGCCGAAGACCCGCGCGCCAAGCCACTTCGGCGCATGCAGGCCCTCGCCCTGGGTTTGCTGCTGCTGGCCATCGCCGGCCTGGCGCTCAGCCAGTGGATGGGGGGCCAAGGCGCCTGGGCGTGGACCAAGGCCTTTTGCGAAGCCGCCGCCGTGGGTGCCCTGGCCGACTGGTTCGCGGTGGTCGCCCTGTTCAGGCGGCCACTGGGCCTGCCCATTCCCCACACGGCCATCATCCCCGCCAGCAAAGGCCGCATCGCCGACAGCCTGGCCGTGTTCGTGCGCGACCATTTCCTGGATCCGCAAACCCTGCTGTCCAAGCTGTCGGTGTTCGACCCCGCCGCTCGCCTGGGCCAGTGGGTCAGCGAGCCGGACAATGTGAAGCAACTCAGCGCTTCGGCCCGGGCCATTGCGCTGGAGGCGCTCGACTTGCTGGACGAAACCGCCGTTCGGCAAGCGATCCACCAGTTCGTGGTGGCCAAGGTGCGCACCTGGAACGCGGCCTCTTTGGGCGGCGATGTGCTGGGCCTGCTCACCAAGGATGGTCGGCACCACGAAATGCTGGACGCAGCGTTGCTGAACCTGGGCAACTACCTCGACAACCCGGAGACCCGGCAAAAGCTGTCAGGCCTGATGGTCAAGCACGCCCGCAGCGAGTGGCCCAAGATCATCAAGGCCGTCAACATCATCAAGTCCGTCGACGACCTGGGCGACAACCTGGCCGACCGGCTGGCGGTGGCGATCATCAGCGAGATGCGAGAGGTGATGTCCGATCCTCAGCACCCGGTTCGGGTGCAATACGAAGACTGGTTGCAAAGCTTCATCGAGCGCCTGAAAAACGAGCCCGCGCTGATTGACCGCGTCAACGAGATCAAGATGACGATCATCGACCACCCCGCCCTGCATGACTACGTCAACGGCTTGTGGGCAGAGATCCACGCTGCACTCAAGCGAGACCTGGCCAAGGAAACGTCATCCATGGGCCGCTACCTGGAGCAAGGCCTGCTGCGCATGGGGCAAAAATTGGCCGAAGACGGTCACTTGCGCGAGGCCATCAACACGCACGTGCTGTCCGCCGCCGAGAAACTGGCCGGCACCTTGCGCACCACCCTGACCACCCACATCGCCACCACCGTCAAGGGTTGGGACGAGCGCCAACTGGTGGACCAGATCGAGTTGAGCGTGGGCCGAGACCTGCAGTTCATCCGCATCAATGGCACCTTGGTCGGTGGGCTGGTGGGGCTGGCCTTGCACGCGCTGACGACGCTCCTGCTGCCCTTGACCTGAAAGAACAAATGCTGGACCAACTTTCAAACCACGCCCACCAGGCCGCACCGGCAGGGGTCGATCATTGGGCAGTGCGAGGCGTGAGCGAGCGCAGCCAGCGCCTGTTGGTGAGGCAGGACATCGCGCAGCCACCCGCCGTGCTGCGCGACGACGGTGCCATGGTGACCGTGATCGCAGGCGGCGGGCTGGGCTATGCCGCCACCAGCGACACCTCGGTGGCTGGGCTGAAGGCCGCCTTTGCCCGAGCCCAAGAGTTGGCCCAAGCCACTGCGGGCATCACCGTGTTCGACCCCAGCCAACTGCGCATGCCCCAGCCGACAGGCCGCTACGACAGCGTGGTGGCGCGCGACAGTGCGCACATGAGCCTGGCCGACAAGTTCGAGCTGCTGCGCGCTGTCAGCACTGCCACGCGGGTGGACGAGCGCATCGTTGATTGGCAAGCGAGCTTGTGGACCGTGCAGGTGGATCAACTTCACCTCACCAGCGATGGCGCCCAGGCCGAGCAACACTGGCAGATGCTGACCCCGTCCATCCAGGCCACGGCGCAGGTCAAGGGCGTGACGCAAACCCGCTCGTCGGCGGGACAGTACAACGGCTTTTGCCAGCAAGGCGGCCTGGAAGTGATTGAGCGCTCGGGTTTTCGCACCGACGGGCCCCGCGTGGCGCAGCAAGCCATCGAGATGGCCACGGCCCCCACGTGCCCCACCGGCCTCATGGACCTGGTCCTCATGCCCGATCAGATGATGCTGCAGATCCACGAATCCATTGGCCACCCGCTGGAGTTGGACCGCATCCTGGGCGACGAGCGCAACTTCGCAGGCACCAGCTTCGTCACCCTCGACATGTTCGGCCACTACCGCTATGGCAGCGACCTGCTCAATGTGTCGCACGACCCGCAGCAAGCCCACGAGTTCGCGGGCTTCGCCTTCGACGACGACGGCACCAGCGCGCAAAGCCAGCGCATCATCGAAGGCGGCATCTTGAAGCAAGCGCTGGGCGGGGCCATCTCGCAGTCGCGCGCACAGGCCCTCGGCTTCAAGCTGGGCGGCCTCGCCACCACGCGGGCGTCATCTTGGAACCGCGCCCCCATCGACCGCATGAGCAACCTCAACGTCGAACCCGGCGATGCCAGCCTGGCGCAGATCATCGCCTCGGTCGACCATGGCGTGCTCATGCACACCAACTGCTCCTGGAGCATCGATGACTCGCGCAACAAGTTCCAGTTTGGCTGTGAATACGGGCAAATGGTCCGCCACGGCCAGTTGGCCGAGGTGGTGCGCAACCCCAACTACCGCGGCGTGTCGGCCACCTTCTGGCGGTCGCTGGCCATGGTGGGCGATGCCAGCACCTTCCAGGTGATGGGCACCCCGTATTGCGGCAAAGGCGAGCCCTCTCAGATCGTCCGGGTGGGCCACGCCGCCCCGGTGTGCAAGTTCACCGACGTGTCGGTTTTTGGCGGAGCCTGAAGAAGACCATGTCCATGAACCTGACCGATCGCCACTACCTCGACACGCTGGCCGATGCCGTGCTCGATGCCACCCCGGCAAGCTTGCACTGCAGCCTGCACATCGCCGCTGAAGACAGCACCTTCATCCGCTTCAACCACGCGAAAGTGCGCCAGGCCACGCAAGTCAGCCAGGCCTACGCCACCTTGACCTTGACCCAAGGCGCGCGCTGCGCCGAAAGCACCCTGACCTTGGCCGGTGATTTGAAGCGCGACACCGCCTTGCTGTTGGCCGCGCAAACGGCGCTGAACCACGATCTGCCCTTCCTGCCGGAAGACCCTCACCTGCTGCGGCCCGACGGCGCAGCCACGACCTGCCGCGATGAGCCGGGCACACTGCCCAGTGCCCGCACCGTGATCGACGCGGTGGCCTCACATGCCCAAGGCCTGGACCTGGTGGGCTTCATGGCCAGTGGCCCCCTGGTGCGCGCCTATGCCGACAGCCGTGGGCAACGCCATTGGCACCGCGTGGACACCTTCAGCTTCGACTGGTGCCTCTACCATGCCACCGACAAGGCCATCAAAGCCGTGCAGGCCGGTCAGCACTGGTCGAGCGATGCGTGGGCAAGGCAACTTCAGCAAGGTGCCGCGCATCTGCCACTGCTGGGCCTGCCGCCCAAGGCCTTGCCCCCCGGCCGCTACCGAGCTTACTTCGCCCCTGCGGCCGTGTCCGACCTGCTGGGCACGCTGGCCTGGGGCGGTTTCAGCCAGAAGGAACAAGCCGTGGGCACCTCTCCGCTGATGCGCTTGGTGCGCGGTGAAGCCAGCTTGCATGCCAGCGTGCACCTGACCGAAGACACCGGCCGCAGCATCGCCCCGGCCTTCACGCCCGAGGGCTTCACCGGCCCCGGCCCCGTGCCGCTGGTAAGCCATGGGCAACACACCGGCAGCCTGTGCTCGCCACGCTCGGCCCTTGAGTTCGGCTTGCCCACCAACGGCGCACTGGCTGGCGAGAACCCGCAGGCGCTGAGCCTGGCCCCCGGCACCCTGCCCGAGGCCGATGTGCTCCAAGCCCTGGGCACGGGCCTGTACATCAGCAACTTGCACTACCTGAACTACAGCGACCGCCAGCATTGCCGCGTCACCGGCATGACCCGCTTCGCCTGCTTCTGGGTAGAGAACGGCGAGCTGGTGGCACCGCTGCAGGTGATGCGCTTCGACGACGACCTGCTGAACCTGCTTGGCCCCCGCCTGATCGCGTTGACCGATCGGGCCGAGGTGCACCAAGACACCAACACCTATGGGCAACGGCAACTCGCGTCCATCACCACACCCGGCGTTCTGGTCGAGGGCTTTGAGTTGACCTTGTGATTCCTGTTGCCATAATCATTGACCACCACGCCACTGATCGGACCCTATGAAGCTCATGGACTACGGCCGCAAGGCCATCGATTTTCGCAATCCCCCGGCTGCCACGCCTGAATCCAACGGCTTCTCGCGTCGGGGTTTCGTGGTGACCTCGCTGGCCACCGGCTTTGCCTTGGCCTCAGAGCCCCTGCTTGCCCAAGCCATCAGCACCGACACCAAAGGCCTGGTCGTCAGTGAGGTGCAAGTGCCCAGCGCCGATGGCAAGGTGCCCGCTTATGTGGCCCGCCCCGCCAAAGCGGGCAAGCACCCCGTGATCCTGGTGGTTCAGGAAATCTTTGGCGTGCACGAGCACATCAAGGACATGTGCCGCCGTTTCGCCAAGCTGGGTTACTACGCGATCGCGCCCGAGATGTTCGCGCGCCAGGGCGATGTCTCCAAGATGACCGACATCGGGGCCATCCTGAGTGAGGTCGTGTCCAAGGTGCCTGATGCCCAGGTGTGCGCCGACCTCGACGCCGCCGTGGCCTTCGCCAAAGCCAGCGGCCACGCCAATGCCGACCACGTGGGCCTGGTGGGTTACTGCTGGGGCGGCCGCACAGCCTGGGTCTATGCCTTGCACAACCCCAAGCTCAAGGCGGCCGTGGCCTATTACGGTTTGCTCGAAGGCATGAAGTCGCCCATCAAGCCACGCGATCCCATCGAGTTCGGGGCCGAGGTCAAAGCGCCCGTGCTGGGCTTGTACGCGGGCAAAGACGCTTACGTGAAACCCGAGGCCGTTGCCAAGATGCGCGAAGGCGTCGCCAAGTCAGGCAGCGGCTCCGAGATCGTGGTGTTTCCCAACGTGGACCACGGCTTCAATGCCGACTACCGGCCCACGTACGACAAGGCCGCCGCCACCTATGCCTGGAAGCTGACCCGTGACTGGTTGAAAGACCACGGTGTTTGACCCCGGCGCCTGACATCCAGGCGTCACATTGGACTGGGATGCTCAAGTGGCGAGAACAACGCTCGTCTGCCTGACGCTCATCGGGGTGGCCTCCAGCAGCAGCGCGCAGGCGCTGTTTGTGGAGCCCGTCCGTTTCCAGGTGACCAAGTCTTGCAAAGCCAGCGAGGGCATCAGCAAGGGTAAAGGCGCCTTGCATGTCCGCGCAGGCCAGACATTCCAGGCCTACGGCGAGAACGCCACAACCCAGGGCACCCATGCCTACATCGCGACCCCGGGCAGTCGCCGCTGGCTGCCGCTGAGCTGCGGAAAATACAACGCGGACCGGCCGCCTTTCACCTCCGCCCCCGGGGGCAGTGGCCCCGGCGAACCTGGCCCCCAGACCTGCCTGCCGTTTTTTGACCACGAAGACAACCCGGTGAGGGTGAAGAACAACCCCAGCGCCGACATCACACCGCCGCCACCAGCAATCGACGCCTTTGGCGAGGCCGTGAACCAAATGTGCGGCCCTTCCGGCAAGGTCACGGGCCGCGTCGAGTTCGTCAAGCTCATGAAGGCCCACCCCGAAGTGCTCACCGACCTGATGAGCTTCACCAGTGGCAAGGTGTTCGGCGACACGGCCCCCACCCAGGATCAGGATGCGTACCTGCAAGACCTGGTCAAGGCCTGGTATGACGTGCACGCCTTCGACCACATCTTCTGCGGCGAGACCGAGATCGACCCAAAAATCGGCGGCCTGCACTACCAGGGCCGCTACCAGCAACTGCAGAAGACCGGCGAAGCCTGTCGCCAGCCCAATTTCTCGATGAACGAAGTCACGCCCGGCAGCATCTACTCGATGGGCGTGAAGATGAAGAAAGCCAACGGTCGGTGGATCTCGCATGAGATCAAAGGCTATGCCCTCACCTTCAGCGCCGCCGACATCCTCAAGGCCGCCACGCGGGCCTTCTCGGAGAACCCGACGCCCAGCAGCGACAGCGTGGCCTGCCTTCAGCAGGTGGCGGATGGCCCAGAGAACTACGCGACCGTCTTCGTGCGGCGCAAGCAGGGCATTCGCACCTTCTACCCTGATGCCACACCCGACACCTCGGGCACCCAGCAGTGCAAAAGAGGGTGGGCGCTGAACTGAACCGGCGCGGGCACGCCAGTTCGCAGGGAGGGAACGCCCATGACCGATTTCGAAAGCAAGGCATTGGCGAACGGACTCACGGTCAAGGGGTCTGCTACCCCGGGTCAGACCACTGTCTCGCTGGCCCCCACCACCCGTCAACGCAGGCTTCACGCGGGGCTTTGCCTCCTCTGTGCGGTGGAGGCCCATGTCAAGGCGCGCGATCGGGCCTGGTTCATCCCATGAGGTCTTGACCTGTCACCAAGCTGACGCCAATTTCTGGTTTGATGGGATGACAGTGCCCATGCATCAGCATCAACCAGACCCACAGTGACATGACCAAAGCAATGATCTTGGCCGCAGGCCAGGGAACACGCATCCGGCCCTTGACCAAGCGAACACCCAAACCCATGATCCCCATCCTGGGCAAACCGGTCCTGGAGTACCTCATCGAGCTGCTGGCCCGCTATGGCGTCAAGGAAATCATGGTGAACGTGGCTTCCAACCATTGGAAGATTGAAAACTATTTCGGTGATGGGCACCGCTGGGGCGTCGAAATCGGCTACTCCTACGAAGGGGTGCGTGAGCATGGCGAGATCATGCCCAAACCCCTGGGCTCGGCGGGCGGTATGCGCAAAATCCAGGACTTCAGTGGCTTCTTTGACGAGACCACCATCGTGCTGTGTGGCGATGCCATCATCGATCTGGACATCCATGCGGCGCTGATCGAGCATCACGCCAAAAAGGCGATGGCCAGCGTGGTGACCTTGGAGGTCGCTGAGGATCAAGTCAGTAACTACGGCATCGTGGTAGCCGATCGTGAAGGCAAGGTCACCTCCTTTCAAGAAAAGCCCAAGGCCAGCAAAGCCAAATCGAACCTGGCCAGCACCGGCATCTACATTTTCGAGCCCGCCATTCTGGAGATCGTGCCACCTGGCGTGGAGTTCGACATTGGCAGCCAATTGTTTCCCTTGATGGCTGAACAAGGGTTGCCGTTTTACGCGCAGCGTCAAACCTTCAACTGGATCGACATCGGCCGCGTCAGTGACTACTGGTCGGTGTGCCAGCGGGTGCTGCGCGGAGAAATGGCAGACATGCGCATGCCAGGCACAGAGGTCAGGCCGGGCGTGTGGGTGGGTCTGAACACGCGCATCGACTGGAACACCGTCAACATCACCGGGCCGGTGTACATCGGCGCCGGGTCTTGCATTGAATCAGGTGTGACCATCGAGGGGCCAAGCTGGATTGGGCACGGCTGCACCTTGCGCAAGAACAGCACCGTGGTCAGAAGCACCTTGTTTGAGTACACGCGTTTGAGTGAAGGCGCCACACTCAACGAGGTCATTGCCTCGCCGCAGTACTGTGTGGACCGCCATGGCCACACCACCTACCACGGCGATGAAAGCACCACCTTGCGTTGGGGAGACGCGCGCGCTTAAAGCAGCTTCGAGGCGCTAGGCCCAGAACCTGTCTGAGTTGCTGATCTGCTTCAAGGCGTGGCGACAAATTTCCGCCGTGTGGACCTGGTTGGCCGACAGCCAGCCCACCGCAAACCATGCCCCCGCATCCGTGGGCGGATGTCGTTGCCAGGCCTCCAGGACGACCGCATCGTCGTTGTGCGCCCCCAGGGCATCCTGGGCAGGGCGAAGGCGTTGAAGATAACGCTCGACCTTGCCTTGCTTGAACAGCGGTTTGGCGAACTCTGCGAGATAGCGAAGCCTCTTCAAAAGCTTTCGCACGCGGTGCTGCTGCTCGATGGGCAATTGGGTGAAGCACCGACCGTCGGACATCACCTTGACGTGAAGCTTGTTGAGCTTCTTCGCGAACACCCTACGGGATGAAGGGCACTTTCCAAGCGGATCCACCTTCCGCCGAAGGCTGAAAGCCAACACACCCAGCAGCGCGGTTTGAAAGCCTGGGTCACGAACCGCCAGGCTGGGCGCCACGGCCACCGTCATCGGTGGCGGCCAGGAGGCCACTTCGGGTGCCCCGGCGGCCAGCAAGCGTGGCTGCAGGTTCTTGGCCATGGACTCCTGATCTCGACACACCCCCAACTGGCGGAAGGTGCCCGACAAAGGCGTTTCCCACGAGGGATCCACATCTGGCGCCAAGCCACCCACCTCTCGCAGCACGGTGCGCAGGCGCCGCAAGCCCACGCGCAACTGGTGCACCTGCTCCGAGTCCTCACTCCCTGCGGCCACTTTGCTGGCGTTCGGCAAAATCTGCCAAAGGCAGTGACGGACCATCGCCCGCAACTGCTGATCGCCCTCATCATCAGGATCAAAATTGACCTTCAACGCTTTGGTGACGGGCGTGGACTCAAGGCTCAGCCAAAGATGGTGCTCGTGGACCAAGCGCTTCGCCAATTCGAACATGTGCTCGGAACTGCCGCCCGATTGGAGCTTGATCGCCAGCTCGCAGATCGGAAGCTTTTTTCCGGCCGCCTCCATGGTGCCCACGTCGAAAGCGATTTCCAGGTGTTCATCGGCCAACTCGATGTGTCGTGCGCGGCGCGAAACCTTCACCAGAAAGCGCTCCACCAGCACGGGCCATTGCGGCGAATCGGGGGATGTGAGCGCGCGCTCCAAGGCTTCACGCGCCCCGGGCGAGCCGTGCCTGTCAAGGTCAACGGAGGGGATGCCTTTGGGGGCACGTACCGCGACGCTGTCTTCCAGGCGATGCACCGGGCTGTCCCCGCTGGCCTTCAAGGTCTGAACCCATCGCCGGCCTTCGCGGCGCAATCGCAACGCCAGGCCACTGGCTGACAAACGCCCGTCCTCCGTGTCGAAGTAATGAGCCGAACGGCTCACGGCCGGTGCCCGCGTCAGCTCCAACGCACCCAGCACTTCAGCTTTTCGGACGGGCGGCACTTCCAGCTTGAGTTCAAATTCAACCATGTCAATATCTTGACACAAGCACTTGCAGACTGCTCTTCATCGCGCGCTCGTACAACTCGTCAGCCGCGAGTGGGGATGGTCGCGGCTCCACCGCCTGGGCGCCAAAGCGCTCGCCGAACCGGTGGCGCAAGGCACCCGCCAAAATCATGCGGTCAAAACCCTGCCCCAGTGCCAGTCCGACCAGGCGCCCACCCTGGTCATACACCGGGCCGCCGCGCGGGCCACTGCCGGGCAACTCGACACCAAGGCGCCGCAAGCCCGCCACCGCCCCCGGCACGGGCGTGCCCAGAAAACCCGGCCGCATCACAGGCCAGGCAGGCAAGCCACTGGCATCGATCGGGTAGTCGATGGCGAAGGCGGGCGAGCCGGGGAATGCGTCTCGCGGCGGCACGAGCTCCCCACCAGCCACAGGCAGTGGCTGCGACAAGGTCAGCAGCACCAGCCCCAAAGATTCGTCCTGTTGATCCACCAAGGCCGCCACTGTCTGCCCCAAGCCATTGCGCAACCAGATCGATCCAGCAGGCGGCAAGGCGGCACGCGGTGCCAGCGCGTGCCGCCCATCGGCCAGCAGCAAGGCCGTGCCCGCCGCCCTGGCATCACGGCCCACCGTCACGCCCGTGGCGAAAGGCGCCAACCGGGCTGGCAGGGACAGCAAGGCGCCCTCTGCCAACAACGCACCGGTGTCAAAGCGTTGGCGCGCCGCCTTCACCATCGGGTGATCAGGCGCGCTGGCTTCGGCTTGCTGGAGGGTTTGCTCGGCCATGGCCACCTGGCCACCCAGGTTCAACAGCCAGGCGTAGAACACCCTGCCCTCCACCTCATCAGCATGAACGCCTGCGGTGTGGGCCGCAAAGGCCAGTGCTGGCCGGTACTCCCCCGCTTGCATGTGGGTGCGCAGGATGCCCAACTCGATGTGGGCGGCATGGGCCTGAAGCGCAGCCTGCTCGAAGGCCTGCCGCGCACCTTCCACGTCACCGGTGTGAAGGCTGCTCTCGCCCTTGACCAGCAGGCGCTCACGCTCGGCCAGTGACTGTGGCGTGCTGCCCGCCTCCTCATCATGGTGATGAAGATGCGGAGGGTGCTGGGCAGAGGGTGCCCCGGTTGGCGCGGGGCCAGCCACCCCCAAGGATGACGCCACGCTCAGCGCGACGGCCCACCCCACGGGCCAGCGGCGAGCGATGATCACTGCCGCGTGATCCGAGGCTTGGCCAGCACGGCGCTCAAGGGGTTGTAGGCCGGGTTGGGGCTCTTGAAGGCGGCCAGATACGCCGTCAGCGCATCAATGTCTTGTGCGCCGCCCAACTGGGCCGCACCACCCAGGAAGACGCCGTAGCCGTCACCGCCGGTGGCCATGAAGTTGTTCACGGTCACGCGGTAGGTCTTGGTGGGGCTGTGCACCACGCCCCCCAGAACCAGGACCTCGGTGGGGCCAGTCACCACCGGCGGTGTCACCGTCACATCCGTCGGGGTGAGCGTCACCTCGGTGATGCGGGTGCCGCAGGTGCCGGCCGAGTTCCAGGTGTACTTCAGGCCATTGGAGACTTGCATGATGCGGTTGGCCGTCTGGCCATTGCAGCCACTGAACTGCTGCTCCAGCACATCCTTGAGCTGCTGGGCCGTCAGCGTCAACGTCACCAGGCTGTTGCCGAAGGGCTGGGTGGTGAAGGCATTGCCGTAGGTCAGGTCGTAGGGATAGGTGCCTGCGGCGTTGACGAAGCCGGGGTTGCGCACGCCACCGGCGTTCATGAAGGCGATGACGGCACCGCCCAGGCTGGCCGGCTGCGTTGCGGCCAGTTGGGCATCCGCGATCAGGTCACCCGCCTCCATCTCACCGGCGGTGTTCGCGCCGTTGCTCATGGGGCCTGTGATGGTGGCGATGACCGCATTGGCCAGCGGTGAGGCGGCGGCCTTGTAGGCGCTCACCACGTCCTTGACCTCAGGGTGGGCGGCAATGGCGTTGTTGATCGCGGCATCGGTGCGGTCCACCAACACATTGCGCGGGCTCACGGCCACGATGTCGCGTGTGGCGGGATGGATGGTCACGTCCACCTCGGTCAGCACGCGGCCAAAGGCGCTGGAGCTGGTTACCGGCACCAGACGGCCAACCTTGTTGGGCAGGCCGGCAGCACGGGCCGTCGTCACGGCATTGCTCAGCGAGGTCCCACGCACATCCATGGTGTTGGCCGAGCAGTTGTAGGCCGTGTGCGTGTGGCCGCTGATCACCAGGTCCACCGCATTGTCCAGCCGCTTGACGATGGCGCGCAGGTCGGAATCGGTGCCGTCGGCATTTTTCAGATCGCCGGTGCAGCCGTTGATGTCGCTGGTGATGGCTTGGTTTGACAGGCCCGTGACCTGGTTCTGAAAACCACCCTGGTGCAACAGCACCACGATGGATTCAATGCCCTGGGCGCGCAGGCGAGGAACCAGGGCGTTGACCGTGTCCGCTTCATCCTGAAAGCTCAGCCCGGCCACACCCGTGGGCGTGACGATGCCGGGGGTGCCCTTGAGGGTCATGCCGATGAAGGCCACCTTCACGCCGTTGAACGTCTTCACGCCATAAGCCGGCAGCAAGGGCTTGCCAGTGGCCGAGTCCAACACATTGGCCGACAGCCACTTGTACTTGGCCCCATCGAAGCTGCCCGCCACAGCAGAGCCGAAGCCCTTGCAGCTGTTGGGCTCTTGCACGCTGCCATTGAACTTGCAGCCACCGCTTTGCAGTCGCTTGAGTTCGTCCTTGCCCTTGTCGAACTCGTGGTTGCCAACCGCGTTGAACTCCACGCCGATCTTGTTGAGCGTTTCCACGGCAGGCTCATCAAAGAACAAGGCAGAAATCAGCGGTGTGGCGCCGATGAAGTCACCCGCGCCCACCACCACGTTCAAGGGATTGGTCGACTTCATGCGCGCCACGTAGGCCGCCATGTACTCGGCACCCCCAACGGCCGGACGGCTAGCCGTCGGCACCAGCGTGTTGACACCGAAGGTGCCCGGCGTTTCCAGGTTGCCGTGGTAGTCATTGAAGCCAATGATCTTGACGGTAAAGGAGGGCTTGGGGGCGGTGGTCTGGGCGGTGACACCGGCCGAGCAGGCCAGCGCCAGGCTGGCGCACAAGGTACGAACGATCATGTGGAAACTCCCGGATGGATGTGGATCAGCGCGAAGGGGTCAGCGCAACGAGGTGCGGCGCGAGGAGACCAACCAGGCCAGGCCCAGCACGGCGAACACCAGCGTCGATGGTTCGGGAACGGCGCTCACGCTCAGCTTCAGCGCACCTGAGGTGGCATTGATCGGGCTGAGGCCACCGGCGCCGTCGTCCAGCATCAGGGACTGCGCCAGCACACCGCTGATGCTGTAGTGGCCCGCACCCAGGGTGAACACGCCATGACTGAACGCGCTGTTCAGCAAAGCGGCGTCATGGTCATCGCCGATGTCGGGGGCGCTGCCATACAGCTGAACAGGCACGCTGCTGGTGGCGCCCAGCAGGCTGCCATGGTTGAACACATTGAAGACATCACCTGCCAGGCTGGCATCCACCACGGTCAACTGGCCCACAAAGCCCGCGTCGATGGTGAAGGTGAAATCCAACGCCGTGCCGTAGCCGGAGGCGTTGGTGTCATCGTTGACGATCCACTCTGTGCCACCGGACACGGCGGCAAAGCTATCAACACCGAATGACTGCCATTGGCCATCAGCGGCCAAGGGTGTGGAGGTGGCATGGGCGGCCAGGGCCAAAGTGCTCAGTGCTGCCAGCAAGGCGGATTTGAGGGACGACATGACACGCTCCAGGTTGGGTGAAAGACTTGCTGTACATCAGACCAAGGCGGGATGACGCCTTGATGGATGACGCATGATCCGATCGAGGCACCTTGGGTCAGGACTTCGCCTCGCCAGGGGCACGGCGCTGGCGCTTCATGCCTGCGGCCACGGCCAAGCCCGCCAAACACAGCAGGGCGACCCCCGGCTCAGGCACGGCTGAGCGCGCGGCCACGCCGGTGGCGGTGAAGTCCGTGAACACGCCGTCCACGCCCAGCTTCAGGTAAGTCGCGATCTCCAGGGCAGGATCGGTGACGCCGTACTTTCCGGCATCGTCCCGGAACGTGTAGGCATGCACCAACAAGCCAGCCTCATGGGCCGCTTCGATCACGCCCGTGCTGCCATCAATGCGCCGGTCAGAAGCGGTGATCACGCCATCACCATCGCGGTCCACCCCATCGTCCACCGTCTTCAGCAAGTAAGGCTTCCACGGGCCAATGCCATCCGCGTACGTGGCAATCTCCGCCAGGCCTGCCTTGGTGAGCAGATCCGCGAAGGTCCTGGGGTCACCCCCCAGCACGAAGTCGTAAGGCTGGGCGTAGGGCGCCACCAGGCTCAGTGAGCCATCCGGCTTGACGTCATCGGCGTCGACCAACTGCACCAGGCGGAGGTTGGTTTGGCCATTGAGGTACTTCAGGTTGCTGACCTCGAACGACTGGATGAACACCGGCGCGGCGGCACTGTTGCCATAGGCGGCATGCAAGGTGCTCACCAGCTTGTCTTCCAGAACCCTGGCACCAAAGATGGCCGAATGGAAGGCCGAATGCTTGACCTCCGGGTAGATGCCGATGGAGCGCCCTGTCTGCACTGACTTGGCCTTGGCCAGGTTCACCACTTCTTGCAAGGTCGGGATCTCGTACAAACCGTTGAAGCTTTGGTCTCGCGAAGCGCGAGGCTGAATGGTGCGCAGGGTCTTGATCTCGGCCAAGGTGAAATCGCTGGCGAAATACGCTTTGGTCGACACGCCGTCCAGCACCCGGGTGGTTTGGCGATCCGCGCCAAACTTGCTCGCCACGTCGGTGGTGCCATCCAGAACGGGTTCATGGCGCGCGATCATGACGCCGTCCTTGGTCAGCACCACGTCAGGCTCGATGAAGTCCGCGCCTTGCTCGATGGCTTTGGCGTAGGCCGCCAGCGTGTGCTCAGGCAGCAGACCACTGGCGCCCCGGTGCGCAATGATGATGGGCGCTGCACCGCCCAGGGTGTTCCAGGTCTGCGCCTGGGCTTGGCCCATCAACCCCGCCGTGGCCAATGCGGCGATGACTGCTGTTTGCTTGACGATGTTCATGCGGGTGGTTCCATAAAAGCCAGCGCCGAATGGCGTGATCTGGCTTTTATAGAGACGCGACATGTCAAACCTTTGACATTGACTGCAGCAAGGTCAAGCAGCCAAACCCATCAATACTTTTCCGGCACCTCCCGCAAGCGCATCAGGCCTTCCTGCGCCACGGTGGCGACCAGCGCGCCACCCTGCGTGAAGATGCGCCCGAAGTTCATGCCCCGCGAGGCCGATGCGTTGGGCGCGTCCATGTCGTAGAGCAGCCATTCATCGACCCGGAAATCGCGGTGGAACCACATGGCATGGTCCAGGCTGGCCGATTGCATGTTCGACTGAACGTAAGAGACCCCGTGCGGCAGCATGGCCGTGCTCATCAACACAAAATCAGAGGCGAATGCCAGGATGCACATGTGCAGCAGCGGATCGTCTGGCAAGCGGCTTTGCGCCTTCATCCAGTGGCAGCGCTGCGGCGCCTTCTTCACGGGCGCGAAGGGATTGACCGGGTCGATGGGCCGGATCTCGATGGGCCGCTCGCGCTCGAACACCGCGCGGATCTTCTCCGGGATCATGGGGGCGATCACCTTGCGCAATTCAAACTCGCTGGGGATGCCTTCCGGCCCTTCCACCTGCGGCATGGGCATCTGGTGCTCCAGCCCATCCTCATGCACCGCGAAAGACGCTGACATCAGGAAGATGTTCTCGCCGTGCTGGATGCCCTTCACATTGCGCGTGCAAAAACTCTTGCCATCGCGGATGTTCTCCACCTGGTAGACGATGGGCGCGGTGACATCGCCTGCGCGCAAAAAGTAACCATGCATGGAATGGGGCAGCCGGCCTTCCACGGTGCGCCCAGCGGCCATCAGGGCTTGGCCCAGCACCTGGCCACCAAAGACGTTCTTGCCAAAGAAGTTGCGGCTGGTGCCGCGGTAAATGCCTCGTTCGATGGTTTCCAGATCAAGCAGATCCAGCACTTCTTGCATCACATTGCTCATCATTCCTCCGGACAACAGGACTCGACTGTCATGGCCAACGATCTTGCCATGTTCCTCGGCAACGTCAATGCACATGCTCAGCGTTGCACCACCACCCTGACGCTACCGGTCGATGCCTCGCATGGCACCTGGTTCGTATTTTCCGAATTTCGACTCATGAAAGTTCTGCTTTTTCTTCTGGCTCATCAAGTCCACATTCGCCCATCCTTCTCACCATCACGAAAGACGCCCGCCATGCGCTCCTACCCTGTCGACATCCTCGCGGTCATTCAGACGTATCCCAATGGAAACGCGGAACGGTTTGCCACCCACGTTGCCGCGACTGCTCGGCATCTCAACGCCGAAGTTCATGCGCTCATTCTGCAGGCCGACTTCCCGCCCATCTCCAGCGCTCTTGGCAACCTGCTCATTGATGTGCCGTCGCTGATCGGCGGCGCGAAGGCCCAGTGCAGGGAGCGTGGCGAAGCGGTCGCCCAAGTTTTGTCAGCAGAACTGGCCTCACATGAAATCCCCTTGCGTCAAACCAATGTCGAGTGTCGGCCCGGTGCAGAGGGCGACACCGCGGCAAGCCTCGCGCGCTGCCACGACCTGGCGATGCTTGGCATCAATCCAGGCGATGTCACACAGCAGGCCACCGCAGAGGCGGTGGTCTTTGGCTCAGGCAGGCCAACCTTGCTCGTTCCCGAGAACTCGGCGCCCGCGACCTATGGGCACGTCATGATTGCTTGGGATGGCAGTCGCGTGGCGGCACGAGCGGTGTTTGACGCGCGTGAATTCCTTCAGCGTGCGCAAGCGGTCACGATCGTTTGCGTCACCGATGAGAAGGCCCTGCCGGATCCATCTACTGCGAGCCAACTGGCGCAATATCTGGCGCGTTGTGATGTTCAAGCAGAAGTCGCTTTGGTGAAGAGCCAAGGCCGACCCATCTCGGAAACCCTTCAGGAACATGCTCTTCAGATCGGAGCGGATCTGCTCGTGATGGGTGGGTTCGCCCATTCTCGTGTGAGGGACTTCGTCCTTGGGGGTGCCACGAGTGGCATCTTGAAGGATCTCCGCCTTGCGGTATTGCTATCCCACTAACCACGGGCTGGCAGCCGGAGCATCCAACGGTGCAAGCCCCAATGCTCGACGGCCGCCGTCAACACGATCGATTCACCCTCGGCCACCTGCGCATCGGCCTCGGCGATGTCAATGCACAGGCTCAGCAGCCTTCGGCGCAGCGTCGGATCTTCGATTTCGCCCATCAACCTGGCCAGCGTGCCCTCATCCACCGGGCAAGCGTCCGACCACTGCAGCTGCCCGCTCGACAAGAGGTCTTCGCAAAGGCTGTCGAGCACGGCGTGGAACTCCTGCCGGTCAACCCCCAACTGCTCGTGAATGGCCAGGCGGTCAAGGAGGTCGATCTCAGGCTGGCCGATGTCCCCGTCGGCCAAAACGGTCAGTGCGAGGATGCGGGCTGCGGCCTGCGGGCTGTCAATGGGATAGGTGCGCATGTGGCCTCCTTGGAGAAGTGACGCAGTCGGGGCCGAAGTCAATCGAAAATGTCGCTCAACCATGACTTCCTCCGGACGTTGCCTCGATTTCGCCCGTGCTGGTAGTCAGAATCCACGAACTCGGGCTGGCGCCCGTTGGTCGATGCGGTGGATCTGGAGGGCGTTGGCGAAGCCGAGCGTTCAATCAGCTTGTCGAGTTCGCCGCGGTCGAGCCAGACGCCCCGGCAAGTGGGGCAATAGTCGATCTCGACCCCCTGTCGATCGGTCATCACCAGCGCGGAGTCAGGGCAGGTAGGGCATTTCATGGTCTTGTCCTTGAGTTGGGGCATTCAGCTGGGCGACTGTTCTTCGTGGCGCAAGGGGATGGCGCGTTGCCGCAACCGCCTTGTTTCAGTGTTGCGCCGCCACTGGCGCATCAGGAAGCGCGCCGCCCGCGTCAAGGCCTTGTCCAAGGCCGTGCGCCAGTCGCGCGCCACCGAGGCCACCACCACGGTGCCCGCGATATCGCTCTTGATCTCAATCTGGCAGCGCTTGTCGATGCCGCCGCGCGGGCCATTGACATCTGACAAGCGCACGGTGGCCGTGGGTATCAGCCAGTCGAAACGGCGAAACACAAAGCGCAGACGGCGTTGCGCCACGTCTCTCAGTTCGTCGGCTTGCGGATCGCGGGACTTGAACAAAACCTGCATCACAGATCTCCATCAGTTGGGGTGCAGACGGAAGGTAGGGTGCATCGGCGCTTCGAAAAAGCAGGTAATCAGTGACCCCAACGTCGTAAAAACCGATCCGGGCAGCTTCGCTTTTTCCGAAGTCGAGTTCTTTGAAACCGTGCTTCTTCCTGGCCCAGATCCCGCCGATATTCGCTGCTGTCCGAACACTCGCCAGGAAAGCAAAGCCGCCATGCGCACCTACCCCAGCAACAGCCCCGAAGCCGCCGCGCGCCTCGTTGCGCTCGTTCTCATCTCCGACGGTCATGTGTGCCGATCCGAGCTGGATGCCCTCGACCGCTTGGAGGCTGCGCATGAACTTGGACTGCAGCCTGATGCCATGTCGGGCATCGTTCAGACACTGTGTGAGGATCTTCTGCTCGGCGCCTACGCCAGTGGCTCGCTAGTGGCCAACGTTGACGAAGCTGCCCTGACTTCGCTGGTGGCCGAAGTGACCGACCCGGTGCTTCGGGGCAGGGTGCTGCGCTTGGCGGTCGCGGTCGCCAACGCGGACCGACACCTCGCCGAAGGCGAGTTGCTGGTGATCGAAGCCGCTTACCGCCGTTGGGCTGGCGCTGAAGCTGCCCTTGTTGGCGACCGAACGCCGCCCGCCTGGCAGGTCAACTGATTGCGCTCGTCAGGTTCGCACTGCGGCCAGAATCTGCATCACCAGGGGGTGATGCTGCCCCCGGCGCGACCGAATCGCGTGGATCTCTTCTGACACGTCTCCGCAGCGGCCGAGCAGCCTCAGACCGCGCATCAGCGCAGCATCTGCGGCGCCAAGTCGGCTCACCGGGAACACGCCCATCCCACGCGCTGCAAAGACCGCCATCAAGGCACTGTCCTCGAATTCCCCCACGACCCGTGGCCGCAAGCCCTGCGCTTCGAACCAGCGATCAAGGCTGAAGCGCAGTGCCGAATGGCCGGTCGGCAGGAGCACCGGCAGCCGGTCCAGTGACTGGGGAAAATCCGCCACGTCGGCTTTGCGAACGATGGCCGCGGGTCCGTACCATTCCACCGGTGACTGGGACACGCGTTCACTGGTGAGTCGCAGGTTTGGATTGTTGGGCGCCGCCTGCCCGGCGAGTACCAGGTCCAGGTGGTGCAAGGCCAGTTCGGCCAGCAATTGATCGACCTCGCCCTCGTGGCACACCAAGCGCAGCGACGGCGTGGCCAGGATCGGCGCAAGCAGTGCGTGCACGGCCAGCTTGGAGATGCCATCCGAGAAGCCGACCGCCAAGCGCGCGACCTGGCCACTGGCCGCCTCGCGCACCTCTTCCGGGATCGCCTGCCCGATCTGAAAGACCTCTTCTGCCCGGGCAAAGGCGGCCTGCCCTGCCTCGGTCAACGCGACACCCCGGCCGGCAGGCTTGAGCAGTTGGTGCCCCAGCGCCTTCTCCAATTCCCGCACTTGGGCGCTGATGGTCTGCACGGCCATGTCGAGCCGTTCGGCCGCGCGGGCGAAGCCGCCTTCTTTCGTCACGACCCAGAAGTAGTACAGGTGGCGGAAATTCAGCATGGAAACCTCACTTCGGAAAAACCGAATCTGCACTCACTTTAGCGCTGATTCCTTCGAAGCCATGAACCGAAGAACATGCCCGTCATCTCATCACCATTTTTGCGGTACCGGCACCTTCGCCGCCGCCATTCTTCAAGGACCATCGATGGACAACTTGACTGCGCTCCTGGCAATCGATTTCTTGCAAAAACCGGCTTGGATGTGGCTGGTCTTCGCGGGCGTCGTGGTCACGCTGCTGGCGTTTGACCTGGGCGTGTTGCACAAGGACGATCACGAGATCGGTGTGCGCGAAAGCCTGCTGCTCTCTTCGGGCTACATCAGCGTAGCGCTGATGTTCGGCGCCTGGATCTGGTGGTACCTGGGCGCGCAGAGCGGCATGGACTTCTACACAGGCTTCATGATCGAGAAGTCGCTGTCGATGGACAACGTTTTCGTCATTGCGCTGATTTTCACATTCTTCGCGATTCCGCGGCAGTACCAACACCGGGTGCTGTTCTGGGGCATCCTGGGCGTGCTTGTGCTGCGCGCTCTGATGATCGGACTGGGTGCCACACTGGTCAGTGAGTTCAGTTGGGTGCTGTACCTGTTCGGCGCTTTCCTGGTGATCACGGGCATCAAGATGTGGCTGATGGTTGACCACGTGCCCGACATCGCCAACAACCTGCTGCTGAAGTTTCTCAAGAAGCACATGCGCGTGACTGAAAAGCTGCACGGCAATGCGTTCTGGGTACGCCAGGCCGATCCGGTCTCAGGCAAGTGGGTTCGCACTGCAACACCCCTGCTGCTGGCTTTGGTCATGATCGAGTTTGTCGATCTGGTTTTCGCGGTCGACTCTGTCCCTGCAATCTTCGCGATCACGACCGATCCCTTCATCGTCTACACCAGCAACATCTTCGCCATCCTGGGTCTGCGGGCGCTGTACTTCGCACTGGCAGCGATGATTCACCGGTTCAAGTACCTCAAGTACGCGCTGGCCCTGGTCCTGGTCTTCATCGGCACGAAGATCTTCCTGGTCGGCTTCATCGGCAAGTTCCCACCTGCCGTCTCACTGGGCGTGACCTTTGGCCTCATTGCAGGTGGGGTGGTGGTGTCAATGTGGAAGACGCGCGCAGCCCGCACCCCTGTTCAGGCGTCTGGGTTTCCCTAATCGATCAGGTCAACACTTGGCCGCCACGGCCATTGAGCCGGAGGCGTCATCCGGCAAGAATGGCTGAGCGCTAGTAACGCACCAACATTGAAGGATCAAGAATGGACGGATTGAATCGGCGGAAGTTTCTGGGCGGTGCCGCAGCCGCGGTGGCGGGCGCTTCGTTGCCGAGTGCTGCCAACGCAGCCATTCCCACCACAACCTCGCAAGAACGTGTCGTCGTGATCGGCTCGGGCTTTGGCGGCGGTGTCTCGGCGCTGCGCCTGGGCCAGGCGGGCATCAAGGTGTTGGTGCTGGAGCGCGGCCGTTGGTGGAAAACCGGCCCCAACGCTGAAACCTTCCCCCATGCCACCACCCTGGACAAGCGCGATCTGTTCTACACCGCCTGGCCGGAAATCAATGGCAAGCGCATCGGCTGGAACCCCTACGCGGGCCTGCTGGAACCGTTCGTCGGGCAAGGCATCATCGCCGTCACCCCGGCTGGGGTCGGGGGTGGTTCGCTGATGTACCAGGGCATGACGCTGCAGCCCTCGGAGCGCCTGTTCAAGGCCTGCTTCCCGCAGATCGACTATGCGGAGATGGCGTCCATCTACTACCCACGGGTGGCCCAGATGCTGCAAGTTCAGACGGCACCCGATGCCTTGGTCAACAGCCCGAACTACCAGGCGGCGCGCCTGTTCGCCACGAAGGTGACCGCAGCAGGCTACGACCTGCAGAAGATCCCCATGCCCATCGACTGGAACTACGCCTTGGCCGAACTGCGGGGCGAAATGAAGCCCTCGTACACCAACGGCGATTGCGCGCTCGGCGTCAACAACGGGGGCAAGCACTCGGTCGATGTGACCTACATCGAGCAGGCCATGGCCACGGGCAACGTCACGGTGGAAGCGCTGCACAACGTGACCAGCATTGCCCGTGCGCGCAATGGCTCGTGGGTGATCAAGGTGGATCGCACGGACGAAACCGGCACGGTGCTGGAGCGCAAGGTCATCACGGCCAAGAGCCTGATCCTCTCCGCTGGCACCATCAACACGTCGAAGCTGCTGGTGCGCGCCAAGGCCCGCGGCGACATCACCGGCCTGCCAGAAGGCGTTGGCCAGGGTTATGGCACCAATGCCGATCAAATCTACGTCTGGGCGAACGACAACGAGAACTTCGGCACGGCTCAAGGCGGCCCAGTCGTGTATGGCAGCAAGGAGTGGAACGATTCGAGCCAACCCGCGAACACGGTGATCCAGGCCTCCCTGCCACCGCCCAGCAAAACCAGCACCTCCAGTGCGCTCCCCTCCGCGCTGCTGCCCTCGGCGACGGCCGTGGCGGACACCACTTCTTCGACCAAGTCGACGATGCTCGTGGGCTTCGGCATGAGCAATGGCCGGGGCAAGTTTGTCTACAACTGGCTGACCGACAAGGTGGAGTTGAAGTGGCCCTCTGGCGGCGATGCCGCGGCCGCCAAGCGCATCAAGGAACGGATCACCGCCATCGCGGGCCCCGGCGCCAAGCTGACGAACACCAACGACCTGGTCAACACCACCTGGCACTCGCTGGGGGGCGCCTGCATCGGCGTGGTGTGCGACCAGGAAGGGCGCGTGAAGGGCCAGCGCGGGCTGTATGTGCTGGACGGCGCCCTGATGCCAGGGGCCACGGCTGCCTGCAACCCGTCCATGACGATTGCCGCCGTGGTGGAGCGGGCCCTTGACCTCATCGTGCAGAACGACATCGGCACGATCATTTGACGAGCTTAGGTTTGAGCTGAAAAAAAGGGGCCCTGCTTGGGCCCCTTCTCATTTTCCTGCCTCAGCAGGCTGCCAGCCTCACTGCTTGCTCATGCAACGCTGCTTGAAGTCCGCATCACCCAGCAACTTGCCAGCCAGCACTGGATAGAGCGCCGTGTATTGATTGAACGCGGCAGGCACCGCCACCGCCGCCATGAACGAGGACTCCCACTGTGCCGTGGCCGTCAACGCTTTGTCCAGGCAGACACCATTGGCTCGCGTCACCAGGAATCGGGCGCCCAAGGTGGCGGTCCCGACCGACATCCCGGCTTCCAGTTCACTCTTGGTGAGCTCACCGGTGATGGTGATGGCCGAAGCCTCGTTCAGCTTGTTGCCAGCACGCAGCTCCGTGACCAGCACGTCGCGCAGATAGCTGGAGAAGCTTTGACCGCTGGGCGCGCTCAAAGTGTTGGAGCCACGGACCGAGATGGCCTGGTCAACGCTGGGGCTCAGGCCCGCTGCGAGCTTGAAGCTGCCCACCTTGACGGAATCGGGCAACTGCTTGGCGGCATTCACATTGGCCATGCTGGGCTGCGGAGCAGGCACGGTGATGTTGGCGCAACCCACGGCCGACAGGGCGGCCACGGTGATGAGGGCGATTTTGGTGAACTTCATGGGATGTTTTGGAATTGTGGGTTGTTGGAAAGCTTCACGAGCAAGGTTTTGACGGCTTGCCTGACCATGGTGGTGACCGCCTCATTGATGCTGGCCATCTTGGTCGCGGCGGCCTCGGGGCCACTGCTGGCACCCAGAGACGTGTAGATCGCGTGATTGGCCTTGGCCTCAATTTTCGGACTGTTGTCCGACTGTTTGTATTGAAGGTCGCAGGTATAGCCGTCGCCCACCGTGCTGCCGACCAAGCCCAAGGTCAGGCCCGTCATGACGCCCTTGCTGACGGCGTCATCGCTCAGCGGGACGTTGTTGATCGTCAGCTGTAGCACGCCAGCGCCAGGCTCGGCCGTGTCTTTGATCTCGCTGAAGAGGCCACTTTGCTTGACCAGGTCGGTCACTTGGCCCCTCAGTTGCTGCGTGGCCTGCGCGTTGTTGCTGCCCTTGGTCTGGAAGCTGAAGAACAGCTGCACAGGTTTGGGTGATGCCGGTTTGGTGACCTGGGCCGTGTCTGCTCCGCGCAGGCCATTGTCGACATAAAAGTTCGCACAGCCTGCGAACATGGTGCTGGCGGCCGCGAGCACGGACAAGGCCGCCCAACGCAGCGGCCGATGATTGATTCGAATCACGAAATCCTCCCTGACAACTCGATGTATGCACATGCGATTCATGCGCACGACGGGCGCTGTGGGCATGGCCACAACAAAGAATATTATCGCCCAACACTTGTGACAATTTGTCAGGACAACCGCGCCTCCTTGGCACTCATCGACCAAGGCCCGCAGGCCAAGTGAAGATCTCGACCCCAGTTTCGGTCACACCCACGGTGTGCTCGAACTGCGCGGACAAGGCGTGGTCTTTGGTGACCGTGGTCCAGCCGTCGCCCAGCACCTTCACGTCAGACTTGCCCGCATTGAGCATGGGCTCGATCGTGAAGATCATGCCCGGCTCCAGCAGCACGCCCGTGCCACGCTGCCCGTAATGAAGCACCTGCGGCGCATCGTGGAAGACCAGGCCTGTGCCGTGCCCGCAAAAGTCGCGCACCGATGAGAAGCCGGCCTGTCGCGTCAGCGCTTCGATGGCCGCGCCAACATCGCCCAACCGCGCACCGGGCCTGACCTCGGCGATGCCGGCCATCATGGCCGCGTGGGTGGTGTCGACCAGGCGCTGCGCCAGGATCGAGACCTTGCCCACCGTGAAGGTCCGGCTGGAATCACCATGCCAGCCATCCAGCTTGGGTGTGACGTCGATGTTGACGATGTCGCCCGCCTTGAGCACCTTTTGCTCAGACGGGATGCCATGCGTGACCACGTGGTTCACCGAGATGCAGGTGGCGTGCCGGTAGCCCTTGTAATCAATGGTGGCAGGGATGGCGCCGGCCTCGCGCATGAAGGTTTCGCACAGGCGATCGAGTTCGGCGGTGCTTACACCCGGGCGCACGTGCAAGGCGATGAAATCGAGCGTGTCGGCCGCCACGCGACCAGCACGGCGCATGGCCGCGAACTCGGCTTCGTCGTGCAAAGGGATAGGACGGCCGGCGTCTTTTTGGGTGGAGTGGCGCATGGGAAAAAAAGGCGGTTTGGGGACGGGTCAGTGGGGGGGCAATGCAGCCGCTTCTTGGGCCCACCAGGGGCACAGGGCTTGGTGCGAAGTCCGCAGCAGGGCTTCGGCATTTGCGGGGATGTCACGGCCCTGCAGCAGGGCGGGCCGGACCAGCGCCAGCGGCGCATCGAGCAGCACGAAGCGCAACAGCGTGGCCACCTCCTGCGCCTGGGCAGCGGCATCGGAGGTCTGCGGCCAGGTGCCGCAATGCGGGGCACAAAGCCGCACAGCTTCTTCGAAGGCGTGATCCAGCGCGAGTTGCTCATCTTCCAGGCGCTGGCGCCAGGGCTCGGCCAGGGCCTCGTCGATGGGTGGGTGGTCTTCACACTGCAACAGGAAGCGCGCGTGCAGCGGGTGCTGACGGCACCAAGTCAGCAAGGCCTGCACGGCCAGCCATGTGTGGCCAGCTTGCCAGTGCGCCGCCACGGCCTGGCGCAAGCCAGCCTTGGCCTGCAACCAAGCGCGCGCCAGCACTTCACTGCGCGAACCGAAGCGGTGGTAGACCGAGCCCATGGGCGCGCCCGCCTTGTTGGCGATGGCCGCCATGGACACCGCCGCCACACCGCAGGTGGCGGCCAGCTCAATGGCGGCCTGAACAAAAGTGTCGTCGTTGAATTTAGCGAGTCGAACCATCCAATTAGAATAAACAATCTAATTGGTGACGTCAACCTTGAAGTGCTTTGACCAAGGCCTTGGCAATGGCCTCACTTGAGCGTGGATTCTGGCCCGTCAGCAAGTTCCCATCATGCTCAAGGTGGCTGAGCAGCGGCAGGATTGCCGAGCTGAAAATGGCACCGCTTGATTTCATGGCGTCTTCAAGAAGGAACGGCACTTCATCGGTCAGACCGGCCAGCTTCTCTTCCATGTTGGTGAAACCCGTGGCCTTGCGTCCGGCAAAGAAGGCGGCTCCATCCGCCCGCTTGGCGCCCACCAGCGCGGCGGGGCCATGGCAAACGGCAGCGATCAGCTTGCCTGCGGCATCGTGCCGCGCGACCAGGGCGTGCAAGGTCTCGTCTTGCGCGAGGTCCACCATGGGACCATGCCCACCCGGGATGAAGATGGCATCGAACTCTTCGGCTTGGATGGCATCGAGCCTGACGCTGGTGCGCAAGGCCGCCAAAGCTGAAGACCACGCTGCCTGATCCTTCTCACCGGGAAGGGATGCAGGGTCGAGCGGCACGACGCCGCCTTTGGGCGAGGCCACCGTGACGGCGATGCCCGCTTCAATGGCGGCCAAGTAAGGCACCGCAAACTCTTCCACCCAAAGCCCGGTGGGATGGCCAGAGGCCAGGTGGTTGCTGCTGGTCGTGACAAAAAGTGCGCGCATGTTGCCCTTTCGAGAGGAGTGATCGCCTCTCTTGGCAAATGCCATGCCGATTATCAGGGCGTGTACACCAGCGGCGCCAGCGAGTTGCCGGGTGCGATGCTGGCGCAGTTCGCCGGAGCAGGCTTCCCAGCGAACCGGTCATCGATCCACGACGTGGCGCCCGACAACCAGCTGATCGCGGTGATGAGGTGGCTCGAGCCATATTCCTTGTGCTGAACCTGCACGCCCTGGGCACAGTATTGACGCGCCAGCGCACGAACATCCCCAGCCAGCATCACCCCGTCGCCCTTGCCATAGACCGGCGATGTCTTCGTGCCTTCCCAGATGCCGCCCGTGCCCTGGGCAATTTGAAGCGGGATGGCTGGCGTGCCGCCAGTGCCCATGATGACCTTGTTCACCGAGGCCACATATTCGGGCACCGTGGTGCGGTCCCAGTACTCGGGCTTGACGATGCCCTGCCAGGTAACCTTGGAGTATTGGCCGAGCACGTTGATGATCGACTGGCTCTTCATCTTGTTGTAGATCTCAAGGCCTCGGTCCGAAAGGTATTTGGTGAGGTCGAGCTCGTAGGAGCGCGCGATGCCAATGAAGGCCATCTCGAGAACACCGCCCCAGATGGGCGCGCCTTCGATGTAGCTCAGGTTGTGCTCGGGGCTCACCAGCACGCCGCCGAAGGTGGCGCCAATCAGGTTCTGGCCCAGGTCTGGTGCGTAGCTCGGTGCCAGTTCGGCGGCCCATTCGGTGGCGATGGCACCGCCCGAGTAGCCCATCATCGCGACCTTGGCATTCCTGCTCAGGCCAAGTTCTGGCGAATTGAGCGCGGCGCGAATCGAGTCAAGCGTGTTGTAGCCGTACTCCGGGCCGGCCGCGAAGTTGGCTGCTTGGCCTTCGGTATCAGAGACCACAATGGTGTAGCCCTTTTGCAGATAGGGCGAGAACAAGAGCGCCTCAAAGCCTGGAAGGAGGTCTGGAAGACGCTTGCCACCGGCGTACGCGCGCGAAGGCGAGTCTTCCGGGTTCAACGAGTCGTAGAAAGACTGGTAGGCAATCACCTTGTCTTTGTTCTGGCACGCGGATGTGCACTTTGGCATGATCACGGTCGTGACGTTCACCGAGGGCCGCTGCAAGGCATCGGTTGAGCGGTACACCAGCTGCGTGGCCTGCATTGCGGTCTTGATGCCCAGGATGTAGTACGGAATCGTCCGGGTCTTGAGGACAGTGCCCGGCTCAATGCTGGCCAAAGGGGTGCTGCCCGTGTATTGGTAAAACGGATCCGGCGTGGTGGTGGCGGCGCTCGACAGGCCGGGGACCATGAGGGCGGCGACCGCGGCCTGGACGGCGGTCAGCAGCAGGTGCTTGGTGGTGGGACGGAATGTCATCAGTGGCTCCTAGCGTCGTGGGTTTGGATTCTTTGACACGCCACAGGGCTTGAAGCACCGCAACGCATGCGCTCATCGTGCACGGAAGGGCCCGACCGAAATGCCTGTACATGGACATAGATGGGGTTTGTGATGACAGCGTTTACCCCGAATGGGGTGACACAGTGAAAGAGAAACGCATGAACAAAACAGGCAGCAAACATCGATGGCTTGCCCTTGGCCTGGCTTTTGGCCTTGCTTGGGCAGGCGAACCCAACACGGCGGCGAGATTCAGCCCCACTGAAGATGGCGCCTCGGTCATCGACCTGCAAACCACGCTCGTCTGGTCACGTTGCGTTGAGGGCATGGCGTGGAACGGAAAGTCCTGCAAAGGCAAACCCAAGTTGGCCAACCATGCAGAGGCGATCATGTTGGCAAAGTCCCGCAAGGAGGCCGAAGGTTTGAGTTGGCGCTTGCCACGCGCGCCAGAGCTGCAGAAGCTCGCCAAATGGCGCGCCAGCTCCCCCAGTTTGAGCGCCGAACTTTTCCCGGCAGCGCCTCAGGATTGGTACTGGAGCGTCACGGCCAATGTCCACAGTGCCCCAGTGAACCAGTACAACTACGGCAACATCCAACAAGGCCGAACCGAGGGCAATGCCAACAGAATGGCTTTCTTGCACGGCTGGGCGGTCAACAGCGAAACCGGCTTGGCCCGGGGCGATGTGGCGAAGAGCGCCAGGCTGCCAGTCAGGTTGGTGAGGATGAGCGATTGACTGGGGGCATCGCTGCCTCCTGATGACGTTGCGATCAAGCTCACACCAGATGGAAGGTTTGGGCAGCGGCTGGGAATTTAGCCTCGTACAAATGCCGCTGGAACCCCACGAACACGCGCCTCACTTGTTCCGGCTGCCCCAGCTCGGCCAAGGCATCCGCAATCGCGTTGTTGTACTTGAGCCTGAGCAAGGGCGACAGCTTCTCTTGGTCGAGCTCATCAACGCCCTGCTTCACGTATTGGGCCAACACGAAATCGACGAACGCCTGTTGCTTGTCCGTCAGGCCCTCGGCAGACATCGCTGCGACCCTTGCCATCGCGGCGCGCTCTTCGCGTGAGACGGGCTCAGCCGCAAAGGCCACGTGTGCCAGCACGTCGTAGAGGTCGCTGTTCTCGGCCTCAATGATTCGTTGCATCTCAAGCAAGGGCTCACGGCCAAAGCCTTTGTCGGCCAAACCAGCCAACAGCGCTTTTCTCGTGTCAGGTGAACTCCAGAGCGCCCGAAGCTCGTCCTCATCCTTGAAAAACTCAGGCAGCGCACCGTAAAGCGCTTCCAGAAACTGAGCGGCAGACATCGGTGTGCCGTCCGCGCTCCAGAACGTGGTCGCGGTCATGTGCTGAATCCTTCGGGCCTTGCCATCCGCCAGTTTGACCTTGATCTTCGCGAGCGGCGGATCAAGGTTGGGGGCCGGTGGCTCATGGGCATGCACCACCAAAGGATCGGCCACCGTTGGGGCACCGACGCCCTCGCCCATCTCTGGCGCGATGGGCTCGCCATCCCATTCAGGATCGCTGAAATGGTGGTGCGCCTTCACGAAGTCATAGATCGTGAAGTAGTCCTTGCCGTCGTAAAGGCGCGTGCCTCGGCCGATGATCTGCTTGAACTCGATCATCGAGTTCACGGGCCGCATCAACACGATGTTGCGCACATTGCGGGCATCCACGCCGGTCGAGAGCTTTTGCGAAGTTGTCAGCACCGTGGGGATGCTTCGCTCGTTATCCTGAAAATGGCGCAGGTGCTCTTCGCCCAAGGCCCCATCGTTGGCCGTCACGCGCACGCAGTAGTTGGGGTCCGTGCTGGTCTTCAGCTGGTTGATCAGGTCGCGCACCGCCAAGGCGTGGACCTGCGTGGCACAAAAGACGATGGACTTCTCGCGCTGGTCGATCATGTCCATGAACAACTTGACCCGGTAAGCCTCGCGCTCCTTGATCTCGATGACCCGGTTGAAGTCTTTCTCTTCGTAGCGCTTGCCCGCCTGGATGTCGCCCTCCACCACCTCGTCGTCGGCGGTGTAGACGTACTCGTCCAGCGTGGTTGCGATCTGGCGCACCTTGAAAGGCGTCAGGAAACCATCGTTGATGCCTTCCTTCAGCGAGTACTGGTAGACCGGCTCGCCAAAGTAGGCATAGGTGTCGGTGTTGAGCGTGCGCTTGGGCGTGGCCGTCAGGCCAAGCTGCACGGCAGGCGCGAAGTAGGCCAGGATCGCGCGCCACGAGCTTTCATCTTTGGCGCCACCGCGGTGGCATTCGTCGATGACGATGAAGTCAAAGAAATCAGCGGGGTAGTCACCAAAGTACGGCGACTCGCCGGGGCCACTCATGAAGGTCTGAAAGATGGTGAAGAAGATGCTGCCGTTCTTCGGCACGCGCCCCTTCTTGCGGATGTCCGCCGGGTCGATGCGCACCAAGGCATCGTCCGGGAAGGCCGAGAACGCGTTGTAAGCCTGGTCGGCCAGGATGTTGCGATCGGCCAGGAACAGGATGCGCGGCCTGCGCTTGGGCGCCTCACCAGTTTGCCAGTCAGTCAGATTCCAACGGCTTTGAAACAGCTTCCAAGCCAGTTGAAAGGCCACGAAGGTTTTGCCCGTGCCCGTGGCCAGCGTCAGCAAGATGCGGTCGCGCCCGTGGGCGATGGCATCGAGCACCCGGTTGACGGCGATGTCTTGGTAGTAGCGCCCCTGCCAGGTGCCGCCCTTGTCTTCAAAGGGGATGGCGGCGAAGCGATCGCGCCAGGCGTTGGCATCGGCGAAGGTCTGCGCCCACAGCTCATCGGGGCTGGGGTAGGCTGCCAGATCGCCTTCCAGGCCCTTGTCCATGTCGATGCCGTAGATGGCTTGGCCGTTGGTGGCGTAGGTGAAGCGCACGGCCAATTTGGCCGCGTAGCTTTTGGCTTGCCCAACGCCTTCGGTGTGCGGCTTGGCCCAGGCCTTGGCCTCGACCACGGCCAGCTTGGTGTTGCGGTAGACCAGCACGTAATCGGCAATCTCGGCCCGCGCCCGCTTGCCCCCACCTTGCAGCCGCCCCTGGGTGATGGCGTGCTCGCGCAAGATGCGGCTGCCGTCCACCACGCCCCAGCCTGCGGCCCTGAGGGCGGGGTCGATGTGCTCGGCGCGGGTTTCGGCTTCGTTCATGGCTTGGGCGGCTTCTTCAAAACCTTGGTGCGCGATGGTGGCAGGTAGTTGTCGCCCGTGACCACGGACTTGCCCGTCTGGTCTTCCAACGCCTGGCGTGCGCTGCGCGCAATGCGCCCGCCGGCCTTGGCTGCGGCCTTGTTCTCAGGCAAGCCCGTGGCGTCGTCTTTCTCAGCGATCTGCCGTGTGGACAGTTCGGCCAGTGCCGTGAAAATCAGCTCGGCCTCACTCATGTGGTCGCGCAGGTTCTGGCTTTGCAGGCCCTTGATGGCCTTGTGGTCCTGAACCTTCAAGCCAGACCATTCCTGGTGAATGATGTTGGTGAGGATGGCGAATTCCTCGCCTGCTTTGATGTCATGCTCGCGCCAATAGTCGGTGAGCTTGTTGCGCGTTTCCTGGCCCGTCATGCGCTGCGCAATCCACTTGTCGCTGCGGCCATGCTGCTGCCAGGTTTGGCGGGCACGGTCGAGCGACAGGCTTGGGTCGGCCATTTCCTGCATGCGCTCGTAACCCACCTTGGCCAGCCAGAGCTTGATGGGCTCGGCTTTGGGGCTGGGGATGGATTGCACGATGCGCAGGAGTGTCTCGGCGGTGGCAGCGTCGGTCAGGCGTTGTTTGCCATCTGGCGTGGCCATTTTCAACTGTACGATTTTCTCGTACGGTTGCTCGGACCCCGCCTCTTGCGCCAGCTTGCGCTTCAGGTCCGACCAATACCGCCGGGCGTTGGTGCTGTCGGTCAGCACCTGCACCACATCCACCACCGAGAACCACCAGAGGTCGGCGGCTTCGTCATACACGCGGCGGATGGACTGGCCGTCGAATTCGGTGGGCAGGATCTTCATGGCTCCCTTGGTGGCTGCAATCAAGACACCATCAAGAAATAATTTGAGGCGCGATCAAATGCAAGTATTTGATTTTCAATGATTTTCACGCCAACTCACTACGCCACGAATGCGGGGAATCAAAACCCGATCAAGAACTGCCCCCGGCGTCAGAATAGTTGTCGCACGCACGGCACCAATATCTAGGCAAAATCAGCCCGCCAAACATGTGCCGCACGGGTAGCCATGCGGCTCTGGCGTTCACCCAAAGTGGCCGGATTCCACTCGACAACACCCGATTCGGCCAGGCCTTTTGTCAAGCCATAAGCACTGCTTGCATACAAGGTCAGCTTCTGAGCGAACTCAGCGTTCTGGCAGCTTCGGTTGATCGATGACTCCAGCAGCAAGAAGTTGCCCAGCCGGTACACAAAATCTTTCTGGCGCTCGGGGCTGAACGCTTCATCCCAACCACTGGAAGGGTTCTCTGGCAAGACGTGCTCGATGGTGCCTGGGTCGGTTTCCCATTCGCGCGCCACGCCAAAGGCATCGGTCTCCAAATGGCACAGCACATACTTCACCAGCTTCTTGCGGCGCCCGCTGGTGTCCATCTCCTTGTTGGAGAAATCACGCACGAACTTATCGTCGTCCACGTAAATGCTGCGCAGGGCATTGAAGACGGCAGCAGGCGTTGCCAACTCACCGTCCAACAATCCCTTGGCCGCCCGGTGGTAGACCGGCTCCAGCTCATTGGTGTTCAACCCCCCAACCGCCGTGTAACGGAACGAGACGACACACAACAACTTGAGCACACGCACAAAGTCATCGGGACTCAAGCACGTCCACGCGGCAAACACCAAGGGGGTGTGCTGGCGCACGCCAAACAGCTGCAAGTCTCGAATATATGGCCGTGCTGCAGGTCGCTCCTGCCAAAACTCGTGAGCGGTGTCATCCATGGCAGCAAACAAGTCGGCACGCTGCTCCAGGGCATCCATCAGGGCGAACACATCGGCCGATGACCGAACCTCGTCGCGCACGGTCTTGAACAGCCGCTGCTTGCGCACCTGCGGGAAGCGGCACAAAAGGTGGTAGCGCAAGAACTCAGGGAAACGCTCATGCTTGACCGTGCCAATCATCTGGCGCCAGCGACGCTGCAAGGCAGTCAGGTCAGATTTGGCGGCCACCCTTGAGAACAGGTAGTTCTTCAAAAGGTCGGTGGACGACAACTCCAGACCTCGGGCATTGAGCGTCTCGAACACGGTGTAAGCGCTGATGTCGTCCTCCACCGTGATCAAGATGAACAAGAGCTGGCGCGCCACCGTGTCAGACAGCAAGCGGGCCAGGGCTTCACCCTGCGCACCCAGGTCAGTCAAACGCTTGTCAAACCAGCCAAAGCATTGCCACAGCAGCCGGTTGGATTTCGGCAAGCCCCGTGGGTTCAAAGGCTGGCGCAACTGCACGAGGTAATCTTGATAAAAGCCGTCGTCCGTGTCGTTGAGGAACAGCTTGCTGCTCTCCAACAAAGAAGCAGGGTCTTTTTCACCGATGAAGCGACTGCGCAGTTGCGCTGCACGGTCTGCGTTGGCTGCCATTGTGGCCTCGTCACCCGGCATGGCTTTGAGGCGGTGAATGACCGCCAAGGCCAGCACGCTCAGCGTGGCCACGCGCTGCTGGCCATCGATGATCTGGAATTCGCGGTCTGACGATGCCTCGACCACCAAGGCGCCCATGTAGTGGAAACTGCCCGGCACATCACGCAACTCGATGATGTCGTTCCAGAGGTCTTCCCACTGTTCCTCCTCCCAGGCGTAGTCACGCTGGAATGAAGGCACACGGTATTTTTTGCCGTTGCCGATGAGGTCCAGGAACGTGACGTCCTGGGTTTTCAGCAGATTGCTCTTGGCCATGTTGCGTTTCCTAGCTTGTCCGGTTTCAGGCCCGGCGCGGTTCACCGAACTTTATGCCATGAAGGCGGCGTGCGTCGAGGTCGTTCACAGTTGGCCGGTGAAGGCTTGGTGGAGCAGGGATTTTTTGAGTTCGTCGAGGGCGGCGATTTTCTTGCGCTGGGATTCCAGCAATTTCTCGCAAGCTACTTCAACCGCAGCAAGCGCATCAATGACCTGAAGCTGCCGCTCAAGTGGTGGCACGCCATGAATCTCAAATGCACGGATGTCTTTCATGTTCACATGTTGCACCGTGGCACCGCGTGAATGCGCAAGAAGGCGCGTCTGGCTACTTCGCTGCAAGAGCAGATGGGCGAGGTATTCCGGGTGAAAGACATCTCGCTTCGGGCGAAGCAAAACCGTCCTCTGACCAAGACATGCCTGAACTCCCTCCGGGATGACAGCCACGTTGCCAGCAGGAGCCTCCCGCGCAAGGATCAGGTCACCTGGCCGTGGAACGGCTCTTCTGGTCCACGAAACATAGGTCTCGTGCGATACGCGGTTAACGTCATCAAGGATCAGTTTTCCTCTGCCAATGTTGGGCGTTCTGATGGACGGAAAACCTTCGCCTTGTGTAGGTGCCGTCTTATGTTCGCAATCAACGATGAACTCGCAAAGCTGGGCTAACTCGCGCGGAAGAAAGGATTGATCAACGTGATTTTCAAAACACTGTTCGATCAAGGACTCGCCGAGTTCGCGGGCGTTCTGCAGGTTCTTCTCGGCGTTGGCCTTGGCGGTGGCGATGCCCTCGAAGGCTTCGTCGAGGATGGCGACGATACGGTGCTGCTCTCCCAGCGGGGGCACAGGAAACTCGATCTGCCGAAGTGCATTGGCGTCGATCTTTAGCGTCCCATGCGCGGCTGAACTCAATACGCTGTTCCCGCCATCTGCCAGGCCATGACGGAGTGCCAGCAGTAAAAATCTTGAGTCAACCGTGGCTGGTGGGACAATGGCTCGAAGGTCTTGATTGAACGCGACGGGCGACGTGACCTCACCGATTTGGATGCCATTCGCGAGGCCCATCCCTCGTACAAGCACGAGCAGCGAGCCACTCGGGGCTATCTTTGCTGCCGTCTCTTCGCACGCGCGCTGTGAGATGCAAAGTTCGGCATCGAATATTCGATCGGCCTTCAAGTCTTTTGCAGAGACCCACGGGATGGATCCACGCCAGTAGGCAGCGTTCCCCTTCGACGGAGTGCCACCGCTGTAGACACGACAAACGCCGCCAATGGTCGCTATGGGCCACTCCGTCACAACAACCCCCGAATCACCGCCAACACCTCAGCACTCTCCACATCCAGCGCCGCAATCTCATCAAGGATCTCTGAAGGCGTGCGCAGCACCACCGCATCCCCACCCTTCGGGTTCTTGGCCGACAAGTCCCAGGTCGTCGCATCAATGGCGGTCACGTCCACCGACCAACTCTGCGCCGAATCCCCAAACACCTTCTGCTGCACGATGAAGTCACGCATGTCATCGTCGTTCAACGGGTTGGTCTTGCCCATGTTGCGCCCCGGGTTCAACTGGTAGAACCAGACCTTGCGTGTTGGCGCGCCCTTCTCAAAAAACAGCACCACCGTCTTCACGCCCGCGCCCTGAAAGGTACCGCCCGGGCAATCGAGCACGGTGTGCAGGTTGCAGCTTTCCAGCAGCAGCTTGCGCAGGCTCACGCTGGCGTTGTCGGTGTTGCTCAAAAAGGTGTTCTTGATCACGATGGCCGCACGCCCACCGGCCTTGAGCGATTTGATGAAGTGCTGCATGAACAAGAAGGCGGTTTCGCCCGTCTTGATCGGGAAGTTCTGCTGCACCTCTTTGCGCTCTTTGCCACCAAAGGGCGGGTTGGCCAGGATCACGTCAAAGCGGTCCTTCTCCTGGATGTCGTTGATGTTCTCGCCCAGCGTGTTGGTGTGGACCACGTTGGGGGCCTCGATGCCGTGCAGGATCATGTTCATGATCGCGATCACATAGGCCAGGCTCTTTTTCTCTTTGCCGTAAAAGGTGCGCGTTTGCAACGTGGCCAGGTCGGCGGTGGTCTTGGCTTTGGCGCTGAGGTGGTCAAAGGCTTCGCACAAGAAGCCGGCCGAGCCGCAGGCGCCGTCGTAGATGCGCTCGCCAATTTGCGGGTCGAGCACCTTGATCATGGCGCGGATCAATGGGCGCGGGGTGTAGTATTCGCCGCCGTTGCGCCCGGCGTTGCCCATGTTCTTGATCTTGGCTTCGTACAGGTGCGAGAGCTCGTGCTTTTCGGTCTGCGACCTGAAGCGCAGTTCGTCCATCCTGTCGATCACATCGCGCAGGTTGTAGCCGCTCTGAATCTTGTTCTTGATCTCGCTGAACACCTCACCAACCTTGTATTCGATGGTGTTGGGGCCGGTGGCGCGCTGCTTGAACGCGGCCAGGTAGGGGATGAGGCGGGTGTTGACAAAGTCGCGCAGGTCGTCGCCCGTCATGGCGGCGTTGTGGTCGAGCTTGCCGTCTGGCGTTCTGGGTGCGGCCCAGCTTTCCCAGCGGAACACGTCGGCCAGGATGAAGCTGTAGGTTATGCCTTCCAGCGCGGCCTCTGAGGCCTTGTCATGCTCCAACGCGTCGAGGTATTTCAGGAACAGCAACCAAGAGGATTGCTCGGTGTAGTCCAGTTCGCTGGTGCAGCCTGCGTCTTTGTGCAGGATGTCGTCGATATTCTTGAAGGTCTGTTCAAACACTGGCTTTGCCTGTTCTATTTTTTTCTGTCAATGCATCCTGAGGCATGCGTCCCAAAGCCTCCAATCTTGCCACTTCAACCTCGATCGCATCGCGAACGATCTTGAAGTAGGCCTGCATGTCCGCCACAGACGGCGGCTTGGTCAACAAAGATTCATAGCCCTCATCCAGCACGCTGATCTTGCCCGAGCACATGCGCCCCATGGCGATGTCGAATTTCGTTGGCACACCCGCCAGTTCGAAGCTGCGGTAGATGTCCAGTGGCTGAAACAGCCCGCGCTGAAGCATGACAAACATGTCCAGCCAGTCTCGTGTCTTAGATCGATTGGCACACGCGATGCACTTGAGCCGAAAGATCTCTTCCAGACTGGCCACACGCGGCCTGTCAGCGGCACCCGCACGCAGCAACACCTTCACTTCAGGATCTGGCGCCACCAAGGTGAGCTTCACGCTGCCACCGACCACGTAGTCTTGCTGGTAGTCGAGGTAGTCCATCCCAGTGTCTTCAAACTCGGCCAAGCCGTCGGGGCTGTCGCTGGGCACAAAGTTGAACCCGCTGGCATGCGCCATGCGCTTCAAACCCTCAATGGCATGTCGGGGCAACCTAGGCGCGGGGATCATGAAGTCCAGGTCTTCACTGAGGCGGTGGTCCAGGTGCATCGACAAGGCCGTGCCGCCCACCAGCACAAAGCCACCCAAGGTGGATTGCCCTTGCAGGAAACGCCACAAGCGCTCGGTGTCAGGCCGCAGCATGGCTCAAGCCCCGTTCGATGTTGGTCAGCTTTCGGCTGATGTCGACCAGGGCGCGCGATGACAAACCGACATCGGCATCTGCGCGCATCAAGGCCCACTGCCGCTGGACAAAAGGCAGGCCATGCTCCAGCACCGCTTCCAGCACGAGGTTGAACGAGCCCTTCTTCAAAGCATTGCGCACCAGAGCTTCATCAGAGATGGCCGCATTGGACCAGGCCAGACCACGCGACGGATCAGCCAGCGACGAGCGCCTGATGGGCGCCATGGGCGCCATGGGCCCCGCAGGGTCAGGCGTGACGCCAGAGGACAAGCTCAGCGTCAAGCCGGCCGCCTGGGCCAGGGCTTGCAAGGTGCTCAGGTCAATCGTGCCGCGCTTCTTGGCGCGAGAAATCGTTTCAGGCGCGACACCAGCAGCCTGCGCCAGGTGGCCCTGATCGAGTTGCGCCGCCCGGGCGGCTTCAATGACTTGGGTCAGCAGTGATTGCTCGATTGACATTCAAGTCAATTTACAATCAATTGACGCCTGAGTCAATTACTCCACAGTGACCGACTTGGCTAAGTTACGCGGCTTGTCCACATCCGTCCCCTTCGCACAAGCCGTGTGATACGCCAGCAACTGCAGCGGCACCGTGTGCAAAATCGGGCTCAGCGCGCCATAGTGTTCCGGCAGCCTGATCACATGCAAGCCCGGCTCAGCCTGAATGTGCGTGTCCGAATCCGCACACACATACAGCTCACCCCCACGCGCCCTCACCTCCTGCATATTGCTCTTCAGCTTCTCCAGCAAGGTGTCGTGCGGCGCCACCACCACCACGGGCATCTCTGAAGTCACCAGCGCCAGCGGGCCATGCTTCAACTCCCCCGCCGGGTAAGCCTCGGCGTGGATGTAGCTGATTTCTTTCAGCTTCAAAGCACCTTCCAGCGCAATCGGGTAATGCAGCCCACGGCCCAGGAACAAGGCGTTGTCCTTGCGCGCAAACGACTCGGCCCACGAGATGATCTGCGGCTCCAGCGCCAGCACCGATTGCAAAGCCACGGGCAGGTGGCGCATGTCGGTCAGGTGTTTGGCTTCTTGCTCAGGGCTCAAATGGCCGCGCAACTTGGCCAGCGTCAAGGTCAGCAAGAACAAGGCGGCCAGTTGCGTGGTGAAGGCCTTGGTCGAGGCCACGCCAATTTCCACGCCCGCCCGCGTTACATACGACAACGCGCATTCGCGCACCATGGCGCTGGTGGCCACGTTGCAAATGGTCAGCGTGTGCTTCATGCCCAGGCTTTGCGCGTGCTTCAGCGCGGCCAGGGTGTCGGCCGTTTCACCTGACTGGGTGATGGTGACGACCAAAGTGCGCGCATCGGGCACGCTGTCGCGGTAGCGGTATTCGCTGGCCACTTCCACTTGCGTGGGGATCTTGGCGATCGACTCCAGCCAGTACTTGGCGGCCGAGCCTGAGTAGTAGCTGGTGCCGCAGGCCAGGATCAACACGCGGTCGATCTTGCCAAACACCTCCAGCGCCTTGTCGCCAAACAGATCGGGCGTGATGGCGACCACGCCTTCCAGCGTGTCGGCAATGGCGCGCGGCTGCTCGAAGATTTCCTTCTGCATGTAGTGCCGGTAAGGGCCCAGCTCGACCGCACCGCTGTGCACGGTCACCGTTCGCACGGGGCGCTCGGCGGCATCCACGCGTTGGTGTTCGGTGGCGCCAGCGGCGCGGTTCTCGATCCAATGGCGGCCGGGCTGCAGGTCAACCACGTCGCCTTCTTCCAGGTACACGATCTGGTCGGTCACGCCGGCCAGGGCCATGGCGTCACTGGCCAAAAAGCGTTCAGTGGCATCCACGCCGCCCACGCCCAAGATGAGCGGCGAGCCTTGGCGGGCACCGACCACGCGCTGGGGTTCGTCGCTGCAAAACACGGCAATCGCGTAAGCACCGGTCAGGCGCAGCGTGGCGGCTTTGACGGCGGCAAACAGGTCGCCGTCGTACAGGTGGTCCACCAGGTGGCTGATGACTTCGGTGTCAGTCTGGCTGAGGAACTCGTAGCCCTTGGCTTGCAGCTCGGCGCGCAGGGCCTCGTGGTTCTCGATGATGCCGTTGTGCACCAGGGCGATGTGGCCGGGCTTGGTCTTGGCCGCATCTTTGCCGGTGCCGTGCGAGAAGTGCGGGTGGGCGTTGTGCACGGCGGGCGCGCCGTGCGTGGCCCAGCGGGTGTGGGCGATGCCCAGGGTGCTGTTGATGCCGTCGGCCTGGATCAGGGCGCCCAGCTCGGACACCCGCTCGGTGCTGCGCGAGCGGCGCAGTTGCGAGTCTTGCAGCACGGCCACGCCGCAGGAGTCATAGCCTCGGTATTCAAGCCGCTTGAGGCCCTCAACCAAAACCGGGGTGATGTTGCGCGATCCAACGGCGCCGACGATTCCGCACATGCTGATGCTCCCTGAGGCCACGTGGGCCAATCCAACAGAAGAGGTCGATGCTATGGCTTACATAATGAAATGTTGTTTTGTTTTAAATCATTTTTTGGTAATTTATTCCGCCGCAAGCGCATTAAAAAATCATCATGCAAATATCACCATGAATTTGCAATAATCTTTCATGCTCAACGCTCCCCCCTCATCGACGATCGACGCCACCGATCTGCAATTGCTGGCCCTGTTGCAGAAAGACGCCACCCTGTCCAACCAGGCCCTGGCCGACTTGGTGAAGGTGTCGCCCGCCACCTGCCACCGCCGCGTCAAGCGCCTGTGGGATGCCGGCCTGATCGAAAAGCAGGTGGCAGTGCTGTCACCAGAGCGCTTGGCCGAGGCACTGGGCTGGGGCCTGTCGGTGCTGGTGGAGGTGACGCTGGATCAGCAAACGCAAGAAGCGCTGGACGCTTTCGAGGCCAAGGCCGTGGCCGATGACCGCGTGCAGCAATGCTGGCGCGTGTCCCCGGGGCCAGACTTTGTGCTGGTGATTCAGGTGGCCGACATGCCCAGCTACCAGGATCTGGCCCGGCAGCTGTTCACCGAAGACAGCCAGGTGCGCAATGTGCGCGCGTTCTTCGCGGTCAAGCGCGCCAAGTTCGGCACCGCCCTGCCCTTGCCGCCCACCGCCTGAGGCGAGCGAATCAAGCGCGTTCAGCGCTTGGGCTGTTCCAGGGCCAGCGGGTCGATCAGTTGCCGCTCCTGCCGCAGGTTCAACGGCTTGCCATCCAGCGGGTGGTGCGTGCTGGCCACCTGGCGAGAGAACGAGCCCTTGGCCGGCTGCAACTCGCCCAGGCTGGGCAAGATGGCCATCAATTGCTCGTCAGACAATTTGGACAGCTCGGTCACCGTGGGTTGGCGCTCAAAGCTGGGGAGTGGGGGCTGCGGCCTGCTGGGTGGCATGCCTTGCTCGGCAGCCAGCACCTCTTCAGGGGTCTCGGCCACCCTGGAAGCATTGGTCACGGCAGGGTCCGCAGGCGCCAGCCCAGGAGCGGCATCGGGCACTCCGGCCAGTTGATCCTGATCCAGGGTGCGCGAAGGCGGGAAGGTGGCGTATTGGTCAGACAAGGCCTTGTCCATCTGGTGCCGGGTCACCACACCCCAAGCCACCCAGATGGCCGACAGCAACAGCACCGCCCCCAAGATCATGGCCGCGTACTTGCGATTGGGCGTCAAGGGCCAAAGCGGCGTCGGCCCGGCAGGCTTGGGCGTCATCCAGTCAATGTCAACCCGGGTTTCTGAAAAACCATGGTCACTGTCAGCCACCTCCATGGACTTGCCGCTGCCGGCAGATTTGGACGGGCGCTGCGCCTTGCCTGGCCCATTGACCTGCTCCTTGGCCGCCAGCATGGCATCGTATTCGGCACGCAGTTCGGGGTTGATCAGCACTTCGTAGGCGGCGTTGATGGCCACCATCTGGTCGTGCATCTGATCATCACGCCCCATGGTGCCACCCTGGCGATCAGGGTGGCGCTTGCCAGCGAGTGCCCGATAGGCTGCCCGGATGACCTCGGTGGGCGCATCCGAGGTGACTTTCAAGCAGTCGTAATGGTTCACGGCCAAGCAGTCCTGCAATGGAGGGGATGTAATGTCATCATGTTACCGACAGCCCCGCCCCCGCGCCCGGAGTGGAAGGGGGGGGTTTGCGATATTTTTCAGCGTTTGATCTTTTCCGGACGCTGCCAGCCCGCCAAGGACACCTGTTTTGCACGCGCCACGGTGAGCTGGCCGGCAGGCGCATCCTTGCCCAAGGTGCTGCCACCACCAATGGTGGCGCCGTCGCCCACGCTGATGGGCGCCACCAGCACGCAGTTGGAGCCCACTTGCACATCATTGCCGATCACGGTGCGGTGCTTGTTGGCGCCATCGTAGTTGGCGGTGATGCTGCCCGCCCCGTAGTTGACGCGTTCGCCCACGGTGGCATCACCCAGGTAGGCCAGGTGGTTGGCTTTGGAGCCACGGCCCAGGGTTGAATTCTTGACCTCGACAAAGTTGCCGATGTGGACCTCGGGGCCCAGTTGCGCGCCGGGGCGCAGGCGTGCAAAAGGCCCAATGACCGAGCCCTCGCCCACCGACACACCCAGGGTGTCCCCATCGATGTGCGTAAAAGGTTGGATGAGCACGCCCGCGCCCAGCATGGCGTTGCGGATCACGCAATTGGCACCAATCTGAACGCGGTCGCCCAGGCTCACCGTGCCTTCGAACAAGCAGTTGACATCGATGTCCACGTCTTGCCCGCATTGCAGCGTGCCACGCAGATCGAAGCGGGCCGGGTCGGCCAGACGCACGCCTTGCTCCATCAGGCGCTCGGCTTGCACACGCTGGTGGCGGCGCTCCAGCTCGGCCAGTTGCAAGGGGCTATTGACGCCCAACACCTCGACCTCGTCGCGCGGCTGCGCGGCCACCACGGTCACACCATCCAGTTGGGCCAGCGACACCACATCAGTCAGGTAGTACTCGCCTTGCGCGTTCTGGTTGGTCAGCTTGGACAGCCAGCGCTTGAGCTGGGCGGTGGGCGCGGCCATCACACCGGTGTAGACCTCGGTGATGGCGCGTTGCGCTTCGGTGGCATCTTTGTGCTCGACGATCGCCAACACCTTCTGGCCCGAGGCATCGCGCACGATGCGGCCATAGCCCGTGGGATCGGGAAGGTGGATGGTCAGCAAGGCCAGCTTGTCGCCACTACAGGCCTCGACCAGCGCGCGCGCGGTGGCGGCTTCGATCAGGGGGGTATCGCCATTCAGGATCAGGGTGGTGCCTTCATCGGGCAGCACGGGCACGGCTTGTTGCACGGCGTGGCCGGTGCCCAGTTGCGGCTCTTGCCGCACGAAACTGAGGGGCAGGCTGGTGAAGGCCTGGCGCATGGTGGCCTCAACCTGATCGGCGCCATGCCCGGTGATCACGATTTGCTGCGCCGCCGACAAGCTCGACGTGGTGCTGATGACGTGGGACAACATGGGGCGACCGGCGATCTTGTGCAGCACCTTGGGGTGGGCCGACTTCATGCGGGTGCCCTTGCCGGCAGCCATGATGACAATGGAAAGCGACATGGGGATCCTGTGGGACTGGTGACGACTACTTCTGGGATTCGGCGTCTTTGGGTTTCAATGGAATGGACACGATGCGCGGGCTGATGGCCGGCAACGGGAAGTCCTTGAGCGCGGCCGCGAACATGGGCGCCATCAGGCGCTCGTCCCAGCCACCATTTTGCTGGCGCACAGCGTGGGTTTCGTACAAGACCTTGGCGGTTTTCTTGTCGCGGATCAGCAGATCGACCTGCATCTCGCTCATGGGCGGCTCCAGCGACAGGCCGAGGCCAAAACCAAAGCGGCTGCCACCGCCGTACCAACTGCCAAAGCCCACGCGGCCATAGGGACCGTAAGGGCCCCAACGGTCGCGCCAAGGGCTTTGGTACAGGCGTGACTGCATGGCCACCTGCACCATCACGTCGGCCGACTCGGGCCTGGCAGCGAGCGTGAAGCCCGCCGTGGCCAGAGCGGGGGCTGCGGCCGCCTCAACATTGGCTTGCAAGGGTGCATCGACCTGCTGCGAGGGCAGGCGCTCGAATGCGTAAGTGGTGGCCGAAGGCTTGCGCTCGGTGGGCCAGTTGCCAAAGCTGGAGACCTCGCTGGTCACCGAATGCAGGGCCGCGCAACCGCTGAGCACGACGGCACCGGCCACCAACAGTGCGGCGGCCACGCTCCTCATCCAGCGACGCGGGGTGTGGTCAATCATCTTGGGCTCGAATGCTCACGATGGAGATCTTGGATTCGCCCACCGGGCCGCAACTTTCTTCTTCGTCAAAGGCGATGTCGCCGCCCACCACGGGCTGGCCAGCGGCCTGGATGGTGGTGAAGGGGTAGAGGCTGCGGTCCATCAGGTGCGAGGGCACGATGTTGGACAAGGCCGTGAACATGTTGTCCACGCGACCGGGGAATTTGCGGTCCCACTCGTTGATCATTTCGCGCATTTGCTGGCGTTGCAGGCCATCCTGGCTGCCGCACAGGTTGCAGGGAATGATGGGGAACTGACGGTGTTCTGCATAAGTGGCCAAGTCCTTCTCGGCACAGTAGGCCATGGGGCGAATGACCACATGATCGCCGTTGTCTGTGACAAGTTTGGGGGGCATGCCCTTGAGCTTGGAGCCGAAGAACATGTTCATGAACAGGGTCTGCAGCATGTCGTCGCGGTGGTGGCCCAGGGCGATCTTGGTGCAGCACAGCTCGGACGCCACGCGGTACAAGATGCCCCGGCGCAGGCGCGAGCACAGGCTGCAGGTGGTCTTGCCCTCGGGAATCACGCGTTTGACGACGCTGTAGGTGTCCTGCTCCTCAATGCGAAAAGGCACGCCCACTTTCTTCAAATATTCGGGCAGCACATGCTCCGGAAAACCGGGCTGCTTCTGGTCCAGGTTGACGGCCACCAGCTCGAACGCCACCGGGGCGCGCTTTTGCAGGTTCATCAGCACATCGAGCATGGCGTAGCTGTCTTTACCGCCCGACATGCAGACCATGACCTTGTCGCCGCCTTCGATCATGTTGAAGTCGGTGATGGCCTGGCCGACCTGGCGGTGCAGGCGCTTGGAGAGCTTTTGCGACTCGAAAGCCTGCTTCTTGGCTTTGGCGTCTTCGGCCTTGGCTTCGTCGGTACGGTGCAGGAATTCGGGCGGGTTTGGGGAGAGTACGGCGGCGTTCATCCCGCGATTTTCGCCGATCTGGCGTGATCTGGCCAATCGTGGCTGAAATCGCCGGATGAATACCCGCATTCATCATTTAACGAGGCGCAACTACAGTGACGAACATCACATGAATATGGGAGCATCCAATGGCGATTTTCCGCCCCACCGCCCGCCAGATCGCCGCCGCTGGCGCCCTCATCGGCCTGCAGGGACTGCTGCCTGGCCTGGCCCACGCGCAGTCGGCCTACACCCTGAGCGTGCTGAACAAGCCGTCGGGCAGCGACCTCGCCGTCCCGATCTCGATGGACAACCAGGGCACGGTTCGCGGCGGCATGTTCTATGTCAAGCGCTACGAGGTCAGCTATGGCGAGGGCGGGTGCCCCTCCCTTTTCCTGGTGGTGCTGTGCCCACGCCACGGCCAACGCGAAGCGAGTTGGGCGGCCACCCCCAATGCTTCGGTCACCGGCAAAGCGGGCTTAACGGGGTTCTTCAGTCACATGGGCAATGACCAGGGCTCGCAAGTGGGCGACTGGGAACCCGACCGCTCACGGCGGGCATTCACGACCTTTCTCTGGCCCAATCCTGCCCGAATCGGGCCCGGATCGTGGTTGCTGGAGGGGCTGTCGCGTTCCGCCACCTTCAACCTGTTGACCAGCCAGGGCACGCAGAGCACGGTGTCGCCGATCCAGGGCACGTTCTTCCTGCCCCGTGCCATGAACAACGGCGATGCCGTGGTCGGCAGCACCGGCAGATACGGCGCTGATGGCGCCGCAGTCTGGCGGCAAGGCGTGCTCACGTCATTGCCAGTGGCTTTTGCCGCCCCGGCCAAGGCCAATGCCATCAACGATGCGGGGGTGATCGTGGGTGCGTCGAGCGCCAGCCTGGTCGCCGATCCGAACACAGGCCGCCCACCCTTGCGGCCAACCCGGTGGCTTGGTGATCAGCCGGAGTTCCTGGGCGGCCCCGAGCTGTCGAACCTGGAAGCGATCGCCGTCAACAATGCCGGTCAGGTGCTGATCGCCCCGCCCAGCGACTCATCGTCCACCGCGAGCAGCCAGGTATGGTCCCAAGGCACGCTCACGACGCTGCAAACGCTGCCGGGGCAATCGGCCCACCCCACCGCCATCAACGACCAGGGCACCGTGGTCGGCTGCACGCGCGTCATCAAGGATTCGTCGGCGCTGACCCGCGCAGACCTCACCGCCACGCTCTGGCGCAATGGCGTGCTGCAGGACCTGACCCAATGGCTGGCCAGCAAAGGCGTGAAGTTGCCCAGCGGCACCAGGCTGGGCTGCCCCATCACCATCAACCAGCAGGGCAGCATCCTGGCGTATTACTACAAGGTGAGTTCACCCGACACCCTCACCTGGGTGCGCATCAACGCCAAGCCTTGACACACGCTGCGGATCGGTCAGCTCATCACTGGCCAGTCTCCACGCGAATGGTCAGATATTCGGGCAGCACGTCGAGCATGGCGTGGCTGTCTTTGCCGCCCACAAGCACACCACAAGGGAAGTTTTTCGCCATGTCCATTCACCGCCCCACCGCCTTGGCCGCCTTGCTGGCCGCCAGCCTGACCGCAGGCTTCAGCACCGCCGCCCTGGCCCAATCGGCCTACACCATGACGGTGCTGGGCAAGCCCACTGGCGCTTACTCCTTCGCGCCCACCACGCTGGATGACCAAGGTGTGGTGCGTGGCGCCATGTATTACAAATCGGGGGTGAAATTGACACTTCCCTATTTTGTTTTCCTGCCAGCGTATTTGTACCAGGCCGTGTCCTGGAGCGCCACCACGGCCACGGCGCCAGCCACGCTGGGCGGCAAGTACTTGTTCCCAAAGTTGACGAACAACAGCGGCTGGCAGGTGGGGCCCTTCAACAAAACTTCAGAGCTGGGCAGCTCGGTGTCGCCCGAGGTTTTCCCCAGCGGGGCCACCATCTATGGCAGCTCTTTCCGAGGCGCCAATGTTTTTGCACCCGGCTCAGTGGGTTCAACCACCATGTTGCGCAAAGGCACCGTTGACACTGACCTGTCGGCGCTGCTCGCTACAAGCCTGGGCAACTCCAGCGCCAGTGGCTTCAAAAGCAGATTTGCCGCCAAGGGCATGAACAATGCCGGTGCAATCGTGGGTGTCTTCTTGCGCCCCGTGACCTTGAGCGACGGTGCAGTCGGGTCGGTGAGTACACCGCTGGTGTTCAGCAATGGCACCTACAACACGCTGGAGGTCGGCCCCTACCAGAGCCTGTATCCAATCGACATCAACGACGCTGGCACGGTGGTGGGAACGGTTTTTCGCAAAAGCACCGTCGAGGCCAACCAGACCCTCCCTGCGCTGTGGGTCAACCAACGGTTGACCACCGTGGCTGATGTCAGCCTGTCGCGCCACGCGCCTTTGAGCATCAACAACGCTGGGCAGGTCTTGCTGGTCGGCGACAACGGCATGTCTTTGACAGTCAGCCCTCTAGATTTTGAGCGGCAACTGCGCGCCAGCAGCATGGTCTGGGCGAACAACAGCGTGACCCCCTTGGTCAGTCCCAACAATGATGGGGTTCAAGCGACTGCCATGAATGACCAAGGCACCGTGGTGGGTTGTATTTTGAGCGCCGCTGGCCCACAAACGGTGGACGCTCGGCCATTCATTTGGAAAAACGGCGTGCTGCAGGACTTGACCCAAGAGTGGGCCAGCAAAGGTGTGAGCCTGCCTGCGGGCACCCGATGGGGCTGCCCCCTGGCCATCAACAACAGTGGCTCGGTCGTCATCTACCACTACACAAGTACTTTGCCCAATACCTTCACGTGGGCGCGCATCAACGCCAAGCCTTGACGAGGCAGATCACCACTGCCCGGTCTCCATGCGGATGGCAACCTCGCAGTCGTCAAAGATCTCCAGCTTGGCGATCTTGATGCGCACGCCCAGCACGCCGGGCAGGTCCATCAGGCGCAGGCACACCTTGCCGATCATCGATTCGAGCAGGTTGACGTGCGTGGCATTGCACTCTTCGATGATGATGCTGCGCACGCGGCGGTAGTCCAGCACATGGGTGATGTCGTCGTCTCGCGGCATCAGGGGCTGGCTGCCCAGGTTCAACTCGGCATCGACCAGGATGGGCTGCGTATTGGTCAGTTCGTGGGCCAGGAAGCCCAGCTTGGCGTCAAAACGCAAGCCACTCAGGTTCAGGATCTGGTTACCTCGGGTCAGCGACATGGCGCGTCCTCACATTTTTGAAAAATCGCGGTCAAACCGCTGAAGGTGTTGGCCGCCATCGACCAGCAAGGTGGTGCCGGTGATGGAGCGGTTGGCCAGGGCAAAGGCCACGGTGGCCGCCACGTCTTGCGCGGTCGATGAACGGCCCAGGGGCGACATGCGGTGCAACTGCTCGAACTTCTCGCCCTGCAGCGATGCGCTGGTCAAGGTCAGGCCCGGGGCCACACCCACCACGCGCACGCGCGGCGCCAGGCTTAAGGCCAGCAAGGTGGTGGCCGATTCCAGCGCGGCTTTCGACAAGGTGTAGCTCAAAAAATCCGGGTTGGGGTTCCACAGTTTCTGGTCCAGCATGTTGACCACGGCGGCATTGGTGCCGGGCCGCGTGGCCACATGGTCGGCCAGGGCCTGGGCCAACACGATAGCGGGCGCGGTGTTGGCGCGCAGGTGGCGCTCCAGCATGGCGTAGGTGAAGGTGGCGCTGTCGTCAAAATCAAAGGTGGACGCGCTGTTGACCACGGCATCGAGCGAGCCCAAGGCCTGCACGGCTTGCGGCACCAGGGCCCGGCAAGCGGCTTCAATCGACAGGTCGGCCGGCAACACCACGGCGCGTCGACCCAGGGCCTCAATGTCGGAGGCGGTGGCCTGGGCCTCGGCCAATGAGCTGCGGCAATGCACGGCCACGTCCCAGCCTTGCAGGGCCAGGGTCAGGGCAATGTCACGGCCCAGGCGCTTGCCTGCCCCGGTGACCAGGGCCACGCGCGGTGTGGATGAGGAGGGTGATGCGTTGGAATCGGGCATGGACTTTTCTACAATGGCGCATGAACCGCCAAGATCCGACTGAGCACAGTGTAGTGTCCGCCCCCTTGAACGCCCACCCGGTGGCCCGATTGATCCGCGACGAAATCCGTCAGCGCCAGGGTTGGATGCGCTTCGAGCGCTTCATGGAACTGGCGCTGTACACGCCCGGCCTGGGCTACTACAGCAGCGGCAGGCGCGTGCTCGGCCACATGCCGCAGGATGGCAGCGACTTCGTGACCGCCCCCGAGTTGACCCCCCTGTTCGGCCAGACCCTGGCCACCCAGGTGATCGAGGCGCTGGAGGCCACCGGGACCGATGAAGTGTGGGAGTTTGGCGCTGGCAGCGGGGCCCTGGCCATCCAGCTGCTGGGCACCCTGGGTGACCGCATTCAGCGCTACACCATCGTCGATCTGTCCGGCACCCTGCGAGACCGGCAGCACCACACCCTGGTCAAAGAGCTGCCTGAGATGGCCCACAAGGTGGTCTGGGCCGACAGCCTGCCCGAGCAGTTGCAAGGCGTGGTTGTGGGCAACGAGGTGCTGGATGCCATGCCCGTGCACCTTTTGACCTGGACCGGCGAAAAGTGGCTGGAACGCGGCGTGGGTTTGGCAGGCGATGGCGACGAAGCGACCTTTGTGTGGGCCGACCAGGCCGCGCCCGAAGGTGCCCGCGCGCCCACCGAACGGGCCGACAGCGAGTTCATTCCAGGCACCGTGGTGGAAACCCACGGCCAGGCCGAGGCCTTCATCGCCACGCTCGCCCAGCGCATGACGCGTGGCGCGGCCTTTTTCATCGACTATGGCTTTCCGGAGGGCGAGTACTACCACCCTCAGCGCACGGGCGGCACGCTGATGTGCCACCAGGGCCACCAAAGCGACCCCAACCCGCTGGTCAACGTGGGTGAGAAGGACATCACCACCCACGTGAACTTCACCGGCATCGCCCTGTCAGGCCAGGAAAACGGCTGGGAAGTGCTGGGCTACGCCACGCAAGGCCGCTTCTTGACCAACTGCGGTCTGCTGGCGCAGATGGGCGGCAAAGAGGGGGGCGATGGCAGCGGCACCTCGGCGGCCGATTTCAAGACCCGGGCGGCCGCGCAAATGCTGATCGCCGAGCATGAGATGGGCGAGCTGTTCAAAGTCATTGGCTTTGTCAAAGGCGTGTGGTTCGACGCCATCGGCTTCAGCCAGGGCGACCGCACCCACACACTGTGAAGTGGCTGGCGGGGCCTTGAATCAAAGCACCAGTGGACGCATCACCGAAGCCGCCTCTTCGGACACGCTTTTCTTGAGCTCCCGCTTGGCCAGCGTGCGCCCTCGGTGGTTGGCCTTGATCAGGCTGATGGGTTTTTCGACCAGAGGCAGTCCCAGCAGGTAGTGCCCGCCTTCAGCGCGCATGCCCTGGAACTTCTCCCAGAAGTCCACATAACTGTTGCTGGCGTTCAGCTCGACCAGGCTTTTGTACGAGAGGCTGTTTTCCACGCCAACCCCGGCCACCATGGAAATGCCCAAAGCACTGGCCAAGCCCGCCATCCCCGCCATCAGCAGGTCGGCGGGCGCCACGTCACGGCAAAGGCGCGTGGCCTGGCGAAGCTGGGTAAATCGATCGGGGTAGCCCTGCACCTGCCCCACATAAAGAACATGGCTGGACGGTGCCGCCTTCACATTCAACAGCGACGACTTGACCACCGAAAAGGCCATGCGGTAGAGCGGACAACCGTCCATCTTGAAGACCAGGGTGAGGTCGCCTTCGCGGTGCGGGCAGGGCCCACCCACTGAGATGGAAAAGACACGGCAGTCGATCTCACGCTGCCATAGCGTCATGGCATCGCTGAGCACGCATTGGAAAAAATGGGCGTGCAGCGCGCGGTTAACAAAATCGTAGTGGCCCACCAGCATCTGCTGACGCTGCGCCCGGTCAAACCGCATGGAGAGGTACGGCAAGGTGTAGCGGTAAACAGCGCGGGAATAAGTCTTCAGCAGCCCCTTGGTGTGCAAGCCCGAGATGGCCTGGACCACCTCACGATGCTGCCCCGCATGCCAAGTCACCGACAGCAGCCGTAGACAGGTGCCAACCAGGCCCATGCCCTGCTTGGCATCAATCTCCTTTTTCACCGGGGCCAAGGCATGGTTGGGCGCGCTGATGACAGGGAACATGGTGGGCATGAGTTTCAATGGCGACAACCACGGCCTTTGGTCATGGAATTCACATATATTTACATTTCCCAACGAGAAGCGATATTCGGAAAGACACCCATTCTTTTCCGACCCCGCCGCGCAAACATCCGCGCAGAGCGTGCTTTTCGCACTGAGCCGATAATCCCCCCATGTTGCAACAACGCACCCTCAAATCCCTGACACGCGCCGTGGGCGTGGGGCTGCACAGTGGTCAACGGGTCGAACTGACGCTGCGGCCCGCCCCGATCGACACCGGCATTGTGTTTCGCCGCGTGGACCTGGCCCACCCGGTGGACATCCCCGTCAACGCCACGGCGGTGTGCGACACCCGCATGGCTTCGACCATTTCGCCCGGCGGCGATCCTGGCCTGGCCAAGGTCAACACCATCGAGCACCTCATGTCGGCCTGCGCCGGCCTGGGCCTGGACAACCTGATCGTGGACATCACCGCCGAAGAAGTCCCCATCCTGGACGGCTCATCGGCCGCTTTCGTGTACCTGCTGCAAAGCGCGGGCATCGAGTTGCAAAAGGCGCCCAAGCGCTTCATCAAGGTGATCAAGCCAGTGGAGGTGCGCGAGGGCGAAGGCCGCACCCTGAAATGGGCCCGCCTGGACCCGTACCACGGCTACAAGCTGGCCTTCGAGATCGATTTTGACCACCCCGCCGTGGACCAAACCGGCCAGCGGGTCGAGTTCGACTTTGGCAGCGGCCAGTACAAGCGCGACATTGCCCGCGCCCGCACCTTTGGCTTCGCCAAGGACTTTGAAGTGATGCGCTCGCGCGGCCTGGGCCTCGGCGGCAGCATGGACAACGCCATCGTGATCGACGACCACCGCGTGCTCAACAGCGATGGCCTGCGCTACGACGATGAATTCGTGAAGCACAAAATCCTGGACGCCATTGGCGACCTGTACGTGGTGGGCCGACCCTTGCTGGCCGCCTACAGCGCCTACAAGTCGGGCCACGCCATGAACAATGTGCTGCTGCGCGCTCTGCTGGCCGACCCATCGGCGTATGAGATCGTCACCTTTGACGACGAGACCAAGGCCCCCAAGGGCATGACCGAGTTGGCCCCCGCCTGGTGAGGCCACCGCCATGATCTTATTCCGCTGGATGGTTTTGCTGATGGCCCTGGCCATGGTGCTGTGCCTGGCCGCCTACACCGTGACGGGCCAGCTCATCTGGCGCCAGCGCGCCGTGCAGATGCTGAAATGGATGGTGGTGCTGGGCCTGGGCTTTTTCGGCCTGCTGATCCTGCGCCGCGCCGCCGTGTTCATCTGAAGTAATCCGGCCGCGTATTCCCCCCTGTCCAACACGACCAGTCCGCGATAGCATCCCCCCTGACGGGCTCCGTTTGATCCAACACGAGATCAACACCAAGAGAGACACCGCAGGGAGTTGGAAAAATGAATTATTCGACCTTGTACCAAAGGTCCATCGCCGACCGCGATGGCTTTTGGCATGAACAAGCCGCGCGCATTGACTGGCGCCGCCGCTTTGACCAGGTCTGCGATCACAGCAATCCGCCTTTTGCCCGCTGGTTCGTGGGGGGGCTGACCAACCTGTGCCACAACGCCGTAGACCGTCATGTCGCCCACCGCGCCGACCAGCCCGCGCTGATCCACGTCGCCCCGGGCCTGGGCACGGAGCGCAGCCTGAGCTATGGCCAGCTGTTCGTGGAAGTGCAACGCATGGCGGCGGTGCTGCAAGGCCTGGGCGTGGTCAAGGGCGACCGGGTGCTGATCTACATGCCCATGATGCTGGAGGCCGTGATCGCCATGCTGGCCACGGTCAGGCTGGGGGCCATCCATTCGGTGGTGTTCAGCGGCTTTGCCAGCCAGGTCCTGGCCAACCGCATCGACGACGCTGCACCCCGGGTCATCATCACGGCCGACGCCGGATCGCGTGGCGGCCAACTGATGCCCTGCAAGCCCGTACTGGACGAGGCCCTGAGCCTGGCCAACCGGCTCGTTCAGCATGTGGTGGTCGTCAACCGTGGACTGTGGCCGATCACCATGAACGCGCCGCAAGACGTGGACTACGCTGAGGCCCGCAACGAAATGATGGACGCCATCGTGCCTTGCGAATGGGTCGAGTCCAACCACCCCAGCTACACGCTGTACACCAGCGGCACCACGGGCCAACCCAAGGCCGTGCAGCGTGACACTGGCGGCTACGCGGTGGCCCTGGCCACGTCCATGGACCAGATCTACGATGGCCAGGCTGGCGAAAGCTTTTTTTGCACCATTGACATTGCTTGGGCGGGCGGGCATGGCTACGTCGTCTACGGCCCATTGATCGCGGGCATGGCCAGCATCGTGCACGAGGGCTTGCCCACGCAACCAGACGCGGCCATCTGGTGGTCGCTGGTCGAAAAACACCAGGTCAGCGTGATGCTCTCGGTGCCCTCCGCCATCCGCGAATTGAGGCAACACGATCCCGAGTGCCTGCAGCGGCACGACCTGTCCAGCCTGAAGCACCTGTTCCTGGCCGGTGAGGCGCCGGACGAGCCCACCTCGCGCTGGATCAGCGCTGCCATTGGCAAGCCCGTGGTGGACCAATACTGGCAGACCGAAACCGGCTGGCCCGTGCTGGCCGTGGCGCGCGGCGTTCAGGCAGATCAGGCTCTCAAACCCGGCTCACAGGGCGTGCCCATGGTGGGCTACCAGGTCAAGCTGATGAACGAATCAACCGGCCAGGAGCTGACCGAGCCCGGACAGCGGGGCGTGCTCGCCATCGAAGGCCCCCTGCCGCCTGGCTGCCTGCAAACGGTATGGCGCAACAACCTGCGCTTCACCCAGGCCTACTGGAGCAGCTTTCCGGGCCGCAAGACCTACAACACCTTTGACTGGGCCACCCGCGACGAGGACGGCTACTACTTCATCCTGGGACGCATGGACGATGTTATCAACGTGGCCGGCCTGCGCTTGAGCACCCGGGAGATCGAAGGTGCTCTGGCCAGCCACCCTGGCGTGGCCGAGGCTGCGGTGGTGGGCGTCAGCGATGACCTCCATGGTCAGGTGCCCCACGCCTTCGTCGTCCCAAGCGATCCCCTGCACATCACTCAACAGTCAGACCGCATCGCCCTGGCCGCCGAATTGACGCAAACGGTGGACCGCGCACTGGGCGCCCTGGCCCGCCCGGCCAGCATCCACTTCGTGCTGGCCTTGCCCAGAACGCGCTCCGGCAAGCTGTTGCGGCGGGTGATTCAGGCCGTGTGCGAAGGCCGTGATGCAGGCGACGTGTCCACAATGGACAACCCGGCGGTATTGCGGCAACTCCAGCAGGCGGTCAAGGGCGAGGCCTGAACGAGCCTCACCTCACCCTCACACCGCCGTCTGGTGGATCACATCCCGCACGCGTGGGTAGATCTCGTTCTGCCAGCGCCGCCCACTGAACACGCCGTAGTGGCCCACGCCGGTCTGCACGTGCTGCGTGCGCCAGTAAGGGCGCACCGAGGTACACAGGTCTTGCGCGGCCACGGTCTGGCCCACCGCGCAAATGTCGTCCCGTTCGCCTTCCACCGTGAAGAGCGCGGTGCGCCGGATGGCCTGGGGCTCGACCTTGATGCCCCGGTACATCAACTCGCCACGCGGCAGGTCATAGTCTTGGAAAACGGCCCGCACGGTCTCCAGGTAAAACTCGGCGGGCAGGTCGCTGACGGCGAAATACTCTTCGTAAAACGCCTTGCTGTGCGCGGCCTTTTCGTGCTCGCCCAGGGTGATGAACTGCTGCATGTCCTGGAAGGCCTTGATGTGGCGCCCCATGTTCATGCTCAAAAAGGCCGACAGTTGCACAAAGCCCGGGTAGACCTTGCGGAACGCGCCCTTTTGCCCCAGCGGCACCGTGTGGATCATCTTGGATTCGAACCAGCTCATGGGCTTGCTGATGGCGAGTTCGTTCACCGCCGTCGGGTTGACGCGGCAATCGATGGGGCCGGCCATCAGGGTCAAACTGCGCGGCTGCGCGGGATGGGCATCTTGCGCCATCAGCGAGGCGGCGGCCAGTGAGGCCACACAAGGTTGACAGATGGCCATCAGGTGCGAGCCCGGCCCCATGCGGTCCAGGAACTTGATCAGGTGCTCGGTGTACTCGTCCAGCCCGAAGCGGCCATGGCGGATGGGCACGTCGCGGGCGTTGTGCCAGTCGGTGATGTAGACGTCGTGGTCCTGCAACAGCGTTTTGACGGTGTCGCGCAGCAAGGTCGCGAAGTGGCCCGACATGGGCGCCACCAGCAGCACGCGGGGTTGGTCAAGGTCGCGGTCTTTCTTGAAGTGCAGCAGGGTGGCAAACGGGGTGACCATGGCCGCTTCTTCGATGATGCCGCACTCCATGCCCTGGGACATGACGGTGGGCAAATCGAACGATGGCCGGGCGTGGGTCACCCGCTTGCGGGCGAAGACTTCGCTGGCGGCGGCCAGGCTGCGAACCATCAGGCCACCGGCGGCCATTTCAGACACCGAGTTTTGCGTGGGCCCTTCAGGCAGCACATGGTGTAGCCAGTCGGACATGCCTTGGGCCATCACGCGCCATGGCTCGAGCATGTTCTGCTGGGCCTGATAAGTGGAATACAGCATGAGCGAATCCTGGGTTGGCAACGTTGCCAGATGACCTGCAAGTTGCGCGCCACATTCAACATGGCACGTCCCTTGCTCTGATCTGCCCCATCGGCTTCGCCACTCGCTCCACCCCCACACACCATGGCCACCACCGCCTCCGCCCCTGCGCGCACCCGCACCGCCCCCAAGGCTGTACCCAAGTCGGCAGCCAAGGCACCGACCACCACTACAACTACCACGCTGACCATCACAAGCAAGACCTACTCATCATGGTCCTTGCGGGGCTGGTTGCTCACGCGATTTTCCGGCCTGGCATTTGTGGAGAACGTGCTGCCACCCGATGATCCGTCCACGCGGGCCGAGATCCTGCTGCTGTCGTCCTCCATCCGGGTGCCCTGCCTCACCCACGATGGCATCAAGGTGTGGGACACGCTGGCCATCGCCGAATACCTCAACGAAGTCTGCCCCAAAGCCGGCCTGATGCCAGCCGACGCCAAGGCCCGCGCGCATTGCCGCGCCATCTGCGGTGAGATGCATTCGGGCTTCAGCGCGCTGCGCTCGTCACTGCCCATGAACCTGAGCGGGCATTTCCCCAAGTTCAAGATCTGGTCGCGCGCCCAGGCAGACATTGACCACGTTTGCAGCATCTGGCGCGATTGCCTGGACACCTATGGCGGCCCTTACCTGTTCGGCCAGCAGCGCACGGTGGCCGACGCGATGTACGCGCCCGTCTGCACCCGCTTTGCCACCTACGACGTCACCCTGGACGCCGCCTGCGCCGCCTACTGTAATCTGATGCTGCAAGAGCCGGAGATGAAGGAGTGGTTCAACGCCGCCAAGGTCGAGAAGATCGACAACATCGACGAACTCGACGTGGAGTTCTGAAGCCAGAACCCCACGCCCCCAGCTGCGCGCCTGACTACTTCCAGGGCGTGCAAGCCGGGATGTCGCACACTGGATCAACGTCGATCGATTTGAAATCGGCCGGGCTGACAATCTCCAGGTATTCCATGTCGGGCGAGTAGTCGAACAGGTAATGGCGAACTCCCGGGCGCTGGTGCACGCAATCCCCCGCCTTGACCAGGGTCTCCTGGTCTTCGTACATGAAGCGCGCCCAGCCCTTGGTCATGATCACGATCTGGAAATCGGCCTCATGCCGGTGCCAACCCGTGCCTGTTTCTGGCGCAGAGTTCGCCTTCACAAGGTGCGCAATCACCTTGCCGTTGGTGGCGCCCGCAATCCCCAAGTCCTTGTAGAGGAAAAAATCCCTCAATCCGTCGGACCGCCAATTCGTGTCTTCCGGGTGGACGTGGGAAAATTGGGTCGACGTGGTGTCAAGCATGGTGCATCCTTTCTGAGCCGTGACAGGCGACCCACTGACAACGCATAAAGCATTCCCGGCACAATCCCCCCTTTGGACACCCGTCCGCCCCCCGACTTCCGCCCCCATCATGACCACGCCTTCCACCCAACCCACCAACAAGCCCAACACGGCCCCTCCCCTGAGCGATGCCGACATCAACGAGCTGGACGACCTGCTCGCCGCCGTGCCCGCGCCCCTGGAGGCGGTCGACGCCGTGATGCTGGACGGCTACCTGTGCGGCATCTTGGTGCAGCCGGTGCTTTTGACGCCCGAACAGTGGCTGCCGCCCATCTTTGGTGAGACCGGCCAGGTGCCTGCCCCCACCGAAGGCTGGACCGCCGCGCAGAACACGCGCCTGCTGGCCCTGATCGAGCGCCGCCGCGAAGAGATCCTGCGCGGCATCCTCGAAAACAGCTGGTTCGACCCCATCGTGCCGCAGCTGGAAGACGACGACGGCAAGCTGCTGACCGGCAAGGACGCCATGGAAGGCCTGGGCTACTGGGTGGCCGGCTTCGAATGGGCCCTGGCCAACTTCCCGCAACTGGAAGACCTGGGCTCTGCGGCCGTGCCCGACGTGCTTGAATCGCTGTGGCGCCACCTGCCCGAGCAGGACGAAACCCAGGCCGAGATGACCAAGGCCCTGGACCAAGAGCACCCCTTGCGCAATTTGGACGAAGGCATCCAGCAACTGGTGTTCGACGTGGTGGACCTGGCCGAAGTGGGCGTGGCCGAGCGCATCAAGGTCACCACCGTGAAGCACGAGACCCCCAAGCTGGGCCGCAACGACCCCTGCCATTGCGGCAGCGGCAAGAAATTCAAGCAGTGCCACGGCGCCACCTGAGTTGACCTGAGGCAGGCGACGCGCGCACCGATCTTGCTTGTCCGGTAGACCGGAACATTCAGGAGCGTGTCGTGGCCGATTTCAAGGTTTTTCTGCGCTCCGGACACTGGCCCACGCTGCTGGCCGCCTTCCTGTACTTCGATTTCACCTTCGCCATCTGGGTCTTGAACGGGGCCATGGCGCCCTTCATCAGCGAGACCTTCAACCTGGACGCCGCCCAGAAGGGTTTCATGATCTCGGTGCCCATCGTGGCCGGGGCGTTGATGCGCTTTCCGCTGGGCGTGCTGTCGCAGTACATCGGCCGCAAGAACGCGGCCATGGTCGAGATGGCCCTGATCGTCGTGGCCCTGCTGTACGGCTACCTGTTCGTCAACAGCCACAACGAGGTGCTGGCCATGGGCGTGCTGCTGGGCATCGCCGGTGGCAGCTTCGGCGTGGCACTGTCCTTGGGATCAGGCTGGTTTCCACCCAAGTACAAGGGCCTGGCCATGGGCATCGCCGGGGCGGGCAACTCGGGCACCGTGCTGGCGGTGTTGTTCGCGCCACCACTGGCCGTGCAGTACGGCTGGACGGCGGTTTACGGCCTAGCGGCGGGCACCATGCTGCTGCCCATGATCGTCATGTGGTTCTGCGCCAAAGAGCCGCCCGACATCGCAGAACACCAAACCCTGCGCGAGCACACCGCCTGCCTGTTCGAAAAAGACGGCTGGTCCTTCAGCCTGATCTACGTCATCACCTTCGGCGGCTTCATCGGTCTGGCCAGCTTCCTGCCCACTTACTTCTACGACCAGTTCAAGGTCACCAAGGTCGAGGCCGGGCAACTCACCATGCTCGCCACGCTGATGGGCTCGGCCGTGCGCGTGGTGGGCGGCTATGTGTCCGACCGCATTGGCGGCATCAACACCTTGAGCGGCGTGCTGGTGTTGGTGTGCATCACCCTGGTGTTGTGCGGCCTGGCGGGCACTTCGGTCACGGTGACCACCCTGCTCTTCATGCTGTGCTTCGCGGCACTGGGCGCGGGCAATGGGGCCTTGTTCCAACTGGTGCCCTTGCGCTGGCCCGTCACCACGGCGGTGGCCGGCTCCATGATTGGCGAGATCGGCGCCCTGGGGGGCGGCTTCATCCCCAACGCCATGGGGCAATCCAAGCAACTCACGGGCAGCTACCTGTGGGGTTTTGTGGCCTTTGCGGTGCTGGCCGCCTTGATGCTGGTGATGCTGCGCACGGTGCAGGTCCGGTGGACGCGGACCTGGGCCGAGAAGGGTGGCCGCGCGCGTCCGACACCGGCGCCAGCCCCTGCCAGCAGCCGGAGAGACCACCTCGTATAGACTGCGGCGCGATGCGCCTACAGTTGATGTCCGACCTCCACCTGGAGCGATACCCCGATTTCCAGCCCAAAGCCGCGCCCGGCGTGGACGTGCTGGTTTTGGCGGGCGACATCGGCTCCTACCAAAGCGGCTCACGGCTGCCAGACGAGGACTTCGGGCTGGCGCGGTTTTCAACACTGGTGCCCAACGCCCCCTGGCCGTGCGTGCTCTTTGTGCCCGGCAACCACGAGTTCGACGGCCTGGAGTTTGACGACACGCGCTCGCGCCTGCAGGCCGCCTGCAAGCGTCATGGCATCACTTGGCTGGACCGCGAAGTGATCACGATGGGCTCGGTGCGCTTCATGGGCACCACGCTGTGGAGCGACTTCGACGCCTTGGTGGACCCAAAATCGCCCGTGACCAAACAGCTGCAGGTGCGCGACAAGGCCTTCAGGGCCGCCAACTTCTACTTGCGCAAGAACACCACGCTCAGGCAAGGCGAACCGGTGCTGGCCGAAGGCATCCGTGAACTCTCGCTGAGCGCCCAGGCTTGGTTGCGCCAGGAACTGTCCGAGCCTTTCGAGGGCAGCACCGTGGTGGTGACCCACTTCGCGCCCACCTTGCAAAGCGCCGACCCGCGCTACGGCCTCATGCCCGGCACGGCCGGTTTTTGCAATTCGCACGACGACCTGCTGCCCCTGGCCCAGGTCTGGATGCACGGCCACCTGCACTGCCCCCACGACTACCACCACCGGGGATGCCGCGTGGTGGCCAACCCCCGGGGCTATGCCAGCAAGGGCGAGCAAGTGGCTTTCCAAGAGGACTTTGTGGTCGAGGTCGCCTGAACTTATCATCCCAGGGATGAGCACCCACCCCAAACCCCTGATGCGCGGCAAGCTCCTTGCCAGCTTGCTGATCGCCACCCTGCTGAGCGGTTGCGCCACCGTCACCAACCCCGTGACCGGCCTGGCCGAGCGCACGGTGATGGACGAGAAAAGCGAGATCGCCGAAGGTGAAAAAGGCCACCAGCAGGTCTTGAAGGAATACGGCGTCTACGACAACGCCAAGGTCCAGGCCTACGTCAATGCACTGGGCCAGCGCCTGGCGCAACAATCACACCGCAACAACATCACCTGGCACTTCACCGTGCTGGACAGCCCCGAGATCAACGCTTTCGCCTTGCCCGGTGGCTACGTGTACGTCACGCGGGGCATCATGGCCTACATGGACAGCGAGGCCGACCTGGCCGGGGTGATCGGCCACGAGATCGGCCACGTCACCGCCCGCCACGGCGCACAACGCGCCACCCGCCAGCAAACCGCTGGCCTTGGGGTGCTGGCCGCCAGCCTGCTGGGCGCGGTGCTCGAAAGCCAGGGCATGGGCGGCGCCGGGCAACTGGCCAGCCAGGTGTCGCAGAACGTGGCCGCGGGCTACATCGCCTCGTACAGCCGCGACCAGGAGTCGCAGGCCGACCAGTTGGGCGCCGAGTACCTCGCCCGCAGCCACTACAACCCACAGAACATGGTCGATGTCATCCAGGTGCTGAAAGACCAGGAGCGCTTTGCCGACGACGCCGCCCGGGCCGAAGGCCGCACGCCGGGCACACGTGGCAACTGGCTGTCATCCCACCCCACCAACGACAAGCGCCTGCAGGACATCACGGCGAGTGCCGGCCACTTCCAGGGCCAATATGGCGACGACGGCCGCGGCCGCTACCTGGACGCCGTCAAGGGCATGGACTTTGGCGAAAGCCGCGCGCAAGGCCTGACGCGTGGCCAAAATTTCTACCATGAGCCCCTGGGCATTGCCTTGACCGCCCCGGAGGGCTGGAAGGTGCAGAACTCCACCCAGGCCATCACGCTGGTCAACCGTGCAGGCGACGCGGCGCTCATCATCCGCACCGTGCCAGCCAAGGCCGGGGCCACCCATGATGAGGTCATCCGCAACGTCATCAAACCCGAACAGGGCCGCACCGAACGCCTGACCCTGAACACCCTGCCCGCCACCCACTTGGTGGGCACGCGGCGCAACGCCCAAGGCCAGTTGCAAAGCATTGAGGCCACGGTGGTGACCGGCCCCTCAGCGCAGCATTACCTGCTGATCCATGCCAGCAAGGATGGCCCCGCGCGGCAGCGCGCCAGCACCGGCCTGCGTGAAGCCGAAGCCTCGTTCAGGGCCATGACCCCGGCCGACCGCGCCGCCGCGCGGCCCTGGGCGCTCAAGGTGCTGCCTTACCCCAAAGGCGGGTTTGCACAACTGGCCAAACCATCGCCCTTGCGCCCCCTGCCCGAGCAGCAACTGCGCTTGATCAATGGCCACTACACGGGGGGCGAACCGCCGGTGGGCCAATCGGTCAAAGTGGTCGAGTGAGCGCGACGCTCAAATCAAGGGCGGCAAGGCCGTGATGATGCTGCGGCGCTGGCGGTCGAACACCAATCGCAACGACTGTCCCTGGTAAACCAGTTGCCAATGATCAACATGGCGGCTTTGATGTTCGATCAGCCTGCCCTGCCCATGCGCGATGGCTTTGGCCATCCGGAAGATCTCTTCGCTGCTGACGTCCAGGCCATAGCGCTCGGCCAGGCGCCGCTTGGTGTGTGAGCGTTCGGCATGCGTCATGCTGAAGGGCCCCCGGCCACCAGTGCGGCCGAATAGGTCTGCGTGAACTCAAGCGGCATGCGCTTGACACGCCCTTGCGCGATGTCCACGCACACGTAGTGCGTGCGGGCTCGGAACACGGTCTGGCCATCACCCGCGCGGATGAACTGAAACTGTCGGTAGAGCGACAGTTTGTCGATCTGCGTGATCCACGTGCCGAGCAACAGTTCATCACCCAGGCGCGTGGCTGCCAGGTAGTTCAGCTCGTGCTGGCGCACCACCAGGCCATGTCCGCAGGCCTGGTAATGCAAGGGGGTCAAGCCCAGTTTTTCGGAATGGTCCCAGGCCACGTTCTCCAGCCACTGCAGGTAGTTGACGTTGTTGGTGTGCTGCATCAGGTCGATGTGCTGTGCCTGCACGTTCATCCGAAGAATGTGAGGACGCTCGTGGTCCCAGGACGCTGTCGTGTTCATGCCCCTATTTTGCAGGGGGCAGCGTTACTTTTTGACTCAAGTGCGCGATGCTACAGCCGAAATGCAAAGGATCGGACTTTGTCGACAAGCCCGCCAGGGACCCTATGAACATCAGAGACATTCGAATTGGACAAAGACTCACGCTGGGCTTCGGCTTGGTGATTGCCTTGTTGATCATGCTGGCCGCGCTGGCCTTGGTCCGAATATCCGGTCTGAGCCACGACATTGGCAACCTCGTGGGCGAAAACTACCCCCGCACCGTGATCGCCAACAAGATGAAGAGCGATCTGAACGAGATCTCGCGCAGCATGCTGAGCACACTGGTCATGAGCGACGACGGCCAGATCAAGGCCGAAGTGGCCAACATCGACAAGGTGATGAAGCTCACCGACGAGAACCTGGCCCGGCTCACCAAGAGCATCAAGGATGAGGAGGGCGTCAAGTTGCTCGCCACCATCGTGACCATCCGCGAAAAATCCATCAAGGCCCAAACGGCCTTTGTGGGCATGGTGAACGAGAACCTGAAAGACGACGCGATGGTGAAGTACCTGTTCTCGGTGCGCCCGGTACAGACCAAGTACTTCGCTGCGCTGGACAAGCTGATCCAGCAGCAGAACCAGGAAATGGAAGCGGCTGGTGCCGGCTCCACCCAACTCGCCCAGCAGACCGGCCTGTTCATCCTGGTGTTGGCCTCGGCCGCCAGCGTGATCAGCATCCTGGTGGGTTGGCTGGCCACCCGCAGCATCACCATCCCGCTGAACCGCGCGGTGGCCATCGCCCAGCGCGTGGCGCAGGGTGACCTGACCAGCACCATCGTCACCAAGAGCCAGGACGAGACCGGCCAGCTGATGCAGGCGCTGCAGCACATGAACACCAGCCTGCAACGCATCGTGGGCGATGTGCGCCAGGGCACGGAAGCGATTGCCTCGGCCTCCACGCAGATCGCCAGCGGCAACCTGGACCTGTCCAACCGCACCGAGCAACAGGCCGCGTCTTTGCAGCAAACCTCGGGCTCCATGGCCGAGCTGACCCAGATCGTTCGGCAGAACGCCGACAACGCCCGCCAGGCCAACCAGTTGGCGGCATCGGCCTCTGACGTGGCGGTGGAAGGCGGCGTGGTGGTCTCGAAAGTGGTCGCCACCATGGGCTCGATCGACGCCTCCTCGCGCAAGATTGTGGACATCATCGGCGTGATCGACGGCATCGCCTTCCAGACCAACATCCTGGCCCTGAACGCAGCCGTGGAAGCGGCGCGGGCGGGCGAACAAGGCCGCGGCTTTGCCGTGGTGGCCGGTGAAGTGCGCAGCCTGGCGCAGCGCTCGGCCATGGCCGCCAAAGAGATCAAGAGCCTGATCGGCGAGTCTGTCGAGCAGGTGGCGCTGGGCAGCAAGCTGGTGAGCCAGGCGGGCACCACCATGGATGGCGTGGTTGCCAGCGTCAAGCGCGTGACCGACATCATGGGCGAGATCACCGCCGCCAGCCAGTCGCAAAGCCATGGCATCGAATCGGTCAACCAGTCCATCCACCAGATGGACGGCGTGACTCAGCAAAACGCCGCCTTGGTCGAACAAGCGGCGGCCGCTGCGGAATCCATGCAAAACCAGGCCAGCCATCTGGCCAAGGTGGTCAGCGTTTTCAAGCTTGAAGACGTGGCCGCTTAATCCCAACCGGAACCTGACACCATGAAACGATTCACTTCATCCCTCATCGCGGCCGCCATCCTGGGCCTGGCCGCTCATGCACCCGTGCACGCCCTGGACCTGGTCGGTGTGCAACTGGAAGAATCCACCAAGGTGGGCGGCAAAGAGCTGGTGCTCAGCAATGCAGGCGTGCGCATCAAAGTGCTGTTCAAGGTCTACGTGCTGGGCATCTACCTGAACGAAAAGAAAAGCACCGTGGCCGATATCCTGGAGGCCCCCGGCCCCAGGCGCTTCAAGCTGGTGATGATGCGCGACGTGAGCGGCGAAGAGTTTGGCTCCAGCTTCATGGGTTCGATCAACAAGAACCTGGAAAAGGACGAGAAGACCAAGTTCGTCAACCAGCTCTTGAAGTTCGGCGAGATGTTCGAAACCGTCGGCAACCTGAAAAAGGGCGACGTGATCACGGGTGACTGGGTGCCCGGCACCGGCACCGTGCTGCACCTGAATGGCAAGGCCCTGGTCGAGCCCTTGGCCGATAACCAGTTCTACAACGCGCTGCTGAAGATCTGGCTAGGCGACAAGCCTGTGGACTCATCGTTGAAGCCCGAGCTGCTGACGGGCAAGCACAGCTGATCATCAGCGCGCCTTAAAAGAGACCCCAAAGAAATCGGGCGCCTTGAAGGCGCCCGTTTTTCCATGCGTGACCAAGGGAATCAACCGCCCTTTTTTGCACGCTTGCCGGGGTTTTTCTTGCTGCGGGTTGCGGTGCCACGTTCCAGGCTGCGCTTTTGGCCCTTGCCCGTGGTGGGGGTCACGCCAGGGATGGCGGCGGGACGGGGGGTGGCCTTGCGGTCGGCTTCGGTGACGATTTTGTTGCCCATGGATGGCTCCGGTGATGACTGATTAACCCTCTATTAGGCCACAAAGCGCGGCACCCATAATGACACCATGTGGAACATGCGCACGTTTTGGGTCACCCTGTTGGCCACTTTCCTGAGTTTGCCCTGTGTGGCGGCCCCTTCGTCCCTGGACGACTGGAAGCTGCACAAGGAGACGCAAGGCATCAAGCTTTACACCCGAGAGGTGCCCGGACAGATGCTGAAAAGCTTCCGGGGCGTGATGCAGATCAAAGCCCCCTTGCGGCAGGTGGCAGCCATGCTGGCCGATGTGCCCGCCATGCCCGAGTGGTTCTTTTTGCTGGAAGAGGCGCGCTTCATCAAGGGAGAGCATGTGGAAGACTCCCATGTCTACCTGGCCATGAAGGGCATCTGGCCCGTCAGTCCCCGTGACGCCGTGGCCCACATCCTGGTCAGGCAAGACCCGATCACCCTGAGCATCCATGTGAACGTGAGCAGCGAAGAAGGCATCATGCCCAGGAAGGACGGCTTCGTGCGCATCCCGACCCTGAAGGCATCCTGGCGCCTGACCCCGGTCACATCCACCCACACGGAGGTCGAGATCATGGGCAGCGCCGACCCGGGCGGCATGATCCCCACCGCGTTGGCGAATTTTCTGGTGACCACCCTGCCTGAGCGAACGCTCAAGAAAATGCGCGAACACATCGCCAAACCTGAGTACCAGGACCTGAACGTCATTTACAACAAGAACCCAAAGCTGCGAGAATTGGCAGAGAAAATGCAATTTCCCCAGTAGCCCAAATGGGCGGCCTGCCCATGCACCTCAAACTTGCTCATTCTTCTCCTAGGAAGCGCCCGTGAAACTCCTGACGGCGCTGATGACCGTGATCGCCACACCACTCTCTGCATTTAACAGAGAGGGGTTATTTTTGGGTCATTTAAGGCAGGTGTCCGAAACCATCAGCCAGATATTCAAGCAACCTTCGATATCCATCGATCTGAGGTTGTCCGATACTCTGAATAATCACCCTTTTTATCGCGAAATGACGCGGCAATTTCATCGAAATGCCACACGCCGCCATGCCAAGTTGCCGCTGATTCGCCAGTTTGAATTTGGTGTCGCGGTTTCCTTGCTGAAAAGCGCCCCGCCCCCTTATTCAACGCGGCTGGGCTCACCCGCCAAAAGAAATCTGAAAAAGGCGCTGCGCCTGGGTTACCGGTTCGAACGGATTGACTACAACCAGCACCGGGACGAGATCACGGCCATTCACCGCTCAAGCAAAATCAGGCAGGGCCGGGCCATGCCCGAGCATTTCTTCACCGCACGAGCCCCGGCCATCATCGACCCCCCGTCGACCAAGACCACGCACGACTACCCCTATTTCGGCATCTTCAAAGAGGGCACCCTGGTGGCATATGCCTCGTGCCTGATTGCCGGCGAGCTGTGCAGCATCGAGACCATCTACGGACACGATGCACACCAAGCCGATGGCGTGATCCCCCTCTTGCTGGTGTCCATGGCCGATCACCTGGTCGAGCACCACCCGCAGGTGGCTTACTACGTCTACGACACCTACTTTGGCGCGTCCGAGACCATGCGGCGCTTCAAACGCAAGTTCCTGTTCCACCCCCACAGGGTGACCTGGCAATGCGCCGACTGACTACATTTCGTAACGATTAAGGGCTCAACCTCGCGGCGGCACTGCCGAACTAATGACGAAGACCATCGTCAGGAGATCCGCCATGAACACCCCCGCCCGCGTTGCCAGCTTTTCGACCGCCAATCCCCACGCCCTGGCCACCATCCTGGAAGCCAGCGAGACCAAAAACATCATCGCCTCGCACGACATCTTCGACATGACGGGGATCAAGCTGTGGGCGCGCAACCAGCCGGTGTCGCAAGAGCTGCAGCGCAAATTGCTGGACCGCCAGTTGCGCCAGCCGCTTGAAAGCTGCCTGATGGTGGAAGACGGCGTGACGCCGCACTCGCTGGTGCAGTCGATCAAGAGCCTGATGCTGCACGACACGCCGCTGACCACCCTGCTGCTGCGGCACTCTGAAAAGCTGGTGCGTGAAGCCGCCCACATTCCACTGCACTCGGTGGCGCAATTGCTGTTGACGGCGGCGCAGGAATCGCGCCCGGCGACTTACGAGCATGCCGTGCAGGCGATGGCGCTGAATGGCGCCCTGATGATCGAGCACGGCGGCAGCGTCCACGACCTGCGCCTGGCCATGCTGTGCGGCCTGCTGCACGACCTGGGCGAGATGTACATCGCCCCGCAGTTCAACGAGGCCGACGCCGACCGCACGCTGGACTTCCAGAGCTACCTGCAACTGGTGGTGCACCCGCACATCGGCTACCTGCTGATCACGCAGTTGACCAACTATCCGCCCATCGTGGCCCGCGCCGTGGCCGAGCACCACGAACACTTGGATGGCTCGGGCTATCCGCACGCCTTGCAACGCGGCCAGATCTCGCCGCAAGGCATGCTGCTGGCCGTGACCGAGCACGCGCTGAACGTGTTGCGCGGCCAACAGCCGCACCTGGCCCGCGCCAGCGTGGCGTTGCGCGTGGTGCCCGGCGAGTTCGATTTGCAGTGGGTGGGCCTGATCTCCAAGGCGGCGCAAACCCAGCAGGCCCTGCCCAGCCAACTCAGCGACGAGCAGATCCGCCTGAATCTGGCCAAGCTGGACCAGGCCATGCTGACCGCGCAAGACCATGCCAGCGCCTTGCTGACCATCGCCGAATCACCCGCCTTGAAGGATGCCCTGGGTTTGGCCCAGCACCTGATGAGCCGCCTGCGCCTGGGCTGGAACGCCAGCGGTTTGTGGAGCAAGGAAGCCGTGGACCACCAGGACGCGGGCGAACTGGAAGCGATCGAAAACGAGTTGCAGTTCCGCCTGCGCTCGATTCAGCGCGCCATCATGCTGCGCGCTGGCAATCTGCCCGACAGCGACATGCACCGCCTGCGGCTGCTGTGCGAGAACCTGATCGACTGAGCGAGTAGCGCTGCCGGGTTGATCCTACAGCGCAGAACCAATCAATCCGATGCACGCTGGCCCGACAGCGGCAGACGCTTGACCACATAAGCCAGCAATTGCTCGGCACTCACTTGCACACCATGCGCGCCCGTGTCGAGCACCAGCTCGGCATTCAGCGGCGCTTCATAGGGCGCATCAATCCCGGTGAATTCGGGCAGATCGCCCCGGCGTGCCTTGCGGTACAGCCCCTTGGGGTCGCGACCCTCGCAAACTGCCAGGCTGGCGGCCACATGCACTTCATGAAAATGGCGGCTGCCAACCGCCAGGCGCGCCCGGTCCCGGTCTGCACGGTAAGGTGAAATGAACGCCGTGATGCAAATGAGCCCAGCGTCGGCGAACAAGGCGGCCACCTCGCCCACCCTGCGGATATTTTCTGCGCGGTCCTGCGGAGAAAAACCCAGGTTGGCATTCAGGCCCTCGCGCACATTGTCACCGTCCAGGGCGTAGCACGCGTAGCCAAGCCTGGCCAGATCGGCCTCCAGCCCCATGGCCAAAGTGGATTTGCCAGCCGCCGACAGCCCGGTGAGCCAGATCACGGCACCGTCATGCCCGTGGCGTTGGCGCCGCGCGTTTCGATCCAATTGATGGGCAACCGTGGTGATGTCTGGGTTCTTTTGCATGGATAAGCCGTGTTGCATTGATCAGTGACAGGGGTGGGCATCACCATGCCCGCATCCACAAGGCGGGCCACTGCGCCACCCAGCAGCACTGGTGATCGAATGGCTCAATGACCTGAACGCCTGGGCTCAAGGGCCGACTGAAGCGCCTTGCAAAACCCTCGGCCAGCCATGGCGGCACATTGGTGTCTTGCCCCCCCACCAGGTGCAACTGGGGCAGATCCTGAAGCCGCGAGACGTCATCCACCGGGCTGAGCGACCCCGTCAGGGGCTGGAGGCGATGGTAGGCCGTCCAGGCCGAAGGATCAAGGTTGCCGGCCACGGTGACCAGGCGCACGACGTCCGAACGGCGGGCCGCCACCAAGGCCGCCATCGTCCCGCCGCCCGAGTAACCCACCAAGGTCAGGTCGCGGGCGGCAAAACGCTGCTTGAGTTGATCCACCGCCTGGTTGGTGGCGGCCACCACCGCTGGGGCAAATCGCTGCTCGGTCCAGTAAGCCTGCGGACAAGCGCTTTGCTCGGCATCGACATACTGGCAGGGACGGGCCAGGTAGGCCGCATTGCCCGAAGGGTGCGCCAGCGCCAGTTGAAGACCAATCGGCTCGCGCGGGGTTGGGTCGGCGGACGGTTGGCTCGGAGACATCCACGCCAAGCCATCGCCTTCAATGTAGATGGCCAGGGGGACGCCCGCCTGGATGCGCCGAGGGAGGTAGGCCACCAGCACCATCTGCTCGGTGTCGAGGCGGACAGCCTGCCAGGCCCGGGCCTGGGCAAGCTGGTCGGCCTGTGCCTGCCGCTGGGCGGGGCTGACCACCATCGAGCAAGCCACCAGACCGCTACAGGCCAAGGCCACCAGAAGGCGGATCATCTCAGCGCGGCGCCACGTCGCCCAGCGCTGTCAACAAGGGGCCCAGGAACTCCTCGTAGTGGCGCCAGCGCTGCACCGAGCTGGTGTAGATCGGCTGGCGGACCTGGGTCACACTGGCCGTTCGCACCGACCGCTTGGTCTCGTGGAATGACAGGCAGGCGTCATCCCAAGGCAAGCCGACGAAATCGATGAGGCGCCGGGCCTGTCGCGCCATGTCGGCCACGATGTCTTCGTACTGCACCTCCATGAAGCTGCCAGCAGGCATCACCGCGCGCCAGTGGTCCATCAAGCGCGCGTAGTTCACATAGTGGCGGCCCAGTTCAGTCAGGTCATAGGTGAACTCCTGGTGCCGGTTGAACAAGCGGGTGAAACACGACACGCAGGTGTCCACCGGGTTTCGCTTGACATGGATGATCCGCGCATGAGGCATCAGCAGGGGGATCAAGCCCAGCGCGATGTAGTTGCCGGGCATTTTGTCGGTGATGCGGCGGGCCTCGGGGGCCCGGCGGCGCAGGCCCGCCACGTAGTCCTCGCCCCAGGCCGTCAACAGGGCCGGGGTGGCATCGCGCAGGCCCTCCGGAAAGGCGGCGGCCCCTTCGCGGACGGGCCGTTGCAACACGGCCATGAGGTCATGCAACTCACCGGCGCCATGGGCCTGCGGATGGCTGGCGATGATCTGTTCGGTCAAGGTGGTGCCAGACCGCGGCATGCCCAACACGAACACCGGCAGGTCTGAGCTTGAGCCATGGCCGCTCATGCGCCGAATGTAGTCGGCATCGACGGTTTGCATGACGCGCTCGATGAGGCGCTCCGCCTGGTCAGGATCGTGGTTGAACTTGCTCCGCTTGAGGCGTGCCCCTTCGAGGAAGTGCGGGAACGCCCGCGCCCACTCACATTGATCGTCGTAAGCCTTGCCCAGCGCATAGTGAAGCGAGGTGAGCTGGGTCGAGCTGAGCGCCGCGCCTGCTTCGAGCCTGGCCTCCAGGTGGGCCACGTTGTCGTCACCGGGCTTGACCTTGTTGAGCTGGATGAGGTGAAAGCGTGCCCCCAGGTCCTGGTCATCGATGGCAATGGCCTGCTTCAAAAGGCGTTCGGCCTCGTCCATGCGCCCTCGTTCCAACTGGAGGTTGCCCAGGCCCGTGATGGCGCTGACATGCTCGGGATCCACCGACAAGGCCTGCAGGAAGGCCTTCTCTGAAGCCTGCGTCTCGCCCATTTCCTGACAGACCGTGCCCAAGTGAACCCAGGCATCCGCTTTGTCTGGCCTGAGCTTGACCGCTTTTTCCAGCACGCGGCGGGCCTCGGCCAGTTGGTCCTTTTCGTGCCAGACCAGGGCCAAGCCGATCATGGCTTCAACATAGTCCGGCTTCAAGCGCAAAGACCGCACGAGCAGGTGCAGGGCTTCATCAAACCGCTCCTGCTTGATCCGCAGAAGGCCTGAATTGCACAGCGCCTCCGGGTAGTCGGGGCGCTGCTTCAGGGCACGTTCCAGCGGCTCGGCGGCCGATTCAAAATCGTCCCCCTCCAGCAAGACCGCGCCCAGGTTGGAAAGCGACTCCAGGTAAGCGGGTTGAACCGCCAGCGCTTTGCGGTACCAGTCCACCGCCTGCCGGTGGTCTTTCAAGGCCCGCGCGATGCTGCCCAGGTTGTTCAGCGCGGGCAGCAAGTGCGGGTCGAGTTGCAAGGCCCGCTCCTGGCATTGACGGGCCCGAACCTGCTGGTCGGCATCGTGGTAGGCGATGCCGAGGTTGGCCCACGCCGATGCCATGGTCGGTGCCAGCGCAATGGCCTGCTCGCCATGGCGAATGGCTTCGTCCAGGCGCCCCTGCTGTCGGCACATCTCAGCCAGGTTGCTGCGAAACAAGGCATCCTCGGGCTTGGCGTTCACCGCCTTGGCGATCAGCTCGATGCCCGGACCAGGCTGCCCCGCCTGGTACAGCACGACGCCCAGCAGGTGCAGGGCCATCACATGGCCGGGCTGTTGCTGCAGCACTTGCCGCAGCAAAGACTCGGCTTGCGGCAGCCGCCCCGCACTTTGGTGCAAACAGGCGGCCTGAAGGGCCTGTTCGACCGTCAGACCGACAGGTTCTTTGGGCGGGGGGGAGGACTTGGGCATGGTCGTGGGCAATGGGGCCTGACGCGCTTGCATCGGCCGAGGAGTTGGCAAAGCCTGCAACGCCGCCTTGACCTGTTCAAGCACACCGCCCCAAGCACCAAACGATGCCTGGCGGAAGATGCGCAGCTTGGGATACCAGGGACTGTCCGTGCGGCCCGTCAGCCAGCGCCACTCGTTGTCAAACCGATCCAGCATCCAGACCGGCACCCCCAGCCCACCGGCCAGGTGCACCATGGCCGAATCGATCGAAATGACCAGGTCGAGCTGGCTGACCAACGCCGCCGTGTCGGCAAAATCGGCCTCGTCCGTCCAATCGAACCAATCAACCGAGGATGAAACGGCGGGCAGGCCCTCACCGGGCAACCACTTCTGCAAGCTGAACCATGCCACTCGCTCATCGGCCAGCAGTGGCGCCAACTGCTCGAAGCGCAGGCTGCGTCGGGCATCGCTTTGGTGCTCCTTGCGGCCGGCCCATGCCACACCGATGCGCAAACGGCCGGGAGCGGCCTGTTCGACCCGTTCCCGCCAATGCGAGGCGACCACGGGCGGGACACGCAGGTAAGGCGCATTGGCCGGGATCGTCGCCAAGCTGGTGCCAAACGCTCGGGGCAAGGACATCATGTTGCAACAGACATCCCAGGCGCGCCAGGCCTCGGCACGAACGGGCATGCGTGTGAACGTGACCACGTCATCGCCAAAGCTCCACTCCATCAGGCGCTGGGTGGCCTCGGCGCAGGCGAACCCGACCTTGGCAAAACGTTTGGCCAGCAGTGGCAAATACCGGGTGAACTGAAACGTGTCACCAAAGCCTTGCTCGGTGATGACCAGCAGGCGCTGGCCTTGGGTGTCCGCCTCGCCGCTCCAAACGGGCAGCGGGTGCACTGGGCGGCTGATCACCCCGGCATGGGCCTCGGCGGCCCCCATCCATCGGGCCTCGTAGTTCTCCCACCCTGCTTCGAACTGGCCCAGCTTGAGCTGGGCCATGCCCAGATTGAGGCGGGCCATGGCCATGTCCGGGGCCACCGCCACCGCTTGGCTGAAGTCCTTCAAAGCTTCTTCCATCAAGCCCATGTCCTGATGCAGAAAGCCCCGGCTGTTGAGCGCCCCAGCGAAATCAGGGCGCAAAGCCAATGCCGCGTTGTACAAGGCCAATGCCTCGTCAAACCGGTTGCTTCGGTACAAGGCAATGCCTTCGTTGTGAAGCTCGTCAGGCGTCTTGCGAGAAAAATTGGGTTTCATCATCGACGGAGTGGCCTGAGGCGATTGATGCAAAAGCGATGGTCTATTCTGAAACAAAAAAAGCCACAGGTTGCCCTGTGGCTTTTCGTCGTCAGAACCGGCTCAGGTCAGAATGCCCAGCGTACCTTGGCCGACACCGTCTGGTTCAGGTAGCCCGATGAGCGCCCTTCCATGTCGTAACGCGCCGAGTACTCCACGCCCTGTTGGGTTTCCTTGACCAAGCCAATGCCTGCGCGGTAGAACACCGGCGACACCTTCAGGCCATCGGTCACAAAAGCTGGCCCGCCGCCCGTGAAGGTGGTGGTGGTTTTGGCCTGCTTGTTGATGGTGTCGTAACCCAGGCCGCCATTGGCGATGAGCTTCACACCTTGCTCGAACTGGTGTGAGAGCTTGAGGTCGGCCGTCACCAGGAACTCCCGGTAGGTCTGGTCTTCCACCTGCAGGTTCAAGGGACCGGCGCCGGTTTCCGTGTAGCCATCCGTGCGCATGATGGTGTAGTCCAGGCGCACCGATGGCGTGACACTGGTTTTGGGGGCCAGGCTCATGACCCGGCCAATGCCCACGCTGCCATGCAGCGCCAAGCTGTCAAAGTCGGCCTGCGCTTGCGTTCCCATGAACGAGATCTGGCGAATGCTGCGGGCTTTGTTCTGACCAATGTCCACCTGGTAGTTGATGTCGGTCTGGGGGTCGATGTTGTAGCTGGCGTAACCCACCAGCTCGTAGGTGTCGACATCCACGGCGCTGGGCGCGGTGCTGCTCTTGCTGTCGATGCTGCTCTTGGCATAGGTGAACGCCGCGCCTGCCCGGATTCGGTCGTTGACCGGTGCGTCCACCCCAAAAACCAACCCACCGGTGCTGGAGTCAAAGCCGCTCACATTGTTGTGGTCGTCTTGCTCGGACCAGTTGCCCAAGGCCCGCACCCACACATAGCGGTCAGGGCCAGCATTACCGGCCGACAAACCCTGGTTGGATTCAATGCGGGACTGGATCACCTTGTTCATGCTGTGCAGTGCGGTGATGCCAGCTTGGGCAGCCGCGCCCACGATGGTTGGCAGCGTTTGCGAGACCGCCGCAGCGGCTTCGGCATTGCTCATGTTGTTGAGGCGATCGAACACCGTCTGCATGGCATCGGACGGGCCCTCGTTCAGCAAATTCTGCAAGACTTGGGCCGCGCCGCTCGCCGCGGGCAGCTGGGCCTGCGCCACTGCCGTGGTCAAGCCGCCCGTGTCGGCCGAGATGATCAGGTCCAGGGCATGGCCCACATTGCTGACCGTTGCCGCCGTGAAGTTGTACAAAGCACTGTTGTCCGTCACCGTCATGGTGCTGGCATCGCCAGTGAACGCGCCTGTGGTGGTGATGATGCCCGCCACGGTGGAACCCGCCACGAGCACGGGGGCACCAATCACATTGACATTGACCTTGGTGTTGTCTGCCAGCGAGGCATTGCCCGAGACCTGCAAGGAGCCGTAGCTGGAAGCGTCGCTGAGGGACAAGCGGAACGTGCCCCCCGCCGCTTGCTCATAGTCTCCGGTCAATGTGCGTGTGCCGCTGCCGACATTGAGGATGCCTGCGTTGGAGGCGCCACCACTGACAGTCACGTTGTGCTCCATGTTGAACACGCCCCCGCTGTGGATCGTGAACGTGCCGACGTCAAACGTGCCTTCGCTGGTGAAGGTGCCATTGACGTTCACGGCACCGGTGCCTGTGGTGTCGCCATCGACCCTGGAGGATGGCCCATTGAGGTCCAGGGTGTTGATGCCCATGTCGGCATCCCCCTGCAGTGTGCCGGTGTTGGTCAGAGTGAACGCATCACTGCTGTTGGCCAGCCAGACGGACTTGTTTTCGCCGTAGATCAAGCCTGCGTTGTTGACGCCGCCGGTGATCGTGCTGCTGGTGACATACAGGCCTGCCTCGGCACCGGAAATGGTGCCCCCGCTCAGGTTGCTCAATGGCGCGCCCACGGTGCTGTCGCTGATGTAAATGCCAGCGGATCTGCCCTCGATCAGGCCACTGTTGGTGATACCGCCAGAGACCGTGCTGCTGTCAAGGTGAATGCCATCTCCCTGCCCATTGCCCAAACCCTGGATGGTGCCCGTGTTGACGATGGCCCCGGACATGTTCGATGACTCGAGGGCGATCCCGAAACCGGTATCGTCACCAAAGCCCATGATCAAGCCGCTGTTGGTGATCCCGCCGACCAAGGTTGAATCCGACAGGCGCAAGCCATAGCCTGAACTGCTGTCCATCGCCGTGGCACTGATCGTGCCCGAATTGTTGATGGACCCCGTGACCGTCGAGCCTTCCAGGTTGATGCCGTAGCCCCATTCGGACGTGGTCACCAGCTCAATGAGCCCGCTGTTGGTGATGCCCCCCGAAATCTCGGAGCTCTGCACATCAATGCCTGCGTAATCGTAGGTGTCAACGATCGTGGAGATGGTCCCCGTGTTGATGATGCCCCCCGTGACCGTGGAGGAGTCGATCAAGATGGCGCTGCCATCGGTCGTCGAGTTGATGTGCCCACTGTTGGAAATGCCTCCAGCCAGGCTGGATGAATCCAAGTAGATGCCGTAGTCATCCGCCGTGATGGTGCCGCTGTTGACGATGCCGCCAGACACGGTCGAATCTTCAATGTACAGCGCCTCGTCAGGGGCTTCGATCAAGCCACTGTTGGTGATCCCCCCCGTGATGGTCGATTGACTTTGAATCAGGATGCCAATCGACAGCCCCTGAATCGTGCCCGTGTTGGTGATGCTGGCCAGCACGCTGCCGCCGTAGACATTGATGGCGGTGTCTGCTGTGCCATTTAAAAAGCCCGCATTCTGAATGCTGCCCGCTTGCGCCCCGTTTGAGACTGCAATGGCATAGGAGTCTTCAATGGTGCCCGTGCCCGTGATCACGATGCTGTCACTCAAGGACAGACTGCATTCCGAGGTCGTGGCGGTGCTGATGGTGATCACACCACTGACGGCCGCAGGGCAAGCAGCCAGCGCCTGGCCTGAGCCCAAGGCCACCAACATCGCAGCCACCGCATTGGCCACGCCGCGCGTGGTGCTGGAAGGTTTGCCACGGCTGCTGACGGCCTCATGGGTCACCACAAAGGCCTGCCTGCGCTCTGACCACACGACACGGTGGAAGTTGTTCATTTGGTTTTCCCCAGAAATAGGTTTAGGAGTGAGTCATCGACACCAGCGGCACAAACTGAAACCCAATTTGCTCAAATCATCGCCGTCCTGATTCGGCCAGCGCGCGAGCACCACTTGGCAGGCCGCTTGACCACGCGGGCCGTCTCATGCACGCACCGGGCACCTCGGCATCATTTCTCAGGTGGAGAAACGAGAACGCTCAATGAAGTGCGGATTCAATGAGCTTTTCAGACAAAGCGGGTGAGATGGTGGCAGTTTTCGGACCGCGTGACCACCTACCCTGCGCCGGGCAGGGTCAACGGTGATCGCCGCCCCGCCAAGTAACCCGTTCGGCCCCAGGTCATCCACCAGTCCCTAGAATGCTTGCGCCACTGCCTCGGCAGCCCTCCCTAGCGCAAGGTTCTATCCATGTCGTCTTTGATCCGCATCCGCGGTGCCCGCCAGCACAACCTCAAGAACCTTGACCTGGACATCCGAACGGGTGAGCTGACGGTTGTCACGGGCCCCAGCGGGTCGGGCAAATCGTCACTCGTGTTCGACACCCTCTACGCCGAAGGCCAGCGCCGGTATGTGGAAACCTTCAGCGCCTACGCCCGCCAGTTCCTGGACCGCATGGACCGCCCTGCCGTGGACCGCGTGGACGGCGTGCCGCCGGCGATTGCCATCGACCAGAGCAACCCGGTGCGCACCTCGCGCTCCACCGTGGGCACGATGACGGAGCTGAACGACCACCTGAAGCTGTTATTCGCCCGCGCCGCCCAATTGTTCGACCAGGACACGGGCCAACTCGTGTCCGAGGATTCACCGCAGTCGGTGTTTACAACCTTGCTGGCACGTTGCGCTTTGACGCCCGGGGGCCGACGCGTCGTCATCACCTTCGCGGCCGAATTGCCCGCCAACACCAGCACCGAGCAGATGCAGGAGTGGCTGTCATCCAGCGGCTTCACGCGCATCCAGGCGCAGCGGGTGGTGAAGACCGACGCCCAAGCAACGGCGCCCACCGACGCCAAGCCCAACAAAAAAAACAAGCCCGCGAAGGCCGCCGCTTTGGAGGCCCAATCTGGCGAGCGCCTGGTGCTGGACGTGGTCGCCGACCGCTTCCGCTTGGGCGCCGATGCCACGGGGGCCGACCTGGACCTGCCCCGCGTCATGGAGGCGCTGGAAGTGGCCTTCAAGCGCGGTGGCGGGCATGTCACTGTCTACGCCCTGCCTGACGATGAAAGCGCCCAGCCCGAACTTTGGCGCTTTTCCAGCGGCCTGCATTGCCCCGACAGCAACCGCCGCTACAGCACGCCCACGCCAGGCACCTTCTCGTTCAACTCGGCCGCAGGCGCCTGCGCCACTTGCCGTGGCTTTGGCCGCGTCATTGGCGTGGACTGGGGCTTGGTCATCCCCGACAAGCACAAGACCCTGCGCTCGGGCGCCATCAAGGTCATCCAAACCCCGGCCTGGCAAGAGAACCAGGACGACCTGCTGAAGTACGCTGGCGAGCTGGGCATCCCGCGCGACACGCCCTGGTCCCAACTCAGCCACGAGCACCAGCAATGGGTGATCAATGGCGACCCGGCCTGGTCCGGCAAGTGGACCAAGCAGTGGTACGGCATGAAGCGCTTCTTCGAGTACCTGGAGAGCAAGGCCTACAAGATGCACATCCGCGTGCTCTTGTCCAAGTACCGCAGCTACACCACCTGCCCGGCTTGCAATGGCGCACGTCTGCAGCTGGAATCGATGTTGTGGCGCCTGGGCAGTGTGGAAGACGCCAATGCCGTGATGCCCCCTGCCAAGCGCTTTTCACCCTTTGGGGCCGCCTTGCCACGCTCCACGCTGGAAGCCCTGCCCGGCTTGAATCTGCAAGACGTGATGCTGCTGCCCATCCAGCAATTGCAACGCTTCTTCTCGTTCGTGACCCTGCCCACGCGCGGCCATGGCGAGGCCTTGCAACTGCTGCTCGATGAAGTGCGCAACCGCTTGAAGTACCTGGTCGACGTCGGCCTGGGTTACCTCACGCTGGACCGGCAAAGCCGCACCCTGTCGGGTGGCGAAGTGCAGCGCATCAACCTCACCACCGCGCTGGGCACCTCGCTGGTCAACACCCTGTTCGTGCTGGACGAACCCAGCATCGGCCTGCACCCGCGCGACATGAACCGCATCAACGAGGCCATGCAGCGCCTGGTCGATGCGGGCAACACGCTGGTGGTCGTCGAACACGACCCGGCCGTCATGCTGGCCGCCGACCGCGTCATTGACATGGGCCCGGGCCCCGGCCACCAAGGCGGCCAGATCGTCTTCGATGGCACGCCCGATGAGTTGAAGGATGCCGACACCCTGACCGGTGCCTACCTGGGCAACCGCAAGGGCATCCAGCTTGGCCTGCGCCGCACCGTGCAAGCCAGCACGCCCAAGCTGATCCTGCAAGGCGCGCGCGAACACAACCTGAAGAACCTGACGGTCGAGTTTCCCTTGCGTTGCATGGTCGGCGTGACCGGTGTGTCGGGCTCGGGCAAATCGACGTTGATCCAGGACATCCTGCACCCCGCCTTGCTGCGCCATTTTGGCCAGGCCACCGAAAGCCCCGGCGAGCACGACGAGCTGCTGGGCGCCGACTGGCTCAGCGCCGTCAGCTTTGTTGACCAATCGCCCATCGGCAAAACGGCGCGCTCCAACCCCGCCAGCTACGTGGGCGCCTTCGACGCTGTGCGCACCATCTTCGCCGTGACCGAACTGGCGCGCGAACGCAAGTACACCGCGGGCACCTTCAGCTTCAACGCGGGCACGGGCCGTTGCGCCACCTGTGGCGGCTCGGGCTTCGAGCACGTCGAGATGCAGTTCCTCAGCGACGTCTACCTGCGCTGCCCGGATTGCGATGGCACGCGCTTTCGCGCCGAGGTGCGCGAGGTCACCATCGAACGCCTGAACAAGAAGCTCAGCATCTCCGACGTGCTGGAGCTGACGGTGGCCGAGGCCGCGCGCCTGTTCGCGCAAGACGTGGACGTGGTGCGCACCCTGCAACCCTTGGTGGATGTGGGCCTGGACTACGTCAAGCTGGGCCAGCCCGTGCCGACCTTGTCGGGCGGTGAAGCGCAACGTTTGAAGCTGGCTGGCCATTTGGTGGATGCCGCCAAGCACGCCTCCAGCAGTGGCCAGCGCATGGCGCGTAAAGGCACGCTGTTCATGTTCGACGAGCCCACCACCGGCCTGCACTTCGACGACATCGCCAAGCTGATGCGCGCCTTCAACAAGCTGCTGGACGCAGGCAACTCCATCATCCTGATCGAGCACAACCTGGACGTGATCCGGGCTTGCGACTGGTTGATCGAGCTGGGGCAAGAAGGCGGCGAGGCGGGTGGGCAACTCGTGGTCACCGGCACGCCGGATGAGGTGAAGCAACACGCCTCATCTCACACGGCGCTGGCCTTGCGCGAGTACGAAGACGCGATGGGCATGAGCGGCGCAGCCTTGATCGCGGCCGAGCGCCTGGCGGGTTACCACGTCGATCTGCCCGCCGATGCAATGCAGGATGGCGCCTCGCTGCAATCAATCATCAAGGCACGCCGCGACCAGCGCCGTGAGGCCCGCCGCGAGCGCGCGCTTCATGCCCCTGGCGCCACCAGCATCGAGGTCGTCAATGCGCACGAGAACAACCTCAAGGGCTTGAGCGTGCACATCCCGCGCGGCCAGTTCAACGTGGTCACTGGCGTGTCGGGGTCGGGCAAGTCCACACTGGCGTTTGACATCCTGTTCAACGAAGGCCAGCGCCGCTACCTCGAATCGCTGAACGCTTATGCGCGATCGCTGGTGCAGCCTGCCGGTCGGCCCGAAGTCGATGCCGTGTATGGCATTCCGCCCACCGTGGCCATCGAGCAGCGCCTGTCGCGCGGCGGCCGCAAGAGCACCGTCGGCACCACCACTGAGGTGCACCACTTCCTGCGCCTGCTGTACGTGAAGCTGGGCGTTCAGCACTGCACCAATCCAAATTGCGTGGACCACGCTGGCCACGCCATCCCGGTGCTGCCGCAAACGCCCGAGGCCATCGCCGCGCAATGGCTGCGCGACTACAAAGGCCAGCACATCGGCCTGCTGGCACCGCTGGTCGTCAACCGCAAAGGCATCTACACCGAGCTGGCCAAGTGGGCCGCCGCGCGTGGTTTCACCCACCTGCGCGTCGATGGCGAGTTCGTCGCCACCGCAGGCTGGGGCCGCACCGAAGCCTCCAAGCTCGACCGCTACCGAGAGCACACCATCGAGTTGCCCGTGGGCGACATCGTCGTGTCCTCAAGCAACGAAGCGCAGCTGCGCGAGCTGCTGGCCAAGGCGCTGGAACACGGCAAGGGCGTGGTCAATGTGCTGACCCCGCTTGATGGCCTGTCCGAAGCCCTGACCGGCGGCCACGCCACCTTGCACATTGGTCGCGTCAAAACCTTCTCAACGGAACGCGCCTGCCCATCGTGCGGTACCAGCTACCCCGAACTCGACCCGCGCCTGTTCTCGTACAACAGCAAGCACGGGTGGTGCCCTGATTGCGTGGGCACCGGCCTGGAACTGACCCGCGAACAACGCACGGTGCTCGACGACTCGCCGCAGGACGAGAACAAAGGCCGCGAACAGACCTTCGCCGAGCCCGACATCGAAGACGTGGAAGACGCCGCCTGCAGCACCTGCCATGGCGCCCGCCTGAACCCCACCGCACGGGCTGTGCAACTTCGTGGCCAATCCATCGCCGAGCTGTCGGCCCTGTCCGTCAAAGATGCGCGTGGCTGGGGCGAACAACTCAAGCTCAACGGCCGCGAAGCCACCATTGCCCGCGACATCGTCAGCGAGATCAAATCGCGCCTGAGCTTCATGGAGCAAGTGGGCCTGGGCTACCTGAGCCTGGACCGCGCCGCGCCCACCTTGTCCGGTGGCGAAGCCCAGCGCATCCGCCTGGCCGCGCAACTGGGCTCCAACCTACAAGGCGTTTGCTACGTGCTGGACGAGCCCACCATCGGCCTGCACCCTCGCGACAACCAGTTGCTGCTCGACGCCCTGCACACCCTCGGCCAGGAAGGCAACACCCTCGTCGTGGTCGAGCATGACGAGGACACCATCCGCCGCGCCGACCACATCATCGACATCGGCCCCGGCGCGGGCCAGCGTGGCGGCACCGTCGTGGCCCAAGGCACGGTCCAGCAACTCATGGACACGCCCGACTCGGTCACCGGCCGCTGCCTGCGCGAACCCATGCAGCACCCGCTGGGCACACGCCGCGATGTCGACAAGGACACGCCGCAGCTCACCGTCAAGCGCGCGCGCCTGCACAACCTGCAAGACCTGACCGCCTCGGTACCACTCACGCGCCTGGTCGCGATCACTGGCGTCAGCGGCTCGGGCAAATCCACCTTCGCGCGCGACGTGCTGCTGGCCAATGTGCAGGCGGCCGTGGCCATCAACCCGCGTGACCGCGCGACCACGGCGCCGCTGTGGCACGGCTGCGCGGGCGTGGACGGCTGGGGCGCGGTCGACCGCGTTCTCGAGGTGGACCAGACCCCCATCGGCAAGACCCCACGCTCCTGCCCCGCCACCTACATCGGCTTCTGGGACACCATCCGCAAGCTCTTCGCCGACACGCTGGAAGCCCGCGCCCGCGGCTGGCCCGCCGCCCGCTTCAGCTTCAACACGGGCGACGGCCGCTGCCCCGAGTGCGAAGGCCAGGGTGTGCGCACCATCGAGATGGCCTTCCTGCCCGATGTGAAGGTTCACTGCGACGCCTGCAACGGCATGCGCTTCAACGCCGAAACGCTCACCGCCACCTGGCGCGGCAAGCACATCGGCGACATCCTGAAAATGGAAGTCGACGAGGCGGTGGAGTTCTTTGGCACCATGCCGTCCATCTCGCACCCCCTCAAGCTCTTGCAGGACGTCGGCCTGGGTTACCTCACCTTGGGGCAACCATCACCAACGCTGTCAGGCGGCGAAGCGCAACGCCTCAAGCTGGTCACCGAATTGACCAAAGTGCGCGACGACATCACGCGCCGCGGCCAGAAAGCACCACACACCTTGTACGTGCTGGACGAACCCACCGTGGGCCTGCACCTGGCCGACGTGGCCAAGCTGATCCACGTGCTGCACCGCCTGGTGGAGGGCGGCCACAGCGTCATCGTGATCGAACACGACCTGGACGTGATCGCCGAAGCCGACTGGGTGCTGGACCTGGGGCCGGAAGGCGGCACGGGCGGTGGGCGCGTGGTGGCCGAAGGCCCGCCAGAAGCCCTGGTGAAGGCGCGCACCCACACCGGTGTGGCCCTGAAAGGCGTGTTGACGCGGCGCAGCAGCAAAGCGGCCTGATTAAAGTTTGGGCCGGAAGGGGTCGATATCCGAGGACGATGTCGATCCCTTCTGTCAGCCCCCCAGTCAAGAACGGCCCGCGAGAAACATCGCGCTCGTTCTGGAAATTGATGTACCAGGTGAGCGTGGTCGCCGCGGCCACCCACCTGCTATTCGCCGGCCTGTTCTACTGGCTGGGAGCGACCACCATGGCGTGGGTCAACCTGGGCAGCGTGACCTTGTTCACGTTCAGCTATGGGTGCCTGAAAACCCGTCGCAACCTGCTGGCCTCGATCCTGATCGTGTCCGAGATCCTGGTCCATGCCGCCTTGGCCGTGCGCTCCATTGGCTGGGACAGCGGCTTCCACTACTACCTGCTGGTGATGGTGCCGGTTGTGGTGATCAGCACCATGAAGCACCGCTCCTACAAATACCTGCTGTCGTGCCTGGTGTTTGTGCTGTACATGGTCCTGGACCACACCATGCGCAACACCGCGCCTTTCCATGTGCTGAGTTCGGAAACCCTGTCATGGCTGCGGGGCTTCAACACCGCGGTGACGTTTTCTCTGCTTTTCTACCTGTCCAGCCTGTACCTACAACTGGTCAACAAGGCAGAAAAGCAACTGCGCATCCTGGCCACCACCGACCCGCTCACGCAATTGCTCAACCGCCGCAGCTTCCTGGAATTGGCCGATTACGAGTTGACCCAACGCAAGCGCCACCTGGCCCCGCTGGCCTTCGTGCTGGCCGACATCGACCACTTCAAGTCCATCAACGACCAGCATGGCCACGCCGTGGGCGACGCCGTGCTCAAAGCCGTCAGCCAGGTGCTGAGCCAGGCCGTGCGCGAGCAAGACAGCGTGGCCCGCTGGGGCGGCGAAGAATTCCTGATCCTGATGCCCAACGCCACGCTGGAGGCGGCCAGCATGGTGGCCGAGCGGCTGCGCGAGAAGGTGTCCGCCGTTGAAGTCAGCATGGGCGCGCAGACCATCAAGGTCAGCATGACCTTTGGGGTGAGCAGCCATCGGTTGGAAGAGCCGGTGGACGGGCCGGTGAACCGGGCGGACAGTGCGCTGTACCAGGGCAAGGCTCGGGGGCGCAATCAGGTGGTGGCCGAGGTGGTTTGAACCCAGGTGCCTCGCATCAAAACTGGGCACGGCGGTGTTCGTCGGCCTGGGCGGAGATGGCCTCACGCGCCGGTCCGTCCAGGCGTGCCAGGTTTTTGAGCTGCATGGCCATGCGTTGATTGCCCTTCAGCAACGCTTCATGACGGATCAAAAAATCCCAATAGAGGGTGGTGTAAGGGCAGGCTTGCGCGCCGGTGGACTGCGCCGGGTCGTACTGGCAGCCCTTGCAATGGTTGCTCATGCGCTGGATGTACTTGCCGCTGGCCACATAGGGCTTGCTGGCCATCAGCCCGCCATCGCCAAACTGGCTCATGCCGAGTGTGTTGGGCAGCTCCACCCACTCCACCGCATCCACGTACACGCTGAGGTACCAGGCGTGGACGGCCTGCGGCTTCACGCCCAACAACAAGGCATACAAGCCCGTCACCATCAGACGCTGGATGTGGTGGGCATAGCCGCGCTCCAGGGTCTGGTCAATCGCGTCTTTGAGGCAGGCCATGTCGGTGTCACCCGTCCAGTACCAGGCTGGTAGCTCGGCTGGTGCATCCAGCGCATTGCGCTCCAGGTAGCCGGGCATCTGCGTCCAGTAAATGCCGCGCACATACTCGCGCCAGCCCAGAATCTGCCGGATGAAACCTTCCACCGCGGCCAAGGGTGCATGGCCTGCGCGGTAGGCGTCCTCGGCAGCTTGCACCACCTCGCGCGGGTTCAACAGTTTGAGGTTGAGGGCACAGCTCAGGTGCGAGTGGTAAAGCCAGGCCTCGCCCGACCACATGGCATCCTCGTACTGGCCAAACAGCGGCAGGCGCTGCGCCACGAACATCTGCAGGGCCTGCAGCGCTTGAGGCCGCGTGACCGGCCAGCCAAAACTGGCCAAGCTGCCGGGATGGCTGGCAAAGCGTGCATTGACCAGCGCGATGACCTCTTGGGTGATGGCATCGGGGGCAAAGCGGGTGGGTGGCGGCACATTTTGCGGCCCCGCTTTGCCAAAGGATTCGCGGTTGTCCGCGTCAAAATTCCACTGCCCACCGACCGGGTCTTTGCCCTCCATCAGGATGCCGTGCTTGTGCCGCAACTCTCGGTACCAGTACTCCAGCCGCAGTTGCTTGCGGCCTTTGGCGTGCGCCGCGAATTCGCGCACCGTGCTGAAGAAATGCGTGTCATCCCGCAGGTCCAGGGGCAGGTGATGCTGCTCTGCCACGGCACGCAGGTTTTGCAACACGCGCCAGTCGCCAGGCGCAGTCAGGATCAGTGCGGCCGGCTGCAGTTGGGTGATGGCCTTGCTGAGTTCCTGCTGCAGCGTGCCCGTGTTGTCAGCATCGTCCAGCCGCGTGTAGCGCAGTGGCAGGCACTGCGCGTGCAACTCTTGCGCAAAGTGGCGCATGGCACTGAGGAACACCGCGATGCGCTGCTTGGCCGACCACACGTGGGTGGATTCTTCCGCCACCTCGGCCATCCACACCACGTCTTGCGCGGGATCGAACCCCTGAAGGGCAGAAGATTGCGCATCGAGCTGATCGCCCAGCACGATGACGAGGTGGCGCACTTTGCTAGCCATGGGATTTGGCGCCTGATTTTTTGGCGCGGCAGGCATCAGAGCAATACAGCACCGACGCCCAGTTCTTGGCCCAGGCCTTGCGCCAGGTCATGGTGCGTCCGCACACGGCGCACAGCTTGCTGGGCAGGGATTGCTTGTTGCCTTTGAAGTCATTCTTCATCGGTGGGGAGTGTGAAGAAAAAGGCGCAATCAGGGGATACTCAACTGTGCCAGCTCTCGGGCCAGATTGGCCCTGGCCGCAGATTCCCACTTCTCTCGCAGGGCGGGTGTGAAGTACAGCACCGACCGTTCAAGGAATGACCTCAACACCTTGGCGCGGCCCAGGCGATAGGCTTCTGTTGGTACCCAAGCGTACTCCTGGGCAACCTGCTCGGCGTAGCGTTGGTAGGCGGCTTCGGGTGCGGCCAGGATGCCCAGGTCAAAATCCAGGAACACAGCGGTGTCTGGATCGCCATCGGTCCAGGTGTGCCCTTGCGTTGCCCGCACCTTGCCAGCCACGGAGGCGGTCAATGCAGCGGAACATCCCCAACCTGGCAAGGTCTGCTCGGCCAGCACCGCGCTTTGCTCTTCGTTGTCATGGCGGGAGCTGTCGTAGATGGCATCGTGGAACCAGATCGCCAACGTCACGGCCACAGGGTCTTTGATCAAGTGCTTGTGCGCATCCAAGAGATTCAGCAGGGCCTGGACATGGTTCATGCCGTGGTAGGCGCGACTGGCCTCCGTGTACAGGGGCGCCAACAGCGAACGGGCTTGATGTGACCAGACCACTTCTGGTGTGCTGGAATGAGGTAGCTGCTTCATCTGGAGAACCTTCATACACGCTGCCATTGACTGCAATGGGGACGCGCTTCTCGGCATGTACTTTCAAATCATCGTTATCCCCGGCGTACGCCGCATGGCAAACAATAAGCAGCAGTGCAAAACCACACAGACTGCCCAGGCTTCGCCGATGGCGAGTGAAGCAAGCTGTCTGAGATAGTTTCTTGCCCCAGAAATTTGCAAACGGGTTTACTCAATAAATTTCACGACTACCTGCTGTATTCGTCAAGCAACGATCTAATTTCTTCTTTGGTCATCACGCTCGATTTGAGAATGGCCTGAAGATCATCTTTGGAAAGAGGGTACTCGCTCAGAAGCTTACGCAATTCAGCCTTACCTGCGGGATAAGCCGTCACGGGCGAAATCGCCGTGGGATCTGCTATGTCTCGAGGCTCAAGCTTGACCCCTTCAACATTGACATACATGCGATAGCGCACGAACCCCTCTGGAAAGGCTTGCTCGTAATAAAGTGTTGTGCCTTTGGGCAGTAGATACGTTTGGCCCGGAGCCGATGAGCCTTCAAGCAACAAAGGAAATTCAAGAACAAGTGCTTTGACCATGCGACGACCTTCCAAGAAATATGCAGTTGAGCTAGCAGTGATGCCGGCCACAAGGACTACCAAACCAGTGATGCGAATAGCTTTCTTCATCGTCCTCATCCACCATGTTGGTCCACGCGAATTGCCTTTACAGGAGAGCCCGATGCGAGTAGAGACTGCAAGTTGACTGGCAGGAACAATCGGTTTGCACCGCCCTTGGCTGCCAAAGCAAATCGTTCAGAGTTGGAAAGCACAGCTTCAGGCTTGATGAATTTCTCAGCATTTCTATCAATCGCAGGTAGAGCCGCCCGTGCACCATCAACGCTGAGGGTCGTGCAATTTGGTCCCAGTGCATGGTAGTCATTGACAAGTTTGCAAACTTTCAAATTTGCTCTATTTTTATGCGGCAATGGCTTGCCTGCAAGGATCAGCTGGTCAAAGAAAGCAATTGATGCTTTAGCCTGATGCTCGAACAAAGAGTAGACAAAACCAATTGTTTTTCTGCCCAACCTGTTCTCGGCACCGATGTAAGCATTGAAATCGCTCCAAACTCGAAGGATGCCATCACCAGCCTCGCCAAAAAGGCCTCTGGTTTCTCCGTATCGGCCAAAGTCGTATGTCACATCGACTCCACCTACTTTGATGCGCAACGCGGTGTGTCCATAACGATGCTCTTCCCCTGCCAATGTGTAAGGTCCACCGATCAAAATGTGCATTTCTGCAGTTGGTTTAAGTCGACTGTCCACAACCTGCTGGTTTGATGGCACCGTTCTGGTTTGGAATAATTTTTCACCCATTGTCATGCTTTATTGATATTCGGAGGAGTAGCGCCCCACCGGACAACGACTGACTCCTGGGACATCGCTCCGACTCTCAACGTGCGTCCCAACTCATCGGTCACGCCATAAAAGACATCGCCTGATTGCGTAGTGAGCTGATAAGGTAGTCCTTCAATGGCCTCACCTGTTATTTCGTTTATCGCGCGAATTTGTTGATCAAACAATTTCACTCGGGAGTCGGGCATCACTGGCAGATTCGCTGCCTTGCTCCCCCCACCACTCCACTCATGCCCCGCCCCCTTCACCGTGAACTTCCCCGGCATGGTGAACGTGATGTCCCCGCCCTTGATCACGATCTGGCTTTGCCCCGCCATCAAGGTGATGCTGTCCTTGGCCTGGATGCGGATCTCGTCCGTGGTGCTCTGCACCGTGATGTCCTGATCAGCCCAGACCTGCTGGCTGTCCGTGTGCGCCCTCAAGCTCAAGGGCCCATTGGCCGCGATGCCTTTGATGCCGCCGCTGTGCGTGTACAGGCTGCTGGTCTGCCCGCTCACGCTGCTCACGGTATGGGCGCTGGTGAGGTGCAGATCGCCTTGCAATGACAAGCTGGTGTCTTGCCCGCTGAACACGCTGATGCTGGCGGGCGTCACCAGGCTGGCCGTCACTGGCGTGTCCAGGTGAATGATGGGCGTGTTGAAGCGCTCCACCGCGTCACCCAAGGCGCGGCCATTGGCCTTTTGTGCCGCATGGCCGCCCACCGCCTGGGTGTACTTGCCTTTGGCCTGCGGGTCCATGGTGTCGGCATGGCTTTGCACGGCTTGGCCGGCATCGTGGCTGCTCAAGCCCTGGGCGCCTTGCTGGCGGGCGCTCTGGCTCAGGGTGTCGCCCAATTGCCGCGCGGCCTTCAACTGGCCCACGGCCTCGGCGGCGTCCATCTGTGTGCTGTTCACGCTGGCGCCGCGTTGCGCCCGGGCGGTGGTGCTCAACAAGAGGCCACCGCCCGCCCGCACCACGGCCCAGCCGTCGGTGTGGCCGTAGAAGCCTTCGCCCAGCCATGGGCCTCGCCGGGCATGGCCTGCGCCGCCCTGGCCACTTTGCTGGATGATGCGCCCCAGGGTCAGTTCACTCCAGCCCGTGGCCGCTCCATGCGAAGCCAGGCGCATGCGCAACTGGCCCGTGGCGTCGTCCACCAGCCATTGGTTGGCGCCTTGCTGATCCAGGTGTTGGTGGTGCCAGCCTGAGACCGTGCCCGGGTGGTTGCTGCCCGCGTCAACCCCTGCAGGCCAGGGCAGGTCTTGCTGGCCGTTGTGCAATTGGCCCACCACGATGGGGCGGTCGATGTCGCCATCGATGAAATCAACCAGCACCTCGGTGCCCGCACGCGGTGTGAACACCGAACCCCAGTTGGCCCCGGCCATGTGCTTGGCCACGCGCACCCAGGTGCCGCTGCCATCGTGGCCAGGGGCATGGCCGGTTTCGGCGCCGGATACGGTGGCCGGTCCGGCCAGGCCACCGGTCAGTGGGGCTGGGCCGCGTTGCCAGCCAAATTGAACGCGGATGCGCCCGTCGCGGTCGGTGGTCAAGGGCTCGTTCGGCGCGGCCACGACCCGGGCGGTTTGCCCGCCAGGCGCGGTGGGCAGGTGGTGGGGCTGGGGCACCAGGCGTGCCGCCGCAGGCGCCGCCTTGAAGTGGTTGCGGTAGCTGCCTTGCTCCAGCTCGTTGGACTTCAGGATCTGTGCGGCCTCGGCGCCCAGGTTGTTGGCCGCTTCGTGCACGATGCTCAAAGCGCTGAAGTGGTTGTTGGCAGCACCCACGCCACCGTACAAGCTGTGTTCGGTGATCTGGAAGGTGGCGGCCACTTGCAACGCCCGCACCGCGCTTTGTCCCTGGGTGGCGTGGTGGCTCAACTCGTGGGCGGCCAGCAGGGCCGTGGCGCGGGCATCGGCCACCGTGCTGCTGGCAGGCTGCGGGGTGGCCACCGCGCCATCGGCGTAGCGGCGTTCGCCGTGGCCCCGGTAGGCCTCCAGGGCGGGCACAGCCGCAGGCCTGCCCGAGGCCGCCGCCTGCGCCGACACACCGGCCAGTTGGCGCTCGTCCCAAGCGGCCAAGGTCACCTCGTTGGTGCCCACGCGCTCGCCCGCGCTCCAGGCGGTGATGGTGTCCTGCACCAGGCCCTTGCCCAAGATGCCCAGCAAGCCATCCGAGCGGATGTCGGGGCGGCTGAAGCGCAAGGCGCCCAAGTCGGGCCGCTGGGCCTGCTGGTCAAAAACCACCAGGGTGTGCTGATCGGCAGCGTGCTCAATGCGCCAGCTCCAGCCTTCGTCGGCCATGAGCCGTTGGGCAAAGGCCCAGTCCGTCTCGCGGTACTGGGTGGTGAGGGCGCGCACGGGGCCGGGCGCGGCTACTTCAAAACGCACTTTGGCAAAGGAGTAGGCCTTGAACACCGCGTCGGTGATGTCCTGCGCCGTCTTGTCCTGAAAGATTCGGGTGTCGCGCCGCAGGCTCAGCCAATGCGTCCAGGCGGCGAGGGTGAGCCGGTAGCGGGCCAGGCCGCCATCGGCCCCCAACTGCGCCGCCCGCACCGCGTGCGTGTGCCAGGTGCGCCAGGTGCCATCGGCCTGCTGCAGGCGCACAGTCACGGCCTCACCCGTCAGGGCTTTGAGCTCCAGGTAGGCCGAGGTGCTCAGGCAATCGACTTCAGCCCACAGGGGCTCTTCGGCATGCACCGCCTCGGCGATCCGCAGGCGCTCGACCACCAAGGTGTTGGCGGGCAACGCGGTGTCGATTTGGACCAGTCGCGTTTGCTGGCCAATGGACAAGGCCGCCCGCAGCCGAGAGACGAGCTCGCCGCCCAATGCTGACAGCGACGTCAAAGCTCCGCCGCTGATCGGAGGCAGGATCATGGTTTCCCCTGGATTTTTTAATGGAATGACAACAGCCCGCCATCATCCAATGAAACGCACGCCCGAGCTGACCCGCTCTTGGGGGGAATTAGAAATGAATTGTTTCAAACTGCCAGTGCAAGACACTGGCCCAAAGCGTCAGGCTCAGCAGCGCGCAGGCGGTGGTCCACAAGATGATCCGGGCGACCAGGCTGGTTTTCGCGCCCTCGCGCTCGGCCAGCATCGACACATTGCTGGCCGAAGGCAGGGCCGCTGCCAGGATGAGGGTCAGCCAGCCCGAGGGTGACAAGGCCACACCCGCCTGCACCAGCGCCCAACCCGCCAAGCACACCAACAGGGGGTGGACCACCAACTTGAGCAGCAAAGGCACCCCGATCGACACCGAAGCGCCCTGGGCGCGGGCGGGCTGCATCTGCGCGCGCGCCAGGATCGCGCCCAGGGTGAACAGGGCCGTGGGCGTGCCCGCCAGCCCCAGCAAGCGAACGGTCTCATCCACGGCATGTGGCAAGGTCCACCCCAGCCAGGACACCAACATGCCCAGGGCCATGGACCACAAGAGCGGGTTGCGCAACGCCCCCTTCAGCGAGGCCTGCGCCGCGTGCCAGGCCTCGGCCGGGTCGTCGCCGAGCGCATCCCGCGTGGCATGCGAATGGGCCCAGGCCAGGCACAGTGAACTCAGCAGCAACACATCGATCAGCAGGGTGGCCGCGATGGGCCCGGCCGCTTGCGGGCCCAACAGGCCGGTCAGCAAAGGCAGCCCCAGAAAGCCCGTGTTGGGAAAGGCCGTGGCCAAGGCCACCAAGCCGCCGTCGCGCCGGATCAAACCCTGGCGAGTGCCCCACACCAAGGCGAGCACCGTGACCACGGCCCCGGCCAAGCCGTAAGCCAGCAGCAAGCCCAACAGACCGCTCTGGTGCAAAGCGCCACTGGCGCCCAAACGGAACAGCATGGCCGACAGGCCAAAAAACAGCACAAAGCTGTTCATGGCGGGGATGCCTTCCAGCGGCAACCAGCACCCCCGCGCCGCGCCCCAGCCCATCAGGACCAGGGCAAAAAAGGGGACGAACAGCAGCAACAGATCGATCATCGAACCCGCAGCATCCCCATCACGCCGCCTTGGCGCACCACGCGCCAGCCCAGCAGCACCGCCAGGATGGCGGCATACACCCACACCTCATTGAGATCGTTCTTGGCCGACTTCTTCCAGTAAAAGTGCAGCAGCCCCAGCAGGGCCACCGCGTAGATCAGCTTGTGCAGCGCCTGCCAGCGTTTGGCGCCCAGGGCCTTGATCGCGCGGTTGAACGAGGTCAGCGCCAGGGGTGTCATCAGGATCAGGGCCACCATGCCCACCAGGATGAAGTTGCGCTTGAGCACATCGCGCCAGATCTCATCCACCACGAAGCCCTTGTCCAGCCAGGCGTAGCTCAGGAAGTGCAGCAGGGCGTAGATGAAAGTGGTGACCCCCAGCGCACGTCGGTAGCGCAGCAAGCCCGCCAGCGAGGTCAGCTCGCGTAAAGGCGTGATGGCCAAGGTGATCCACAACCAGCGCAGCGTCCATTCACCGGTTTCGCGGATGAGCTTTTCAGCGGGGTTGGCGCCCAGGTTGTCGGTCACTGCAGCCACCAGCAAAGCCGTGGCAGGCACGGCACAAACCAGCCACACCAGCGGCTTGACCCAAGGCTTCAGCAGCCATTGGTTGATCTGCAAACGGTTCATCAGTAGTTCTTCTTCAAATCCATGCCCGCGTACAACTGGCCCACCTGCGCTTCATAGCCGTTGAACATCAAGGTGGGTTTGCGCGGGGTGAACAAGCCGCCATCGCCAATGCGGCGCTCGCTGGACTGGCTCCAGCGCGGGTGGTCGACCTTGGGGTTCACGTTGGAATAAAAGCCGTACTCCGACGCGGCAGATTTTTCCCAGGATGACTTGGGTTGCTTTTCCACCAGGCGGATCTTGACGATGGACTTGGCGCTCTTGAAGCCGTATTTCCAAGGCACCACCAGGCGCAAAGGCGCGCCGTTCTGGTTGGGCAAGACTTCGCCATACAGGCCAAAGGCCATCAAGGTCAGGGGGTGCATGGCTTCGTCGATGCGCAAGCCTTCGACATAAGGCCAATCCAGCACGCTAGAGCGCACGCCGGGCATCTGCTTGGGGTCGGCCAGCGAGACAAACTCGACGTACTTCGCGCGGCTGTTGGGCTCAGCGCGTTTGATGATGCTGGAGAGCGAATAACCCACCCAGGGGATCACCATGGACCAACCTTCGACGCAGCGCAGGCGGTAGATGCGCTCTTCCATGGGCGCCAGTTTCAGCAGATCTTCCAGCCCGAGCTTTTGCGGCTTGCCCACCTCGCCCTCAATGCTGATGGCCCAGGGCCTGGGCTTCAGCGTGTGGGCGGCCTGCGCGGGGTCGGACTTGTCGGTGCCGAACTCGTAGAAATTGTTGTAGCTGCTCACGTCCTCGTAAGGGGTGAGTTTGTCGGCCACCTGGGCGCCCGACACCGTGCTGCGGGCCCCAGCCAAGGCCGCCAACTTGCCTGGTCGTTTGACCACGCTGGCGCTTTGGGCCAAGGCCTCCTGGCCAGTCCAGGCGCTCAAGGTGACGCCTGCGGCACCCGCCGCCATCTGGCGGAGCACATCACGGCGCTGCTGGTAGACCTGCTGCGGTGTTATTTCGCTGGGCGTGGCATGCGCCATCCCGCTGTCAGGATGACTGCTTGAGCGGCTGGTTCGAATGAAAGACATGGGAGGCTCCGGTTCACGCAAGAACAAATCAGATCTTGATTGGTCGCTGCGAGTTCCGGAACCTTACACCGGCCACGCCAACCGCGCTGGCGCCGCCGGTGCACCCCCGTCAGGCCGCCTTCTTGGCCGCGACCTTTTTAGCGGCGGGCACCCGTGGCGCGCGCGGTTCGAACTCGAAGCTCACCTTGCCCGCCTTGGCATCCCAACTCAAAAACGCCTTGAACTTGCGCCGCGTCTTGTTGGACACGAAGTTCTCCAGCAGATCCGTCTTGCCGGTGGCCAGCAGCTTGGTCATCTGCTCGGGCGGCACGGGCTGCTGCAAGATGATCTTGCCGCTCTTGAAGTCACAAGTGGCCACACCCACCGCGTTCTCGCAGATGTAGTTGCTGCCATGGTCGTAGACATGGCCCTTGCATTTGGGGCAGGCGCCCAGCGATTGATGACCGCTGAAGTCCACCGCCTCGCCAGCTTCTTCTTCCTTCCTGGCGGCATCGCCAAAGTCGAACTCCATCTTCCAGTTGTTCAGCTCTTCATCGCGCACCAGCTTGAGTTCGGCCGTGAAGGGCCACCCGGCTTTGGAGCGGAAGCCTTCGAGCGGCCCCACCTTGTGGTCCTGCAGCAATCGGTCGATCTCGGGCAGCTCGAAACTGCGGCCCGCCGGGCTCTTGCTGATCGAGAAGCCGCAACCCGTGCCCTCGGTGCCATCAGCCGACACGCCGCCCTTGCCGATGCAGGTGAAGCGGCGGTAGTTTTCTTTCACCGTGCCGCCGCAATTGGGGCAAGGTGTGGCCATGGTGGCGTAGTCACCGGGGATGGTGTCGCGGTCGTACTCCTTGGCCTTTTGCACGATGCGCTGCGTCATCTGCGCGATCTCGGCCATGAAGGCTTCGCGGGTCAACAAGCCCTTTTCCATCTCGGACAGCTTGAACTCCCAGTTGCCGGTGAGCTCAGGCTTGGTCAGGTCTTCCACGCCCAGGCCGCGCAGCAGCGTGGTCAGCTGGAAAGCCTTGGCCGTGGGGATCAGCTCGCGGCCTTCGCGGATCATGTACTTTTCCATGATCAGGCCTTCGATGATGGACGAGCGCGTGGCTGGCGTGCCCAGGCCCTTTTCCTGCATCGCGGCCTTGAACTCTTCGTCATCGATCAGCTTGCCGGCGCCTTCCATGGCGCTCAGCAGCGTGGCTTCCGAGTAGCGCGCGGGCGGCTTGGTCTTGAGCGCGTTGACCACGACGTCTTCGTTCAGCACGGATTCGCCAGGCTGCACGGCCACCAGTGTGGCGTCATCGTCCTGGGCTTCTTTGCCGTAAACCGCCAACCAACCCGGCTTGACCAGCACCTTGCCGTTGGTCTGGAAGTGATGCTCCTTGCCTGCCGCCGGGATCTTGGTGATGCGGGTGGTGACCATGAACTCGGCCGACGGGTAGAACACCGCCAGGAAGCGCTTGACGACCATGTCGTACAGCTTGGCCTCGATCTCGGTCAGGCTCTTGGGCGCCTGCAGCGTCGGGATGATGGCAAAGTGATCCGACACCTTGGCGTTGTCGAACACGCGCTTGACGGGCTTCACATAGCCTTCCTTCAAGGCCTTGCTGGCGTGCTGGGCCAACTCGCGCAGCGGGCCGGGCATGTCTTCGCTGGCGATCATCTTCATGGTCTCTTTGACCACGTCCACGTAGTCCTCGGGCAGCGCGCGCGAGTCGGTCCGCGGATAGGTCAGCACCTTGTGCTTTTCATACAGGGCCTGCGCCAGCGACAGCGTGGTCTTGGCGCTGAAACCGAAGCGCGAGTTGGCCTCGCGTTGCAGCGTGGTCAGGTCGTACAGCAGCGGGCTGGCCTGGGTCGAGGGCTTGGCCTCTTCAGTGACCGAGCCGGTTTGGCCACGCACCGCATCGGCGATGGCCTGGGCGTCAGCCGCTGACCAAACGCGATCGGCCTTCAGCTCAGCCTCGGCCGAACCATCTGCCGCGCCCTTGTCCTTCTTGAAGGTGGGATCAAACCACTTGCCGTCGTAGCTGCCCGCCGTGGCGCCAAAGCTGCCACGAATCTCCCAGTAGTCGCGGAACACGTGCTTGCGGATCTTTTCTTCGCGCTCGACCACGATCGACAGGGTCGGCGTCTGCACGCGGCCCACGGTGGTGAGGAAGAAACCGCCATCGCGCGAGTTGAAGGCGGTCATGGCGCGGGTGCCATTGATGCCCACCAGCCAGTCGGCCTCGGAGCGGCAACGCGCGGCGTCGGCCAGCGGCATCATCTGGTCATCGGTGCGCAGCTTGTCGAAGCCATCGCGGATGGCCTGCGGCGTCATGCTCTGCAGCCACAAACGGCGCACGCCCTTGCCCAGGCCCTTGGCCTTGGTGGTGGCCGTGCTGTCCTGCGCGTACTGCATGATCAGACGAAAGATCAGTTCGCCCTCGCGCCCGGCGTCACAGGCGTTGATCAGGTTGGTGACGTCCTTGCGCTTGATCAGTTTGACCAGGGCATTGAGCCGCCCCTTGCTCTTGTCGATCGGGTTCAGATCGAAATAAGGCGGGATGACCGGCAAGTTGGCGAAGCTCCACTTGCCGCGTTTGACGTCGAACTCCTCCGGGGCCTTGATCTCGACCAGGTGGCCGACGGCCGAGCTCACCACGTAATTGGCGCTCTCGAAGTAATCGTCGTGCTTGTCGAACTTGCCATCGATGGCCGTCAAGGCCCGCACGATGTCTTGTGCCACGGAAGGTTTCTCAGCGATGACCAGGGCTTTGCTCATGGTTTGAATTTTTTATCCCACTAAAATCAGCTCTTACGCGTGCGCACGCACACGCGCGCCCACTCATTTCAATGTACCCAAAGTTGTCGATGACGCAAGCAATTCCAAAAATATCGGCGTCAGGCCGGCGCATCCAGGTCCGCCAGTCCGGCATCCATGGCCGTGGGGTTTTCGCCACCCAGGCCATTGAGGCGGGCAGCACCGTCATCGAGTACAAGGGCGAAATCATCACCTGGGAGACGGCCCTTGAGCGCCACCCCCACGACCCCGAACAGCCCAACCATACCTTTTACTTTCACCTGGACGACGGCCACGTCATCGACGGCAAGTATCAGGGCAACTCGGCCCGCTGGATCAACCATTCCTGCAATCCCAACGTGGAAGCCGAGCAGGATGGCAACCGCGTCTTCCTCAAAGCCCTGCGCGACATCGCCCCCGGCGAAGAGTTGTTCTTCGACTACGGCCTGGTGATCGACGCCCGCCTGACCGCCGCCCTGAAGCGTGAATACGCGTGCTGGTGCGGCGCCCAGCAATGCCGGGGCACCATGCTGGCCGCCAAAACCCGCAAGCGCTGAGCCACGCCGCATGATCGACCTGAACACCGCCGCCGAGCAGATCTGGCTGGACACGCAGGCCGATTGTCCGAACATCAGCATCGAAGTCCTGCCCGAGACCGACTCCACCAACACGCAACTGTTGGCCCGAGGCCGCGCGGGCGACACCGCCCCCATGCTGCTGGCGGCGCACCTTCAAACCGCCGGGCGCGGCCGCCATGGCCGCCAATGGGTGGCCCAGCCTGGTGACAGCCTGACCTTTTCGCTGGGCTTGCCGCTGGACCTGGACCAGGTGCCCGGTGGCGGCAGCGCCCTTTCACTGGCCGTGGGCCTGGCCATCGCCGAGGCCCTGGACGCGGGCATGGCGGGCTTGCCAGGCCCCGCCCAACCCCCCATCACACTGAAGTGGCCCAATGACCTGTGGTGGCAGCAGCGCAAGCTGGGCGGCATCCTGATCGAGGCCACGCCAGCGCCCGGCTTGACGACCGGTCAGCGTTGGGTGGTCATCGGCGTGGGCATCAACCTGCGGCCCCAAGGCGATCAAGCCAGCGGATTGGCGCACGCCTGCCTGCAAGAGCTCAACACCACACCCCTGACCGCCGGACAGGTGTGGGCCTGGGTCGCGCCCAAACTGCTGCGCGCGGTGCAACGCTTTGCCCTGGAAGGCTTTGCCCCTGTGCAAGCCGCCTACGCTCAACGAGACGCCCTGGCCGGGCAGGACGTGGCCCTTTGGCGCGGCACCAGCGGCAACGCACTGTTGCGCGGCGCCCCCACCGACACTGGCCGCGCCGACGGCGTGGACCAGCAAGGCGCCCTGCTCGTGCATACTGACACCGGCTTGCAACGTTGGACCACTGGCGACGTGAGCGTGCGCTTGGCGGCTTCTTCTGCGCCACCCCCGACACTTCCCCCCGCCTGACACCCATGCTGCGCTCCCTGGTCCTTGTGCTGTTGTTGGCCAACGCTGGTTTTTACGCCTGGAGCCATGGGTGGTTGAACGACGTCATCGGCATCCGGCCCGACGCCCAACGCGAACCGCAACGTTTGAAGCGGCAAGTGAACGCCGACCAGTTGACCGTGGTGGGGGCATCTTCGGCCGCACCGGCCCCACCATCGTCATCCTCCTCCGCACCGCCAAACCAGGTGGACCCTGCCTCGTCCGCCCCCGGCACCGAAGCGTCGGCGGGCCGCACCATCTGCGTGGAAGCCGGGCCTTTCACCGCGACCGAGCAACCCCAGGTCGAAGCCACCCTCAAACCCGTGCTGGCCGCCAACAGCTGGACCACCGACACCGTGGCCGTGCCTGGCGTGTGGTTGACCTACATGGGCCCGTACACCGACACCGACATGCTGGCCCGCAAGTTGACCGAACTGCGCCGCATCCGCGGCCTGAACTTCGAAGAAATCAAAACGCCGACCAACCTGGCGCCCGGCCTGTCACTGGGCCGATATGGCCGTCTTGAAGACGCCAACGCCGCACTCAACACCCTGAAGCTTCGCGGCATCCGCACCGCTCGGGTCGTCACCTTGCGGCCCGCCATGGAAGTGCAAGTGGTCCGGGTGGCCCAGGCCGACATCAACACCCAGGTGGCGCTGTCAGCTTTGAGATTACCTCAGGGCAAAAGCTTCGCGGCTTGTCGGCCTTGAGGTGGTCGTGACTTGGTCGCCGCGCTATACAACAAAATAAATAATGTTGTATAACCGCCGCCATGGTGGAAAGGGCCCGGGCCGCCACACCGCTCGAACGCCTGAAACCATTGGCCAAATCTGCCCTCGCCCTGGGCTGCACGCCCACCCAGCGCAAGCATCTCGGCGTGATCATGCGCCTGAACGAGTTTGGATTTTTCAGGGCCGGTGGCGTGCTCATTGGCACTCATGCATTTTTGTCGTATGCCAATCAATTAGGCTTGCACTGGAATGACTCTGACCAAACGGCTTGCATTGACTTTGCGCACGCGGGGCGCAACATCTCAATCGCCTTGCCAGCCACCGTCAAAGCTCAAAGTCATTCGGCTTTGACCGCCATGGAAGAAGGTTTTTTGCCCATGGTGCAGTACCGAGGCCATGCTAGCTCGTCGTACCAGCATCGTGATGAGCCAGAGTTCCAGATCGATTTCCTCACGCCCCGCGTCGCGGACAACGATGACCCCATCCAGATAGAAAACCTGGATGTCGCCCTGCAACCGCTGCGCTTCATGGAGTTCTCTTTGGAAGATGTCCAGCAGGCCGCGCTGTTCGCCCCAACCGGCCGCTGTGTCGTCGTCAGCTTGCCCCCGCCACAGCGTTATGCAGTACACAAACTCCTGATCATTGGGGAACGTGGGGGGCAGTTCAGAGCCAAAGTCAGCAAGGACTTGGCGCAGGTAGCATCGCTGATGGATTACTTCAAGATGGCTGATCCGGATGCCATCAAGGAAGCCTGGGCAGACGCGCTGTCTCGTGGGCCTGGGTGGCGCAAACGTGCCCTTGAGGGGAGAAAGGCGCTGGCGCTCAAGGCGCCGGAATTGGTTGAGGCCTTGTTGGATTAGCATGGCAGCGCTGCCTGGCTGCCAAGGCGGTCAGGCCGACCAAGCCCAAGAGCTCGGGCCAACCCATTGAACCGCCACCACCGCCTCCGCCAGATGAAGTCGTGGCTACGGACCTCGGCGGCGCGAAGTAAACATTTGGGGATGTGTAAAACGTCGCGGGGGCCGTGAAAGTCCCCAGCCCCTGCTGAGCAATGGCCCAGTCCACAGCTTGCGCAGCGTCCAAAATGCCTGCGCCACACGTGGCCGTGGTGCAGTAACAATGGCTTGTGTTCGTGCTGCTGCAAACACCCTGCGGCTGATCAATGCTCAACACACCAGCAAGATTCGCCGATGTCACATGAGGGCGTGCAGAACTTTCAATGCCCTGGATCAATTGATCCACGCTCAGGGAAGGATTGACCGCCAGCATCATGGCGGCCACGCCTGCAGCCTGAGGCGCCGCGAAACTGGTGCCCGCCACGGTCCTCATGCCGAAAAAAGGCGTGCTGACAGTATCGTCATAGCCGGTGGTCACGATGCCATCATCGGCAAAAGAACGATCGGATTTCAAGTCACCCGCCGCCACCGCAATCCCCTGAGAGGTGAGATTGGCATAACCAGCCTTGTAGCCCCGCATGTCTAAGCCAGTAGCCGCCAGCACACCAGCGCAGTTGGCTGGAAGAGAGGCCGCCGCGTAGCCAACGGTGTCGTCGCCGTTGCCCGCGGAGGCCACCACCAGCACTCCTTGGCTTTTGAGGGTTGCAATGGTGTTGGCGTACAACCAACCCGCATCGTGCGGAGAGTTGGCCAGAGAACAAACACCTTCGCCGCCAAAACTCAAATTGATGACACGAGCTGCGGGATGCGGATTGACGGTCGTGGATGGGGCGCCTTGATAGGGCACATTCGCCGACCAGAGCATGCCTTCGATGATGCTGCTGACCTCCGCTCCACATTTCCCCGATACGCGCACGGGCAAGATGACCGCGGAGCTTGTTTCACCTCGCATGGGCGCCAGCACTCCAGCCATGCCATCAAGGTTGCCGCCGAGCACCCCGGCGATTTCCAGTCCGTGCCAAGAGTTCCCAGACGCCACATTCGAACAGCCGTCAGAAGTGCCGTCGAAAACACCGGGGTAGCTACTGATGTCTTGCGTGGTGATGCCATCGCCCCTGTCCGTGGCGTCAGGATCAATGCCATCGCCATCGTTCGCCAACACTGCGCTATAGATGAAGTCGTACCCGGCCATGTACCGTCCGGACAAGGCGGGATCTGCAAGGATGCCAGTGTCCAGGATCGCGACAACCACTGGTGTCAGGGTACGCCCATCCGTCAGTTTTGCCCAGGCAGGTGCAATGTTGGCAAAGCCGGGCTGAGTGGTGACGCTGATTGGCTGCAGCCAGCTTTGAGAGGCCGTGCTGGGCAACGGGCCAGCTGGGATATAAACCGCTTGCTTCCTGACGATTTCATTGACGACCACCCACTCGACATCAGGGTCTGCACGCATGCGTTCGGCTTCGGCTTTGGCCTGGCTGAGCGAAATGGGATAGCCTGGATGGATCACCGTCGCGCCAAAAGCCGTTTCACGACTCACAAGGAAGGAAACCCGCTTGCGCCGCGCTGCATCGGCCATGCGCTGACGCTGCCGGGGCGCACCATCACTCGGCACGGCAGACGCCTTCAGGCGCACCACCGAGGCAGGCTTGGCGTCCTTGAGCTTGACGATCAAACCCATGGCCATGCGCGGCGGAGAGGCCGGGACCGCTTCTGCGGCCAAGGCCACGCCATGGAGCATCAGCGTCGCCATCAAGGCACACCAACCGCGCTTAACCGCCACACCGACAGGGAAAACTAGACGCCCGCAGGCTTGGCCTTGCCAATTCACAACGCACTACTCCAGGAAAGCGAAGAGGGCTGATTATGAAATAGCCGCCGTCCGCCATGCGCAAACAATGGCCGCTCGTCACATTTGGGCACAACAAAGCAATCGTTCACCCATTGAAAAAGCCCCCGAAGGGGCTTCTGAGGACACGGCCCAAGTATTTACTTGGCAATGACGCGGGCCATCTCCACAACCTTGTTGGAATAACCCCATTCGTTGTCGTACCAAGCCACGACCTTCACGAAGGTCGAATCCAGGGCAATGCCGGCTTCGGCATCGAACACCGAGGTGCAAGGCTCGCCGCGGAAATCGGTGGCCACCACCTTGTCTTCGGTGTAGCCCAGCACGCCCTTGAGCGCACCCAACGATTGCGCCTTCATTTCGGCGCAGATTTCTTCGTAGCTGGCTTCCTTGTTCAGCTCAACCGTCAGATCGACCACCGACACGTCGGAGGTGGGCACGCGGAAGGCCATGCCTGTGATTTTCTTGTTCAACTCAGGGATCACCACGCCCACGGCCTTGGCGGCGCCAGTGCTCGAGGGGATGATGTTTTCCAGGATGCCACGGCCGCCGCGCCAGTCTTTGTTCGAAGGGCCATCCACGGTCTTTTGCGTGGCTGTGGCCGCGTGCACGGTGGTCATCAGGCCGCGCTTGATGCCCCACTTGTCGTTCAGCACCTTGGCGATCGGGGCCAGGCAGTTCGTGGTGCAAGAAGCGTTCGAGATGATCGCTTCGCCCTTGTAAGTCTGGTGGTTCACACCGTAGACGAACATGGGGGTGTCGTCCTTCGAAGGAGCCGACAGGATGACCTTTTTGGCACCGGCCTTCAGGTGGGCTTCGGCGGTTTCCTTGGTCAGGAACAGCCCGGTCGCTTCGACCACCACGTCGGCGCCAACTTCGTCCCACTTCAGCTCGGCCGGGTTCTTCACGGCGGTCAGGCGGATGCGCTTGCCGTTGACGATCAGGGTGTTGCCATCGACCGAGACTTCGCCCTTGAAGCGGCCATGCACCGAGTCGTACTTCAGCATGTAGGCCAGGTAGTCGGGCTCAAGCAGGTCGTTGATGCCGACGATTTCGACGTCGTTGAAGTTTTGCACGGCGGCGCGGAACACCATGCGTCCGATGCGGCCGAAGCCGTTGATGCCAATCTTGATGGTCATGATGGGTGAGTCCTCAGAGAGATATAAACAAAGACTAGAAATCGATCAATCAGTTCAGTTCAGTTCAACGACGGCGGCCCAGGACCACCTTCACGGTGTCCACCACGTTTTGCGTGGTGAAACCAAAATGCTTGAACAGCACGCCTGCCGGGGCCGACTCACCAAAGGTGTCCAAGCCCACAACGGCCGCGCAGCCGTATTTCCACCAGCCATCGGTCGCACCCGCTTCCACTGCGATGCGGGGCAAATTGACGGGCAGCACGCTGCTCTTGTACGCCACGCTCTGACGGTCAAACACCGTGGTCGAGGGCATGGAGACCACGCGCACCGCAATGCCTTCGATGGCCAGTTGCGTTTGCGCGTGCAGGGCCAGTTGCACTTCCGAACCGGTCGCGATGATCACGGCTTGCGGCTTTTTCTTCAACCCCACTTCTGAGGGTTCCGCGAGCACGTAAGCGCCTTGCGTGATGACGTCGGCATCCGTCTTGGGCGCGTAAGGCAGGTTCTGGCGCGACAGCAGCAGTGCCGAAGGGCGGTGCTTGTTGGCCAGCGCCATGGTCCAGGCCACGGCGGTTTCGGTGGTGTCGGCCGGGCGCCAAACGTCCAGGCCGGGGATCAGGCGCAGGCTGGCGGCGTGTTCCACCGATTGGTGGGTCGGGCCGTCTTCACCCAGGCCAATCGAATCGTGCGTGAACACGTGCACCACGCGCAGCTTCATCAGCGCGGCCATGCGGATGGCGTTGCGGCTGTAGTCGCTGAAAGTCAGGAAGGTGCCGCCGTAGGGGATGTAGCCGCCGTGCAGGGCCACGCCATTCATGATCGCGGCCATGCCGAATTCGCGCACGCCGTAGTTGATGTGGCGGCCGATCTGGCCCGATTCGGTCTTGACGACTTGGCCGTCGGCATCGACGCGGAAGGCGGGCGTGCTCTTGGTGTTGGTCAGGTTCGAGCCGGTCAGGTCGGCGCTGCCGCCCAGCATTTCGGGCAAGGCGGCAGTGAAGAACTCCAGCGCGATCTGGCTGGCCTTGCGGCTGGCCACGGTCTCGGCCTTGTCGTGCGCGGCGGCCACGGACTCAACCGCGATCTCGGCGAAGTTCTCGGGCAGGTCGCCAGCCATGCGGCGGGTGAACTCGGCGGCCAGTTCGGGGAAGGCGGCCTGGTAGGCGGCGAAACGCTCATCCCACTCGGCGACCAGTTCTTCGCCGTCGGCCTTGGCGTCCCAATCGGCGTAGGCCGTGGTGGGCACCACAAAGGGCTCGTGCAACCAGCCGATGGTGTCGCGGGTCAGCTTGATTTCATCGGCGCCCAGGGGCTCGCCGTGGGCCTTGGCCGTGTTGGCGCGGTTGGGCGAGCCCTTGCCGATGTGCGTCTTGCAAACGATCAGCGTGGGCTTGTCCTGGCTCAGCTTGGCCCGGACGATGGCCTCGTCCACGGCGTCCACATCGTGGCCGTCCACCGGGCCGATCACGTTCCAGCCGTAGGCCTGGAAACGCTGGGGCGTGTTGTCGATGAACCAGGGCGCCACCTGGCCGTCGATGGAGATGCCGTTGTCGTCATACAGCGCGATCAGCTTGTTCAGCTTCCAGGCGCCAGCCAAGGCCGCGGCTTCGTGGCTGATGCCCTCCATCAGGCAACCGTCGCCCAGGAAAGTGTAGGTGCTGTGGTCCACGATGGTTTGGCCGCCCTGGTTGAACTCGGCGGCCAGCAGCTTCTCGGCCAGGGCCATGCCCACGGCATTGGTGATGCCTTGGCCCAGCGGGCCGGTGGTGGTTTCAATGCCAGGGGTGACGCCGACTTCCGGGTGGCCCGGGGTCTTGCTGTGCATCTGGCGGAAGTTCTTCAGCTCGTCCAGCGGCAGGTCATAGCCGGTGAGGTGCAGCAGCGCGTAGATCAACATCGACGCGTGGCCGTTGGACAGCACGAAGCGGTCGCGGTCGGCCCAATGTGGCTGGGTCGGGCTGTGGCGCAGATGGCGGCCCCACAAGGCCACCGCCATGTCGGCCATGCCCATGGGCGCGCCGGGGTGGCCGGAGTTGGCTTGCTGGACGGCGTCCATCGCAAGGGCACGGATGGCGTTGGCCATGGCGGTGGGGGACTTGGGGGTGGAGGGCATGGGTGGGTGGTTTGGTGGAGGTGGGCTTAGAAGAGGGATTTTAGCTGCTCACAGTCTTACCGCTTTGCGAGCCACAAAGCACAGGCATCCCGCCTTCACTTCAACGGATCTCTTACTTGCGCTCGGATCGAGAAAAAACTACAATTATGTAACTACAAAATACAGGGGCAGCGATTGTTTTCCTGGGATGAAGCCAAAAGCGAGAGCAACAAGCGCAAACACGGTGTCAGCTTTGAGCTTGCCAGGCTGGTTTTTGATGACCCCTGGCATGCCTCCCGGCAAGACCGCATTGAGCACGGAGAGCAGCGTTGGCAAACCATTGGCATGGTTGGAGATGTCGTCCTGCTTCTGGTTGCGCACACCTGGCATCAAGCCGAGGGCGGCACAGAGCACATCCGCATCATTTCGGCACGACGCGCAAGCAAACTGGAAAGGAAAATTTATGAACAAGGTGCCTGAATCCATCCGCAAGGAACTGGCCGCATTGAGCGCCAAGCCCGAGAGTGAAATCGACTTCTCCGACCTTCCCGCCTCCACCGAACAAGACTGGCAAGGTGCTGCAGCACGCGGCAAGTTCTACCGCCCCGTTAAACAGCAATTGACCGTGCGCATTGACGCCGATGTGCTGGAGTGGCTGAAAGGTCAAGGCAAGGGCTATCAGAGCCGCCTGAATGATATTTTGCGGGCGGCGATGCTGGAAAAAGCACGCCATCGTTAGGATTGATGTGGGGCGGAGCCACCGAAAACTCCGCGCCCAAGCAACCTCTCCGAGATGCCGGCGGTGGTAATCGCGCTCACAGCAGCGGATTTCTACAAAAGCATGACCACGCATGCTGATCACACGGTCTGGCAAGACGTGTACCGCCCCAGCACGCAGGCGGGCGACGTGTATCTGAAGTTGACGGTCATTGATGACGTGCTGATCGTGTCCTTCAAGGAGTTATGAACATGAAATGCCCTGTTTGCGGTGCGGCGGAACTGATCCACGACACCCGCGACCTGCCCTATACCTACAAGGGCGAAAACACCACCATTCCAGCGGTAACGGCTGACTTTTGCCCTGCGTGTGATGAGTCCATCACCGACATGGCCGAAACCGAGCGAGTCATGCGGGAGATGCAGGCGTTCAACAAGCAGGTGAACGCGGCCATCGTTGATCCCGGATTCATTGTCAGCGTGCGCAAGAAGCTCGACCTCGGCCAGCGCGAAGCCGCCGAAATTTTCGGTGGCGGCATCAATGAATCGCCCCGGGAATCGTGGAGGCCATTTGGTTTAAGTTATGCCGCCACCGTGGTGGCTTGACTGGCGAGTTGCCGATAGTAGTTTGCCTCAGCTTCTGCAGGAGGGATGTATCCGATGGGCTCGAGCAGGCGATGGTGGTTGAACCAGGACACCCATTCCAAGGTCGCCAGTTCCACCGCCTCTCTTGTTTTCCATGGCCCCCGGCGATGAATCAACTCAGCCTTGTAGAGGCCGTTGATCGTCTCGGCCAATGCGTTGTCATAGCTGTCGCCCTTGCTACCCACTGAGGGCTCAACGCCCGCTTCTGCCAGGCGCTCGCTGTACCGAATGGACACGTATTGCGAGCCGCGATCGCTGTGGTGGATCAAGCTGTTGTCGCGCTCGGGTTGTCGTGCATAAAGCGCCTGCTCCAAGGCGTCTAGCACGAAGTCCGTGCGCATGGAGGTGCTCACACGCCAGCCCACGATGCGCCTGGCAAACACGTCGATGACAAAGGCCACGTACAGCCAGCCTTGCCAGGTCGAGACATAAGTGAAGTCCGACACCCAAAGCTGATTGGGTCGATCAGCCTTGAACTGGCGATTGACCTTGTCCAGTGGGCATGACGCCTTGCCGTCGCTGATTGTCGTGCGCACGACCTTGCCACGCCTCACGCCGCGCAGGCCTTGGCGCCTCATCAAACCCTCGACCGTGCAGCGTGCCACAGCCGTGCCCTCGCGTGCCAGTTGCCGCCACACTTTGTCTGCGCCATAGACCTGCATATTGGCCTGCCAGACTTGCTCGATTTGAGGCACCAGGGTGTCATCGCTTTTGGCTCTGTCACAGCGCTTGCTTGGATCGCGTTGTTGGGCCGCGTAGCGCCGGTATCCCGAAGGGGCCACCTGCAACACCTTGCAGATCGGCTCGACCCCATGGGTGGCGCGATGCTGGTCAATGAAATCTCTCAAGACTTGAGTCGGCGGTCGAAAAGATGCTGGACTCAGCTATGCAGATTGAATCGTCAGCTTGAACCCCAGTGCCCGCATGACCTTGAACAAGGTTTCCGAGTTGGGGGCGCGTTCGCCTGACAGGCTTTTGTACAAGCTCTCGCGGGACATGCCCGTGTCTTTGGCCAACTGCGTCATGCCACGCGCTTTGGCAATGTCGCCCAGGGCCGCGGCAAGCAGTGCAGGATCTCCATCCTCGACCGCCGCCTGCAAATAGGCGGTGACGTCTTCTTCGTCATTGAGGTAGTTGGCCATGTCGAATGGCCGAGTCTTCACCTTACTCATCATGCAACTCCTTGGCCAATTTCTTGGCCCGATCAATGTCGCGAACTTGGCTGGATTTGTCGCCGCCACCTAACATGACAACGATGGCCCCAGATTGCTCAACGTAGTACATGCGCCATCCCGGCCCGAAGAACTCGCGCATCTCAAAGACGCCACCCCCAACCGGCTTCACATCGCCCAAGTTGCCAAGCGATGCTTTGCGCAAGCGCACTTGAAGCCTTGCGCGAGTCGTGCGGTCCTTCAAGCCACCCAGCCAAGCGCTGAACTCTTCTGTTTCGATCACGCTGTACATGGCAAATTGTATCCTTGCGGCTACACCTTTGCAAGTGCGTGTTCATGATGGCTTTGGCAGTGGTAAGCATGCCTGCCCGAAGCCAGAGACGGCCGATGGTACGACTCCAATCGGGTAGGTAGAAAACGAAATATACTGATATAACAGCACTAAATATAGTCTTCTGCGATACCATATCAGTATGCCAAAACCTGCTCGCGCCCTCTCTCGGCTTCCGCCAGCAACCATCGGCGCCATAGAAAAGCTGGGCGCCGATCTGGCGGTGGCTCGCTTGCGCCGCAAGGAATCAATGCGGTCTTGGGCTCAGCGTTTAGGCGTCACGGTCTCTACGCTACAACGGATCGAGGCCGGTGATCCGTCCGTCGGCATCGGGATCATCGCGACCGCACTCTGGCTCATCCAGCGTGACGGCGAGTTGAGAAATCTCGCGGCGCCTGAGCACGACCAAGGCGCCCTTGAAATGGATGTCCGTGAGGCCGTTAATCTGGGCCGCGTACGCTCGCAGGCCTCTGCGCAAGCGCGCATGCGCGCCCTGCAGAACGCCGACACAACCAGGGACTGAAATGCGCCTGGACGATTTGTACCTTTGGTACCTTGATGACCCGGCTAAAGCGCGCTACGTCGGCGCACTCAAGTTGGTCTCCGCAGGCAAGGGAGTTTCTTTGCACTACAGCAAGGAATGGTTGACCAACGGTTTCGCGTTGAGCGAGGACCTGCCGCTCGTCAACACCGAATTCTTGCCGCCCGCCCGCCTCGCGACCGACGCACAGCGCGCGGTCGGCGCTGTCGATGACGCCCGGCCGGACCGCTGGGGCGAGAAGGTCATTCGATTCGTGGACAAGCCCAAACGCCTGTCGCTGATGGAATACCTGTACCACGCTCTGAACAGGCGCAGCAACTCAGCGAGGTCGTGGCCAAAATTGAAGCCTCAGAACCGATCAGCGCTCTAGAGAAAAAAATCATCGCTGGCGGCGGTAGTCCGCTCGGTGGCGCCAAGCCCAAGGCGCTCATCGACATCAACGGGGAACAGTGGGTCATCAAGTTCTTCAACAATGAGCCCATCGACACGCCCCTCATCGAGCATGCGACGATGACGCTGGCCACGCGTGCGGCCATCACCGTGACAGAGACCCAGGTCATCCGACTTGCAGGCGCGAACGCCCTCGCGGTTCGTCGCTTCGACCGTGAACAAGGCCGACGGATTCACAGCATTTCAGCAGGCACTGCCATCCGTGCAGCCACACCCTCTTAATGGTGAACCCGTTCGCCCATGGACGCCTGAAGCTGGAGCCAGCGTAGACGCCTGGCCGACGAACTTAGGGAGAGATACCAGGAGTTCGTCTGCGGCACGCAGGGCCGGAATTCACCGCTCGACAATGCGATGTCGCAGTGCGACGCCCTTGGTCTATCGGCCGAGCGCAGGCCAACAACAGAACGTAGCTGTCGCGTCCCGTGTGATCATGTACCCATTCGTAGCTGGGCACTATTCCG
>NZ_JAQSDR010000031.1 GCF_029946005.1 Aquabacterium sp.
TTACCGGTCTCGATGATGTCGCAGTGATGGGTCAGGCGATCGAGCATGGCGGTGGTCATTTTGGCATCGCCGAACACCTGCGGCCAATCGGCGAAGGCGAGATTGGTGGTGATCAGCAGGGATGTGTTTTCGTAGAGCTTGCTGATCAGATGGAACAGCAGCTGTCCGCCGGATTGGCTGAACGGGAGATAGCCGAGTTCGTCGATGACGATGAGATCGTGGCGCAGCAGTTTCTCGGCCAGCCTGCCGCTCTTGCCCGCGGCCTTCTCCTGCTCGAGCTGGTTGACCAGATCGACGAGGTTGAAGAACCGTCCCCTGGCGCGGGCACGTATCACGGCAGAAGCGACGGCAATGCAGAGATGGGTTTTGCCGGTCCCGGTGCCGCCGATGAAGATGGCGTTGCGCTTGGCGTCGAGGAAGGTGCCGGTCGCCAACTCACGAACCTGCCCCTGATCCAGCGGCGTGTCGTCGAAGACGAAGCTGTCGAGATCCTTCAACACCGGGAACCTGGCGCCGCTAATCCGGTAGCTGATCGACCGGGCCTGACGATGGGTGTGCTCGGCACGGATCAGGCTGGCGATCAGCGGATAGATCTCATCCCGCCGGGTCAGGCCCTTGCCGGCGATCTCGTCGAAGCTGGCGCGCATGCCATAGAGCTTGAGCTCGCTCATCGCGTCCAGAATCTCATGGCGTTCCATTAGGCGACCTTCCTGAGGCTGTCGTAGCGGCCACAATCGGCCACCGGTTCGATCTTGAGCCGCAGGGCATGCGGCGTGGTGATGCTGGGCACCGGCGGCGGCTGGCGTTGCCGGGCAAGCACGGTGAGGATCACGTCGCCATTGGCGATGCCCGCCGATAACGCTTCCGCACAGGCCGCCTCGACGGCATCGAGCCCATGGTCGAGCACACCGCCCAGCACCTTGACGAACTGCCGGTCGGCGTCGGGATGGTGCTTGAGCCGCTGGCGCACCTGCGCCAGGGCGGGCGGTAGACCCCAGTCCTTGAACGGTGCTCCATTGCGTAAAGCGCCGGGTTTCTTCAGTAAAACCGGGAGATAATGCCACGGATCGTAAATCACCTGGTCGCGCTTGAAGCTGCGGAGATGATTGGCCACCACCACTTCGTCGAGCAGCACGACCAGCCGTTCAGCGTAGGAACGCACCAGCACCATCCGACCGGCGGCGCGGGCATCGACGCTGTAGCGATTATGATCCGCCGTGATCAGGCAGGTAGTCGTCGCTCGCACCGCCTTCTCGACAAAGCCGTCGAACGGCGCCCGCCGTTCCATCAAGCTCGGGCGCTCTTCCTCGAAGACCTCCCAGATCGTCCGGTCCTTGAACTCCGGATGCTTTGTCCGCTTGGCATAGGCGACGCATTGGTCTTCCAGCCAGCCATTCAGCTCGTCCAGGCTGCTGACCCGCGGCTTGGGTCGGAACAGCTGATCGCGCAGGTTGCCGACCTGGTTCTCAACCTGGCCCTTCTCCCAGCCCGAGGCCGGGGTGCAGGCTACCGGCTCGATCAGATGGTGCGAGCACATCTGCAGGAACCGCCGATTGTACTGCCGTGCCTTGCCGATGAAGATCGCTTCGACCGCCGTCTTCATGTTGTCGTAGATGCCGCGTCGGCAGGCCCCGCCATAAAATGCGAAGGCCCTGTCGTGGGCATCGAACACCAGTTCCTGCGTCTCCCGGAAGTAGGTCCGCACAAACGGCATCCGGCTGTGCGACAGCTTCATGTGTGCCGCCTTGACCATCAGCGGCAAGCCTTGCAGCGTGATCGTCTCGTGGCTCCAGTCGAACTGATAGGCTTCGCCCGGCGCAAAGCTCATCGGCACAAACGCCTGTGCCGGAACCCGCGCTCGTTCCTCCCGCCATTCCTTCACGAACCGATGAACGCTGTCGTGCGCGCCGTCATAGCCTCGGCCGCGCAACTCCTCGAACAGCCGCTGCGTCGACCGCCGCTCACGCTTCGGCAGCCGCGCTTCCGCCTCCACGATCTCCGTCAGCGGACCCATCCACTCGCCAAGCTTTGGCGACGGCTGAACCTCTCGCGCGTACTTGAACGTGGTCCTGCCCGAGCGCACCACCTTGCGCACCGTCGTGCGCGATACCCGCAAATCCCGCGAGATCTCCTTGATCGCCCGGCGATGCTCGAAAAACGCCCGCCGTATCTGCCCGATAAGCTCCACGCCAATCACCCCCGCCAGCCCTTCCCAGAGCCCGCAAAGGCTCAAAAGAAAGTGACACTGGCACAGCCACCAGGGGGGTCAGAATTGGACGCGAAAACCACCCCTCAAGGGGTCACTATTGCCCGCGATTTCACA